>CAJUKU010000001.1:0-54917 GCA_910587425.1 uncultured Muribaculaceae bacterium
TTCGGCACTGTTTTATGCCTCCCATGCTGTCCCAGCATGCTCCGGTCTCTCCACTCTGACTTCGTGCGGAGATGATGATGAACCAAACGATTCCGATAGCGGATTGAGTACCTTAACTATCAACGGAGTTAAATACGAAATTGATGGTTTCTACTCGCAACTCATGAAAAGGTATGATGACCGTCCTATGTTTTGGTGCCAAATCAATAACTTCACTGATGCCAAGATGGAAATAAATCTTTATAATTGGGATTCATTATCCAACGGTTATGTGTATTCTGCAAACGATAGCGATATTGCGGTATCATTTGACAATCGAGATGCAGACTACCCATGTGGAGACTTGGTCTATGGGTTTACTTCGGGAAGTGTGAAAGTCGTAAGCATCAATGAAGGTGCTAATCTTGTGACACTTTCTTTCAACGATGCAAAATTTGTATGCGACCAAGACAACTATGCCACGACAATCAACGGCACATTAACAATGCCCATAAAAGGACACATGGATGAGGGTAAGATGTATGACTAATCTCTAACCTAAGTAAAAATAAGTAAAAAGGGTTGTTTGCCGGATCAACGGCAAGCAACCTTTTTTACTTTTTATTGATAAAATCTTTCTTTATCCTTTGAACTGTTGAGATTGAGACATCACATAATTTTGCAGTTCGTCTGATACTTGTACCTTTTTTTAGTTCTTTAATGACATTCTTATACTCTTCAGCTTTTTGTTCCAACGTCTTGCGGTAACCTTCTTTTCGTCCTAACTTTCCACCATCTGCAATGTACTTGGCTCTGCCGCTGTTCAGACGAAATTTTATGTTCTCTCTTTCCATTTCCGCGCACGTTCCTAAAACAGATATGAAGATGTTGAGGAAAGGATTTTTAGTGCCATCGGCTTGAAAGATTGAAAGATTCTCTTTCTGAAAGAATATGTTGAGGTGATTGTCTTTACACAGCTTCACATTGGCAAGCACCTCATCCACATTTCTACCGAGTCGGCTTAACTCGCTTATAAGAAGAATGTCAACATTGTTGTCAATGCAATACTTCAAGCACTCACACAACACTGGACGTTCCTCATTCCGCTTCGCTCCACTGATATGTTCTTCAAACGTCTTTACGACCACCATGTCGTTTTTGTCGGCATAGGCGTTCAAGTCCGAAACTTGACGGTCTGTTGACTGTCGGTCGTTCGTAGACGATACTCTTGCATAAATCACTGCATTCATCATATTCATTGTTTAAGTCCTTCAATTACACTACAAATATACTACTTTTTCATGATATATTCAAATAATTCAAAGAATAAAATGAATACAATCGCTATATTCTTTTTGTCCGTTTTATAGAATTAAATGAATACACTTTCTTTAGAATACATCTTATGCGACAAGCTCACGAATATCAAGCGATGTGTCGTTGCTCGGATTGATTTGTTTCAGAAGTTCTCTATAAGGAGTCATTATGCGTTGTATGGATGTGTTTCTACTGAATAATGCTCTGACTTTTGCTTCTACCTTAGCCAAATCATACCCACATTCCTTTATCAACAGCTCACGTTCATAATCACGCAGTTTCATCGGCATTTTGCGATGATGGGTGTACTTGACAGCCTCATCAACCACTGTCAATATCGGGTTAGCCTGAGAATTCAGGACAGATTGAAGCCTATTATCTGGAATATTAAGAAACTGTCTGATTTGATACATAGTGTTAAGGTTCAACTCAAATCTTACCTTGTCCTTGAAATAGTCTGACACATATTGTGCGTTAGATAGACTTCTGACGAATTTTTCTGAATTTCCTCTTGCCAGCTCCTTACTTTTGTCATAGATAGCCAAACGTTTCTTATAACGTGGAGTTGAAACTACATTTTCTATAACAAGACCTTTATAGTATGGCTTAGTGTTCCATTTTGAGTAATTGGCGATATTCTGCCGTATCATTGAGCTAACCGAATCAATATCTGCCTTTACATCTTTTGTTACATCGCATTTCACGACTGTCGAATTGCCGATGACTGCCTCCTTGTTCAGTTTGCATATGTTCAGCTTGTTTATGTTGTCAATGCAGGTTCCAATCGTTGTGCTGTTTATCAGCTTGCAGTAGTTTTCCATCAAAACTTTTCCAGAGAATTCAACAGCAAGTTCATCATGGTTGTAATCTATCTGAATAGTTAACGAATATGGCTGCTTCTGCTGATATTTATATAATATAACCTCATCATATCTCATTGTGGCTATAAATTTTGTGTAGTCGATGTCGGCTATATTGTCTATTGAAGTAATCAGTTTCATTTTATCAAAATTATTCACGTTCTCATTAATATTAAACTTTTATTTAGCTTGCAGTATTGCAAGTTTTGTCACCTTGACAAGTAGTGAGGCAGGGGTCACGCTCCTGCCTTGTCATTTGTCAGTTTATTGGGTACGGTTGTCCAGTAGTCTTTCAGTCCATTGCTGATATTCTCCCTATGGGTCGGGGTTTTGGATTTATTCCTCATTGACTGGCTGATCTTAGCCTTTGTTTCATCTGACAGCTGTCTGTACTGCCTCTTGTTTGTGTTGTTCATAAGCATTAAAATTAAAAATATTATATCTATAAATATAGTGGAGTTTGAAAAGATTATCAAGTTTGGTAAGCTAAAGTAGGCAGTGCGCAGGAAATTTTTGGAACGGACGGCATTCCGATGTTCCTCCCGAGCTTACTATCCGACAGGTGTCCGAGTCGTGGGTTACAGATACACCAACCGCCCATCCTATAATAATATAAGGTGAGCGGTAGGCAGAGGTAGACTACTGAAAGATGTTAGTCAGAGTATCATATCATTAGATATCTTAATTCTTGCACCACTCAATAAAATCAACCAACTTCGCGAAGTCCTCGGCAAAGGTTCGATAATCAGGCAGAAATGCGCACGAGTTGACCAAAGAGGATTTTCCGCAAGGATTTTCCTCTTTGTCTTTGTTTGGGTCTACGGTTGGTCAGCGGGGAGAATGGAGATCTCTGCCCTGGGGATGCAGAGAATGGATGGGGCGAATCTGCACTACTGCATAATGTTTATGTAAACAAACGGAGGTAGGCTGCGCTGCGCTCGCGCCATACCTCCGCCCCCACAAGTCTCCGCCTCACAAACTGCCCCTACAAGCCTCCGCTCTACAACCAGCGTTCTGATCTTATCTTCAGATTATAGATTCCGCCCCCTAATTCCGGCTATTGTCCATGAATAGACATAGCAAAAATAACGGCAAAAAAGCCACCTTTTATAAATGCACTGAAATATTTTTGTGAAAAAATCGGGGGAAAGTTTGCACGGGATGAAAATTGTGTGTAACTTTGCAGTCGCAAAAGCGGCAGAGGTCCGCTCCCGCGCAGGCGGGTTTTCGACAAGGCTCCTTAGCTCAACTGAATAGAGCATCTGACTACGGATCAGAAGGTTACAGGTTTGAATCCTGTAGGAGTCACACTGGTGCCGGAAGCTGCGAAGTTTCCGGCATCGCTGTTTTCATATCGGAACATACGCGACAAAAGCCAACGAAAGATCAGTGAAATTTTGCAAAAATCTTTGAGATATATTAATTTTGCGCGTGCATGACCGCTACGCAGAGGCCCGGTCACGACGGGTCAACGCGGGGTGGGTGATGCACAGACATGCCTTGCAGCCGCATGGCTACATGGCACAGACATAATAAAAAGCGTTTACTTGGCGCTTGATTCCTGACATCCTGAAATCTGGTAAATTTCAATCTCGGTCAGGGATGAAGCAACGGTAGATGCCTTATGGATATGAGATACCCGCCAGCCGACGGGCGCAGCAGCGCCTTGCCGGATGGCGTGCAGATATCATATTCCACGTGAGGCCTCTGCGTTGCTCGTCCTACCGAGATGGGCATTACCAGAGCCTCAGGATGTGGGACGGGCAAAGAGTAAGGTTCTCACGTTTTTTAGTGCTAATATAGTAATAGTTTTTTCGCCCGGCAGAGGACCACGCGGCATAACACCATTAACCCTCAGAGCCTATGAAAAAACTCTACGCCCTGTTGTCGGCTATAGCACTGACACTAACAGCGACGGCACAGTCGTTTACCGACGGCGACTTCAACTTCTCCGTAAGCGGCGAAGGGGAATGCATGGTAACCGGCACGACCCTCACCACCGGCGACCTCAACATCCCCGCCACCGCCACCTACGATGGCGAAACCTACAAGGTGACAGAAATCGGATATGGAGCATTTCAGGATCTAAAATCACTAAATGGCACCCTGACAATACCCGACGGAATAAAGGCAATCGGCGGTAACGCTTTCTACAACTGCTCCGGATTGACCGGCTCAATTACCATACCGAACTCCGTCACTACCATTGGATCCTATGCTTTTTACCAATGCGAAGGATTCGACGGCACCCTGACACTCCCGGAGAACCTAACAAAGATAGAGGATTGGACGTTTGGACTCTGCAAAAACCTTACCGGCAATTTAACCATCCCTGAAGGCGTAACTCAAATCGGCTCCTACGCATTCTACCAATGCCGATCGATGGATGGCACCCTGTCAATCCCCTCGACTGCAATAGATATAAGAGAATACGCATTCAGTGAATGCTTCAAGCTTAAAGGGAATATTGCACTGCCGGAGGGTATGACCGAATTACGATCAAGTGCTTTCAACTATTGCAAAGCATTGCAAAGCGTAAGCCTGCCGTCAACGCTTCTGAGCATAGGCTCGCATGCATTTTACTTTTGCGAAAGCTTAAAAGGTTCCTTGAGCATACCAAACTCTGTGAAGACAATCGAAGACGGGGCTTTTGGAGGATGTTCATCAATTGAAAAAGTCATCCTTCCAGAGGGATTAACAAAGATAAATGACCAACTTTTCTGCAATTGCACGTCACTTGCGGAAATCAACATTCCTGAAAGCGTAAAGACCATAGGAAACAACGTATTTTCCGGATGCGAGAGCCTGCAATCCATCACATTCCCTGACGGAATAACATCCATGGGATCCCTAGACTTCTCAAATTGCAAAAAATTGCAATCCATCAATATACCTCCATGCGTCACTGACATTCCCGGCAACGCTTTCCATAGCTGTGCAGCGCTTACAGAAATAACCATACCGGATGGAGTGAAGAATATAGGTGGTTATGCTTTCTACGGATGTACCTCGCTGACCGGAATCACTATACCTGAAGGAGTGGAGAGCATCGGTGATTATGCCTTCATGGGATGTAATCTATTCAAGGAAATCATCATACCCGAAAGCGTCAAGAGCATAGGAAACGAGATCATAACCGCTGGATACAACACCGACATGGGGAAGCCTCTGATGCTTGAGAAGGTGGTTTTCCCATCAAACGTTGAATCATTCGGCACCAATCACTTCCAGGGATGTACAGCACTGAAATCAGTAACCCTCCCAACTTCGGGAATGAAGATCATACCGAGTAACATGTTCGCACAGTGCTCAGCGCTTGAATCAGTAAATATCCCTGATGGAGTCACAACTATTGACTATCAGGCGTTCGATGGCTGCTCGGCTCTGAAAGAAATCACTATACCCGAAAGCGTCACCAGCATAGGGAACTACGCATTTGCCAACTGCAAATCACTAACAGAGGTGGTTATCCCCGGCTCAGTAAAAAGCATCGGTGACTACGCTTTCCAAAGCTGCGCCGGCATAACCGACATCTGGATGAAGGAGGGCATAGAGACCATCGGAACATACGCTTTCACTAGCCCCGCACTGCAGACGCTGATATTCCCTGAAAGCGTAAAGAAAATAGGCGAGATCAATTTCAACGAAAGCAAAAGCCTGACGCAGGTAATCTTCCCGAAAGAGGTGGAAGAAATAGGTTCCTTAAATTTCAGCAACTGCCCGCAGCTTAAATCAGTCAGACTGCCCGAGGGGTTGACAGAGCTGAATTCAGGCGCGTTCAGCTATAGCCCTGCACTTGTAGCAATCAATCTCCCCACCACTCTTAAGACAATTAATAGCTATGCGTTCTCAGGGTGCTCCGCCCTGACAGCACTCGATCTGACAAACGTGGAAAACATAGGAGAGAGGGCACTCGACGGCGTCGGATTTACCACCCTTACACTCCCTTCCGGACTGAAAAGTATCGACAACTATGTGGGCTCATTCTCACCGGTTATCATGGAGGGCACCGTGCCTCCCACCATGACCGGGGCTGCATTTGGCACCGGTGATGTGGCAGTGCTCGTACCGATTGGCTCACGTGCCGCATACACCGCCGCAGCGGGATGGAAAAACTATAATATCGTGAGCGACGGCGAGTTTGTAGCCGACATCACCCTTACGGAGCCCGGAACGTTCATCGAACGCTTCATAGAGGAGTATGGCGGCTCCCCTGCTTTGGTGACCAACCTCACCGTGCATGGCACCCTCAACGAATCAGATATAAAGATCATAGGATCGAACCTCACGCGCCTCGTGGAAGCAGATCTATCCGATACCGACGCTAAGGTAATCCCCGCCAGCGCATTCGCCGGCAAGAAGACGCTTATGCGCTTCACATGCCCCGCAGGACTTGAGGAGCTCGGCGTGCAGGCATTCGACGGATGTACGGCTCTCGACCAGTTCACCATCGACTTCTCACGGCTGACGAAACTTGGCGCTCGCGCCCTGCCGCAGTCGCGCATGGTGTATGACATAACACTCGGCGAACAGTTCGAAAGCTTCGTGCAGAATAGCGACAATGGTTACTGGTTCCCTGTTTTTGAGAACCTCAACATCCGTTCGCTCGACATGAGCGCGTGCACGGCGGTGACCGAACTGCCGAATCAGGTGATGCTATATGCAAAGGGTCTGTACGACCTCGTTCTCCCACCGGCACTGGAGGCTATCGGATGGCAGGCATTCCATGGTAGCTGCGGTCAGCTCCGCGAACTGATTCTCCCGGGTACTCTCAAATCTATCGGCTACGAGGCTTTCACCGCCTACAGCAATTATGGATCGCAGTCGTCAATAGCCGAGGGGATAGAGATTCCCGCATCCGTGACAGAGATCGGCTACCGCGCGTTTGCCGGATGGGACAACCTGAAATATATCAAAGTTGCCGGCACAGAACCTCCGGCAATCAGCAGCAACGGTAACATCACACAGGGTGAGCAGGCTAATCCGTTCCTCGACGCCGATGTGGAGTATTGCTCGCTGATCGTGCCTACGGAAAGCATCGTGAAGTATCTCAGCGCCCAGTACTGGGGTGCGTTCGCATCGCTCAAGCCGTCGATCGACGTGCAGGCGCCCGAAGATGTCGAGATCGTGATGAACGTGGAGGAGACTTCAGCCGACGATACCGAGAACAACGATCCCGCCGAGGCAGCAACACAGAGCGTGAGCCGCGAGGCGCAGGCTACGGCAGCCGGCGTGGCAATAGCCGGCGGCGAGGCTGCATACGTGCAGGAGGGCTCGACCGTGACATTCACCATCAACGCCATAGGCGACGGCAACAAGATCGAGCGTGTGAACTACGGCGGCGAGGATGTGACCGCGCAGCTGCAGGGCAACCGCTTCACCACCGTAGCCTCCGGCAGAAAGACCGTGCTTGAGATCATAACCACACTGAGCATCGATAAACCAGGCAACAACGACAAGCCTGGCGAGGGTGATGACAATGGCGATGATAATGGCGACGATGATACGACCGGAATCGGAAACATCGGCGCTGAGGGTGCTGATACCGTTACTGTAACCGCCGAAGGTGGTGAGATTATTGTCAACGCTCCCGACGCAATGCCCGTGGAGGTTTATGCGATCACTGGCGCACGCGTGCGCTCTACCCGCGAACACCGCATAAGCGGTCTGACACGCGGCATCTATATCGTGCGCGTAGGCGAATCTACCTTCAAGGTGGCACTCTGAGAAGCCATATAAACCGACTCTACATAAATATGACGGTGGCTGCGCCAGCAATGGCATAGCCACCGTCTTTTTTGTCGGAGGTACAATAGGGGAAATAGGGCAAATAAAGCTAATATACTATATGGGTAATGCACGGAGACAATTTTCAGCTTTAGGGCTGAAAATATGTCTCCGCCCCGTACTCAGGGTGGGAGCAATCCGCAGGGAGGGATCTCAGATATGCTTATGCCAACAGGATGAACGGAGGCAGGCTGCGCTGCGCTCGCGCCATCCCTCCGCCCCCGCAACCGCCGCCCTACGAGCATCAGCCACACACGAGCAGCGATGCTACGGGCGCGCAATCTATGGGTAGGTATAAAACAAAAGGCTGTCCTGATTGGACAGCCTTTGTAGTGAATCCGGGAATCGAACCCGGGTCTCCACCGTGAGAGGGTGGCGTGCTAGGCCACTACACTAAATCACCGTTAGCGTGTCATTGCGTTTGCTTTGACGATGCAAAGTTACGACACTTTTTCATTCCCACCAAATTTTTCAGGGATTATTTTTGAGGAAAGATTGCATTTTTACAGTAATGTACTGATTACATGCATGATATTTTTATCAGAAATCCTGTAGGTTTTTCAGGTTGATCGTACGGTATACTGACACATCTGCATATTAGCAAGCTACAACAGTGCGGGAACAAACAGGCAACACGGAATCCATTCAGGGGGGTATAAAAAAAGCAGTCACCGAATGGATCGATGACTGCGCACTGTGCTTTGAGTAGCGGGATCGAGAATTGAACTCGAGACCTCCGGGTTATGAATCCGACGCTCTAACCGACTGAGCTATCCCGCCGCGTTTTCGGGTGCAAAGTTACGCCTTTCTGCGATACGCGCCAAATTTTTCAGCCACTTTTTTAACTTCAATATCTTTTTTCACTACAGATTCGGGGCAAAAAGGGGTGAATCGCGTTCGGCAAGCGCGCGAAATTTCGTAACTTCGCATCATGAAAACGATAAAAACAACCATAACGTCAGTAGCTGCGGCAACGTTGCTCGCCATAGCCGCACAGACAGCGAATGCAGAGAAGCCGGAAACAGACAATCACCTGGTGATACTGCACACCAACGACACACATTCACGCATAGATCCCGACGAGAAAGACCGCGGAGGCATATTGCGCAGGAAAGTATTGATCGACAGCGTGCGCGCGGAGCGTCGCAATGTGATGCTCGTAGACGCGGGCGATGCCGTGCAGGGTACACTTTACTACTCGCTATTCTTAGGCGAGGTGGAGCGCAAACTGATGAACGCGCTCGGCTACGACATACAGATCCTCGGCAACCATGAATTTGACAATGGCATGGATGTGCTCGCACGCGAATGGAGCCAGCTAAATGCCGAGTGCCTGTCGACAAATTACGACGTGCGCGACACCCCGCTCGACACCATCGTGCGTCCGTACACCGTGCGTGAGATCGACGGCAAACGGATCGGGTTTCTCGCCATCAACCTCGACCCTGAGGGGATGATCTCAGCCGACAATGTGAGAGGTCTCCGCTTCCTTGATCCCGTAAAGGCGGCGAACGCAACGGCATGGCATCTGCGCAACAATCTGCGCTGCGACCTCGTAGTAGCCGTGACGCACATAGGCTATGCCAACGCCCACGGCACCACCGACCGAGACCTCGCTGCGGCATCGGAGGATATCGACATAATCATCGGCGGTCACACCCACACACGCGTGGATCCGGCGGATCCGACCACTCCCCCGTCGCGCGTCACCAATGCACTCGGCGACACCATACTGATAGCACAGACCGGCGCGCTCGGCGCACAGCTCGGCGAGATCGACATCGACCTCACATCGATGCGTCCGTCATACCGGCTGATATCCGTCGACGGACGCCTTGACGACCGCATTGATCATGAAGTAGCGGCGATACTCGACCCCTACCGCGCATCGGTCGACTCCATACTGACCCTCAACATCGCCAAGGCGCCACGCGCGCTCAAGAAAAGCGACTGGAGCCTTGTCAACTACATAAGCGATATCGTGGGCGACGAAGGTGCACGGCTCGCGGGCAAGAAAATCGACATAGCACTCATGAACCGCGGCGGCATACGCTGCGACCTCCCCGCCGGCAATGTGACACAGGGAACGATCATGCAGATGATGCCTTTTGACAACCGCATCGTGGTGATCGAGCTCAGCGGCGCTGATCTCGCAGAGGCATTCAATGTCATGGCATCGCGCGGCGGCGACGGCATCAGCGCCGGCGCACGTTCCGGCATAGACCCCGACACAAAACGCGCCACAGACATCACAATCGGCGGCAAACCTATCGAGCCGGAGCGCACATACACCGTGGCGACAATAGATTATCTCGCCAACGGAGGTGACTATATGGCATCGCTGAAAAACGGCAAAGAGATAGCCAGAAGCGAGAACATACTCTACATTGATGTAATAAACCGCCTTCGCCGCGACAACGCAGCAGGCAAGAAAGCGACCGCCAAGGCGGAACAACGCATGACCATAAACAAATGAACATATCACCCGCAACAATACGCGCAGCCGCAACAGCGATCGCGATCGCTGCCGCAGGTCTTACCGCCCCTGCACTCCCCACCATTGCACCGCAACTGCCTGAATCGACAGCTGCCGAACTATGGGCAGATTCTGTAATGTCGACCATGACTCCAGCAGAACGTGTAGCCCAGCTGTTCGTGCCTCGTCTCGACATAACCGACAATGCCGCTGGGCATGCTGCGCTTCGCCGTCAGGTAGCCGACAACCATGTGGGCGGCTTCCTGCTTGGCAAAGGCACGACCGCCGGCTACGCCTCGCTGATCGCCGGTGCACAGAAGGCTGCGAAAATACCCCTACTGGTAACTCTCGACGGCGAATGGGGACTCGCGATGCGTGTGAGCGACGCTCCCCGCTTTCCGTACAACATGGGACTCGGCGCAGTGTCGGATCCGGAAGCGCTGTATGAATATGGCAAGGAGGTGGCACGCGAATGCCGGGCTGTGGGCATAAACGTCTGCTTCGCCCCGGTGCTTGATGTCAACTCCAACCCGGCGAACCCGGTGATCGGCTACCGATCTTTCGGTGAGAATCCGGAGCGTGTGGCACTTCTCGGAACCGCCTACTCGCGCGGGCTTGAGGATGGCGGCGTCATGTCGGTAGCCAAACATTTTCCCGGACATGGCGACACCTCTACCGACTCGCACAAGACACTTCCGACCGTCGATCACACGGCAGAACAGATGCGCACAACCGACCTGCTGCCGTTCCAGCGCTATGCCGACGCCGGGCTATCGGGCATAATGACCGGACACCTGCGCGTGCCGTCGCTCGACCCGACAGGGACACCGGCATCTCTCTCACATGCAATAACAACCGACCTGCTGCAGAACTCTATGCGCTTCGGAGGACTGATATTCACCGATGCACTGGCTATGAAAGGAGCTGTGGCGAAACCGGGACAGAACAACTGCGTGGCGGCACTGCTCGCAGGAGCCGACGTACTGCTTCAGCCGGCATCGCCCGCCTCCGATATCGCAGCCGTCCGTCAGGCTATAGCTGACGGAACACTCACGCAGGAACGCATCGACAACAGCTGCCGCCGCATACTCGCCTACAAATACCGGCTGGGGCTCAACCGCCCTTCGGATGCAGTAGCGGTATCGCGTGCCAAATCTGCGGTCAACGCCCCGGAGGCTGAGTCTGTTGCCGAGCGGCTTGCACGGGCTTCGATAACCGTGGTGCGCAACAACGACCGCATGCTCCCTATAGAGCCGACCGTCGGCAGCAAGATCGCGGTGGTAAGCATCGGCGCCGAGGCATCAAACCTATTCTCAAACACATGCGCGCATTATGCCGACATCGAGCGGTTCGCCATCACCACCGCTACCGTTCCTGCTGCGACAATGGAAGCGCTGCGCAAAGCTGATGCAGTGATCGTTGGAGTATTCACCGACGCTCAATGGGCACGCACCGCATACGCCAAACTCGCCTCGCTGCCGCGCATGGCAGGTGTATTCTTCGTAAACCCCTACCGTATGGCACGCTTCGGCACGGGTCTGCGCGAACAGCCTACACTTGTTGCCGCCTACGACGATACGCCCGCACTCCGCCGCGCCGCCGCCGAGGCATTGTTCGGAGGCATAGACGTGACCGGACGTTTTCCGGTCAATATCCCCGCGGTAGCCGATGAGGGAACCGGGGTAATACTTCCCCGCATACGGCTCGGATACTCCACTCCCGGAGCACAGGGTATGTCGCCGAAGCTCACCGCGCGCATCGACTCGATTGTAAAGGAGGCTATCGCCGCCAAAGCCTTTCCGGGGTGCCAGGTCGTGGTGGCACGGAAGGGGGAGGTCGTGCATTCAAAAGCATACGGCAATATCGCCTCCGGCAGCACTACGCCGGTGACAGAAAATACTCTCTACGACATCGCCTCCATGACGAAAGCGACAGCCACTCTCGGCGGAGTCATGAAAGCATACGACGAAGGGATGTTCGAGCTCGGTGCACCACTGTCGAAATACGTACCGGGGCTTGATACGCCCGAAAAAAGAGCATTGAAAGTAAGCGACTTCCTATACCATGAGTCAGGAATGCCCGCCATCATACCGATCAACAAGATAATGATGGATCCTGAGAGCTATACCGGAGCGCTCACATCAGGACGCGCACGCGCGCCTTACAGCATAAAGATAGCCCGCGGCGTCTACGGGAACGCCAACGCACGTCTGCGCCGCGATATGGTGCGCCAGGAGCGTTCGGAGGGATTTCCGGTAGAGATCGCCGACGGTGTATACGGCGCACGATCCATACGCGACACAGTGATGCAACGCATATATGACGTGCCGCTGCGTGCCAACAACAACTACCGTTACAGCTGCCTCAACTTCTGCCTACTGATGGAGATGGAGGAAAACCTCACCGGATCAGATCATTCGGAATGGGTGGAAACACAACTGTTCCGCCCTCTCGGCGCTACGCGCACGCTGTACAATCCGACAAGCCGCTTCGCCGCAGCGGAGATAGCCCCGACGGAGCGCGATCCGTTCCTGCGCCGGCAGTTGCTGCGGGGATATGTGCATGACGAAATCGCGGCATTCAGCGGGGGTGTGCAAGGCAACGCCGGACTGTTCTCTACCGCCACCGACATAGCGAAATACGCCCAGATGCTGCTCAACGGAGGCACCTACGGAGGAAAACGCATACTATCGCCCGAAACTATTGAGAAATTCACCGGCTCGCGCAGCCGCTCGGGGAAACGCGCCCTCGGATTCGATCTGCTACTGTCGCAGAAATCAATGGATGGCACGGGAGCTTCGGAGCGCACCTACGGACATACCGGATTTACCGGCACCTGCTTTTGGATAGATCCCGAAGAGGAGATCGTGTTCGTGTTTCTAAGCAACCGCGTGAATCCCTCGCGCGACAACCCGGCATTCTCACGTCTGAATCCGCGCCGCGCTATTTTCAACGAGATATATCGCGCACTGCCCGGGCAGGAATAAGCGCGGGCATGCAATCAACGGGTCATGCGCTTGAGCAGGTTATATGAGGGTACCACACCCAGCTCACCTGCTTTGCTCAGGTCGGCGGAACCGAGCTCACGGTTGCCGAGACGGAAGTAGACGTAACCACGGTTATAGTACGCCTCGCCGAATGCCGGATTGAGCTCAATAGCCTTGTTGAGTGCCGTGAGCGCCGAAGTGTAGTCCTGACGCTCAATGAACATCACACCCTTGTTATAGTAGGCTATCGGCATTTCCGGCGACAGCTTTATGACCTGATCTATGTCAGCCATAGCCTCGGCACCGTTCATGCGGGCGATACGCAGCGCATCGGAAGATGAGGGACGTCCTGAAGGGGAAGGCATCCCCTGCGCTACCTGCGGCTCCACATCATCGGCAGGAGCGGATGAGTTATACTCCCGGGCTATGGCGCGCATGAAGTATGCCATGGTGAAATCGGGAGCAAGCTCTATGGCGCGCGTGAAGTCAGCTATAGCCGAAGGATAGTTGCGCACGGTCATGAAGTCCATGCCGCGCCCGAAATAATCCACCGCACGGGGTGTGTGGGTCGACAGATATGAATTGTAGTACTCAATGGAATCGAAATGGCGCTTTATGACATCCGGATCGTCGAGCGACGGAGCGTTGTTGGTCACCTGAAGTATGAAACGCAGCGCACGGCTACGGTTTATATCGTCGATCTCACGTATATATTCCGGATTGGGGCGAAGTTCGGTGGGTGAGTTGTAATAGGCGACGGTAAACATCGGCTCGACGCTTATGCTCACGTTGCGGTCCTGCACACGTCCGCGTATGCTCTTGTTGTTATACTCCTGCTCGATAGAGGCATTATCTTCGATTGTAAGGAGAGATGTGAAGCGTGCGGCAACGACCTCCTGCGGCTCCTCGCCGTCGACAAGTATGTCGTCGTCGAACGGATTGCGTTCAGCAGCCTGACGCCGTTTCTTCCCCTTGGCGGCGACAGACGGTTTCTGATCACCTGCCTGACCGGCGGCGGCAAGATCGCTGCCGTGGGAGCTCTTCGCCACATTCTGCTTGGCGAGCGCCATCGAACGGTCGAAATCGGCGCGAGCCGTATTATCGCCCATATCGCGCTTTATGTCCGAGCGAAGGAAATAACCTGCGGCAAGTTGCGGATAGGCATCGATCACGCTGTTCACATCCTCCAGAGCGCCCTTGTAGTCACGCTTCTCCTTACGGATGATTGCGCGGTTGTAGAGCGCACGGTAATCAACACCGCGCAGCTGCAGGACACGGTCGAGATCGGAGAGCGCACGGTCGTAATCGTGCACCTCGGCAAGGAGCAACGCACGGTTGTAGTACGCCACATGGTTCATCGGGTCGAGCTGTATGGCATAATCATAGTCGCTCATTGCCCCGTAGTAATCATCGAGATTATGGCGCAGGAACGCACGGTTGATGAAGAAACCCGCATAGCGTGGCTGTAGGCGTATAGCCTCGTTCATATCCTCAAGCGCACGGTTGAAATCACGCTTGGAGTTGATAGCCACATCGGCGCGTATGAGGTAAGCGTTGACAGAGTTTTTGTTGAGCGACAGAGCCTTGTCGACATCTTCAAGCGCACCGACGGTATCGCCTGTCTCCAGTCGCAGACGCGCTCTGCCTACATAGCCGTTATCGTAGTTCTTATGATACCTCAACAGCGTGGCGAATGTCTGCTCTGCAGCGTCGTACTCCTCCAGTTCATCGAGCGCGAGCGCCTTGTTGAATAGAATGCCGCGGCTCTCCGGGAGTGTGGCGAGCACGCGGTCATAGTCGGCTATAGCCTCCTTGCCGCGCCCCATGTTCTGAAGCGCCACAGCGCGCAACTCATAGGCATCGATGATGAACGGATTGCGCTCAACGGCAATAGTGGCATCATCGACCGCCCCCTGATAATCATCAAGGTTGAGCTTCGCCAACGCACGGTAGAAATATGGCTGTGCCAGATAAGGCTTCGCGCCTATAACCTGGTTGAAATACTGTATGGACAGCATGTAGTCCTCGAAATAGAGGGCATTGCGTCCCACCTGCATTACCTGATCGGTATTGATCTGCGCACTTGTGACGAATGCTATCCCTACAGCTGCTAAAAAAGATACGATCTGACGCATGGGGCAAAGTTACGCTTATTCTCACGCATAACCCGAAAGTTACATCTTTTTTAACATCGGTAGCCGCTCCATTCAGGCAGTCTTGCGGTCAAGGCGAGCGGTGTAGAGTCCGTAGACAGCAACCACGATGAAGCATATCAGCGGCAGGATGAAACTGACGTTGACAGCCGGCATGCCCCACAGCACCCGACAGTCGATGATCGAACCCTGCATCGGGGGCATGAGCGCACCGCCGACGATAGCCATCACGAGAAACGCCGCTCCAAGAGATGTGTCGCGCTCATCGACACGCTCGAGAGCGATACCATAGATGCTTGGGAACATGATCGACATGAAAGCGCTGACAGCCACCAGGCAGCATAGACCTCCGAACCCTACTATGAAAATAGCTCCGACTGTGCATAGCGCCGCAAGAACTCCGAAGATGCCAAGCAGACGCGGTGCGCCGATATACTTCATCAGGTATGTACCTACGAAACGGAATGTAAGGAACATGCCCATAGCGAGGATATTGTAGTTCTGCGCCGTAGCCTTGTTGATGCCGAGATTGTCGGCATACTGGATTATGAACGTCCATACCATTATCTGAGCCGCGACATAGAATACCTGAGCCAGCACACCGTAACGGTACTCATGGTTGTGCCACAGACGGTGCATTGTCTCTCTGAACGTTGCGCGGTTTCCGTCGGAATGCGACTCCGTGCGGGGCATTTTCGTGAGCGCGAACACAATAAGCATCACCAGCACAACGAGACCGATAGCCACGTAAGGATCACGGATCACGGCAAGGTCATGGAGGCGGATCTGCGCTTTTTCCGCGGCATCGAGAGTGGGGAATATGATCTGACCCGCAGCATCGCGCTTATCGGAGATGAGGTTAGGCAGAACGATCAGCGATGCCACCGCCATGCCGGACAACGAACCCATCGGGTTGAAAGCCTGTGCGAAATTGAGTCGCCGTGTAGCCGTCGACTTGCTGCCGAGAGAAAGTACGAACGGATTGGCGGTTGTCTCCAGGAAAGCGAGCCCGAACGTGAGTATGTAGAGCGAGAGACAGAAGAAACTGAACTGCTGGTATGCAGCCGCAGGGATGAACAGGAATGCTCCGGTGGCATACAGCGCAAGTCCGAGCAGAATGCCGCTCTTATAGCTGAAACGGCGAATGAAGAGAGCTGCGGGAATAGCCATAGTGGCATATCCGCCGTAGAAAGCGAACTGCACCATAGAAGCCTTGGTTGCCGACAGCTCCATCACGGTCTGGAATGCAGCCACCATCGGGTTGGTGATATCATTGGCGAACCCCCACAGAGCGAACAGCGCTGTAAGAAGAATGAAAGGGATCAGGTAGCGGCGGCTCACGATAGCCTCTTTGCCTTTTTTGGTATTCATGGTGTCAGGTAAAGGTAAGTTGTTTTTGTTCAATCGGCAATCTCAGTCACCTCCGCGGGCGATGAGATAACTCCGGCGGTGACAGCCTGCAGCAGTATATTGCCGATTGCCGTAGCTTCGGCAGGACCTGCCGCAACTTCAAGTCCGGTGGCTTCTGCGGTGAGGCGGTTGAGAAGTGTATTGTTAGATCCGCCACCTATGATGTCGAGCCGTTCGAGAGGTTGCGGCAACAGCGAATTAAGTCCGTCGACAGCGCGGCGGTAGCGCTCGGCGAGCGAACGGCAGATGCATCGCATGTATTCGCCGTGGGTGGTGGGGGGAGTCATGCCATGCCGCCCGCAATATGAGCGTATGGTCCCCTCCATATCGTCGGGCTGCTGGAAACAGGGATCATCGACGTCGAGTATAGCTGTATCGGCGGCTTTCTCTGCCTCTGCCGTAAGAGCGGAGTAATCGATAGTGTGACCTTGCGCGCGCCATTGCTCCACAAGGCGCTGCAGAATCCACAATCCGGTGATGTTCTGAAGAAATTCTATACCTCCGACACATCCTTCGTTGGAGAAATCGGCACGGCGGGCATCTTCGGTCAGTATCGGCTGGGGGAGCTTGACACCGAACAGTGACCATGTGCCGGAGCTCAGGAATGCGGAGCGGTCGGTGGCATAGCTTCCGGAAGTGGCATAGACAGCGCTGGCTGTATCGTGCGAGCCTACAGCTACGACCTTGACATCCGCCGGCAGACCGGTCTCACGCGCCACCTCGGGAAGAAGAGTGCCGCGCACGGTGCCGGGCATCACTATCGGTCCGAAGATATCGCGCGGCAATCCGAGCTCGTCGATCAACTCATCGCTCCAGTCGCGCGTGGTGGCGTCAAGGAGTCCGGAAGTGGAGGCTATGGTATATTCACATTCGGTCGATCCACAGAGATAGTGGCTGAACAGGTCGGGCATGAACAGCAGATGGCGTGCGATACCGAGCTTCGGATCAGCCATGCCCTGCATATAGGCAAGCCGGAAAACGGAGTTGATAGACAACACCTGCAGACCTGTTATAGCATAATTGCGTCCGCGCCCCACACGCTGCAGATACCCTTCGACAAGTGCATCGGCATGCTGATCACGGTAGCACACCGGGTTGCCTACAAGCATTCCGGTGCCGTCGACGAGTCCGAAGTCAACGCCCCAGGTGTCAATGCCAATCGACACCACCTCAAGTCCGCGGGCGGCAGCCTTGCGCAACCCCTCCTTCATCTGTGCGAAGAGCATCGGGAAATCCCAATAAAGAAAATCACCAATGCGCACCGGACCGTTGGGGAAACGGTGTATCTCCTCGAGGCGGAGTGTGACGCCGGCTTCCCCGGCAAGGAGGGTGCCCGCCATTACGCGGCCACTGCCCCCGCCGAAGTCGACGGCAAGAAATGTCTTGCTCATACGTGTATCTGGAATGTTTTGCTGTGTAGGTTTATTTTGTAATCTTACCGAGTATGTATGTGTCAAGATCGGCAATCTCGGCAGCGGTGAGCGGATCGACATTGCTGCCGTTGATCACCGCTATACGGCATGCCATCTCGAAGAACATCGCACGCTCGAAAGCCTGCTTGAAATCGGCACCACATACCACCTGACCATGCTTGAGAAGCATGATCGAATCATGATCCTTCATCGCAGCGACCACATGCTCAGCGAGTTCTGGTGAGCCGGGACGAAAGTAGGGAACCATGGGTATCTCGCGTCCGACATGAATCGGGCACTCCGCGGTGAAATTAAAGTTGGCGGGACGCTCTTTCTGACATGCCACGATAGTAGCATACGGTGACTGGAAGTGGAGCACGCAGCCGACTTCCGGACGCTCGCGCATGACACCCATGTGGAACACGCTCTCCATCGAGGGCTTGACACCGTTGAGCACCTCACCTGTGGCGAGACGGCACACGGCAACGCGGTCGGGGGTAAGATCTGGCACCCATGAACCGGTACCGGAGATAAGCACCTCATCGCCGTGGCGGACAGAGAGGTTGCCACTTGAACATATTGTCAGACCGGCATCGCCTACGCGGTGTGCGTAGCCTACGAAACGGTCAATATCCTGTTGCGTTATAGCCATATTTTGTATTGTTTTGTCCGTGTGGCAGGCGGGGTACGGTTTATGCGCCCCGCCGCCATGGACAGATTGTTTCTTTTTATTTGTAGATCGGACCGTAGTTCTTACATGCGCGGTAGTCGGCGCCCTCCTTATCCATACCGAAGGCGTTCCATGCCGACGGACGGAAGATCTCGGAGTCCTCGACATTGTGCATGCACACGGGAATGCGAAGAATCGAAGCGAGCGTGATCAGGTCGGCACCGATATGACCGTAGGAGATCGCGCCATGGTTTGCACCCCAGTTGTTCATCACTGAGTAAACATCCTTGAAGGCGTCGCGCGAGGGGCAGAGACGGGGAACGAACCATGTGGTCGGCCAGGTAGGGTCGGTGCGCATGTCGAGTACTTTGTTGATTTCCGGGTCAATGTCGACAGTCCAACCCTCTGCGATCTGGAGAACCGGGCCGAGACCTTTCACGAGGTTGAGGCGCGACATGGTGACAGGCATACCGCCACGTGTGAGGAAGTTGCTCGAGAAGCCACCGCCACGGAAATAGTCGCGGTCGGCGGGATACCATGTGGTAGCCTTTAGGCAAGCCTCTACGTCGGCTTCGGTCATGTCCCACGAGGGCTTCATGCAGGGTTCGCCCTGTGCGTTCACGCTCGCGCCGGTGGCATCGAGGGTGGTAGCTCCGGAGTTGATGAGGTGGATTATACCTCCTGCGGCACGTCCGGTGAGTTCCTTGCCGGTGACACGCTTCACAGCCTCGGGGCTCCAGTATGTGCGCACGTCGGAGAACATCTGTCCGCAGCCGGTGAGGAGGTGTCCGAAGAGCATAGCGACACCATTGCAGGCATCATTCTCAGTAGCAACGACGAATGCCTCACGGATACCGTTCCAGTCGAACGAAGTGTTCATGAGAGCCTCGGTGTAGTCGCCGTTGGGTTTCCAGTCGGTCCACTGACGCTGTCCCTGGAATCCTGCGGCTATAGCGTTGTGACCGAGAGCCTCCTCCTTGAAACCGAGTTCGCGGAGACGGGGGTTGCCTTTCATGAGGTCGCGCACGATGAGTGTCATCTTAACGATGAACTCCCAGTCGGCATCTTTCTGCTCACGGGTCTTGCGCTTCTCAGGACGGTTCTTGAAGTCCTCACCCTCGCGGGTCTTGCAGTTCTTCTCGGTTCACTCCATAGCGCGGGCATACTCCTCGTGATCGTAGATCCCTTCCTCCATACGGCGGAGGATCTCGGTCTCGTCGACGCTCTCATTGCGCATGCCGAGATATTCCTGGAAGAAATCGGGGTCAACGATTGATCCGGCGATACCCATACACATGCTGCCCATCGAGAGATATGACTTGCCACGCATGGTAGCCACAGCCATTGCCGCGCGGGCGAAGCGGAGGAGCTTCTCAGCTACGTCGGCAGGGATTGTATTGTCGTCGATATCCTGCACATCGTGTCCGTAGATGCCGAATGCGGGGAGTCCTTTCTGTGCGTGTCCGGCGAGCACCGCAGCGAGATATACCGCTCCGGGACGCTCTGTGCCGTTGAATCCCCAGACAGCCTTAGGCCAGTAGGGGTTCATGTCCATAGTCTCCGAGCCGTAACACCAGCAGGAGGTGACGGTAATGGTAGCGCCTACTCCCTCGCGCTCGAACTTCTCGGCGCAGGCGGCAGCCTCGGCTACACGACCTATGGTGGTGTCGGCGATCACGCACTCCACAGGTGTGCCGTCGCCATGGCGTACATTTTTAGCTATGAGATCTGCCACTGCTTTGGCAAGGTTCATTGTCTTTTCTTCAAGGCTCTCACGGACACCGCCCTGGCGACCGTCGATTGTCGGACGAATGCCGATCTTCGGATACTTGTTCATAACGTTATTTTAATGTTGATTTGTTTTTTCTGTATTCAATGCGAGGAGGTCATGTTGTAGATGAGATGCCCGCCCGAAACAATATCGGCGTGCGTGATGTATGGAAGTGTGTACGGCTTGCCGTTCAGTTCTATGCTCTCCACATATTTGT
This sequence comes from uncultured Muribaculaceae bacterium, assembly GCA_910587425.1. GTDB lineage: Bacteria > Bacteroidota > Bacteroidia > Bacteroidales > Muribaculaceae > Paramuribaculum. The sequence continues at coordinate 21,040 of CAJUKU010000001.1, forward strand.
TCTCCTCCGACAGCCCGCGCGCCTCGATGACGAACTTCTTTCCGCCGGCGAGATTGAGCACGACCCGCGGAAGCTGCGGTGCTCCGAACACGTAGGTGGCGCTGACCGGGTCAACGGGATAGAATCCCATAGCGGAGAACATGTACCATGCCGACATCTGTCCGCAGTCGTCGTTTCCGCTCAGCCCGTCGGGCTCTGGACGGTACATCTCGTCGAAGATCTGACGGATAAGTTCCTGTGTGCGCCACGGCTGTCCGGCGAGCGCGTAAAGATACGCCACATGGTGGCTCGGCTCGTTGCCGTGGGCATACTGCCCGATCAGACCGGTCACGTCGCTCTGTGACGTGACGAGTTCGACGGTAAAGAATGAATCGAGTTTGTTGATGAACGGCTCCTCTCCCCCGAACAGGTCGATGAGTCCTCTAACATCATGCTGCACATGCCATGTGTACTGCCATGCGTTCCCCTCGGTGTAATCACCGCCGACACTCTCGGAGTGCCCTACCTGCGAGGGGTTGAACGGCTCGCGCCAAGTACTGTCGGCAAGTCGCGGACGCATGAACTGCGTCTCCTTGTCGAACAGGTTCTTATAGAAATCTGCGCGGCGGCGGAACAGTTTCTCATCCTCCGTGCGCCCGAGCAACGACGCCATGTCGGCGGCGGCATAATCATCGTAGACGCTCTCAAGTGTGCTTGACACCGATTCCGCAGGCGTGCGGTCGGTCGGGAAATATCCGTAGGTGGTGTAATCCTCCCAGTTGCTCTTCTGCGGGTGGCTTACAGTCTGAGTGCGTTTGATTGCCTCAAAGGCACGGTCGGCATCAAAGCCGCGGAATCCCTTGCGGTATGCCTCGGCGATCACCGGCACAGAGTGATTGGCTATCATGCAATAGTTTTCCTTGCCCCACAGTGCCCAGATAGGCAGGAATCCCTGCACCTCAGCCTGCGCAACCATCGAGTTGACGAAACCGTCGACACGCTCCGGGGTGACTATGGTATAGAAAGGATGGGCGGCACGGTAGGTATCCCAGGTGGAGAATGTGGAGTAAAACTCCCCTCCCTCGGCAGCGACTACCGAGTCGGCGGCGTTGCGGTATTGCCCGTCGACGTCGGCGATCATGTTTGGCTGTATTATAGCATGGTAATATGCCGTGTAGAAGTTTGTCTTCTCCTCATCGGTACCGGTGACCTCGATTCTGCCGAGGTAAGAGTTCCAGTCGCTGCGCGCGCCGGCACGCACCGCATCGAAATCCCATCCGTCGATCTCAGCCTCAAGATTGCGGCGGGCGCCGTCGACAGATGTCGTGGACATTGCCACTTTCATGAGCAGCTCTTCGCCCGGCCTCATGTCGAAGCCTGCAACTATGCGCGAGCCTTTCTCCCCCTTGGCAAGCGGAAGAGTGTCAGCTGACAAAACAGGATGATCAAATTTCATGACGAAGAAGTAGCGCTGGTTGACCCACACGGCATTGCGCACATGTCCGGTAAGCGTGACAGAGTCGACCCACTCCGTGGTGCATTCGCGCACCTGAGAGTGATACTGCCCCTCGCTCCACGCCGGTCCGTGCTGCAGATCTATTAGCACCGCCGCCGAATCAGCGCGGTCGAATGTGTAGCGGTGCATCGCGGCATGCGGCGTCGCCGTAAGCTCCACGCGCACACCCGGCTCGGAGAGTGTCACGGCATAATATCCCGGCGACGCCTCCTCGGTTGATTTTTCAAACGGACTGCGGTAACCGTCCCATTGGCGGATACGCGTGCCGGTGGATGGCATGACGAGTATATCGCCGAGATCCATGCAGCCTGTGCCGTTGAGATGCGTCTGTGTGAAGCCCCATATTATAGAATCGGAATATACGTACTCCGAGCAGTAACGCCAGCCGACAGCACCAGTGACGGGGCTGGTCTGTATCATTCCGAACGGACGTGTGGCGCCGGGAAATGTGTGCCCGTTGTCGGCGGCTCCGATAAAGGGATCGACATAGGCGGCATAGTCAGCCGTCGGCTGCATCTTGCCGTCGCTACAGGCGGCTACAATAGCTGCCGCAAGGGGCAGAAGAGTCAGGAAGGATAAACTTTTGCGTTTTCCGGTCATGTTTTCTATGGTTATTCAGTCGACGGTCAGGAGCGACCATGACCGCCTACTTTTATGGTAATCATTAAGGATTTTATAACGAATGCTCAAATTTACGGCTTTTATCCATAACCGCGAAATCTTTTCACAAAGTTTTCACATGATTCATAAGCTCTGCGGAAGAATGTGTTACATCGACCCGTTTTAGCCATGAGCTGCCAGAAGGACATGATTGGCGGCGGTGTACCAAACGAATTTAGACTCACCGCCGCCGATTGATTCATTAAAATAAGTACCTCGTAAAAATTAAACGATACTATCAATAGCTGTAACCCCTATGTCTCTTTTATATGCTTTTGCAGTCTTTATCGGCTGTTTTGTACTTGTCATCGGTCACGTAGCACGCTACGCTCCCTCTTCCAAGTCCCAAATCATTCCGAAAAAGCCTTACAAAATCATATAAATTAATTTTCACGAGTTACTTAATGCGTAGTGCGGTCACTGCTGATCGGAATCGTCGGCATGAACGCCGAAGCAGTAGAAGATCGGCATCTTCTCGTCGACCTCATCAGGATTGAGTATCCTGACCCCGAACTCGCCCTCCTGTGGCTCTATACGCAGTAGATACGACCGCCGCCCGTAGGCATCGGCGGTATAGGGCACAAAGTCCATATTTCCCTGAGTAACATTGTCGAGCCAATTTACCTTTGCCAACTCTGACCTGCGCTCTTTTTTCTTCTCCTCAAACCTTACGACCTGGATAAATCCCGACGGGTCGGTCTCGTTATCCTTGCATTTCACCACGAGGTAAATCGGCTCACCGGCACGCAACTGCGTTGTGGAACGTCCACCTTTTACAATGATCTTGCGGCGCACATTTCCGATGTCGAAAAGTATGCGTCCGGCGGAATTGGAGGTCTTCACCTGCACATTAGCTTTCTCCGTGGGAATCATAACAGTATCCGCAGAACAATCAAGCACGGCGACCTCCCCGACCCACTTAGGCTCGAAACGCTGAGCCATAGCTACAACTCCGCAAAAAGCCAGAGCCATAAACAGAATTAACTTTCTCATGCCAACAGATTTAAGGTTCGACAATTGATTTTTCGCAAAAATACAACAAAAACGACATCCCGCGCCAAAAAGAGCGTTAACAATTCAAAATGTCACCCTTTACCACCACTTCCCGCAGTATAAAACCATAAAATACCTCGTTCCATTACTTTTTGTAGAATAAATTGCTTTACAGAGCGTCTAATCCAAATTTTTCTGCTTACCTTTGCACTGCCCACGGAGGAGAAATACCGTGAGGCAAGAAAAGTGTCAAGCTTTCTTTCTCAGGCAAACGAATCGCCAATTCAACCAACAGACTGAGACAAAGTGAGATTAGACGCTCTTTCTGTCTTGTTGTATCTGCACCGGCTAAGTCCGATCCACATACACAATGCAGAGGGGCAGTTTATTCTACCCTTATTTCATTCAGTCTGTAGGCTTTGGCGAGCCTGTTTGTCTATGAAGGAGGTGAGATGAATTCCCCTCTTTTCTTTTGTTGTTAACAAACGCCGGGTTAGGGAATTACAGGGTTGCGCAATTATCATGCCAATCATCAAGTCAATTTACTGGGATCAGCCGGACGACGATGTGCTGGTCTATCTTTTTCCATTCAAGGACGTCACCACCGGCAGCGTACTGACTGTTCATGACAGTCAGGAAGCCTACTTCTTCAAGAACGGCTCGCTCTGCGACAAGTTCACATCCGGACGGCACGTGCTTTCGTCTGCCAACATTCCGATACTCAACAAGATCATCAATCTTCCTTCGGGCGGCGAATCGACTTTCAAGGCGAACGTCTGGTTTGTCAGCAAGATAGAGAAGCGCAATCTGCTATGGGGAGCCGGGGGATTACGTATCATTGATCCTTATTTCCAGATTCCTCTTAAGATATCCGCACGAGGTCAGTATGGTGTACGAATCAAGGATGGAGGAATGTTCCTTCTGAAATTCGTAGGTACGCAGAAGATTATCTTCATGGACACCATATATGATCAGTTCCGCATCGATGTGATCGAGGCTTTCAAGGTCACATTGGCAAAATTCATGAAGGATCATGGTGTCAACATAAATGAACTCGGCTGCGAATACCAATCGCTTGCTCGGGCGGTCGCTCTTGAACTTGAAAAAGCTTTTTCTGAATATGGTGTAGAATTGCTTAACCTGAACATCGAAGATATCTCGTTTGATGAAAACGATAACGGCTACCGCACCGTTATGGAGGGAATCGCCGAACGAGTCAAGCTGCAAAAGCTTGGAGTAGACTACTTGCAGCAGAAGCAGATAGATATAGCACAGACTGTTGCCGGCAATCAGGGTGCAGGAGTCTTTATGGGAGCCGGTATGGGGATCGGCATAGGGCAACAGATGGGCATGGCTGTTGGTAACGCCATGAACCAATCGCAGGTTGTACCACCCCCTCCCGCTCCAAGCGCACATGCCTACTATGTGGCAAAAGATGGACAGACCACCGGTCCTTTCAATTATACTGTGATCCGTCAGATGGTTATGTGCGGTGACTTAACACCAAGCACATACGTATATCGCGTAGGTGGCTCTGAATGGGTCAAAGCTGATGCGGATTCTGAAATCGCCGCTATATTCTCATCAATCGCCCCGCCTCCACCACCGACAAATGCCGACTAATCCAACAAACAATAAACCAATCACTTCACTACGTATGAATAATATAGCGAAGATCATACTGACATTAGCTGTGATTTGCATAGCGATTGCGGGAGTGTTTCATCTGATATTCCCAACATTTGTCGCTTTGGAAGCACTATGCTCACTGACAGGAATTCTGTTTGCCTCGACTGTTTTCTTTAATCTATGGAGCGTCACCTCGTCGGTCAGAATGCCAGTCCGGGTTGTTTCGAGAAACATTGTGATCTATATCATACTCGGATTATCATTCTTATGGACTCTTCTTTTCACCTTTGTCAGCGATGATTGGGCAGCTCCCGACCGAAACCTCAAAACACTCTACATCGGGTATCTGATTTTGCTGATAGTGGGCAGTACAGTATGGCTGATAGCCGACTTCGGGGGGTCTGCCGCACAGAGCAAAAGCGATTCCGTACAATCATTGATCGCCGAACGTGAGCAACTGTTGGTTCTGATAGACCGCATCATGCTTGTAACCGACAGTTGGAATAACGGAGCTAAATATGAAGCCAACAGAATTCTTTCGGAATCGAAAAGCCATCTGCGGGCTGTCCCCGCTGGGAAACTGAAAGATACCACAGCATGCGCCGATATCAAAGTTTCGCTCAGTGCTCTGCAATCCGCGGTGGAAAGTGCCGATATCGCCACAATTAAAGAAACCAATCTCAAACTCATCAATAAACTCAAATCATTATAACATTATGTCAAACAATTGTCCTAATTGCGGCGGCACAAAATCCGCCGAACTCGGTAACGGAATGCAGCGATGCCTCTACTGTGGCACATCATTCGAGATGCCACATCAGCAAGCACCGATACAGACACCTCAACCCATCACGCCTCAGCAGCAGCCAGTAATGGTGGTCAACAACATCGGAGCTACCGGCACACAACCCATAACACCGGTCTACATCGGTGGCAAGAACAAGGGTACAGCAGTCATACTTGCATTTCTTTTAGGATGCTTTGGAGTAGCCCGCTTCTATGTAGGCAGCGTAGGTTTAGGGTTATTCTACCTGTTCCTGACTTTAATTATCTCTGCCTTCTCCTTTGGAATAGGATTTTTCGTTATCGGCTCAATCCTGTCGCTCATCGATTTCCTTTACTTCCTCTGCATGAGTGAATCCACATTCAACCGTCTGTACAACCGTCAATATAATTACCGGTAACCGACATCCATAGCCTGAATCAGATGAAAAGAGATCAATCATACATAAAGGCTGTCGAGCTATTCAATGATGGTGAATATGAACAAGCATACATCACCATCGACGGCTCGACATCAATCACCACCGAAGAACTACAGCAGTTCAAATCAAACTGTCTCACTTTTATAAGCCAACAGTATGTGTACATCATCAAGGATGCCATCTCCAACAGCAATTATGAGGAGGCACTTTCTTTAAAAGAACGTTTCCTTTCCAAATACGGCAATAATGACGAAATCTGGAGCTTAGAAATCCCGAGACAAAACCCACAAAAGCCAAAAAGCACTGCGGAAGAAAATCACAAAAGGGAATCCCAATCCACGCAGTCTAAGAGAAAAACTTCCGAATATGTCATAGCCGTCATTTTCCTGTTTGCATTAGTGATATTCATTATTTTCGCCATCTCTAAGAGCAGTGATAATGACGACAATTACTACTCAGAAGGCATGGACACTGTTTCTGCACTCGCTGTAGAATGTGAAGCGGTAGCAGATGTGAATGCTTTTGCTGAGGATTTTGCCAAAACACACGACGTGCTTTGTGGCGAAATAAACGATAGCCATCAGTACATTATATTCAGAGACAATAATGGTGCAGATATAATGTTTTGGAACATGGGCAAGGATCCGTGTTCGCTTACTAAATACCTTACTCAAAGCGAAATAACATCATATGGTATTAACGTTACGTCTGAAAAACCTGCACTCACTCAATACCCAGATAAATATGGCAGTTTTGAGGATCTATCCAAGACATTATCCGACAAAAATGCCAAATTTTACATCAAGAGTAATTGGCTGTTGTGCGGTAATTATCTAATCAACCTATACAATAAGAAAATAATATATATCGACGATGTAAGCCTAAACTTTGACGAGTCTACTAATTATAAATCCATAGGCAACAAGATATCCACGGAAGCTCCGGCTCGCGACATAACACTAATATTAGCAGGATTTTATTCTGACGATTTTTACAACCGTGTTCTATCTACAGCAAATAATACCCAAGGTATTCATAATGAAACATACATGACATTAGGAAGAGGAGGGCTCAGTGTCACATGGGAAGGGACACTTAACGACCATGGACTCAAGATGAACAATAGTATTATTTCTATGGGCATAACAATCCCTATCAATGCGCTCGGTACATATGAAGAGGAGTCATACCGTGAAGCAATCGTTCGCGCTGTAAGTGATGAACTTTGTGATGCGAACAATGAATATCGAAAGGAAAAACTGAGAGAAGGAATTATCGGTGAGATCTTTGATCTGGACTATTTTATGGGTCGGATTGCGTATCTCAGTTTGAAAACTGACGGTACTTTCATAGATAATAACACTAACCGAACAGGAGTTTATAAGCGCAGCCGAAATGGGATTACTTATAGTTATAGCGACTCAGATGGTGGAGAGATCCTTGTCTGGAGAGGTAAATACTATACCTTTGGAACAGAATATGATATAAAAATTAACCTAATGGATGAAACCATAGAGTATTTTGATGATTCATATAGGAAAATCTCTCTTGACCAATATGCATCTATGAATAATCATTTAAAGGATAGACACTGCAAATTAGAATGGTACAATTAAAAACCTCGCTATGAATAGATTAATACTTGTTTTTCTCGGTCTGTTGCTCATTGGCGCTCCAATACACGCCGGTGAGGAGACCAACCCACTGACAAAACCGATAGTAACTTACTTGGAAGCCTCCGGCTACAAAGGATCTGTTCAAAATAATAAAATTTACTTTGAAAAAGACGATAAGCACTATCAGATGAACATAGTAAAGAACGGTAAGTACTTTTATTATGAAATATTCTCTACCGTGGCTTCAGTCCAGCCTACAAATCATAACCTTTATCTGATGGAAGGTATTGCGTATTACATACAGAAACGGCAACAGATGACTAAAATACATATTTATGACGTAACCAAAGACGGAACGGCTACTCTTAAGGGCGGACATGAAGATGGTATTGTCGCAATACAAGCTGATGCATACGTTGAGAATATCGCATTATCACTTAAGGACGTACCGGAGCTCATGCCTATGTACATCACGCTGATAGAGAATGCACGCATGATTTACAGAGAGAAATTAAGGACGGAACAACTTTTTTAGCATTCTCTTTTTGATTACCAAGCCCTGTGCCGGAGGTACTGTATCATAACAGCATCTCCGGCAACTGTTTTGGTTAATCTGACGATTAAGAAAACTTCGCAGGAGGGGTTATACATAAAGTGTGGGGATGCGGATTTTTGTGTAATTTTGCGTGATTACAAGAAATGTGGCTGAAGATATTAATAACAGGTCAGATAGGCTCAGATTAATATAACGCTAATCAGGCACTAATCAGATTAAAATAACGCTAAACGACAGATATCATGGTGGTGTTTCCGAACGCGAAGATCAATATAGGGCTCGACATTGTGAAGAGGCGCAGTGACGGCTATCATAATATAGTCACGCTGTTTTATCCCGTTGGATGGTGCGACGTGCTGGAGATCGTACCCGGCAGGTGTCGGGAGACGACGCTCACCATCACAGGTCGCGAGGTTGCCTGTCCGATGGAGAAGAACCTGATCATCAAGGCGCTGCGGGCTCTTGATGAAAATATCAGCAAGGCAGCAGGCGATACTGTCGCCGAGGGTTGGCGACATCTGCCGCCACTCGACATTTTCCTGCACAAGGTGATCCCCGACGGTGCGGGACTCGGTGGCGGCTCAGCCGATGCGGCATTTGCCGTGCGCGCCGTGAACGAGATGCTGAACCTCGGGCTGACGGAGCCGCAGATGGCTGAGATCATCGCTCCGGTGGGTGCCGACTGCCCTTTCTTCATCTATAACCGCCCGATGCTCGCCACCGGCACGGGAACGACACTATCGCCAGCCGAACTGAACTTGGAGGGCTACTACATCACGATAGCCAAGCCGGATGTGAGCGTACCGACACGCGAGGCGTATGCAGGAGTGACACCCCGGCAGCCCGACACAGCGCTCGAGCGTCTACTCGACGCAGATCCGGCGTCGTGGAGCGCAGGGGTAAAGAATGACTTCGAGGCGTCGATTTTCCCGTCGCACCCTGAGATCGCAGCGATAAAGACGTTGCTTATGGAGCATGGCGCCGTCTATGCTTCCATGTCGGGATCTGGCTCGGCAGTGTATGGAATATTCACGAGTGACATTTTGGCAGAGGAAGCCGCCGCAAAGCTTGCCGACTGCCAGACATTCACCTGCGCGATGCAGTGAACCGGCGTTTCCGAACGAAACGCCGAAAAAATTGTTATCTTTTTAAAGTGCCAGACCGGATTACGGTGAGTTTGGCAAAATTTTTGTATGTACAGATTTCTAAAAAGAATACTCATGAGCAAGAATCATAAGCATAACAACCCCGAACAGGAGAATACCGCAACCGAACAGCCACAGGAAGAGATACTCGACAATGTGCCCGAGGCTGCCGGTGAGGATGAAACCGCCGAGGATATCGAGAACGCCGAGATGACCGAGATCGACCGTCTGGCGCAGGAGAACGGCGAACTGAAGGCTCAGCTCGAGAAGGAGAAGAAGGAATATCTGTTCCTGATGGCTGAGTTTGACAATTTCCGCAAACGCTCCCTGAAAGAGAAGAGCGAGATACTGCGCAACGGTGCCGAAAACGTGATGCGCGGTCTGCTCCCGATAATCGATGATTTCGAGCGCGGCATCGAGGCGGCACGCAAGACTGACGACCCCGACGCTGTGCTTCAGGGCATGGAGCTTATCTACAACAAGTTTATCAAATATCTGGAACAGAACGGTGTCAAGGCGATGGAATCGACCGGTGCGGAATTCAATCCCGACCTGCACGAGGCTATAGCCATGGTGCCCGTCGACGATCCTGATGCGAAAGGCAAGGTGATCGATACGCCGACAAAGGGATACATGATAAATGACAAAGTGCTCCGTCACGCAAAGGTGGCTGTAGGACAGTAAAAACATTCCGAGACAAATGGCAAAGAGAGATTATTACGAAGTGCTCGGGGTGTCGAAGACCGCCACTCCCGAGGAGCTTAAGAAAGCCTACCGATCGCTGGCTATAAAATATCACCCTGACAAGAATCCCGACGACAAGGAGGCTGAAGAGAAGTTCAAGGAAGCCGCCGAGGCATACGATGTGCTCTCCGATCCGGAGAAGCGTCAGAAGTATGACCAGTTCGGACATGACATGGGTCCGCAGGGATTCCCCGGTGGCGGTGGCTACTACTCGACCGGCGGCATGTCGATGGAGGATATATTCTCGGCATTCGGCGATATTTTCGGCGGTCACGCTCACTTCGACATGGGTGGCTTCGGCAGTGCTGCCGGCGGACGTCCGCGCAAGCGGCAGCGCCGCGGCGATGACCTGCGCATAACACTGAAGCTGACACTCGAGGATATAGCCAAGGGTGTGTCGAAGACGCTCAAACTGAAATCGTTCGTCAAAGATACGCACTGCAACGGCACCGGAGCTAAGGACGGCACGGCTTTCACAACATGTCCTACCTGCCACGGTTCAGGAACCATCGTTCGCACACAGCAGACAATATTCGGCGCCGCACAGAGTGCCGCCATCTGTCCGGAATGTAACGGCGAGGGGAAGATCATCAGCGAACGTTGCCAGTTCTGCAACGGCACCGGCGTGGAGCACAAGGAGCAGGTGGTGTCGTTCGACATCCCGGCAGGCGTCTCCGACGGCATGGTGCTCACCGTGAAAGGAAAGGGTAACGCGCCAATGCACGGCGGCGTGAACGGCGACCTGCTTGTCGTGATCGAGGAGGTGAAGCATCCGGAACTGATACGCGACGGCAACGACGTGGTCTACAACCTTATGCTCGACATCCCGACCGCTGCACTCGGTGGATCGGCGGAAGTGCCGACAATCGGCGGACGCGCCCGTCTGAAAATCGCCCCCGGAACACAGCCAGGCAAGATACTGCGCCTGCGTGGCAAAGGTCTGCCCAATCCGGAGACCCATGAGGTGGGCGATGAGCTTATCAACGTGATGGTCTACATCCCCGAAAATCTCACCGATGAGGAACGCGCAGCATTTAAGAGCCTTGAGGATAAACCGAACATCAAGCCTACGGAGTCGGTGAAGAACCGCATATTCTCCAAGCTGCGGCACATATTCGATTAGAGGATGTGTCACAACGACCATTCTGACAATTCCTCCCATCAGGATACAAAAGCGGTGTGTCAAAATTCACTTGACACACCGCTTTATATTATATAGTAGTATTAAGAGTCAGCCGCCGGTTCAAAGTCCGAGATCCTTGAATGTGCGCGGAGCGGGAACTTTCGGGAGAGGCTTGCGGTCCTTCACCTGTTCGAGAGCCACACGGATAGCCTCGTTGAGCTGCTGATCCTCGCCCGCCTGTTCGCGGATGGGATCGTTGTCGATAAGTATGTCGGGCTCGACACCATGATTCTCCACGATCCATTCGCCGGTCTCGGCATCGAAATTGGTGAAGAACGGTACGCGGACGTCTGTTCCATCCATATATGGGAGTGATCCGCTGATACCGATTATACCTCCCCAGGTGCGCGTACCGATAACGGTGCCGAGCTTGTTAGCCTTGAAGCTCCAGGGGAACAGGTCTCCGTCGGAAGCGGAATACTTGTTGATGAGTAGCACCTTCGGTCCGACATGGGCTGCATCGGGCACAGTACCGACCTTTGATGAGGTGCGGCTCATAGTGAGGCGGTAAGGTTTGCGCATAAGACGCTCGATGAGCATCGGCGACACATTGCCGCCTCCATTGGCGCGGTCGTCGATGATCAGCGCCTCCTTGTCGAGCTGCGGATAGAAGTAGCGTGCGAACTCGTTCAGACCCTCGGGTCCCATATCTGGCACGTAGATGTAGCCCACGCGTCCGTCGGTAGCCTCCTCAACCTTACGTATGTTGTTCTGCACCCATTCGTAGTGGTAAAGCGGCTCCTCGTTGTCGATGGGGCGGATCACCACCTTGCGTCCGCCGGCAGCAGCCTTTGAATTGACGGTAAGCTCCGTAAGTTTGTCAGCCTTGCCGATAAGCAGCGAGTAGATATTGCTGGTTTCGGTTACAGGCACACCGTCGACAGCGGTGATGAAGTCGCCCGCTTTCACACCCACGCCAGGCTCGGCAAGCGGCGAGCGGAGTTTTTCGCTGTAGACTCCACCGGGGAGAATTCGGTCGATACGATAGAAACCGCTCTTGTCGCGACTAAGCTCGGCTCCGAGCAGACCCATGCTGATGTTCTCTGGACGGACAGTCTCGCCGGGGTTCACGTAGGCATGTCCGCATGCGAGTTCGGCAATCATAGCACCTATGATATAGTTGAGATCGAGGCGGGTCTTGGCGTACGGAAGCAGTTGAGCGTATTTCTCACGAATAGCCTTCCAGTCGGTGCCATGCATGTTCTCGAGATAGAAACCGTCGCGGAAAGCGCGCCATGTCTCATCGAAGATCTGCGCCCATTCCTGCGGATAGTCTACGACAGCCACCATGTCGGAAAGATCGACGGCGTCGGAGAGATTGGCTTTTCCGGCGGGCATAGCTACAGAGTACAGTTTGCCGCCCTTGCTGAACAGGGCGCGCTTGCCGTCGGCACTCACCTCCATACGGGCGCCCTCGGCTACGGTCTCCTCCTTTTGTGTGGCGAGATCGAACTGTTTCGTGTCGCGACCTGAAGAGTACCACACCTTCTTTCCGTCGCTATAGAAGCTGCCATAGCGGCCTGTGGGGAGCGGCAAGCGGATTATGCGGCCTGGGAGTCCGTCGGCATCGATTTCCACCGTGACACCGGCTGTGGCGGAACTGTTCTTACCACCTTTCGCCGCTTTCGCGTCTTTAGTATCCTCCGGTTTGTCGGCTGAAGCCGCGCCATCGGTCGGGAGCAGCGGCGAGGGGGTGTCGGCTTTCAGGAGAGCCATGTAGACACCATCCATCGCACCGTAGGCATGGTTCCACTCCGTGCGCGAATATATCGGGTTGAAGTCGCGGGCGGAGGTGAAGATAAGGTAGCGACCATCGGCACTGAAGCGCGGCGATGAGCTGTCGTACCACTTCTCGGTCACGGCGATCTCCCTGCCATCAGCAAGATTGCGCACGTATACCACGCTCATGTTGTTTGACTCCGGGCGGGTATATGTGATCCAGCGGCTGTCGGGAGAATAGCTCACATCGTAGAATTCGCTTTCGGGATTCTGCGTCACGGTGCGTTTTGTAGCCGCGACGGGATCCACCTCAACGATGCGGTTCTTGCGGTCGGTGTAGAGGATGTGGCGACTGTCGGGGCTCCACTGGAGCGAACGGATGTATGTGTCATTACCCGTAGTGAGCTGCTTCGGTTCGCCACCTGCGGCGCTCTGCAACCAGATCTCGGTCTCACCGGTGCGGTCGCTGATATATGCTATGCTCTTGCCGTCGGGGCTCCATTCCGCACCGCGCTCGTTGGCTCCGGGGGTGCGGGTGATATTGCGGGTGACACCCTTTGCCGCGGGAACATCGAACACCTCACCGCGCGCCGTCACTGCGAGACGCTCCCCGTCGGGAGATATGGACGCGGCTGTGACGTAGCGCTCAACATTCTTGTGCTCCTGACGTGCCTGATTGGCTTCAGGAGCCATGCGGATATCGATTTTCTCAGCTTTGCGCGTGGCGGGATCAAAGCTATAGATCCATCCACCATTCTCAAACACTATGCGCTTGCCGTCGGTGGACGGGAACTTGATGTCGTAATCAGTGTAATCGGTGACCTTTTCGGTCTTTCCGGTGCGGGTGTTGTAGACGAACAGATTCATGGTCATGTCGCGGTCGGAGATGAAGAAAATCTCATCGCCGATCCACATCGGAATGATGTCTTGCGCAGGATTCTCGGTGATATTCTTCACGCTCTTAGCCTCCGGATCATATACCCAGATGTCGTCAGCCATGCCGCCACGGTAATACTTCCAGTTGCGGAACTCGCGCATCACACGGTTGTAAGCCAGCTTCTTGCCGTCGGGCGAGTAGCTGCAGAAGCCGCCCTCGGGCAGAGGGATATCAGCTGGCATACCCCCTTCGGGACTAACGGTCCAGAGGCGCCCGGTGAAACCGTCGCCTATGCGGTTGCGGTAGACAATGCTCTTTCCGTCAGGGCTCCATGTCATGACGATATTGTTCGGCCCCATACGGTCGCCGATGTCATCGCGGGCATTTGTGGCGGTATAGGTGAGCCGCTGCGGCTGTCCGCCGTTGCGGTCAATGAGATAGACCTCCGTATTGCCGTCGTAATGACCGGTGAAGGCAATCTTCGAACCGTCGGGTGAGAAACGTGGAAACATCTCGTAGCCCTCGTGCGAGGTGAGGCGTCGCGCCTCGCCTCCTGTGATAGGAGCCGTGTAGAGATCGCCGGCGTAGGTGAAAACCACCTCGCGACCGTTGGTTGACGGGAACCTCAGCAGACGCCCCTCGGTAGAGGCAGCCTGTGCTCCCGCGCCGCAGAGCAACAATGCTGCGGCAATCAGTTTGTGATTCATAATGTGATTGGTGTTACAGATAAATCATTGTCAAGTGGTGCCAAGACGGCTGATGCACTCTGTGGCATAATTGTGCATACCGATGGCAAAGGTAACTTTTTTGAGGCATACCACATCAATGAAACAGAAAAATAGATGTAATTTTGCTGCATGAAACAGCATGACACGAACGTTGACACCGGGCGCCGTCGCTTCTGCCGACTCGCCGCTCTCGCCGTGGCTGCGATGTCGGTTCCAAAGGTGGCACATGCCGCGGGAACGAGACACGACAGCGGCGAGAAGCTGCCTGACAGCGGACGTTGCAGCCTGCGCGTTGTGCGTTGCCACTGCTTCACCGATCTCCAAAGCCACTATCTTTCCGACCCGGAAGCTGGCGGATGCACCGCGTTCACTCCCGGACAGGAGATCGGGATTTCTGCGGCTGATATAGCTGCGGTCGACAGTTCCGGCACACTCCACGGCGTGAAAATCTGTCCTCTCGCCTGGCAAGTGTTACGTCCGCACATCATATCCACTCTACGCGCCTCGACGGGCGATTCATCTGCCTCAACTATGGATCTATGCACCGAAAGCACCGACGGATCCATACTGCTATGCTGCCCATCCGGCACGCGCCCTGTTACGTTTGCCATAGCCTCCGTATAAACAATAAGGCGGCGCGTCAACAAAGACACACCGCCTTACTGTATGTTTCAATCCGGCAGCTGACCGCCGGAAGCAATCAGTCGGCTATGATAAGCGCATAGTTTTTCTTACCGCGCTGGGCGAGGAGATATTTACCGTTGAGCAGGTCGGCAGAGGTCACCACCTGGAACGGATCGGCAACTTTCTCCTTATTTATAGACAGACCACCCTGCTGTGTCATCTTTCGCATCTCGCCTTTGGAGGGGAAGAATGCGGCAGCCTCAGTCAGCAGGTCGACAAGTTTAATGCCTTCGCCGTCAAACAGGCGAGCATCAACCTTAAACTGGGGCACACCTTCCATAACCTGCAGGAGCGTGGTCTCGTCAAGACGGTGCAACGCCTCACCGGCATGGTTGCTGAACAGTATCTGCGAAGCCTCGACAGCGGCATCGTAGTCAGCCTGCGAGTGCACCATGACTGTGATCTCGCGTGCGAGACGCTTCTGCAGCGGTCGCTGACCGGGATCAGCAGCCTGCTGGGCGACAAGCTCCTCGATCTCCTCACGCGTCAGTTCGGTGAAGATCTTGATGTACTTTTCGGCATCGGCATCGGAAACATTGAGCCAGAACTGGTAGAACTTATAAGGTGAAGTGTAACGCGGATCGAGCCATACGTTACCGCTCTCGGTCTTTCCGAACTTTCCACCGTCAGCCTTCGTGATGAGCGGACATGTTAGGGCGAATGCCTCGCCGCCGGTGGTGCGGCGTATAAGTTCCGTGCCGGTAGTGATATTACCCCACTGGTCAGAGCCGCCGAGCTGCAGACGGCAACCTTTCTCGCGATACAGGTTGAGGAAGTCGTAGCCCTGCACGAGCTGATAGGAGAACTCGGTGAACGACATGCCCTGCTGGCTCTCGCCCGACAGACGCTTCTTGACCGAATCCTTAGCCATCATGTAGTTTACGGTGATATGCTTGCCTATGTCGCGGATGAAGTCGAGAAACGAGAAGTTTTTCATCCAGTCATAGTTGTTGACCATCTCGGCGGCATTGGGCGCGGTGCTGTCGAAATCAAGGAATTTCGCAAGCTGACGCTTGATAGCCTCCTGATTATGGCGGAGAGTCTGCTCATCAAGCAGCTTGCGCTCCTGGCTCTTCATCGAGGGGTCGCCGATCATGCCGGTAGCACCACCCACAAGCGCGATGGGCTTATGTCCAGAACGCTGGAAATGCTTGAGCATCATCACTCCCACGAGATGACCTATATGCAGAGAGTCAGCCGTAGGGTCAATGCCAAGGTAAGCCGTGGTCATCTCCTTCTTGAGCTGCTCGTCGGTGCCGGGCATCATCTGGTGGATCATGCCTCGCCAAGTAAGTTCTTCTATGAAATCCATATTATGAATTAGGTGTTTACTCTTATTTATTCTTGCAGCCGCAAAGTTACTGCTTTTTTCCCAATACCGCACCTATCACCACCATTTCAAATCTTTTTACTTCTTAATTCCTTTTTCTTTATATTTTTATTGGTTTAGCCGAAACCAGTATGATATTGATAATATAAGATGGCTTTTAACATGTACTGACAACTGTATGATTACTTTTCAATAATCTCTAAAGGAGAACAATATCTTTATTTTATTATCGTTTGTTTTTAAACGTTTAGTAAATGATAACACCCAACAAAGTCCCATATGTAATACCTACGCCTAACAACATGGGCGTTATCAGGTATCTACTGGCTTTCGCCGTGATTGTCGCACATTTCAACACCTTGGTCGGTGGAAATATATGGTTTCCAATCACGAGCTATTCAGGCGTAGGTGGCTTCTTCGCATTGAGCGGATTTTTAATTTACGGAAGTTTCCTCAAACATAGGGACACATGGCGTTATGTACGTCATAGGGCTTTGCGCATACTTCCCGCATATTGGGCTACAGTGCTTATTTTTGCTATAGGTCTTGTGTCGGTATCCACTCTCCCGGCATGTGAATACTTCATGAGTCCGGGATTCTGGAAATACCTAATTGCCAACATCTGTTTTCTTAACTTTATAGAACCGACCCTTCCCGGAGTATTCTCAGACTTAGCGCGACCAGCTGTCAATGTGTCGTTGTGGACAATGAAAGTCGAATGGATGCTCTATCTTTCCGTACCGATGATAGCGCATCTGATTTGCAAGACCCGTCGCCAACCGGTAGTAATATTCATAAGCCTATTTGTGGTCTCCATAGCTTATCGTCTTCTTTTCAATCAGCTTTACGACCATACCGGTAATGAAATATACCAAATATTAGGACGCCAGTTCATAGGTCAGCTTATGTATTTTTACATAGGCGTGATCATCTATTACTATTACGATGCTTTCATGCATTATAAATGGATGATAATTACCTGTAGCGCAGCTCTGATGTTAGCCGGCGAGTATATACCTTATTTCAACGAAGTGCTCCATCCATTAGCTTTCGGTTCGCTTGTGATATGGTTCTCAATGGTGGGCAGATGGGGAACCTTCGAAGGACGACGCGATAATGTCTCATATAATATGTATCTTGTGCACGGACCAGTGCTTCAACTTGCCGCCCATTTCAGGCTCGACTCTCTCCTCGGCATATGGGGGTGCTTCTTTACATCTCTGCTCGCAATTGTACTACTATCCTTCGCCATAAACACCTGTATTGAGAAACCAATACAACTCCGGCTACGCAATTGATGCATGGCGGTGTATCAGGATATGAGAGCGTAGTGATAAGTTTTTTCTGCATTTTTTTCATACCTTAGCCGCATTAATTCAACAAGAGCATAATGACACGCATAACAATTGCCATTACAATAGCAATATCCGCACTCAGCTGCATGTATTCATGTTCAGCGGGAAGTCATGTGGATAACAAAGAGATCCTCGACTACTGCGACATAATCGCATCGCACGACATAATAAACAACGACACTGTGATCTCATGCCATCTCGACCGTATTGACACAGACAAAACGATCAGACTGCCGCTGAGCTCACTTGTCGACTCTCTTGAGGTCATTGTACTCGAAGATAAGGAAGAGGCAATGTGCGGCATGGGACCGGTATGGGTTTCCGACAACTATATACTGACTTCGGCAGGTATGCGCAACAGCGCGTCGCTACTGTTCCGCCGAGACGGATCATTTGTAGGAAAACTCGGAGATCTCGGCAATGGGCCGGGGGAATACCGGTTCTCAATCTTCCAACGGCAGATCGACGAGAACGCCGGACGCGTCTATCTCTACAGCTTCACCGATCCCTACATACTGATGTATGACCTCCGGTGCAATTTCTTGAGAGAGATACCGTTGGCGCATCATCCCAAAAGCGAACGCGTGGAATTTTTTGCCGACTATGACAAAAATGAAACTGATGTATTCCTGTTCATCTGTCCGGAAGAAACTGACACACTCATAACCACATTCCGCCAGACACTTGACGGCACAATCATAGACGAGCATTGTCATGCCGGACTCAGCGACAAGACCAAAGAGCACGGTTTTGACTACGGCAGCATCAACACCATTCTGAAAGACCGCGACAATATCCTTTTCACACCGCACCACGACAAAACGCCAAACGACACAATTTTACAATACGACAGAAGAAACTGTAAACTCACTCCCCGCTTCACTGTCGCAGGTGCATCAGAAGATACCAACGTACAGCTGACATACATGTCGGGACTTTACTTCACGATCGCCTATGATGCGTCAGGCGTCCGGACTATAGTCACTGACCCCAGGACTCTCAAGGGCAGCGTATGCGAGATCTACAACGATATGCTCGGAGGAATAGACTTGTCGGAAGGCTGCGCCGGACAACTGTGCAACGCTCTCTATAACAATAACTACGGTTTTGCCTGGATGTATGACTCCGGCGATTTCACCGATGCTATCGGAGCCAGACTTGCCGAAGATATAACTGAAGATGAACGGGACCGGCTCAACGCCCTATTGGCTGATATTCCTGCGGAAGGCAACAATATCGTCGTGTTGGGCAGATCAAAACAGCAGTAATTGCCGCATCCGGCATCTTAAGCATATTACATTGTGGAAGCATGCGCCGAAAAGCGGGGAAAAATGGTTGAAAATTATTCATTGAGTGCGAAAAATTTGTGTAATTGCGGAAAAATCCGTTACTTTGCACTCTGTTTTGTGGCACCTCCTGTAAAGCGGGCAGAAAAGATGCAGCTGCCGGTGATATGAGAAAGGGACACGGCGGCCACAAGACCAAACCGTTAAAATATTAACAACGAGCTAAATAACTTCAACTGCCATGTCAAAGATTTGTCAAATCACAGGCAAGAAGGCGATGGTGGGCAACAACGTCTCACACTCAAAGCGCCGCACAAAACGCAAATTCAACGTAAATCTCTTCACCAAGAAGTTCTTCTGGGTTGAGGAGCAGTGCTGGATCTCCCTCACAATCTCAGCTGCAGGTCTCCGCACCATCAACAAGAAAGGTCTCAACGCAGCTATCAAGGAAGCAGCCCGCCAGGGTTATTTAACCGAAATCAAAACAATAGCATACTGATCACGCCATGGCAAAGAAAGCAAAAGGAAATCGCGTGCAGGTAATCCTCGAATGCACAGAGCACAAGGCGAGCGGAATGCCCGGCACCTCACGCTACATTACCACCAAGAACCGCAAGAACACCCAAGAGCGTCTTGAGCTGAAGAAATACAACCCGATCCTCAAGAAGGTCACCGTTCACAAAGAAATAAAATAAGATCTGAGATATGGCAAAGAAAACCGTAGCATCACTTCAGAAAGGTGAAGGACGCACCTACAGCAAAGTTATCCGCGTTGTAAAATCCGCCAAGACCGGTGCTTACACTTTCCAGGAACAAATGGTTCCGAACGACGCGGTGAAGGATCTCCTGAAATAATAGGATACAATACATACCGTACACGCTCCGATGCGCACCGCGCATCGGAGTTTTTTTTATATGGGTGGTTGTGGGAGGCGGAGGTATGGCGCGAGCGCAGCGCAGCCTACCTCCGTAAAGTCTGCACCCATCATAGTAAAGTTGCGCACCTCCGAAGCACCATAGATACTGCAGTCCACTACAACCCCACTCGGTCAATGTCGCGCCATGCGCTCCATCAACACGGGTGGGGTTTACCATGTTGCGCCTCTCCGAGGCGTGGAGTGACAACCACACGATGAAGTGCGAGCGCAGCGGGGAGAAACAACACTTGCAAGGCGAGAGCGAGTCGGAGACTCGCAACATGGTAAACCCCATACGTGTAGTTGAGCACGCAGTGCATACTACCGTGTGGGGATCAGGAGGACACAACCCACAGATAGCGCTTCGGAGATGCGCAACTTTTATGGATGCGGGTTGATCGGAGGTAGGCTGCGCTGCGCTCGCGCCATACCTCCGCCCCTACAACTGCCTCTGCAGCCGCCTTGCAGCTATCTCTACAACCGTCCTACAAGCGCCATTAAGAAACAAAGCAGGCGGTGTGTCGCAATGACACACCGCCTGCCGGTATCGTTGGTTCAGGACGCCTGATTATGCGCCTTTCACTTTGTCGACGATAGCTTTGAATGCCGCGGGGTTGTTGAGGGCGAGGTCGGCGAGCACCTTGCGGTTGATCTCGATACCTGCCTTGTGGATGAGACCCATGAGCTTTGAGTAGCTGAGATCCTCCATGCGTGCTGCGGCGTTGATGCGCTGGATCCAGAGAGCGCGGAAGTTGCGCTTCTTATCCTTGCGGTCGCGGTAAGCGTAGGTGAGACCTTTCTCCCAAGTGTTCTTGGCAACGGTCCATACGTTACGGCGGCAGCCGAAGTATCCGCGGGTGAGTTTTAAGATTTTCTTTCTGCGAGCACGTGATGCTACGTGATTTACTGATCTTGGCATTGTTGTGGTTTGTTTTGGATGTCAGCGTCGCGACGTGCGCTCTGGCGTGGCGCGCTCTTTTGTGCTGTGCATCCGGTTAGTAGATGTTGTTAAAAAATCACTGAGTGTGGTTAACTGGATTGCGGAAAACGCTTCGGTTTACTTCATTGCGAGAAGTGAGAGAACGCTGTTGCGGTCAGCCTTAGCCACAGTGCTGAAGTGTGTGAGGTTACGCTTCTGCTTCTTGGTCTTCTTTGTCAAGATGTGGCTTTTGAAAGCGTGTTTTCTCTTGATTTTTCCTGATCCGGTAAGGGCGAACCTCTTTTTGGCACCGGAATTAGTCTTAATCTTGGGCATTTGGGTTAGTTGTGATTGTTATGTGATTTTTAGTTGGCTATCGCGTCACCGCAAACCTCCGCAGAGGGGTGCGCCGGCACTTCAAGCCGTTTTTTATTTCTTTTTGGGTGTGATCATGATGATCATCCTCTTTCCTTCAAGCTGAGGCATCTGCTCAACTTTGCCGTACTCCTCAAGATCGTTGGCGAAACGGAGGAGAAGAACCTCGCCCTGCTCCTTGAAGAGGATCGCACGACCTTTGAAAAACACGTAGGCTTTGACTTTCGCTCCCTCCTGAAGGAATCCCACGGCATGCTTCAGCTTGAAGTTGTAGTCGTGGTCATCAGTCTGGGGTCCGAAACGGATCTCCTTAACCACCACCTTGGTAGCCTTAGCCTTCTGCTCTTTCTGACGCTTCTTCTGCTGATAGAGGAATTTCTGATAGTCGAGAATCTTGCAGACGGGCGGTTCGGCTGTGGGTGAGATTTCGATGAGATCGAGTCCCTGCTCCTCGGCAATGCGGAGAGCCTGCTGGGTGGGGTAGATGCCGGCTTCCACGTTGTCGCCCACAAGACGCACTTCGCGCGCGCGGATGCGCTCGTTAATATTGTAAGGGTCCTTCTGGGCGTTGGGGTTTCTGTCGCCTCTGCGCTGTCCGTTAGCGTTGTTAGCGGGGCGCGGACGATTGGGTATGAATGGTTTTTTCTGCATTCAGCGGGGTTGGGGATTCGTTTGTTCGGTTATTGATTAGTCATTTCATTGACCTCGCGGGTCAAATTCTCTGCAAAGGTAGCAATTTTCATCTTACCTTTGTCACCTTCGCCTTGTTTTCTTACAGATACTTCGCCATTTTCAGCCTCCTGCTCTCCGACAATGAGGAGATAGGGGATGCGGCGGAGCTCATTGTCGCGGATTTTCTTGCCGATCTTCTCGTTGCGGTCGTCGACGATAGCGCGCACGTCGGCGGCATTCAGCTCGCGAGCCACGCGGTATGCGTAGTCGTTGAACTTCTCGCTGATCGGAAGAACCACAGCCTGGTCGGGCGCGAGCCAGAGGGGGAAGCGTCCGGCGGTGTGCTCAAGCAGCACAGCCACGAAACGCTCCATAGATCCGAACGGCGCGCGGTGGATCATTACGGGACGGTGCTTCTGATTGTCGGCACCGGTGTATTCGAGACCGAAACGCTCGGGGAGGTTGTAGTCCACCTGGATCGTTCCGAGCTGCCAGCGGCGACCGATGGCATCCTTGACCATAAAGTCGAGCTTAGGACCGTAGAAGGCAGCCTCGCCAAGCTCAGTGCGGGCATTGAGACCCTTCTCGGCACACGCCTCGATGATAGCGTTCTCGGCGAGATGCCAGTTTTCGTCGGAACCGATGTATTTATCCTTGTTCTTGGGATCGCGGAGCGAGATCTGCGCCTCGTAGTTGTCAAACTTAAGAGCCTTGAAGATGTACAATATGATATCCATCACCTTCAGGAACTCATCCTTGATCTGGTCAGGGGCACAGAAGATATGTGCGTCGTCCTGCGTGAAGCCGCGCACACGTGTCAGTCCGTGAAGCTCACCACTCTGCTCGTAGCGGTAAACGGTGCCGAACTCGGCGAGGCGGAGCGGCAACTCGCGGTAGCTGCGGGGGAAAGCCTTGAAAATCTCGCAGTGGTGAGGGCAGTTCATCGGCTTGAGCAGATACTCCTCGCCCTCTTCCGGAGTGTGGATGGGCTGGAAAGAGTCTTTGCCATATTTCGCATAGTGACCCGAGGTGACATAGAGCATCTTGTTGCCGATATGCGGGGTAATGACCTGCTGATAGCCATATTGCTTCTGAATCTTGCGGAGGAACTGCTCCAGACGGTCGCGCAGGGCGGCGCCTTTCGGCAGCCAGAGCGGAAGTCCGGCGCCCACGTTCTGCGAGAACGCGAACAGTTCCATCTCCTTGCCAAGCTTGCGGTGGTCGCGCTTCTTAGCCTCCTCAAGCATCACGAGATACTCGTCGAGCATCTTCTGCTTGGGGAAAGTGATGCCGTAGACGCGCACAAGCTGGTTGCGCTTCTCGTCGCCGCGCCAGTAAGCGCCGGCAAGAGAGGTGATCTTCACCGCCTTTATGGGGGCAGTGGTGGCGATGTGCGGACCGCGGCAGAGGTCGGTGAAATCGCCCTGTGCGTATGTGGTGATGTGACCGTCCTCGAGTTCGGATATAAGCTCGCACTTATAGGTCTCGCCACGGTCGCCGAACATCTTCAGCGCGTCAGCCTTGGCTATGTCGGCGCGGACGATAGGCTGCTTCTCGCGGGCAAGCTCGAGCATCTTCTTCTCGATCTTGGGGAAGTCGGCAGCGGTTATGGTGTGTTCGCCCGGATCGATGTCGTAGTAGAAACCATTGTCGATAGCGGGACCTATGCCGAATTTCACTCCGGGATAGAGTTGCTGAAGCGCCTCAGCGAGCAAGTGAGCCGAGCTGTGCCAGAAGGCATGCTTACCCTCGGCATCGTCCCACTTGAAGAGTTTTATAGCAGCGTCAGCCTCGATAGGACGCGAGATGTCCCATTCCTCACCATTGACAGAGGCGGCAAGGACATCCTGCGCGAGACGGGGGCTGATGCTCTCCGCCACCTGCAGAGGTGTGACGCCGGCTTCATATTGTTTCACCGAACCATCGGGAAATGTAATATTAATCATCAGAGTGTCAGATGTTTATTTAAACAAGTAGCTGCCACACCTGAATCCGGGGCAGCAAACCGAGCGCAAAGTTACAAAAACTCAACCGTTTATGCAAGAATTTCACCGACGGATTCATCGACTTATCCGCGGCATTACTTTTTTCGCCCTGACATTTTATCATGCCGGAGCATTCACATCTCAAACCGTAGGATCAGGCGGGATTGCCGGAGGATTTGCGGGAAGGGGTGAAGAAGAAGCGGGCGAGGGCGGCAGCTCCGGAACCGAAGTAAGCCTGCGTATCGCGGACAAATCCGAGACGGATGCGCTGGGCGGCTCCAGGAGCGGACTGGAGCGTAGTGTCGGAAAGCCGGGTGGCGGCATCTTTCATTCCGGCGCGAGCCAATCGTCCGGACTCAATCATACTACGGGCGCGCAGCCATGTGAGCGCACTCTCCGGATCATCGCGCCGCGACAGCGCGAGGCGGCAGGCATCGAGAGTCAAAGTAATATCAGCAGCATCGGGGGCTAATGCAGCCGCCGAGGGGATTATAAGAGTGGGCGCGGCATTCACACGCGTCACAGCTGTGGCAGAACCGAGCAGACGGCAGCCGAGCTCCAGACCTGCGCCGCCACGCAGTCTTTCGTCATACCCGCCGACCGACCGCAACAGCGCGGCACTTACCAGGAAACGAGGAGATTGCAGCGCGTCGTCAAGCAGATGGGCTACCAACGGATCGGAAGATCGCGCCGAGACCGGCGTGGTCCATCCGTCGGCATCGCGGAGCGCCACATCATGCCAGAGCAGACCGGTATCTGCCCCACCGCGGCACAACTCACGCCGCATAGCCTCAAAATGCTCCGGCAACGGCTCATCGCCAGCTTGAAGAAATACAACATAGTCTGTCGACACCTCACGCAGCGCAGCGTTGCGCGCCGCAGCGACACGATCAAAGCATCCGGGCAAAACACGGATATCGAAACCTTCGGAGCTCTGGCGGTCAACCCATGCAGATACGGCATCAATAACGGAGGGATCCTCATCCCCGGCAAAAGCCACAATCACAGTCAGCGGACGCAGCGACTGGGCGCGAAGACTGACAAGAGTACGCGTAGCGTCAGCGAGTCCCGCCGACGGATCGATAGTGACGACAACGGTTATATCCCGGTTCATTCTGAAAAAAAGTATAGCTTGAAAAACGATCAAGGCGGCGCGTCCGTGTTGCCGGGAGCGTGCCGCCTTGTGCGTATGTGTTGGATCAATATTTCAGGATCACTTGCTCTCCTCCACTTTGTTATAGCGGGCGTTAAGACCGTCGATAACCTCCTGGGTGATGTCGAGAGCGGGATTGAAGTATACGCCAGCCGAACGGAGGAGTATAGCGTCGTAGCCTTTCACAGCGTTGTAGGAGTTGATGAACGACTCGATGGAGTCCATGAGCTGCTGCTGCTGAGCCGCCATTTCCTGCTGGGTGTTGCGCTCCATGTTTGCGAGCTGGTTCTGCGCGTCCTGCTGCATCTTGTTGAACTTCGCAACGTCGGCGTTGTATGAATCCTCGGTGAGATAGCCGTTGGAGCGCATCTTCTGCTCGATCTGCTGACCGAAGCGCTGGATCTCAGTAGCGCGGCTCTGACGTGCGTTCTCAAGCTTGCTGAAAGCGCGGATCTGGAGTTCGTTGAGGTCTTTGGCGAGATTATAGTGGAGAGTGATCGAGTCGGCGTCGATATATCGTATGTTCAGAGTGGTAGCGGTGGCTTCTGCCGGGGCAGCTGCGGGAGCGTTGCCTGTTGATGCTGACTGGTTTCCGGAGCATGCAGAAGCGACGATGCCTGCAATGACAGCTAACGATAATGCTAACTTATTCATGTGATGTTCAGTGATATGTAGATGTTTTTGTTTATTCTTCATTTATGCCTGCATGAGCCGTGATGAGAGGGGAACCTGCCACCTTTCACGAACAGAACCCTGACGCCTAAGAGCACAGCTGCGAGGGCGACAAGGAGTATGGTGAGAAGCACCAATTTCATGGGTCATGCATCGTTTTGACGTGCAAATATAGGAAAGGTATCAGAATTTTTGGCACTGTATCAATTTTATTTTGTAACTTAGTGAGCTGTTTGACGGAAATTTAACATTCTTTTCCAAATGACGCAGCAAAGAGATAATATAACACCTTAATAATATAAACCCACTGACACATGACTATCAGAGAACTTGAGCCACGGCGCGTCTTCGAGATATTCGACGAGATCACGAAGGTGCCGCGCCCTTCAAAAAAAGAGGAAAAGATACGTAAATACCTTCTTGACTTCGCAGCCGCCCACGGACTGCAGGCTAAAACTGACAAAGTGGGCAATGTGCTCATCAGCAAACCCGCGACACCCGGACATGAGAACGCTCCCGGTGTGATACTGCAGGGACACATGGACATGGTGTGCGAGAGCAACAACAAGAATTTCGACTTCGACAACACCCCCATCACCACCATAATCGACGGCGAATGGGTGCACGCCGACGGCACCACACTCGGCGCCGACAACGGCATAGGCGTAGCGGCATCGCTCGCTATCATGACCGACCCGGATCTCGTGCACGGTCCGCTTGAAGCGCTCATCACCGTCGACGAGGAAACCGGCATGACCGGCGCTTTCGGAATCGGCGATGACATGATCAACGGCGATATACTCCTCAACCTCGACTCGGAGGATGATGCAGAGATCTTCGTAGGATGTGCCGGAGGTGTCGACACCGTATGCACTTTCACCTACCACCGTTCATTCGCCCCGACCGACTTCACCTATTTCAAGGTCGACATCGCAAAAGGTCAGGGCGGACACTCGGGAGGCGACATTCATCTTGGACGCGCCAACGCCAACAAGCTGCTCGCCCGCTTCCTCTTCAACCTCTCGAAGGAGCATGAGATCTGCATTTCGGAGATCGACGGCGGAAACCTCCGCAACGCCATTCCGCGTGCAGCACATGCCGTGATCGGCGTCCACACCTCGAAGAAAGAGGATGTGCGCGTGGCGCTCAACCATTACATCGCCGACATCGAGAACGAATACGCAGGACTTGAGCCGACCCTTGAGATCACCATGGAGAGCGTGGAGAAGCCCGACTTCTGCATTGACGCCGAGACAAGCCAGCGCCTGATCCGCGCGCTCTACAGCGCTCCTCACGGTGTGGTGTCGATGAGCCGTGTAATGGAGGGTCTGGTTGAGACCTCGACCAACCTCGCATCGGTGAAAATGGCAGCCGACAACAAGATCGTGGTGACAACGAGCCAGCGCAGCTCGGTGGATTCCCGCAAGTGGGATATCGCCAACCAGGTGGAGGCTCTGTTCCAGCTCGCAGGAGCCGAAGTGAAGCATGGCGAGGGTTACCCCGGATGGCAGCCCAACCTCGACTCGCCGATCATGAAGATAGCTTCGGAAGCCTACAAGGAGCTCTACGGCATCACTCCCGCCATCAAGGCCATACATGCCGGACTGGAGTGCGGACTGTTCCTTGAGAAGTTCCCGCATCTCGACATGGTGTCGTTCGGCCCGACACTGCAGGGTGTGCACTCCCCCTCGGAGCGCATGCACATCCCCGCCGTGCAGCGTTTCTACGAGCAGCTTAAGCTCACACTGCGCAAGGTAGCCGACCTGAAGAAATAAATCAACGACAACAATCACGCGATATGAAAGCGGTGTGCCGGATGCGGCGCACCGCTTTTCTTTATAGCCCTGAACGGAGGAGATCTGCGAGCCTTGCAGGTTCAAGGAACCAAAGAGTGGCGATATCGCAGTGCGCTTAGCTAAATTTTGCTTAACTTTGTAACTTAATCAATCATTATATTCACAAATCATGAAATTACGACAGATTTTTACCGCACTCGCCGCTGCGGTAACACTCTGCGCCGCAGCAGAGACTCCGGAACATGTAATTCTAATTGGTCTTGACGGTTGGGGCGCATATTCGATGCCCAAAGCCGACATGCCGACCGTGAAGAAACTGATGGACGAGGGTGCCTGGACGATGAAGAAACGCAGCGTACTGCCGTCGAGCAGCGCGATCAACTGGGCTTCGATATTCATGGGTGTAGGCACCGAGGGTCACGGCTACACCAATTGGGACAGCAAGACACCCGAGATCCCCTCAATCGCGGTTTCGGAGCATGGTATTTTCCCGACAATATTCACTGTCGCACGCGAACAGATGCCCGACGCCGACCTCGCTGTATTCTACGAATGGGACGGCATACGCCATCTCGTCGACACCCTCGCGCTGACCACACACCGCAACATTGAGCCGATCGACGGCAAAGACTCATCGCCGATCACCACTGCCGTAGCCAACTATATCAAGGAGAAGCGCCCGAAAATCTTAGCCGTGCACTATGACAACCCTGACCACGTGGGACATAACGACGGACACGACACCCCCGCCTACTACGACATCATGACCTACATGGACAAACAGATAGCGGCACTGGTAAAAGCTGTGGAAGATGCCGGAATCCTCGATTCAACCCTCATAGTGATCACCTCCGACCATGGCGGAAAAGAATACTCGCATGGTGGGAAATCGATGATGGAGATGGAGACTCCGCTGATCTTCAAAGGTCCCGGCATCAAAAACGTCGGAGAGCTCAAGAGCGCGATCATGCAGACCGACATCGCCCCGACTATCGCCAAGCTGCTCGGACTTGAGGTGCCCCAGGCGTGGAGCGGACGTCCGGTCGAGGAAGCTATAAAATAACAACATAATCATTTACACATACGCACGCAATGAAATTGCTATTCACAACATGCGCAATGCTGTGCGCCGCACTGACAGCCGGAGCCGTGACACCGCTCTGGATGCGCGACGCACGCATATCGCCCGACGGCAAACAGATAGCATTCACCTACAAAGGTGACATCTACAAAGTTGCCTCGACCGGTGGCGAAGCCAAGCGGCTCACCACCCTCCCCTCCTACGAGAACCGCCCGGTGTGGAGTCCGGACGGCAAGTATATCGCGTTCGCATCAGACCGCAACGGAGGCTCCGACGTGTTCATCATGTCCGCCAACGGCGGCTCGGCGACTCAGCTGACATTCAACAGCGCCAACGAGACCCCCGAGGCATTCAGCCCCGACGGCAGCCATGTGCTTTTCAGCGCCACGATCCAGGATCCGGCAAAGAGCGCGCTGTTCCCCTACCGTGCGTTCACGGAGCTGTACAAGGTGCCTGTCAACGGCGGTCGCCCGACACAAATCCTCGGCACTCCCGCGGTCTATCCCTCGTTCATGCCCGACGGACAATCATTTGTCTACGAGGATGTGAAAGGTGGCGAGGACAAATGGCGCAAACACCACACATCATCGGTGACACGCGACATCTGGCTGTATGATGCCGCCACACGTCGCCACACCAACCTGACGGCACGCGGAGGAGAGGACCGCAACCCTATCCTGTCGGCTGACGGCAAAACGGTATATTTCCTGTCGGAGCGCGACGGCGGCACCTTCAACCTCTACTCATTCCCGGTAGCCGATCCGTCGAAGCTCACAAAACTTACCGATTTCACCACACATCCGGTGCGCTTCCTGTCGCGCGGTGCCGACGGCACTTTCGCCTTCACCTACGACGGCGAGATCTACACGATGGCTGAGGGTGGCAAACCGCGCAAACTTCCGGTAAGCATCACCATCGACGAGGACACGCCCCTGACCTCACTCCGCGTAGGCTCGCCACGCGGCGCAGTGGTATCGCCCGACGGCAAACAGGTTGCCTTCACAAACCGTGGCGAAATATTTGTAGCCTCGACAGAGCACAAGTCGGCTAAACGGATCACCAACACCGTGGAAGGGGAGAGCGATCCTGCATGGGCGCCCGACAACCGCACACTCTACTACAGCTCGGAGCGCGACGGACATTTCAACATCTACCGTGCGACAATAGCCCACGCCGCCGATCCCAACTTCTCGAACGCCACAGTGATCGAGGAGACACCGGTGTTTGACCCGAAGGACAATGTAGACCGTACGAATCCTTCGATCTCGCCCGACGGCAAGCAGATGACATTCGTTGAGGACCGCACACGCCTGATGCTCTACGACTTCGCCACAAAGAAGACACGTCAGCTCACCGACGGCTCTACCGTGGCATCACGCACCAAGGGATTCAGCTCGCAGTGGAGCCCCGACGGCAACTGGATACTGATCGAGGCAACCGACCTGCACCACCAGCCATACTCCGACATAGCCATAATCAATGCCGCCACAGGCAAGATGACCTACGTGACAAAGACCGGATATTTCGACCAGAATCCGCGATGGGCTATGGATGGCAACGCAATCATATTCGACTCGGAGCGCTACGGCATGCGCAACCACGCATCGTGGGGCTCGGAATCGGACGTGATGATAGCGTTCCTCAACCGCGACACGTACGACCGCTTCCGCCTCAACGAGGAGGATTACGCACTTCTTAAAGAGGTGGAGAAGTCACGCAAGAAAGACTCCGGCGACACTAAGAAGCAGGACAAGAAAGACTCCGGAAAGAACGGCAAGAAAGAGGCTGACAAGAAAGAGGATAAAAAGCCAGTGGTCGTAGAGCTCGACGGCATAGCCGACCGCACATTGCGCCTCACACCCAACTCATCGTCGCTCTCCGACATGTATATGACACCCGACGGCGAGACACTTTACTATCTTGCGAGCTTCGAGAAGGGCTATGACCTCTGGAAAGTGCAGCCGCGCAAGCATGAGGTAAAACTGGTCAACAAGCTCGGAACCGGACCCGCCGGATTTGACGTCGATGCCGACGGCAACCTGTACATCACCGGCTCGACAATGCGCAAGTTTGACGTCAAGTCGGAGAAACTCACCCCCATAAGCGTGTCAGCCGAGATGACTATCGATCCGGCTAAGGAGCGCGAGTACATGCTGCGCTACGTCTACAACGAGGAGCGCGAGCGGTTCTTCCGCACCGACATGAACGGCGCCGACTGGGATGGTCTCTATTCCGCCTACAGCCGCTTCCTGCCGCACATCAACAACAACTATGATTTCGCCGACCTACTCAGCGAGCTGCTTGGCGAGCTTAATGTGTCGCACACCGGCGGTCGCTACTACCCTGCCGCCGCAAAGCATCCCACAGCATCGCTCGGACTGCTTTTCGACATGACATATCAGGGCGACGGCATGAAGATCGACGAGGTCGTAGCCGGAGGTCCGTTCGACCACTCGGGACTCAATGCCGCAGCCGGACGCATCGTGACAGCCATCAACGGCAACCCCATCGCAGCCGGAACCGACGCCTCGACACTGCTCGCCGACATTGCCGGCACAAAGACACTCGTCACCATCAAGGATCCCGCGACCGGACGCACGTTTGACGACGTGGTGCTTCCCATCACTTCCGCCGCGCTCAACAATCTGCTCTACGACCGCTGGGTGCGCAGCCGCGAGCAGCTCACCGACTCACTCTCGGGCGGCCGCATAGGCTACGTGCACCTGCAATCGATGGGCGACGACTCGTTCCGCAAGATGTATGCCAAAGTGCTTGGCGAATACATCGACCGCGACGCCATCATCATCGACACCCGCTTCAACGGCGGCGGACGCCTGCATGAGGATATCGAGGTGATGTTCTCCGGCAAGAAATACCTGACACAGGATGTGCATGGCGTGGAGACCACCGACATGCCGTCGCGCCGATGGAACAAACCCTCGGTCATGCTGACAAGCGAGGCTAACTACTCTAACGCGCACGGCACACCGTGGGTCTACAAGCATCTCGGTCTCGGAAAGCTCGTCGGAATGCCTGTGCCCGGCACCATGAGCTCGGTTAACTGGGTGACGCTCCAGGATCCCTCGCTCGTGTTCGGCATCCCCGTGACCGGCTTCCGCACCGCCGAAGGCAACTATCTTGAGAACACGCAGCTCGAGCCTGACATCCGTGTGGCTAACGATCCCGCCACCGTCGTCACCGGCGAGGACCGCCAGCTCAAAACCGCCGTCGAAGCACTGCTGAAAGAACTCTAAGCCCCATCTGCCTTTTCCCAGGCAGAAACAATACAAGCGGGCTGATTCCACCACCGCGTGGAGTCAGCCCACTTTGTATATGAATAGCGTGTTGATGCAAGTGTATGCTCTTGTCAGTTCCTGAAGCATCCTTAAAAATCTTTCCGAAAAATTTGCATTTAAACACTTGAATAATGTATCTTTGCACGCGTGAACTCACGCCGTTGGCGGGGTGGGTTCAGCTGTTGCCGGCGTGGCAACACTACATTTTATAAAAAGCGTTATTGGCGCTTGGTTTCTGACAATCTGAAACTTCGAACACTTCAGTCACCATCAGGAAACCTTGCAACGATGATGCTCATGGGTATGCTAAACCCCGAAAGCAGATGCGATGTAAGAGCCGTGTCATTTTCGGTGTTATCATACGGCGTGAGGTCTCGTTGCTCGTTTCGATGGATGGGCAAGTTCGAAGGCCTCAGATTGTGAAACGGGCAACAATCGGCTTCACGCTTCTGTGTGTAATATAGGGATCACAAACTTCCACAAGCCGCAGTTTATGAGATAACGTTCTACGAAGTAGCCGCGTAGATACTTGATCATCACACTCATAGACTCACCATGAGCGACATCCCCATCAGAACAGGTGTTGAGGCACCAACATTCGCCGACTGGTTGAGAAGACAGGGCTACAGCAAACACACCGCCGAGTCGCGCGTCAGCGAAATCGAGCGCATCAAAAAGGCATATCCCGATCTCGATTCGCGCATATTCGCCGGCGACGGCAATGATCTCCTGCGCGAGTTTGAATATCCCCTCGAAGATTACCGGGCGGGCATCAGACCCAGACACAAAGTGGCGATGGACGGCAATTGGAACACCATCACAGCTACTCTCCGACGCACCTTACGCCTCTACATCGCCTACATCCTCGACACTCAGCCCGGCGCCGAGCAATCATTCATCAGCTCGCTGCGCCACCGGATAATTGACGTGGTGGAAAATTCGCGTCCGCAAGTAAAAATAACAAAGACGAACCTCAACAGCGCATATATCCAGCCACTGATCTACAGGCTTCAATCAGCCTTTCCCGACATTGAGTGGAAAGCGGAGGCAGGCGTGAAAGGCAAAGCGAAAGATAAATTTGACCTGATCGGCGTAGCATCTTTCGGAGCCGATGGCAAACCCCTCGCCCTTCCGGAGCTATTGTTCCACAAACCGAAAGAGAGTAATAAAACGTGGCTCGTCGATCTGCAACCCGGCATGGTGGTTGTCATCATCGAATTCGACAATGCCAATGCCAGTCAGACGGCTAAAAAAGCCCTTTCGCGCATCGCACTGACCATGGAGCAGAACATCATCTACATATCTGCAATCTACTCCAACGACAACTCCAAGAGTGAATCCGGTAAAGTGGAAGTCAAGAAATACGACGGATACACCAATGATATCATCAATGGACTCAATGGTCTCTATGGTCTTGAGAAAATTCACTCCAACGTCATCATCTACTAACAGTAGACAACGTATCTGAGTTATCGCAAATAAAAAAACGTTACATCAATCATCTAATAACCAATCAAATCATTATGAAAAAACTTTACTCCATGCTATGCGGCGTTAGACTGTGGGCTGCACTGCTGCTCGTGGCAGCAGGCACTTCCCCGGCGTTCGCGCTGAAAGTAGACAATCTCGAATACACTCTCAACTACCAGACTGAGACAGCTACCCTCACCAAATACTACTCCGGATTGTCGGGCAATCTCGACATCCCAGCTTCAGTTAGTTTCGCCGGCACAGACTATGCCGTAACTTCTATAGGCTCGCAGGCATTCAAAGACTGTTCTGCGCTGACAGCCGTCAGTATACCCAA
>CAJUKU010000001.1:55017-99132 GCA_910587425.1 uncultured Muribaculaceae bacterium
CTCCGTCACAGAAATCGGCTCGTCAGCATTCCAAGGCTGCTCCGCACTGACATCTGTCACGATAGGCAACTCTGTTACTAAAATCGGCTCGTCGACATTCTA
The DNA here is from genome assembly GCA_910587425.1 of uncultured Muribaculaceae bacterium. Lineage (GTDB taxonomy): Bacteria > Bacteroidota > Bacteroidia > Bacteroidales > Muribaculaceae > Paramuribaculum. Next base: position 55,120 of record CAJUKU010000001.1, read on the forward strand.
TGAATGCTCCACACTGACATCCGTCGATATACCCAACTCCGTCACAGAAATCGGCTCGTCAGCATTCCAAGGCTGCTCCGCACTGACATCTATCACGATAGGCAATTCAGTTACTAAAATCGGTTTTTCGGCATTCGATCACTGCTCCGCGCTGACATCTGTCACCATTCCCGCATCAGTAACTGAAATCGGCATATACGCTTTTCAGGGTTGCACTTCGATAACGGATGTAAATATTGAAGATGGTGCTGAGACTTTAACGATGGATAATAACAATTCAGACGTTATGTTTTATTCATGCCCCCTCGAAAAGGTATATCTTGGCAGAACACTCTCGGATAAGAGTTCACCATTCAGAAATCAATCAAAACTCACAGACCTTACAATCGGTAACTATGTGACTGAAATAGGCGAGCAGTCATTCTATGGTTGCTCCGTATTGACATCAGTCATCATACCTAACTCCGTCACATCAATAGGCTCGTCGGCATTCGAAAAATGTTCCGCGCTGACCTCCGTCACTATAGGCAACTCTGTTACCTCAATCGGAGAGTCTGCGTTCGAAGGCTGTTCCGCACTGACAGCCGTCACCATACCCAACTCTGTCACATCAATCAGCGAGTGGGCATTCAATGGTTGCTCCGCATTGACAGCCGTCACCCTAGGCAACTCCGTCACATCAATCCCCACGGCATTTCAAAACTGTACAGGTCTGACCTCTATCACTATCCCAGCATCGGTAACGGAAATAGACGGTGCTTTCGCCGGATGCTCTTCATTAAAAGAAGTTATTATTGAAGATGGGACTGAAACCTTAAAGGCTGAATCTGAGCCGTTCAGATCATGCCCCCTAGAAAAGTTATATCTTGGCAGAACACTCTCGGATAAGAGTTCACCATTCAGAAATCAATCAAGTCTCACAGATCTTACAATCGGTAACTTTGTGACCAAAATCGGTAATCAGGCATTCTACGAATGCTCCGCACTGAGCTCCGTCACCCTACCCAACTCCATCACCTCAATCGGAGAGGCAGCATTCTACGACACAGGTCTGACCTCTATCACTATACCCAATTCTGTAACAGAAATCGGCTTTTGGGCATTCTTCGGCACAGATCTGACCTCCATCACTATACCTAACTCGGTTACTAAAATAGAGCGTGAGACATTTGCCGGATGCCTCAAGTTGACATCCATTACAATCCCCAACTCCGTAACATCAATCGACGACAAGGCTTTCTATTTGTGCACCGCATTAACCTCTGTTTCCATAGGCAGCTCCGTCACCACCATCGGCACGGGGGCATTCGCTGCCTGTGGAAACATAAAAGAAGTTTTCATAACATCAATATCCGATTGGTGCAATATCACTTTCTCAGACAATACTGCGAATCCATTACATAACGGCGCAAAATTGTATCTAAATAACGAGGAGATAACCGCACTCACAATTCCAGATGGCACAGCTAAGATTAACGCCAATGCATTCTATGGTTCATCCTCGCTGACAGCCGTCACCATTCCCGCGTCAGTAACTGAAATCGGAAACAAAGCTTTCAATGAATGCTCTTCTTTGAAAGAAGTCAACATTGAAGATGTAACAGAGATCTTAAAGATCGGAGAATTTAGTTATGACAATACCAGTCTATTTTATTCATGCCCGCTCGAAAAGGGCTATATTGGAAGAACACTCTCGTATAGCATTTCACCTTTCAAAGATCAATCAACCCTAACAGAAATTACAATCGGAAAAAACGTCACTGAAATAGGCGAATCGGCATTCGACGGGTGCACTTCTCTCAAAAAGATCAACATTGAAGATGGTGCAGAGACCTTAAATATTGTACCTTCTAACTTTTCAAACGGTTTGTTTAGTTCATGTGCACTCGATAAGGTATATCTTGGCAGAACACTCTCGTATAGCGTTTCACCATTCATAAATCAATCAAGTCTTAAAGACCTTACTATAGGAAACTCCGTCACCTCAATAGGCGAATCGGCATTCGAAGGCTGCTCCGCACTGACCCATGTTACAATCCCGGCGGCAGTAACTGAAATCAGCAATAACGCTTTTAATGATTGTACTTCGATAAAGGAGGTAAATATTGAAGATGGTGCCGAGACATTAACGGTTGGATGTTATGTGAATTTTAAGAACATACAAGGTTTGTTTTATTCATGTCCTCTTGAAAAGATATATCTCGGAAGAACACTCTCGTATAGCGTTTCACCCTTCAGAAATCAATCAAGTCTTAAAGACCTGACTATAGGCAACTCCGTCACTGAAATCGGATTATCGGCATTCCACGGATGCTCCGAACTGACATCCGTCACGCTTCCTGAATCCATTACCAAAATAGGCGATAAGGCATTCTATGAATGCACTGGAATAACCTCTATCGTTCTGCCAGAGGCTGTAGCCAAAATCGGATCGTCCGCATTTGGGAATATTGATCTCACAGAGATAACTGCACTCGGCATGACTCCCGCGACTATAACCGATGACACATTCAGTCAGTTCGCAAAAGAATATTCCGACGTTCGGATTCCTGACGGGACGCTCAGTCTATATAAGACAGCATGGCCCTGGCTTCGCGTAATTCTTGAATCTGGAGTCGATCATGATAGGACTTATACATTGCAGACACCGGGAACCCTTGTCAATATGGTGAATCCGAACGAAGTTGAAGTGATAACCTCGCTCAAACTGACCGGAAAGATCAATGGCACAGATCTGCTTACCATGAACAAGATAAAGAATCTCAAATATCTTGATCTCAGCGAAGCCACGATCGTGAGCGGCGGTATGCCATATTATGAGGAGGACAATGAGAAATGGGGAGCGGAAGATAATACTCTCGGTAAGTATTGGAGCTACAACCTGCCACTTCTGACAAAGATTGTACTGCCGATGAATCTTGAGTATATAGGTGACTACACATTCCTTGATAAAAAACATCTTGAATCAATAAGCATACCGGCATCGGTCAAGCATATAGGGTATGCCGCATTTTCCGGATGTACCGCTGTCAAAGAGCTTATCCTTGAGGATGGTACGGAAGCCCTGGAAATCGAAGAATCCCCCGATAGGTTCTCCGACTTTGGTGCTCAGTTCACGGACTGCCCGATTAAAGTTCTGCATATCGGCAGAAATATGTCGTACAACGTCTATCCATATCCATTCTCAAACCTTCACACGCTCACTATAGGCTATGCAGTTTCATCAATAGAACCAAAAGAATTTTCATATTGTCGTGGACTGACCTCCGTTACAATAAACTCTAGCTCTATCGGATCGTCGGCATTCTTAGATTGCACCGCACTTACTTCTGTCACTATAGGCAATTCAGTTGCTTCTATAGGCTCATCGGCATTCTCAGGATGTACAGCACTTACTTCTGTCACTATAGGCAATTCAGTTACTTCTATCGGCTCATCGGCATTCTCAGGATGTACGGCACTTACTTCTGCCACAATAGGAAATTCAGTCACATCTATCGGCTCGTCGGCATTCTCAGGATGTACAGCACTGCCTTCTATTACAATTCCAAACTCTGTCACGGAGATTGGTTCGTCGGCTTTTGAGGGATGCACAGCACTGCCCTCTGTTACAATCCCAAACTCTGTCACGGAGATTGGTTCGTCAGCTTTTGAGGGCTGTTTCGCATTGAAAGATATCAAGCTTCCGATGAATCTGAAGAGCATAGAATCCTCAACATTCTCCGGCTGCAGTAGTCTGGAAAAAGTCACGGTTCCGGATCCGGTGACGAGCATAGGGTCATCGGCTTTTGACGGTTGCTCAGTCCTGACGGAGGTCACGCTCCCCGGTTCGCTGCGCGAGATCGGCAGTAATGTATTCAATGGCTGCACGGTGCTGAAAAATGTTTTCGTGATCAATCCAGTGCCACCGGTTATGGATGAGAACACATTCCCGGCATCGCTTACCGCAGCGGCTACGCTGCACGTGCCGGAGGGTAGTGAAAGTATCAACTGGATCCACCCGTACTGGGGTAAATTCAATTCGATTGAAAGCTGGATTGTCGGCACACAGAGCGAGTTCGTGGTCGATAACGTCACCTACCACATCACATCCAATGCCGATGCCACAGTAGAGATCTCGGCAGTAGCAATCAGCGGCAGCCGCGCCGGAGGAGGGTCACTGACGATCCCCGAATCGGTGAGCTTCAACGACAAAATCTACCGCGTGGCAGGTGTCGCCAACAACGGCTTCGAGAACTGCACGGTTGAAAGTGTCGAGCTTCCCGCTACGATCGGATACGTAGGACTCGAAGCATTCAAGGGGTGCGCCAACCTCGCCTCACTCAGCGTAAAGGCGGAACTGCCGCCGTCGGCTGACGTAAGCTCATTTGATGAGGCGGCTTATTCATCAGTGAAACTGAGCGTGCCCGAGGCTTCGAAATCCTCATATACCGCTCACGCCGTATGGGGTAAATTCGCTATCGAATCAATATCCGACAAGCCTACTGATCCCGAGCAACCGACCGATCCTGAACAGCCTACTGAGCCTGACAAGCCTACCGAGCCTGACAAGCCCACTAATCCTGAGCAGCCGACAGATCCGGAGAATCCCACAGACCCTGATCAGCCCACGGATCCGGAGAAACCCTCTGACCCTGATCAGCCCACAGATCCGGAGAATCCTGATGATGAGACTGATGCCATTGAGGATGTTGCCGGTGATACGGATGTGTGCGTAGCGGTTGAGGGCGGTGCGATCATCGTGACCGCTCCGGATGGTGCGATGATCGAGGTGTACGGCATAACCGGCGCACTTGTGCGCTCCACGCGCGAGCACCGTATTGACGGGCTGACGCGCGGTGTCTACCTGATCCGCATCGGCAGCCGCACATTCAAGGTTGCGCTATGATAGCCTGCAATATTTAATAACTGCGTGAGCAGCCGCCCCATCACGGAGCGGCTGCTTTTTTTTGCCACTATCCCAAGAAAGTTCAGTGGGGTGGAGGGGAGAAAAGACTGCAACACAGAACTTCTATCATCGCGGAGCGATGACTACACGGGAACCGACAGAACGGCACAGAACTTTATGGGTGAGTACGGGGCGGAGACATATTTCAGACCTTAGGATGAAATTGTCTCCGTGGGTATGAGAGCATGGGTAGTTGTGGGGGCGGAGGTATGGCTGCAAGCCTACCTCCGTCGTACAGCCTGGTGGCAGAATGGGATGGCACCATGTATATACCACTCGCCTGGTGAGCGCACGTTGCGACGCAGGTAGGCTGCGCTGCGCTCGCGCCATACCTCCGCCCCTACAACCTCCGCCTCACAACCACCCCTACACCCTGCGGCTTATGGCAGCTGATGCGGTGGGGGTGGAGAATAAAAAGGCAGGGGGCTGTGCGTGGTGGCACAGTCCCCTGCTATGGGTTGTCGGTATGGCTCGGATTAGAGTGTAACCGAGTGGGTTATTCGGGTTTCTTTGCGGAGCGGCGGGTTGAGGGCTTCTTTGCCGTGGGCTTGTCCCCTGCCTTCTTAGCGGACTTATCCTCTGTCTTCTTTGCCGTAGCCTTTTTAGCTACAGGCTTCTTCTCCGCAGGCTTCTTGGTAGCGGCTGTCTTTTTTGCTGCCGTGATTTTCTCTGCAGCCGTGGCTGCTTTCACGCCGGGTTTGCGTCCGGGGCGCTTGCGCACGAGGCGGAGCACCTGCGCCGAGCGCGCCGGCAGATAGAGCCGCAGCCATGCGACGCCATGAGGGGTGTAAAGCGGATCGGGTTCGGTAAAGTGGTGTACCGACTCATCGATATTGCCGTAGCCGCCGAATGCGGGATTGTCGGACGACAACACCACCTCATATTCTCCGGGAGGGGTGAGGATTCCGTAGCCGTCGAACGATTTGAAGGGTGAGAAGTTGTAGACAAACACGAGGTCACCGCGGCGATAGGCGAGCACCTGGTCATCGTCTTTCTCCCAAAGTTTGTCGACCGGAAGCGACTGGAAGTTGTAGACACCCGAGATAAGGTGAATCATGGCGTTGTCGAAGTCGTTGAGATAGACGTATTTCAACTCCTGACGGTCGACAAGATCCCACTGACGGCGGGCGTATTTATAGCTCCAGCCGTTGCCTTCACGCGGGAAGTCGATCCATTCGGGGTGTCCGAACTCGTTGCCCATGAAGTTGAGGTAGCCGCCGTTGATTGTCGAGGCGGTGACGAGGCGAATCATCTTGTGGAGCGCGATGCCGCGTGCCACGGTCATATTGTCGTCATCCTTCATCATGTGCCAGTACATCTGGTCGTCGATGAGGCGGAATATGACGGTCTTGTCGCCTACGAGAGCCTGGTCGTGGCTCTCGACGTAGGAGATGGTCTTCTCGTCGGCGCGACGGTTGGTCAGCTCCCAGAATATCGATGTCGGGTGCCAGTCCTCATCTTTCTTCTCCTTGAGGGTCTTGATCCAGTAGTCGGGTATTCCCATAGCCATACGGTAGTCGAAACCGATGCCTCCGTCCTTGACCGGTGTGGCGAGTCCTGGCATACCGCTCATCTCCTCGGCGATGGTTATGGCATTGGGGTTGACCTCGTGTATGAGCAGATTTGCGAGGGTGAGGTATGTGATAGCGTTCGTATCCTGGTGCCCGTTGTAATAGTCGCCGTAAGCGCCGAACGATTCGCCAAGTCCGTGGCTATAGTAGAGCATCGACGTCACGCCATCGAAACGGAAACCGTCGAATCGGTATTCCTCAAGCCAGTATTTACAGTTGGAGAGGAGGAAATGCAGCACGGAGTCCTTGCCATAGTCGAAGCAGAGCGAATCCCATGCGGGATGCTCGCGGCGTCCGTCGCCATAGAAATAAAGGTCGTGGGAGCCGTCGAGGCGTCCGAGACCCTCGACCTCATTCTTGACCGCATGTGAGTGGACAATATCCATGATCACGGCGATGCCAAGCTCATGGGCGCGGTCAATGAGGCTTTTCAGCTCCTCCGGAGTACCGAAGCGTGATGATGCGGCGAAGAAACTGCTTACGTGATATCCGAACGATCCGTAGTAGGGATGTTCCTGTATCGCCATGATCTGTATGGCATTGTATCCATCGGCATGTATGCGCGGGAGTATCAGGTCGCGGAACTCGGCGTATGTGCCGACCCCCTCGCGCTCCTGCGCCATACCGATATGGCATTCATATATAAGTAGCGGGCGTGTGTCGGGTTTGAAGCTGTCGACCTTCCACTCATAGGAAGCGGCAGATTCCCAGACCTGTGCCGAGAAGAGATGCGTGTTCTCATCCTGCACCACACGTGTGGCGTAGGCGGGAATGCGCTCACCCTCGCCCCCCTGCCAGCGAACAATCATCTTGTAGAGCTGCCGGTCGGCTATCGCATCGGCAGGGAGTGTGATCTCCCATACTCCACTGTCGGGCAGACGGTGAAGGGCATAGCGCGCCTGCTCCTTCCAGTCGGAGAAGTCGCCGATCAGGGTTATCTCAGTCGCATTGGGTGCATATTCGCGGAATGTCCATGTGGAGTCGGCATTGCGGTGCAGCCCGAAATAATTGTGGGCGTTTGCAAAGTCAACGAGTGAACCGCCGGCGGAGGTAAGCCCGGCAAGTTTTCTCATAGCGTCGTCATGGCGTCCGGTGATGGCTTCGGAATATGGCTCAAGCCACGGGTCGTTCTTGACGATGTTGAGCGTTTTCTTGGTTTTGGTCATAAAGATTCAGGTAAGAAATGTCAGGTAACAAAGGTAAGCAATTATTTGCGATATGCAGCCATGCGGGCTGAAAAAAAGCGCTCAGGCATCGGGCGCCCAGGGGAAGCGCACGAGCAATCCGGGGGGAAGCGCCGAGAAACGTGGCGGACACACGCAGTCGCGGCGTGTGACGGCTATCGTCGCCGTCAGTATTCGCGCGTCGGCATATACCGTGCGCACGGCATTTATAGCTCCGAGAAGCGTGGCTCCGCTGTCGGCGGCATCATCAACAATCAGCACCAACGGACACTGCGGGAGCTGCGGCATAGCGTCGGGCAATGTCACCGTACGCGCCGCATCGGGACGGCTGCCGAACCGCGATTCAAGCACCCGCAGGGTGTCGGTGACAGGTCTCGGCAACCGCCGCAATATCCACCGAACCGGTGCGAGACGCTTGAAGGGAGTGCCACTGCGGTGCGACTTCGCACCCACAACCTCTATCCCCTGCCACTGCGTCGCGATCTGGCGTGCGACCTCCATGCCGGGAGCGCTGATACCGACTATAAGATCGGGCCGTCCGCACACCGAGTCGATCTCGGAGGCAAGTGAGCGCGAAAGCGGATTAAGCGACATCTCCGTAAGGGTCACTACGCGTCGCGGACGAGAGGTATTTCTCAGTGTGGTGGACATAACTGGCAAATTTTAGTGAATGAACGTCGACCGGCATACGATGCCGCCAACGCGGTGCGCAAGAGTGGGCGCGCATTGCCGTCGGCAAGCACCGAGGCACGGCGTGAAGTCAGCAGATCCCATGCCTCATCGGCGAGCGGCGAATTCCCGTCGCCTGAAATGGCGAGTTGCCGGAACACACTGACAGCGGCAGCAGCCGTTCGCGCCCGCGCAGCCGGAATAAGGGGTCGGGCGCATGTGCCAACATGATTCTCTATAGACCGCACGACCTCAAGAGCCGAAAGGCGACCTGACTGACCGACAGCCGTAAGGCTGCCGTGACGACGGCGGTAATGATACAACGGGGCGGTGACATGAACCACCTTACGCGCGGCAAGGTAAAGGCGGTAGGTCATGGCGAGATCCTCGAAAATATCGATCTCCGGGAATCTGACGGTATCATCGAACAGATGCCGGCGAAACAGCTTTGCCGGCATACCGGTGCGCACAGCGCGCTGATACAGTATCTCGCGGGCGCCACCCATGCCTGTAAACTCATGGCTGCGCGCTCTCACCGAGCCGGGCAATCGGCTGCGGGTTATAGCCGAAGATGCTATTTCAGAACCGGATGAGACAAGCGCCTCATACAGTATCTTGATCGCATCGGGATGAAGGATATCGTCGGAATCGACAAAAGCAATGAGACCGCACCCAGCGGTAGCTTCGACTGCGGCATTACGGGTAGCCCCGATGCCGCGGTGCGGCAAGGCGAGGACACCGGCGCCGGCACGCCGGGCTACATCCGCTGTCGCATCGGTAGAGCCGTCGTCGGCTACAAGAGTACGTATATACGGATAGCTCTGTCCGGCGATTGATGCCAGACACTCCCCGATCCATGCCGCGGCATTATATGCCGGCACGATCACGGTTATCTCTTCGCTACACATACATGGATATAACGCTGTGGCAACCGTGAAAATTGTATGCGACAGTAAAATCGGGCGGCGCACCACCTCCGGTGCCCCGCCCGATCAACCTTAATACTTTACCTTTTTACCCTATGTGTAGCTTGCGCACCGGATCACTCGGCGGCAGGCATGTCGCCGGTCTTGAATTCTATAGTGAGACCACCCATTACCGAAGGAACGGTGAAGGTGAATTCAGGAGCTTCTTTTGCGGCATCGATAGTTCCCGCGAATGTGCATGCATACTCCTTGATATTGCCGTTCATGCCCATCTGGCATGTGCCCTCACCGCTGACGGTGAACGTCTTTCCACCATCGTCAGTCGTAGCTTTCACGCCGCTGACTGTAAATTCGCCCCAAGTGTCGGAAGTAAAATTCACCTTATATGTGCCGTTTGACTCAGACGCGATAGTGACAGTCTGGTTTTCGGCGAGCATATCCTGGGGGAAATACTGGCAGGAGGCGGCTGTGTAGCCATTATAGCTTCCCGGCACCACGATGTCGGCGGGTATATCACCCTGCAGGAAGTTGATCGTCAGTCCACCCATCACGCCGGGGCATGTGAAAGAGAGATCAGCGACACCCGATGTCACTGTTCCGGCGAGTTCGCATGCATACTCCTTGATATTGCCGCCCATACCCATCCGGGATGTTCCGCTGCCGGTAATTGTGTATGTTCCTGCTGTGGCGACTACTGTAGCCTCAGGAATCTCGATCTCTCCCCATGTGTCGGATGTGTATTTGACTGTGACCACACCCGGAACAGCAGTGGCTGTGATTGATACAGTCTGCGAAGGAGCGACCATGCCGGAGAAATACTGGCTTGAAGTAACGGCGTATCCCTCATACTGACCGTTGATCTCCTCGGCGGGGTTTGGAGTGTTGTCGTCGTCGCTGCAAGCCGTCAGCGCGAAGGCTGCGAGAGCGAGGCTCAGGAATTGGATTTTCTTCATAATCTTTTGTTGCGATGAAGTGATTTTTGGTTATTGGTTTTCTGATGCAAAATTACTTCCGCCACAAAGCGCCGACAATACCTAAAACATGGGTTAAATATACCCGTAACGGCAACAACGGTAATCAATTTTGGGTATGACGCAAAAATATCCTTCATCAGAGCGCAACCCACACATTAATTATAATGGGATGCAGGTTATCAGAGGGTTCAAAATGGAGGACACGCAATCGTAAATCCTCGAAATCGTTCCAAAGGTGTTGCACGACTGCCGCAGAATAGCTAACTTTGCGGCACGATTCGCCCGGATGGCGGAATCGGTAGACGCGACGGTCTCAAACACCGTTGGAGCAATCCATCCCGGTTCGATCCCGGGTCCGGGTACAGATAGCGACTGATTATCGCCTGATCATCAGTCGTTATTTTTTTTCGCGGTGTGCCAATATTTTTACTATCCTACCCAAACATAGGAGCATTACGATATATGCGTGTCCGCAATCTGTGGTTTTATTAATGACTCCTAAGTTATGCTTCAATACGTATTACCATTTATATTTCTTGCAATGATGCTTATGCCAGGTATCAGTTGCATCGCGCAAAGCGCGCAGGAAGTTCCCACCGATAACTACGGCATGGTGAAGACCAATATAAGAGTGTCGTATGATTACACTAATGCGTCTGTTTCAGACCATTTCAATGCCCGCGTTTCGTATGAATTTCTCAAAAATCAAAAATTCACACTTACCGCAAATGCAAACTACAACTCCCTGCAAGCTGATTTTTCCACTGATGATCTTCCGCTCGGATACGATCCTCTGCAAATGGGAATGAACAAAACGCATCTCTATGGGCAATTCGGTATTTCCGCGTCGTTCCGCAGCAGGCTTTTTGGTCGACCGTTCATGGCATTCGGAACAGTGTCAGCCGATTGGGGCGACAAGCGTTTTCAGCGCGTATCAGGAATAGCAATGGGACTGTTCATGTTACGGGCTAACAGAAACACTCAGTTTGGCATAGGTCCGCTTGTGATGATCAACTCCACTTCTAAAGTACCAGCCTTCATTGTGTTCATGTATCGTCACCGCTTCAACGACGCCTTAGCCATAAATCTTTACGGTGGTATGTTCGGATTAGATTACACCCCGACAAAATCAGACCTTATAACCGTCGGTGGGGATATCGACGTCAGGTCATTTTATTTTCAGCCGGATCACATCGATTTGCCGAAAAGATGCAGGTATACAAATACCAATTTCCGTCCCGGAGTCAAATACAAACGCCGGCTCGCTACAAACTTCTATGGCGAGATCCAAGGTGGAGTGATACTGAAAATGTCAAGCCGCGTGACCGGCGTATCGGGCACTAAAAGATATTTCGACATACCGATGCCAACGCGCCCATTCCTACAGATAGCTTTCAATTACGCATTATAAACATATGCCGAAATCGCTGCGGGACTCTACATTGGATCTGTTACCAGCAGGTTTTGCATGTATTTTTGTGTTAAAGTTTTGCGGGATGAGAAATTCTTTGTAATTTTGCCGCGCAAAAGCGAGCGCCGGCTCCGGCAGGCTCATGCTGCCCCCGGGGTCAAGCAGCGGTCGCAAGCACAAAGCAAACGCTACAAAATCAAAAAAAACTAAAGCATAAAAAATGATCATCGTACAAGTTAAAGAGGGCGAGAACATCGAAAGAGCACTCAAGAAATTCAAACGTAAGTTTGAGAAAACCGGCATCGTTAAAGAGCTTCGCAGCCGTCAGGCATTTGAAAAGCCTTCGGTAAGCAACCGCAAGAAGATGATGAAGGCGGTTTACGTGCAGAAGCTCCGCGCCGTAGAGGACTAAGCCTTCTTTTTCCCGACAGCGCACGAGCCGTCAAGACCTCATAACTCAGCCCGCCATACGGTACCGACCTACCGCACGGCGGGCTTAAGTGCTTACAGACCACCAAACCGTAGAAACCAGTCAACAGATCAGAAATGGAAGTAAAGACCCCCAGGGAAGTAGCCGAGGCGACAGTGACCATCGGCATCAACAAGGTTAAGACAACGGATAGCCTCGGACGACTCGCCGTGCTGTCGATACTCGCCGGAGCATACATAGCCCTCGGCGGAATTCTCTCTGTGATGGTGGGATTCGGCTTCCCTGAGATCACGGCTCAGAATCCGGCGCTCCAGCGGCTCCTCTCGGGCGCCATGTTCCCGATAGGCCTGATCCTGGTGGTGGTACTTGGTGCCGAGCTATTCACCGGCAACAACGCACTGCTGATCCCCGCATTCATGCAGCGCCGCTATAGCGCATGGGCGGTGATCAAGAACTGGACGCTCGTCTATTTAGGCAACTTCGTGGGAGCGCTCGCATTCACATACATCATGGTCTACTGCGCCGGACTGACAGCACCCGACCCATGGCACAGCGCGATAATCCGCGTGGCGGAAGCTAAGGTATCGATGCCTTGGATGACCGTATTCATCAAGGCTATAGGCGCCAACTGGTGCGTGTGTCTCGCTGTATGGCTCGCGCTCTCCGGACGCACAATGCTCGAGAAGATGGCTGGCTGCTGGCTCCCTGTCATGGCTTTCGTGGCGCTTGGCTACGAGCACTCGATCGCTAATATGTTCTTCATTCCCTGCGGAATGATGGAGGGTGCCGACGTGAGCATCGCCGACTTTGTGGTGCGCAATCTTGTGCCTGCCACACTCGGCAACATAGCCGGCGGCGCACTGCTCGTGGGGTGCATTCACGCAGGCATCCACCTGGGATGGAGAGCACCGCGGGCATGAATCACCTTTTTTAACTAAGCACGCGGGAATTAACTTTCAAAAGTGCCGCTTTTTAGTTAACTTTGCGTCACCTATCAATAAACATTACACACTAAATATAAGCGAAATGGTAAGTTACAAAGACTTAGGCCTCGTAAACACCCGCGAGATGTTTGCAAAGGCTATCAAGGGAGGCTACGCTATCCCGGCTTTCAACTTCAACAACATGGAGCAGCTTCAGGCTATCATCAAGGCTGCAGCCGAGGAGAAATCTCCGGTTATCCTCCAGGTTTCGAAGGGAGCGCGCAACTACGCCAACGCCACTCTGCTCCGCTACATGGCACAGGGTGCTGTTGAGTATGCCAAGGAGCTCGGCTGGGAGAACCCCCAGATCGTGCTGCACCTCGACCACGGCGACAGCTTCGAGCTCTGCAAGAGCTGCATCGACAACGGCTTCTCGTCAGTGATGATCGACGGCTCACACCTCCCCTACGAGGAGAATGTAGCGCTGACCAAGAAGGTAGTTGACTACGCACACCAGTACGACGTGACCGTCGAGGGTGAGCTCGGCGTTCTCGCCGGCGTGGAGGATGAGGTATCGTCCGACCACCACACCTACACCGACCCTGAGGAGGTGATCGACTTCGCTACCCGCACAGGTTGCGACAGCCTCGCCATCTCGATCGGCACATCGCACGGCGCATACAAGTTCACCCCCGAGCAGTGCACCCGCAACGCCGAGGGTCGCCTCGTGCCCCCGCCACTCGCATTCGAAGTGCTCGACGCCGTTATGGAGAAACTCCCCGGATTCCCCATCGTGCTCCACGGCTCATCGTCAGTTCCCCAGGAGTATGTCGACACCATCAACAAGTTCGGAGGCAAGCTCCCCGACGCTATCGGTATCCCCGAAGAGGAACTCCGCAAGGCTGCCAAGAGCGCTGTCTGCAAGATCAACATCGACTCCGACAGCCGTCTTGCAATGACCGCAGCAGTCCGCAAGGTATTCGCTGAGAAGCCCGGTGAATTCGACCCCCGCAAATATCTCGGTCCGGCACGCGACGAGATGGAGCGCCTCTACAAGCACAAGATCACAAACGTGCTCGGCAGCAACGGCAAAGCATAAGCCACGCGCCAACCATACAGAAACAAAAAGTTTTGATTGATACAGATCGGTCGGCATCCCGCAGGGAAGCCGACCGATTCTGTTTTTACATTTATCCGTAGGAGTGTTCAGAAACTGCGGAGCCACATCTGCAACTCATCGAGCACCGCCTCCATCCAGGGGAAATCACAAAGCCCCCACCCATGTCCGCCGGAGGGGTAGATATGCAGCGAAGCCGGAACACCGGCATTGCGCAACGCTTCGAAATAGCTGATAGAATTAGCGGGGTCGACCCCTTTGTCGTCGGCACTGAGAAGGAGAATGCCACGCGGTGTCAGCGAATCGACATTCAGTTCAGAAGAATAGGCGCGTTCAAGCGGCTCCGGAGCATCAGCCCCGAGCAGCGCGTCATGACTGCCGCGATGCGCCAGTCCTGGCATCATCGACACCACCGGATAAAACAATACCTGGAAGTCGGGGCGCAGATCCGCCGGAGCCTGAGTGGCGATGACGGTGGCAAGATGTCCGCCCGCCGAGAAACCCATTATGCCGATTTCAGCAGGATTGACGCCCAGATCCGCGGCATGTGTGCGGAGATACGACATCGCATCGAGCGCATCGCCGACAGGCAGATTGCGGTCACCGTCCGGCATACTATAGCCGAGCACGGCAACGGTTATGCCGAGTGAATGGAAAAACGGCACCCAATCCGTCCCCTCATGCTGCATGGACAGGATACGGTAGCCCCCGCCGGGGAGGATAAGCACCGCGCGTCCGGTAGCGGTGGAATCGGGCGCACGGAAGATCTGCAGACGATCAGCCGCCCGCGCAGTGACAGCGCAACTCATGGCAAAAAATAACAGAATCGCTTTCCTTAGAAACAACTTACACATTATTTATATATAGGCTTACTCCTCAAGCATGCAGTTGGAGAGTCCGGTCTGCATGAGATCATCCTCAAACGTATCGCGCGATATGGCTCTTGAGCGCATACGGTTGCGGTAGGTGTAGATCGTGTTGACCGATAGCCCGAGGAAGCGCGCTATGCGGCTGCTGTCGCCGAAACCTATGCGCATGAAAGCCATGACGCGCAGCTCCGTAGTCAGCGACTCCGGCTCGGGAGGCACCACCTGCTTGTCGGGTAGCAGAAGCAGGTTGATATCATCGACAAAATGTGGAAACGCCTGCAGAAAAGCGGTATCGAATATCTTATAGAACTTGTCGGCATGCGCCTCGAAAAAGTCTACAGAGTCGATCATCTTACGCAGATCCTCGATCTGAGCCGCTTTCATCTTGCGCCGCGCCGTGCGGGTAAAATCATCGAGCGATTCTATATACAGGGCGCACAGCTGCAGGAATCCCGTAAAGAAATTGCGGCGCTTCTCATCCGAATAATTGAAATAGCTTATCACCTTGCGCGCCCATTTCAATTCACGGCGCTGACGCACATGGTCGATCAGCACAAGAGCGACGAGCAGCACTATCACCACACAGAGCACCACAATCCAGAGATCGCGACGCTCCACGGCGCGCTGCAGCGACTCGGCGAGCATCGGTGTCAGCTCGCTCGCCTGGGCGAAGCGCACTTTAGAGTTTGCCTGACGCGCATTGTCGAGCGACAGCTGCAATAGCGCATGTCCGCGCTGCGAGTCGCCAATATTCAACAGTTCTCTCGCGAGCAATCCCGGGGCGGCGCCGGTGAGCACACCGTTCTGCAGCTCGGAGCAAGCAGCCGTGATCAGATGCGGTATAGCCTCCTCACGCAGATTGTTGCGGAGCAGGTGAAACGCCAGCCCCTCATGTGCCATGGCATTGAAAGGATCACTGGAATCGGTGGAACGGGTCACCCAGTTAAGTTCCGCCTCAAAAAGCGTCATATTGCCCTCCATCGATGCGAGCAACCCTCTCACATAATGCACTACCGGTAGCGTATCAGGCATGAGAGCCACGAAATCGGCGGCATTATGGCGGATATCATCGAGCAGACCGTCGCGCAACAGTCCGTCGGGGTAGAAATTGGTGACGGCATAGAGCACACGCAACGCCTCGCCGAAATAGACAGCCTTGTCAGAGTTGCACATACCTGCGGTATCCACCGCCTCAAATCGCCTGATAGCCTCCTCCATGTCGCCGCGCAGCGCCACGTGTCCCGCCACGAGCGCCTCATTGCGTGCGGCTTTAGATTTCAACCCCGCACGCTCCGCTTCCGAAGCTGCGAGCGTGAAGTAGGCTATCGCCGAGTCGGTCTGCGTCTCGCTGTAGCGGCGTCCGAGCTTTTCGGCAAGCTCCGAACGGCGCTGCGGGTCAGAGGTAAACGCGAGCATCGTCCTCACAGAGTCATCGGCAAGCATCCTTGCATGCATACGATCCTCGCGAAGACGCAAAGCCTCATCAAGCCGATGCAGATCTGCCTGCGTCGGCACGGCATTACCACCGGCGGGCGCTCCCTGGGCGGCACACACCGATGCGGCAAGTATGAGAAATAAGGATAAAATTCTAAACATACGCTTTACAAACTTGTCGAGGAGTTCGGTTGGCTTATGGCTCCGGATCTATCTATCACATTCAACTCAATCTAAATCTAAATGGAGCCGGAAACTACGGGCGGGGGCTGCAGTCCCATCGTCCGATGTCGCAAAATTAGTCACTGGGTGTGATATATCAGCCATATATGTGTTGCCAATATCGCGACAATATGGTTAATTTATCATAAGAACGTCTATATTTTATACCTCAACTTTCTTGATTCACCCACTATTATATCATTATATTTCAGATATATCAATGAAATAATTTTTAGATTTTAGATGCAAGCGAGGCTAAAAGGCGTTGACTGCATAAACCGGCGGTTTGTAATTTTGCAATGTAAAAAATCACATACGACTACTCTCATGTTTTAAGTGTTCATACAGGGAACTCGACAATTTTGTAATTAAGAAAGTGCATAACAGTAATGTGTTTTATGTTAGGTTTGGCAGCCTGAGATAAATCAGGCTAAGACTTAAGCCGCTTCGGGAGGAGCGGCTTATTTCATTTAAGGATGTAGCTGCAAAGGTAACACTTCGGAAGCGACCGCACAACAGCAGTCGCCGGATTGGAGACAAAAAGGGTCTGTAGATATTTCCAGTTGCGCGGAGTCAGTGTTGGGGCTGGCTGTAGGCGGATGTTGTAGGGGCGGAGGTATGGCGCGAGCGCAGCGCAGCCTACCTCCGGTCAACGTGCGCTCATCAGGGTGTGGTATATGCATGGTGCCATCCCATTATGTCTACAGGCTGAACGGAGGTAGGCTGCGCCATACCTCCGCCCCTGCAACCACCCATACCTCAGCCCCTGCAAGCAGCCATGCTCCACCCAACGCACAGGGGGTTACTCGGTAGGCGAGGTGAGCAGCGCGAGCAGGTCGCGGCGCGAGAGGATTCGGATCTCCGACGGCGTGTACTCTATAATACCGCGCTCGCGCATGGAATCGAGCGTGGCGATGAACGACGACCGCTGCACACCGAAAATCGAGTACAGATCGCGGTGGCGGCACGCCATGGTGATATCGGTGCCGTCGGGCTGCGTCAGAGCCACGATCCAGAACGCTATGCGCTCCTCAAGCGAGCCGGCAGCCACAGCCAACACACCCTGCACGGCTTTCTGCGCGTTCATCGACACATAGTTGAGGTAATTGAACAGAAACACCTCGTCGGCATGAAGCATCTCCACGAAATCGCGCTTCGACACCTGCAGCAGGCTCGCCGATCCCTGCGCCACCACAGTGCAGGGGAATCTTGTGGCGCGCCCGAACAGAAAATCGGGCGTGACGATCGACGGCGCACGCAGCGTCTGCTCCACGCGGAAACGCCCGTCGGCGTTAGCCACCGAAGTGCGCACCGCCCCGCCGATCACAAAAAGAAGATACTGCGAGTCCTCGCCGGCGCTGACGATAGTCTCGCCATCGAGATATTTGAGAAAATGCAGCCGCACGCGCTCCACCACCTTCGTCAGCTTCTCGACGCTGACGCCGCGGAACATCGGCAGCTCCATCAGTATTTTATACATGCTGTCCATACGTAATCGTGCCGCGGAGAGTCGTTTTCCCCGCCGCTTTAAGGCACAACACCACGGCGCAGCGAAAAGTTCGGAGCCGAGCGTTCAAAAATAGTAAATATTTGTTTGCATATTTTTACTAAACAGAGACGCATTTTTGAGAAAAAAGTCCAATCCGGCGAACTTTCCGACCAATTGACCAATCGCGTTGACCAAAAGGGCACAAATGCGGAAAAAGTTATATGACAAACCGTTGCTGGCAAAAGTTTAACCTATTAACGATTTTTAACACGGGGGGGGGTAAAATGTCCTTTTTTCACACTAATTTTGCGCCTGTAACGACTTTACGGGCCGCCACACACCGGCCAACCTGTAGGACGCTTTAAATCGAGACCTTTCGCATGATGTACAGACAGTATTTCCATTGAACCTGTTCAATATATATACTCTCATCTTGCGCCGAACCGACAAAAATAGTAATTATTCGCATACCGATGACGAAAACCCTAACTTCAAGAGTCATTGCCGTAATCCTGATTGTAATCTCGGCAATAACGGCAAGAGCTCAAGACTGGGCGGTAAAGACCAACCTTCTTTACGACGCCACACTCACTGTCAATGCCGGCGTTGAGCTGAGGGTTGCCCCACGATGGTCAGTCGACCTGTCGGGCAACCTCAACGCATGGTCGATCAACAAACACCGTTGGAAACACTGGATGGTGCAGCCCGAGGCACGCTACTGGTTCTGCGAGGCTACGGCAGGTCACTTCGTGGCGCTCCACGCCCTCGGCGGACAGTACAACGTAGGCAACATCGACCTCGGCTTCAACTTCCTCGGCACCAACCTGAAGAACCTGCGCGACAAGCGCTACGAAGGATGGTATGCCGGCGCCGGCATAGCCTACGGCTACAGCTGGGTGATCAACCCCCACTGGAACTTCGAGGCGGAGCTGGGCATCGGATGGATCTACACCCGCTACGACTCCTACCCCTGCGCCGAGTGCGGCTACCGTCTCGCCCACCGCAAGGCGCACAACTACGTCGGTCCCACAAAGGCGGCGCTCAACCTCGTCTACGTATTCTAAGCCCGCAGTCACCACATCATGAAACATACAGCAGCAATCATAACGCTTCTCCTCGCCGCAGGAGCAGCAACAGCAGCCGTCAACAAGACGCCGCGTCAGGCTGACGTCGACATCACCGACGCACGCGCCCGCGCCACAGTGAGCAACCTCGTGGTAGAGCGCTCGCAGAACATCCTCTTTGTCAGCGCCGACATCTCGCTCGCCTCGATGCCCGAGGGCACAAATCGCGAGATATGGCTCATGCCGGTGCTACAGGCGGGCGACTCCGTGGCGCAGCTTCCGGAGGTAGCCGTTGCCGGACGCACACGCTACATGCTCGGCGTGCGCCACGACATCGAGACCACACCAGGACTCACATGGATGCGCCGCACCTCGCGCGACCAGACCGTGAGCTACACCGCGCAGATACCCTACCGCAAATGGATGGACGGCTCTGAGCTGACACTCAACATGAGCACCCGCGGATGCTGCGGCGACGATCTGGGCGACGTGGCACTGCCCCTCTCAACGGTGGCTTTCGCCCCGGAGGTGTTCCACCCCACATTCGACTGGGTGACACCCACCGACGAGCAGGTGAAGATGCGTGAGCTCAGCGGACAGGCGTTCATCGACTTCCCCGTGAGCCGCACAGAGATCCTGCCCGACTACCGCGGCAACACCGCCGAACTCGCCAAGATCCGCGCCACGATCGACTCCGTGCGCACCGACCGCGACGTGACCATACGCTCGCTCTCCATCCACGGCTACGCATCGCCCGAAGGCACCTACGCCATGAACGACCGTCTCGCCAAAGGGCGCACCGAAGCCCTCAAGAGCTATGTGGAGCGACTCTACAGCTTCGAGCCGGGACTCATACGCACCGAATGGACCGCCGAAGACTGGGCAGGACTCCGCGCATGGCTCGAAAGCAGCTCCATGCCCGCCGCACAGCAGATCATAGCCATCATCGACGGACCGCTGCAGCCCGATCCCCGCGAATGGAAGATCAAGAAGGAATTCCCGCAGGAGTATGCCGTGCTCAAAGCCGACGTCTACCCCGCCCTGCGCCACTCCGACTACCGCATAGAGTACACCGTGCGCCCCTACACCGACCCTGCTGAGATCATGCGCGTGGCACGCACACGCCCGCAGCACCTGAGCCTCGCCGAGTTCTTCGCCGGAGCGCAGGGAGCCGAGCCGGGAAGCGCAGAGTATATGGACCTCTTCGAGACCGCCGCACGCATGTATCCCGAGAGCGAGGTGGCTAACCTCAACGCCGCCAACGCCGCCCTGCAGCAGGGCGCCCTCGACACCGCCGAGCGCTATCTCGCCAAAGCCGGCGACTCGCCCGAGGCTATCTATGCCCGCGGCATCCTCGCCTCGCTCCGTGGCGACTACGCCGCCGCGCGTCCGCTCTTCGAGACCGCAGCCAAGCTCAAGGTCGCCGATGCACCCGCCGCACTGCAGCAGCTCGACGAGCTCGAGGGCAACTGACCGCACACACGCAGCCAAACCGCAGATATATACAATCAGAAAACAACAAGAAACTTAATACAAACTTTATCCAAGTTCTTATGAGAAAAATCAATCATTATCTTGGAGCCATCGCCGTCGCCGGGCTCAGCCTGGGCTTCGCCGCATGCTCCAGCGAGGACATCGTGGAACCGGATGCCCCCAACAGCAATGTTGAGCGCACGGTCTACGTAAACGTCGCCATCCACGGTGATGCAGCCGAAGGGTCACGCGCATCAGAAACCGACGGTAACCCGGTAGAGGGAGATACAGACTTCGCCGACGGAACCGGAACGGAATCAGCTGTTCAGAACGTATACCTCGTATTCTATGACAACAGCGGAAATGTGGTCGGTGACATCGTAAACATCACGAATCCCACATTCGAGAAAACTCCTGCTCCATCAGGCACTGTAGAGGAAAAGCATCAGCAGGCTGTTGCCGTTACCCTTTCAGCAGGTCAGGACAACCCGACTCAGGTGATGTGCTACATCAACCCTGCAAATCCTGCTGATCTCCAGAACCCGCTTGCAACAGTTCAGACTATCGAGCGCGATAATGCCACCATCAATGGCACAAGCGGCACACTGTTCCCCATGAGCAATTCTGTCTACTATGGAGTTGACGGAGAGCTGAAAATGGCTGCACAGATCCCTGCCACAGCTGTGTTCTACTCACTCGAAGACGCAAACGCTGAGCTCAACAAGACAGACAACGCACAGATCATCGACATCTACGTTGAACGTTACGCTACCAAACTCCAGGTGACAGGCTTCGGTACCATCAACCCCTACACCACCGCTACAACCAAAGATGGTGCACTCGGCACTGACGCAGCTGCAGAAGTTCCTGTAGTCTTGACCTTCAATGTCGACGGCTGGACTGTCAACGGCGAGTCAAAGACCACTTTCGCTGTGAAATCTTTCCGCGAGGCATCAACAACCGGACAGATTCTTCCCGACAACCTGACCTACGAGCTCCTGAACAGCCGCATCAATGCACAGAATGCCACCTATGATCCTGAGACAGGTGTGATCACTGCCGGTCAGCCACTTACCACAGGCCCATGGACATGGAACAATGCAAGCTACCACCGTTCATACTGGGCATGCTCACCGGTATATTTCCAGGCTGAATATCCTGAGGTGCTGAGCGACTATATCGGCAACGCCAATTCCAAGCAGATCTTCCGTTCATATAACGATGCTGTTGAGGCAGGCAAAGAGACAGGCTACCGCTACTACAAAGAGACCACTTCCGGTATACCCGCACTCCGCTCAAAGAACCCGAATGCAGCTATTCCATCAGTGATCCTCGTAGGTCACTACACAATGTCAGTAGATGGCACTGAGGTTACCGAGTTCGAGGGTCGTCCCACGTTCTACACCTATGTTGCGACAAAGGATGGCAAACCCAGCGTATACTTCACTGTTGACCAGACCAACGAGAGCAACCGTGAGACAGCAGCGAGCGCTATTTCCGGCGGCATCTCCATGCAGAAGCGTTTCATCTGGCAGACCACAGTGCTTTACAAAAACACCGCTGCCGAGGGTGCCACCCCCAATTTCGTGCGCATGAGCGCTGCCGACGAGAACGACCTCAAGGCTATTGTAAGTGCTACAAGCGTGGTTAGACCTGCAGACAATGTGCTCGGCGACGTGAAGTTCGCATCACGTGCACGCACGCTCCAGATCAATGCTGACGCAAACCTCAGCGAACTCTACATCAACAACAACGGTACTCCGATGCAGATTGTAGCCAACGGCACCACAATCACACCCGACGAAACCGGCAAGGTTGACAAGATCACTCTTGACGACGCTAACCGCATTCTCTGGCAGAACGTAGGTACATGCAATCAGTATGAGCGTGGTGCTGGATTCTTCAACATTCCTGTGAAACACCTTGGATGGTACCGCACCGGTAATGAACAGAAGAATGAGACTGAGAACATCGACTACTCGAAACTCCGCATCGGCGACTTCGGAATGGTACGTAACCACGCTTACACCATCACTATTGATGAGATCAATGGTCTTGCCGCAGGTATCGCAGGTCTTGACAATCCTATCATTCCGCCGGCTGACACTCAGGAGATCTATATTGCTTACCGTATCAATGTACTCCGCTGGGCTGTAGTTCCGACACAGAATGTAACCCTGAACTAATTTCCTCTTCATCACTCCCTCTCTCGCTCGCACAGGGTATGCCGCTTTGACCGGCGGCATACTCACCAATAACAAAATAACCGCTAAACACAGTGAAAACAAATATCCTCAATCGTCTGCGACAGCTCGGAGCAGCACTGACACTCACCGCCACACTTGCCGGTTGCGGGTGGGTGCACGAAGGGATCACGGAATGTCCCGCACAGCTGCGCCTGAAATTTGTGTACGACTACAACATGAAGTTTGCCGATGCCTTCCCCGCCGAGGTGAAGAGCGTCAACGTCTGGGCTTTCGACTCTCAGACCGGCGCGCCGGTGTGGAGCGGAGCAGCCTCAGGCGCCGAGCTGACACCCGAGGGGGGTTACATCATGGAGACCACGCTCGATGCCGGCACCTACGACTTCGTGGCGTGGTGCGGACTCACCGAAGGCTCCGCGCTGAAGCTCGCCACCTATCAGCCCGCATCGAAGCAGGAGCTTGAGGTGACGCTACAGGCGGCACAGGAGGAGACGCGACTGGTAAGCGACACCGAGCTGCCGGGACTCTATCACGGCATGGTGAGCGCCTACACCTACGCCCCCGACGTGACGAAGCCCGACTATCAGACCGTGACCGTGCCGCTGACCAAGGATACCAACGCCGTGCGCGTGCTACTGCAGAACCTCGACGGACGCGAGATCAACCCCGCCGACTTCACCGTGGAGATCACCGACGCCAACTCGATGCTGGCGTGGGACAATGCGGTGCTCGCCGGACCGACCGTCACCTACACCCCCTGGGAGGTTCGCTACGGCAGCGTAGGCACCGGCACCCCCAACGCACAGACCGCCGACGCCTCGCGCGCCGAGATCTCGACCGTAGCCACGATGCTCAACGAGCTATCACTCTCGCGCCTCATCGCCGGGCAGGAGTCATGGCTGACCGTGACACGCAACACCGACGGACAGCGCATCATCCACATACCGCTCATCGACTATCTGCTGCTCATCAAGGGGCACTACGGCTCGATGTCGGATCAGGAGTATCTCGACCGTCAGGACGACTACTCGATCCTCTTCTTCATCGACGCCACCAACAACTGGTATATCGCCTCGGGCATCTACATCAACTCGTGGGCTGTCGTGCCGCCGCAGACAGGCTCCATCTGATCACATAAACCTTTCCTCTCTCCTCCCTCCCGCAACGCATTTTTTTGACCGACAAAGAGAATGACACTCAATAAACCGACATATCACAACCTGCGGCTCGCCGCCGCCACCGCGCTCGCCGGCGCGGCACTCGCGGCATGCTCGGCGTTCCACGAGCCGGAGATCCCCTGCCCGGAGCCTGAGCCGGAGGCGCGCACCCCGCTGGCGCTGACGTTCAACGTCACCACCCAGACCGGCATCACCGCCTCGCGCGCCGCCGCCCCATTCTCCTCACTCCCCGCCCCACTCGCCGCCGCCTCCCGCGCCGACAGCAACCCTGACCACTACGAGGAGGGGAGCGACTATCCCGACACCGAGGATTACCTGAACCTCAACGACTTCGGCTTCTTCATTTTCGCCGGCGAGGAGAAGCGGCTGTTGTACATGAACACTAATGTGATAGCATCGTCGGGCGACGCGCTCGACATGTCGATCACCGGATCGTCGGGCAACTACACGGTGTCGCTCATTCTCGACGACGAGCTTGTGGAGGCACTGCTCGGCGGCGGCGCACTCTCCCCCTCGGGCGACCGCACCATGCCGCTCACCATAGCAGTGATAGCCAACCATAATGCGTCGCGCCTCACACCCGGATTTGACAACTTCAAAGACCTCACCGCCGCCACAGCCGAAAACGTCGGCGGCGCGTCGACCCTCAACGACTTCATCAGCATTGCCGAGGGGATGACGTTCACACCCGCGGCTTCCGACGAGAATCTGCTGATACCGATGTACGGCATCAGCTCGTTCACCCTCACCGAGCCGCAGATGTACTATTCGCGCCCCGACGACCGCATAGAGCTGGGCGAGATCTCGCTGCTGCGCGCCATGTGCAAGATCCGCGTGATCGACCAGATACAAAACAAGACCGGCGGCTATCCCCGCGTGACTGCCGCCCGCATCAGCTATCCGCAGACCGGCGGCTACGTGACTCCCCGCACCCCTGCTGACTATCAGAACGGACAGCAGATCCACGGCAATCAGGAGGCGCTGCCCGACATCACCGGACAGACCACCCGCGACTTGCGCACGGGAACAGTCGTGGCTAACTCTCTCGTCAGCTACGCACCGGCGCAGCCGCTCACAGTGACGGCTCCCGAGGTTGTGATCAGCGTGCAGCGCGACGCCGAATCGGCAGCACAGGAGTTCACGGTCAACCTGCTCTCGCGCGGCGACTACGGTTATGCCGTAGCCGATTGGGGCGACATGATGCTGCGCAACCACGTCTACACCCTCGCCGTCCAGGGCGTCACCTTCGGCGCCTCCCTCACCCTCACCGCCACCGTCGCCGACTGGGAAGAATCGACCTTCCGCTTCGACTACACCGACGGAGTGTCGAAAACCGACGGCGGAGAAATAAAATGGGACGACGGCACATGGGAGAGCAAGAATCTCGCGACAAGCACCCTCACCCTGAAGCCGTGGAGCGCCACAGGTGCACAGCCGACACGCTTCACCTTCGGACTCGCCACCCCCAAGGGCGCGCAATGGATAGCATCGCTGATCAACACCGAGGGCGACGCATCGGCACTCGTATTCATGCCGGAGGAAGGGCTCACACTCTCCGACGACGGCAAGAGCATATCAGGTACCGTACCAGCCACAGGCAGCCAGGCGATATCGCTGCGCATCACCTCGACTATAGAGAAGCCGACCGTGACGAGCGCCGACAAGCTGCAGATCGTGGTTGCGACGCAGGGTGGCACCGCCTGGGCTGTCGCCACTACCAAAGACATACTCGGTGACTGGACTGTGGTTCAGAAACAGCAGGAAATCTAACCTCTTAAATTGCTATGTTGAAAAACTTCATATATACGATCGTAGCCTCCGCCGCCATGGCGGCATCACTCGCATCGTGCTCGGAGGAGAATTTCACCGATCCAACCCCCGATCCTGTCGGAGAGGGCAACGTGACGCTGACATTCACCAACGCCACTGCATCGCGTGCCGCCTCCGACGAGGGGATGAACGAAAACCTCATAAGTAAGCTCGATCTGTTCTTCTACACCGCCGATGCCACCAATACGGAGGCACCTGTGGCTCAACGCACCGTGACCGGACTGACAGCCAAAGGGACAGCGCAGATCAAAGTGTCGCTCAGCAAGCAGGAGACCGATGCCCTGTTCAATGGCGGCACCGACGGCGCGACATGCCGCATGGTGGCTATAGCCAACCGCCCCGCCGACGTGGCTCTGCCCGCCGACATAGCAGGAATGACCGTGGAGGCGCTGCGCAACATTATCGTCGGCTCGAAATTCGCGACACAGGATGGCGAGACGCCGCAGGAATCGTTCGTGATGTTCGGCGACACCGACGAGAGCCGCGCCGGGAACACTGACATAACATTCGCCACCGGCGATTTCGGCGGCACGGCAAGCGGCAACGTGATGCTCGTGCGCGCAGCCGCCCGCATCCACTTCACCGCCGAGATCCGCGACCAAGTGGAGGTGACCGAAACCTCATCTGACGGCACCACGACCACCGAATACTGGCGCCCGAAGACTAATGAGATATCGATAATACTCAACAACGGCGTTGACAACTCCCCTGTCGAGCCATCGACCGCCACGGTGACTTTCGACAAGAATTATTTCACACTTCCGGCTGTAAACGGTCAGTTCAGCCCCGGCAACACTTTCGATGTCGGTCTGACGAACCCCGACGGCACGCCCGTACTCAACGACGACGGCACACAGAAAACGGTTTCCTACACCGAGGCAACATCAAAATCGGTGTTCTACACCTACCCCAACCAGTGGGAGATCAGCCCCTCGGAGACACACCGCACCACCCTCACCATCGCCCTGCCATGGCAGAAGTATGAGGTGAAAGAGAACGGGGAGCTTGGCGAAGTGTCGACTTTCCGCACATGCTACTACAAGGTGCCTATGACACGCGGCACTGAGATAGTGCGCAATACCGACTACTCCGTGACACTGCGCATCGACATGCTCGGCAGCTTCTCCATCGAGGAGCCGATGGAAGATGTGGAGTGCAGCTACGAGACTGTGGACTGGAGCGAGGTCAACACTGACGTATCAATCAAGGATTACCGCTACCTCGTGGTGAATCAGAACAACTTCACCATCGACAATGCCCCGAGCATCTCGATCCCGTTCTACTCGTCGCATCGCGTTGAGGTTGTCGACATAAAGATGACCTATCAGCGCTACAACATGTACGGCAACGGAAGTGAGCCTGTTCCGGTGACAATCACTAAGACTATCAACCAAAATACGGCTGACCGGAATAATGGAACCGGAGTATTCAGCTATGAGCTTAAAACGGATGCCCAAGGTAATAACATCCTTGAAATAAGCCACCCGCTCGATATGTGGACGCCATACAATTCAAGTAATCGGGCTGTTGACGAAACCGGCTATGGAAGTCGACAAGCTGCATTAAACTCACTGAACAACATATCCTATTATCAAAAGACTACCGGCACAGCATATTCACCATACGTGATTGAGGCTACAATCCGTCACTATGACATCACCCAAAGCGGAACTCCGTTTGAGAAAACAATAACAGTCACACAGTACCCCGGCATGTATATTGAGGCAAATAAGAATCCTGGAGGATCGGGCGGTGGCTCTGCAACAGGATATGTGTTTGTCAACTATGGGCAATATTATGAATACTCTTGGTGGACGGGGAGTTGGTCATTACAATCAGCGGCAAACGATAATCCAAGTGATAATTATCCATTAGGTAATGCCAATGGAATAACATCAAGTGCCGGAAATGCCAATCAAAACATGTATGTAATTACCATCAACACACTAAATGCAGACAGCAAGTATGTAATTGGCGATCCACGTACATTCTATACCAACAATGACTTGGAAACCTCAAACGACAATACAGCGCTCCCAATAGTGGATGTCAATGGCTCTGCAGCAAGAAGCAGCATACAAAATTATGGGAGCAATAGGAATCCTGAGTATGGTTGGTGTAAACCGGCACCAGCATTATACCCAACGAATGGCGGCAACCGCACATTAACATATTACTATCCAACGCGTGAGACTGAAGAATACAAGTATATCGTAGCACCCAAAATTAGGGTCGCCTCATCATACGGTGTCTGCAATACCGGACGAACAAGAACACAAGCACGCCGACGCTGTGCAACCTATCAGGAAAACGGACGACCTGCAGGAAGATGGCGTGTACCCACACTTGGTGAAATGGAGTTCATTGTAAATCTCTCACAGACAAATAAAATCCCGATGCTGTTCTCCCGAGGTGCTAATTATTACAGTGCACAGGGACAGGTCGCTATTCCCAATAATCAAAACGAGGTAACACTGGAAGTCACTACCAATAACAGAGATATGTCAGTTCGTTGTGTGTACGATGAATGGTACTGGGAACAGCAAGACGACATTGCAAAGACAGTAACTCCATCGGTTTTCACCTGGGGAGATATGCCTAAGGCGAACCCGGAGGGTGATGTTAAATGATCAATTAATCATTAACAGTTTGATAACAAGATGAGAAAAAGTATATTATATATCTTTCAGGCGGCTGTGATGATTATGCTCGGCGCGTGTGCCGAGGAGCAGCTTCCGGAGCCGGTGCCCACGCCTGGCGACGCTACGGAGGGAATCACCGTGAGCGGCAGCATGACCGTGAGCGATCCGGCTCTCACCCCCTCGCGCGGCTTCGGCGACACCCCGGGTGCGGGGCTGACTGTGCAGCTGCTTGAGTTCACCTACGACGGTGACTATCAGAACCGCACGCTGTTGAGCGTGATTCCGGCTACGGTGACAGGTACCACGGCTGTCGACAATGGCGTTGAGGTGGCTTTCACAGCTACACTCAGCGAGTCGACGCAGCGGCGCGTTCTGCACATCGTGGTGAGCGACGGCGAGCTGAATGTCGGCTACGGCACTGTAGCCACGATACTACAGTCGCTGTCGGTGACAGGCGGACGCGATGCCTACTGGGGGCGCGTGGCATTCCCCGACGGCTACTGCACATCGAAAGTGACCACCAACGACAAAGGTGAGGAAACCGTTGTTTACGAACGGAATGAGGAGGCGCTCGCACAACTGAAAAACATACCGGTGATACGCAATTTCGCCAAGATCTCAGTGGCAGCACAGCCGGCGAATTTCGAACTTGAGGGCTTCGAGCTTATCAACGTGCCCGACGCAGGCACCGTGGCTCCATGGAACACCGAGACGCAGTCGGTGCCGTTCATCATGAATGGTTCGGGCGATACCCCCGCATATCCGTACGCCATGCGTCCGTACAGTGAGCTTGCATCGGGAGAATACGCATATTCCGGCATCCTCTCCCCATCGGCAAAGATGACAAACACGGAGGTTGAGGCATCAGCGTGGGGAGCAGACCACACATGGAGCACTGCAGCTCAATACATGTACGAGCACCCCTACGAGGCAGGTCGCCGCACCTACATGCTGATCGCCGGACGCTACAACAACAGCAACGTTACGACCTACTACAAGATAGACCTCGGCGCGAATGATTCCGACACGCAGGTATTCACACCCTACAACATAATCCGCAACTACCATTATGCGGTGAATATCACTGAGGTATACCGCGCCGGATATGCGACAGTCGAAGAGGCTATCAACGGCACGGTGTTCAACAACCTCTCGGCTTCGACCGAGACGCGCGACATGCTCAGCATATCCGACGGCAACGACCTGATCGGCGTGAATTTCACCCGCTATGTGTTTGTCGATACGAACAATCCCATCGAGTTCCGCTATCAGTACCGCACAGGCGTTTCGACCGGAAGTGGAACGATAGCCAACAATCAGGCGAAAGTCTATGGACTGGAGGCGGGCGCGGTGATAGAAAGCTTTGAGACCGCAAAGGTCGACGGCGACTCAATGCTCGTGGTGATCACTCCAAAGGCTCCAACCGATGCACTGCAGCAGCAGACATTCACCGTGGTCGGTCCGACCGGACTCGGACGCACTATCACGCTGATCTCACATACACCATGGGAGATGGCTAATGAGGCGGTCTATAAAGGGACAGAGAATACCCGTCCCAAGGAGGGCACGGAGTCGGATATCATCGGACCTAATCAGAATGAAGCGCTGACACTCTTCTTCAATCTCCCCGACGGACTTCCAGAGGCTCTGTTCCCGCTGACATTCACTCTTGAGGCTGACAGACAGAATATTGAGAACAACTCGGCTGCGAACTCCACGCTTGTGGTGACTTCTGGTCAATCGCTGTTTGCTAATGATGGTGTCAATGTGCCGCGCGTGCAGTATCTAAAGACTGTAAGCTATGAGCAGTATCTCTATGAGTCGAACTCGGACAACAGTGTGGATGTGAACAAACCGAACACTTACCATACGGTACGTTGCCGCTTCCGCACGACGATCTCTCTCGACCAGATCCCTGGTCTTCAAGGAAATACGACTACCACTATAGTGCGCATCGCCAACCCATACTTCATAATGGGTTCAGCTACCTTCATCCGACAGAAGTAATGCTGAAAATCCGTGTGATATCGGTTGCTTTGGCGGCGGGGCTGCTGACGGGATGCGTCGGCGGTGCCGGTGGAGCGGCTGTGAGCGCGGAGCATGAAGGAGGAGAGAGGAGAGAGAAAGGAGATAGGAGCGAGAGAGTAGAGAGTGCTCCTGCGGAGGCGGGGGTGCTGGCGATGCCGGAGGTGCCGGCGCTGATCACGGGGCGCGAGGCTCGTGCGGCGTATGCGGCGGAGCATTTCTGGGATGCGTTGACGGCGGATACCGCCGGCGGCACCGGGGCGATGGAGCAGAATCTGGCGAACTTCGCTGTGATTGCCGCCCAAGCACCGGCGGGAGCGCAGAGGCGCGGATTTGCGTCGATGTGGAGCCGTACGGGGCTGACCGACAGTGTGCTGATGCCGATAGTGGAGAGCTATCTGTATGATCCGGAGAGCCCGGTGTATTCGCCTGACCTGATGATGTCGGCATTGGCTGCCGCCGACTCGCTGCAGCGGCTTCCGTCGGGGTGCCGCGAGAGTCTGCTGCTCGGGGAGCTGCGGCGGAATGCGCCGGGAACGCGTGCGGCTGACGTAGCCTACACCGACCGCCACGGGCGGCAGCACCGTCTGCTGCATGAGAACCGGGTGGCGCAACTGGTGGTGTTCTACGATCCTGACTGCGAGCATTGCGCGGAGGAGATGTCGATGCTGGCGGCGTCGGAGGAGCTTGCCCGCGCCGTAGCCGAGGGTGAGGTGGCGGTGAGAGCTATCTATCCGGGTGCCGACGAACGGCGTTGGCGCGAACATGCCGCGGGGCTGCCCGGGGCGTGGACGGTGGGAATGAATGCCCGCGACCCTGTGGGAGCACAGGGCGCATACGATATACGCACCACTCCGTCGATCTATCTTCTGGATGACGGCGGCATGGTGGTGCTTCGTGAGGCTCGCGCCGCGACGGCGCTGGCTTGTATTTCAGCCGGGATGTGAATCCAGGCTAAAATAGTGTTTCTACAAATGCCCTGACGACACGTTACGCAAAAAAGTAGTCGCCAGCCTGACACATGAATGCTTTTTTAATTACATTAATCTTGAGCAAACCTGCATTAACTTAAACTCGATTTGATTTAACGCACTCGATTGCAAAATTTTAATCCGATTACGAACGCATGATGATATGGAATGCTGCCGCGTGGCTCTGTGCCTGCGGCAGCATTGGCGCTTTTATAGGGGGTACTTACGGGGATAGGGCTAATAGGGCAAATGGGGCGAAGGTTGTGGGGGCGGAGGTATGGCTGTAAGCCTACCTCCGGGCAGCCTGCACCCAGCAGCCCTGTTGACATAAGAAAGACTGCAACACAGAACTTTTATCATCGCATGGCGATGATGACACAGAACAGAAAGAACAACACAGAACCCGATGGGGAATATGGAAGCGCAGGTGGCAGATAAAGTTCTGTGGTGTTCTATGAGTTCTGTGACCGTTGCGGCAGCAACAGAAAGTTCTGTGTTGCATTTCCTCTAACATCTGAATAAAAGATATACCACACAGAACTTTTACCATCGCTTCACGATGACTACACGGAACAGAAAGAACAACACGGAACCCGATGGGGAGTGGACACGGCGGGGCGAGTCGGAGACTCGCAACTTGGTAAACCCCACACGTGGAGGTGAGCGCGGAGCGCGAGACTGCCGTGTGGGGGATAGCCGGTAAGTCTCACATAGGGGGAGAGCGCTTCGGAGATGCGCAACTTACAGTGACCTCGGCGAGAAAGCAAACCAGGTGGGGATGTTGCGCATCTCCGAAGCGCCGTAAGTTGATTGGAGTCGTGGGTACCCCACACGGTCAATGTCGCGCGCTGCGCTACATTGCCTCGGGTGGGGTTTACAAAGTGGCGCTTCCCCGAAGCGCGGAGATGGCGAACAGGGAGTGGTTGTGGGGGCGGAGGTATGGCGCAGCCTACCTCCGGGCAGCCTGATGACAGAATGGGTGGCACTACACGCCTGGTGAGCGCACGTTGACCGGAGGTAGGCTGCGCTGCGCTCGCGCCATACCTCCGCCCCTACAACCTCTGCCTGCAGACTCAGCCTACAGCCAGTCACAACAAGCGCCTCCGCGAGTCGGAGACTCGCAACTTGGTAAACCCCACACGTGGAGGTGAGCGCGGAGCGCGAGACTGCCGTGTGGGGGATAGCCGGTAAGTCTCACATAGGGGGAGAGCGCTTCGGAGATGCGCAACTTACAGTGACCTCGGCGAGAAAGCAAACCAGGTGGGGATGTTGCGCATCTCCGAAGCGCCGTAAGTTGATTGGAGTCGTGGGTACCCCACACGGTCAATGTCGCGCGCTGCGCTACATTGCCTCGGGTGGGGTTTACAAAGTGGCGCTTCTCCGAAGCGCGGAGATGACGAACAGGGGCGGTTGTGGGGGCGGGTGAATTTAAGAGTGTATATTTATAGGGGACGAAGAGTGAGGTTTTGTAGACAGTAAAGCACAAGGGATTAATATGTTAACGATTTTTAACACGGGGGGGGGTAAAAATTCGGATTCATGCGTTATTTTATGCGAAAATTTGTGAGGAATTTTAGTAATTTTGCACCGCGTAACCAACATTTATGTCTTTCGCCTGTAAGGAAAGACGCAGACTTTTGTAGAAACACAACACGAAACTGTAATATAGTAATGACTAAAACTTTGACTCACAAAGTTCTTGCGATTGCCATTATCTTAATCTCGGCAATATCGGCAAGCGCACAGGACTGGGCGGTGAAGACCAATCTTCTCTACGACGCCACCCTGACTGTGAACGCCGGCGTGGAACACCGCCTCGCCCCGCACTGGTCGGTCGACCTGTCGGGTAATTTCAACGCCTGGACTATAAACAAGCACCGCTGGAAACACTGGATGGTGCAGCCTGAAGCCCGCTACTGGTTCTGCGAGGCTCTGCAGGGTCATTTCGTCGGCGCACACGCGCTTGGCGGACAGTACAATGTAGGCAATATCGACCTCGGCTTCGACTTCCTCGGCACACATCTGAAGAGCCTGAAGGATCACCGCTACCAGGGATGGTATGCGGGACTTGGCGTGGCTTACGGTTACACCTGGATCATCAACCGCCACTGGAACTTTGAGGCGGAGATCGGTCTGGGCTGGATCTACACGCGCTACGACATCTACCCCTGCACCCATTGCGGCACAAAGATCGCCACCAACCGCCCGCACAACTATGTGGGTCCGACCAAGGCGGCGCTTAACCTCGTCTATGTTTTCTAAACCATCCACACAGTGCAACACACAATGAAACATACAATAGCATCACTCACCATAGCCGCCGCAGCCATCGCCGCATGCCACGCGTCGGCGGCTCCCCTTTCGGCAGCCATGCAGCGCACACAGCTCAACGCATCGGCAAGCAACGTCAGGGTGGAACGTTCGGAAAACATACTCTTCGTGGGAGCCGACATCAACATCGACTCCGTGAGCCGCGGCACCAACCGTGAGCTATGGATAGCCCCGGTGATCGGCAACGGCGCCGCCGCCGACACCCTCCCCGTGGTGGTCATGGCGGGTCGCAACCGCTACTATCAGGCTCAGCGCCACGACCTTGTGGAGCGCGAGGGCGTCACGCTGCTGCGCGACAACTACCGCGACCACACATACAGCTATACGGCAAGCGTGCCCTACACCGACGCCATGGACGGGAAGCCGCTGCGCTTCATCCTGGAGCTGCGCGGATGCTGCTCCGACTCCATCGAGCGCCAGGAGCTGCTGCTGACGAACATCGACGTGGCTCCGCCGGTAGAGACATTCTTCCCCGCGTTCAACTGGATCACCCCGACAGCCGAGACCGTGAAGACCCGCGAGATCCGCGGACAGGCTTACATCGACTTCCCTGTCAACAAGACCGTGATCTATCCCGACTACCGCCGCAACACGGTGGAGCTCGCCAAGATACGCGCCACGATCGACTCCGTGCACAAGGACAACGATATAACAATCACCGCCATCTCGATACGCGGCTACGCTTCGCCCGAAGGCCCGTGGGATAACAACGTGCGCCTCGCAAAGGGACGTACAGCCGCCCTCAAGAAATATGTGGAGGAGCTCTACCACTTCGCTCCCGACTTCATACAGACATCATACGATCCTGAGGACTGGGGCGGTCTGCGCGCCTACGTGGAGAAGAGCAACATCGCAAACCGCGAGGGCATACTCAGCATCATCGACTCCAACCTCAAGCCGGACCCGAAGAACGACAAGATCCGCGCCACATATCCGCAGCAGTACGCATTCCTCCTCTCAGAGGTATATCCCGCGCTGCGCCACTCGGACTACAAGATCGACTACACGATCCGCTCATACACCGACGTCAACGAGATCCTGACACTCGTCAGAACCCGTCCGCAGAACCTGTCGCTGCAGGAATTCTACCTCGCATCGCGCGCCGTGGAGGAGGGTTCAGCCCAGTATAACGAGATCTTCGAGACAGCCGTGCGCATGTATCCCGAATCGGAGGTAGCCAACCTCAACGCCGCCAACGTAGCGATGGCACGCGCCGACTACGACCGCGCCGCCACCTATCTCGCCAAGTGCGGCGACATGCCTGAGGCAGTCTATGCCCGCGGCATCCTCGCAGCTCTCAAGGGCGACTACGCTACGGCACGCGCCCAGTTCGAGCAAGCCGCCAAGCTCCGCGTAGCCGACGCCCCGGCAGCTCTCGAGCAGCTCGACGCGATGAAGAAATAACCCTCAGTCTCTCCCCATATCATCACATCATGAAAGAAATCAGAAACACTATGCATTATATGAAAAACATCAAGCGTGCCCTTTGCGGCATCTTCGCAGCCGCGCTGCTCGCGGGCTGCTCATCGGATCCCATGATCGACGGTCCCGACCAGGAACTCGAAGGTGAGGGTGGCGACTGCTTCATGTCGCTCGACATCCTCATGCCCAACGGAGCTACAGCATCACGAAGCGAGACTACCGATGACGGTGGCTCGACCGGTGGCGTGGAGATCGGCTCCGACGCCGAGAACGCTGTCAACTCAGCCCTCATCGTGCTCGCACGCAAGGATGACAACGATCCTACGAAGAACTACGGATTCATCGCTGCCGGCGAGGTGGCTTCCAACCGCCTGACATCGTCGACCACAGCCACCGACAAGAGCTACCGCGCACTGACACGCATCTACAAAACCAACCTCAACAACTTCTACTCCGAGTGGACGTCGACCAACATGCCCGAGGTCTACGTGTTCGTGTTCTGCAACCCCACGAAAGAGCTCTCAGAGATGTTCCGCGGCGCCAACACCACCTACGGCACCAACGCGTGGGTCGACAAGGTGTGCTCCGTGATCCAGGGCAGCTCGTCGCAGCCCGACGTGAACACCGGCATCTGGGCTGCGGGCTCGTTCCTGATGAACAACGTCAGCACCACTACCCGCCTGCTCCCCGCCAACATCCTCGACTGGGAGGAGTATGACACCGCCGACAAGCCTTTCCACCTCTCGGCAAACAACAAAGTGGACGGCAGCGAAAAGCTCTACCCCGACAACTCCGCCTCTGTGCAGGGTCGCGGAGCGGTGCGCGTTGAGCGCTCGGTGGCACGCTTCGACATCCGTGACGGATCGCCCACAAAAGACCGCACATACAACGTGCTCTTCCACGCCCACGACGGCGTGGACCAGCCCGACGAGCCCCTCGTGGCTGTAGAGCTGCAGCGCATCGCGCTCGTGAACATGAGCAACGCATTCTACTACCTCCCGCGCGTGAGCGACAACGGTCAGCCCGACGGCGCCGGGTTCAAGATCTGCGGCACAGAGCTGCCCTGGCACCGCGACGGTACAACCGGAGCATATTCACAGGGCAACTACGTGGTAGGTCCCTACGCCTCCGTTTTCGGGGGTGCCGATCTGACTTCCGGTTTCAGCACATACTTCAACTACCCCTTCTTCGACGACAACGGCGAGTTCAACAACTCAACGATGGCACAGGAGGGACGATGGAACGTCTACAAATTTGAGAATGTGCTCAACTCCACCACCACCGACAATTACCAGGGACGCCAGGACTATAAGGTGTGGCGCTACGTGACCGAGAACGTCATCCCCGACGGTCCCGCCAAGCAGCAGAACGGCGTATCGACCGGCATCGTGTTCAAGGCTAAGATGAAAGGCACCACCTTCGCAGCCAACGGCGGTGTGGTCAACACCGAGGATACATGGGAGAAGGATATCAACAAACAGATAGCTCTCTGCCTCAACGGATTTGATTTCGAGATTCACAGCCAGCACCACGACGCGCTGAAAGGCAACTCAAAAGATGATCCTATCCTCTACTACCTCGACGGACACCTCTACATGACCTGGCAGCACATACGCCAGGCAGCTATCCAGGCTTCGGTGACCGTCACCGGACAGGACGCCATTGAGATCAACCGCTCCAACTCGCTCTACCGCGCCGTATTCGGCGAGGGTCCCATCCCTGCCGGACAGGTTTACATCAATTCCGACCTCTCGACCAGAGCCATCAACGATCCTGAATGGAACACCATGCAGGATGCCTGGAAAACAAGCGCCGACTATGCGTGGACACAGTGGAACAACGCCGGCAAGCCCGTGACTGAAGTGCTCGGCGACGTAGCCAACTCCGACCCGACGCTCCTCGCGATGCGTGAGGCTATCACCGGTGCCGGAATCACCATCTACCAGAGCAGCATCGACAGCGACTACGGTCCCGGTTACTACTGCTACTACTATTACTGGAACCGACACAACGACAACAACATGAACGGCGTGATGGGTCCGATGGAGTTTGACGTGGTACGCAACAACGTCTACAAGCTCACCGTCGACAAGATCTCGCGTCTCGGACACCCGCGCATCCCCGGCAACGACCCGGAGACTCCCAAGCCTGACACTCCCGACGAATCAGACGACATCTATCTCGACGTGACCGTGCAGATCACCCCCTGGGCTGTTCGCATCAACTCCATAGAGTTCTAAAAAACTGACTGAAGCAATGAACCTGTTATCTCACAAAATATGCAGATCCATCATGGGCGCGGTGATAGCCGCCGCGTCCATGCTCGGACTCGCAGGGTGCGGAGCCATCAACGATGATCTCCCTCCCTGTCCCGAAGGGGTGCGTCTGCGGTTCGTGTTCGACTACAACATGGAGTTTGCCAACGCATTCCCCTCGCAGGTGGACTGCCTGACCCTCCTGGTGTACGACGCGCAGGGACGCTACGTCACCACCCGTACGGAGACCACCGATGTGCTCGCCGACGAGAACTGGCGCATGACCATCGACCTCCCCGCCGGTCAGAGCTACCGTTTCATAGCCTACGGCGGCATGGAGTGCGCACAGTCGACATTCCACTTCGTCAGCGACCCGAAGACCATCGACGTCACCTCGCTTGAGGTGGCTATGAACGACAACTGCGTCGACGCCGAACCTGGCGTGGCGCTCCACCCGCTGTTCTACGGTAATCTCGACATGAGCGTGCCCACCGGAGCGCTCGACTACACCGAGGGCACCGTCTACATGATGCGCGACACCAACACACTGCGCGTGCTGCTGCAGAATGTCGACGGCACACCGGTCGATCCCACGGAGTTTGACTTCAACATCACCGACGACAACACCCTGCTCGCCTGGGACAACTCCGTGATCCCGACCGCCGCAGGATGCACCTACGCACCCTACGCCACCGGTCAGGCTGGCGCCGGACTGAACCAGAACGGCAGCGAGGCGCTTCTCGCCTTCGCCGAGTTCTCGACATCACGCCTGATCGAAGGGAGCGGCGCGCGCCTGAACATCACCGACGTGCGCAACGGTCAGTCAGTGCTCTCCATACCCCTCGTCAACTACCTGCTCCTGCTCCGCAGCCAGCAGTTCGAGTCGATGGGCGATCAGGAGTTCCTTGACCGCGAGCACCGTTGGAACATGATCCTCTTCCTCGACAACGGCCGCTGGATCGACACACGCATAGTGATCAACGACTGGATTGTCAGAATCAACAATGCCGACCTATGATCATCAGAAAACTTTTATCATACTTAATCGTACCCATGGCAGTCGCCACGCTCATATCCGCATGCTCCTCGGAGCCGGATATCGAGCTGGTGGAGCCTGGGGTAATGCTACGGATGAACCTCACCTTCGGCAACAGCGGCATCCAAGCCTCTCGAGCCGATCTCGGCGACCAGGACGGCTATGAAGATCCCGACGGAGCATTTGAGGAGATCCGCACACTCCGCATAATCATACTCCACGGCGAGGGTGACACCCGCGAGGTGGAGGCGGCACGCCTTGTCGCCACGTCAGCCACCGGCGCACCGCTCAACGACAACCTGGAATTCAAAGTCATCTCCAACGAGATGAAGACCATACTCCTCATAGCCAACGAGGCTTCGCTGCCGGCACCGGTGAGCGATGTCGCTACCGCTACGGAATACCTCGACCGCTTCATCAAGGCTGCGACACCGTTTGGCGACGATGTGATGAAGATATTCGATGACTGGAGCATACAGGTGACCGGCGGCAACACCATGTCGCAATCAATATTCAGCAACATAGGCTCTCTCCCGCGCCTCCCTCTGACTGAAAAGTTCAAGGTACAGACCGTACAGACAATCGCCAAAACCAAATCTGACGAAGACATGAACCGCAGCGAGGAGATCCAGGAAGTGACCCTGTTCCTCACACGCTGCGCACCTAAGGTATCGTTTGAGTTCAAAGTCGACAAGGATGCACCCAACCCGCCCTATCTCGGCTGCGGCGCCAGCGTCACAGGCGTGCGGCTGAGCGGACTCACCGGTCAGCAGTACATATTCCCGCGCGACGCCGAATACTCGCCATCGAAATATGTGGACGACAAGGAGGGATATCCTTACTTCATCCCTGCTATCGACAGCGAGGGCAACATGCTCACACCTGAGCAGACGATGGTTAACAGATTCATAACATCGTTCAAAGCTTACGACCCCATCGGAGGCATCACATTCGACTTCACCGACGGCTTCTCGCCGGTCGAGATCAAATCGTATGCCGGAGCTAAGGCACCCGTGCGCGGCCCGATCTATATCCCCGAATCGATGGCTCCACAGGGAGAGCAGTTCAAGGTATCGGTACAGATCGACGGCGGTGAATGGCTTGAGGCACAGCCGCTCGACGACAACATACTCAGCGTGAACGGTTGCGACGCCATAGCCCGCAATACCCACTTGAAAATATCGATCACCTTCGGCGCCACAGGCTTGACCTGGACTGCCGTCGAGGCTCCCTACAACTCGGTAGAACTGAAACCGAACTTCGGGCTGGAAGTAAAATAACCGTACACAGAATCTATACTGACACTTAACAGACCAATCAGTGTATGAAAAAGAAAATCACACTACTGCTATATAGCCTCGCGGCACTGGTGCTTGCATCGTGCGCCGACGAACGCCTCTGGGATCCGGAGGATATCGTGGGCGACGGCGAGGCAAACGTGCAAGGCTCCATAACGTTCAAGAACTATGCGCCGGCACTCGACGGAGCATCGCGCGCCGACGGCAACGCCATCGACGGAGTCAACTCGCTCATAATCTACATCTACGACAAGAACGGCAACTATGTCACCGAGAAATCCTATGGTGTGGGCAACGGCGAAGGACAACTCAAACCCTCCACCCCGAACAACAACCAATCGCCTGCCGGAAGCGAAGGCGTGAGCCAACCGGTGAGCACCACAAAGGTTGATTTCAGTTTCCCGCTCGAATACGGCTACTACAAGATCTACGCAGTGGCTAATGCCGACATGACCGGAAAGGACGTCAGCACAGAGTCCAAGCTCCAGGAAGTAGCCTTCCAGTGGCAGAACGACATCACCAAAAACAACCAGATGTTCGGATGGTTTGCCCTACAGCAACCGGATCAGTTCAACACTTCGAGCTTCAATGCCGACGGTCGGTTACAGGCAGATGTCGTAAAGATCAACAAGCCAAACCTCGCCCTCAATGCATGGCTCGTGCGCCTCGCCTCGAAAGTGACCGTAGCCTACGATGCGAGCGGACTGAAAGAGAACATATTCATATTTCTTAAGAGTGTCCAGATCAAGGATATTCCCAAAGAGTGTGCTCTCGGTATATCCAACAAGCCTGAAAGCACTAATGAATTAGAGGCTGATGGTGAAAAGATCTATTACTACGACCTGACCAAGTACCCTGAAACAGGTCCGACAGAAAGTGACTTCAATCCGCAGACATACGCCGCCACGCTTACTAAAAGCGTGGGTAGCTACGGATCTGACCACTCACATGAAGCCAACGCGCTCTTCTTCTATGAGAACAACCAAGGCACAGGCAAAGATAAAGGACAGGACGTGATCACCAATGGGACCGGCGAACAGAAACCGGACGGAAATATTGACTATCCGAACGGTAATGATCCATCCCCTGACACCGGCTACAAGGATGAGGTGCGTTGCGGCACATACATTGAGGTAAAGGCATTCTACCGCTCGAACAACGAGGAACGCATGGGTCAGGGCGAAATCACATACCGCTTCATGCTTGGTAAGAACACAACCACTGACTATAACGCCACCCGAAACTATCATTACAAGCTCACACTGAAATTCAACGGCTTTGCCAACGATGTGGATTGGCATATAGAGTACGTCCCCGAACCGGATATCTATATACCGGATCCTTATTACATCTCCTATCTCTATGATAAGGAGATGCATATGCCAGTACAGATAATTGGAGAAATCGAACCCGGCACAAAACTTAAGGCGGAAATCATAGAAAATAACTGGTGGCCCTACAACTTTGACGCCGAGGAACCCGGACCTGCACCCTCCACTCAGTATTATGCTCAAGGTAGCCTCAACTGGGCTGAGACCAATCATGTATGGAACGGATTCCTATCTCTGCGCAATACCGGGCACAAGACCAACATTGGTGAAAGTGTTACGAGTGCCTCCGGCGCAAACGCATTCAATGAAAAGTACTGGAATGATGAGCAACGTGGCAATAGAGAATATGAAATCACACCAGGAGAACATTCGGACGAGAAGGATGGAAGTTATACTGTCACAGAGACTGAAAAGGATGTAACCGTATTCAGTGTTCCTTTCTATACACGTGCGAAAAACTTGGTAAAGACTTCAGGATACACAGGCAATAATCCATATGTTTCGTACCAACGTACTGCTTTAGTCCGTTTTACAGCCTCTCTGAAACAGCCAGACGGGACTTACAAAGAAATGAAAAAGGATGTAAATGTGATTCAGGTACGTCGAGTCGTAAATCCAAAAGGAATTTGGAGAGCGAACGATGAGGATGGAGATTTTGATGTCAAATTAGTTCGTCTTGAAACTGAATTTACAACAAATCCATGGGAATCAACTGGTGAGTTCAAGGAATTCACTTCATCCGGTCCGTGGAGCGCGGAAATAATGGTTGAGGGCGGATATGACTCAAAAGATAACAAAGAGATTGACGCCACCGGTTGGATAAAATTATCCTCCGTTGGTGAATCAGTTCTTCGTACGGATGGTAAAATATACGGAATCACTGGTTCTAAGATAGAATTCAAATATAAACCTTCGGGGACAATACCTTCAAACCAGGTTCGTTACGGAATAATAAAAGTCAGATATCACAACTACACCTGTGAACATCTGATATTCGTGCGACAGGGATATGCACCGATTCCTGTTGCGTCCAGAACATGGCAACAGTCAGGTGTGACAAGTCCAACGCAAAAGCCACGCAAATGGCTGACATTTAACAACCGGTCGCAAACAGAACTCGCTAAATCCCCTTGCGAGGAGGGATCTCTGTTCCGGCGCTTCAACTGGCATCAGCCTATTAACTCAATAAACAACCGCGAGCGTGCGCCATTCGACACACAACTCGGGAATGATGGATTATTAATATATCCAGAAACCTCAGGAGCGGGGACAGCATGGGACGATATTATAGTAGATGCTAACGAAGGAAAATATAATTTTTGGGGCGGTTGTTCGCCAGAAGCGTTCCCCAATGTTCCTGATGCTAATAAAGTCCGTGTTGCGCAAGTAGAAGATTATCTTGACTTGTATAAGGACGATAATGTGCAGTATGGTTTCGGTATTCTATACGACGGTCAAGCTGATGGGGTACAGATTCCTGTAAAGGATGCATACAGCTATTATTATGATCAACCTAAAGGAGCCAACGGTAAAGGAAGAGGTGTCCGTGGAGTATTCGTATATAATGAGACGAATGGTGCACAGATATTCTTCCCACTTGGGGCTGCCGGGTATGGAAGACGAAGAGATGCGATGGCAGGACAGCTTCATTACGCAAACCGCACAACTTTCATGGCGGCAAATTCAACAGATGTTCCATACTACCGTCCGTTGCTATGGGATTTATTCCGTCGTCCCGGTGCCAACTATTGGTGTTATCAAATGCTTTCAAAGCAAATAATCGAGGATGATAGTAGTACTAAGACTCCATTAGCATGGGATTTTAACTATATAACATTCGACGTATATCCACTTAATTCAGGGAATATAGGAGTCAGCGACAGCAGCACTCCAACGACTCCAACCGATGCGTTGTACATAAGATGCGTTGTAAGATAAACAAAACTTATCTCATCTATATCTCATAAGACTTGGGCGGGGTGGAGCTGCGGCTTCCACCCCGCTTTGTCGTATAAAGGTGAGTACGGGGCGGAGACATATTTTATCCTGAAAGGTGAAATTGTCTCCGTGGCAGTGATGTGGCAAGACGACTTATGGAGCATGGCTGCTTGTGGGGCGGAGGTATGGTGGGTTGCGGGGGCGGAGGTATGGCTGCAAGCCTACCTCCGTGAGCCTGTTGGCATCATTGGTGAGCGCCATCACTATCTATCACACGCCTGGTGAGCGCACGTTGACGGAGGTAGGCTGCGCTGCGCTCGCGCCATACCTCCGCCCCTACACTCTCCGCCTACTGCCTCAGCCTCCACACTCTCTGCCTACTGCCTCAGCCTCCATACTCTCCGCCTACAGGCAGACCCTACAACCCCTCCGCGCGTCGGAGATGCGCAACTTACACTTACCTGCTGCGAAAATAGTGGACAGATGGGGATGTTGCGCATCTCCGAAGCGCCGTAAGTGTGTGGAGTTCTGAGGATCCCCACACGGTCAATGTCGCACTACGCGCTCCATTGCCTCGGGTGGGGTTTACCAAGTTGCGCTTCTCCGAAGCACGCATTAGCCCTGTTGACATAAGAAGGACTGCAACACTGAACTTTTATCATCGCGAGGCGATGATGACACGGAACAAAAAGAACGACACGGAACTCTATGGCTGGTTGTGGGGGCGGAGGTATGGCTGCAAGCCTACCTCCGTGAGCCTGGTGGCATCATGGCTGCACCATCACTATCTACCACACGTCTGGTGGGCGCACGTTGACCGGAGGTAGACTGCGCTGCGCTCACGCCAT
>CAJUKU010000001.1:99232-287421 GCA_910587425.1 uncultured Muribaculaceae bacterium
ACCTCCGCCCCCACAACCTCCGCCTACAGCCTCAGCCTCCACACTCTCCGCATACCTCCGCCCCCACAACCTCCGCCTACAGCCTCAGCCTCCACACTCTCCGCATACAGCCGCCCCCACAACCTCCCGACAACCTCCGCCACAACCAGCTCATGAACTTGGGCAATGGGCGGCATTTGATAAATAATGTGTAACTTTGCAGGCAATTTCGGACGGAATCGCAAAACATTCCGCACCGTCAGTGAATTATATCTTTATATAGAGCATCATATCCAAAAGCGTAAGCAACTATTGATTTCATGAGCGAAGAGGCGAAAAAGAAGAAAAAGCCGGGATGGGTGAGGGCACTTAAGCTCGCGCTCATCGTAGCTGTGGCTGTTGCCGCGCTTATCATGCTCGCCATAGGCGTAGCGGTATGGACTCTCACACCTGACCGCCTGACGCCGCTCGTGGGCAAATACGCCTCGCGCTACCTCAACGCCGATGTGAGCGCCGACCGTGTGGAACTGACATATTGGTCGACGTTCCCCACGGTGAGCCTTGAAGTGGAGGGGCTGCGCGTGATCAGCCACGCGCTCGACTCGCTCCCCGCCTCAGAACGCGCTAACCTGCCGGCATACGCCGATACTCTCGCCACCGTGCGCCGTTTCAGCGGCGGTGTGAACGTATGGGGCATATCGGTGG
The DNA here is from genome assembly GCA_910587425.1 of uncultured Muribaculaceae bacterium. Taxonomy (GTDB): domain Bacteria; phylum Bacteroidota; class Bacteroidia; order Bacteroidales; family Muribaculaceae; genus Paramuribaculum. The sequence goes on from CAJUKU010000001.1 coordinate 99,917, forward strand.
GCAGAGTGATGCTCTCCGATGTGGAGATAGAGCATCCGGTGATAAATCTCGTGAAAGCGGACTCGCTGCATGCCAACTACGACATCGTGCCCGCGAGCAGCGACACCACCTCGTCGCCGCTGCCGGAGATAGCCATAAACCGCTTCGCGATAACCGGAGGCGCACCGATAAGATTCTATTCGGCTGCCGACACGATAGATGTGACCATCAATCTCACCACTACAAGCCTCTCGGGCACGGATGCGCCGACCTACGCCATCGACATCCAAGGTGCCGACAGCCGCCTTGGGCTCCCGCTGTGGACACTGCCGATAAAGAGTTTCGGCGCCGACGGCAAGGTGCGCTGGAACCAGGAGATGCCTGACCGCGTGGCGCTGAACGACTTCACGCTGAGCGCCAACGGTGTAAAGCTGACTGTCGATGCCGATGTGCAGTTTGCCGACGACGTGCATGTTCATGCCCTGAAAGTGAGTGGCGACGATGTGCGGGTGCACGACGTCATATCCATGATTCCTCCGGAGATGGGCACCGGTCTGGAACGGCTGACATCGGATATGACCGCCGATTTCACCATAGAACTTACGAAACCTTACCGCTTGGCTGCCGACACGGTGACCATACCCGACATGCGGGTGCGCCTCGACGTGCCGGAGGGTTCATTCAGCTACGAACGGCTTAAGGTGCGCGAGGTTGTAGCCGCTATCGAAGCCGACATCCGAGGTTCTGACCTCGACGCGTCGGTGCTTAAGGTCAACCGGCTCAGCCTGACGGGCAATGCGCTCGCATTCACACTCTCGGGCACCGTGACAGGACCTGTGAAGAATCCGCTGATCGACGGCAGATTTGACGGACGACTGCAGCTTGCGGCGTTGCCACGGGCACTGTGGGAACGGCTGCAGCTCGACTGCACCGGCACATTGACCGGCAGCACAAGCATCAGGATGCATCTCGCCGACCTCACCTCCGAACGGCTGCACTACGTGAACGCATCAGGAAAGGTGGGTCTCGACGGCTTCCGTATCGACAGCCATGCCGACTCTATTGATTTCCACGCCTTCACACGACATGCCTCAATGGAATTCGGCACGGCATCGAAAGCTGACTACGACAGCATAACCGTTGACTCACTGCTGCGCGTGCGTCTGACGGCTGACACACTTGCATTCACCGGCGAGGGTATGGCATTGACGGGCACAGACCTGAGCATCCGCGCCGCCGCACGCAACACCGGATCGCTGCTCGACACCACACGAGTCACGCCGGTAGGATTCACCATCGGCGCCGGACGGCTTGCGCTGCGCTCGCTCACCGACACGATGAATATAAATCTTCGCGACGCATCGGTCAGCGCCACCCTGCAGCGGTTCCGCAACAATGCCCGCGCACCGCAGCTGACCATGAAGGTAGGCGCACGGCGCGTGCGTTACAACGATCCTGTGACACGCCTCTCGCTCACCGGCTCGGAGGCTGCATTGGAACTGCATCCGCGTATGCTCCGTCGACCCGCATCACCGGCAACTAACGACTCACTGCGCCGCGCCGCTGCACGACGCAGGGCTTCCGCAGCCATTCCCGACTCCATGCAGGGGCGCGAGAACATAGACTTCGACCTTGACCGGAGCCTGATGTCCTGGCTGCGGCAATGGCAGGCGTCGGGCAACATCAAGGCTAAGCGCGGGCGGTTGCTGACGCCATATTTCCCTGTGCGCAACACGCTGACACATGTGGATGTCGACTTCTCGACCGACAGTGTGGTGATCAACGATATGCGCTACCGCATGGGGCACAGCGACTTCCGCATCGACGGCAAGATCTCCAACATAGCACGCGCCCTCACCTCGCGCCGCGGCTCGCCGCTGGAGATGGATTTCAACATCAGCAGTGATACCATAAATATCAATGAGATAACATCGGCGATACTTGCCGGGGCAGCGTTCGCACAGCGCACACATGACGGCACCGTACCGTTCGGAACCGATGCCGACGATGATTCCATACAATCGGCTATGACGGCTGCCGGTGCCGACACGGCACGCGCAGCATTCATAGTGCCGTCGAACATCAACGCGCGTCTCAACGTGGCAGCCGACCAGGTGCTGTATGCCGACATCTGGTTCCAGAGGCTGACGGGCAACATAGGCGTGCACGACGGTGCGGTGCATCTCGACCGGCTCGCCGGATATACCCCTATGGGATCGATGGATCTGACGGCGCTCTACTCCGCACCGACCGTCGACGATCTGCGCTTTGCCGCCGGAATCGTGGTGCGCCAACTGCACCTTAAGAAATTCCTGCACATGCTGCCGGAGATCGACAGCGTGCTACCGCTGCTCAACGAGGTGGACGGCATCATTACCGCCGACGCGGCTATGACCACAGAGCTCGACTCGATGATGAACCTGAAGTTCCACACATTCAATCTGGTGCTGAAACTCATGGGCGACAGCCTGACGCTCGTCGACAGCCACACATTCCGCACCATGGCGAAATGGCTGATGTTCAGAAACAAGCATGAGAATCTTATAAAATCGATGCAGGTGGAGCTGATGGTGCGCGACTCGCGCCTGGATCTGTTCCCGTTCGTGTTCGACATCGACCGCTACCGCCTCGGGGTAAGCGGATCAAACACGCTCGACATGAATCTCGACTACCATGTAGCCGTGCTCAAGTCGCCGCTGCCGTTCAAATTCGGCATAAACATCAAGGGGCATCCCGGAGACCTGAAGATACGCCTTGGGCGGGCCAATTTCAACGAGAACGCCGTGGCATCCACCCGTCAGCTCACCGACACCGCCCGCATAAACCTCATCGGAGAGATCGAGAAGGTGTTCAAGTTCGGTGTACGCAGCGGACATCACACGAAGCTAATGATGGAGGAGCCGAAGTTCTCACGTTCGGAATTCAGTGTAGCCGACACACTGACGCATGCCGACTCGCTCATATTCATCCAGGGTGGAGCTATCGAGGGTCCCGCAGTTCCTCCGTTCCCGATCGGTGACAACCAGGGAACCGACAAAAAGAAAGAGAAGAAACAGCGTAAAGATAAGTAAGTCATGACCGGAACCGAGCAATTGAAATCGGCTATCGAGCACTACTGCCGCCGCACAGGAGCCGCAGCCCCCGATCCGCGCGCCGCGCTGATCGACATGGACGGTACGCTCTATGACTCCATGCCGCATCACGCCGAGGCTTGGCACATAATGATGGCGGAAGCGGGAATAGATATCCCTGCCGAGGAGTTTTTCCTGCATGAGGGACGCACCGGTGCCGACACCATCAACCTTATCATGCGCCGCGCATTCAACCGCGATGCGACTCCGGAGGAGATCGAGCGGCTATACCACCGCAAGACGCAGCTCTTCGCCGCCATGCCTCCGGTATCGCCCATGCCGGGAGCCGCGGAGATGCTACGCGTATTTGAAAAGCGTGGGATGGAACGTGTGCTCGTGACCGGATCGGCGCAGAGCACCCTCATCAGCCGCCTCGATACAGATTATCCGGGAGCATTTGCTGTCAACCGCCGCATCACGGCGCGCGATGTAAAGCATGGCAAGCCGGCACCTGAGCCATTTCTCGCCGCCATGCGATTTGCCGGCGTGACACCGCAGCAAAGCATCGTTGTGGAAAATGCCCCGCTCGGAGTGACCGCCGGCGCTGCCTCCGGTGCCTTCACAATAGCGGTCAATACCGGACCTGTACCTCCGGAAGCGCTGCTCGATGCCGGCGCCGACATACTCTTCACATCCATGACCGAATGCGCCGAGGCGCTTCCACAATTGTTAGAATTATGCCACAACAACTGATATTCACCAACGATGTTGCCGATGCGCTATCCGAAGCGCTCGGCTCCATATCACCCTCATCGACATTCATCATCACAGACACCAATGTGGAGAGCCTCGTGCTGCCGCTGCTCCGAGCCGAGAGTCCTGAGACGGTGCGTGCACGCAAGATCGTCACCCGTCCGGGCGACGTAAACAAGAATCTTGACTCGCTCAGCCGCATCTGGAGCGACCTCGTGGCGGGCGGAGCAAACCGCCGCTCGGCTGTGGTGTGTCTCGGCGGCGGAGTCGTGACCGACATGGGCGGTTTCGCTGCAGCGACATTCAAACGGGGCATTCCGTTCATCAACATCCCCACAACGCTGCTTGCGGCTGTCGACGCTGCCGTAGGTGGAAAAACCGGCATAAACTTCGAAGATCTGAAGAATGAGGTGGGAGCTTTCTGCAACGCCGACGCGGTGATCATCTCCACCCGCTTTTTCCGGACGTTACCGACGCGCGAGCTGCTCTCGGGCTACGCCGAGATGATAAAGCACGGACTGCTCACCGGTCCCGACACGTTCAACCGGCTGCTCGCGTTCGACATCCTCAATGCCACACCCGACGAGCTGCTGCCGCTGCTCGAACAGAGCGTGATGGTGAAGAAACAGATTGTCGACGAGGATCCCACCGAACATGGATTGCGCAAGGCACTGAACTTGGGGCATACGCCGGCACACGCATTCGAATCGCTTGCCCTTGAGCAGGGACACCCGGTGCCGCATGGATTCGCCGTAGCATGGGGACTGGTCGTAGACCTCATACTGTCGCACATGATGCTTAAATTCCCGTCGGATGCGCTGCACCGACTCGCAGCATTCGTGGCGGAACATTACGGTGCGCCCTCCATCACTTGCGACGACTACCCCGCCCTGCTCCGCCTGATGCACCATGACAAGAAGAATACCGACGGAAATATACGCTTCACTCTGCTGAGTGAGCCTGGCGCCGTGAAACTCGATGACACCGCCACAGAGGAGCAGATAACGGCAGCGCTCGACATTCTCCGCGATCTTCTGCACGCATGACGCGCGCCGCGCATCACCGCACCGCTACCTACGGCAGCCGCCGCGACTGCGTCTGCCACATTCATCACTCAGACCATCATTCATTACATACAGTTACATATAGTATCAGTAATTAGTAATTATGCTATTCACACAACGTGCGGCAATAGCCGCAGTGGCTCTCACAGCCACACTGACAGCAACGGCAGCCGATGCCGTAGATTACACACCTCACATTCACGGCACAGTGCGCCCGCGTTTCGAGTGGTCAACCACTACGGGCGATTACCGCTTCCAGGTACGCAACGCCCGTGTGGCTCTCGACGGCAAGGTCGCATCATGGGCTGACTACTTCGTGCAGACCGATCTCTGCGACCAGGGCAAGATGAAGATACTCGACGCATGGGCACGCGCATCGTTCGGATCGGGCGTACGCCTGCAGGCAGGTCAGTTCCGCATGCCTTTCGGTGTAGATCCTTTCCGCGCACCCAACAACTACTACTTCGCCAACCGCTCGTTCATAGGCAAGCAGGTGGCAAACTACCGTGCCGTAGGTGCGAAAATCAGCTGGCAGGTAGCTAAGTCACCGCTCCTGCTCGAAGCGGGTGCATTCAACCCCACCGCAATAGGCGATCATACCGGATGGCACAATACCCTCGCATACGCCGCACGTGCACTTGCCACACCCGGACCGTGGAAGTTCTCGGCAGGTGTTATGTCAATCCGCCCCGCCGGCGTACGTGCCAACCTCTACGATCTGACGGCAGGTTGGAGCGACGGACGTCTGACCGTCGAGGGTGAGTACATGCATGAGCACTACACCCACAAGCGCCACCGCACGACCCACGCCTATGCATTCTTCGCCGATTACCGCATCCCCGTGAGCTGGGGTCCTATTAACCGTCTCTCTTTCCAGGGACGCTATGATGGAATGACCAACCACAGCAGCCTCACACCCGACTCCGACGGCATGCTGCTGACCGACAATCCCGCACGCCGCCGTATAACTGTCGGATCTACCATCACTTACTGGCATTCCGGCTCAATCTACGTGGATTTCCGCATAGATTACGAGAAGTACATGTACAACCATGGTCTCAAAGCCACCACATCCGATGGCGGCGATAAGCTCGTTGCCGAGGTAGTGCTCCGCTTCTGACCTGACCTCCTTACCATCAGCCATTCTTCCGGCTGATAGGTTCTGTAAAAAAGCAAACCGGGGGCGCGATCGTGTGCAGATCGCGCCCCCGGCTATATCTTGGGAGTGAATGTGTGGCTTAGAAGAGGTAAGCTGCGGTCACTGTCCAATAGCGGTTTTTGCCCTCGATGCCGGCGCCACCGTCGATAACGCCTACATACTGGAATGCCTTGGTCATACCGATGCCGTAGCTTGCAGCTACCTGAACATGCTTGAGCACCTCTACGCCGAAGCCGAAGTTCCATGCCACGTCGCAGCTCTTGTTGCGGAAAGCCTCAAATGATTTCTTGCTTGTGAGGAAGGAGAAGCTCGGACCGGTGGTGAGGAAAGGACGCACGAGTGAGTTGACTACCGGGATGTTGAGCTTGTACTTGAGGTTAAGGGGAATCTCGATGTACTCGCGGCGATCGATCTGCTGCTGCTCAGCCCACTGTGCCGAACGGCGGACGTACATAGCGGAGAGGTCGACACCTATGCCGATAATCGGAGCGGTGAACTCTACCATGACACCGGCGTTGAAGCCTGCACGGTTCTCGCTGCCCCCCATATCTTTGCTGAGATGAAGTTTGTTCACATTAAGACCCACCTTGGGACCGAAACGGAACTGTGCGGCTGCGGGCTGTGCCACCACGCCTGCCACTGCCACCGTGATGGCGGCGATAAGGATGCGGATTGATTTCATATTTAAATAGTATGTTGTGTGTTGTGGGCGCAAAGATAGGCATTTTCGCCCAATAATTGCGCAAAACACTCCAATAATTCATCAGCGTCGCCTATTCGTGACGCAATTAATACCTATTCCGCAGCCGTCGACAGCATGGCGAGAAAAGCCTCCTCATCCACAATCGGTATGCCGAGTTTCTGTGCCTTTTCAAGTTTCGACGGTCCCATATTCGCACCTGCAAGCACAAAATCGGTCTTCTTCGATATCGACCCAACATTCTTGCCGCCGTTGCGCTCGATCATCTCCTTATACTCGTCGCGGGAATGAAGATTGAATACGCCGCTGATCACGATCGACTTTCCAGCAAGCAGCTCGGTGCGACCCTCATCGCTTTCGCTGCCTACAGCCATCTGTACGCCGGCATCGCACAGACGCTCTATGATGCGCAAGTTTGCCGGAGCCGCGAGATAATCCTTAAGGCTTTCGGCGATGCGCGGACCAATATCGTCGATCGCCGTCAGTTCCTCAACGCTCATCTCCATGAGCCGATCCATGGAGCGCACGCTGCGTGCGAGTTTTTTCGCCACAGTCTCTCCAACAAAAGGTATCGACAGCGCGTACAGCACCCGTTCGAAAGGCACAGCCTTCGAATCCTCGATACCCTGCAGTATGCGCTCGGCACTTCTCTCGCCGAAGCCTTCGAGAGTGAGCAGCTGCTCGCGTGTGAGTGAGTAAAGGTCGGCAATATCTTTCACGAAACCTGACGCGAACAGAGCCTCCGACGTCTCTTCACCGATACCGTCGATGTTCATCATCCGCCTGCCGACGAAATGCTCCACCCTGCCGGTTATCTGAGGCACACACCCGTAACGGTTGGGGCAGATCCACGAAGCCTCACCCTCGACGCGCACAAGCGCCGTGCCGCAAGCCGGGCAATGGGTGACGAACCTTACAGGCTCTGCCCCCGGTTGCCTTCCTGATATGTTGACACCGGTGATTTTCGGTATTATCTCCCCACCTTTCTCCACATAGAGCATATCATGCTCATGGATATCGAGGGTGCGGATTATATCCTCGTTGTGCAGCGACGCACGCTTCACGATAGTTCCTGACAGAAGCACCGGCTCCAGATTAGCCACCGGCGTGATCACACCTATGCGTCCGGTCTCGAACGAGACAAAACGCAGGCGCGTCAGCGCACGCTCAGCCTGAAACTTGTAGGCGATCGCCCATCGCGGGGATTTAGCCGTATATCCGAGATTGAGCTCCTGCCGGAGAGAATCGACCTTGAACACAAGTCCGTCGGTAGCTACCGGAAGTTCCTTGCGCGCCGTATCCCAATGGTTTATGTAAGCATCCACCTCTTCGAGGGTGTGCAGCCGGGTCATCGCGTCCGACACCTTGAACCCCCACGAGCGCGCAGCCATCATATTTTCATAATGTGTGGCAGCGGGAAGCTCATCGCTGAGCAGGTAATAGAAATACGCATCAAGCCCACGGCGTCCCACCTCCGCAGGATTCTGAAGTTTCAACGTGCCTGATGCCGCATTTCGCGGATTGGCAAAGAGAGGCTCCTCATTGAAAGCGCGCTCCTCGTTCAGGCGGTCGAATGCCTTCCAGGGGAGAACAATCTCCCCGCGGATCTCAAACTGTCGGGGCCAGCCGCTGCCGGCAAGCCGGAGCGGAATACTGCGGATTGTCTTCACATTGTCGGTCACCACATCGCCTACAGCACCGTCACCGCGAGTGACAGCACGCACAAGGCGCCCGTCCTCATAAATGAGCGATATGGATGTGCCGTCGAATTTCATCTCGCCCACAATTGTGACCTCCTCGCCGGGCACAGCCTCACGCACACGGCGCACGAAATCATCGACCTCACCGATGCTGTAGGTGTTGCCGAGAGAGAGCATCGGATATATGTGCCGTACCTGCTCGAACCCTTTGGTAAGGTCGCTACCCACACGGTGGGTCGGTGAGAGAGGATCGTCAAACTCCTTCCACTCCTTCTCGAGAGCCTCAAGCTCCTTCATCATGCGGTCAAACTCCCTGTCGCTGATTTCAGGAGCTGAGAGCACATAGTAATTATAATTATGTCGTTCAAGATCCCTGCGGAGTGATTCAATCCGTTCGCGCGCTTCGTTGGCTTCCATTCGCTATCTGTTTCTGATGGTGTTTCTGCAAATTTACCCCACTTTTCTCAGCCACATGCGCTTGTTAACACTATTTAAACATTGTAAAGCAGTTAATTTTGTGAATAAACTGCAATAGTTCCGTAACAACACCGTAACTTTGCAACTCAAACGAAATTCTCCTCTCAGCTACACAGATGCTTCGTATATTATCACTAATTTTTGCCTTTGCATCAGCACTGGCAGCTTGCACAGGGACATCCAACTCAGATTCCACTGCCAATACCGCGTCGTCGTCACGGCGCGACACCATACGTTTTAACGCCGACACAGCATACGCATACGTTCGCGATCAGGTGGCGTTCGGTCCCCGCATACCCGGCACAGACTCCCATCGCCGCTGCGCCGAGTGGATCGTTGGCACGCTCGCAGATCATGGTGTAGATACAATCATCACCCAGAACGCACTGCTCTCAGCCTTCAACGGCGATCAGCTCCCATCGACAAACATCATGGCGATGATCAACCCCGAAGCCACCTCACGCGTGCTTCTCGCCGCACATTACGACACCCGCCCCTGGGCTGACAACTCCCAAAGAAAAGAGGATCATGGCACCCCGGTACTCGGAGCCAACGATGGTGGCAGCGGTGTTGCCGTGCTTCTGGAGATAGCTCGCGCCCTAAAAGACAAGCGCCCGGAGATAGGTGTCGACCTGCTTTTTGTCGACGCTGAGGATTACGGCACAAACGAAGGGTGGGGACTCAACGAGGAGACCTGGTGCCTGGGCACACAATACTGGGCTGAGAACAACCCTTACACCGACGCCAACCGTCCGCGCTACGGCATAGTCCTCGACATGGTGGGGGGCACCGGAGCACGTTTCCACCGCGAGTATTTCTCCAACGCCAACGCCCATGGAGTCGTGGACAAAGTCTGGGGACAGGCAGCACGCGACGGGCTCTCTCACATATTCATAAACGAAGTCGGCGGATCACTCGTCGACGACCATATCTTCATCAACCGCGCAGGAATACCATGCATCGACATAGTGGAATGCAACAACCCGCACACAGGCTCATTCCCACCGACATGGCACACCACACACGACGACATGGCTGCGATCGACGCCACATCACTTCGTGCCGTAGGGCAGACCGTGCTGAACGTTATCGTTAACGAGCGCCCCTGAGACACACCGACAGCCGACGCCTCTCAGGAAAGCGTCGGCTGTTAGCAATCAATCTATTCTATAGCGCATAAGATAGTATGTTTCCTCCTCCCCGGTCGACTTCGTTATAGCGTAGAGATTACCGTCAACTATGCAGAATTGCCCTGTAATCGCCTGCTGAGGCTTGAAGATCTTTAGCGGCACGCCGTCCCAATCTGTCTTGACCAACAGCTGGCTTTCGGCTTCATCTTTCTGATTAGGGAATTTAGCACGCAGCAGATAGCACGCATCAGCAGTCACGGCACCCGACACATAGCCCATGTATGGATTGTTGGAATCCAACAGATCTGACGTTGCCGAAACCTCATCGAATCTGTCCTGAGAGAGGCTCATCTTTTTCAGAAGCTTACCTGAGAAATCATAGATGGAGTACTCATCAAAAAAGTAATGCGGCACTATTATGCGGTCGTGCTCCCGGTTGGCATAAGTATGACAGCTGAGATAGTAGCCCAGACGTCCGCCAATCTTTTCCCGGAAGTTGTCATCAACATTGATCTCGAACGGCACAGACGTGAGATGCATCTGAGAGTCATCGTATATGTAAAACATACAGTCGCCGATATTTTTGGCGGCAACAGTAAAACCCTTGAGCATGTTTATGTCAGATGAGAAACCGATATATTCGGGGAGTCTCTGTTTCGTCAATTGCCGTCGGTCGACATCGATATAAATATGTGAGTTATCGCTCACGTCTATCATCTGCAAAAGCGTGTCGCTGCTACACAGCGACACGAAGAAATTAGGATTAAGCACATCTTCCGGACCTTGCCCGGAGCGCCCGGTTGCCCACTTCTGCTGAAGCGTCTCCTTATCATATATCTCAATCTGATACTCTGACATCACTGTATGGATCACGATATCATCTCCGTAAACGCCCACACCGACAGGATATGCATCAGCAAAGACCAACAACGTGTCTGCCTTATCATCCAGAATCTCCCTTGGCACTTTATCGAACACTGAGGAGACTTGATCTTCCGCCAGCCCCGCCATCGACTCATCACCCCGATGCGCACAGGAAATCATCGAGGAAACAAACAAAAGAACTAATAACCGGTTGATATACTTCATAATTTTTCTGTTAGATCATATAGGAAATTGTATTACCCACGCGATTGGATCTATTGCATACCTGTGGATGCCCTATACGCATCAAGTATTCCGGAAGCATCGAATGCCACAAGCGTATCCTCCTCCGCATCGATCGCATACAACATTCCACTCTTGGGATCGATATCAAACGACAACGCTCTTATGGGCAAGACAGCCTTGAACACCGGCACGCCATCCCACGTGAAGAAATGCATCTCACTATTTCTCGCCTCGTATCCCGACTGATCCATTACGGAGCCGCTGTACAACGCGCCGAAACCGAAGTCAAATGCCGTCACAGACTCATAAGTCTCTTTTCGGGCGACATTCCATTGTGATTCCACAAAAGCCACATCATCAAGATCCTCACCCACACAGATCGTCATGGCAGAACTTCCGTCCGTGTCATAAACGTTGAGTTGATTCAGGTAAAGCATGGCTTCGACACACCGTTTCCCGTCAGGACGGCAACGCGTCACTTTCGCCAGAATATTCAAGTCTGACGATGGCTCCACTTTTGTGTTCTCTGTTAACTTGGTCATCTCCGGCTCCCAAAGGGAATCCTGAGTCAGGACATGTCTGTGCAGATAGGTGAAACTCTCATCGGGGACTTGCATCAGCACACTGTCACGCCCAATCGCGATAACATCCCAAACGGTATTATTCATCCTTTCAGAATTGAAGACTTGTTCAAGACTGTCCTTGCCCGTCGCTATGAACTTTGAGACATTGAAGCGCGACAGCTTGCCACGGTTTTTATCACAAACGTATGCTACCAAAGAATTACCCTCGGTGCGGTAAGCCGCGGCGGCGCATTTGGGTGTGAACACAAACTCATTCGGACCACCCCCGACTGACAGACATGTGCCGTATTTCCTTTTCGCGTCAGTCGACAGAACCGTCCAGTACTTATCATGCGACAGAATCAGCAAGCTATCAATCAGACGCACTGAACGCAGACCTATTTCATCACAATTGAAATCGTCTATCAGGCTTAATTCAGCCGACTGTGGGAAAGCAGCTACATATTTTACTTCTCCCATCGCCATTTTATCACCCCGATGCGCACAGGAGATCATCGAGGAAACAAACAAAAGAACTAATAACCGGTTGATATACTTCATGAGTTTTCTGTTGTTGCATTTGTTTCCAAAATTACAAAAATAACCGCTCCAACCAAAATTCACCAACTATAAAGTAGAAAATAGATCCTCAATCAGTTCTACTTCCATGCCAAATATGATATACGGTTTGTGTTGGAGGGCTGGCGGAAAATTTGCGAAGATAGGGATTATTAGTTAAATTTGTGGCATGGTAGCCGGCGTCCTCTTACAGGATGCCACGGCACAAGTATCCGTACAGCTACCGTCTACACTAACAAAACCGCAATTATTCATCTGATTATGAAGAGAATCATCTTCGCAATATTCATCCTTGCCGGTATCTTGACCCCGACACTCACCACCGCACAGGTGGCTGTGACCGGCATGAATACCTACTTCCCCTACCCGAGCGCGCCGGACTCCATACCTACACCGCAGGGAAAGGCGGATTACGTGATGGAGCATTTCTGGGACTACTGCGACCTGAAAAAAGCGTTTTCATCACGTCAGAAAATGGCTGGGGCTTTCGAGGACTTCATGTCATTCTCAACAATAGGATCGGCGCGGAAAGTACACCGCTCCATCGGCAAGTTCCTGCGCGCGCTCGAAAAGCAGCCTGACGATCTGCTTTTCATAGCCCGTAAAGCTGAGGAACTCGTACATTCCGACACGTCGCGCATCTACAGCGACGAGCTGTACATACCTTTCGCACTCGCTGTGGCACGCAACAAGAAGATCGACAAGAACGTCCGCTCGGCATTTGAGCGACAGGCACGCATCCTCACCGCAACCCAGCCCGGGATGCCGGCACCGGTATTCAACTACACTGATTTCAATGGGGGTAACGGCACTTTTATGCCGGACACTACCGCCGAACTGACTGTGATGTTTTTCAACGACCCGGATTGCATAGATTGCACGCTCGCCCGTGCGCGTCTGAACGCCGACATCCGCACTACAGAATATATAAAGGACGGCATACTGCGCATTGTAGCCGTGACGCCCGGCGAAGCTGATGACCGCTGGCGCAACATGGCATCGTCATATCCTTCGGAATGGCAGGTTCTCGCTGCTCCCGATGTCGATGACATCTACGACATCCGAACAACCCCCGCTTTCTACGTGTTCGACAAAAAAGGTGATATCGTACTCAAGAACATCGACATAGAGCAGGTGCTTCGCCTGATGTCACTGCTCTGACGCACACCCCCCAAAACAAAAGCACACGAAACCGGCAGAAAAAAAGATGAAACCACTCGGAAATTTACTATCGCACATGTTCGTGCGGTGCACCGGATATACTTACTCCAACATGGCGCGGCTCTTCCTGCGTCTGTTTGTCGGAGTGATGTTCATGCAGTTCGGCATACGCCAGCTGATGGAATTCCATATCTTATCGACCGTATATCCCACGGTTCTCGGAATGGAGCCGTCAACCGGTCTCGCGATCATGATAGCCATTGAGATAATATGCTCACTCATGATCATGGTAGGATTCCTGACACGCATAGCGGTGATACCGCCGATCGCAACCATGGTCGCAGCCGTATGTTTTGCCATGCAGGGAAATCTGCCGCAGGGAGGGGTATATTGCCTTGACAACGCAACGCAGCCTTACCTGCCGATGATGTTCATCGGTATCTACCTGTTCATCCTGCTTGCAGGACCCGGCAAAATATCACTTGACTATTTCATATCCATCTTTCTCATCTCCCGCCACGGCAAAAACGAGAGCGAGGAGCTTGAGGAGGTATGAAATCCAGTATATAATCAGCACAAATGGTTGACACCCTGAACACAACACCATGAAAGTCGCGGCATTGATATCGGGAGGAGTTGACAGTGCGGTAGCCGTGCACCGTCTGTTGGAACGCGGCGACGACCCGCACCTGTTCTACATCCGCATAGGACTCGACAATGGCGAGGGGGACTGCTCTGCGGAGGAGGATATAGAGATGTGCACATGCATAGCCCGCCGCTACAACCTTCCGTTCGACGTTGTGTCGCTGCATCAGGAGTATTGGGACAACGTGATGGAATACGCCCTGCGCACAGTCCGCGCCGGACTCACCCCCAACCCCGACCTGATGTGCAACCGCATGATCAAATTCGGTTTCTTCGAGGATCGCTGGGGACACGAATTCGACAAGACAGCCACAGGACACTACGCCACCACAATCACAACCGACGACGGTCTCGTATATCTCGGTACCGCCCCCGATCCGGTCAAGGACCAGACTGATTTCCTCGCACGCATATCTTACCGCCAGCTGTCGCATCTGACATTCCCTATTGGTGACCTGCCCAAATCACGCGTACGCGAGATCGCGATAGAAACCGCCATGCCTAACGCCTACCGTCGCGACAGCCAGGGCATCTGTTTCCTCGGAAAAATAAACTACAACGACTTCATACGCCGCCATCTCGGCGAGCGTCCGGGACCGATAGTGGAGATAGAGACAGGACGGAAGCTCGGCGAGCACCGCGGATTCTGGTTCCACACCATCGGACAGCGCAAAGGACTCGGACTCAGCGGCGGCCCATGGTACGTGGTGGGCAAACAGGTGGACGACAATGTAGTGTATGTCAGCAACGGTTATGACACCGAATTGCAGTACGGCAGGACGCTGCATCTGACCGAGATGCACTGGATCACCCGCGATCCCTGGGAGGATAATTGCTCAGGCGTAGAGATAGCGTTCAAAAACAGGCACAGCCCGGAATTCCTCTCCGGCACACTGACACGTCTGCCCGACGGCGACTATGTGATTGACAGCCGCGAGAAAGTGCAGGGCATAGCTCCGGGGCAGTTTGCCGTAATATATTCACCCGACTGCCGAATCTGCTACGGAAGTGCGATAATAACCGGACGGAGCGTCCGTACATCCGGAACCAAACCTTAAACACTGACATGAATCCTGACCAATCATCCGACCGTTCCGACCGCGTGCGCCTGCGCGTGCTCGGCATATCGTACTCACAGATACAGAACGGAGCCTACGCGCTGATACTTGAGCAGATTGACGGACTATACCGCATCCCGGTGGTGATAGGAGCCGCCGAAGCACAGTCGATAGCCCTGCGTATGGAGAGCATCACGCCGCCGCGCCCGATGACACACGATCTGTTCGTGAGCTTCGCCCATGCATTCGGCGTGAAACTCCGCGAAGTGTTCATATATAAGTTTGAGGACGGGATTTTCTCATCAGAACTCACATTCAGCGATGGTGACCGCACAATAGTCATCGACTCTCGCACAAGCGATGCGATAGCTATAGCCATGCGCACCAACGCACCCATATACACAACACGCGCCATAATGCTCGAGACCGGATTCGAACTTGAGATACAGGAACCGGAAGAAAACACTCCCGATGACCGGCACACAACTGAAGAACCGGCGGAAAACGATGAGCCACGCCTCGAGAACTACGCCATCGAGGAGCTGCAGCGCACCCTCGACAAGTACATTGCCGAGGAGCGCTATGAGGAAGCGGCGAAAGTAAGCGAGATCCTGAGGCGCAAACGCGGACAATAACAGCGCAACAACGACCAAGCAACCAATCATCACAAGAGAAACAATATATGCGAGACAAAACAAACCAAAGCCTCAAGACACGCCTCTCGGTGCTCAACTTCCTGGAGTTTGCCGTCTGGGGTTCCTATCTTGTCTGCCTGGGGCAATATCTCGGACCGCACGGACTCGGAGCCGACATAGCCTGGTTTTACTCCATGCAAGGCATCGTATCGGTGTTCATGCCCGCGATAATGGGTATCGTAGCCGACAAATGGATCCCCGCGCAGCGTCTGCTCGGGATATGCCACATACTCGCCGCCCTGTTCATGGGCGCGGCATGGTGGTACGGTGCCACACATCCCGTGCTCGAGTTCGCGCCATTCTTCACGCTATACTCCCTTAGCGTAGCATTCTACATGCCTACGATTGCCCTCAACAATTCCGTATCATTCAAGGTGATGAAAGCGGCAGGGATGGATACCGTCGTCGCATTCCCCCCCATACGAACGCTCGGCACTGTCGGCTTCATCGCAGCAATGTGGTTTGTCAACTCCGCATACTTCCACGACGGAACGTTCGGATTCACACTCAGCGAGAGTAATCCTTTCGCCGAGTACCGTTTCCAGTACACGGAGATGCAGCTTTTCACCTGCGCTGTACTCGGAGTGATACTCGGACTATTCAGTTTCACACTACCCCACTGCGCCCTGTCGCGCGGAGGCGAACGCAAGAGCGTGGCACAGATGCTCGGACTCGATGCTTTCCGTCTGTTTGCCGACCGGCGCATGTGCATATTCTTCATATTCTCGATGCTTCTCGGCGTCGCTCTCCAGATCACCAACGGATTTGCCACAACATTCATCTCGAGCTTCAAGGGGGTGGCGGAATATGCCGGCACGTTCGGAGCCAACAACTCGACGTTACTCACCTCACTCTCACAGATCTCGGAAGCGCTCTGCATACTCATGATCCCCTTTTTCCTGAAACGCTTCGGCATCAAGCGCGTCATGCTCATAGCCATGGGCGCATGGGTGCTCCGTTTCGGGCTGTTCGGTTTCGGTGACCCCGGAAGCGGTCTGTGGATGCTCATCGCCTCCATGATCGTCTACGGCGTAGCATTTGACTTCTTCAACGTCTCAGGCGCACTGTTTGTAGACCAGGAGACCGACGAACGCGTAAAATCATCGGCTCAGGGACTGTTCATGCTAATGACCAACGGCATCGGAGCATCAGTAGGTACAATACTTGCCGGAATGGTAGTGAACCACTACTGCTCATGGCAGGTGGTCGGCAACGGATCCTACATGCTCGGCGACTGGAGCACACCGTGGCTGATATTCGCAGGCTACTCGCTTGTGGTCTGCATCGCATTCGCGGTATGCTTCCGCTACAAACATACCAATCCATCGGCAGGGGAGGTTGAGAAAGCCCGTGCCGAGACTGTCGAGATAGAGTGATATGATACAGTTCTACGCACCCGACATAGCCACCGATCCCGTACTGCCCGAGAGCGAGTCGCAGCACTGCGCACGCGTGCTGCGCATGCGCGCCGGCGATGAACTTATAGCCATCGATGGAAAAGGGAACCGCTACCGCTGCCGCATCCTGGATCCGCACCAGCGTCACACTATGGTCGAGACGCTTGAGGTTATCCCGTTAGAACGCCCCTGGCGGCACGGTATAACAATAGCCGTAGCCCCGACAAAGAACCTCGACCGCATGGAATGGCTCGTGGAGAAACTGACCGAAGTGGGAGTCGACCGGATAATTCCGGTACTCTGCCAGCGATCGGAACGCCGCGAACTCAAGATAGAGCGGCTGCAGAAAATAGCGGTGTCGGCTATGAAGCAATCCCTGAAAGCCACGTTGCCGGAGATACTGCCACTAACCCCTCTCGCAAAAGCGGTGGAATCCATAAAAGCTCCACAGCGTCTAATAGCCTACTGCGACCCAACAATTCCACGGCATGATCTCGCCGAGATATTCCGAGCCAACGTTGACAGCGCAATGCTGATAGGTCCGGAGGGGGACTTCACGCCGACAGAAATCGAAGCGACATTAGGCAACGGATGGACGCCCGTGACACTCGGCAATGTGCGCCTACGCACCGAAACCGCCGCGCTCGACTCCTGCATAGCCATGCACACACTTCACTCCGCAGCACAATGCTGCCGCCTGACCAACCCGAAACAATGAAATCAATCACCCCATCGTCAAATTTCTTCCTGCTCGCCGGTCCATGCGTGATCGAAGGCGAACAGATGGCTATGGATATAGCCGGACATATAACGGAAATAACCCGACGTCTCGACATTCCATACATATTCAAGGGATCATACCGCAAGGCGAACCGTTCGCGCATAGACTCATTCACCGGGATCGGCGACGAGCGCGCACTGGAGATACTGCGCAAGGTAGGAAAAGAGTACTCCATTCCTACCGTAACCGATATCCATTCGGCGGAGGAAGCCGCTGTAGCCGCCAAATATGTAGATGTGCTGCAGATACCCGCATTCCTGTGCCGCCAGACCGACCTTCTCGTCGCCGCCGCCCGCACCGGTGCCGACATCAACATCAAGAAAGGGCAGTTTCTCTCACCTGAAGCCATGAGTTTTGCGGTGCAGAAAGTGCGCGATGCAGGCAATCCCAACGTAGCAGTCACCGAGCGTGGCGTGACTTTCGGATACCAGGATCTCGTGGTAGATTTCAGAGGAATACCGACAATGCGCACGTTCGGGTGTCCGGTGATACTCGATGTGACCCACTCGCTGCAGCAACCCAACCAGACGGCAGGCGTGACCGGCGGACGTCCGGACATGATCGAGACCATAGCACGCGCAGGAATCGTCACCGGCGCCGACGGCATATTCCTCGAGACGCATCCGGAGCCGTCGCGCGCCAAGAGCGACGGAGCCAACATGCTGCAGCTCGACAAGCTCGAAGGACTCCTCGAACGCCTCACAGCCTTGCGCGCCACAGTCAACAGCTTCGGGGAATAAATCAACGCACATAGTACAATCACTTTTACAATACACCAAACAGATGAAACATCTCACACTCCTCATCGCCGCCGCGGCGGTGGTCAGCGGATGCTCCGGATCGGGATCCGGCAAACCGCAGCTCTCCGAAAACACAACCATCGATGTCGCCGGCGCCCTCGCTGCGACCGAGGATCTCAAAGTCAGCGATCTCGGCTCGAAAATACACTACATTCCCTTGGAGACCAATGACTCATCTCTGATAGGCGACCGCATGGCTGTCAAGGCAGAGAAAGACCTGATAATCTTCTATCCCTCCATTAATTTCGGCAACGCTACAAATCCGCTTCCCGCATTCTCCATCAACGACGGAACTTTCAAGGGGCTGATCGGTCATTCGGGACAGGATCCTGAGGCATTCCGCTATCCCACCCCATGTATAAGCTCCGACGGCAATAACGTTTACTTCATCAACCCCAACTGGGCAATCGCAGGTTACAATGCCGACGGGATGTTTGACAAGATCTACGACACCCCCGCGAGACTTGCGCTCGGATATGTCAACGACAAAACCGTAGGAGCGATAGAGAAAGCCGGAGCCGGACAACGCTCACGCAAGATATACACATTCCAACTCGGCGACACGATCGCCGATACCACCCTGCTCCTGCAATCTATCCCGACAATGCCGATGCCGTCAAACGACAAGATCAACATGGTGACGGTACGTCTCGTGACCACCGCATTCCCAAATGCCTACCAGACCGTAGGCAACATGGAATTCAACACCACCGATGGGATCATACGCATGATCACAACACCCGACTACCTCTACCGTATAAATGACGATGTGCATTACGCATCGCTGCTGTGCGACACCATATACAACATCGACAGCAACGCCGACCCCACACCTGCCTACATCTTCAATATGGGCGAGGGTCATGTACCCATGGCTGAACAGATCTCTCACAACTATACATCATCAGACCACCTGCTTTCCGGCATCATAGAGACACCGACACTCATACTGTTCGGCATCACTTCCGGCATGTTCCTTAAAGATGAGGAGAAAGTGAATCTCGGAGTATTCGACAAGCGCACAGGCACAACCCGAATGCTTCCTGCCGGCAAGAACTTCACCGACGACCTCTCAGGCACCCCACTCCCCTTCAACCCCGTCACAGCAACCTCCGACGGCAAACTAATCGGACTGCTCACACTGGAAGATATGGACAAATGGCGTGAGGAGAATCCCGACGCCAAGATTCCCGCATGGATGGACGCTCTCGATGAGGATGCAAATCCTGTGCTCGTGGTAATCGAGCCTTAAAAACATAAAGGTCTACTCACAGAAGCGGTGTGTCACCTGAATCCTGACACACCGCTTTTTTGTATCCGCACGCAAGGGGGGGGACAAGCCACCCCCCGGAGATTGATCAGTTTTCCGCCCGAAATAGGGCAGAACAAACCATCGCTGATTATAAGCACATTAGCAAGCAGGCGCAAAAAAAGTGCATTTTTTTCATCACTTTTTTGTCAGAAAACTTGCACGGAATGAAAAAGCGTCGTAACTTTGCAGCGCAAAACAACGGAAACACCGTCAATTGCAACTCGGAATAGAGTTTCCGGTGTGGTAGTTCAGCTGGTTAGAATACCTGCCTGTCACGCAGGGGGTCGCGGGTTCGAGTCCCGTCCATACCGCAGAGGAGAGAGGAGAATGAGTAATTTTTAAGACTTCGGTCTTAATGTTACTCATTCTTTTTTTTATGCGCAGCTGCAGAACCGCCACGGCAAACCGCACTTGACAGCGCTCCTCCATGGCTATCACACGCATTTTTAGTAACTTTGCACCCGCAAACAGGCTATTGCAGCCTTTCATACAATAAAAACACTCACACTGATGCGATTCTTAACACATTCAGCGTCACGCCCGCTGCTCGCGGCGGTCATGCTCCTCATGACTTCGGCTGCCGCGCGGGCAATTCAGATCCCCGACAGTCTATTCCGCTACTCAGCCGAAGTATCGGCAAGTTTCAGCACAGGCGCACACACACCCTTCTGGCTCGTAAACAACCGCTTCGGGCTATCATCCATAGAGAAAAACAGCGGATATGTCCGTGCAGGACTCTTCCATGACGCCGAGCGCCGCAAGGACAAGCGTTTCAGCTGGGGCGCAGGTGTGGATCTCGCCGCCGCATGGAATTTCAACTCCCCTTTCATTGTGCAGCAATTGTACGCCGATCTACGCTACCGATGCCTCGAACTGAGCGTCGGGAGCAAAGAGAGAAGTGGTGGTTTTGAAAACCCACGCCTGTCGAGCGGCAATCTGCTCTTCTCAACCAACGCACGCCCCATACCGCAGGCACGCCTCGCCATACCCGACTATGAACCGCTGAAATTCACCAACAGCTGGGTATCGGTAAAAGGATATGTAGCCTATGGAATGTTCACCGACGACAAATGGCAACGCGACTGGGCGCGTCCCGGATCAAAACGGACCGAAGATGTGCTTTTCCACGCCAAAGGAGGACATCTGAAATTCGGCGACACCGCCCGGTTCCCACTCACATTCGAAGCCGGCATGGAGATGGGAGCACAGTTCGGTGGCAAATCATACGTCGGCAACAAGGTCATCGACATGCCTTCCAAACTGAAGGACTGGATAAAAGTATTCATCCCATCATCGGGCGACAGCGACACCCCCACCGGGGAGCAGACCAACATATACGGCAACCACACGGGCGACTGGAACTTCCGCCTCAGCTGGCTCCCCCGCGATGCCGACTGGGGAGCATCGCTCTACTACGACCATTTCTTCGAAGATCATTCCATGATGTTCTTCGACTACGAATGGCACGACATGCTTCTCGGACTCGAGGTGAAACTCCCGTCTAACCCCGCAGTAGCCACTGTGGTCTACGAATACCTTTACTCCAAGGATCAGGGAAGTCCCGTCTACTGGGATCACACCGAACTGATCCCCGAGCAGGTGAGCGGACGCGATGACTATTACAACCACGGCATATACACCGGTTGGCAGCACTGGGGCATGGGCATAGGCAACCCGCTGCTCATATCACCTGTCTACAACAAAGACAACGTGCTCAGCTTCCGCCACAACCGCATAAAGGGTCATCATCTCGGACTTGAGGGGCGCCCGCTCAGCTGGCTTTCATACCGCCTGTTGCTGAGCTACACACGTAGCTGGGGCTCATACAATACCCCGACCCCCGACGTGGCTCACAATTTCAACACCCTGCTCGAGACCACATTCAGCCCATCACGCCTGAAAGGGTGGAGCGCGACACTATCACTCGCTTCCGACGGCGGAGCCATGCTCGGTCCCAGCTTCGGAACTATGTTATCAATCAGAAAAACCGGATGGCTATGACCAACATGATAAACAGACGGCATACAGTGCTCACCATCATTGCAGCAGCACTGATCCTACTCGCAACCACACTGACCGGATGCCGCAAGGGGAGCATAAACGGCGACCTCGACGGTATGTGGCAGATACTTACAATTGAGAATCTTGCCGACGGCACTACCGAAGATATCAAGGACTCGCAGCTGTACTACTGTCTCTACCTCCATACTGCTAACCTCACAAAAAGAGGTGGCGTAATGTTTACCGCCAACATGACATACGAAGGTGACAAGCTGACACTCGACTTCCCCACCGCAAGGCCCGGAGCACTCACGGAGTGGGGAATAAAGGGGACATCAGTCACATTCACCATAGAACATCTGACCGGTTCCGACCT
The DNA here is from genome assembly GCA_910587425.1 of uncultured Muribaculaceae bacterium. GTDB lineage: Bacteria > Bacteroidota > Bacteroidia > Bacteroidales > Muribaculaceae > Paramuribaculum. The sequence goes on from CAJUKU010000001.1 coordinate 122,428, forward strand.
GGTAATGTGCTCTTCCGACCACCGGTTGACATTCAGAAAATACTGATCCGGAGCCCTACAATATATAGGGTGGTCATTGCTTTATTATTGAATATCAAAACATTATTCCACCAAGGCAATAATCGCGCACCATAAAGTCTTATGGATTTGCGTCATGCCAAGGCAAAAAGAATAAAAATCAAGAAAACATTTGCAATCTTAATCTTTATGTATTAATTTTGCGAACTATCCTCACCGTTAAGCCATAAAGCCAACGCAGGATTATCACTACCATATCTAAGATTACCCCATGATTATCAGTCTGCGCCTATCTCAGAACTGCACGGAAGCCATCGAAGGATGTGCTGCCGCACTGCCGGTTTCGGAGTCGGCGTGGCGAATGCGTCGCCGCGGATATGCCGGAGCGCACCGACTGTCGAAGAAAAAACACACCTGCCCATGACCTCCTGGATTATCAATTCTGTGCTTGCCATGCTGCTGAGTACCCTGTTCGCCGGGATACTCATACCGCAGATTCTGCTGGTTTCATTCCGGCGAAAATTGTTCGACGAGCCTGATGAGCGCAAGATACACCGTGGAGCCGTGCCCCGCCTCGGCGGCATAGCGTTCACCCCCGTGATATGTTTCTCGGTGTCACTTCTGCTGGGCATATCTTTTCTGCTTGGAGACACCGAGATCGAATACCTGATGCGAGCCAACGCGCGCGCCGTCTCATTCGGATTCTGCGCCCTGCTCATGCTGTATCTCACCGGCATGGCTGACGACCTCATAGGCGTGCGCTACCGTGCAAAGTTTGTAGTGCAGATATTCTGCGCCGTGCTTCTTGTCGGCGGAGGGCTCTGTATATCCGACCTCCACGGACTTCTCGGACTCACCTACATCTCACCCTGGTTCGGCATTCCGCTGACTGTTCTGATCGTGGTGTATGTCATAAACGCCATAAACCTGATAGACGGCATCGACGGACTCTGCTCCGGACTGTCGAGCGCTGCGTTCATAATCTACGGCACAGCATTCCTCATGCTCGATAAGCCGGTCTACGCCATGCTCTCGTTCGCATCGCTCGGGGTACTGATACAGTTCTTCTATTACAACGTGTTCGGCAACCCGAACCGCGGTAAGAAGATCTTCATGGGCGATACCGGAAGCCTGACCATCGGACTGCTGCTCGTGTTCCTCGGTCTTACCCTTCTGCACTACGCTCCCGAGAGCGTTCCTCTCTTCCACACTAATCCGCTCATCTTCGCGGTATCGCCGCTGCTAATACCCTGCTTCGATGTTGTGCGCGTGTTCATGCGCCGCATCCGCAGCCACGGGAATCCGTTCCTCCCCGACAAAACCCATATCCATCATAAACTCCTCAAACTCGGCTTGCCGCAACGCGTGGCTATGGTTATCATCGTCATATCAGCGGTAGTGTTCAGCTGCATAAACATCGCCGTATCGCGCTATATCAATGTCAACCTGCTGCTGCTCATCGACATCGTCATCTGGACAGTGGTCAACCTTTGGCTGACACGCCGCATAGCGATACGCGAAAGCCGCAACCAGTCAAACAACAATTAAGATAATTCACAACGCATTCCACTAACACTGGCATGAATATTACAATAAAGGGAATATTACGTCGGTCGCTCGTCATTGCATCGCTGCTCATAGCGATGACCGCAGCGGCAAAGATGACCGACCAACAGGTGATTGAATATATCAAGCGGCAAAGCGCAGTAGGAAAGACCGAGCAACAGATCGGCAAGGAGCTGCTCGCCAAAGGCGTCACACCCGAACAGGTGGAGCGCCTTCGTTCGCAATATGAAAAGGAATATGACGCCGACGGCAAGGAGATTAAGAAAAAGATCTCGCAGTCCGGTCCGGGTCAGAAACTTGAGGGCACACGCGCATCACGTCTGCGTCAGGCACAGGAGCCGACCGACGACGATGTGAACCGCATGAACTCGGTGTTCGACATCATGAACCCCGACTCACTCATGCAGCTTACCGACACCGTGGCTAAAAAGAAAATATTCGGTCACGATGTGTTCACCAACAAGACCATAACCTTTGAGCCTAACGAGAACATGGCGACTCCCGCCGATTACCGTCTCGGCCCCGGCGATGAGGTGATCATCGATATCTGGGGTGCCAGCGAGGATCAGATACGTGAAGTGATTTCGCCGGAAGGCAGCATCTTTGTCGAACAGATCGGTCCGGTGCATCTCAACGGTCTTACCATTGATCAGGCAAACGACCGTGTGCGCCAGATTTTCGCATCGAAATATGCCGGTGTGGCAGATCAGGAGACTGACGTCAACCTGACACTCGGTCAGGTGCGTTCCATATTGGTTAATATCATGGGCGAGGTCACAATACCGGGATCTTACCGCCTTTCGCCGTTCTCAACTGTGTTCAACGCTCTCTACCGCGCGGGCGGTATCAACGAGATCGGCACAATGCGTGATATCTCTGTGATCCGCAACGGACGCTCGATAATGAATGTCGATATTTACGATTACCTGTTCGGAGGAAAGACATCAAACAACATACGCCTACAGGAAGGCGACGTGATCATCGTTCCCCCTTACGACGAGCTTGTAAATGTGGAGGGAAGTGTGAAGCGCCCGATGTACTACGAGATGCGCAACGGCGAGACCCTTGCCAAACTTCTGCAGTACACCGGAGGATTTGCCGGCGACGCATACACCGAGATGGTGACAGTCAACCGCACCTCTGGAAATGAAAACGAGATTTTCAACGTGACAAGCCCGCAATTCGCTTCTTACATCCTCAAGGATGGCGACATTGTGAACGTCGGCGGCGTTACCGACCGCTTCGCCAACCGCGTTGAGCTTCGCGGATCCGTGATGCGCCCCGGCATGTATGCGCTCGGCGACGGCACATCGACACTGCGCGAGGTACTCAGACAGGCTGAGGGACTCACCGAGGACGCGTTCCGTGACCGTGCGATAATCTACCGCGAGGGTGAGGACATGATGCTCACCGCCAAGGGCGTGGATCTCGACGATATCCTCGCCGGCCGTATTCCTGACATAAAACTACAGCGCAACGACATAATCGTCATATCCAGCGTGCGCGAACTTGAGGATCAGGGCGAAGTTACCATCAACGGCATGGTAACAAATCCGGGCGACTATCCTTTTGCCGAAGGTCTTACCGTAGAAGACCTCATAGTAATGTCCGGAGGACTCCTCCAGGGAGCATCAACCGCACGTGTCGACGTAAGCCGCCGCATCATAGACCCGACCAGCCTCAAACCGACAAACCAGACAGCACAGACATTCTCATTCGCGCTCAAGGACGGGCTGACACTCAAGGGTGATACGGAATTCCGTCTCAAGCCTTACGACATCGTGCAGGTGCGCCAGTCGCCCGGCTATCAGACACAAAGACTCATAAATGTCACCGGTGAGGTGCTCTTTAGCGGTGAGTATGCCCTGCAGCGCAAAAACGAGCGACTGTCAGACATCATCAACCGTGCCGGTGGTGTGACGGACGGAGCTTATATCAAGGGGGCACGTCTCATGCGACAGATGAGCGATGAGGAGATCACCGCACGCGACGAATCCATTCGCCTCGCCATGACAAATTCCGAGGACTCCATATCACTCGACCAGCTTTCGCTCGCGACATCCTACAGTGTAGGTATTGACCTGGAGAAAGCACTCCAGCAGCCTGGAAGCTACTACGATCTCGTGCTCCGCGAGGGTGACGAGTTGATCGTACCGGAAGAGGTCTCGACAGTAAAGATTTCGGGCGACGTGATGTTCCCCAACGTAGTCGGATATGTGCCGGGCAAGAAACTCGGATATTACATTGATCAGGCAGGCGGATACGGTGAGCGCGCCCGAAAGAGCAAGGCTTTCATAGTATATATGAACGGAAGTGTCGCGCGTGCGAAGCGCAGCAGCGACATAGAACCCGGATGCCAGATCGTGGTTCCATCCAAGCCGCGTACCGGCGGCACAAACTGGGCACAGGTGCTCGGCTACATCTCATCGTTCGCTTCACTCGGCACGATGGCTGCGACAATCTATTCAATCTTCAAAAACTAAGTTAGCATATCATATACCGTTATGGCTGACAACAGACACCACAACGAAAAGCCCGCAGAGACCAACGACGATCTGCAGCAGCACGCCGACGAAGAGCAGGAGATCGATCTCCTCGAACTCGCCGGCAAGCTATGGGCAGGACGCCGGACGCTCATAAAGTGGGCGATAATAGGCGCTGTAGCCGGGCTGATAATAGCATTCTCGATTCCCCGCGAATACACCGCCACCATAAAACTGGCTCCGGAAGCTGGTGAGAAAACGATGTCGGGCAATCTCGGCGCACTTGCAGCCATGGCTGGTATAAATGCCGGTGGCAGCACCGGCAAGGATGCCGTGAGCCCGCAGCTATACCCCGACATAGTTTCGTCGCTCCCGTTCACTGTCGAGATGTTCGACGTCAAGGTCACAAACATTGAGGGCGACGAGACAAAAACCGTGAGCGAATACCTCACTCAGGATATATCTTCCCCTTGGTGGAGCTATATAACGTCGCTCCCGGGACGCATCATCGGAGGCATATTCTCATTATTCCGTGGCAGCGACGATGACGCTACAGAGCAGAAAGTCGACCTGTTCCATCTAACCCCGCAGGAGAACGCCATAGCGGGCGCACTCGCGGGACGCGTGGATGTGGATGTCGACGGAAAGACCTCGATCATATCCATCAACGTCACCATGCAGGATCCTATGGTCGCTGCTATGCTCGCCGACACTGTGGCAGAGCGTCTTAAAGACTATGTGACTGACTACCGCACGAACAAAGCGCGCGCCGACATGGAATATGCCCAGAAACTCTGTGACGAAGCGCGCGATGACTATTACCGCGCACAGCAGCGCTATGCCGCCTATTCCGATAAGAATAAAGGCATTATCCTTCAGTCGGCACGCACCGAAGAAGAGCGTTTGCAGAACGAGATGTCGCTTGCCTTCAACCTGTACAACTCGACAGCGCAGCAGCTACAGGTAGCGAAAGCCAAGGTGCAGGAGATCACACCGGTCTACACCGTACTACAACCCTCCACAGTACCGTTGGCACCATCAAAACCTTCAAAGGCGCTGATACTCGTGGGATGCGTGTTTCTCGCCGTAGTCGCCGCCGCCGCATGGATACTGTTCGGACGCGACCTCACCACCGCGCTTCGTGGAGCGGTAAGCAACGCTGACAGCACGGATACAAAAACAAAAGAGTGAACTGCGACAACCGATGACCTGGATCCGCCCGGCGCTTCTTCTTATCGTACTGTTCGCTGTCGGAACCGCTTCCGCGCAGCACCGCACGCGCATTGCCCGCCCACTCAAGAAGATCCACACCGACACTATCGCCATACCCGACGACATGGTATTCTTCACCGAAGAAGAATATACCGATGACACCGAAGGAGGCGCGAAGGAGTCAGAGATCAAAGAGAAAAAGGACAAGAAGAAAAAACGCAACGACGCCAGCCGCAAGTCCGACAAAAAGAACAAAGCGAAAGCACCTGACGCAGGGGAACTGCGCCGCCTGGAGATCCTTGGCGATGTAGAGCTTGACGTCGAGACAATGTACAGTTTTGTGTGTACGCGCAACCCTGATTTTCCGCGCGAGATCGCCGAGGCTTTCCACCGCATCGGCAAGCGCTACGGCGTGCGTGGCGACATAGCTCTCTGCCAATCCATATTGGAGACAGGATGGTTCATGTTCACCGGCGGTACAGCCGTAACTCTTAGCCAGAACAATTTCTGCGGACTCGGAGTGACGCGCCTCGGACTGAAAGGGCATAGCTTCAAGACTATCGACGAGGGGGTGACGGCACAGATACAGCATCTATACGCCTACGCGTGCAAAAAATCGCTCCCTAAGGGGGAGAAACTGATCGACCCGCGGTTTTCGCGCGTGACGCGCGGCGTAGCCCCGCGATGGCACGACCTGAACAACAGATGGGCGGCAAACAACCACTATGCCGACCGAATACTCGCGCTCTACCTCCAGATGCGTGACCACACACCCGACTGAAAATAACTTACTGAAAGATGAGAACTGAAGAAGAACTCAACGGCGTGACGCTCCTCGGCGACACCGCCGTGAAATACCCTACCGACTACGCCCCGCAGATCCTCGAGGCTTTCCCCAACAAACATGCCGGCAGCGACTATCTCGTGACACTCCTCTGCCCCGAGTTCACCACACTCTGTCCCAAGACAGGGCAACCCGATTTCGCCCGACTGCTTATCAACTACATACCGAACCGTATGATGGTCGAGAGCAAGAGCCTGAAACTGTACCTTTTCAGCTTCCGTAACCACGGCGACTTCCATGAGGATTGCATCAACATAATCCGCGACGACCTCGTACGACTCATGAAGCCACGCTATCTGGAGGTAAAAGGGATATTCACCCCGCGCGGAGGCATCTCAATCCATCCGTTCGCACAGTATGCCGATGAAGCCCACCAGGAACTCGCCCGCCAACGGATGCTTGCGGCATTCCGCAACGACCTGTGATCCGGCTATGAAGCACGCATTACTCATATATTCCGGTGGCATGGACTCAACCACCATGCTACACGAGTTCCGGCAAGAGATCGCCCTTGCCGTCAACTTCAGCTATGGCGCCAACCACAACGCCCAAGAAGCTCGCTGCGCCAGGGAACAGTGCGCGGCGCTCGGCATCGAGCTCATAGAGATCGATCTCGCATTCATGGGGAGATACTTCAACAGCGCTCTCCTCAGCGGTGCCGACGCAATCCCTACCGGCGAATACGATGCCGACAATATGGCTGCAACTGTCGTACCGTTCCGCAACGGCATAATGCTGTCGATAGCCGCAGGACTTGCCGAGAGCCGGAACCTCGACACCGTTATGATAGCCAATCACTCCGGCGACCATCACATCTACCCTGACTGCCGTCCGGAGTTCATCAGCGCCATACAGGAAGCCATCAGCGCAGGAAGCGGAGGCAAAGTGCGCCTCAGCGCTCCTTACACCTCACTGAACAAAACAGAGATCGCACGCCACGGATTGCGGCTTGGCGTAGACTACTCCCGCACATATTCATGCTACAAGGGTACCGACACCCCCTGCGGCGAATGCGCCACCTGCCGCGAACGGGAGGAGGCTCTGCGCGAGGCAGCTCTATCGATATGGGGAAAATAATGTTATAGAACTACCGCAACCTACAATACGCATACAAAGGCGGTGTGTCATGATTCGCTCTTGACACACCGCCGATTGTTTTTTCAGAAGCTAAAGCCTGGATGCCTTTATCGTATCAGTTACCTACGATCACGAGGATCGGGTTGGCATCCTCTTCAAGGGCTGCGATCTCCGCAGGAATCTTTGCCTCAGGATTCTCCTCGGTATATTTCGCCACATCATCCATGGTGATCACACCAACAAGACTTCCGTCGGGTAATGCTGCGAGAGGATAGAACGGCATGAAGCCGGCGAGATCGTCGACAAAACCCTTGGCTCCGTCGCCGGCACGTGTCGCACCGGTATTCTTATCGTATATGCCTACGAAAGTACGGTTGCCTTCAGATCCGAGCCAGCCGCGGCTTGCACCGAAGATCATACGGTCGTTGGTCTCCACGATGTCAGACACGAACAATGTGTTTGAGCGCAGACCCTTCTGCTCGGCGATAAGCTCAGCTGTTATGTGGTCATCACCGCAGTCAAAAACGTAAGCGACCTCAGCCGATGCAGGAGTGATGGCATAAATGGTATCTGAAAGCAGCTCACGGTGATGCACAGTCTGCCCGACGCGCCATACTGTTCTCAAATATCCCTGACGGTAGGTGATATTACCACCCTCGTCATATTCACGGTAAACATTTTTGGCGTTGCGCATCACTCCATCGACCCTGCTTATGCTGACGTTGCTGTAGTACCATCCCTTTGTAGCGTCCTTCGGATACGGGATGATCTCCACAGTGTCGACAGTAAAGGTATTGAACCCCTCGGAATAGATGGAGAAACAACGCGGGCTATCCTTGCCGACAAGACCGTCCTCAACGGCGATAAACATCGTGTCGACAGCAACCGTCACACCTGGCATACCTATCATACCGGCACGGCAGGTCTTACCCAGATACTGTCCATCGATAGAATAGTGCTGCATACCGTTGCTTGCCGCAAAATAAGCCGACTTATTGTCGGGAGCGATTACGCATTCCGACGACCGGTAAGCCTCCGGATCCTGACCGTAGTGTCCCACTCCGCTTATGAATTTGCCGTCAAGTCCGAATGACAGGCATGCCTCAGCTTCCAGACCGCCATTGTTGACATTCGAGATAAGCACCGCACCATCGGCAGGAGTAAGCACCCAGCTGTCGCCTACGAGGGAGGAGTCAGTTGTTTCGAGCGGCACATATCTGATGGTTTTGCCGAGATCCGACACTTTCATTTCCACCGGATTTGCCACAGCCTGCGCGATGTCGATCACGTTCTTCCCCTTGCTGTCACCCCCGGTCGTACAGGAAGCGACAACAAGAGCAGACAGCGCAACGGCACACGACGCTATTGTCTTGTTTTGTCTCATATAATCATATTTAATTGTTAATGGTTGCAAAAATAGAAAAAAAACATTTCACCAAACGGAAACCTAAGAAATGTGCATAAAAAAAATCAAAGGCGGGTGTGACATAACCGACGCACCCGCCCGATTTTATTCTTGAAGCCCGTTTTTTGAAGCCTGTATGTTTCTACATTCAGTCACCGACGATCACGAGTATAGGATTGGCATCCTCTTCAAGTTCTGCAATCTCAGCCGGAACCTTTGCGTCAGGATTCTCCTCCAGATATTTGTCGATATCATCCATGGTTATCAGACCTACAAGACGTCCGTCGGGTAAAGCGGTTATAGGATAGAACGAAATGAAGCCCGTGAGGTCGTCGACAAAGCCCTTGTATCCGTCGCCGGCACGTGTCTCACCGGTTTTCTTATCGTAGATGCCCACATAAGGCGTATGATCTGCACGTATCCATCCGCGGCTTGCTGCGAATACGATACGGTCGGAAGTCTCTACGATATCCGTAACGAAGAGCGAGCTTGACGGCATCTCCTCCTGCTTTTCAAGAAGCTGCTGGGTCAAACGTCCTTCGCCGCAATCAAAGATATAGGCGATTTCAGCCGAAGTCGGGGTGATTGCAAAGACGGTATCGTTGAGCACGCCACGGTGATGAACCGCTTCTTTCCCGACACGCCATACAGACTCAAGATTCCGTCCACCCTGATAGGTAACGGAATTGCCCTCACGGTATTCCTGATAACTCGTGCGTCCGTTACGCATGATCCCCTTAGGGTTATAGATACGGAGTTCATTGTACATGACCGGTCCCCCATCCTGATCACTCGGATAGGGTATTACATCCGTTGTATCGACAACCGTGCTGTTGAATCCTTCAGCGTAGATGGAGAAGACGCGGGGACCGTACTTGCCTACGCGGGAGTTACGGACAGCGATAAACATCGTGTCGACAGCCACAGAAACTCCAGGATAACCGATGAAGCCATCACGAGGAGACTTTCCGAGATAACTGCCATCGAATGCATAGTGCTGCATATTTTGACCAAAGAAGTATGCCGACTTGTAGTCAGGCGCCATGATAGGCAGGGGATACCAGTAGGATTCCGGATCCTGCCCGAGGTGACCCACACGGGCTATGAACTTGCCGTCAGTGCCGAAAGAGAGACAGGAGATCTCGCCGCCTCCGAACTCCGAGCCTACATTTGCTACAAGGAATGCGCCGTCACCTGCCACAAGAACGAACTTGTCGGACACCAGCGAGGAATCCGTTGTTTCCAATGGCACGTATTTGATGGTCTTGCCGAGATCCGAAACTTTCAGATCCTGAGCCTGCGCTACGGCACCAGCGACGTCGATCACGCCTGACGCCTTCTCGCTGCTTTCTGAAGAGCAGGAAGCGGCTGCAAGCGCCAATACGGCGGCTGCCGTACCGGTTAAAAAGCTAAATTTTGTCATACTTAATCAATTAAAGAATATTCGGCAAATTTAAACAAAAAGAACATTTCCTCAAAACAAATCCTCTCAAAAACAGCCGAAAAAAAATCGGGGGGGGGGGGGTATAGTAATAGCTACCAATCGATTACACATCAACGACACTAAGCAGGGAATAACACCAATTGCTGTCAGTCGCCCACAATCACAAGAACCGGATTCGCGTCATCGTCAAGACCCGCAATCTCAGAGGGCAGTTCTGCTTCGGGATTCTCCTCACGGTATCTGCCTATATCCTCCATAGTGATCACACCGACAAAATGCCCATCGGGAGTCACAGCCGCAGGATAAAACGGCAGAAATCCGGAAAGGTCGTCAACGAAACCCCTTCTTCCAGCCGCCGCACGCGTCCTGCCTGTACGCTTATCATATACCCCTACAAAAGTCTCGTGGTCATCGTCACGCAGCCAACCTCGGCTTGCACCAAAGACTATCATATCACGGTTCTCAAACAGCTCTGCCACAAAAAGCGCGTCAGAATCTATCTCTTCATGCCTGTCTATAGCCGACTGATCCACGCGGTTATCGCCACAGTCAAAAAGATAGACAGCATCAGCCGACGCAGGTGTTACAGCATATATCGTATCATTGAAGATACGCCGATGATGCACCTCATCACCCACACGCCACACCTGAGAAACGCCGCCCTCAAGATAAAAAAACACTTTCCCTTTTTGCAGTTCGTGATACCAGGCAAATCCATTCTGCATTACTCCTTTATGAGACCAAAGATTCTGCACCGCACCGATTTCAGGATTATCGGCATCCTCGGGATAAGGTATTATATCTGTCGTGTCGACTGCAGTAGAGTTGAGACCCTGTGAATAGATAGAGAAACATCGCGGACCATTCATGCCGACATACGAATCATTAACGGTGATGAACATAGTATCCACAGCAACGGTCACGCCGGGACCTCCGATCATGCCGCCACGCGGAGCGCTACCGAGATATTTGCCGTCAAACGAATAATGCTGCATTCCTGTGGACTGGAAATATGCCGATCTGCTGTCGGGAGCCAGTACGACGAACGACGACATGTATGCCTCCGGATCCTGTCCGAGATGCCCGACGGAGCTTATGAACCTGCCGGCAGTATCGAACGCCAGACATGGCACCTCATCGCTGCGGAAGCCGAGATTAGACACCAGGAAAGCACCGTCGGCGGCTGTCAGAACCCAAGTACTTGAAACAAGCGACGAATCTGTGGTCTCCAGCGGCACATACCTGATCCTCTTGCCGAGATCCGACACCCGCAGCTCCTCCGGCTGCGCCACAGCACCCGCGACATCTATCACACCTGCCTCCCTCACACCGTCAGCGGATGAGCAGGAAGCTACGGCAAACGCCAGCACAGTTGCAACAGCAATGGTGACAAAGCTAAATCTTATCATATCGGTCTATTAATATGTTCGGCAAAGTTAAAGAAAACCGCACACATGAACAATCAAAAACGCATACCAAATCATCCATCTAATTATCAGAACGTTTACATCAGAAAACACATCATACAGTCAAAAAGCAGAAAATAAAAGTCTGAAAATATTTTGTCACGAATCAAAAAAGCATTAACTTTGCAGCGCAAAAGCCACCGCAGAGCATCTGCACACGGTTTTTGCGACATAGAACATGGTGAGCATAGCTCAGTTGGTTAGAGCGTCGGATTGTGGTTCCGAAGGTCGTGGGTTCGACCCCCACTGTTCACCCCGCCGAGTGCGGCTTCCAAACCCGGAAGCCGCACTTCTTTTTCATTTATGGCTTGTCTAATCACAAACTCCTAACATCCTCACGGCTCCGCAAAAGCGTTTATTCAGAATCCCTGTATTGTTATAGAAAAACAATCACGCTTTTGCACATGTTATCAAAAATATGTGCATTAATTTGGCTTTTTAGCGCAGGCTCGCTAAATTTGCGCATCATCAGCGGCAAAGGGCATGAAGCCCGCAAGCCTTTCTCTACACATAGTAACCGAACACATATATGTCAGATACAACCAACCCCGGGGAGTGGAAAACGCCACTCCGCAGCGCTGCGAGCACATCAGGCAGACGCATGGCGGGAGCACGCGCGCTATGGCGCGCCAACGGCATGGCGGAGGAGCAGATCGGACGCCCGATAATAGCCATTGTCAACTCATTCACACAATTCGTGCCGGGACACACCCACCTGCATGAGATCGGACAGACGGTAAAACGCGAGATCGAGAAACTTGGATGTTTTGCCGCCGAGTTCAACACCATAGCCATCGACGACGGCATAGCCATGGGGCACGACGGCATGTTATACTCCCTCCCCTCGCGCGACCTAATAGCCGACTCCGTGGAGTATATGGTGAATGCCCATAAGGCTGACGCCATGGTGTGCATATCAAACTGCGACAAAGTGACACCCGGCATGCTCATGGCGGCAATGCGCCTGAACATTCCGGCGATATTCGTCAGCGGTGGCCCGATGGAGGCAGGACGCATGGGTGACCGCCCACTCGACCTTATCGACATAATGATCGACTCAGCCGACCCGACCGTAAGCGATTCGGACGTCGCCGAGCTTGAACGCCGCGGATGCCCTACATGCGGCTCATGCTCAGGCATGTTCACCGCAAACTCCATGAATTCTCTCAACGAGGCTATCGGACTCGCGCTGCCCGGCAACGGCACAGTCGTGGCTACCCACATCAACCGCCGCGAGCTTTTCCGCGAGGCTGCGCGTCGCATAGTCGAGAACACATACCGATACTACCGCGACGGCGACACATCTGTGCTGCCCCGTTCCATAGCCACACGCCAGGCTATGCTCAACGCCATGACACTCGACATCGCGATGGGCGGCTCCACGAACACTGTGCTCCATCTGCTTGCCGTGGCTAACGAGGCGGGAGCGGATTTCACAATGGCTGACATCGACGCACTATCGCGACGCACTCCGGTGCTATGCAAGGTGGCACCGAACTCGCACTACCATATCCAGGACGTGAACCGTGCCGGCGGCATACTCTCCATCATGAAAGTGCTTGCCGACGCCGGACTCGTCGACACATCCGTCAACCGCGTAGACGGCATGACACTCGGCGAGGCTATCGACGCCTGGGCAATAGGAGGAAAGAACTACACCGACCGCGCCGACGAACTTTGGCGCAGCGCACCGGGCGAGAAACCCTCGCGCGAGATGGCATCGCAATCGTCATACTACGGATCGCTCGACACCGACCGCTCCTCGGGCTGCATACGCGATATGGAGCACGCTTACGTGAAGGATGGCGGTCTCGCGGTGCTGCGCGGCAACATCGCCGCCGACGGCTGCGTGGTCAAGACCGCAGGCGTTGACCCTTCGATATTCCAATTCTCCGGACCTGCGAAAGTGTTCCACTCGCAGGAGGAGGCTGTCGACGGAATACTCCGCGACAAAGTGAAAGCCGGCGATGTTGTCGTGATCACTTACGAAGGCCCCTGCGGCGGTCCCGGAATGCAGGAGATGCTTTATCCCACAAGCTACATAAAGAGCAAACACCTTGGCAAACAGTGCGCGCTCATAACCGACGGACGCTTCTCCGGCGGAACTTCCGGACTGTCGATCGGACACATATCGCCCGAGGCTGCAGCCGGCGGCGACATAGCCCTGGTACGCGACGGTGATATCATCGACATCGACATCCCCGCACGCACCATCAACGTGTGCCTGACCGACGACGAGCTACAGGCACGCCGCGAAGAGGAGCGCTCGCACGGAGCCGAGGCATACACCCCGCGCGGACGTGACCGCCAGGTATCGCGCGCTCTACGCTATTATGCAGCATCCGTAACGTCAGCCGACCGGGGCGGCGTACGGAAATAAACCTTCCATCACAACCCATCGATTATGCAACAGGAAGAAATCACCGGCGCCGAGGCGCTCATACGCTCCCTCATAGCCGAGGGGGTAGACCGCGTGTTCGGATATCCGGGAGGCGCGATAATACCCGTCTACGACAAACTGTACGACTACACCGATTCACTAACCCACGTGCTTGTCCGCCACGAGCAGGGGGCAATCCACGCCGCGCAGGGTTATGCGCGCGTATCAGGACGTCCCGGCGTGGTAATTGTCACATCCGGACCCGCCGCCACCAATGTGATGACCGGACTCTCCGACGCTACCATGGACAGCACTCCGCTCGTGGTGATAACAGGTCAGGTAAACGAATCGCTACTTGGATCCGACGCATTCCAGGAGACTGACGTGGTGGGTATCACACAGCCTATCACCAAATGGGCATACCAGATACGCCGCGCCGAGGATATCCCCGGCGCTGTGGCACGCGCGTTCTACATCGCCGGATCGGGACGCCCCGGACCTGTTGTGCTCGACATAGCCAAGAACGCGCAGAACGAACTTCTGCAATGGGCTGGCTACAAACGTTGCAACTTCATCCGTTCTTATCTCCCCTCACCGGAGATACCCGAGGCTGATCTGCGCCGCGTAGCCGATATGATCAACGCCGCCGAGCGACCAATGATAATCTCCGGTCACGGCGTGATGATAGCACAGGCTGAAGAGGCACTCGCACAGCTTGCCGAGAAAGCGGATATCCCTGTAGCATCCACTCTGCTCGGACTGTCGACGATGCCCACTGCCCACCCGCTCTTCAAAGGCATGGTGGGCATGCACGGCAACGTAGGACCTAACTGGAACACAAACCGCGCCGACCTGATAGTGGCTATCGGAATGCGCTTCGACGACCGTGTGACAGGCGAGGTTGAGCATTACGCAAAGAACGCACGCATTGTGCATATCGACATCGACGCATCGGAGTTCGACAAAAACGTGCCGACCTCCGCCACCATCCACGGCGATGCACGCAAGGCTCTCGAAGGACTCCTGCCCATGGTGATTCCGGCAAAGCACACAGAATGGCTTGCCACATTCGATGCAGCCCACCGCACGGAGTATGACACCGTGATGCGCGACGCCCTCGGCGACGACGACCCCGAAGGACCGCTCCGCATGGGTGAGGTGGCGCGTAAAGTGTCAATCGCCGCAGGTAGCGATCCGGTGCTCGTCACCGACGTCGGTCAGAACCAGATGCTGTCGGCACGCTATTTTAACTACTCCGCCCCGAGGAGCATAATCACCTCCGGAGGACTCGGCACCATGGGCTTCGGACTGCCGGCTGCTATCGGCGCCAAAATGGCAGCTCCACAGCGTCAGGTATGCGTATTCTGCGGCGACGGCGGATTCCAGATGACCATGCAGGAGCTCGGCACCATAATGCAATATGGCACAGCCGTAAAAATAATCGTACTTAACAACGACTACCTCGGCAATGTCCGCCAGTGGCAGGCTATGTTCTACAACAACCGCTTCTCGCAGACACCGATGGTCAATCCCAATTTCATAGAGATCGCACGCGCCTATGGCATTGAAGCTGAAAACGTGGCTCACCGTCGCGAACTTGACGCGGCGATACGCCGCATGATGGACTGGCCGGGAGCCTACCTGCTCAACGTCAGAGTTGACGAGCGCGACATGGTATTCCCCATGACCCCCAACGGCAAACCCGTCGATTATATCATTCTTGACCGTAATACCACCTATTCACCCGAAGCATGAGCCAAAACGACACCACACAACCCACACTTTTCACAGTTGCGGTGTTTGCCGAGAACCATGTGGGGCTGATGAACCAGCTCTCCATCATCTTCACCCGGCGATGCGTCAACATAGAGAGTATCAGCGCAAGCTGCTGCTCCATACCCAATGTGCACAAGATCACACTATCCTGCTACAGTGACCGCCAGACTATGGAGAAGATCATAAAGCAGATTGAAAAACGCATCGATGTGCTGCGCGCATTCCTCTATACAGACGACGAAATCGTATATCAGGAGGTAGCGCTCTACAAGGTGCCAATAGCGCGGCTTATCGACGAGACCGATCTGGAGGATATCATCCGCCGCCACGGAGCACGTATACTGGAGATAAACCGCCATAACGTCATCATCGAGAAAACCGGACACAACGACGAGACAGAAGCGCTGTTCAACGAACTGCGTCGCTACGACATACGCCAGTTCGTGCGCAGCGGACGTGTGGCGATAACGAAATCGCCTGCCGAGCTTGTAGACCGTTTCATAAGCGAGCAGGAGGAGCGCCGTCTGCGCATAGAGCCATGAGCGCTACCCCGGACATACCTACAGAGCTGACCCACACCTGGCACATTACAGCCGCCGGCTGCAGCGCCCAGGGACGGCTGCCGCTTGCCACGCTCGTGGAGCGCGTGATTGAACTCGCCACCGATCATGCCAACATGATCGGCGTCGGCTACGACCGGCTCATAACCGATGGATGCGCGTGGGTACTGAGCCGCATATCCATCGAGACATCACGCATGCCAGCCATGTATGAGGACTATTCGCTGACCACCTGGATCGAAAGTTTCAACCGCCACTTCTCCGAACGCAATTTCGAGATACGCGCCGGCAATGAGGTGATCGGCTACATACGCACCGTCTGGGTGGCTATCAACATCAGCACGCGCCGACCCGCTGACCTCAGCGGCATAGCGTCGCTCGCCGACACCGTAAGTTCGCGCCGCTGCCCGATCGCACCGCAGCCGAAACTCCGTTTCCCTGCGGGCAGCACCCCACGCCGCGAAGGATCATACCGGTTTCTTGCCACCGACATAGACTTCAACCGTCATGTCACCACTGTGCGCTACGTCAACCTCGTGCTTGACATCCTGCCAGTAAGCGTCTACGACCTCCGCCATGTCAGCCGTTTCGACATTGCTTTCCGCCATGAAGCCGTGGAGGGTGATGAATGGGTTACGGAGGCGGTGGAATCGCCAGAGGGCACATTTACCGTCGCCGTGCGCTCCGCCACAGACCCGTCGCGCGAGTTCTGCATGGCACGGCTTATATTATCCGACAAAACAAATTAATCAACATATTATTATGGCAAAACTTAACTTTGGCGGTGTTGAAGAGACCGTCATCACACGCGAGGAATTTTCCCTCGAGAAAGCCCGTGAAATCCTGAAAGACGAGACCATCGCCGTAATTGGCTATGGCGTCCAGGGACCCGGACAGAGCATGAACCTGCGAGACAACGGTTTCAACGTCATCGTCGGTCAGCGTCAGGGCAAGACCTTTGAAAAAGCCATCGCCGACGGATGGGTGCCCGGACAGACACTCTTCCCGATCGAGGAGGCTTGCGAGCGTGCCACCATCATCATGTGCCTCCTCTCCGATGCAGCAGTGATGAGCGTATGGCCTACAATCAAGAGCGCTCTCACCCCCGGCAAGGCTCTCTACTTCAGCCACGGCTTCGCTATCACATGGAACGACCGCACCGGCGTTGTTCCTCCGAAAGATGTCGACGTGATCATGGTTGCACCCAAAGGCTCCGGCACTTCGCTCCGCACCATGTTCCTCGAAGGTCGTGGACTCAACTCCAGCTACGCAATCTATCAGGATTATACCGGACGTGCTCTCGACCGCACCATAGCTCTCGGCATCGGTATCGGTTCAGGCTACCTCTTCGAGACAACTTTCGTACGTGAAGCCACTTCCGACCTCACCGGCGAGCGCGGATCGCTCATGGGTGCGATCCAGGGACTGCTCCTCGCGCAGTACGAGGTGCTCCGCGAGAACGGACACACCCCCTCCGAAGCATTCAACGAGACCGTCGAGGAGCTCACACAGTCGCTCATGCCCCTCTTCGCCAAGAACGGCATGGACTGGATGTATGCCAACTGCTCCACGACCGCACAGCGCGGTGCTCTCGACTGGATGGGTCCGTTCCACGACGCCATCAAACCTGTCGTACAGCGCCTTTACGCAAGTGTGAAATGCGGTAATGAAGCCCAGATATCCATTGACTCCAACTCCAAACCCGACTACCGCGAGAAACTCGAAGAGGAGCTCCGTCAGCTCCGCGAGAGCGAGATGTGGCAGGCAGCCGTGACAGTGCGCTCACTACGCCCCGAGAATAACTGATAACGATAAAAGGGCCTCTGCAACCTGTGCTGGAGGAGTGACTTGTCAATCTTCCTGCACGAGGCGGTGCGTCAGCAATGATGCACCGCTTTTTTCATATCCCTGCATAGCCCCGCGTCAATCCGGATAGCAAAAGAGTGACAGATTCGTAAAAATATGCCAATTCGTTTGAGTATTAAAATAAAACCCCATATATTCGCCACCGATAAGAACCCATATACCACATTCATCATGAAAAAGAACTCTCTCTTAACGACCCTGGCACTGATGATTGCCAGCGCTATGTCAGGATGCTCATCCGACGAACCCAATATTAATATCAAAAATCCGCTTCTTCCGGATGATGATTACGACTCGCGCGCTTTTACCGAGATGATGTCACCCACCACCGACCTCACTCTTACCCGCAAGAATGTAAAGACATACAGCAAGGATGACTACACAAACGGCAAGTGGGAGGAGTATGACTGGCGAGATTATGACGGTGCCAGCATTCCCGGACCGAATCTTATGGTGGTGAAGAATGGCAAAATATATACATCACCGGTACTCTTCACCTCCGCTACCGGACCTACGGCTCTAAGCACAGCCATCTATCTGCTTCAACGCACTGGGAAAATAGATGAAAACCGCACACTCCTTGTCAGCCGCGATTTCAGCCTCACTGAAAACTCAATCACCGTCAACGGCACAACACTACACATCAAAAACCTGAAGGGCAATAAGCTCTGGCTCTCACTCGTCAGCGATTTCTATGGCGGACGCACCGGCAACGGTGGTCAGCATCTGTATGTGATGCAGTATGACCAAAGCGGACCGTTCGGCGACAACACATACGAATTCGACAGTGTGGAAGACCTGTATGCATGGGCTATCGACCTGTTCCGTGAGCGCTTCGGCGAGAGTGTCAACCGAAACTACTATCTTACCGGGGTAATACTTGACAACCCCATTTTCACCGCACAGATGATCGAGGATGAGCTTGACGCCTTCCTCAATGGAAAAACGTACGGCATAAACTGACCGCGACACCTGCAAAATCCGCCTGCCCTGCCGCACCTCGTCACCGATGTCGCCACCTGTAGCCTCTTGAAATGATTTTCGGCAGGCGCAGTGGTTTTTTCAGAATATTTATGTAATTTTGCAATTCATAGCAGATTTCTGTCGATTCATCGCAAACATTACCGCCATGCCATCACGTCTGAAACTATTTGCGGCAACGATTTTTGCCATAGTAGGGCTTACCACCGCTAACGCGCAGTCATACTACGATCTGGACACCACAACTACCGTAGCAACCGTCGAGGAAACCGACACGGTTGTATTCCTGCCATGGTTTGACGAGGAGTTTTCCGATGATTATTGCCGCGATTTCTACCGCGACACCGTTATCATCGACCGCTGGCGCTATGTAAAGCCGCTTCCCGAAGCGTCATACCGCCGCCCGGTGTTCGACACATGGCGCTACATAGACTCTATACCCCTGGAAGCCAAACGCTATCCGGAACATCTACGGAAGGCATACGAATGGATTGACGACATAAACAACCAGAACATACGCCTTGACCGCGCCCGTCAGAATTTCTTTGTGAACAATCCTGACTATGTGACATACAACATAGCATGGCTTCCGGAAGACCTCGCGAGCTTCAGCGAGAGCGTCAACGCCACACCCACACGCGTGAAACTCGAAGGCACAGGAGTGAAAGACACCCACCGCGAGCTGGCACAGGAAATCCTTGCCGTAGACTACAAGGACTGGATACAGAGCCTGAGCTCTTCGGTACAGTTCTCGCAGGCTTACGTGTCGCCGAACTGGTATCAGGGCGGATCCAACTCGTTGATCATGCTCATCAACGCCGTCTACAACGTAAAGCTAAACCAGAAATTCCACCCGAAACTACTCTTCGAGACTACCGTGAGCTACAAACTCGGCACCAACAGCGCTCCTGACGACACGGTGCGGTCATACAACGTCAGCGAAGACCTTTTCCAGATCAACTCCACATTCGGTTACAAGGCTATGGAGAAATGGTACTACTCGCTCAACCTCCAGTTCAAGACACAGATCTTCAACAGCTACAAATCAAACTCCACCGACCTGAAATCGGCGTTTCTCTCGCCCGGCGAGCTGAACCTCGGTCTCGGTATGACATACAACAACACGAATGCCAAAAACACATTCAGCTGCGACGCCTCGATCGCACCGCTGTCATGGCAGCTCACCACCTGCATAAATGACCGCATCGATGAGACTGGCTATGACATAAAGCCGGGACGCAATTGCGTGAACCAGTTCGGTTCTAGCATCAACGCCAATATCACTTGGAAACTCGCCTACAACATCACATACTCATCGCATCTGTTCGCATTCTCCGACTATGAGCGCTTCTACGGCGACTGGGAGCATACCCTCGCATTCCGCATCAACCGCTATCTGACCACACAGATCTACGCACACATGCGTTATGACACATCCACACCACGGTGCGACGATCCGTCATGGCACAAGTTTCAGGTCAAAGAGGTGCTCTCGTTCGGATTCGCATACACGCTCGACACATTCTGACGCCAGTTCCTGACACACCAGATGACTCTCCTCCGCATACTTCTGTTCATAGCCAGCGTGGCTATTGTCACGGCAACCAATGCCGCCGATAAAATCACCTCGCGCCTGCCGCAAAAGTCGCAGGTGGTTGATGGTTATACAGACCGCCCGACTATAGAGCGGCGGCTCACGCGCTCAGGAATGGCGCGGATAGAAGGGATCTGGACCATACCGTCGACCGGTGCCGAATTTGCAATCGAACGGATATCGGGCACTGCGCTTGGAGCCGAAGCCACTACATACAGGATCGTAGTATTGCGGATGCCTGACCGTGCCGTCCGCCCAGGCACAATCATGGGCTATCTCACACCGGGCGCCTCATCCGAATTCGATGCGGCGATCTACACATCATCCGATGCAACGGACGGCACACTCCGTGCACCGGCACGCTTCACCCTGAAAATGCACGACGACGGCACGCTTGGATTCAAACGCGTGCGCCAACGCTACGACATAGAGCTGTTCCGCCTCCTACCGTACATGTTCAGACGCGTAATCCGCACCCGCCGTGGCGACGACGGCTCGGCATCGTCTGTAGCCGTCCGCAAATTCCCACAACCGGAAATTCCACTCACCCCACGATATCTGTGAGACATCTTACGCTAATAGCACTCATTATCCTTGGCACACTCGCAGCCGGCGCCGACCGCACCACACGCAAGAACCTGCGGGTCAAGCGCACGACAGCCAGGGCTGACACCACCGCCGTAGCCGATACCGTAATGCCATCGGCAGGGATGCTCATCGTCAGCGGTTATGACAAGCCGCTCAGATCGCGCCGGGAATCGCTGTTCGTCACAAACCGCTCGAACCGCACGCTGAAAGCCGTGACATTGCGCATCACTTACCTTGACGCTGACGGACGACAGCTGCATGTCGCCGACAGGACTCTGAACACCGACATTCCCGCCGGAGAGACCCGACAGCTAACATTTCCGTCATGGGACAGGCAGATGACGTTCTACTACCTCCTCACCGGGAAACCACGCACCGCCGACGGCTCACCATATACCGTCACCGTACTGCCTGTGACAGCGGTCTTTCCGCGGCGATAAGGGGCACTTTCAGGAAAAATAGCTAACTTTGCAACCCTGATGACGCTCCGCAGACCAATCCGACGCATATCCTCATGCCACCTGCTTGCAGCCGCAGCCACCATCATAACACTGATGCTCGGCGCGTGCAGCCCGGTAAAGCACGTCCCGCAGGGTCAGTATCTCGTGGAGGATGTCGATATGACGATCGAGAACCCCGACGGAGAGGTGCGTCAGGCTGATCTCGTCAACTACCTGCGTCAGACCCCCAACCACAAAGTTCTCGGATTCCTGAAGCTGCAGCTCGCCACCTACAGCCTGTCGGGCACAGACTCCACACGATGGTACAACCGCTGGCTGCGACGCCTCGGACAGCCTCCGGTAATATATGACCCTAAGCTAACAGCAACTTCCGAGAAACAGTTGCGCCAGGCGCTCATCAACCGCGGCTACATGGAAGCGTCGGTAGAAGCGGATACAATCACCGACAGCATCCGGCGTCGGGTAAGCGTGGATTACCGCATCACCACCGGCTCACCTCACCGCATCAGTTCGGTGGATTACGACATTCCCGACACGGCAATAGCACGGCTCGTGCTCGCCGACTCAGCCCTCTTCACCCTCGCACCGGGACAGCCATTCGACCGCAACAGGCTCGATTCCGAGCGAGCCATGATCACCCAGCGGCTGCGCAACCGCGGCTATTACGCATTCACGAAGGAGTACATAACGTTTGTAGCCGATACAGCTGAGGGCTCGTATGATGTCGGGCTGACCATGCAGGTACGCCCGCCCCGCTCCGCTTCGAATGCCAATATCGCCGACACTCTCGCACACCACCAGAAATATTTCGTGCGCGACGTTTACTTCATCACCGACTATTCACCCGACACGGACACAGCCGCCGACGCCGTGCGTGACACCGTGCGCTACAACGGGATAGATATCATCTATGGATCCGACCACTATATAAAGCCGAAAGTACTTGAGGAGAAATGCTTCATACGTCCGGGCGAACTATACCGCGCGTATGAGGCTGACCGCACATACGAGGCACTCGCACAGCTCGGCATCCTCCATTCCATCAACATAGAGCTTGCACCTGCAGGATCTTTAGGCGATAACGGGCTTCTTGACGCATACATCTATCTCACGCGGAACAAGAAGCAGGGTGTGACCCTTGAACTTGAAGGCACCAACTCCGAGGGGGATCTCGGATTCGGAGTCGGGCTGACCTATCAGCACCGAAACCTCGGAAAAGTCTCCGACCTCTTCACCGCAAAATTCCGCATGAACTACGAGAGTCTGTCGGGAAATGTCAGCGGACTGATCAACAACCGATATACGGAATATGCCGGCGAAGTCGGTATAACCTTCCCCAAATTTGAGTTCCCATTCCTTTCCCGACAGTTTAAACAGCGTGTCAAAGCCACCACAGAGTTCGCGTTGTCGTTCAACTATCAGGAACGCCCTGAGTACACCCGTATAATCGCAGGAGCAGCATGGAAGTACCGGTGGAGCGCCCACTCCGGACGCGAACGACGCACGTTCGACCTCATAGACCTCAATTACGTCTACCTGCCGGAAAGCACCCTCGACTTCCTGAATCAGATAGCTCCCTCCAACCCGTTGCTGCGCTACAGCTACGAAGATCACTTCATAGTCCGCACCGGTTATACATATTACCGTACAAACCGCCGCATAGCATCTTCGACGGCATCGCGCAACGCAATGCGCCAACCGTTGATATACACCCTGCGTGCAGCAGCCGAGACCGCGGGCAATGTCCTGTATGCCATCTCATCGCTCAGCCATCAGAAACGTCGCGACGGCGTCTACCACCTCTTCGGCATACAATACTCGCAGTATGCCAAGGCAGAGGTAGATTATTCGATAACCCGCAATTTTGCCGATCGCCACTCACTCGCATTCCATGTCGGCGCAGGAATCGGCGTGCCATACGGCAATTCACGTGTGCTGCCGTTCGAGAAGCGCTTTTATGCAGGAGGTGCCAACGGAGTACGCGGCTGGGGTGTACGCACACTCGGACCCGGATCGTACGATTCGCGCAACTCCGTAACCGACTTTATAAACCAGTGCGGCGACATCAGCCTTCTGCTCAACGTAGAGTACCGCTGCCGGCTGTTCTGGGTGTTCGAGGGCGCAATTTTCGCCGATGCCGGCAACATCTGGACAATACACAACTACGAGAACCAGCCAGGAGGCATGTTCCGTTTCAACACATTCTGGCGTCAGATCGCCGCAAGCTATGGAGCCGGACTGCGAATGGACTTCACCTACTTCCTGCTCCGCTTCGACCTCGGAATGAAAGCCCACAATCCCGCGCGCGGTCAGGAGAGCTGGCCTATAATACACCCGCGCTGGGGGCGCGACGCGTCATTCCACTTCTCCGTAGGATATCCGTTCTGAACGCCACCGCCTGAAGGATTGTTCTATAAACAAAACACAACGTCAACACAATGAAAAAACTCGTCATATTCGATCTCGACGGCACTCTCCTCAACACCATCGCCGACCTCGCCGCAGCCACCAACTTCGCGCTCGAAGCCTGTGGATTCCCAACACATACCCCATCAATATATCCTACACTCGTAGGCAATGGTGTCACCAAACTGATAGAGCGGGCACTACCAGCCGAGCATCGCGACGAAGCAACTATCGAGACCGTGCGCCGCCGGTTCATGGAATACTACGACAATCATTGCTGCGACCTCACAGTCCCCTATCCGGGCATAACAGAACTATTGCAGACACTCGCTCAACGCGGGATCGACGTTGCTGTAGCCTCCAACAAATACCAGGCAGCCGTGGAACGCATAGTCTCCCACTATTTTCCCGATGTGAAATGGGCAGCTGTCGAGGGACACCGCGAGGGAGTGCCGAGCAAACCGGATCCATCGATCGTCTTCGGAATACTTGCCATCCATCCGACCCCTAAAGCCGACGTGCTCTATGTCGGCGATTCCGGCGTAGACATCGACACCGCCCATCGCGCATGCGTAGACTGCGTGGGTGTGACATGGGGATTCCGCCCCGAATCTGAGCTCAAGGCACATTATGCCGACAACATAGCCGAAACTCCCACCGACATACTCGCACTGCTCTGACACACTGCGCAGTATCCGACAGGCACACAGCCGCCTCATAACCTGCAACATCCGCCGCACGATGCAACATCACGGGCGCG
The DNA here is from genome assembly GCA_910587425.1 of uncultured Muribaculaceae bacterium. Classification (GTDB taxonomy): domain Bacteria; phylum Bacteroidota; class Bacteroidia; order Bacteroidales; family Muribaculaceae; genus Paramuribaculum. The sequence continues at coordinate 147,315 of CAJUKU010000001.1, forward strand.
CGGTTAAAAAACACTAACCGCTTGCTTTTTTCGCCGCGACACGCTAAATTTGTAAATTGAACCGATTTGCAATGAAAGCGACTGCTATGACCGAAGAGCATCTGATGACACCCGAAGAAGAAGACCGGCTGATCGAGCGTGAATTTAACGATGTCCTGCAGGGATATCTGAACAGCAACCACCGCAAGAAAGTCGACATCATCGAGCGTGCCTACCGCTTCGCCAAGAAAGCGCACAGCGGTATTCGCCGGCGCTCCGGCGAACCTTACATACTTCACCCGATAGCCGTTGCCAAGATTGCGAGCCAGGAGATTGGACTTGGCTCCACATCAATCTGTGCCGCGCTGCTGCACGATGTTGTTGAGGATACCGAATATACCGTTGAAGATATCGAGCGTCTTTTCGGCAAGAAGATAGCACGCATTGTAGCAGGTCTTACAAAAATCTCGGGTGGCATTTTCGGCGACCAGGCATCGGCTCAGGCAGAGAACTTCCGCAAGCTGCTCCTCACCATGAGCGAGGATATACGCGTAGTGCTCATCAAGATGGCTGACCGCCTGCACAACATGCGCACACTCGGCTCCATGGCACCCGCCAAACAGTACAAGATCGCCGGCGAGACCCTGTATATCTATGCCCCGCTTGCACACCGCCTCGGATTATTTGAGATCAAGACCGAGCTTGAAGACCTCAGCTTCAAGTACGAGCACCCGCATGCCTACGAGCGCATAGCGCAGCAGATACGGGAGTCGGAGGCTCGCCGATCGGCGGTCTACAACGACTTCTCAACACCGATACTCAAGAGCCTCGACCGCATGGGGCTTAATTACGATGCGAAGGCACGCCTGAAATCGGTATATTCCATCTGGCGGAAGATGGAGACTAAGCATGTGCCATTCGAGGAGGTATATGACCTCTACGCCATGCGCATCATCTTCGACTGCGACGACCCATCGCAAGAGAAAGCTATCTGCTGGAACATATACTCTGCGATAACCGACCTATACCGCCTGCATCCTGACCGCACCCGCGACTGGATCAGCAACCCAAAGGCAAACGGATACCAGGCACTGCACCTTACAGTCATGGGACCCGACGGCAATTGGGTCGAGGTGCAGATACGCTCGCGCCGCATGGATGAGATCGCCGAGAAAGGCTTTGCCGCCCACTGGAAATACAAGATCGGCGAAGGTGATGAGGAATCGGAGCTCAACGTATGGCTCCGCACTATCAAGGACATACTCGACGACCCGAACCCGAACGCCATCGACTTTCTCGACACACTCAAACTCAACCTGTTTGCGTCGGAGATTGTCGTTTTCACTCCGAAAGGGGAACTTATCACACTGCCTACCGAATCAACCGTACTCGACGTAGCGTTTGAGCTCCACTCGCAGATCGGCACCCATTGCATAGCCGGCAAAGTGAATCATAAGCTCGTGCCGCTGAGCCATCGACTGAACTCAGGCGACCAGGTGGAGGTGCTCACTTCACAATCACAGACACCGAAAGAGGAATGGATGGGATTTCTCGCCACGGCTAAGGCACGGACCCGCCTGCGCGCCGCCCTGCGCCGCGAGCAGCAACCGATGGTCGACAAGGGACATGAGATCCTGAACAAATTCCTTGCTGACGCCGAAGTCGAGGCAACCAATGAGATCATCACCAAGATGATGGCTTTCTATAAGGTCACATCGCGCGATGCACTCTACTATAAGCTGGGCACAGGAGAACTCTCGCTCGACGGCTACATCCTCAAGGAATCACCTAAAACCGAACCTTCGCTTCTCCAAAAGATATTCCGCATAGGCAGAACGGCACCGCGCCCGGCAGAGCCACCGCTGATTGTGCCGGAACGCATAAACCTGAAAGAGACATACCACCTGCGCTTCGACGACTCCGGACGCAACTTCGTGTTTGCCGACTGCTGCCGCCCGATTCCCGGTGATGACGTGATGGGATTCGTCAATGATCTCGGACAGGTTGAGGTGCATTCATTGACCTGCCCCCGTGCGCAGGTGCTCAAAGCCGGTCATGGCACACGCATCGTGAGCACATCATGGGATGAAGTCCGTGAGAAATTCCTCGCCGAGATACACATCGAGGGAGTAGACCGCCACGGAATCCTCCAGGAACTCACGCAGATGATCTCTAACCACCTGAACATCGACATCCGCTCCCTGCATATCGACACCGACAAGGAGGTATTCACATGCCGTCTGACAGTGCTCGTCAGCGACACCGAGGTTGTCAACCAGCTATGCGAGAAAGTAAGAAAGATCAAAGGTGTGCAGAATGCCGCCCGCGTAGCCGACGGATCGGAGACACCAACAGCATGAACAGAAACTAAAGCATCTTACCGAACGACCGACAGCAAAAATGGCAGCAGAACAGACTCCACGACACGACACATGGCTGCGATGGGCAGTGTTTATCGCAGCAGCGATACTGCTCGTTTATTTCCTGCCCCGCAACGACGGCAGACGCTTCACCTACGAGGAGAACCGCCCCTGGGCATACTCACTGCTCACAGCTCCATTCGACATACCGGTGCACCTCGACTCCATAAGTGCCCGGCATCTGCGCGACAGCCTTGAGACCTCGTTCGAACCTATATTCCGCCGCGACGAGGAAACCGCCCGGCGCGCTGTAGCTGAATACACAAACCGTCTGCGGACTATTGACGGACTCAACCTAACATACGCGGAGCGCTCACGCCTGACAGCAGAGTTCAAACGCCTGTTTGACAACGGCATCGTAGCGCCGGAAGTCTATGCAGAGATCAACTCCGGCAGACTGCCACGCGTGCGCATGATCAACGACAACGTCACCGCATCACGTGCTACCACAGGATTCCTTTCGGCACGACGCGCATACTCACACATCGACAGCATCTTCCGCGAGTCGCACATACAGCATGCCATAAGCGCCACCGGACTTGCCGAACTCCTGACACCGAATGTGCAGATAGACAGCGTGGAGACTTCGCGGCTTCACGATGATCTGATGCAGCGCGCGCTCGCGCCTATAGGAGTTGTGCAGAAGGGGGAGCGTATAATCGACAAGGGGGATATCGTAAATGCAAGGCTCTACACACTACTGACCACCTACGAACAGATGGCGGCAAAGCGTGGCGACGTCGACAAAGTGGAGAACTATTACACCATAGGCGGACAGTTGCTCTACATACTGCTGATGTTCGGCGCGCTCTACGCATTCCTATACTTTTTCCGCCGCGATTACTACCTGTCGCGGAACGTGCTGCTCATGCTGATGCTCGTCATCACTGTGTTCACGCTGTTCGCATTCGGAATGTCGAAGGCATTCACATCCGGACTTTATGTAGCTCCTTTCGCCCTTATCCCGATAGTGCTCGTCGTATTCCTCGATTCCCGCACCGCATTCTTCTCCCACATGGTCACAGTGCTGTTGAGCACTCTCGTCAGCAGCTTCCCGCTTGAATTCATTTTCGTACAGTTCCTTGCCGGTGTGACAGCCATTGTGAGCATCAAGGAGCTTTCGCGCCGCTCACAGCTGATACAGTCTGCACTGCTCGTGTTTGTGGCATACGCCGTAAGCTATACCGCCATCGAACTTCTTCACAACTCCTCAACATCCGCACTGCAGCCGCGTATGTTCGGCTACTTCGCCGTGAATGCGGTATTCATATCATTCGCATACGTGGCGATCTTTGTGATCGAGAAACTGTTCGGCTTCACATCGAGAGTCACTCTCGTTGAGCTGTCTGACATCAACAACCCGGTTCTACGCGAACTCTCCGAGGAGTGTCCGGGCACATTCCAGCACTCCATGGCTGTCAGCAACCTCGCTTCGGCAGCCGCGCACCGCATAGGCGCCAACGTGCAGCTTGTACGTGCCGGCGCGCTGTATCATGACATCGGCAAGATTGACAATCCCGCATTCTTCACCGAGAACCAGCATGGAGTCAATCCGCACGACTCGCTCGACCCCGTGCAGAGCGCACGCATAGTGATCGGACATGTGACCGACGGATTGCGCCGTGCCGACAAGGCAAAACTTCCGGCTAAGATAGCCACATTCATCACCGAGCACCACGGAAGAGGCAAGGCACGCTATTTCTACAACACATGGTGCAATCTCCACCCCGACCAGAAACCTGACGAGGCGGCATTCACCTATCCGGGACCGAATCCCACGTCACGGGAGACCTCCATACTGATGATGGCTGATGCCGTAGAGGCTGCATCAAGAAGCCTCACAGACCACTCGGAAGAAGCGATCACCGCACTCGTCAACCGAATAATAGACTCGCAGGTCGCCGAGGGGCTTCATAACGACTCCACGATCTCATTCCGCGATGTGGCAGAGATCAAGGAGACATTCATCACACGACTGCGCACAATGTATCACTCACGCATCTCATATCCCGAGCTGCAGAAAAAACAACAACCCGAACCATGAACCGCATCCTCCTCAATACCATAATAGCACTCTTTGCCGCGCTGCCCCTGATATGCGCCGCTCAGAGCAAGCAGCCGGAGTTCAAACGTGAAATCCCGGATCTCGAGGCTATACAGAAAGCTGTCAACGACCGCCATTCACCATATTACTACCCCCGCCTGATGGAGGAGTATCACCACAACGATACCCTCATGAAACTCGACAAATTCCGCCACCTATACTTCGGCTACATGTTTCAGGAGGACTACAACCCCTACCGTCCGAAGGCTTATCAGGACAACCTTGTCGAACTCACCTCAAAGCGCGAGTGGACGCGTCAGGAATGCGATTCGGTAATCAAGTATTCGGAAATGTCGCTCGAAGACAACCCCTTCGATCTCCGCCGCATGGTCAACCTGATCTCGGCACTGCGCACCAAGGGCAAGAACAACCTTGCAAAGATATGGCAATACAAGCTCGACTACATACTTATGGCTATCGTATCGTCGGGCACAGGACTTGACGAGGAGAACGCCTGGTACGTCATAGAGCCGGAACATGAATACGTGCTGCTGAACGCCATGGGGCAGATAGCAGTGAAGCATGTTTTCTACGAGCCTTATTATGAATTTATAACCGCCCGCGGACCGCAGGGCGAGACTTCCGGTTACTATTTCAACATACAGACCATCCTCGACGAATACTACCGGAAATATCCAGAAGAACAATGACCGACGCAAACCGGACCGAAACCCAAGAGCAACGCATACCCACACTGTACCTGCTGCCTTCGACACTCGCCGACGTGCCGCCGGCAAGCGTGATGCCGCAGCGCAACATAGAGATAGCACGCACGGTGCGCCACTTCATCGTGGAGAACGTGCGCACTGCCCGACGTTTCCTGAAACGCTGTGACCCGACGATAGATATCGACGCGCTGACATTCGCCACACTCGACGAGCACACCCCGGCATCAGAGATACCCGCAATGCTCACGCCGATGGAACGGGGAGCCGATATGGCTGTGATATCCGAGGCGGGATGCCCTGCCGTAGCCGATCCCGGCGCCGAAGCAGTCGCTGTGGCACAACGCCGGGGTTATCGCGTAGATCCGCTGGTGGGACCATCGAGCATACTGCTCGCGCTCATGGCTTCAGGTTTCAACGGTCAGACATTTGCATTCGCAGGCTACCTCCCGGTTGATCCGCAGTGGCGCACAGCCACCCTGCGCGAGATGCAGCGGCGCATCATCCGCGAGCACCAGACGCAGATCTTCATCGAGACTCCTTACCGGAACTCCAAACTGATAGCATCACTCTGCCAGACACTGCCGCGCGAGATGATGCTCTGCGTGGCAGCCGACATAACAGGCCCCTCACAACGGATAATAACACGCCCGCTGAGCTGGTGGGCAACAAACTCACTTGAACTACCGCGTATACCTACAATATTCCTCCTCTATACCGACGCACCGGCACGATAATGAGCAAGAAGATCAAATTTCACTTCAACCCGCACATACAGCCGAGCCTGTTTGAGGATCTTGACCTACCCGACAACCGCCTGGAGGATCTGCCCTCCATGCCCGACCCGGAGGAATTCATAGTCGACCGCATGGAGATGCCGGGAGTGCAATCCTCTGCATCTCCGTCCAACCCCCTTGCAGCACCCATAAACGGCATAAAGGAACGCGATACGGTATTTTTCATCAGCTTCGGCAGCGGTAGCAGCGGCAACTCGGCATTCGTAGCCGACAATACCGGCGGATTCATCATTGATGCTGGAGTAGATCTTCACCGCGTCACGGAGACGCTCGCAGGATGCGGTTTCTCGATGAACGACGTCAAAGGAATCATCCTCACACACGACCACAGCGATCACGTGCACTATGTCTACACCTATGTGCGCCGCAACCCTCACATACGGGTCTACTGCACCCCGCGGGCGTTCAACGGAATAATGCGACGCCACGGCATATCGCGTCGTCTGAAAGACTATCATGTGCCGATCCACAAGGAATTTCCCTTCACTATCGGTGCATTCGAGATCACGGCATTTGAAGTGTCGCACGATGGCATGGACAACGCCGGTTTCTTCATCCGCCGACCCGCCGATCCGGAAGCCCCCACAATGGCTGTCGCCACTGACCTCGGCTGCATAACCGACCGTGTGGATCATTACATGCGTCAGGCTACACACATAGTGATCGAATCAAACTACGACCTCGCTATGCTGCGCAACGGTCCCTATCCGGCTCATCTCAAGGCTCGCATCGAGGCACCGACCGGACATCTTGACAACGTCGTGGCGGCACGCTATATCGCCTCAATAGCCTCCGCAAAGCTGCGCCATGTCTTCCTGTGCCACCTCAGCCAGGACAACAATAAGCCTGAGATTGCGGCAGCAGCCATGACCGACGCACTCAACGCGCTCCGCAGCGGCGCAGACGCGGAAGCACAGACCGCCCTCCCCGAGGCTCCGATACTTGTCACGCCACTCCCCCGCCTCTCCGCATCACAGCTCTTCACACTCCGCACCGTATGATTTATCACCGGAAATGACTAATTTTGCGCCATGCAACAACCCGACTCCATTACAGCCCAATCCAAACGCACACCATGGTGGCGCACAGCCGTGAAATACGGCATACCGCCGCTTATGACTATCGGGCTCTGCTGGCTGCTGTTCACCGGTGTTGACATGAAGGAGATGATCCGTATCATCCGAACGCAGTGCCATCTTGAGTGGATTCTCGCAGGTCTCGGAGTCTCGGTTTTCTCCCACATATTCCGCGCGATGCGATGGGGGATCCAGCTAAAGGCACTCGACATACGTCCTCCATTATGGGTTCTTGTGCTCAGCATCTTCGGCACTTACGCGGCTAACCTTGTGCTCCCACGCCTCGGCGAACTGTGGCGCACGGGCTATATCGCAGAGCGGCAGAATGCGCCGTTCACCACTGTATTCGGCTCCATGATCTGCGACCGTTTGAGCGACACTCTTACCGTACTGCTCATCACTCTGTTCACATTTGCGATAGCACATCCGCAGATAGCCGCCTATATCAACCAGAATCCCGATGCATACGCGGGCATATTGCGCCTGCTAAGCTCCCCCTGGCTATGGAGCGCTATCGCCATAGCTGTCGCAGCTGCATGGTGGCTCTGCCGACGCTATCCCGACTCGAAGATCGTGACAGTGGCACGCAATCTTATCATCGGCACATGGCAAGGATTTGCCGTAGTGGCGAAAATGCCCGGCAAAGGGAAATGGCTTCTGCTCACGGGGTTGATCTGGGGTTGCTACTTCGTTCAACTGTATCTCGCATTCTTCGCATTCCCGCTCACCGCACAGGTAGCACTGAAATATGGTGCCACAGCCGTGCTTGTATGCTTCGTACTGTCGAGTATAAGCATGGCGGTTCCGTCAAACGGCGGCATAGGTCCATATCAATGGGCGATCGTGTTCGGACTGAGCATGTATGCCTCCGGCGTGCCGGGGCTCACAAAAGAATACGCCACATCGTTTGCCAACATGGTGATGGGCTGCCAGACGCTGTTCCTCATCCTGCTCGGCATCATAACATTCATAGTAATAGGCATCGACAAGCGCCGACGCCGCACAACATCTATTACCGATGAACGAAAATGAAGAAAAAGAAGGTCTTGACCTCGACGGACAGGAACATGCCATAACCGAAACCACACCAACGGCTGACAATTCAGAGACCGTCAGACATTCCGAAGGACCGGTCATTGATTTTTGCAAGTCCGAAGATAGCTCTGCCAAGCCATCGACGACGGCAAATCCACGTCCGCGTCATAGAGGCAGGCGCTTCCTAACCATACTGATATTCATCGCAATTGCAGTGGGAGGGGTGGCATTCTATATCCAGTTCCTCAATCCATACGCTACCGAAGCACGCGCCACAGGCTACATAACATCAGTGGAAAAGCGAGGCATTTTCTTCAAGACCTATGAGGCTGAGATGATCACGGAAGATTCGTTGACTGATACTGCAGGAGTCTACAACCGACCCATGACATTCTCCATCCCATCCGACTCCATAGCGCGTATCTTGCAGGACATGCAGGGATCTCGGCAGTCTGTCACCGTGCTGTTCGAACGCTACAACGCCACACTTCCCTGGCGGGGTAACTCGAAGAACGTCATCACCGGAATCATTGACAGGTGACCATATCCGCACAAAACGGAGAAGCGCCACGTTAACGTTCTTTCACTCGCCGCACGCCGCCAATCCGCCGTCAATCGTTAATTTTGCAGTTTCAACCTGATCCGGACACTGCACCGGATCTATAGAACGAAACAACTGACGTCAACATATCATAATTCCATCCTACTATGTCAGAAATCAAATGCGTGGGCATACTCACCTCCGGAGGTGACGCTCCGGGAATGAATGCCGCAATCCGTGCCGTCACACGCTCGGCTATATTCAGCGGATTCAAGGTAAAAGGCATCTATCGCGGATACAAAGGCTTGATCTCCGATGAGATACAGGATTTCCGCACTCAGAACGTATCAAACATCATACAGATGGGTGGTACCATTCTGAAAACAGCACGCTGCCCTGAGTTTGCCACTCCTGAAGGACGCCAGCTCGCCTACGACAACCTCAAGCGCCATGAAATCGACGCGCTCGTGGTAATCGGTGGAGACGGATCGCTCACCGGAGCACGCATATTTGCCAACGAGTTCAATCTCCCCTGCATCGGACTCCCAGGAACCATCGATAACGACCTTTACGGCACAGACACCACTATCGGCTATGACACCGCGCTCAACACTATAATGGAGTGTGTCGACAAAATCCGCGACACCGCCACCAGCCATGAGCGCCTGTTCTTCATTGAAGTCATGGGTCGTGATGCAGGCTTCCTCGCACTCAACGGCGCTATAGCATCAGGAGCGGAAGCTGCCATAATACCGGAGATCTCAACCGAGGTCGACCAGCTTGCCGAACTGATACAGAACGGATTCCGCAAGAGCAAGAACTCTTCGATAGTGCTCGTTGCCGAAAGCCCTGTCACCGGAGGAGCCATGGGTCTTGCCGACCGTGTGAAGAAAGAATACCCAGGTTACGACGTGCGTGTCTCGATCCTCGGACACCTGCAGCGTGGCGGATCACCCACAGCCCACGACCGCATACTTGCGTCGCGCATGGGAGCCGCTGCAATCGATGCACTTCTCGAGGACCAGCGCAACGTAATGATCGGCATAGCCAACGATGAGATCGTCTACGTTCCTTTCAGCAAAGCTATCAAGAACGACAAACCTATCAACCGCGCTCTGCTCGACACTCTCCGCCGACTCTCCATCTGATGAGCCGAACGCCGATACCGGAACAATTCCTGAAGATGATGGTCAGCTTAGACCGTCAGGAGTTTGACGCCCTGCCTGCAGCACTCGATACCGAGCCTGAGGTGGGCGTCAGGCTTAACACGCGCAAGCCCTTCAGGATTACCTCCGACGCCGAACGGGTGGCTTGGTGCCCCACCGGGCTGCATCTCCCTGAGCGACCCTCATTCACATTTGACCCGCTGCTGCACCAGGGGGCATATTATGTTCAGGATCCATCCTCGATGATCATGTGGCATGTGGCACGAATGATAGCCGATGAGTTCGGTCGCCCTGTCGCATGGCTCGATGCCTGTGCCGCACCTGGTGGAAAAACCACTGCTGCAATCGATGCGCTTCCCGACGGCAGCGCCGTGGTGGCTAACGAATATGTAGCCGCACGTGCCGAGATTTTGCGCGAGAATCTTGCGAAATGGGGTTATCCGCTTGTCACCGTCACACAGGGCGACACCTCACGATTTTCCGGCATGGGTGAGATATTCGATGTCATAGCTGCCGATGTGCCCTGTTCAGGCGAGGGTATGATGCGCAAGGATGATGAAGCGCGCCGCCAGTGGACGCCACGACTCACCGAGCAGTGCGCCGCACTACAGCGCGAGATCGTCGGGAATCTCTGGAAGGCACTTCGCCCCGGCGGATACCTGATCTACAGCACCTGCACGCTCAACACAACCGAGAACGAGGAAAACGTAGCCTATTTCATAAATACGCTCGGTGCCGAGAATCCTGCGATTCCCGTGCCTGATGGGTGCGGTATAATGCAATCACTGTCGCCTGATGTCGCTGCATTGCGATTCACGCCAGGATGTGCGAGAGGCGAAGGACTTTTCATGGCGCTTCTACGCAAACCAGCCGATTCGGCGGCAGCAACACCGGCTGCAAAGACTCAGCGCCGGCGCGACAAAGCAATGGCAGCGTCACCGGCTGAGCACCCATGGCTCAACGCCCGGATAAAGGTCATAGAGCAGACCGATCAGAAAGGGAATGTGACGGTAACAGTCCCTACTCCTCTGCTCCCGCGCGAACTCTCACCGACATTGACGATCGGCGTGCGCAAGGGGCATGACATAATACCCTCCCAGCAGCTTGCACTATCCACCGCGCTGCGCCATGATGCATTCCCGACTGCCGATGTCGACCGACAGACAGCCCTGCAATATCTCCGCCGTGAGACAGTCGCGTTGCCGGAAGGGACACCCCGCGGCATAGTACTGCTTAAGTATGCCGGACTGCCACTCGGTTTTGTCAAGAACCTCGGAAACCGCGCCAACAATCTTTACCCCGCCTCATGGCGCATACTCTCCCAGCTGCCCGATCCGCTACCAACATTACCGCTGAGCGAATGAATACAATCTTCATTGACACCACAACTTCCACCAACACATTGCTTGCCTCGATGGCTGAAACCGTCGAAGCGCCGACGATGCTCTACACCCGTTGCCAGAGCGCCGGGCGCGGACAACGCGGCAACAGTTGGGAGGCGGAACCGAGTGCCAACATCACATGCTCAGTGCTTCTTAGACCACGGTCAATTGAAGCCGCGCGGCAATTCGTCATCTCCGAAGCCGTAGCGCTTGCTGTAGCTTCGGTAACTCAGGATCTGCTACCCGGGTATATCGTAACCGTAAAGTGGCCTAACGACATCTACGTCGGCAACCGCAAGATCTGCGGCATACTGATCGAAAATGCCATAAACGGGAGCAAAATAATCCGTTCAATCGCCGGAATCGGGCTGAATGTCAATCAGCAGAGATTCACATCATCCGCCCCCAACCCGGTAAGCGTCTGCCAACTCACAGGCAAGTGCCACCCTCTGCAACCGGTACTTGCCGAACTCGCCAAAGCCATAGAGTATTATATCTGTATGGCTGAGACCACTCCGGAGGAAGTACATGCCGCATATCGCTCGCGCCTGTGGCGGGGCGAAGGAACCTACCTATGGCGCGATACCGCGACCGACCGTGTGTTCAAGGCATCGATCATCGATATACTGCCCGACGGTCCTATCGTAATGCGCACCACCGAGGGCGAGACGCTCACCTTCGCATTCAAGGAGGTGGCACCTGTGATAACACTCAACAACAACGCCAACCCTATAAACCTCCCTTGCTGAATAATCCCATAACGACACATCACTCATGACCAACATACTCACACGTCTCATCACCCATCAGGCTCACCGTTACGGTGACCGGGAAGCTTACTCCGAACTTATCGACGGAGAGTGGCGTTCCACATCATGGAACGATTTCAGCCATGAGGTAGACCGCTTCGCCGCGTCGCTCATAGCCCTCGGCATAAACGAGCTTGATGCGATCGGCACATTCTCAGCCAATCGTCCGCAGATGATAATAGCCGATTTCGCGGCATTCTCACTCCGCGCCATTCCCATATCCATCTACTCTACCAGTTCGCAGGATCAGGTGAGCTACATCACTGCCGATGCCGGCATCTCACTCCTCTTCACCGGCGATGCTCAGCAATATGCTATAGCGCGCCAGGCAAAAGCCGTGAAGCGCATCGTGACGTTCGACCCCGATATCGAACTCGAGCCTGACGACACCACTACACTCACCTATGAGCAGTTCATAGAACTTGGCGATGCAGAGAATCCCGCAGTGATCGCCGAGATTGACCGCCGTAGCGCAGCCGCACTCCCGACCGACACCGCGGCAATAATCTACACCTCCGGTACAACAGGTGAACCTAAGGGAGCCGTGCTGCCTCACTCATGCTTCAACGCAGCTCTTGAGATACACCGCGAGAGGCTTACGATGCTCTCCGATGTCGATTCGTCGCTCTGCTTCCTGCCGCTCAGTCATATTTTTGAGCGCGCATGGACATACTTCTGTCTGTACACCGGTATGCGTGTCGCCGTCAACCGCGACCCACGCGAGATCCAGCGCTCACTACGCCAGGTGCGTCCCACATGCATGTGCTCCGTGCCTCGCTTCTGGGAGAAGGCTTACACTGCGATACAGGACCGTCTCGTGGAGGGATCCATATTCATGCGAATACTCGCCACGGCTGCTCTATCGGTAGGCAGACGACGCAACCTTGAGTTCCGTCGTATCGGTCGCCGCCCCTCACGCTGGCTCGAGTTCCGCTACAAACTTTTCGAACGTTTTGTTTTCACACCGCTGAAAAAAGCCATCGGTGTGGAGCATGGCAATATTTTCCCCACCGCAGGAGCACCGCTTTCGCCAACAATCGTAGAGTTTTTCCAGTCGTGCGGCATAAACGTGCTCATTGGCTATGGACTGTCGGAGACCACGGCGACAGTCACCTGCTACCCTGCCGTCGGTTTTGAGATTGGCAGCGTCGGGACAGTTCTTCCCCGCATACAGGTGCGAATCGCCGAAGATGGCGAGATCCTCGTGAAGAGCCCTACCGTCATGTCGGGCTACCTGAACAAACCGGAGGCTACAGCCAATGCGTTCACCCCCGACGGCTGGTTCCGCACAGGCGATGCCGGACGCATCGATGCCTCCGGCGCACTCATACTCACAGAGCGCATCAAAGATCTTTTCAAGACCTCGAACGGTAAATATATCGCCCCTCAGGCACTCGAGAGCCGACTCGGCGAGGATAAATACATCGAGCAGGTAGCCGTGATCGGCGATCAACGGAAATACGTCACCGCTATAATAATACCCGCTTTCGACGCATTGCGTGAATACGCCGACCAACATGGAATCCGGTACCGCTCGCTTGATGATCTTGTGCGCAACCCGCAGATACGCGACATGATGACGCAACGCATCGAGCACCTGCAGCGCGACATGGCGGGATTTGAGAAAATCAAGCGGTTCACTCTTCTGCCGAAAGCATTCACCATGGAGGCTGGCGAGCTCACAAACACGCTAAAGATAAAGCGCCCGGTAATAAACCGCCGCTATGCACGTGAGATCGAGGCTATGTACGTCTGAACCTCAACACATGCCACCGCACCAAGGCGCGCTCTATGCGGAATCACATCATTCCGAGAGCGCGCTTTATCGCATCCTCCACCTTTATACCCGGCTCGGCGGCAAAAACCTTGTCGAGCACTTTCTGGGTGACAGGCTTCGGGAATCCGAGCATCACGAGCGCGGCAAGAGCCTCGTCGTAGACATCCGACTGCGCCGTTCCGGGAGTTTTAAACACATCGCCCGAAGGCTTTATCTTGTCGCGGAGATCCACGATTATGCGCTCGGCAGTCTTCGCACCGATACCTTTGACCCCTTTGAGACGGCGCACATCGGCTCCGACTATAACCTGTTCAAGCTCACGTGCGGGGATAGAGGAAAGAATCATCCGTGCTGTATTGGCGCCGACTCCCGACACCCCTATCAGCGACCTGAACATCTGCCGCTCACGCTCCTCTACGAATCCAAAAAGCGTCCATGCATCCTCGCGGATAGCCTCATGTACAAACAGACGCGCCTCGCTCTTTGCCTGCAATTCAGTGTAGGCGGTCAAGGTTATATTCACCATATATCCGACGCCGCCACATTCTATCACCGCATAAGCCGGGGTCAGCTCGGCTATCGGACCTCTAACATATTCGATCATAGTCTTAATATCAGTTCATAATTAAATTCTCGGCACCGGCAGAAACCTGGATACCGCTGCACGCAAAGCGCTTATGCCACGGCGCAGCAACGCAGCCGTACCGGGGCGGGAAGCAGAAGCGGCACGACGTCCGGCGACCTCCCTCATCACCTCATCGATGCGCAACTCACAGCCAGCATAACGGCGCCAAGCGGCAGCGAGACGTTCCATGGTCGTCTCCGCATCCACACCATCAGCCATCAGCGCCACGGCAATACTGCAATAGGCTCGCAGATAGGCGGTTGTCGCCTCCGGACGTGTCAGACGGAAATGCTCCATAAGGTGCTCACGTATATCCAGTGCGAGAAGCCATGCACGGTGATTGTCGCCGCTCCATATCCCACGGCTGTATCGGCGGTAGACCGCCATAGGTTGCCTCAGGTAGTGAGCCGTGCCACGCTCGGCATGAAGCGAGTGGAAAGCGTAGTCAAACAGTTTCACCTCCCTTATCCATTCCGGCAATTGCTCATAAGGGATGGCACGGTACATCACCGACAGATTGGTGATCACATTACCTCGAGCCAGATCCTCAAGCGTAAGGTCGGACTTCTGACGCGGATTGCTCAACGACAGCGTGCCGGTATCGGCATAATGATTGACGACACGGTGGAATGTCAGCGCGCATTCAGGATGCGAGTCAAGCCATTCAGCCTGCCGTCGCAGCTTGTGGCGCGAGCACCAGTGATCGTCACCCTCGCATATCGCTATATACTCACCCCGGCAACGGCTCCATGCGTCAAGAAAATTAGCCTGAAGTCCGAGGTTTTTCTCGCGCCTGACAAGCCGCACAATATCAGGATACTCCTGTTGCCACCGGGCGGCACGTCCGGCTGTGCCGTCGGTCGATGCATCATCAGCCACCACAAGCTCAAAACGGAAAGGCGCGCGTTGCAACACGACACTGCGTATAGCCTCATCGATGGTCACCTCCTGATTGTAGGCGATCATTATCACGCTGACCTTCGGTGCTGTACTATCTGCCGTCATCACCTGATCATAACGATGCGCGGGCTGCCGCCGCCAAAGTCTCGGAAAGTGTCGGATGCCCGTGGATGGTTGACACCACGCTTGCCGTGGGCTGTTCGGATGCTATAGCCAATGCCGCCTCCTGTATAAGATCAGCAGCATGAGGACCGCAGATATGGCAGCCCAGCATCCTGCCGTCGGCGGCAGTCAGAACCTTTACGAGTCCGTCAGCCTCACCCATAGCCATAGCCTTGCCGTTGGCACGGAATGTGGCTTTACCTACCTTGAAATCCATACCGCCTTCCATGGCTTGCGGTTCGGTCATTCCGACCATCGCGCATTCAGGACTTGTGAAGACAGCCGACGGTATGACATCGAGATTCACTTCATGACCAAGCAGACGCTCACCCTGCGCCTCCGCAGCATGGGCGAGAAGGCACAGACCGTTAGCGTCGCCTATGGCATATATACCTTTCACAGAACTTTCCATGGTCGCCGGATTGACCTTTATGAATCCGCGGTTCAGTTCAATACCGGTATCTTCAAGACCCGCCGGAAGCACAGCACGGCGTCCAACCGCAGTCAGAACCATATCTGCACTGAAACTCTTCGGTTTACCTTTCACCTCAGCCTCAACGGTCATATCGCTCGTTATAGCCGTCACACGCGCGGAGGTAACAATTTCCACTCCACGACGCTTCATGCTCATGCGCAACCGCTTGGCGATCTCCGGATCAAAAGGTGGAAGAATCTCAGGACAGTACTCAAGCACAGTGACTTTCACACCGAAAGCCGAAAATATCGAGGCAAATTCCATTCCTATGACACCGCCCCCTATTATCACCATCGATTTCGGCAATTCACTCATGGCGAGCACGAAATCACTGTTGACCGCAAGCTCGGCACCCGGAATGGCAAGCTCTGCGGGGCGCGAGCCTGTCGCCACGACAATAGTTGGCGCAGTGTAGCTCTCGCCCGAGCATTCCACAACAGAGGGGGAGGAAAAGCGGGCATCACCACGCACCACCTCCACACCCTGAAGAAGACTCTCAACACCTTCGCGCAGCTGCCCGACGATCTCATCCTTACGCGCAGCGGCACGGGCGTAGTCCATGCGGATATCACCGACCGACACGCCGAATTCCGCCGCTTCCGCGACAGTCAGAGCAACCTCAGCCGAACGGCACAGAGCTTTTGTCGGTATACAGCCACGGTTCAGGCATGTGCCTCCAAGCTCATCACGCTCGAAAAGCACCACACGCTTACCCGCAGCGGCTCCTTTGGCCGCGGTGGCATATCCTCCGGGACCGGCACCGATGATCAGAATGTCGGCTTCAATCATTGCAAGCGGCTTTAAGGTCTGCGAATGTGACTACAGGATTCAGTGCCGCCGCCGTGTCATCTGGTCGTGAGATCGGAGTGTTGACAGGAGCACCCTTCACCAGATCGGGAGTTTCGGCTGCCTCATGCGCTATCATCTCCATGACCTCGATGAAACGGTCAAGCGTCTCCTTGCTCTCCGTCTCAGTAGGCTCTATCATCAGCGATTCATGGAAAAGCAGCGGGAAATATATTGTCGGAGCATGGAAGCCGTAGTCGAGAAGACGTTTAGCCACATTCAGTGTGGTCACTCCTGTCGACTTGTCAGCCAGCCCGTCGAACACAAACTCATGCTTGCAGACACCGTGGAGAGGCAGCTTGTAGAGATGCTTCAACGACTCCTTGACATAATTGGCATTAAGCGAGGCAAGCGGTCCAGCCAGGCGCAGCCCCTCACCTCCGAGCGACAGCAGATACGAATATGCGCGCATCAGCACCGCATAGTTGCCTAACGTTGCCGAGATGCTGCCGAGCGCTTCTTCAGGACACTCGATGGTGTAGTTCCCGTCGGCATCACGCATCACGCGTGGCGAGGGGAGAAATTGCTCAAGCCCCTTGCGCACGCCGACCGGACCGGCACCAGGACCACCTCCGCCATGGGGTGTGGAGAATGTCTTGTGCAGATTCACGTGCATAACGTCGAAACCCATATCCCCAGGACGTGCCACACCGAGCATGGGATTCAGGTTTGCCCCGTCGTAGTACATCAATCCGCCGCAATCATGCACCATCGCGGCTATCTCTTTCACTGAATGCTCGAAAATTCCAGCTGTGTTGGGATTGGTCATCATCATAGCCGCCACAGTGTCGTCGAGCAACGGACGCAGCGCCTCTATATCGACCGTGCCGTCCGGAAGGCTCTTCACCTCTACGACTTTCATTCCTGCCACAGCCGCGCTCGCGGGGTTCGTGCCGTGCGCCGAATCGGGCACAATCACTTTGTTTCGCTTGGTATCGCCACGGCTTTCATGGTATGCGCGTATGACCATCAACCCTGTCAGTTCGCCATGTGCGCCCGCAAACGGATTGAGCGTGAACTCAGCCATACCGCACACGCGACACAGCTCCTCCGAGAGACGCACGTACAACTCCAGAGCACCCTGCACCGTGCCGGCAGGCTGCGCCGGATGCAGACCGCTGAAGGCATGATGCTGCGCCATCTCCTCATTGATCTTCGGGTTATACTTCATGGTGCACGACCCCAACGGATAGAAACCGGTGTCGACGCCGAAGTTGTTGTTGCTCATATTGGTGTAATGCCTAACCACAGTGGGTTCATCCACCTCGGGCAGTTCGGGAGCCTCCGCACGGACAAGATGATCCGGAAGTTTCGGAGCGGAAGGACAGCCGTTGTCGGGCACTATGGCTCCACGTCGTCCCTGACGCGAAAGCTCAAAAATCAGTTTGCCGTAATATTCTCTGTTCATAACTTACTCGGCTGCCGCCGTCTTTACCAGTTCAACCAATCGGTCCATCTCCTGTCTCGTGCGCTGCTCGGTCACCGCTATAAGTAGACGGTGATCATCAAGACGAATGCCGCAAAATATCTCATTCTCTATCGCCAGAGTCATCAGTCTGTCGACCGGGAAGCTGCATGTCACAGCAAACTCATTCAGGAACGGCTGCTCCGGATAAGTGAGCCGCACTGCGCCGGTAGCCTCAAGCTGCGACGCCAGATAATGCGCCCCTGCAGCTCCCTGATCGGCAGCCTCACGCAGTCCGACAGAACCGAGCAGCGACAGGTATATCACCGTATGCAGTGCCATGAGTCCCTGATTGGAACAGATATTGCTCGTAGCCTTGTCCCTGCGGATATGCTGCTCGCGTGCCTGAAGCGTAAGCACGAATACACGACGTCCGTCAGCATCGGTAGTAGCCCCGACTATACGTCCCGGCATCTTGCGGATCAATGCTTTCGATGCGCAAAGAAATCCGAGATACGGGCCTCCATAATGGAGCGGCATGCCGAGCGACTGCGCATCACCCACCGCGATATCGGCGCCCCATTCGCCGGGAGTGCGTATCGCGGCAAGATCGGCAGCGACACAGTTCATTATCAACAGTGCTTTGGCAGCATGGCAAGCATCAGCCCAGCCGGTATAATCCTCAAGGATACCGTAATAGTTGGGAGTTGCAACAATTACTCCCGCCACATCACCGTCGGCGAGCATCCGGTCAAGGGCGGCACGGCTCGTCACACCGTTCTCCTCCGGGATCTCGTCGAGCTGCACGCCATGATAATGTGCGTATGTCGCCACCACGCGGCGCACCGCCGGGTTTACTGTCTGCGAGATCAGCACACGGTTGCGCTTGCGCGACGCGGCTACAGCCATCAGCATAGCCTCGGCTGTCGCCGTCGTACCGTCATACATCGAGGCATTGCTCACCTCCATGCCGGTAAGTGAAGCCATCATGCTCTGATACTCGAAAATATACTGCAGAGTACCCTGCGAGATTTCCGGCTGATAAGGGGTGTATGCTGTAAGGAATTCCGAACGCTGCAGCAGCGAGGGAATCACCGCAGGAGTGAAGTGGTCGTAGTAACCTCCGCCGGCAAAGCAGGTCAGACGGCGGTTTCGCGCGCCAAGTTCATCGAAGACGCGCCGTATCTCCGGATCTGAAGCCGGACGCGCGTCACTGTGCGGACATTTTGAGCGGAACTCCTCCGGAACGTCGGCATAGAGCTCGTCGAGGCTCTTCATGCCGCAGCGGCTGAGCATCTGCTCGATGTCGTCGGGTGTGTGGGGCAGGTATCTGTGCATGATGGTCATTGTTTTACTGACGGTATCTGTTACCGGTGCTCAATGCGCACCTTCCGTGGCGCAGAACTCCTTGTAGGCAGCCTCATCCATGAGGGCATCGAGTTCCGAGGGATCTGAAAGTTCCACCTTGATGATCCAGTTTGCCATGGCGTCCTGGTTGATCAGACGGGGATTGTCGATAAGGTGCTCGTTGGATTCCACCACAGCACCGCTCACGGGCGATATCAGCTCAGATGCCGCCTTGACACTCTCCACAGCTCCGAACTCCTCGCCGGCAGCCACATCATCACCCTCCTCGGGCATGTCAACATAAACCACATTGCCAAGGGCGTTCTGTGCGAAATCGGTGATACCTATATAACCGATGTTTCCGTCGACGGTCACATATTCGTGAGTGCGTGAAAAATAAGTCTTGCTCATATCTTTTTCTGTTTATTTTTTATATTTCTATGTTTTATTTCTTGTAACTCTTCTTGTAGAATTTCTTTGCCACGACCGTCGCTGGGAAACTCTTGCGGCGTACTTTTACGGCAAGTTCCGTGCCCATGGCGGCATAACGGGAATCGATGAGCGCCATGGCGAGCGACTTGTCTACCGAGATACCCCGGTAACCGGTCGTCACGGTGCCGATCACCTCTCCACCCGGGGTGGTCACCTCACATCCGTGACGCGCGATGGCACGGTCATGGATCTCCAGTCCCACGAGCTTGCGCGGCGCGCCCTCGGTCTTCTGGCGCAGCACGGCGTCACGCCCGATGAACTCATCCTTGTCGGTCTTTACAAATATGCCGAGCGAAGCCTCTATCGGCGATATATCCTCACCAAGCTCATCGCCATACAGCGGCAGACCGACCTCGAAGCGCAATGTATCGCGGCAGCCGAGACCACATGGTGCGCAGCGTCCCGACTCCATGAGTTCATCCCACAGGTGACGGATCACATCATGCGGCGCATAAACCTCGAAACCATCCTCGCCCGTATAACCGGTGCGGCTCACAAGTATATGCTCGCCGTCAAGCATCGCCTCGCGGAATGTATAGAATGCAAGGTCTGCACAGCTGATGCCGAGCACCTCCTGCATAACAGCCTCCGATTCCGGTCCCTGTATGGCGATCTCCCCGAGAACATCGCAGAGATCATCGATCTCCACATCATATCCCTCGGCGTTGCTGCGTATCCACGCCACATCCTTGTCGATATTTGCGGCGTTGATCACAAGGAAGAAATTATTCTCACCGCGCTTGTAAACGAGCAGGTCGTCGACCGTGCCACCCTCCGGGTTGAGCATCATGCCGTAGAATATCTTGCCGTCAGGAGCACCTGTGATATCATTTGTGAATATATGGTTGACGTAGCGCTCCGCATCGCGACCGGATATGTTCACCTCACCCATGTGGCTGACATCGAACACACCGCACGCCGTGCGCACCGCCTGATGTTCCTCTACTATTCCCTCATACTGTATCGGCATTTCACAGCCACCGAAAGGGCTCATCTGCGCCCCGAGCGCCAAATGGCGGTCATAAAGGCAGGTTCGTTTGTTCTCTGGCATATATGGTTAGATTTTTGGTTACTTTATGGTATTGTCGCTTATTATGTCGATCAGCTGTGGGGTGGTAAGACCGGCTATGCATCGCGATGCGTCGAAACCGCCGAGAGCTTCCGAAATAGCCGCACGCTCCGGACGGATGCCATGCAGACGCGACAGCAACTGCTCCGCGCCATCACCGATAGCGAAATAATCTCCCGAAATGCTTACACTGTCAATCGTACCGTCGGGCGACAACGATACCATGGGGGTCAGTTCGCCCACACTCTCGATCCTCACAGAGTCACCGCGCTTGCCACGCGCCTGCCGGATCAGCCAGCCCGGCACACGGTACTGCTCCGCGATGCGCTCTATCTCAGCGACGTCGGCGCGAGTGAGACGCAACGTGTCATTGCCGCACATCGCCGTGCGGCAATGCCGCTTGAAATCCTCAATGTCAATATCGAGATGCTGCCGTATGGTTGTGATACGGCTCTGCACCGACTTCACACCTTTCGACTCCAGTTTTGCCCGCGACGGGGTTATAGCCTTTGCCATGTGGGTGAAATCCGTGTCGTAGAGCATCGTGCCGTGGGCTATGCTCCGGCTCCCGATATGGTAGAACGCGTTACCGCTCACCTTGCGGTCGCCTATCAGCACATCGTTACGGCTCGTCGCCGTGGCGTCAAGACCAAGCGCGCGCAAAGTAGCCGCGACTTTCGCCGTATAGGCAGCGAAAGTTGTGGTGACATCATAATCCTGTGTGATGTGCGAGAACATTATGTTGCTGCGGTCGGCAAACACGCAGCCCCCGCCACTCTTGCGCCTGACGACATCGATCCCCTCCGCGCGGCAATACTCCAGATCCACCTCACGCTCCACATCCTGATGCCTCCCGCAGATCACGGTCGGATCCACTTGCCACATGAAGAATACGCCCTCAGCGTCAATGCCGACGTTTCTGGCTATATACTCCTCCATCGCAAGGTAAAACGGGAGTGGACGGTTCTGCTCTTCGGGCAGTGCGGCGTATATCACGGTATTATTCGGATTGTGTACGGTTGAACGTTCCTGCAAAAATCTGCCCATGCCGAATGAATATACCGGCAAGCAGACTTATTCACTGCAAATATACAACCATTCACCCCACTTTCCAAAAATATTCCCTGGATTTATAATACAGATTTTGCGGCGATGCCAGCCATAGAGTCCGGCAGCCTCTGCAAAATATTCGGCGGCTTATTCAAGCATTGCCGCCACACGACGCGTAGCGTCTATGAAGCGGTCGCACTCCTCAAAAGTGTTGTAGACGGCAAACGACGCACGCACAGTGCCGGTGATACCCAGCGCCGCCATAAGCGGCTGCGCGCAATGGTGACCCGTGCGCACTTCAACGCCAAGCTTGTCAAGCAGTAGTCCGGTATCATAATGGTGACCATGCCCGATGAGGAACGAGATTATCGCGCTCTTGCCGGGCGCGGTACCGAATATGCGCATACTCGGGATCTTCTGCAATCCCTCGGTGGCGTAATGCAGCAGCGAGTCCTCGTAGGCGCCGGCACGTGCCACACCTACCTCCTCAAGAAAACCAAGTGCAGTGCGCAGCGCGGCGATATCGACAAAATCAGGAGTGCCAGCCTCAAACTTGAACGGCAGTTCGGCATATTCCGTATGTGCGAACGTGACGGTCTTTATCATCTCACCTCCGCCCTGATAAGGGGGCATACGCTCAAGCAGCGCCTCCTTGCCATAAAGCACACCGACGCCGCACGGACCGTACATCTTGTGCGAGGAGAAAACATAGAAATCGGCATCAAGCGCCCGGACATCGACCGGTATGTGAGCCACAGCCTGAGCACCGTCGATAAGCACCACGGCTCCGGCACGGTGTGCCTCGCTGATGATCTCTGCCACCGGATTGACAGTGCCGAGCACATTGCTGACATGCGTCACCGACACTATCCGCGTGCGCTCCGACAGCAGCGAGCGGAAAACATCCATATCCAGCTCACCGATGGCATTTATCGGAACGACCTTGATGACGATACCCCGCCGGTCGCGTAGCAACTGCCACGGAACGATGTTGGCATGATGCTCCATCTCGGTCAGGATCACCTCGTCACCCTCGCGGAGAAGACTGCCGTAGCTTGAGGCGACAAGATTGATGGACTCCGTAGTGCCACGGGTGAAGATCACCTCACGCTCCGAAGCCGCACCGATGAACCGCGCGACATCGCACCGAGTAGCCTCCTGCATCGCCGTAGCCTCCTGCGACAACGTATGCACGCCACGGTGTACATTCGCCTTATGTGTGAAGTACATCGCGTCAATCGTATCCACAACCTCACGCGGAGTCTGCGTCGTGGCGGTATTGTCGAGATAAACCATCGGACGCTTGTACAGTTCGCGCGACAGAATCGGGAAGCGGTTGCGCAGTGCCTCTACGTCGGCAGCTGTCAGCGGAGCGTTGTTTTCTTCAAGAGCCATCGTCTGATCATTTTTATATCTTATCTCATTCAGCCATCTTGCGGCTGCACTCACGGCATGCGGCTGTAGCGCCGGCAAAACGCCGCTCCACGAGGTGGCGCAGACGGTCGCGCACGCCTTCGATATTGACCGTATCGATCACATCGGTCATGAATGCCTGCATGAGCATCATGCGTGCCTCAGCGAGGGGGATACCGCGGGTGCGCATGTAGAACAGCGCTTCCTCATCGAGTTGCCCGGTAGCGGCACCGTGACTGCACTTCACATCGTCATTATATATCTCAAGTTGCGGGCGCGAGTGCATTCTCGCCCCTTTCGACGCCAGCAGGTTGCGGCAGTTCTGATATGCCTCCGTGCCATGGGCGCCCTCGGCTACATAGATAGAACCGTCGAAAGCTCCGGTCGACACATCGTCAAGCACGTACTTGAACAGCTGCGTGGAGTGACACCGAGGATGCATGTGCCGCACTACGGTGCGGTTGTCGGCATGTCGGCGGTCGGAGCCGATCACCATGCCCGACAGCATTGTCGTGCAGCCAGTATCGTCAAGACTCACACAGTAATCGTTGCGTGTGGTACCGCAGCTGAGAGTCATGCTGTGGAGCCTCAGTTCGCTGCCGCGGCTCTGCGACGCGTAGACCATCGCATGACGGCGCGATTCAGCCTGCGACTCCTCCATATCGAGCAACTGCAACGAGGCATCCTCCCCCATAAATATCTCAGCTACCATAGCCGACATTGACACCGGGCTTCCCGCAAGAGTGTGGTCACACAGCATAACCTGCGCCCGCGATCCACGCTCCATCACCACGAGAAGGCGGCGGGGGGCAAGGATCTGCCCAGTCGAGGCACCGAGAATGCTTACTATCTGCAACGGACGGTCGAGCTCAACGCCAGCCTGAACATGTATCACCGCACCATCCATACACAGCAGCGTGTTCAATGCCACGGCAGGATCATCGACGGGAGCCAGACGCCCGTAATATTTCTCCACAAACTCCGGATTTCGGCGGGCGTAGTCGGCAAGCGAGGTGAATGTCACCCCAGCCGGGAGACGTGTCTCAAGCGCTGAGCCACCGACGAAAGTATCGCATAGCAGATACCCCTGGAGTGTTGACAGATTCGGGACATCGCAACGGAATGCCTTGATAAGCTCACGAGGCCATTCGACACGCCCGACATTCACCCCGTAGTCAGGAGCATACATGTCGTTCAGCGATGTATTCTCGTAGCCCGCGGAGCCTTTCTCCGCCAGATGCGAGCCTTCGAGCACCTGCAGAGCGTGCGCACGGCGGCGGTTGAGCGCCGACGGTGAACCTGACTCGATCTGCGCGCCCGCCTGACGGTAAAGGTCTATGTATTGTGTAAGGCTGTTCATCGGTCTGCCTCCTCCTTGATCCAGTCATAACCGCGCTCCTCAAGCTCGAGGGCAAGCTCCGGACCTCCGGTGCGCACGATACGACCCTTGTAGAGCACATGCACGAAGTCAGGCTTTATGTAATCGAGCAGACGCTGGTAGTGGGTTATGACCACAGTTGCATTGGTCGGCTTCTTCAGTTTGTTCACCCCCTCGGCTACGACGCGCAGGGCGTCGATATCAAGCCCGGAGTCGGTCTCGTCGAGAATCGACAGACGTGGCTCAAGCATTGCCATCTGGAATATCTCGTTACGCTTCTTCTCGCCGCCGCTGAAACCTTCGTTGACCGAACGCGACGCGAGCTTGTTGTCAAGCTCTACGATACCGCGGCGCTCGCGCATCATCTTCAGGAACTCGGTTGCAGCCATCGGAGGCTCTCCGAAATATTTGCGCTTGGCGTTTATGGCGGCGCGCATGAAATTCGTCATCGACACACCCGGAATCTCCACCGGATACTGGAACGACAGGAACAGCCCCTCATGCGAGCGGTCCTCCGGCGTGAGTGAAAGCAGGTCAATGCCGTGGAACTCCACAGTCCCACCGGTAACCGTGAATGCGGGATTACCCGCGAGCACCTCGCTGAGTGTGCTCTTGCCCGATCCGTTCGGACCCATTATGGCATGAACCTCACCCTCACCTATGCTCAGGTCAAGCCCTTTAAGTATCTCTTTTCCCTCCACTGACGCGCGGAGGTCTCTGACTTCCAAAAGTTTCATCGTTGCGTGTTCGATATGTTTCCGCCATGCGGGCGCATCACCCTCCGGCGTGATTGTTTACTGTTTTTATTATCCTACGGTACCCTCAAGCTGTATGGCGAGGAGTTTCTGAGCCTCGACCGCAAACTCCATCGGGAGCTTGTTCATGACCTCTTTGGCATAACCGTTCACTATCAGACCTACCGCCTCCTCTGTGGGAATGCCGCGCTGATTGCAGTAGAACAGCTGATCCTCCGAGATCTTTGAGGTCGTAGCCTCATGCTCCACGACGGCGGTGTCGTTGAGCACATCTATATATGGGAACGTGTGGGCGCCGCAATGCGATCCGAGCAGCAGACTGTCGCACTGCGTGTAGTTGCGGCATCCATCGGCATTAGGAGCCACCTTTACCAGACCTCGGTATGAATTCTGGCTGTGCCCTGCCGATATACCCTTGCTCACTATTGTGCTACGGGTGTTGCGGCCGAGATGTATCATCTTGGTTCCGGTGTCAGCCTGCTGGCGGTTGTTGGTCACGGCTACGGAGTAGAACTCCCCTACCGACCCTTCGCCGGCGAGCACACAACCGGGATACTTCCAGGTGATTGCCGAACCGGTCTCAACCTGCGTCCATGAGAGCTTTGAGCGCTCACCGCGGCAAAGCCCGCGCTTGGTCACGAAGTTGTAGACTCCGCCGCGCCCCTCCTTGTCGCCGGCATACCAGTTCTGCACCGTGGAGTATTTCACCTCGGCACGATTCTCCACTATTATCTCCACTATCGCAGCATGGAGCTGGTTTTCATCGCGGCTCGGAGCGGTGCATCCCTCCAGATAGCTAACGTATGAGTCGTCGTCGGCAACAATAAGTGTGCGCTCGAACTGTCCGGTTCCGGCTGCGTTTATGCGGAAATACGTAGAAAGTTCCATCGGGCAGCGTACCCCTTTGGGTATGTAGACGAAAGAACCGTCGGAGAACACAGCCGAATTGAGCGCGGCAAAGAAATTATCGCGTGCCGGAACCACCGATCCGAGATAACGGCGCACAAGATCCGGATAATCCTTCACCGCCTCCGAGATGGAGCAGAATATCACCCCTTTCTCGGCAAGTGCCGTGCGATGGGTAGTGGCGACGCTCACCGAATCCATCACCGCATCGACAGCCACACCGGCGAGTTTCTTCTGCTCGTCGAGTGATATGCCGAGCTTATTGAAGGTATCTATAAGCTCCGGATCCACCTCGTCGAGACTCTTGGGATTCTCCTTGGATTTCGGTGCCGCATAGTAACTGATCTCCTGATAGTCGATCGGCGGTATGTCAAGATGAGCCCAGTCAGGCATCTTCATGGTCTGCCAGAGGCGGAACGCCTTCAGCCGGAACTCAAGAAGCCACTCCGGCTCACCCTTCTTTGCCGAGATGAAACGCACGGTCTCCTCCGACAGCCCCTTCGGAATCATATCAGTCGGGATATCGGTGGTAAAACCGTACTTGTATTCACCCTGGTCTAATATATCGTTGTTCTGATTCATTTTTCAGTTTATGGCTGTTAGTTATAACAATGTGACATTATGATTGGTTGCCACATCCTTCAGAAAGCCCAGAAGCCACGGAGTGAGGTCCAAAACCCCGGCGAGCAGCTTGCCGTCGGCGATGCGCGACATTCCGAACAGTCCGCTGTCGGGATCCACCACTTTCCAGAGATTAAGCACCAGGCTCAGCACCATCACCCATTTGAATGCGAGGAATAGCGATCCGGCGATACCGTCGAGCGGACCGAGCAGCATCGCGTGCGTTGCCTTGCGCAGCATACGCGCCACTGTCCATACCGCAAACCATACGGCGAGAAACAATCCGCCATATCCGATCACCTGACCGGCGTAAAGAGTCATATCCGAAGGCTGCGCCTCCAGACCCGACAGATGCTCCGTCACCCAAGCCGCGACCTTCGCGCCCGCCATACGGCAGGCTATCAGACCGGCGACAACGCCACCTATCGAGCCTATCTGGCGGAGGGCGCCCCTGCGGTAGCCTAAAATCAGACCGCCCGCGACGCATACCACCAGAATTATATCAATCACACTCATTGAAATAATCTAAAAATCCGATGCCCGGAACAAATGCCGTGGCATACGCCCGCAAAATTACAAAAAAATCCGATACCCCATCACCCGTATTCACACTCCCATGCTAAGGGCATCCGTCAGCGATCATGCACCTGCAGCTATAGATGCCTTAAAAACCTTAATTCCCTCAACAACCGCGCCCACCTTGACCGAAATCCAAAAATTATGCTTAACTTTGCACCTTAAAATAAAGAAATCAAGAACACAACAAACAAAAAAAGATAACACTCATGGCTCAACAGGATGACGTTTTCAAGAAGATAGTATCGCACGCCAAGGAGTACGGATTCGTATTCCAGTCAAGCGAAATCTACGACGGACTCGCAGCGGTCTACGACTACGGTCAGAACGGCGTGGAGCTTAAGAACAATATAAAGCGCTACTGGTGGGAGGCGATGACACTTCTTCACGAGAACATTGTCGGCATCGACTCCGCCATATTCATGCACCCCACTATCTGGAAAGCATCAGGCCACGTTGACGCATTCAATGATCCCCTGATCGACAACCGCGACTCCAAGAAGCGCTATCGCGCCGACGTCCTCATCGAGGAGGAGCTTGCCAAGATCGACGACAAGATCGAGAAAGATGTGGCAAAAGCCGCGAAACGCTTCGGTGACTCATTCGACGAGACTCTCTTCCGCCAGACCAACCCCCGCGTGGTTGAGCGCGTGAAGGAGCGTGACGAACTTCACGAGCGCTTTGCAAAAGCCATGAACGACAACAACCTCGACGAGCTCCGCCAGATCATAATCGACCGCGAGATCGTATGTCCCGTATCAGGCACAAAGAACTGGACCGAGGTGCGTCAGTTCAACCTCATGTTCCGCACGGAGATGGGCAGCACCGCCGACGGAGCCATGACCGTATATCTCCGCCCCGAGACCGCACAGGGCATCTTCGTAAACTACCTCAACGTGCAGAAGACCGGACGCATGCGCATCCCCTTCGGCATCGCACAGATCGGAAAGGCGTTCCGCAACGAGATCATCGCACGCCAGTTCATCTTCCGCATGCGCGAGTTCGAGCAGATGGAGATGCAGTTCTTCGTGCGCCCCGGCGAGGAGCTGAAATGGTTTGAATACTGGAAGGAGTGGCGTCTGCGCTGGCACAAGGCGCTCGGCATGGGCGACCGCAAATACCGCTACCACGACCACGACAAGCTCGCGCACTACGCCAACGCCGCTACCGACATCGAGTTCGAGATGCCGTTCGGATTCAAGGAAGTGGAGGGCATACACTCACGCACCAACTTCGACCTCTCGCAGCATGAGAAGTTCTCCGGCAAGAACATCAAATACTTCGATCCGGAGCTCAACGAGAACTACACCCCCTATGTCATAGAGACCTCGATCGGCGTCGACCGCATGTTCCTCTCCGTTCTCTGCTCATCCTACGAGGAGCAGAAACTCGAAGGAGGCGACACACGCGTCGTGCTCCACCTCCCGGCACCGCTCGCTCCCGTGAAGTGCGCCGTGATGCCTCTGGTCAAGAAAGACGGACTCCCCGAGAAGGCGCGCGCAATCGTCGACGACCTCAAATTCGACTTCTCCACACGCTATGACGAAAAGGACTCCATCGGAAAGCGCTACCGCCGTCAGGATGCGATCGGAACACCGTTCTGCATCACCGTCGACCATCAGACACTCGAGGACAACACCGTGACACTGCGCGAGCGCGACTCCATGGAGCAGACCCGCGTGAATGTCGACGATCTCCACCGCCTGATCCACGACCGCGTGAGCCTCAACTCGCTCCTCCGCAAACTTGCCTGACAAACCTAACACACTATTATATGAAAATCATCCGGCACATAACCATAGTTGCAGCAGCTGCTTTAGGGCTGTCGCTCACCTCGTGCAACTACAACTCCATTGTAGAGAACCAGCAGGCTGTTGAGCAGTCGTGGGCTGAGGTCGAGAACCAGTACCAACGCCGCGCCGACCTCATACCGAACCTCGTCAACACCGTCAAAGGCTACGCCACACACGAGAGCGAGACATTCGAGAAAGTGACCGAGGCACGCGCAAAGGCAACTTCGATCAACATCACCGCCGACAATCTCAACGAAGAGACACTCCGCCAGTTCCAGCAGGCACAGGGTGAGCTCACGCAGGCACTCAAGTCGCTCCTCGCAGTATCCGAGGCATATCCCGACCTGAAGGCTAACGAGAACTTCCGCGACCTGCAGGTGCAGCTCGAAGGCACGGAAAACCGTGTGACGACCGCACGCGGACGCTACACCGAAGCCGTGCAGACCTATAACACCCAGATCAAGAAATTCCCCACTGTAATTTATGCAGGATGGTTCGGATTCTCACCCAAGCCGCAGTTCCAGGCTGAGCCCGGAGCTTCTCAGGCTCCGAAGGTGGAGTTCTGACCTGTCCACTAACACAAATTTTACAATGAAGTCACTCACCTACTTCATCTTCGCCTCCATAACGGCAATCTGCATCGCTGTGGCAGCATGCTCAAGCGAGAGCCAATGGGATACATACCAGGAATGGAGAATGGAGAACGAAGCATTCTACGAGCAGCAGAAACTCGTCAAGAACGACGACGGCACACCATTCTACACGCTCCTCGCCCCGACATGGTACTCATCGTCAGGCGTACTCATACACTACTTCAACGACCGCTCGAAGACCGAAGGCAATCTGTCGCCGCTCGTCACGAGCACTGTCGATGCCAAGTACATCGGACGCCTGTACAACGATATCCCGTTCGATTCATCGTTCACCAACACGGCTAACGGCGACTCGATCTTCCGTTTCCAACCGTCGTCGACGATTACCGGATGGCAGATCGCGCTGACCGACATGCGCGTCGGCGACAGTGCACGCGTAGTCATCCCCTACCAGCAGGGCTACGAGGCGCAGACCACCGGAAGCATACCTCCCTACTCTACACTCGTATTCGACATCAAGCTCGTCGACATCTACCGTTACGAGCTCGCACAATAAACCCTTACAGCGGAGACACCTGCACTGGCACCTCCGCTGTCAAAACACAATAGCCTCCCCCGCCCGCGCGGAGGAGGCTGATTACACACCGACAATACAGAAATGATAGCAGTCAACAATCTCGGAATGCAGTTCGGAAAGAGAGTGCTCTTTCAGGACGTAAACATGAAGTTCACACCCGGCAACTGTTACGGGATCATCGGCGCGAACGGTGCGGGCAAATCCACACTTATGCGCATACTCTCCGGTCAACTCTCATCAACACACGGCACCGTCACACAAGGTCCCGGCGAGCGCATGAGCGTGCTTGAGCAGGACCACTTCAAGTTCGACGACTGCACCGTCATGGACACCGTGCTCCAGGGGCACACCGTGCTCTGGGACATTATGCGTGAGAAAGACGCCCTCTATGCGAAGCCCGACTTCTCCGACGCCGACGGCATACGCGCCTCCGAGCTCGAGGAGAAATTTGCCGAACTCGAGGGATGGAACGCCGAGAGCGACGCCGCCACACTGCTCAGCGGACTCGGCATCAAGGAGGATCGCCACTACATGCTCATGCGCGACCTCAGCGGTAACGAGAAAGTGCGCGTGCTGCTTGCCAAGGCGCTTTTCGGCAACCCCGACAACCTGCTCCTCGACGAGCCCACCAACGACCTCGACCTCGAGACCGTGGCATGGCTCGAGAATTACCTCTCCAACTGCGAGAACACGGTGCTCGTCGTATCCCACGACCGCCACTTCCTCGACGCCGTTTCCACCCACACGCTCGATATCGACTACAACAAGATGTCGCTCTTCGCCGGCAACTACAGCTACTGGTACGAGTCCTCGCAGCTCGCCCTGCGCCAGCAGCAGCAGGCTAACAAGAAAGCCGAGGAGAAACGCAAGGAACTCCTGGAGTTCATACAGCGATTCAGCGCCAACGTGGCTAAATCCAAGCAGACCACTTCGCGCAAGAAGATGCTTGAGAAACTCAACATCGAGGAGATTCAACCCTCGTCGCGACGCTACCCCGGCATAATATTCACCCCCTCACGCGAGCCGGGAAACAAGATACTCGAGGTGCATGGACTCTCCGCCTCGATCGACGGCGACGTGCTCTTCCGCGACGTGAACTTCCAGATCGAGAAGGGCGACAAGGTGGCATTCCTCAGCCACGACCCGCGCGCCATGACAGCACTGTTCGAGATCATAAACGAACGCCGCAAGGCTGATGCCGGAACCTACGACTGGGGGCAGACCATCACTACAGCATACCTGCCGCTCGACAATTCCGAGTTCTTCAATACCGACCTCAACCTCGTCGACTGGCTCTGCCAGTTCAGCGACGACTCCAGCGAGATCTACCTCAAAGGATTCCTCGGCAAGATGCTGTTCTCGGGCGAGGAGGTGCAGAAAAAAGCCTCCGTGCTCTCCGGAGGTGAGAAAATGCGCTGCATGATCGCACGCATGATGCTCAAGGATGCCAACACGCTCGTGCTCGACTCACCCACCAATCATCTCGACCTCGAGTCGATCCAGGCGTTCAACAATACCCTGCAGGGCTTCAAGGGAAACATCCTCATGTCGTCGCACGACCATGAGTTCATACAGACCGTCTGCAACCGCATCATCGAGCTCACCCCCAACGGAATCATCGACAAGATGATGGACTACGACGACTACATCACCGACGAGCGCGTAGCCGCCACCCGCGAGCGCCTTTATAACGCCTGATCCTGCGGCATATACACTCTACAGTAAACATCATGACCCGACATATCGTAATGTTCCGCCTCGACGGCTCGCAGGAGTCCGCCGGGGCGGCGCGTCGGTTCTGCGACGCGTTGCAATCCCTCCCGGAGGTAATCCCCGGACTGATTTCAATGGAAACAGGCATCAATGAGAATCCCGCCGAACAGTGGCACGTCGTGCTGACCGCCACACTGCGTTCGTTCGCCGATATCGCCCAGTACGCCTCACACCCGGCGCATGTCGCTGCCGCGGCTATCATTGCCCCTTACCGCACCGACCGCGCCTGCGTCGACTACAATCTGACTGATTAACCGCGGCGGCGCGCCGTAGTCACATCCTGCACAGGTCATCGTAGACCGGCACCTCGCGCAGGAACTCATATCCATCGCCCGCATAGCGGCAGCAGTAATGGCGCAGACCGTTGCTGACTATCAGCACACGCGCCTGCACCACGATATTGTAACGCGCTATCTGGTCGAACACACGCTGCGTGATAGCTACCGTAGGCGCCTTGTACTCCACCACGGCGAGAGGATGCAGCGAACTGTCGTAGACGAGCGTGTCGCAACGCCTCAGCTGTCCGTTAAGCCGCAACCCTACCTCATTGGCGATCAGACTCCGAGGATAACCCATATCCTCGCGCAGCCACGCCGTGAAGCGCTGTCGCACCCATTCCTCGGGCGTCAGCACAAGCCACTGCGAGCGCTGAGGGTCGAACACCTCAGCCACGCCCGAAGCATTGTGCCGCAACTGCAACCCGCGCCAAGGCAGATTAAGCCCGTCGCCGGCGGCGATATTTTCCGCGTCAGTGCCGTTGGAGTCTATTTTGGTCATATACGAAATAATGCGTAAATTTACGGAATATTACCGAAACACGCAACCATGGCAGCCCCCGCACAAGCACTCACATACGCATCACTGCGCCAGTCTATCGTCAAGCGACAGTACGCTCCCGTCTACCTTTTACATGGCGAGGAAGGATACTTCATCGACGAGCTGGTGAAACTCTTCGAAGAGATTGTGCCCGAGGAGGAGCGCGATTTCAACATGACCACCCTCTATGCCGCGCAGACCGACATGAACACGGTCATTGAGGCGTGCCGCCGCATGCCGATGATGACCGACCGCCAGGTGGTCATACTCAAGGAAGCGCAGACCAAGAAATCGGAGATCAACCGTCTCCACACCTACGTGGAGCACCCGAACCCCGCTACTATCCTCGTGATCTGCTCCCGTGGCGAGACCGCTAAAGGCAAAGAACTGATAGCGGCACTGAAGAAATGCGGAGGGGTCAACTTCGAGTCGAAACGCCTCAACGACCGCAATATCGACGGCGCGATAAAGTCGATGGCTGCCGATGCCGGACTCAACATAGAGCCGAAAAGCATCGACATGCTGCGCGATTTCGTGGGACTCGATGCATCGCGCCTCAACAACGAGATAGCCAAGCTCGGCATGATACTCGGCAAAGGCTCCACTATAACCCCCGAGAGCATAGAGCGCAACATAGGCATAAGCAAAGACTTCAACAATTACGAGCTTGTCGAGGCTCTTGCTGCGAAAGATGCCGCGAAAACATACCGCATAATCGCATATTTCCGGTCAAACCCGAAGAACAACCCGCCGGTTATGACCGCCAGCACACTCTTCGCCTATTTTTCCGACCTGCTTATCGTACATTTCACACGCGACAAGAGCCCCGCATCACTGCTCGCCGCACTCGGGCTCAAATGGCAGGTGCAGCTCAACCGCTACCTCACCGGAATGCGAAGCTACAACGCCTATCAGGTCATAGAGATCATCACCGCCATACGCCGGTTTGACTGCAACATCAAAGGCATAGGCTCACGCCAGGATCCCTACGACCGACTGCACGACCTCGCCTTCCATATCCTCAATGCCCCCGGCGACATCTCTTTCTGACCGCCCTATTCGCCTTATTTGCCTTATTCCCCCTGAACTTTCCACCCAATAATAAAGAGGCGCGGATTCTCACGAATCCGCGCCCCCTCAGTTATAAAAGTGTATAGAGATTATCTTATTGCCACCTTCACGGCTTTGCCGTCGGGTGTGCGCACAATGTAGATACCGCTGCGCAATCCTTCCGGACGGACGCGGCGACCGCTCAGGTCGTAGACCTCCGAGCCTTCCGGAGCTATGATCGAGTCACCGTCAGCACGAACGCTATCGACGCTGTCGGCGCCTACGGAATCTATTGCAGTCACCCAGACATACACCTCGCAGACTACCGTCTCAGGCTTGCCCTCCTCAACGAGGATAGCCATAACGATACCCTTCTCGGTCACCTCGAAAGCACCCTGGTAGAGCTTGCCGGTATCCTTAGTGAGAACTACATTCGGGTCGGTGGTGTAATAGATGTTCCAGTTGCCTGCAGGCATTGTCTCAGGCTCGATCTTCACCTTTACCTTGCCGGGTTCCGAATCATCGAGGCTGAATACCACACGTCCGCTCACACGGTCTGCGGGCTTCTCCGGCTGTGTCGGATCAGAAGGATCTTCCGGATCCGCGGGATCTGTCGGTTCAACAGGATCTACGGGATCAACCGGTGTCTCTGTCTGCTCAGGTATCACGATCACTACCATCTGGCTGACAGCCCCGGCATTATTACCTACCTTGGCATACGCCCAGATGCGCGTGTCGGCATTGAACGAAAGCTCATCCGAATACTCGCTCCACTGGCTCTGCGGCAGTGTATTGTCATCGGTCCAGTAGATTTTCGCACCACCGGCATCAGCTTTGATTGTGACGGTTGTCGTGCCTGGAGTTGCGACAGCATCAAACTCCACGCTGCCCGCTGCGGCAGCCCGGCGCATATCTATATGGCTGTGTGCACTTGTCTCATATCCGGGAGCTGATGCACGCATATGGATATACGAGTCAGATGTTACGGCAAAAGGCTGCGCATAGACATTCCATTTCGCATCGTCGGCAGGAGCATTCTCATCAGGAGTGATGATATACTCTATAGTTGCGCTCGACGGATCCACTACCGGACATGTGAGTGTCACCGTAGTCGATGGATAGAATTCTACAGTCGTAAGCTCAAGCATCTGTGTCTTGGAGATAATGCCCCCCTCGAATTCAGGCACCACAAGCTTTGCCGCACGCACCTTTTCAACTTCCGTAGGCCAGAGTTCGATAACTCCGTCATCGCCAAGCATAGCGAAACCGGTGATGTTGTAGTAGGCGGCAACGTCATTATCCGTATTGTCCCAGTCGAATTCCGGCTTGAGGATATTGTGGTTCACACGGATCTCCACACCCGATTCCTCGCCGCGGTTGGTGATCAGCTTCCACTCGGTGTCCTGCTGCGAGATTCCATCCTCAGCCTCAAACTCCGTGCCGATCAGCTTCACGCCACTGATGCGCACATAGCGGCGCGCGTTCTCGGCGGTGATCGTGGTCACTTCGTCGGGCTCGAATGTGATGTCGAGGTTTTCAGGGGCAGGATCAAGCACGCCACCGAAATGACCCGCATACTCGGGAGTGATCAGAGCACCGCGCACACGGTCATTCACGAAGTCAGCCTCAGCCACAAAATCGGCAAGATAAGCACCCTCGCTGATTTCACTGAGATCTATGGCATTGTCAGTGACGCGGATCGGCAGGTAATGTCCCACGGCACCACGCACAAACATGTAGTCGCCACCAATCTTCGCCACGCGGGCATCGCCGGTGAAGTGATAAGCCACAGCAGGCTCAGCCTGGTTGATGAAATTCACAATGTAGCGGCGGTCGTTTGCCGAACGGCTGAAAGTACGC
Organism: uncultured Muribaculaceae bacterium; assembly: GCA_910587425.1. GTDB lineage: Bacteria > Bacteroidota > Bacteroidia > Bacteroidales > Muribaculaceae > Paramuribaculum. The sequence continues at coordinate 183,548 of CAJUKU010000001.1, forward strand.
TCCACCACCGCACTCGGCATGTGACCGGCGATAGCCGCATATGCTTTCACCGTCACTGACGAACTGATCTCAAACGGTTCAGTGTAGACTATGCGTCCGTTAGGATTGTTACGCGGATCGCTGCCATCAAGAGTGTAATAGATCTTTAGTTCCTCATCGCCATCCTTGGTTATGCTTCCGGGGACAGGGGCTAGAACAACCTTGGCGGTGGTCATGAACGTCAGAGGAGCCGAAGCATCGCCGTCGTTTACCCCCTCGAGCGTGGGTATAGCAAGTTCAGGTACATCGCCGGCGATCTCGAAATCAGTCAGTGCAACTGCATAATGCTTGGTCTGTCCATCGACAGGTTTACCGTTGAGCAGCACCACACCCTCGATTTTATAGACCGTTCCGGCGCGGTAGGAGGTTGCCCAACCGCCTGTGTACTGGAACACATCATTTATATTGAGTTCCGGGGCACCCGGGATATCGAGCACGTAGACACCATCCTCGCGGTGAGTCACAGTCACGTTCTCGATCCAGTAGCGAACCATACGGTCGGCATCTGTGAATCCCTCGAAATCCTCATCTGCGGCATCGAGGATCTTCGGGTCGCTGACCGGTTCCGGGTCAACCTCCACACGGTGCAGCGTGCGGGCGAAACCGGTGGCATAGCCGCGCAGACCGTGCATCTGCGGGATGCGGTCGGCTATAAGCACGAAGTCAGTGATTATATCCCCCTCCTTCAAAGTGCGTGCACGCGAGCCGTCGCCACCCTGCATCTCAACAGCGGCGTTCCATCCGTTCTCATTGTAGAGCAGAAGCGAGTGCTGGCTCTCCTCACCCGCCGGGCAGTTCTCATAATCGCGCAGATAGAGATAGCGTGGGGTGATGGCGCGCACCTGCGCCTTGCCTGTATAGCGGTAGTATTTCACCTCGTCACTCTTCGGATCCGGGGTCACAACCTCATCGGGATAAAGAGCCTTGAAGTCGGCGATATTATCAAACGTACCCTCCAACTCATGCTTGACAAACCGGATTTTCAGAGGATCCGAAGCGACGCCGTCGGTAAGGATTGCGACCTGCAGCTCGCACGATCCACCGGTGAAATCATCGATGGTAAGGTTCGCATCGGTCCATTCTGTATACTCCGTTGCATTGTTCAAGCGGTAGCCGAAACGCGTATCATCGCTGAATCCGCTCTTGTCAACCGTGAGCTTTACTGCATCTGATATGACATTCACCGTTGTCCAGCCATCAGCATCAGGATCGGCGGCTATAGGATTTGGAGCCATCAGGGTGATCTCAGGAGTGATCTTGATCGGGAATATGCGGAGCTGACCCTCGATCTGACCGACGAATCCCTCCACTATATAGCTTTTACCTTTGGTAAGACCGCCGAGAGGTTCGCCACGGTCCACGAAACGACCGTAACCCACGAGTGTTCCGCCATCCTCAGTGGTAAATGCCGACTCGCTGTCGGTCCATGTCAGACCGCTGACCACCACATGACGGTTGAAATCAGCATTCGTGATATCCTTGCGCGCGGTTTCGGCAGCTGCCCATGTGGTGGCTGGAGTCTGACCAGGTGCGCTATATGTGCGGTAATCAGCGCCGGCATCAACATAGACGTCAATCTGAGGCCAGCCGTCATTGTAGCGGTACACGCCGGCTATGCCACCCGCCGGAATCTCCTGACCTGTGGCGTAGTGCGACTGCTCGTTGAAGAAGATATTGGCGCCGTTGTTGACAAACTTTATGACGTTCCCCTCCGGATCGCGCACATACATAAACTTGGCATTGTCGGCAGTATTCTCAACCCCCTCAACAAGGAGCGGGCAATCGAACATCACCACCTTATTATTATAGGCATCGCTCAGCGCACCGAGATTGTCGAGCTGTTCGCTCTCCAGGCGCTCAAGGCGCAGGGTGTATGCCGGACCGAGCACATTCTCGCCATTCACGGCAAATACCGACAGATAGCCGCTCTCATCGAACTTCTTCTCCGAATACCACTTACCGGTATCAAGATCTTTGATGAGATGACCGGTCGCCATGTTGTTTATGTCGACCGTCGTGACAGGCTCATTTTTGTCGAATCCATAATAGTACTGTGCGATATCCATATTACCCGCCGCATCCATAAACTGCATGTACTGCGAGAACCGCACTGTATGATTATCCGGCAGATACACACCGTTCACCACATCCAGGTCAAGCGATGTAACCTCCGGCATTTTCCGGACTATATGTATTGTCTGTACCGGGCTTGCAGCAAACATTTCAGAGCTTTCATCGATCACCCCCTGCTTGCTTGAGACAGACGATACGGCACGGATATGAAGATAGCATTCCGAGCGTACATTGTCGAAAAACAGCGCACGGTTTACCGACCCCTCATTTGCCGGATAAGGATTGATGGCAAGCCATCGGTTCTGATTCGCAAGATCTTCAGTATTTCCGGCACTGCCATAGTACATGGAGGCTGTAACCCAGTTGGTTTCTTCCGGAATATCCTCCCGGGCGGTTACGCAGAATTGCAGGATGTCGGAAAGTCCCTCCTCGATCTTATTTGACGAAGTAAGCGTTTCCAATTTATATGCGTAGGCATTATTTAATGCCAGAAGCAGTTTCTCGCTTGAGATACGGATTTCCGGTTCTGAAGTTTTATAAACCTGCCAGGCAGTTGCATCATCTATGATCCAGCGATTCCGGCAATTTGTAAGACTACCGGCATCATAATGATGATAATACTCATTATACTCATTTATGAGTGGTGTCACAGGAGCGGTGGGTTTTACTCGGCGACATACGACTGTCAGCATCTTACCCGGATTATTCTCCGCATCATACGACACCGCCTTCACAATCGTCTCCTGTCCTGGCACTGCTTTCGGCAGATCAATCTTTCCGAAGTTTACTCCATTTATATCAGGAGCCACGGTAAGTGCGTGACCCTTTACCTGATCATTTTTATCAATCGACGGCTCAGAACCATCGATTGTGTATACGGTCTTAACTCCTCCCGATGGAATCTGCAGACGGATATACTCATCAGCTTCCCGATAGATGTACTCACCGTTCTCAAGACGGGGATAGTTGTCTTTTACATAACCGGTCGGAAGATCCATACTTACCTTAGGCGCATCCATCGGCAGATTCCAAGTGAAACGGAATTTTGGAACAATCCTTGATGAACCGGATGAATTCGTTATATTTATACTTGCAACAGGCTCGTTTGGAGTTATAATTATTGTACCACCAGCTCCACCTGTATATGTTATAGTACTGGTGACATCTGTCGTAAAGTAAGTATCAGCAAATGTAGTCGTAGAAGGTGCGACAAGACATATTTGCGACAATTTCAGATCCGGATCACTAGTACTTACAGTAAGTACATTACCTGAGGTTATTGACAAACATTTATCGGTAGTATATGAGACATTGTTCATATACGTTTTAAACGTAACACTTACATACCTAGACCCATCTGCGCTCTGTGCTTTAAAAGCTTTCAACGATTTGTATGTTCTACCTGATCCATTATATAAAGGGTCGCTCCAGGTATGACCCGTTGATTTATTAGCAGTTGCATTCCCATATTGCAAATAAAGATAATCTCCGCTTTTAAATGAGCCGTCATTATTAACTACATAAATGCCAGAGTTAGCAGATGTACCAAAACGCACTTCTATCGTTTCTATCTCTGCGTGTAGCTTCGGTATGAATGTTGACAGGATGCAAAGTAATAGTAATAGTTTTTTCATTGGCTTCCCTGTATGATTTGATTATTGATTGGTTTATTTTTTGTGACAATATGTATGAACTTCATTCCTACACCATAGCCACATTGACAACAGCACGCCCTGCGCGATGCCGTAGGCTAACGGCACCGCGCAGGGCGAAACTAACCGCCATGATCGGCGGAGCTGACACGAATCCGCGCAGCTATATATCTTTGTGAATTACAGTAACTTAAATGGGGGGGGGGTAAATATTACAGACTTGACTGCATAACAACGGCATGCAACTCTACGTGACATCAAGCCGCAGAGCACGCCGACACCGTAAGCAGTTGTTTTATTGTAGTCTGTACACATTCCTTTTACACTTTTACGGTCCTTAACCTGCTGACAATTATACCCTGATAGCTATAGCAGTGACCGCATAACACATCGCAAATTTACATCATCCTACCCGATAACACCAAACTTTACCCCAACTTTTTTCAAACTTTATCACAGACCCCACAAAAAAACGCCTCATATCCACCTTAAGCCTATGAGCGATAGCGTCAGCATGCGGAAGCGAAAGTTGCGCAAGTTGTGGAGCCAGAGGTATGGCTGAGTACGGGGCGGAGACATATTTTCAGCCCAATGATAGTACCGACAGAGGCGGGGAGATTTTTGTGTTAACAATCTTTACGGAGGTAGGCTGCGCTGCGCTCGCGCCATACCTCCGCCCCCACAACCTCCGCCTCAACAACCAGCCACATAAAAAAGAGGCGCGGACCGCGGTCCACGCCTCAGATATATCAGGTTGCTGTATCTTACCAGATCACCACACGCTCTGCCTCGGGGCGGAACATCGGCTGACCTTCCGTGATCGAGAATGCCTCGAAGAAGGGAGCGAGATTACGGAGGCTGACGTTCACACGGTTGCAACCGAGCGAGTGAACGTCGGTCTGCGTGAGCGAGCGTATCTCAGCCTCGCGGATATTCTGTGCCCACAGGTTGGCATAGTTCATGTAGAACACCTGCAGAGGAGTGAATCCCTCAATGCGTGCCTTAGCCACATCGACGCCTTTCTTCTTCTGCGAGTCAAGGAAAGCGGTCATAGCCACGCGGAGACCACCCTGGTCGGCGATATTCTCACCGAGTGTGTACTGACCGTTGGCGTGCAGTCCGGGAAGCACCTCTACGGCATCAAACTGCGCGGCGAGTCCCTGCGCGAGCTTGTTGAATGCCTCGGCATCCTCGGGAGTCCACCAGTCGGTCATATTGCCGGTGGCATCGAAGTTACGTCCCTGGTCATCGAAACCGTGGGTCATCTCATGACCTATCACCACGCCGATACCGCCGTAGTTCTCAGCATCGGAAGCCTCCGGATCGAAGAAGGGAGCCTGGAGGATAGCTGCGGGGAACACGATCTCGTTGGCGAGCGGATTGTAGTAAGCGTTGACAGTCTGCGGAGTCATGCCCCACTCTGTGCGATCCACGGGCTTGCCCCACTTGGCGAGCTGCTCAGCCTGATGCCACATGCTCACGTTGTGCATGTTCTCATAGTATGAGAGGGCGGGATCGATGTTGAGCGTAGTGTAGTCTTTCCACTTGTCGGGATATCCGATCTTCACGGTGAACGCATTGAGCTTCTTGATGGCGTTGAGTTTTGTCTCATCGCTCATCCATGTGAGGTTGAGGATATGCTTGCCGAGCGCAGTGCGGAGATTCTCAACGAGACCCACCATGTAGTCTTTCGACGACTGCGGGAAATACTTCTCGACATAGAGCTGACCCACAGCCTCGCCCATGGCACCCTCGGTAGCACCGAGAGCGCGCTTCCAGCGGGGACGCTGCTGCTTCACGCCGCTCACCACCTTGTTGAAGTCGAACGATGCATCGGTGAACGCGTCGCTGAGATAACCCGCTGCCTGATTGACGTAGCGCCAGAGGTAGTAGTCCTTGATCTCACGGTCGGTGAGCGAGCTGATGAGATTGCTTGCCTGTGTCACCGACTTAGGCTCTGTGACGATCACCTGCTCCGGTGCTTCGATATCCATTGTGGCGGGGAAGAATGTCACCCAGTCGATCGCGGGATAGTCAGCCTTGAGCTGCTCGAGCGAGCGGGGGTTGTACATCGCCGTGACATTGCGGCTCTCCTCGCGTGTGAGCGCGGAATCGGCGAGCGCTGTCTCGATCTTCATAACATTCTTCACGATGCGTGCGGCATCCTTCTTCGAGTAGCCGGCATTGCGCATCTGGCGGTCGATGAGCTTGCGGAGAGCCTCGCGCACCTCTTTGTTGCGCACGTCATCCTTGAGATAGTAGTCGCGGTCGCGGAGAGTCATGCCACCACTGCCGACATACATAGCATAGACGTTGGAGTTTGCCATATCCTCCATCGGACCTGCGGAGAAGAACGGGCTGCTGTAGTTGCGGTGCATCCAGAGCAGGAGGTCGGTCATACCCTCGTGAGGGGTATCCTCGATCTTCTTGAGGTCGGCGAGGATAGGCTTAGCTCCCTCGGCATTGCGGCGGGCGGAGTCCATAGCCTGGTTGTAGATGGTCGACACCTTGAAGGCTACGGTGCCTGGTTTGGGGTTTGAAGCCCCGAGGTTGAGCACAATCTCTTTTACGCGAGCCTCGGATGTATCACCGAGGATGTTGAACTTGCCATAGCGGGCATATTCGTCGGTAAGGGGATGATTTTTCTGCCAGATAGATGTCACGTGCTGGTAGAAGTCCTGTCCGGCGGGGATCGTGTTGTCGATCTCCTTCGGGTCAAGGCTCTTCAGGTGCTCCTCGGCGGCGGCTGTGCCTGCGGCGGTCAATGTGATTGCCATAGCGAGGGCGAATTTTACTGATTTCATTACTATATATAAATATGTGTCTATTCTTTATCGGGACGCACGGCGGTGTATATGCTGCATGTGCCGAACGTCAGCGGGTGGCATTTCGTCTGCGTCAGCCTCGCGCGGCGCATCAGCGCGAGCATATCGTCGCCCTGCGGCACGGCGGCGATACTCTCTGGCAGATAGGCGTAGGCACGCGTGTCGTGCGCCACCAGCCTGCCCACCGCGGGGATAATATGCCGGGTATATAGATTGTAGAGCGGGCGCACCAACGGGGAGCGTGGCGTCGAAAGCTCGATGACGCACAGCCTGCCACCCGGACGGAGCACACGCGCCATCTCGGCATATCCTGCGGCAAGGCTCTCGAAGTTGCGCACTCCGTAGGCTACGGTGACGGCATCAAACGAAGCGTCGGGGAACGGCAATGCGAGGCAGTCGGCACACTGCAGACAGATCCGCGACCCGAGCCCCGCCTCATCCACCTTGCGGCGCCCCACGGCGATCATCCCCTCGGAGAGATCCACACCTGTCACGGCTGATTGCGGCAGCATGCGCGCCATCAGCAGGGCAAGGTCGGCGGTACCGGTGGCTACGTCCAGGATGCGGCGGGCACCATGGCGACGCAACATCCCGACGGCGCGACGGCGCCACAGCCGGTCGATGCCGAACGTCATGGCGCGGTTCATGAAGTCGTAGGCGGGAGCGATGTTATCGAACATGTCGCGCACCTGCTCCGCCTTCGAGTCGCCTCGCGAGCCGTAGGGCGTCACCTGCTCGCAGCCGCACCCGGCGGGTGCGGCTTGCTGCGGTGCGTTATTTTCAGAGACTGATGTTTTCAAGACAGTCGAGAACGTTGACCTCTATGCGGCGTGCAAGATCGGAGCAGTCGGCTTTGACAAACGGACGGCCGGTGACATGCTCGTAAAGCTCTATGTAGCGTTCCGAGACGCTCTGCACGAACTCATCGGTCATCTCAGGCACCTGCTGACCCTCACGACCCATGAAACCATGGTCGATCAGCCACTGGCGCACGAACTCCTTGGAGAGCTGGCGCTGCGGCTCACCCTTCTCGAAGCGCTCCTGATAGCCGTCGGCATAGAAGTAGCGCGACGAGTCGGGAGTGTGTATCTCGTCAATGAGCATCACCTTGCCGTCGAGCTTGCCGAACTCATACTTGGTGTCGACGAGTATCAGCCCCTTCTCGGCAGCCATCTCGGTGCCGCGCTTGAACAGACGGCGGGTATAGTCCTCCATTACCGCATAATCCTCGGCGCTGACTATTCCGCGCGCGATGATCTCCTCACGCGAGATATTCTCGTCGTGTCCCTCGTCGGCTTTGGTGGTGGGGGTTATGATCGGTTCGGGGAAACGCTCGTTCTCACGCATACCTTCGGGCAGTTTCACGCCACAGATCTCGCGAGCCCCTGCCTGATAGTCGCGCCATGCGCTGCCGGTGAGATAGCCGCGGATGATCATCTCCACGCGGAAGCCCTCGCAACGCTGTCCGACGGTGACCATCGGATCCGGAGTGGCAAGGCGCCAGTTGGGCACGATGTCGGCGGTAGCCTCAAGGAAGTAAGATGCGATCTGATTGAGCACCTGTCCCTTGTAGGGAATACCCTTGGGGAGTATGACGTCGAACGCCGAGATGCGGTCGGTGGCTACCATGACGAGCAGACGGTCATTGATGTCGTAGACGTCGCGCACCTTGCCGTGATAGACGCCCGTCTGATTGGGGAAGTGATAATCTGTGTGAGTGAGTGTCGTTGCCATATCTTATGATGATTGGTTGTTTTCGTTGAGTGATGCGGGAGCCTGCACCCCCTCGTCTAATATGCCACAAAAGTACAACAATAATCGCGGCAACACAAATATTTTTCGCGCAAGCACGCGCACGCGGGAGCCACCGTACCGCTATCGTTGGAAAAATGCTTAACTTTGCAGCATGAAATCACTACGGACAACAATAACGCTCGCCGCCGCTGCCGCGCTGCTCACACTGATAGCCGCCGGATGCCGCATCAGCTACAAGCTTAACGGCGCCGCGCTCGACTACAACATATACAAGACGGTGCACATCGACAACTTCCCGATCCGCGCCGCGCTCGTCTATCCGCCGCTGCAGCAGATGTTTGAGAATGAGCTGCTCGACTACATAACCCGCAACACACGGCTGCAGACCACCGACGCCCGCAGCGACCTCATGCTCGAGGGGGAGATCACCGGCTACTCGCTCAGCCCGCAGGCGGTGACGGAGGATGCCTACGCATCAAAAACGCGACTCACCATAACCGTGCGCGTCAAATACACCGACAACAAGCAGGAGAACAAGGACATCGACCAGACATTCTCAGCTTACCGCGATTTCGACAGCTCGCAGATGCTCACCGAAGTGCAAGATCAGCTCTGCGAGGAGATCTGCGACGAGCTTGTACTTCAGATTTTCAACGCAACCCTCGGTAACTGGTAAACATAACGTCATGAACGGCAATAACGAGAATATAGCTGCGGCGGTGCGCCGAGTGACGGAAGCGGCGCGAACAGGATCGCTCCCGGCGATAGCCGACGTCGAACTGCTTGTCGCCGAAGCACCATATTTCACCGTCGGCGCCGCGGCACTGCTGCGTCATCCCGACGCACAACTCACCGACACGCAGCGCCGCGACCTGATGGCACGCGTGGCTCTGAACGCCCCCGACTCATCGGCGCTGATGAGCCTGACCGACCGCGACGGGGCTGAATTCGCCGCCTTCTATCCACCTGCCGATACCGAAGAGACACCGACGACCGACACAGCGATCGACACATTCCTCGCCACCTACGGAAATGTGGATCCGCGCGAGGCAGCACTGCTCGAACGGTTGATATTCAACCCTGTGGGCGACTATGCCCAGATGCTTGCACGCGAGGAGGGAGCCGCCGACGCCCCCGAAGCACCCGCCGATGAGCAGGACCGCCTCCTCGACGCATTTCTCGATAAGTTCACCCCCGCCGAGAGCGACACACAGCAAGAGGAGACCGTTCCTCAGCAGCAACCGCACCGCACTGCCACACCACGCCCAAACGCCGAGGCTCCCCTGAGCGAAAGTCTCGCGCGGGTATACATCCGCCGGGGTAGATATGACAAGGCTTACGAAATTATCCGCTCGCTAAGTTTGAATTATCCGGAAAAAAGTATTTACTTTGCAGACCAATTGCGTTTCTTGCAGAAACTCATCATTAACCAACGCTACAAAGCAAACCAGTAAACGAAGATATGTTCGTACTATTCACCATTTTAATCATTATCGCAGCCCTGCTGCTCATCGGAGTGGTGCTCATCCAGAAATCGAAGGGTGGAGGTCTTTCATCAGCTTTCGCCGGATCCAACCAGATCATGGGCGTGCGCCGCACTAACAGCTTTATCGAGAAAGTGACCTGGTCGCTCGCCGGAGCAATCGCAGTACTTGCCGTGCTCTCGACATTCGTGATGCCCTCATCGCTCGACCGCACAGGCTCGCGCGTGACAGCTCCCGCCGCAGTCGAGCAGACCGCCGGTGGCAACTACGACACCCAGCTCCCCGCAGCTCCCGCTGCCGAGACTCTGCCCGCAGCCGCTGCTGAAGCAGCTCCAGAGGCAGCCGAGACTCCCGCCGAGTAAAGATACACTCTGCCGCTATCGCGCCTTGCATCGCTCCGGCTCCGCCGGCGAAGCAGCCTTGGCGCAGCGCATGGCTCGTGCGCCCAAGGAAAGCCTCCTCGGGCGCGCGAGCTGTGTGTGCATCCGGATTGACAAGAATACGGTCAATATGCGCACTAATCAAAACCGGCGGCTGAAGCGTTATACAGACGAGAGTAATCATACACTAAAGAAATAAGATATGGAATCAACACGTCAAGCCAAAATATCACGCCTGCTCCAGAAAGAGCTGAGCGAAATCTTCCGTCAGCAGACCGCGAAGACCCACGGTGTCATCGTATCTGTCAGCGCGGTGCGCGTATCGCCCGACCTGAGCATAGCCAAAGCATACCTGTCCGTATTCCCCTCTTCAAAGGCACAGGAGCTGATGGAGAGCATCAACCACAGCGCCAAGACTATCCGTTACGAGCTTGCGCAGCGCGTGCGCTTCCAGTTGCGCAAGACGCCCGAACTCGCCTTCTACCTTGACGACTCGCTCGACTACATCGAGCACATCGACAGCCTGCTCGCAACCGACGGCACGGCTGACGCGCCCGAAAGCGCGAAATAAAGCCGGAACCGACTGATGGTGACACTGCGCATCGCGCTCCGCTACCTGCTATCACGTAAAAGCCACAATGCTGTGAATGTCATTTCACAGATATCTGTGGCGGGCGTCGCTGTCGCCACGGCAGCGATAGTCTGCGTACTGTCGGTATTCAACGGTTTCTCGGAACTGACCGCATCACGCCTCTCGCGCATAGACGCGCAGCTGCGCATCGTCCCCACCTCCGGAAAAGTGATTGCCGGAGCCGACTCGATAGCCCGGATGCTTTCCGCTGATAGCGCAGTTATATCATCCGCTCAGCCGGTAGTCGAGGAGCGCGCCCTCGCCATTTACCGCGGGCGGCAGGTGCCGGTAAATATCAAGGGAGTCGCCGACGACTACTCACGCATAGCCCCCGTGGGCGATGTGGTGATCGACGGCGAGTTCCAACTCTCCGATGGCGATTACGGGTGTGCCACGCTCAGCGTCGGCTCGGCAATAGCACTCGGCGCGCATCCGGGATTCTACGACCTCCTGCAGGTATTCACCCCACGGCGCACCGGGCGCATAAACCCTGCGGCGCCGACACGCGCATTCCGTGCCGACTCGCTGATTGTAGCCGCCGTCTATGAGGTGGAGCAGAGCGAATACGACTCCGACCGCATCATAGTACCGTTGTCGACGGCGCGCAAGCTGCTCGACTACACAACCGAGGCTACAGCCATCGAGCTGGCGTTGCAGCCCGGCGTTGATGAGAAAGATGCGGCAGCAGCCATCACCGCGCGATTAGGGGAGGGTTACAGCGTGCTCAACCGCCTGCAGCAGCAGGAGCAGTCATTCCGCATGATCGCCATCGAGAAGTGGATAACGTTCGCCATGCTTGCATTCATCCTCGCCATCGCCTCGTTCAATGTGGTATCAACCATGTCGATGCTCATAATAGAGAAACAGTCGAACATCGCCACACTCAGCGCGCTCGGCGCATCGCCGGGCATGGTGAGCCGCATTTTCATGCTCGAAGGGTGGCTAATATCGTTGCTCGGCGGCATAGCAGGCATTGCGCTCGGCGTGATCCTTTGCCTTGCCCAGGAATGGGGAGGATTCATACGCCTCAACGGTGACCCGTCGCAGCTCTCAGTCACAGCCTACCCCGTTCAGTTGCAATGGGCTGACCTTGTGATAGTATTCCTTCTCGTGGCACTGATCGGCGCCGCGATCGGAGCGGTAGCCTCACGCTTCTCCGCCCGCCTCAGCCGCCTCCGTCCGGCAGAAGCCTGACTCACACCTCCCAACCACTTCCATAAGCCCGCCTCCACCGACATTATTCGTGGTATTTCGTGTTTCATCGCATTTCGCGGGCGCGGATTGCACATTTTTTGCCGAATGTGCAAATAAAACATAAAAAATTCGTACCTTTGCAGCCTGAATGTCATCAACCTTCCTATTATGAAATTATTACAAACAAAGCTCGCACAGTACACCGCCCCGCAGGAAGCCAAGGCGGCAGGCATTTACCCCTATTTCAGGGCTATTTCGAGCGAGCAGGATCCGGAAGTCATAATCAACGGCAAGAAGGTGCTCATGTTCGGCTCGAACTGCTACACCGGACTTGTCAATGATCCCCGCATCAAAGAAGCCGCTATCGAGGCTACACGCAAATACGGCACAGGCTGCGCAGGCTCACCGTTCCTCAACGGAACCCTCGACCTGCACAAAACACTTGAAGCCAAGATCGGCGAATACATAGGCAAGGAAGATGTAATGATCTATTCCACCGGATTTGAGGTGAACCTCGGCGTCGTATCGGCACTCACCGGACGCGAGGACTACATACTCTGGGACGAGCAGGATCACGCCTCGATCATCGAGGGTCGCCGCCTGTCGTTCAGCCAGTCGCTGAAATACAAACACAACGACATGGACTCTCTGGAGAAACAGCTCCAGAAATGCGATCCTGACAAGGTGAAGCTGATCGTGACCGACAGCGTGTTCTCAATGGAGGGCGACGTTGCTGACGTACGTTCCATCACCGAGCTCGCCAAGAAGTACAACGCAAGCGTGATGGTCGACGAGGCACACGGCATCGGCGTATTCGGTCCCGGCGGACGCGGAGTATGCCACCACTACGGGGTAGCCGACGATGTGGATCTCATCATGGGCACATTCTCCAAGTCATTCGCATCTCTCGGCGGCTTCATAGCAACCGACAAGGAGATCACCAACTTCCTGCGCCACCACTCACGCTCGTACATCTTCACCGCGAGCATCACCCCCGCATCGACAGCGGCAGCCCTCAAGGCTCTCGAGATCATGCAGGAAGAGCCGGAGCGCCAGGAGCAGCTGTGGAAACTCACCCACTACGCCCTCGACGGATTCCGCAACATGGGCTGCGAGATCGGCAACACATCCACACCGATCATTCCGCTCTTCATCCGCGACAACTTCAAGACATTCGCCATCACCCGCGACCTGCTTGAGGAGGGTATCTTCGTAAACCCTGTGGTTTCGCCCGCCGTAGCGCCCCACGACACGCTGATCCGTTTCAGCCTCATGGCTACACACTCAATGGATCAAGTGACGACAGCCCTGGAGAAGATCCAGAAGGTGTTCCGCGCACATGGCATCATCAAATGATGACACCCCCGCTCACCGACAACTTATTTGACTTCATAACAGCAAACGCAACCGCCGACACCGCGCGGTTGCGTTTGCGGCATCATGGCGATCCGGAAATGCTATGGGCGGCGATGCAGATAGATTGCCGCCGGCGTTCGGCTACGAGACTCGCCGCGACACTCGCACGCGCGCCACGGTTCATATTTCCCACTGAGATATCGGCTCAGCAATGCACATCCGACGCCCTCGCCGAACTGCACGCAGCACTGATCTCACCCGGCGAACGCGTGCTCGACATGACCGCTGGACTCGGCATAGACGCGCTGCACATAGCATCTCGCGCCGCATCAGTTACTGCTATCGACATCACTCCGGAGGTTGCCGATACGTTGCGACATAACGCCGCAGAGATGTATCTCACGAATATAACTCCGGTATGCGCCGACTCGACACAATGGATCCGCACAACAGACGAGCATTTCGACACCGTATTCATCGATCCCGCACGCAGAGGCGAGCAAGGTGAGAGACTTTATGCACTCGAACAGTGCCGTCCCAATGTCGTGGCACTCATGCCGCAGCTTCGCGAGATCACCCGCCGGGTAATTGTCAAAGCATCCCCCATGCTCGACATAAGCCGTACGCTTGAAGAGCTAACCGGCATTACCGATATCTATCTGTACGGCACAGCGACAGAATGCAAGGAACTCACAGCTGTAGTCAGCACTGACGCATCCACGGTCATCGCACCAACGATACACGCGGTGACTCCGGGAGCACCGGACATAACATTCACCCTTCCAGAAGAAGCCGAAGCCGCCCCGGAATACGCCGCTCCTGCCGAGGGGATGATAATACATGAGCCGCTGCCGGCTGTGATGAAATCCGGATGCTTCAAGCTACTTTCCACCCGTTTCAATCTTGCCAAAGCCGATCCACGCACACATCTGTACTTCTCCGACGAGCCGTCAAGCGAAGCACCCACACGTCAGTACCGGATAGAAAAACTGTATGATTTCAGCAAACGCGCGATCGCGGAATGCGCCCGCGCTTATCCGAAAGCCAACATCGCGGTGCGCGACTTCATAATAGGCGCCCCCGAACTGGCTAAGCGCCTGAAAGTACGCGAGGGAGGAGATGTGCACATCTTCGGATTCACCGCGTCGGGCAAGAGAATGCTCGCAGCCTGCTGCCGCGTATGACCCGGATGAGCCGTTATGACAAATCCTCTGTTGCATCCGGATGGGAGGATGCTGTCAGAATGGTTCAGATGGTAGGAGCTGAGACTGAGGCTGACGGGAGCGTACTGTTGTACGTGACCAAAGCCGAATGTCGATAGCGACGACCCAGATGAGCCGTTATGACACATCCTCTTAGCTATCTTTGGAATGCACGTGCTATAGCCCGCTTGTCATCACGCTCCTTTATCGCCTGACGCTTGTCGTACTCCTTCTTACCGCGCGCAATTCCTATCACCATCTTGGCGAAACCGCGTTCGCTTATGAACACACGAAGCGGCACAATCGTGAATCCTGCCTCCTGCCCAGCCTTTTCAAGTCGGGCTATCTCCTTGCGCGTCAGCAGTAGCTTGCGGTCGCGGCGCGCCGCGTGATTGTTGTATGAGCCGTAGAAATATTCCGATATATTCATATTCTTGACCCACACCTCCCCTTTCTCTACAAAACAGAAGGTATCCACCAGGCTTGCCTTACCCTGACGGATTGATTTTATCTCGGTGCCGGTGAGCACCATGCCGGCAGTAAACGTCTCAGTGATCTCGTAATCAAAGCGTGCGCGGCGGTTTTTTATGTTGATTTGTTCGGCTTTCATGAATTTTCAATTGTGTGAGATGATAAAGGCATCACGTCATCCTATCATTCTGCTTAGCAACCAGCCGAGCAGATAAGGAAGAACGATTATCGAGCAGACCGAGAACACCATGAACTTACCGGTGCGCGGCTCGTCGATGTGCATGTAGGCGGTGCCGCGGAGCAGCACTATCGCCACATAAATCGCAAGGAATCCTATGATCGGCAGATCGATCGGTATGCAGTTCTGCAGCAGATTCATCAGGGCAAGCAGCGACAGCCCGAAAAGTATATAGCTGTGGTTGCGTTGTTCCGAAGGCTCGGCATCGGTAAACCGGTGTATGTACGAAGTGAACAGATAACCGGCTATATAATAGCTCACGAAAAACTTCACAAACTCCACCGCCATACGCTGAAACAGCGCATGCCATTCAGTAGCGGCGGGATGATACAATCCTTCAAGAAGCCCCGATGCGGCTGTGACAAGCAGCAGCGGATAGAATCCGCGCGCGAGTAGACTGCGCACAGGCTCGTCAGCCTCGGCGGCATCCTTCCAACCCTGTTCGGGCGACAATATCAGCTGAAACAGAAGTTTGAGATATGTAAGCATGTCAGAATTACCCTTACAATTTCCTGCAAAGGTAGTAATTATTTGCCTAACTCACCGAAAAATTAATAATCTGCCCCGCCATCCGCCCCCATTTGCCTACGGATTTCGGCATAGCGGCAAGACCTGGAGCCGGCTGATGCGCGCGGCTGGCACTTTCTTGCCGGGGCAGGGCGAAAATTCATGATTTTTATTTAACTTTGCACACATCAACCGCAATAGGATTTTAAACCATAAAAACAGATATATGATACGCAACATACTCGCAATATCCGGTCGTCCCGGTCTCTACCGTCTCGTAAGCCGTGGCAAAAATATGCTCATCGTCGAATCACTCGCCGACGGACGCCGTATGCCCGCTTATGCGCGCGACCGTGTGTCGAGCCTCGCTGACATCTCTATCTACACTACCGATGAAGACCGTCCTCTCCCCGAAGTGCTCAAGGCTCTCGATGCCCACACCGGTCACAAGCCCGTTGATGTAGCAGCGCTCGCACAGGACGCCGATCTCCGCAACTATTTCGGAGAGGTTCTGCCTGAATTTGACCGCGAACGCGTATACTCCACCGATATCCGCAAGCTCTTCAACTGGTACAATGCCCTGCTTGCCGCCGGCATCACAAGTTTCACCGACGAAGAGGAAGAAGGAGCAGAGAAAGCCGAAGGTAACACTGCGGAATAAAACCGGCAACATGCCAGCCGCCGTAACAAACCGCCATTTCACAGGCGCCGACAGCCTCGTCGACCTTGTAAAGGAGGACTTCAATATCCTCCCGATACTCAGCCGCTTTTCCATACCCCTCGGCTTTGGCAACAAAACCATTGCCGAGGTGTGCGGAGAGTCAGGAATTGACGTCGACATTTTCCTGCTGATCGTCAACTTCATACTCACCGGACAGATAGTCAGCGAGACTCCGTCGGACACCGCCGCCAACGGAATTGTGGACTTCCTGCACAACTCACACGACTATTTCCTTACCTACAAGTTCCCACACATCCGCGCCAACCTGCTGAAAGCGCTCGACTGCCACCATTCCGACATCAATCCGGCAATAGTGCGTTTTTTTGACAGCTACATAGATCAGGTGCGGATACACTTCGCATACGAGGAGAATACGCTTTTCCCCTACATCCGGAGCATGCTTGCAGGCGAACGCACAGACTACAACATCGACATATTCCGCCGCCATCACGATGAGGTAGGCGAAAAACTCTCCGACCTGAAGAATATAATACTCCGCTACTATACCACATCGATGCCCAACCTGATGTATGATGTGCTCGTCGACATATTCAACTGCGAGGAGGATCTTGACACCCACAGCGAGATTGAGAATTTCATTCTCGTGCCGATGATAGCCGAACTGGAACTGAATAACCACCAACCACGGACGGCGCATCGTCACCGCGACCGCAAACAGCCTGAGTAATGAAACATATCACAGTGATGCTGCTCACCGACTCCGCCGTTCTGACGGCAGGCCTCCGCGCCATAATAAGCGCTACAAAAGAGGTGAGCGTCACCACACTGACAGTGACCGCCGAAGAGGCGGAAGCACGCATAGGCGTAACGCGTCCGGCAGTTGTCATAGCGGATCCGCTGCTGTTACCCCCGCCTACAGTCAACGCCATACGAAACAATTGCGAGTGGCGACCCGCATTCATATCCTTCGCCGCTGTCCCGCTGCCGAAAGCCATAGCCAACGCCTACGACGCCAACATGCTCCTCACCGACACAAAAGAGGAGATAATCGGGACAATAACCAGGCTCACAGCCGAGGCTGAGGCACAACCTGACTCATCACGCGAGCTTAGTCCACGCGAGAAAGACGTAGTGGTGGGAATAGTCAAGGGGCTTTCAAACAAAGAGATCGCCGCAGAAATCAACGTTTCTGTCAATACCGTGATGACCCACCGAAGAAACATAGCGGCAAAACTGCAGATCCACTCCGCAGCCGGACTGACAATCTACGCCATAGTCAGCAAACTCGTAAACATTGAAGACATCAAGGATACAGTCAGCTGACACTTACAAACGCAAATATATCCACAAAAAACCGGTGTGCCAAAACTCGTTGACACACCGGTTTTTATATGTATAGCTGCTTTCAGGTTGCACTCACCGGCGCTCACTCGGGCACATAGATGATCCGCCCGTCCTCAAGCTCGTAGGCTATGCCCACTTTGCGCCCTTTGTTCCCGTCGGCGCTGCTCTGATCTTCCGAAGGGGTGTAACGGTTTATCTCGTTTCCCTCCTTTGTTATGATCTCCATGTTGTCCTGCCCGGGATTCTTCACCATCGTGAAATCATCGGCTGAAAGCATCTCGGTCATACTGTACCGCGACACGAGAGCTACCATCAGGGCAAGCGCGAACACCATCGCCACATCAAAGAGATTTGCCACGACACTCATCGGGTCGGCATCATCGGCTGCTGCGCCAAGACGTCCTGTTATTCTGCGGCGGCGCATGAGCGGTTCTCTTTTTCGTTGATAAGTGATGCTATCAGCTCCAGATCGCTCAGACGACGCATCTGCCAGCGCTGCTTAGCCTGTTTTGTCAGGAAGCCTATGGCGCTTGCAAACAGACCCACGACCGTTGTTGCGAAAGCCACCTGCATATTGTAAGCCATAGATGCTATATCGCCCGCGGCAAGACCTACAAGAGCGGGACCCATAGGTATCAGGGTTCCCATAAGTCCTACGGTCGGACCCATTTTCGCGAGGGTCACCGAAAGACTGAGATCCTTGTCGGAAGCGATCTCCACTTCTGAGAGAATATGCTCGATCTGTGCAGGTGAGCGGCGCGCCTCGAACAAGCGACGGATATAAATCACCGTCGAGTCAGTGGTCTGTTCCGGAAGCATCTTCTCAAACTCATCGAGATTCGCGGCATTAAGTTTTTCGAGCGGGCGGCGTAACAGAGCCTCGTTACGGCGCATGGACTGATACTGCCCGAAGAAGCCGCCTAACAGGATCAGGGCACGGATGAACAGGAATATGAGTACGAGTACAACCGGCACGAGAAGTCCGGTGGAGATCCAATAAAGAATGTCGGAAATGTATGTCATTGCTATCGTTTTTTGATTACTTTTCTATCGTTAAATTTTTTACTTATCCGGGCATCACCTGTTTCCCTGCCCGACGGCGCCAGATCAGCCAGCCCGCAGCGGCACCGAGAGCAACAAGCCCCACCACCGTCGCAAGCGGCAGCCACTCAATCTCGCCGACACCCTGCACTGCAGTGGTTCCGTTTACTGTCACCACCACAGCCATCATGGCAATGAAGAGATTGAGCAGAAACATCAGCTCCAGGCGAAGTTCCTTCTCCGGAAGCAACCACCTAACACCGAACACACATAATGGAAACGCCACCGCCACTATTGCCGCAAGAGTCCACGCAACAGTCGCGAAATCGCGTCCGGGGAAACTGAACACCGCCGTAACCAGCAGACTGAACAGCACCATGAAAATTGTCACTCCCGGATATAGCCGCAGCAGGCGGTAACCCCATATTGTCGATTTTTTCACCTTGCCGGCGGTGCGCAGATAGGCGGCGAGCATACAGTAGGCGATGCTCAGAGCCACGTCGACACAAAGCAGCACGGAGGTGTCGCGCATCAATGCCGGACGCTGCAGCCAGTCAGCGATCTGGGTACGGCTCTGCTCTATAGCCACCTCCCAGAGACAGCCGATGAACAGAGCACACACAACCGACATTACCGCAAGAGTGACGTAGCCCGAAAAGGTATGCTTCAGCACAAAACTGAGCACCACCAGCAGCATCAATACTATTATTGCTGTTTCCAATTCTCCTGATTTAAAGAGTTAGTTTTACGGCGACGGCGCACGAGCACTGCGACGATCACCAAGATCACGATCACAATTACAATGATCACGACAGTAGATATGGTGCGCTGGGTCGACTGCGCGTCGGCACTCATGGTCTCCTTCTTCATCACCATACCCTTGTCGGCATTATCGACACTTACTTTACGAGCCTTGTCGATATCCGCACGGTACTGCTGCGCCTGTTCCGGATCAACCTTCTGCGCTATGAAGTCGCGCAACTTGGCGTTATCCATCACACGCTGCGAGCCCGAAGGACCGTACTTGTTCACCAGTTCCGTGTGCAGCCGGGCGAGAGCCGCGAGCTGCTGATCAGTGGCTTTCCACATACCCTTGCGTGCACTCTCAAGCATTGTCGCGCTGACATCCTCAAGAGCCGCCGGGTTCTGCTTCTCATAGAAGTTACGTATGCCCAGATCATGCTTGTCGGCTACATAGACGTCGTAGATCTCATCCCACATCTCATTGTCGATGGCATCGGGCTTGGTCACGTTCCATCCGAACGTATTGTTGACGATCTCGGCGATCTCACTTGCCGACGACGCGCCACCTTTCATGCGCTCCTTGATATATGTGGGATTGAATATGGTCGAGCGGCTCTCCACGCCTATCGCCTCCTTCACCTCCTGCATACGCATGTTGTTATGGTTGCGGTAGTCACTCAGGTATGCGTCAGGATCTTTTCCGGTAACATTACGTACCGCCAGATTCAGACCACCCATGAACTCATATACGTGATCAAGGCTCAGAGCGCCCCAGGTATTGCTCTGGCGCGGCTGAACCACCGCATCCGTACCGCCGAGTGCCGCCTCGAAAGCATATTGTTTTACAGTCTCCCACTCGTCCTCCTTACCGTAGAAGGCACCCATGTTGTTTAGATAGACATCGGCTATCGAATGCTCGTCGTCCCACTTGTCAGACGCCTGTACCATTCCTTGTATACCGGTACCGTAGTTACCGTTAAGACCGCCGAACACACGATAGAGCGCGACTTCACGTGCCTCGCGTGGTGAAAGCCCTTTCTCTGTGAGTTTTGCCTCAGCCTCGGTAGCTCCGAGACTCACCTGATTTGTGAACGCCTCGTCATTGCCCGCAGCCGCAGCCATCTCAACCGCGCGGTTGATGAGGAACAGGCGCGATGCCGCGAGGTCACGGAGCTGACCGGAGGTCTGGACCACAACGTCGATACGCGGGCGTCCAAGTTCTTCCGACGGGATCAGACGCAGGTCAGTGACACGTCCGAACGCGTCGCGCACCGGCTCCACACCAAGCATGTAAAGCACCTGGGCAATTGTCGCACCCTCGGTCTCGATAAACTCTCCGCTCCAGAGTGTGTAGCTAACCTTACGCGGAATGCTGTCGTTGTGACGCTCACGGTAAAGTTTGATAGTATTGTCGGCAAGCTGCTTGCCCTTCTCCCATGCCGCCTCCGATGGAGTGGCTTCGGCATTCACGCCGTAAAGATTACGTCCGGTAGGCAATGTATTGGGGTTCACGATCGGATCTCCACCGGGCGACGGAGCTGTGTAACCACCGGCAAGGGCATTGAGCATAGATCTGAGTTCGATCTGAGGGCTCTCCCGCAGTGCCGTGCCATATTTGCCGACATTGAGCAGAGCGCGCTCGATATTCATTATCGCGGCAGCCTCCTCAAGCTGTTCCTTAGTGTAGTCAGGCTTTTCCGCCTGAGCCTTCATCATCGCCATCATATCCTTCATACCCGCCTTTGAAGAAGATGACGAACTGTCTGCCTCCTCACCTTTCATAGCCGCTTCCATGCTCTTCAGAGCTGAGGCGGGAGCGCCCATTTTCTTAGCCATAGCAAGAGCCTTCTCCGGCGAGATATGCTTAGCCATGGCACGCATCTTCTCGCGGCGTTCGTCGGCTGCACGCTGCTGGTTCACCGGCTTGCCACTCATAGCCATCATCATTGCCGCCATACCGGTCGGACGGTTATTGTACTCTTCGATCTCGCGGGCAAGTGCAAGCTGGTCGGGAGTTATGCCGGCGTATGAGCAGACGAGCTGGTCATTAGCGGCGGATGGATTGGCAATCAGGCGATCGACAAGCGCGCGGGCAGGAGTTATATAGCGAGCCGTAAACAGTGACTTATGCTTTTCAATACCCGCAGGAGCACGGTGACGCAGCTTGTCGAGAGCGAGCAGTGGGTAAGCGAGAGGATCGACGCTCATCGAGCGCACGCTGCTCTCTATGCGTTCTTTCTCGTAAGGCACGCCCATAGTATAGAGCTGCCCGACGATTTTCTCATTTGCAAGTTCTTCGGCAAACTGCTCGATGCGTGCCACATCAGCCTCAGTATAAGGCTCAGGAGAGAGCGAATCGAGACCGAGCTCACGCCCGATACCGAGGCGCTCCGTGTGGCGGCGCACCTGAGCTGCTGCCGAAGCGAGACGGTCGGCATTGCCCGACTCCAGATTGTCGTTGTACATCTTTATAGCCTCGGTCAGTTCACGGTATATGCCGCGTACGCTGCTTTCCATGAACGGAGGTGTAAGATATGACTGCAGTCCGGCGTATGAGCGACGTTTAGCGATCATGCCCTCACCGACATTGCCGATTGTATACACATAGAAGTGAGGAAGATCGTTTATCAGACGATCCGACCAATCATCGGCGCTGAGAGCTACCTGTTTGCGAGGAGTGTACTCCAGACCGCCGTGGGTGCCGAAATGTATTATTGCGTCAGCCTCAAAACCCTTCTGGATCCACAGATAAGGGGCAATATACGAATGAGGCGGAGCCATATCCGTGCCATGGACCATTGCGAAACTGTCATCACCGCCACCGGCTGCCGGCTGCGGGAGAATCACGACATTGCCGAACTCCAGGCGAGCCACGGCAAGCGAGCTGTCAGGCATAGCCATATAATTGCCGGGGAATTCCCCGAAAGCATCCTTAACCTCCTGGTAATTCTCCGGGCGCAATACTTCTGAAGCCCAACGCTCATAATCACTGCGTTTGATAAGGAGCGGATTGCCGTTCTCCAGGAAATCGGCGATGGCGCCCTCTGAGTATGAGCCGAACACCGGGCCATACTTCTGTATCATGCGTCCAAGCTCATCGGCATTTGCCGGAAGCCCGTCCACGCGATAACCAGCATCGCGCAAGCTGCAAAGCAGATTGTAGATCGAAGGCACGACCTCCATTCCCGACGCCACGAGAGCGTTTGAGCCGGAACCCTTGAAATATACTATGGCTACTTTCTTGCGGGAGTTAGGTTTGTCGGCAAGGGCTATGTAACGGTTCACATTGCTTACAAATGTCTCCAGGCGCTCAGGAATAGTGAACGGCTCCTGCAGTCCATCCTCCCCCTCACGGTGCGCGAAAAGCACAAACGGACGAATCGCGCCGTCGATCTCAGGAGTAACGATGCTCTGCGACATGAATCCGCCGCTCATACCCATCTTGTCAGCCTCCCACTCTGTAGCAAGACGGTTGACATTAAGGGGTGAGAACAACGGTATATTGCGATCCTTGAGGTAGTCGACCATATAATCACCCATACGTCCGTGAGCCATATTGATCATTGCACGCGGGACGATGGAATCGGCATGACCCGCACGGAGGAAAGTATTTATATCGCGGATAGCATAAACAGTATTGCCGGTCTCTTCAAGGCGGCGCACGAGATCTGTCGGATCGCCCATGGCACCGCACACTATGATTTCCGGTGCCTCCGGATTATACCGGTCGTTTTTCTTCAGATACTCACGGTAATCGGCTACAGAATTGAATCCGAGATCCTCTCCGTCAGGATCGCTGAAATCGGAATGATACATCATATCGCTCGCCGACTCCACCGGCTCACCCGGTTCGGGAGCCGCCGTGATCTTACGGTCTATGTTGCGGCGCACGTAGCTGAGAAGATTCCGATAATTCGTCCTGCCGCCACCAGAGAGATAATGTGCGAGATCGGCAGCCTGCACCGAATCCACGCTCACGATATAATTATCGGGATTGGTCACGGCGGTCGAGAGCACAGGAGTGCCGGAGTTTGCCGCCTTTATGAGGGCTTCGCGCTGCTCGGCGGTGACACGGAGTCCCATACCGTTGACAAACACCATGTCATAGTCGCCAGCCTTCTCCAGTTCCTCCGGCGACAGTTCATAAAGCTTGATCCAGGAGTTGTCGTTAGCTTTCGACATCTGCCCTAACTGCAGCACCTGATAATTGACAAACGCCACTTTCGTCGTGCTGAAGTAGCGTTGCCATACCGCTATGCACGCAACAATCACCGCCAGCACTGCTATGCCGGCGATGATATTGCGACGGTTGAATTTCAATTTCATTTTTGCCATCGTTCTTATCGTGGTTCTTTCTTACGTTATTTGTTCAGAGTCGTGTGAGTTTGTCGACATCAATGCTCAGACCCACGCTCAGCGAGGTGCCGGTGGTGGTCGGCGAGCTGCTGTAATAATAGTGCGGGCGATAGTTGAACAGGTTGTCGACAGTCAGGTTGATATTTATACCGTCGAGCACCGTCTGGCTCAGGTTGAGCTTCCACATAGTATAGCCGGGGTAATGCACCCGCTCCGTATCCTCATAGTTGGTCACCGAGGTGAATTCATCGACATCGACTGCCGAGAGAATACGTCCGTGAAGCGACACGTCGAAACCGTAGCGGCGCCACTCCTTACCGTAATTAAGGCGGACGGTTGCCGAGTGCGGGCGCGTCGAAGATACAGTCGGCGAACCCTTCGACACATGCTCATTGGTATATACATAAGAGACGCGCGCACCTACGCCGCAACGCCAGCGGGCGTATGCGTTCATCTCAATGCCCCCGATGCGCATCTTCGGAGTGTTGACATACTGCTGTCCGCCGAGAGCCTGGTTCCAGACGGTGGTGATATGATCATCGACAAGGTTGTAGAAACCTATGGCGGTGATGTTGTAGTTGCCGCGCGAGTACTCTGCCGAAAGAGAGAAGTTGTTTGAAGTCTCGCTCTTAAGGTCAGGATTGCCGTAGATCATGAAGATATTAGCCATGTTGAAGTTCATGTACATCTCCTTAAGCGTTGGCGCACGGAAACCGCCTGCATAGGATGCACGGAATGTCATGGGGCGCATTTTATACATCGCTCCGAGTTTTGCCGTCATATGATCCGCTTTCGACTCGCTGAAATAGTCATAGCGCAGCCCGCCGATGAGGTTGAAATGCTTGGTGACATCCCAGTCAGCCTGGGCGTAGGCATCAGCGGTATACTGATGATAGCTTCTGCCATCCTCAAACTGGTACGACATGAGATAATCGCGCATGAAATCACCGCCGACAGTCAGCCCCACCGATGCGGGCAACTCTGTGGAGTAACGTCCGGCTACGGTGTGCTGCACATTGCTGTAATCGCGGATATCAAGGCGTGTTGTGGTGTAATAGTCGCTCTTGTCATACTGATCATAACCGTAGCTCAGCTCCGCCGACGATTTCTTCCACTCGTACACACCGCGCAGACCGCCGGTGAAATCGCGGTAACGGTCGTGGGCATCGGCGCTGGCATCACGCTGGCGGAAAAAGTATCCGGCACGTCCGGTGAGTGCGAGTCCGTCGATCGGACGGTAAACCAGACGCTCCTTGAGATTCCATGAGTGGTGTCCGTAGACCTCGCTGTAGTCACCACCCTCCGAGACGCTTGTCTTAAGCTCTATCGGATCGGATTTCACGAACTGGGCGGTGGTGACCGACGTCACTTTACCCTGCTTGAAACCAAGCTGACCGCCATAGCGCTGCGAATTGTGATCACCGTAGCGGCCGTTGAGGTTTAGTTCCCACGGCTTTGTCGGCTCGGCACTGATGATGTTAACCACGCCGCCCACGGCATTCGAGCCATAGAGCGATGAGCTCGCACCTTTCACGATCTCCACACGGTCGACATTCGTAAGGTTCAGACGGTTATAGTCGACATTATCCAGTGTCTCACCCGCTTGACGTTCGCCGTCAACAAGGAAAAGCACCGAATTGCCGCCGAAACCGGTCATGTTGAGCGAGGTCTGCTGGTTCATGCTGAAAGAGAACTCTATGCCGGGTAGTTCCGACTGCAGCAGGTCGCCGATATTGGTGGCGTCTGTGCGCTTTATGTCGGATGAGGTGATGAGTCGAGTCACTATCGGCGCATCCATCAGCAGTTTGGGAGTGCGTGTGGCTGTGACTGTTACAGCCGCGAGGTCGATTCCCGAGGCTGCGAAGTCTTCACCGTCGTCAGCTATGGAATCTACGGGCTCTGTGGCGTTGAGTGTTGCCGCAGCGGCAAGCATGGCTGCGAGCATGGTATTTTTTATATACACTGTGAATCTGAATTTTGGGGTAACGGATGAATGAAGAGGGCTGAGAGAGGCGTTATCAAAATTTTAGCGGATAGATGTAATCGATTGTCATGAATCCTTTCACACCGGCATTATCCATGTAGTTGACAAGCTTGATGGCGGCATGTGTGCCGTCGGCAAGTTCCAGGAGATACACACGGTCGCTCATCGAATAGCTCGGAGGCATGGAGCTTGTATCGACATTCAGCCACCCGGAGAGTGTGGGGTTGTAGAACGACTCATCATAGACAAGATAACCATCCATCATGTGCGACATGTCGACAGTGATCTTATTGGTCGTCCAGATATCCTCGGTCCATTCGCCTGCGGGAGCGGATGTCAGTGAGGCTGCCTGTGCGAGCGAAGTGAGCGATGTAGCCATAACACGCCCTGAATTGGTCTTCGTGTCATAGCGGTGCACCGCAAAATCCCACTTTTCCGGCTCGGTGTTCTCTTCTCCGCCGATCTCCTCGCTCACTGCGCGGCGGTTGTGAAGGTCGAGATAGTTCCACACGGTGTAGCTCGAGGCATCGATGTAGATACGCATCGACCCGTCATCACCGGCACCGATGAAACCGTAGTCGGTATCAAACTTTGTCGACTCATCCTCATTGTCATAGATACCCGAAAACATGCCGTTGCATGAGCTGAGCAGCGCCACGGCTGTCACAGCCGCCCCTAATTGGCTGACGTTAAATAATTTCTTGAATTTTATATTCATTGTTGCACTGTTTTTTCCGGTTATGCGGACGCCCATAGTCGTCCATTGGTTTTCACAATGCAAAATTACTGCCGTACCTCCCCCTCCGAAATACCGTAAAACAATGATTTTGGAGGCGACCTGTCTCCCCTCCCTCACTAATTTTAATTAAAAGCCCGTCGTGCTGCCCCTCT
The DNA here is from genome assembly GCA_910587425.1 of uncultured Muribaculaceae bacterium. GTDB lineage: Bacteria > Bacteroidota > Bacteroidia > Bacteroidales > Muribaculaceae > Paramuribaculum. The sequence continues at coordinate 210,397 of CAJUKU010000001.1, forward strand.
ACGCACACATGATGAGCACTGCCGTGTAGGCTACGAAGCACGCCACCATCACCGCACCCTCACCACGCGTTATCGTACGCTTCTTGATGATCCATCCGAACAGCCAGAATAGCACAGCCGAGCCGGTCATGGTCAGCAGCTCGAAATTACCTATGCCTCCCATTGTAAGCGGATGTATCGTAGCCGATGCACCGAGCACCAGGAAGATGTTGAAAATACAACTGCCCACAACGTTGCCTATCGCCAGTCCCGACTGTCCCTTGACAGCCGCCACCACCGAAGTGGCGAGTTCCGGAAGCGAAGTCCCGACAGCCACAACCGTCAGACCGATCACGGCATCGCTCACGCCAAGCACCGATGCCAGCGCCGACGCCTTGTCGACAAATATGTCGCCACCCCAGATCAGTCCGGCAAGCCCCACGATGATCTTGCCCACGCCGAGTGCCAGCTCCTTGCCGCTGACCGCCTCCGCTGACACGGCAACGCCACCCGCGGCTGCGCTATCATCGCCACGCCGGGCTATATTGAATGTATGCCGCATGAATATCACGAAAAACAATAGAAGCAGCAGCCCGTCCACACGCGACAGTCCGTCGGAGCCGTCGCCGTCGAGCAGATGCCCGTTGGCGCACACCAGCAGAGCCACCGATGCGAGCACCGTCAGCGGGAGTTCCGTGGTCATATTGTCACGGTCCACCTTTATCGGACGTATCAGCGCCACTACGCCGACAATCAGCAGCACATTGAATATATTGCTGCCCACCACGTTGCCTATAGCGAGCCCTCCCGATCCTTTCATAGCCGACACCACGCTGATCACCAGCTCAGGAGTCGACGTGCCGAACGCCACCACCGTCAGACCTATCACAAGTTCGCTTATGCCGAAACGCTTCGCCACCGTCGAGCCGCCGTCGGTAAGCCAGTTGGCACCATAGAGTATCATCGCCAGGCTCACGAGTATGAGCAGTATGTTCAGTATCATAATTATCAATTATTGGATATTATCAATTATTGGATTCGTCCGGGCAAAATTACACATTTCGCCTGCAATTATAACACCGCCCGACGCACACAACGCCTGCTAACGACTGTTAAAAACCAACCCCTCGACTACTGATTTTTATCATATCGCTTCATTTTTGCGCCCATTTTTGGCTAATTTTGCGCTTCAAACGAAAACTCACAAACACTATGCAACAAGATCATAAGCGCACACTCATCACTACCGCTCTCCCCTACGCAAACGGTCCGGTACACATCGGACATCTTGCCGGTGTCTACGTCCCTGCCGACATCTACGCCCGGTTTCTGCGGCTTCGCGGCGAGGATGTGCTCATGATCGGCGGCAGCGACGAGCATGGAGTGCCTATCACCATCAAGGCGCGCGAGGAGGGTGTGACCCCGCAGGACATCGTGGACCGTTACCACGCCATAATCCGCGACTCCATGAAGGAGCTGGGCATAACGTTCGACATATATTCACGCACTACGTCCGACATACACCGCCACACCGCATCCGAGTTTTTCCGCCACCTCTATGACCAGGGCAAATTCGTGGTCAAGACCTCCGAACAGCCCTACGACGCCGAGGCGGGTGAGTTTCTCGCCGACCGCTACGTAGCCGGCACATGCCCGCACTGCGGCAAGGAGGCTTACGGCGACCAATGCGAGGCGTGCGGATCATCACTATCCGTCACCGACCTTATCGACCCCCATTCGCGCCTGACATCCGCTCCCGTCAGCTGGCGCGAGACCACACACTGGTATCTCCCCCTCCAGGACTATGAGCAGGCACTCCGCAAATGGATACTCGACGGACACCGCGAGTGGAAGACCAACGTCTACGGTCAGTGCAAGTCGTGGCTCGACATGGGGCTGCAGCCGCGTGCCGTCAGCCGCGACCTCAAGTGGGGCGTACCCGTGCCGGTCGAGGGTGCCGAGGGAAAGGTGCTCTACGTATGGTTCGACGCCCCGATCGGATATATCTCCAACACCAAGGAACTCCTCCCCGACTCATGGGAAAAGTGGTGGAAGGATCCCGAGACCCGCATCATCAACTTCATAGGCAAGGACAACATCGTGTTCCACTGCATAGTGTTCCCTGCGATGCTCATGGCTTACGGCGACGGATTCCAACTGCCCGACAATGTGCCCGCCAACGAGTTCCTCAACCTCGAGGGCGACAAGATATCCACATCGCGCAACTGGGCTGTGTGGCTCCACGAGTATCTCCGCGACTTCCCCGGACGTCAGGACACACTGCGCTACGTCCTCACCGCCAACGCACCCGAGGCGAAGGACAACGATTTCACCTGGGCTGACTTCCAGGCTCGCAACAACAACGAGCTCGTAGCTATCCTCGGAAACTTCGTCAACCGCGCCACAGTGCTAACCCACAAATACCTCGGCGGCACTGTACCCGCCGCCGGCGAGCTCACCGACATCGACCGCACCATGCAGCGCGAGGTCGCCGAAGCATCCGCACGCCTCACCGAAGCCCTCTCCACATTCCACTTCCGCGAGGGGCTGCGCGAGGCTATGGAGATAGCCCGCATAGGCAACCGATACCTCCAGGAGACACAGCCCTGGCAGCTCGCCAAGACCGACACCGCACGCATGGAGACCGTGCTCAACCTCTCGCTCCAGATCTGCGCCAACCTCGCCATTGCGTTCACACCATTCACACCGTTTGCCGCAAGCCGCCTCGCCGCAATGCTCCGCCTCGGCGACCTCAGCTGGAATCAGCTCGGCTCCTTCGACATCGTGGCAGCCGGCATCGAGATCGCACAGCCCGAACTGCTCTTCGAGAAGATCGAGGACGAGGCGATACAGCGGCAGACCGAGCGCCTTGAGGAGATCAAGCGCACCAACAAGCTCAAGGCATGGCGCCCCGAACCGCAGGCTCCCGATATCGACATCGACACCTTCGACCGCGCCGACATCCGCGTCGGCACGGTGCTCGAATGCACCAAGGTGCCCAAGGCTGACAAGCTGCTCCGCTTCAGCATCGACGACGGAACAGGCACACCCCGCACCATCGTCAGCGGCATCGCGCAGCACTACGCTCCCGAAGAACTCGTGGGCAAGCAGGTGTGCTTCATCGCCAACCTTCCCCCGCGCAAGCTCAAGGGTATAGAGTCGCAGGGCATGATACTCTCCGCAGCATCTGCCGGTGGCAAACTCGTGGTGATCGGCCCTACAGGCGCCGTAAGCCCCGGATCGCAGGTGAAATGACACAATCCCACGCCATGCAGCCCGCACATCGCCCCCGCATACTGATCATCTATACCGGTGGTACCATCGGCATGATCGAGAACCCCTCGACAGGGTGTCTCGAACCGTTCGACTTCACCCACCTCATCGACAACGTGCCGAAGGTGCGCAAGCTCAACTTCGACATCGACAACGTCTCGTTCACACCGATCGATTCGAGCGACATGTCGCCCGCCCACTGGGTAGAGATCGTGCGCACCATCGGCGAGAACTACCGCCTCTACGACGGCTTTGTGCTCCTCCACGGCACCGACACCATGGCGTACACCGCCTCCGCGCTCTCCTTCATGCTCGAAAACCTCGCCAAACCGGTCATAATCACCGGATCGCAGCTACCCATCGGCGAGGTGCGCACCGACGGCGAGGAAAACCTCATAACCGCCCTGCAGATTGCCGCACAGACACGCGACGACGGGCGACCGATGGTGCAGGAGGTGGCGATCCTCTTCGAGAACTACCTTTGGCGCGGCAACCGTGCCACGAAGATGAGCGCCGACAACTTTAACGCCTTCAAGAGCAACAACTACCCCCCTCTGGCGCAGATCGGACTCGGCATACACTACAATGACGACGCGCTCTACCGCCGCAACGAGCGCCGACCGCTGCGCACACACGTCACACTCGATTCCGACGTGATGTTCATCGACCTCTTCCCCGGCATCACCGAGCGCACGCTGCGTCATCAGCTCGCCACCCCCGGCGTAAAAGGCATAGTGTTGAAAACCTACGGCGCCGGCAACGCCCCCACCGCCCCATGGTTCACCAGCGCCATCGCCGAAGCCATCGCGCGCGGCATTGTGATCGTCAACGTCACACAATGCGTCAACGGAGGTGTCACCAAGCGCTATGCCGCCGGCGACGCACTCAGCGCCACAGGCGTAATCTCCGGAGCCGACATCACCGCCGAAGCCGCCATCACCAAGATGATGCACCTCTTCGGGCTCAACCTATCCCCCGCCGAAGTCGCCGAAAGCTTCACCCAATCCCTCTGCGGCGAAATCACCGCCTGACCCTATAGCATAGAGTGCTGCATGGCTTGAGTACGGGGCGGAGACATATTTCATTCCGCAGGATGAAATTGTCTCCGGGTAATTGCTACACCCGCCCCCTACTAGGCGACAAGATGTTACAATGTTGTTAAATTTTGGGCAGGAATTTTGCGCACATCGACGATGCACACTAATTTTGCGATGCAAGGCTGCACGACAACCGTTTACGCTTGCGGCAGCCACCTTGTTTAGAAAGTGTATTTAGGAAAGTGTACAAAATAACCCAAGTTTTACCCCCCCCCGCAAACCATCTGTTTATCAGACGTTTGCACACCTCATTGAGGTTCGCCTCAATGGGTCGTCTCCGTGAGTCTGCGCCCTGAACCGATCTGCGGCGCGCCGGCTCGCGGCATTCTCATGCCTGTAGCCAACCTCTTTCCTTACCCCTCCACCGACATGCGCGCCGTCGCCTACCACCTCCCTCCTCTCAAATACAAAATGTACAAATAAAACGTATACAGGAATGAAGAAACTTTTACTAAAGTTTGCCGCCCTCGCGCTGCTTGCCCTATCCCCGCACGCGCCAGGAGCAAGCGCACAGACATCCACGGGACACATGGATTTCCAGTTGCGTACGGCGGATCATAACACAGACCTGAAAATCATAGGTCGCTACGACAAGGATCTGAACTACGTCGATGAAACACTCGACTGGCTCGACAACTCGCTATACTTCCTCACGTCTGGCAGTGATAATGCCACAATCGGTCAATACGCTCTTACCAGCAACACCACTGCAAAAGAGGGTTACGACAAGTATTGTGGCATAGCGAAATTGGAGAACTCAGATATGACCATAGAGTTTGATTATACCAATGCTCTGGTCAACGACGCCAGTACGAAAAATCTGATTAAAAACCGCTACACCGTATCTACGTATATCAGTAAAGATACAACTCGAAATGGAGCAAAACATATACGTGTGTTTCCGGGCGTGAAGATCAAGATCACTCCTAAAAAGAATAAGCCGATAAGCAAAATCAAGATCACGTCGTTCAAAGAGAGCAATGGTCCGAATAATACGACCATAAAGTATCTTGATTTCTTCAACAAGAATGTGACATCCATCACACCCGCATCGTTCACCGCAACTGACGCTGTACTTCAAACGGGCACCACTGATCCGCTTGTTAACTCACGTACATACCTCACAACCATTCAGCCTGATGAAATGTTTGGCGAGAATGCCAACGAGTTTGTGTTTGAGATCAGTAAGAATGAATGCGTGTCTATGTACCAGAATAGCATTAACGACACAAAACTTCAGACGGCAAGCACTATGGTCACAAACAGCAACTACCTTCAATACGCGCTGTCGATCATGGCAATTGACATCGAGTATTTCGAGGGCGAGGTTCCGGCGTTTGTCAACCAGAATGTTGTAGGACTCGTCTCCGACGTGAAGTATTGGGACAAGGCCGCTTCTAAATGGGTCGTACCGACAAAGACCGCTTTCACTGGCGAAACTGAGAAATTCAAGATGGGCGATGTCATCACCGAGTTCCGCCGCTCAGAAAAGAGCAAAGCAGGAATGCCCACAGTCTCTCTTAAAAGAATCGGACATTCATATCTCGGCGCCCATATCGGCACCGAATTCCGTTCATACATCGATCCGGCTGTCACTTTCAAGGGCAAAGAGACCCCGGTTTATCAAGCTGACTACTACGCCAACTATAACACTTCATCAGGAACATATAAGTATCCGACAGCCTACCGATCTTCAGCTAACCTCAACAGCCAGCAGATTGAGGGCGTCACATTCAGCCGTCAAACTTCATATGAGGATCCCGACGATGCCTGGGTGTTCTCGCTTGAAAGTCTGAATGGAGTGAGCCATGCCTGGGTAATGGCGCAGGTCAATAACGGCAGCTATGACCCCTTCGCTGCATCAGTCTCGTCGACAACAATGGCAAACGTCACAAACGGCACTCTACCCGCCGTGGTGTTCGAGAAAGTTGTGCTCACAGCGGCAAGCGAGACCAAGCCTGCCGACTATATAGAGAAACCATATGTTCCTGTTGCACCCACAATACCTACCCCGACCGGAGGTGTGGTTCAACCAAGCGGTGACCTATCGGTGTCTGAACCTACAGATATAACGCCCACAGTTACCACCGATGCTAATTTCACTGACGAATATTCCGATCTGAAGTTCTACTATATCTTCTCCGAGACCCCTATTGAGCAGTTCGACCGCTCGAAAGCCACGCTGCTTAGTGACGGTGCATCTGTAAAGATTGCATCAAAAGGCACACTATATGTTGTTGCCGTTGGAGAGAAAGACGGCGTGGAATATGAAAGCCTTCCCGCTGCACAAAACTTCGACTATTTCACCATTCTCCCGGTAACATCATATGCCGACCTAATCAAACCTGAGAATGAAGGCAAGATCGTGCGTATCGACTATATCACCAAAGTGCTCAACGCCGGTGCGTTGGTCACAGACGCCACTAAGAACCAACGCAACGTAGCATACTTGTTCGATAAGGATGGCAATACTTTTAAGGTTACATCCAAAGCACCATCAGGTCACAAGAATGCCGATGGCTCCACCACACTGCTTCCGAACAGTATTAAGCCGCTAACCAACGGGAATACCTGGCCTAAAGACGAATTCGTCCGTCCGGAAACAGTGGTCGGCAAACTTACATTTGTCAAAGGGAACCCAGTGATTCAGATTATGGATCGCATAGGTGAGGATCAGTTCGACTATTATTTCTTTAACAATACCACTGCAGCAGCGGCTACGGCAGCCGAAGTAGGTGTCGAGCTTTCTGATTTCCAACGGTTCTATATGACTGACGAACTTAAGCCTGAACACTGGGGCAAAATCGTTGCGCTTAATCATGCAAGTGCGTTTGACCGGGAGAACAAGACCGTAAAGGAGAACGGCACCGGAAAGACCGTACATCTGGTGTATGGTCTCGATGTCCGCGGAATCAGTAATCTGTATTCCACTTACGCTAATGATCCGGTATTGAAGGCGGGAGGTGCCGATGAGACGGATATATTTACCGTGCTCGGCGTTGTGGACTACGACGAAGAAACCGGCGATTTCTATCTTAATGTGCGCAGTGGTGGCGCCCAGTTTGAACAGGCGATACCTACCGGCATACAGGCTATTGACGGCACGTCAGCACTGAACACCTCACTCACGCAGGTTGAAGCCCCCGAGGGTTACGACTTCGCCTTCGAGGGAGCCATAACTAATGCACTCAACTGGAAATTTGACCGCACTCAGGCAGAGGCGGATGCCAAGTTGGCGGATGCCTACTACTATGTCTATGACTACAACGACGAGAATCATAAGATGCTCGGTTCGTCGTCTCTGAAGGTTACAAAAACAGCTGTAGCCACAGGTACATATAATAGCTATGTGCCCACATATGTTGACGGAGTGGCAAATATCGCCATAGTGTCGAGAAACCAAAACACCAACGCTTTCTCAGGAATGCAACCACTGTATGAAACGAAACCAGTGCTTGTCAAAGTCACCGACTTTGTAAGAGCAAATCCGGTTTACGCTTCAATAGCAGAACTGCGTGAGAATTACAAAGATGTCAATCCTGACGACCTTGACGATACGAAGATCGCCCGAGTTGAGACTGAACAACCCGGAGAGATGGTTGTAGTAGCGGTCGGCAGAGACTTTATGGCGGCTCGCGACAAAGAAGATGCTGCAGGTGAGAATATCATGTTGTTCTATTACGACGGTGGAATCTCGGCACTTAATCAAGTATACCGCTTTAAGTCCGGGTCGAATGCCACCGTCAGGTACCGCGCATTTATGGCGGGGGATCCAATGTCGAAATTCAATGGTCACCCAACAATCAAGGACGGAAACTTTGTTGTAGACCTTACCGGATTTAATCTCAACGCAATGGTATCCGGTGGCTCAACGACAACTGAGTGGGTTGGTCAAGGAGTTAACACTCCAATATATGCCTCGCTTATCACTGACGAGGCACTAACGGAAAATGTAGACGCTCCGGAAACACGCAAGCTCACTGCCAATGATTTCAACCACCTCATTATCCTCAGCGACCTCACGGTTAAGATTACAGGCGACGCTGCGTCTGAAGAGGGTGAGACCGTAACGGCAACCACCGCTACACCTCTCGCTCTTACCTGGGATTACTTCCTGACAACCGACGAGGCTGACTCACATAAGGCTCTCGTACGCCAGGCGAGCGACGATGCGAAGTTTACAGTAGAAGGTATCGTACTCAACGATGGCAAAGGCGGTGTACGCCTTGAAGTCCTCAGCCTTTCCATCACTCCTGACCGCGTAAACGTCTGCTATCATGAGGGTCATGATTCATACTTCACAGGATTAGAGTTCACAGATGATCAGGCTGACCGTCTTGTAGAAGCACGCGGAGCAAAACTGCGCCGCACCGGAGAGGAGGGCAACTATACCTACCTGTTAGAGCTTAATAAACAGGTCGCACTAACATGGACTTCGGAGATGGCGACTCAGAAGACCGCACACCTGAAGCTGATCGAGGATATTATCGTCGGACAGCGTATCAAGACTGATGAGGATGGAAATCCGCTGTCCAATGATAGTGGCGTGGGATATCTTATTGAGGATATAGGCAATTTCGACGAGAATCCCGACCTCTCAACCATGATGTATAATATTTCCGGCTTCCTACGTGTAGCCGAAGATGGCACTCAGACTATTGAGGTCATGGATCTCAAAGCTCTCAACAAGGCTGCTTTCAGAACACGCTTATTCTCCTACGGTCGTGGTTCTTCCGATATCGGTTTCGGTGGAGTGTCCGAAGCGACAATAACCGCAGTGACTAATGGTAATATTCCCACCTCCGGAGCAGAACGCTACCAGTTCTATTATAAGGCTGTAAATGCACCTTTTGATGAAGTCCGCAGGCGCGTAGATGCCGGTGAAACGCTTACAGAAATTGGTGCAGAATATCTCAAGGATGCCGAGGAGAAGCCATACGATATGGAGAATAAGCCCATATTCACTGAGAGCTACTTCTTCTCTGCCTATGCCTGCACTCCCGGACAGAATGTGCCGGCAGAGATAACCTGTAGCTATATCGAGAAAGTTCCGACAGATGTACAGACACTTGAAGAGCTATGTACCGCCAAGAATGAGCATAGATATCTGAACTGGACCGGTGTGACTACTTCCAGCAATTTCCTTGTCAATAATCCAATGCGTGTAATAGGCGTGAACAATGAGTATGGATATCTTGCGGTAACAGATGGTACCGCTATAATCGGTATGCGTACGCGCCGTACGATTGAGAATGAACTCAAGCCAGGCGATTATATAGAAAATGCCTATTTATCACGTTCGGCATGGCATAGGAATTTCTACAATATCCTGCGTGATGCTAAAGATTACGCTGTTGCCGGATCTGTTCCCGAAAATGAGATTGCAATGCCCGAGCACAAGGTGATCAGCGACTTCAATGTCGAGGGCGCTACCGCAGTCAAGATTCCTGCAGCACGCATTGCTAAGGCCGATGGCGAATACATGGTTTCGTTCGCAGCTGATGCTGCTGTTCCCGCAGCTCTCGCAGATGAAGCCGACGCGGATGTCACACCGTCGGCGCTCCCAATCACATCCCACCTCGGTTGGTTGCCGGAGGATCTCGATGAGGATGCAGAATACATTGTGTACGGTATCGTAATGCCACGCACTACTCTCACCGACCCCAATGCTCCGACCTACGATCCGGAGACCAACACTGAGATCAAGGAACCGACTCCCGATGTGACCAAACTCGAACTTTGGGCAACCTCTGTTGCCGAACGTGGTCAGACTCCCGCTCCTGTGATCACTGTCAGCGGTGCTGAGTCGGTGGAGGATGGCAAGGCTGTGACTATCGAGGATGTCACCGTAAGCATCGCATGCGATGAGGCGACAGCCACGATCGAGTATTCGACCGACGGCGGCAACACCTGGACCGCATACGACGACACCAAGCCGGTAGTCATCAAGACCACCACAACCGTAGCCGCACGCGCCCAGGGTGAGGATATGTCGATGAGCCCTGTCGCCACCATGGAGATCGTCCGCGAGACCATCAGTGGCAGCGCGGCTATAGACTTCGCTCCCAAGGCAGGATATACCGAGGTGACACTTCGCCATGAGGCGATCGACTTCGCCGGCAAGTATGAGGTGCGCTACACCACCGACGGCAGCGAGCCGACAGCTGACTCGCAGCTCTACACAGCTCCGCTCGAACTTGAGGAGGCATGCACAGTCAAGGTTATCCTCAAGGAGGAGGGCAAGGACCGCTTCGGCGCCGCAGTGAGCGAGGCTATCACCGTACGTTCGGGCGATCTGAAGATCACCGCCACACGCGCTCCCGGCAAGACAACCGTCCGCATCGAGGTTGCCGACACCAAGCACTTCAACGCCGACGGAGCCGTGATCTACTACTCCAAGAACGATGGCGCCACATTCGACGAATACCAGGTTGCCGGCGGCAAGAACTATGTTGAGTTCGACACCGACAAGGCTATCACCGTCGTTGCTTATCTCGAGGAGCAGGGCAAGACCACAGACACTCGCCATTACGCAGTCGAGGATATCACTGTTGATCCAGTGACCACCGAGCCTACCGAACCGACCGATCCCACAGATCCCGAAGATCCAAAGGATCCTACTGAGCCCACCGATCCCACCGACCCGAGCGATCCTGACGACAACACCGACGCTATCGACGGCATCGCAGCCGACGGCGCCGCGAAAGTAACCGTTGAAGGTGACTGCATCGTAGCTCCTGAAGGCTCGATGGTGTTCGACCTGACAGGTCGCCGAGTGCGTCCGGAAGGTCTGCGCGCAGGCATCTACATCGTGCGTCTCGCCGACGGCACAGCCGTCAAGGTAGCCGTGCGCTGATACAAGCTATCCTGTAACACAAAATAAATTTGTTAGTAGACCACCCCGCCATGTGATATGGCGGGGTGGTTTTTTCTGTTTTTTCATTGAAAAGGTGGTCTTTTACCGACGATTTCGTAACTTTGCCGCCTATGGCACTCATAATTCCCAACCACTACAAGCAGAAGCTGCTTCCGGAGACTACGGAGGTGGCGATCAAAATGATCAAGGATGAATTCCAGCAGCGTCTCGCCGAGGCTCTATGCCTGCGCCGCGTGACGGCTCCGCTGTTCGTGCTCTCAGGCACCGGTCTGAACGACGACCTCAACGGCGTGGAGCATGCCGTATCGTTTGCGGTGCGTGCCGTGGGAGGTCGCCGCGCGGAGGTTGTGCACAGCCTCGCTAAGTGGAAGCGCGTGAAGCTCGGTGCCTACGACATCGCCCCCGGCTACGGTCTCTATACCGACATGAACGCCATACGCGCCGACGAGGACCTTGACAATCTGCACTCGCTCTACGTCGACCAGTGGGACTGGGAGCGTACCATCCGCCCGGAGGACCGCACGCTCGACTATCTGAAGCGCACCGTCACGGAGATCTACGACGCGCTGCGGCAGACGGAGCAGACCGTCTACCGGCGGTTTCCGCACATCACGCCGCGGCTCCCCGAGCAGATCACGTTCATCCACGCCGAGGAGCTGCTGCAACGCTATCCCGGCATGTCGGCTACGGAGCGCGAGAGTGCCGCCGCGCGCGAGCATGGCGCGATATTCCTCATTGGCATCGGCGCGCCGCTGAGCAGCGGTGAGCCGCACGACGGACGCGCACCCGACTACGACGACTGGATCACGGAAAATTCCGACGGCTACCGCGGTCTGAACGGCGACATAATCCTCTATGACCGTGTGCTCGACCGCTCGTTTGAGCTCTCGTCGATGGGCATCCGCGTCAGCCCGGAATCGCTGCGGCAGCAGCTGGAGATGCGCGGGTGCATGGAGCGGTCGGAACTGGAGTTCCACCGTGAGCTGCTCGCCGGGCGGTTGCCCTACTCCATCGGCGGCGGCATCGGGCAGAGCCGCCTCTGCATGTTCCTGCTTCAGAAAGCCCATATCGGCGAGGTGCAGGCGAGCATCTGGCCGGAGGAGCAGGTGGAGCGCTGCCGTGCCGCAGGGATAGAACTCCTTTGAGCGACGGGGCTGAGCGGTGATTGTCGGTAAATCCGGCAAGAATGCGTAACTTTGCCACATGAAACGCAGCGATTTTGAAATTATGGCACCCGTAGGGAGCCGTGAGGCGCTACATGCGGCTATCAACGCCGGCGCCGATGCCGTTTACTTCGGCGTGGAGGGTCTGAACATGCGTGCCCGCTCGTCGGCAAACTTCACTCTCGCCGATCTGCGCGACATCGCCTCGATCTGCTCCGCGCAGGGAGTGAAAACCTACCTTACCGTAAATACGGAGATCTACGACGGCGACATCGACACTCTGCATGCCATTGTCGATGCGGCAGCCGAAAGCGGGATATCAGCTATCATAGCCGCCGATATCGCGGCGATACTCTATGCCCGAAGCCGCGGGGTGGAGGTGCACATCTCCACACAGGCAAACATCTGCAACACGGAGGCTGTGCGCTTCTACGCGCAATGGGCTGATACGGTGGTGCTCGCGCGCGAGCTCAACCTCGACCAGGTGTCGGCGATACACCGCGCCATCATGGAGGAGCCGATCACCGGTCCCGCCGGCAAGCCTGTGGCGATAGAGATGTTCTGCCACGGGGCGCTCTGCATGGCTGTAAGCGGCAAATGCTACATGAGCCTGCACGAGATGAACTCGTCGGCTAACCGTGGCGCGTGCACGCAGATATGCCGCCGTGCCTACACGCTGACCGATGCCGAGACCGGCGAGCAGCTGACGGTGGATCAGAAATACATCATGTCGCCCAAAGACCTTAAGACGCTCGGTTTCGTCGACCGTCTCGCCGGCGCGGGCGTGCGTGTGCTCAAGATCGAAGGGCGTGCACGCGGACCGGAATATGTGGCGACGGCTGTCCGCGCCTACGACGAGGCTCTGCGCGCCGTGTGCGACGGCACATTCGACGCCGCTCTCGTAGCCCGTCTCGACGAGGAACTAAACAAAATATTCAACCGCGGTTACTGGAACGGCTACTATCTGGGGCAACGCCTCGGCGAATGGTCGGGCAAATACGGATCGTCGGCAACACGCGTGAAGCGTTACGTGGCTCGCGCACTCCGCTATTTCCCACGCCTCGGCGTGGGTGAGTTCCGCATGGAGGCGGGCGAGCTGAACGTGGGCGACGAGGTGATAGTCACAGGTCCTACGACAGGTGCCCTGACATTTACCGTCGGCGAGATGCACCGCGACCCACGCAAGGGTGAGGAGACTACGGCTACGGTGTGCAGCACCGTTGTGCGTGGCGACACATTCTCAATGCCGGTGCCGGAGAAAGTGCGCGCATCCGACAGGCTTTATCTTTGGGAACCTACGGATAATAAATAAGGCAAATACGGCTTATACGGCAAATAATGCAGCGGTGTGCAAAACTCGTTTTGCACACCGCTGTTGTATCCGTATGGGAGGATGTCGTCAGAATGGTTATGACGGCATTCTCATTCTCGAGGTTCGTCAGGCCAAGGCAGCGGCTTGCCGGTACGCTTCAAGGCAGGGCGTTTGGCTCCCACGCTGCGGAGGTATTCGCCAAGCTCGCTGCTCAGACGCTTCACCACATCGGGACGCTCGGCAGCGAGGTTGTGCTCCTCCCCCATGTCGGCGGGAATGTCATACAGCTCCTTCTCGCCGGTGGGATAGTTATAGATCAGCTTCCAGTTGCCGCGGCGTATCGCGGTGTTGAGGTCAATGCCGGGACCGGAGAGACCCCACACGTTGGGGAAGTTCCAGTAGAGGGCACGGTCGGCTGACGGATCGCCCGTGCGGTCGATGAGCGGCACGAAGCTCCTGCCGTCAATCGAATGCCCGTAGTGAGCCGATGAGTCAGGGTCGATTCCCGCCATCTCAAGTATCGATGGGTAGAAATCCTCAATGATGATATACTCGTCCACCTGCCCTCCCGGTTTTGTGTGTTTGGGCCACCTGACTATCATAGGCTCGCGTATGCCGCCCTCGTTGAGCGATCCCTTGCCGGAGCGCAGCGGAGCGTTCTGCGTGTGCATGGCGCCGTCGCGCCACTGACCGCCGGCGGCGAGTCCGCCGTTGTCGCTCATGAATATCACTATCGTGTTGTCAGCCTCGCCGTTTGCGTCCACCCAGTCGAGGATGTCGCCGAGGCTCTTGTCCATACCCTCCACGAGCGAGGCGTAAGCAGCCTCGCGTGGCGACAGACCGCGGTCGAGATGCTTCTGATAGAAACGCACATCGCGGTCGATAGGCACATGCACTGCATAGTGTGCCATATAGAGGAACCATGGCGTGCCGTAGCGCTTAGCCTGTTCGAGCTGAGCTATAGCCTCCTGCGTGAGTGCCTCAGTGGCGAATGTGCCGGTATCCCAGTATTTTTCCAGTCCCTCGATGGCGAATGCCGACGTCGGGTTGCCGTTCTCGTCATGTCCGTAGCGGCGCTCGCTGAGGTATGTGGCGAGACCGCCTATCGCGCTGCCGGCTACGTTTGACTCAAATCCCCAGTGGTAAGGCGATTCGCCCGGGGTATCGAACGCTCCGAGATGCAGCTTGCCCACGTGCATCGTGTGGTAACCGGCATCCTTCAGCTCCTGAACGAACGACGGTCCGACGAAAGTATTGTTTATTCCGGCTACGCGCTGCACGCCGTTGTAGTTCCAGTCGGGTAGGATTATGCTGTCGTTAGCCTCGTCGGTCGTGCGGTCGCGGTGCAGCGTCCAGTTTGTCACTCCGTGGCGGGCGGCGTTGGCGCCGGTAAAGAGCGAGCAGCGCGACGGCGAACTGATGGCACTGGCGTATGCCTGGGTGAACTTCACGCCCGATGCCGCGAGACGTTCCATGTTCGGGGTAAGGAACATGCGGTTGTAGGCGGAGGAGTCGGGTGCGAACGGCACCGAGGTGTCCTGCCACCCCATGTCGTCGACCATGAACAGGATTATGTTGGGCTGCTTCTGTGCGCCATGTGCCGTGGCGGTGATAGCCGCAGCGAGAGGGAGTGCGAGGGCTTTCATCGTTTATCAGAGATATTTGCGGAGAGTCTGTTCGATCTTCGAGGCGTCGGTCACGCGCTCACGGATCTCACCGTCGACTATCACGAACAGTGCTGGAAGAGAGCCTACGTTGTAACGCAGCAGATTGTCGAGACCGTCGGCAGATGAGTTGTAGACAGTCACCCACGGAAGGTTCTTAGCCGACGAGCGCCAGCGGTACTCGTTGTCATCAAAGCTTATCTGGTAGATCTCAAGTCCCTTGGGATTGTAATCGGTGTAGAGGCGGTTGAGTTCGGCATTGTAGGCGGGTGATGCCTCAGCCTCGTAGACGGTGAAGTTGAGCAGCACCACGCGGTTGTCGGCGGCAGCCTGACGGAGCGACTGCTCCTTGCCGGTGTTGTCGTATAGCTTGATCTCCAGCAGCGAAGCCTCCTCGGCGGCTATGGTGTCAAGCGGGCTCGCCGAGGTGCGCGGACGGTTGGCAAGGAACAGCGAGCGCAGGAACGCTGTGCGCGGATCATTGGGGCGCATCTCGTTGTATGCGTTGGCGATGGCACCGATTATGCGGTTGTCAGCCTTGTTGCCGGGGTTGTAGAGAGGCATGCCGCCCACACGCTTGTTGAGCAGGTAGTAGCTCACGATTCCCGCAGGATCGCCGAGCATCATGCGTCCGAGCTCACGCTTGAGCGTGGTGTCGTTGGCGAGCGATGCCGCTCCGTGCTGGGCGGCGGCGGTCATCACACGGCGGTCGACATTCATCAGCATCTCAGCCGTAGGAGTGCCGCTGAGCGTATAGTCGCGGTCGAAACCGTCGGCTTTCGCCATGACACTCACGGTCTCTATGCTGTCGATTGGGAAATAGAGGGTCTTGTCGGCGAGGCGCAGACGGTAGATGTCGGGATAGCCGATTGCTGCATGCGAGATCTTGAATTTTCCGGTGGACGGGAGCGTCACGGAGTCAAGCGGATACCATCTGCCGTTTGTCGACGCCTCGAGAATCATTGTCTGTCCCTCGGCACCGTCGATCTGTCCGGTGACGGTCCATTCACCCTTGCCTCCGCACGCCGCGAGGGCTGCGAGAGCTGCGGCAGCGATATATCGGAATGTTTTTTTCATAACTGTTGGTGTAGTGATAGTACGTGGTAAATGAGGTATGTTTATCCCCTGCCTGACAGAGGGTTGCGCAAGTGCCTGCGGCACATTTCCGCAAACTATCCGCAAAGTTACAAAAGTTTTCCGATTTTCACTCATATTTAACGTTCTCCACCAAGAGCACACTGAGTACGGGGCGGATACATATTTCAGTCCTTAGGATGAAATTGTCTCCGTTATTCATATGCTATATGCAAACAGGCTGACCGAAGGTAGGCTGCGCTGCGCTCACGCCATACCTCCGCCCCTACAACCGACCCCACTACCACCCTCTTTCCGCTATCTATCTCCGCTCCCATAGCGGCATTTTCACAGATTTTCGCTAACTTTGCCGACGGATATGGACAACAAATGCCTGCTCATAATCAACCCGATTTCCGGTACCACCAACAAGCGTGGTCTCGACAAGCGCGTCGCACGGCGCCTTGAATCGCTCGGACTCGAGATAGAAACCGCCTGGACAACAGCCCGCGGCGATGCCACACGCCTCGCCGGACGTGCCGTAGCCGAGGGCTATCATACTGTCATTGCCGCCGGAGGCGACGGCACCGTCAACGAGACCGCACGCGCACTGTGCGGCTCCGACGTGCGCCTCGGCATAATACCCTGCGGCTCAGGCAATGGACTCGCACGCCACCTCGACATTCCAATCGACATCGAGGGTGCGCTCGACATCATAGCCGCTGACTGCCCGGTGGCATGCGACTACGGCACTGTCAACAGCCAGCCGTTCTTCTGCACATTCGGCGTAGGCTTCGATGCCGCCGTAAGCCACAAGTTCGCACGGCAGCGCCGCCGCGGTCCCCTCTCCTACCTCCACAGCACATTCCGCGAGTTCGTCAAGTATCATGCCGACGAATACACCATCTCAGCCAACGGACAGCTCCTCACCGAGCGTGCGTTCCTCGTGGCGGTATGCAACGCGTCGCAGTACGGCAACAACGCCTACATCGCACCCCACGCATCCATGACCGACGGACTGCTCGACGTCACCATTGTGCACCAGGGTAACCCGCTCACCACCGCACTCGTGGGTGTTGACCTGCTCACCGGCTACATAGACCGCAACATCCTCATCCACACATTCCGCACATCGGCGGCTACGATCTCGCGGACCGACAAGGGACCCGCACATATCGACGGTGAACCGCTCGTGCTTCCGGAAACCATCGAGGTGGCATGTCATCCACGCCAGCTCACAATATATACCAACCCAAACGAGCGCCCGTTCCGGCCTATTCTCACGCCGCTGTCATCGATGCTGCGCGACTTCCGACTCGCCGCCGGACGCCTTTTCCACCATAATTAGAATATACTCACCCTATGGCACTACAATGCGGTATAGTAGGACTCCCCAACGTGGGAAAATCCACACTCTTCAATTGTCTCTCAAACGCCAAGGCACAATCTGCCAACTTCCCCTTCTGCACAATCGAGCCTAACGTAGGCGTGATCACCGTGCCCGACGACCGCCTGACGCGTCTCGTCGAGATCTGCAAGCCGCGGAGCGTCGTTCCCGCGACAGTGGAGATCGTCGACATCGCCGGACTCGTAAAGGGTGCGAGCAAGGGCGAGGGTCTCGGCAACAAATTCCTCGCCAACATCCGCGAGACCGACGCCATAATCCATGTGCTCCGCTGCTTCGACGACGACAACATTACCCACGTCGACGGATCCGTCGACCCTGTGCGCGACAAGGAGATCATCGACTATGAGCTGATGGTCAAGGACCTGGAGACGGTGGAGAGCCGCATGGCACGCACCCTCAAACAGGCACAGACCGGCGGCGACAAGAATGCCCGCATGCAGTATGAGGTGCTGGCACGCTACAAGGAGGCGCTCGACGCCGGACGCCCCGCACGCTCCGTAAAATTCGACACTCCCGATGAGCGCCGCTTCGCACGCGAACTGTTCCTGCTCACCGACAAACCGGTGCTCTACGTCTGCAATGTCGACGATGCATCGGCAGCCACAGGCAACGCATACGTCGACGCCGTGCGCCGCGCCACTGAGGGTGAGGACGCCCAGATACTCATCGTCGCCGCACAGACAGAGGCGGAGATCGCCGAGTTCGAGACTTTCGAGGAGCGCCGTGAGTTCCTTGAGTCGATCGGGCTCCAGGAATCAGGCGTCGCACGCCTGATCCGCGCCGCCTACGCACTTCTCGACCTGCAGACCTACTTCACAGCCGGCGCCGACGAGGTGCGTGCATGGACATTCCTCCGCGGCAGCAAGGCTCCCCAGTGCGCCGGCATAATCCACACCGACTTCGAGAAAGGCTTCATCCGCGCCGAAGTGATCAAATACGATGATTACGTGACCCTCGGATCGGAGGCTGCCGTGCGTGCCGCCGGAAAGATGGGTGTGGAAGGCAAGGAATATGTTGTTGCCGACGGCGACATCATGCACTTCCTCTTCAACGTCTGACCACCATACCCTGTAAAAGCCCCGCCATGGAAGACAAACGCCTTTTTCTGCTCGACGCCTACGCCCTGATCTACCGCGCCTACTACGCGATGATCCGCTCACCGAGGATGACCACCAAGGGACTCAACACGTCGGCGATATTCGGATTCGTCAACACACTCGAGGAGGTGCTGCGCAAGCAGAACCCCACTCATATCGCTGTGTGCTTCGACCCGAAAGGCGACACATTCCGGCATGAGGCATACACCGAGTACAAGGCGGGACGCGACAAGCAGCCGGAGGACATCACCCTCTCGCTCCCATACATACACCGCATACTCGAAGCCTACCGCATACCAGCCATAGAGGTGCCCGGCTATGAGGCTGACGATGTGATCGGCACACTCTCACGCCATGCCGAGGAGCAGGGATTCATCACCTACATGATGACCCCCGACAAAGACTACGGGCAACTCGTCACTGACCGCGTGCTGCAATACGTGCCCGCACGCAGCGGCGGCGACGCCGAGGTGCGCGGACCGCAGCAGGTATGCGACCGCTACGGCATAAACTCACCGGTACAGGTCATCGACCTCCTCGCACTCGAGGGGGACGCCTCCGACAACATTCCCGGCTGTCCGGGTGTCGGCGAGAAGACCGCCGTGTCGCTCATCCGCGACTGGGGATCGGTGGAGAATCTGCTCGACCACACAGCCGATCTGCGGGGAGCGATAGCACGCAAGGTGACCGACAATGCTGAGAAGATCCGCTTCTCAAAGTTCCTCGCCACGATCAAGACCGACGTGCCGATACCTGCGGGAATCACTATCGACGGCATGAGCCGGGGAGAGATCAATGCCCCCGCACTCGCTGAAGTCTACCGTGAACTCGAGTTCCGCACATTCCTGCGCCGTCTCGAGACTACCAACCCTGAGATCAAAGGGAGCACAGCGAAATCTGCCGAAACGGCGGCAAAGCGCGACGACGGTTTCGTGGGCTCGCTATTCGACGAACCTACTCCCGATGGCGAAACCGTCCCGGCGGTGCTGACATCGCTTGCCGACACTCCCCACTCATTCACTACCGCATCCACACCCGCCGAAGTCGCCGAAGCCGTGAGCCGCGCCGGCAACTCACGCCGCGTGGCTATAGCGCTCGATGCCGATGGCACCCAGCCTATGACCGCCTCTCTCCAGGCAATAGCACTCAGCTCTGCCGCAGGTAATGCCGTCTATATCCCCCTCCCCGACGAGGATACCCGGCGCCGCGAGATAGCCGTCATGCTCGAACCATTGTTCGGCAAAGGCACGACTATCGTTAGCCACGACATAAAGCGCGACATGATATTGCTCCGCCGCGTGGGATTGTACCTCAACGCTCCCTACTACGACACCTCCGTGGCACACTATCTCCTCGATCCGGAGATGAAGCACACTCTTGAGGCTGTAGCCGCACGCTATCTCGACTATCAGTTTCTCCTCGACGATGCACCCGCATCCGACCGTTTGTGCGAGGCTGCCGCAGTGACGCTACGGCTGTTCGCCAAGCTTGACCTGCTCGTGCATGAGCAGGAACTGCAGCCGCTGCTCGACGACATAGAACTGCCGCTCACCGCAGTGCTCGCCGACATGGAGTGGACCGGCGTGCGCATCGACAGCACCGACCTCGCGCGCCTCTCGGCAGAGTTCACCTCCCGCCTCGAGGATATGGAGCAGGAGATCTACAACCTCGCCGGACGTAGTTTCAACATATCATCGCCCGCGCAGGTTGGCGAGGTGCTTTTCGACCACCTGCAGCTCATGGAGGGTGCCAAACGCACCAAGAAAGGCTCATACAGCACCACCGAGGAGATTCTTGAGAAACTGCGTCCTGTGCACCCCATCGTGGATCTGATACTCCGCTACCGGGCGCTGCGCAAACTGCTCACCACCTACGTCAACGCACTCCCGGCGCTCGTCAACCCGACCACCGGAAAAATACATACATCCTACAACCAGACCGTAACCGCCACCGGGCGCATATCGTCGACCAACCCCAACTTGCAGAACATACCGATCCGTTCCGACGACGGTCGTGAGATCCGCCGCGCGTTCATCCCCGAGCCGGGGCATCTCATAATGAGCGCCGACTACTCGCAGATCGAGCTGCGCCTTATCGCCGATCTCAGCGGTGACCAGGCGATGATTGAGGCATTCCATTCGGGAGCCGACATACATCGCGCTACTGCCGCAAAGATCTACCACGAGCGGCTGGAGGATGTCACCGACACACAGCGGCGCAATGCCAAGACCGCCAATTTCGGCATTTCGTACGGCATCTCGGCATTCGGGCTCTCCGAGCGCCTCGGCATACCCCGCTCGGAAGCGAAAATGCTCATCGACGGCTATTTCGCATCCTACCCGAAAGTCGCCGAATATCTGGAGAGCAACCGTGCGATGGCACGCGAGAAAGGCTATGTGACCACTATCATGGGGCGCAAACGCATGATTCCGGAGATCAACAGCCGCAGTGCCGTTGTGCGCGGATATGCCGAACGTAATGCCATCAACGCACCTGTCCAGGGATCAGCCGCCGACATTATCAAGGCGGCGATGGTAGCGATAGCACGCGCCATAAGCGCAGAAGGACTCGGGTCACGCATGATCATGCAGGTACACGACGAACTTGTTTTCGACGTTGTCCCCGAAGAGCTGCCACGCCTGCAGGAACTCGTCACATCATTAATGGAGAACGCCTACAACGGTCACGTACGCCTCGATGTGGCGTCGGGCGTGGGCGAGAACTGGCTGCAGGCACACTGACCACGAACGCATAACATAAACATCAATCGAGCATGGCATCACCGGTAAAATTGGCATTCATAGGCGCCGGAAACCGAGCGCACACCTACCTCGAATGGGTGCGCCGTAATCCGGAGCGTGCCGTAGCGGTTGCTGTCGCCGACACCGACCCTGTTGCCGCCTCCTCATTCGCCGTTGCTGCCGGCATACCATCCAACGCTGTCTACGAGAGTGCCGAAGCACTGTTCAACTCACCGCTGGAAGCCGATGCCGCTGTGATCTGCACTCCCGAAGGGGCACACCTGCAACCGGCATTGATGGCGATCGACCGTGGATGGCACATACTGCTTGAGAAGCCCGTAGCACCCGACATGGAGAGCTGCCGCACAATTCTGCATGCCGCCGAGAACCGGGGTGTTGTCGCCGCAGTCTGCCATGTGCTCCGCTACCACCCCTACTGGCAGCGGTTGCGCGAGATCGTGCAGAGCGGAGAGATCGGTCAGGTCGTCAGCATCAACCACCGCGTGCACGTAGGCATTGACCGTACCACCCACACATTCGTGCGCGGTCCCTGGGGCGATACGACTGCTACAAGCCCGGTGCTGCTGTCGAAATGCTGCCACGATGTCGACATACTGCTCTGGATTCTCGGTGAGAACGCTCAGGATATCCGTTCGCTCGGCTCACTTGCCTGGTTCCGTCCCGAAAATGCTCCCGAAGGCTCCACTGAAAGATGCATCGACTGCCCGCACGAGAAAGGATGCCGGTTCTCGGCTGTCGACCTCTACCGCCGTCGGCATCAGTGGATCCGCACGTTTACTTACCCTACCACGGAGGAAGCTATCGAGCAACAGCTGCTCCACGGACGCTATGGTCGCTGCGTCTACCGCTGCGGCAACAATGCTCCCGATCGTCAGGCGCTCATTTTCACGACGCCATCATCCGCGCTTGTCACCCTCACGATGGAAATGTTTACCGACGATGACGCCCGTCTGACCAACATATCGCTCACCGGAGGAGAGATCACGGCTGACTCACGCTCCATACGCATACACCGCTTCACCACCTCCTCGCAAAGCGACGCCGACACACTGATCACATTCCCCGACGAACTTTTCGGTCCATTCCACGGCGGTGCTGACCACGCCATAGTCGATGACTTCATAAAAGCCGTCAACGACCCCTCGCATACCCTTACCGCCCCCCTCTCCACCGCACTTGAAAGCCACCGCGTCTGCCTCGCCGCCTCCGGAAACAATACTTA
The DNA here is from genome assembly GCA_910587425.1 of uncultured Muribaculaceae bacterium. Taxonomy (GTDB): domain Bacteria; phylum Bacteroidota; class Bacteroidia; order Bacteroidales; family Muribaculaceae; genus Paramuribaculum. The sequence goes on from CAJUKU010000001.1 coordinate 233,325, forward strand.
AGTAACACTATGGCTACTACGACATCCTCTACACCACCGACGACCCGTCTTGCATCTGTCGACGCACTCAGAGGTTTCGCGCTGCTCGCAATCGTGCTTCTCCACAACCTTGAGCACTACAACCTTTTTGGCAACCCGACCTGGCAGCCCGAATGGCTTACGACTTTCGATGGCTTCGTACATCAGACCATATTTTTCCTCCTCGCCGGAAAAGCTTATGCCACATTCTCCCTCCTATTCGGTTTCAGTTTCTATATACAAATGCGTAATGCCCGCGAACGCGGCTACGATTTCCGGCGACGTTTCGCATGGAGAATGCTGCTGTTGTTCGGATTCTCACAGCTGCATGCGCTATTCTATAACGGCGACATTCTACTGCTGTATGCCGTCTGCGGACTGATTCTCATCCCGGCATCATCATGGAGCAACCGTACAGTCGCTATAGTCGCGGCAATACTGATGTTTCAACCTTACGCATGGGGAAAAATCATATACGCATTGGCAAACCCTGAGTATTTCGATAACAACTCACTGTTCATAACCTACGCCCGCAGTGCGGAAGAGGTAGGGCGCAACGGCAACCTGCTACAGACTCTTGCCAATAACATCTGGAACGGTCAGCTTTACAGTAATTTCTGGCAAGTCGAGGCGGGACGGTTATTCCAGACGCCATCATTATTTCTGCTCGGAATGCTCGCCGGAAGAATGAAATTATTCGTAAGAAGCTTAGCCTCAATACGATTTTGGCGAAACACCCTTATTGTCGGGGGAATAATGACAGTTATCAGCTATCTTTGCGTAACTATTATAACTCCATTGATAAGCAACGTCACTATATTGTCATATTATTCCATAGCTGCAGGGATGTTATACAATTTCTGGTTTATGGTTGTGCTCGTAAGTATTTTCATGCTGGTTTGGTGGCGGTTTGGCGATGGCTCGCGCTTCCAACGCTCCATAATACCATACGGACGCATGAGTCTGACAAACTATATCTGCCAATCCATAATAGGTGTCATGATATATTACAATTGCGGATGCGCACTCTATGACCATGTTGGCGCTACATTATCAGTAGCGATCGGATTCGGTATCTTCCTGCTGCAACTCTATTTCAGCCGTATATGGCTATCCACACACAAGCAAGGACCGCTTGAATCAATATGGAAACGTCTTACATGGATTTCCTCATTCCCGCAACCTAATCCCACACTCTGATCCTTCTGACACTTATATATGAAACATTCAAAAGCAATATGGATTATTGCGGCAGTACTCGTAGCCGCCATTGCCGCAGGACTGCTGTGGCTACCCCGGGGATTCCACAACACAATTGTCGATGTCCGGTCGCAGAAGTACTCACATGCGATGATGATGGACGAGCTTGCCACACTCACCCGACTATACCCCGAGGCATTGTCCATGCAGATCGCCGACACCACATTGGAGGGACGCGCACTCCCCCTCGTCACATTTGGCAACCCAGCCACCCAGCACCATGTCATGATCCAATCCACCATGCACGCACGTGAGTACATGGCATCGCAGATGACCATGGCACTCCTCGAGCAGTACGCATGGGCTTATGCCAACGACCGCGAGATCGACGGACACAACATCCGGGAGCTGTTCAATGATGTCTGTTTCACAATCCTACCCATGGTTAACCCCGATGGCGCAAGCATCTCGCAGATGGGCATAGACGGTGTTAATACCCCTGAAGGTCGACGTTGGCTTGCCGAGATGATAGACTCCGGCTACAATCCGGAGCAGATAAAATCCAACGCGCGCGGAGTCGACATAAACCGTAACTTCAGCAACGGCTTCGGTTACGACCCTGACGGTCGTGCCGCACGCAATTTCGATTTCTACCCCGGCGAATCACCGCTCTCCGAAGTAGAGTCGCAGCTGATGATGCGCGTTGCGCGTATGCACGACTACGACTGTTTCCTCAATTATCACACATCCGGCAATCTCATCTACTACGGCTGCGGAAATGCCGCCGATTCAGTAAATGCCGCCGCACGCGCCATGTCCGAACTGATAAGCCGCCACACAGGCTACGAAGGGTTCGGACCGGAATCCGCACCACCGAACGGCTCATGGGCTGATGAGGTGGAGGTCTTGTTCCTCCGCCCGAGCGCCACGATAGAACTCGGCACGCGCAATCCCGTACCCATCAGTGAATTTGCACCGCTCTACAAGCGGCACACTCCGGTATGGGCAGATCTCGCCCACACCATCGCTACATCATCTCTCTTCGGGCAATAAGCAGGATCAGACCCCGGTGGGCGTGACTTTCAGGAACTGCTTGGAGTATAGATCCCAATCATCGAGCATACGTGCGGCAAGAGGACTGCGCGTGTGCTTGAAATGGTTACTTATGAGCGTACGCAGTTCACGTATGTCGGCGTCATCCTCCACGACCGTAAGCTCCACGGTAGCCATATTGCAGAAGTAATCGAAGTTACCCTCCGGATTCCACACATAGGCAACGCCACCGCTCATTCCGGCAGCGAAGTTTCGTCCTGTAGGACCGAGCACAACCGTGCGCCCTGCGGTCATATATTCGCAACAGTGATCACCTACACCCTCGACTACTGCCGTCGCGCCGTTGTTGCACACGCAGAACCGCTCTCCCACACGCCCGTTGATATACACCTCGCCGGCAGAGGCACCGTATAGTATCGTATTTCCCGCGATGATGTTCTCCTCCGGATTGAACGCGGTGCCACGCGCCGGCACTATCTCTATCACACCGCCGCTCAACCCTTTGCCCACATAGTCGTTGGCATCACCGTCGAGACGGAACTTCACACCTTTAGGCAAGAATGCTCCGAAACTCTGCCCGGCTGAGCCATGAAAACGGCAGCAGATAGCATTTTCCTGCATCCCGGCATCACCATAGCGCTTAGCGATCTCTCCCGAGAGCATCGCTCCTGTCGAGCGGTCGGTATTCGCAATCGGAAACTCAAGAGCCACAGGCATACCGTCCTCTATCGCCGGATAGGAGCGGCTTATCACCTCCCGGTCAAGCACACGATCCAGGTCGTGCCGCTGAGCGGTCACATTGCGCATGGCGTTCTCTCCGTCGGCTGCAACCTGGCAGAGCAGCGACGACAGGTCGACCGTCGAGCTGCGATGGTTCTCATCCGCGCCCGCAACGATCTCCAGCAGATCCGAACGACCTATTATCTCCGTCAGACTGCCGGCACCTGCCTCAGCGAGTTTCACGCGCACATCCTCGGCAAGCCGCCGCAGCGACGCCGGATCATATTCATTGCCGACGCGGAACTCCTCCGCTCCAAGCATGGCAAGCACTATCACATCCGCGCCGTCGCGCAGATCAGTCTCCACCTGCAGGCGCACCATGCCGCGCAGATTATTCGCCACGAGCGTCTGCTGCGTCTCAGCGAGCCCGATCTCCACCGGAACGCCCGCGTGAGGTACACTGTCGGGAGCGGTATCCGCGCCACATCCACCCGCTATGGCGATTATATCACCCTTGGCTTTCGCCACACCGGCGGCGATCGTGCCGACACCGCACTCGGCTATCAGCCGTACGCCCACCGCAGCTTCATTATTTATATTCTTAAGATCGTAGATAAGCTGTGCCATATCCTCGATGGAGTATATGTCGTGGTGCGGAGGCGGGATCGGCGCGCCATCACCCGAGGCTCCCTGCGCGGCACGTATCATAAGTTCACGCGCACCCGCAAGATAACCTGCGGTCACACCGCGGCGCACGCTCGGCACTTCGCGCACTCCTGCCGCAGCATCAGCTTCCGGCACGAAACGCTTCATTATCTCTTCTACAGACTCCACTTCATCAGGTTGCAGAGCCACGCCTCGCCGGTATGTGAGGCAGTCGCGCAGACGCGATACTCCGGCATCATCCTGCGTCGGCGGAGTTTCGACAGCTACGGTGCCGAATGCGGCGTCATGTGCCTGCGTGATATCGCGGCAGATCTCCTCCATACCGATTCCGCCGATACGGCTCACGGTATTTCCGAAATAATCCCTGCACAGATCCGCCCCAAGACCCACAGCCTCGAAAAGCCGCGCGCTCTTGTAGGAGGTCAGCGTGGATATACCCATGTTCGACAGCACACGCAGCAGTCCGTGGTCTATCGCCTTTATATAATTTCTTATAGCGGTCTCCGCGTCCAGCTGAACCTTCCCTTGCTTTACGATATCAGCGATCATGCCGAACGCCAGGTAAGGATTGACAGCACTCGCACCGTAGCCGCACAACAGAGCGAAATGCATCACCTCGCGCGCATCTGCCGTCTCAACGATCAGAGCCGTCTGCAACCGCTTCTTCCGTTTTATCAGATGATGATGCACAGCCGATGTCACCAGCAGCGATGGCAACGCCACATTGTCGGCATCAACGCCACGGTCACTGAGCACCACATAATTGCAACCGCTGTCAACCGCATCCTCAGCCTCGCGGCAGATCCGTTCCAACGCACGGCGCATTCCATCCGCGCCTTCCTGTTTCGACGATATCATGGAGATCTTGCACGCGTTGAATCCCTTGTAGCGTAGATTGCAGAGCAGATCCAGCTCGCGGTTGGTTATGATCGGGCGGCGCAAAAGCACCATCTTGCAGGTGTCAGGTGCCGGATCGAGCAGATTGAGCTTCACGGCACCTATGTAACTGTCGAGACTCATCACCAGCTCCTCACGCAGAGGGTCGATTGCCGGATTGGTCACCTGTGCGAAAAGTTGGCGGAAATAGTTGTAGAGCGGCTGATGGTGTTGCGAGAACACAGCCGGCACACGATCCTGTGGCGTGAGTCCGCCACGCTCCTCTTTCCGCGTCACCATCGGTATGATAACACGCTCCGCCTCATCCTCGCCATACATGAACGCCTTGAGCATACGCGGCAGATCCTCGACCTCGTCACCGATGCGCCTGCCACTGGTTATGGAATCAAGACTTATACGGTTGCGCGCCAGCCAAGCCCCGTAGGGGAAAGCTCCGGCAAGCGACGCTTTCAGCTCGTCGTCGCGGTAGATCCTTCCCTCCTCCATATCAACCATCATCATTTTTCCGGGGCTAAGATGCCCTTTCTCACGGATTTCCGACGCCTCAAACGGCAGCACGCCGCTCTCCGACGCTATAACCAGTGTGTCGCGGTTTGTGATCAGGTAACGCGCCGGTCGCAATCCGTTGCGGTCGAGCATACCGCCGGCATATCGACCGTCGCTGAACAGTATGGTCGCCGGACCGTCCCACGCCTCCATCAATATCGAATGATATTCATAGAAAGCCTTAAGCTCCGGCGATATGGGGTTTTTGTCATTGAACGATTCCGGCACGAGCATCGCAAGAGCGTGCGGCATCGACATCCCCGCCTCCACAAGCAGTTCAAGCACATTGTCGAGCGAGGCGCTGTCGCTCATGCCGGGCTGTATCACAGGAGTGACATCCCTGCCTCCGAAAAGCCCCGGATTAAGTATACCTTCGCGCGACTGCATCCAAAGCCGGTTGCCGCGTATCGTATTGATCTCGCCGTTATGCCCAATGAGCCTGAACGGCTGCGCGAGCTTCCATGCCGGGAAGGTGTTTGTGCTGAACCGCGAGTGCACAAGCGCCATCGCCGTGGTGAACCGAGGATTCATAAGGTCCGGATAGTAATACCTGAGCTGCGGACTCGAAAGCATACCTTTATATATCATGGTACGCGACGAAAGCGACACCACATAGAAATCCTCCCTGCCGGCAAGCTGCGATTCGCCCACACGCTTCTCCACCGCCTTGCGCAGCAGGAAAAGCCGTGGCTCTATAGGAAGATCCGTCTCCTCATCAGCCACAAACACCTGCTTTATCACCGGCTCTGCCGCACGCGCCGCCGCACCGAGACAGGAATTGTTCACCGGCACATCGCGCACTGCGATCAGATTGAGCGACAGCAACGTCGCCTCACGCTCAATAATGTCGAGCATCGCCGCACACGAATCCACATCGTGCGGCAGGAACACCAACCCTGTACCGTATCTCCCTTTCTCAGGCACCGGAATACCCTGCAGCAGTATGAACTCATGCGGTATCTGCACCATTATTCCCGCGCCGTCGCCGGTACGCGGATCTGCACCCTCGGCGCCACGGTGCACCATGTTTTCAAGCACCTGCAGACCCTTCTCCACAAGCTGATGCGACTTTTTGCCGCGAAGATTCACGAGCAGTCCGACGCCACACGCGTCATGCTCCGACTCACGGTTATATAGGCTGAATCCTTCGGTATATTTATTCATTTTCGAGATTTCAATTCAATTCTATAAATACGCTGTACTACAGCGCTGCAAAAATAGTCACAAAATTCATAATCCCGCAACTATTTTGCATTTTTTCTCACCACGCACTCAGCCCTACTTACCGGATATGCCTCAACCCGTTCTCTCGGCATTTACCAATCTCTTACTGGTTACTCATTATAAGTCGACAAAAAAACAGAGGTTGCGCCAAACTGTTGACACAACCCCTTGTTCGGTTATTCAGCACAGGGAATCACACAGTGAAATCCCGCAGACTTTTCACTTCTTGATCTTCTTCATGATGTTTGCCGGGACAGCCTCACGGTTCACGTAGATATCCATTGTCTTGGCAAGGAAGTAAGGCTCCGACACGTAGAAGTAGCCGTCATACACATGATCGGTACCCCATGAGTTCTGCACCTTATAGTAACGGTTGCCTTTCTGGTCGGTTGCACGGCCTACGATAACCATGCCATGATCATCCGTAGTCTCCTGACGGTCAAACATAGCCTGGCGCGACTCCTGTGTTACTGTCTCCTCTTTTACCGGACCTTTAATGTTGTAGCGCTCCTTCTGCTTCTCGGCAGCCGAGAGAGCCACCCAGCGCGAGAGCTCCGTGCCCTCGAGGTCAGCCTCTTTTGTCTCGGCGGGAAGCACAGCGTAGCCCTGGTTCCACTTGAAACCACCCTCACTCACATCGGCAGCCCACAGCACCGAGTAACCGTTGTCGAGAGCATTGTCGACCACTGCCTTCATCTCCTCAAGCGGCAGATTCATGTATTCACCGAACACCCAGTTGTCCGAAACCTCCAGTGCGAAAGGCTGATAGAACGGATGGTGGTTGAAAGATGTGATAGCGATATAATCATCCATATTGATAGGCAGCGACTCAGCGAACGATTTCGGAGTGTATGTCTTGCCATTGTAGGTGAAAGTCTCGGGCATCTCACCGAAATAAGCGTTCAGGATACCCTTGAGACCATTGCGCCATGCGGTCGACAGACGGCGGTTCCCCTTGCGGTTCACGCCATTGAGATAACCCTGCAGGGCTGCCTCCATCTCCGAGTGCTTGTGAGTTTCCTCACCATAGTTCAGACCGGCATAGACCTCCTCAGGCACAGCACCGTAGAGAGCCCATACGTAGGGTACGTCGTAGCCCGAGCCACCCTGCGAATAGTTAATCTTGCCGTTCATGCGGATATACTTGTCAGCCTTGTCGTCGTAGGTGTGCCATACGACGAACATCTCCGACAGGTCGGGAGCCGAGCCAGTCTTGCGGATCAACTCATTCTCGAAGAACGAGTTGCTTGAGAAGCACCAGCATGTGCCCGAGCTTGCCTGGTTGCGCACGGGGTTGGTCTTCACCACCTTCACGTCAGTGAATTTAAATCCGGTGCTGTCCGGATGCACAGGAGCGGCACACACTGATGCCGCGAATGTGGCGGCGATAGCGCCGCAGAGTAAATGTTTCATCGGGTATGATGTATGAAATGTGATTGATTGCGCACTGATTGAACTCATTAAAACTATTTGTCCATTCACATTTCTGAGGATTTTTCGCGGCGGTTTGCTCAATTGAAGAGGGAGCGTAGCGGACTACGTGACCGATGATATTGAGAAAAGCGACCGGAAAAGACCGGAAAGGTGAATGAAAGAACTTCTTGCTGTTCTTTTTTTGACATTCGGCAAAAAGTTTAAATGAGTTCTTTATGCAAAGTTAAGAATAAAGCGCCGATTTCACAAATATTTCGTATCTTTGCGAGCTGAAACAGAAAACAATCAAATAAATCAATAACATCACTTTTAATTTACCACATGCAAAGCAAAGGAAAATTAGGAAGCGTTGTAGCCGGCGTGATAGCCATATTTCTAGTGCTTATCTGCCTGTTCTACATCTCGTTTTCGCTGGTGACGAGCCATCACGAGAAAAAGGCTGAGGCTTACGCGCTTACCGAAGCCGGTGAGGCGGGCACACGCTCCGAGGCTTACCGTATGGCTTACAAGAGCTATATCGATTCCATCTCTAAAGAGAACGTTTATCTCGGTTACACCTTCAACGAGGTACAGAAGCTCGGCGTAGGGCTCGGTCTTGACCTTAAGGGCGGTATGAACGTCACACTCCAGGTATCCGTACCCGACATTCTCCGCTCCATGGCTAACGCCGAGGGCAATCCCTACTTCGAGACTGCGCTCCACAACACTGACTCCGTGGTGCGCGCCACACGCAGCAACGACTACGTAGCCCTCTTCTGCAACGAATACAAGAAGCTCGACCCCCAGGGCGACCTCTCGGTCGTGTTCAAGGATCAGGTGAAGCGTGGCGAGTCGCCCGAAGCTGTTGAGCGTGCGCTCAAGCAGGAGGTGAAAGACCGCGTCAGCAGCTCCACCAACGTGCTCCGCAACCGTATCGACCAGTTCGGTGTCGTATCACCCAACATCCAGGAGCTTGAGAAGGACGGACAGATCCTCCTCGAACTTCCCGGCGTGAAGGAGCATGACCGTGTGCGTGAGCTCCTCAAATCATCGGCTAACCTCGAATTCTACGAGACAATGCCCCTGAGCGACTTCCAGGCTCAGCTCGCACAGCTCGACGGAACACTCCGTGCCGACACTACCGGCAACGGACGTGGTCTCTTCGACTACTTCCTTCAGGTTGGCAACCCCTACAACGCTATCGTAGTTGGTAGCACAACCGCTGCCAACCGCGCTGCCATCGATTCCATCGTGGCATCACCCGCGGCACGCCGCCTCCTCCCCAACAATCTCCGTCTCGCATGGGAGGTTAAGCCCGAGACAATCGAGACCACCGACACTCTCACAGGCCGTAAGCGCCGCATCGACCTCTACACACTCGTAGCCCTCAAGACCGCCAACGGCAAGCCCGCACTCAGCGGCGACGTTGTTACCGCTGCATCTTCCGAATTCGACCAGATGCAGGGCGGCAACTACGTGGCTATGACCATGAAGCCCGATGCAGCCCGCCAGTGGGCACGCATCACCGCTGCCAACATCGAAAAGCAGGTAGCCATCGTACTCGATAATCAGGTATATTCCGCTCCCCGCGTCAACAGCGTGATCGAGGGCGGTCGCTCAACGATCACCGGTCAGTTCACCACCGACGAGGCTAAGGACCTTGCCAACGTGCTCAAGTCAGGTAAGATGGCGGCTAAGGTCGACATCATCTCCGACACTGTGATCGGTCCCTCGCTCGGTCAGCAGGCTATCGAGGACGGATTCATGTCGTTCGTAGTGGCACTCGTGCTCCTCATGATCTTCATGATGGCTTTCTATGGCGTAATTCCCGGACTCATCGCCAACCTCGGACTCATATTCAACATCTTCTTCACATTTGGTATCCTCGCATCATTCCAGGCTGTGCTCACACTCTCCGGTATCGCCGGTATCGTGCTCGCGCTCGGTATGGCTGTCGACGCCAACGTGCTCATCTTCGAGCGCACCAAGGAGGAGCTCCGTGCAGGAAAGAACACCCGCATGGCTATAGCCGACGGTTACAGCAATGCCTTCTCAGCGATCTTCGACTCCAACCTCACATCAATCATCACCGGTGTAATCCTGCTCCTCTTCGGAACAGGTCCTATCAAGGGATTCGCCACCACACTCATCATCGGTATCATCTGCTCGTTCTTCACGGCTGTATATCTCACACGCCTTGTGTTCATCATGGGTGAGAAGTCTAAGACTTTCCAGTCGCTCACATTCACCACACCCCTGTCGCGCAAGATGTTCACCGACACCCACATCGACTTCCTCGGCAAGCGTCGCACCAGCTTCGTTGTCTGCGGAATCATCATTGTTGTGATGCTTGTCAGCTTCTGCTGGCGCGGTCTCAGCCAGGGTATCGACTTCTCCGGCGGTCGCAACTACGTGGTTCAGTTCGACCACCCCGTGAAGACACACGAGCTCCAGGCACAGCTCGCGCCCCTCTTCGACGGTGCACAGGTTTCTGTAATCACCATCGACGACGACACCAAAGTACGCATCTCGACCAACTACAAGATCAACTCCGAAGACGAGAACATCGACAACGAGATCACCGAGATACTCTACAACGGACTCAAGAGCGAGATCGGCGACATGTCAATGACCGACTTCTCCACAACCAACGAGAACATCGGCATCATGAGCTCGCAAAAAGTAGGACCTACAGTGGCTAACGACATGCGCACAGCTGCCGTTATCGCAGTCCTCCTCTCGCTCCTCGCCATGTTCCTCTACATCCTGATCCGTTTCCGCAACATCGCGTTCTCATTCGGTGCGCTCGCTGCCGTGGCATTCACAGCCTTCACCATCGTAGGCTTCTACTCACTCTTCTACGCCACATTCCCCTTCGCGATGGAAATCGACCAGACATTCATTGCCGCGATCCTCACAGTCATCGGTTATCAGATCAACGACACCGTGGTGGTATTCGACCGTGTGCGTGAGAATGTAGGACTCTATCCCAAGCAGGACTTCTTCAAGACCATCAACAGCTCGATCAACTCAACACTCGGTCGAACCGTGATGACATCAGCATCTACACTGCTTGTGCTCCTCTGCATATTCATCCTTGGTGGCGATGCCATCCGCTCGTTCACCTTCGCGATGATATTCGGTGTGGTTATCGGCACACTCGCCACAATATTCGTGGCTGCCCCTGTAGCCTACATCACCGAGACCCGCCGCAGCACCAAGAAAGCCTGACGCCCCGGCAACCGAATCTGACATCAAGGGAACCGCGACTATACTCCGCGTCAACCCCTCATCCCAAAAGCCTCGCCGCCACCCGCGGCGAGGCTTTCTTCATCCCAACCAAAGCACACCCTCCCTGAGTACTGGGCGGAGACATATTTTCAGCTCCCGCTGAAAATTGTCTCCGTAGTAACCCCCTCCCCGTTTATTCGCCTTATTAGCCCTATTTACCCTATCACAATAGGCATCCCAGGCGTGCAGGATTTGTGTCAGAATGTTCCGGCGGTAGGCGCCGGAGGGTGAGGCTGAGGGAGCGTACTGTCGTACGTGACCGATGCCGAATCCCTGCGGCAACGCCCCGCCGGAGCCATTATCACGCAAATCCTATAATTGTCCGAACCCATTTGCGGCTCCTCGTCACTCGGCAGGAAGCAATGGAGGGCGCCGGGAGCGCCGCAAAACGCCACGCTATAGATCGGTCATCGTAGCGTGGCGTTTTTCATATCAACATCTCGGGTATTGCCTGTTTGAAACCGAAATAGTAACTTTGCACTAAGTAAACGAACAACAGCGCTCATGGATATCAAACAGACAATGCAGCAAATCATTGACGCCGAAAGCAACGCCGTCAGCCGAATCCCCTGGACCGACGATTACAATCGCGCCGTCAGCCTAATCGTTGAGCGCGTAAGCCGTAACGGAGGGAAACTCGTCACATCCGGCATGGGCAAGGCCGGGCAGATAGCCATGAATATTGCCACCACATTCTCCTCCACTGGCATTCCGGCGGTCAACCTGCACCCGAGCGAGGCGCAGCACGGCGACCTCGGCGTGCTACAGCCCGCCGACGTGCTCCTGCTCGTCTCCAACTCCGGACGCACCACAGAGATAGTGCAGCTCATGGAACTTGCCGACGGACTGTTCGACTCACACATCCCAGTGATTGTCATTACAGGCAATCCCGACAGCCCGCTCGCAAACCGTGCCGACGCCACCCTTCTCACCGGTGGAGCGCCGGAAGTCTGCCCCCTCGGACTGACCCCCACCACATCGACGACACTCATGACCGTGATCGGCGACATACTGGTGGTAAACGTCATGCAGCAGACCGGCTTCACAAAAGCCGAATATGCAAAGCGCCACCACGGAGGATACCTTGGCAAAAAATCACGCACCTGACCGCGAAAAATACACAACTCTTCATCTTGCTTCGAAAGTGAGAAAAATCATTATCATCGGCGAGTGTACGCTCGACCTAATATTCCCTGCCGACATAAATGCCGACAGTCTGCAGATCAAGGCGGTGCCTGGCGGACGGTTGCTCAACACGGCGATTCTGCTCGGCGATCATGGCAAAAACGTGACGTTCGTGGGCGATGCCGCACGCGACCGCACCGGCGATTTCCTTATCAATACACTCCGCCGCCATAACGTCGCCACAACTTCTATCGACAGATTCACCGACGGAGTCACCGCAACCAACATCCGTTTCCCCGAAAGCGGCGATGCCGCGACCGTATGCGTACGCGACTATCCCACCGAACGCTTCGATGTCGTATGGCCGCGCATCGATCCTGACGACATAGTCGTGTTCGGAACATACTTCGCTATCGACGAACGCGTACGCCCGCAGATGCTCGACCTGCTGGCACACGCCGCCGAGCGCGACGCACTCATAGTGTATCTCCCGGGATTCCTGCCGCAACAGGCACCACGGATCACACGCGTCATGCCCACCATACTCGAGAATCTCGAGCTCGCGCAGCTGACTGTCGCACGTCCGACCGACCTCACCACCATTTTCGGGGGCGGAGAAGACTGCGATGCCGCATACCATCGCCACATAGAGTTCTATTGCCCGACAATGGCAGATGTCGATATGGAGTCCTCCACACTTACACTCTATCACCGCCAGGCGAAAATAGAGCGCCGTCTGGAAGTCAGCGGCGAGACACTGCACCGTGCGGCGGCAGCCATTGCCGGACTCATCGAATCGCTGATAGAACTAAACATAACACGCCACTCACTCGCCACATTGTCACCGGAACGGACGGCTGAGATCGCCACGGTGGCAGCTGATAAGGCATCTAAATTCTGAGCGCATGTTCTCCGGATTGAACACACCACCACTCACACCACTGAGACTACCGGTCACCGCCGACATATCGGTGGTGAGCCGCATGGAGCAGGAGATAACCACTGAATCCGAGCTCCGACATGCAATCGCGCGCATGCCGTTCAACGCCGCCTACGATTACATCCGCCATGTAGCATACAGTATGGCTGACGACGGACATGCCGACGTGGCAATCGACCGTATCGAGGCATTTGATGCCATCGCCACACGCCGTGGACAGGAGGAAGGCGCGCTCCTTGACATACATGCCGCAGTCATGCAGACTCTTGCAGGAACGCGCCTGCTCGCCAACGATATCGACGGTGCCATGGCTGATGCTGCGGCTGCCCTCACACTCCTCTCGCAATCACCTAAACGCAAAGATGAGCCATTCCTGAGCGTACTTGGCGTACTACTCCACGACATAGCCATAATCCACTCATTGCGCGGCGAATACCGCCAGGCGGAGCGCGACATCGAGAAATCTTTGAAAGTACTCGCGCGGCTCGCCAAATTCTGGCCGGAACGCTACACCGACGCCCACATGCTCGCCATGAGCGCATCGACACGCATCTGCCACTCCTGTGATCATCAGGCAGAGATGCTGCGCCGCTACAGCGATGAGACCGACGGATATATGGAGCGTCTGAAAAACGGCGACCGCACGGCAGCCGACGCTCTTATCGACTCACTGACCGCCGAGGGACTGACATTCGCCCGCATGGGGAAGCACCGCGATGCCGTGCAGTATTTCACACGTGCGCTGAAACTGCTGTCGCAGTCGGAGGCAGAGTTCTCTCTCCGCCAGCTTCATCTCTCCGTGGCACTCGGGGAATCATTGCTCACCATCCGCGCCACACGCGAGAAAGGGGTACACCTGCTCAACACCATGCTCCACAAAGCCACACGCCTGCAGGACGACAATGTCTACCGGCACATCCTCGACACACTGGCGAATGCCGACACCGGGTCGCTCGATATCCTCGGCATCTGGCACAAGATATTCCCACGCTGACAACAATCACCATCATCATAAACCATGTCAACCTCTACACCCACAACCGAAATACCCCGCGTAAACAACGCACGCGTGGCTATCGCCGTCGCCGACTGGAACGGACACATCACCTCACGTCTCCTCGAAGGGGCATTGACCGAACTTGCCGTCCACGGATTCGAGCGGCAGATGATAGGAGTGTTCCACGTACCAGGAGCCGTCGAGCTAACACATGCCGCAGCATCAATCGCACGACAGGGAGTTTATGACGCGATAATCGTCTTCGGATGTGTGGTTCGTGGCGACACCCCGCACTTCGACTATGTCTGCCAGAGCGTTACACAAGGAATCACACAACTCAATCTCGGCACTACCCCGGTTATATTCGGAGTGCTCACGGTCGAGAATGAGCAACAGGCGCTCGACCGCTGCGGTGGACCTGCCGGGCACAAGGGCACAGAGGCTGCCGACGCGGCTATCTGCATGATCGACTTTGACCGCACACTTGGTGTCTGAACGGCGATGAGCACCGGAAAAGGGACAGCCGACAAAGCACCGCATTTCGAGATGGTGATGCGCGTGCGCGATTACGAGGTCGATGTGCAGGGCATTGTGAACAACGCCAACTACCTGCATTATCTCGAGCATACACGCCATGAGTTTTGCCGCGAGGCAGGTGTATCCTTTGCCAGTATGCACGCCGACGGCATAGACCCGGTGCTCCGCCATGTCGACATAACCTACATCAACCCACTGACGCTCGGCGAGCAGATGCGCAGCTGTCTCACACTCTCACGACGTGGCGCACGCTTCATGTTCCACCAGCAGATCTTCGGCTATCCTGATAACCGACCCGTTGTCGACGCGCAGGTAACCGTGGTCTGCCTTGAGAACGGACGCCTTACCCGAGGCGATTCACTTGCCGAAGCATTCAAAGCATATCTCTCCGACGATGAATGCACCTGACACATCAATCCCCCACCGCATAGCATTCGCATCATTGCGGGGCATCACCTCGGCACTCGCCGATCAGATTCTCGCCCGCATCGGATCTGAGGAGGCTTTCTTTGCCGCGACTGAGCGGCAGCTCTCAGCCATGATGGGGTTCTCCAACAAAATCTTCGGTGCAGACTACCGCAATGCACTTTTAGAAAAGGCGGAACACGAGTCACACTTCATCGACGACAAAGGCATCTCACCGCTTTATTACAGCGATGACAATTACCCAGCACGGCTGCGCGAGTGTCCCGACGCGCCACTGATGCTCTACACCCTCGGCAAATGTGACCTTAACGATGCTATAACAATAGCCATTGTAGGCACACGCCATGCCACCCCCTACGGACTGGAGTTTACCGCCGACCTCGTAAACTCACTCGCCGCACAAGTCGACCATCCGGTGATAATAGTCAGCGGACTCGCTTTCGGCATCGACATAGCCGCACACCGTGCCGCTATACGCGCCGGACTGCCCACTGTCGCGGTACTCGCCCATGGACTGAACACAATCTATCCCGCATCGCACCGTTCCACGGCATCGGAGATAGCCCGGGGATGCGGAATGCTCGTCACCGACTACACGACCTCCGCACCGGTGACAAAACACAACTTCCTGGCAAGAAACCGTATCGTTGCCGGACTGTGCGACTGCACTATGATCGTGGAAAGCGCTGAAAAAGGGGGCGCCATGGCTACGGCACGCATCGCCTCCGAATACGGACGCGATGTGTTCGCACTGCCGGGACGCATAGCCGACCCATACAGTGCCGGATGCAACACCCTTATCGCACGCAATGTGGCGGCACTCGTCACTTCGCCCGACGATATTATCGACAGCATGCGCTGGCAGCGTAAGCCCACAGAGGCTACACAACAGTCACTGTTCCCCGAACTTTCCGAGGAGGAGACCGCCGTGATGGATTATCTTTACGAGCACGGCGAGGCTCGCCTTAACTCACTGAGCATAGCGCTCAACATAAATATCGGGCGCCTTACCGGTCTGATGATCGAACTCGAGTTCAAACATCTCGTCACTCCGTTCCCCGGTGCGCTGTACCGTCCATCGCGTATCTGACACATCACAACTTATAACGGCTATCGGCAGAATCTATAGCCAACCCCCTCACACCGCTGTATGATTTCGTTCCTTTGCACCCGCAAAACGAAAACATACTTATCATGACACTGACCACACCGCTTGTCACCTGGGGATGCATAGCCGCCCTGTTCGTGACCATAATCATTGTGAGGCTCATCCGCACCGCATTGCGCTGCTCCGCATCCCGTCACAGCATTATAGAATTATGCTCCGAGCGTGAGGAATTTTTCATACCCGGCGATCCCGACCCGAAACGCACAGAGGATTATGAAGATTTCGACGACCTCTGAAACCGCGTCTGAGAGCAGCCGGGAGATAGCGATGTTTCTCGCCACATACTGCGCACGGCTGCTCGCATGCGGTGCCACATGCATGAGACTTGAAAAGAACGCATCGCGCATAGCGGCAGCATACGGCAAGGATATTGAAGTCACGACAATGCCGCGCCACGTGCAGATCTCACTGTGGGATGCCGGACATGCCAACTGCACGATCGCCATCGAGCCTGTAGGGGCACCGGCAATAAGTTTCGACATCAATACGCGCCTGAGCCGCCTGAGTTGGGATATCGCCGATGGGAAAACCAATTTTGCGGGAGCGCGACGGCGCTTCGACGCCATAATTCATTCGCCATCCGGTGCCGTCCGACCACTGATCCTGCTTGTAGTTCTCGCAAACGCCGCATTCTGCCGGCTGTTCGGAGGCGATCCGGTAGCGATGGGTATTGTCGCGGTAGCCACATTCGCAGGATTCTACCTGAAACAGGTTCTGACAGCTGCACGTATCGACAGCCGCGTCGTGGTGGCGGCTTGCGCCTTCGTCTCGGCGGTGCTCGGTGCTACAGATTCACTCTTCGCTATCGGCACCACCCCGGCTGTCGCGCTTGGCACAAGTGTGCTGTATCTCGTACCCGGCATACCGTTGATCAACTCATTCAGCGATGCAATCTACCGCCATTACCTATGTGCCCTCAGCCGCTTTACCGACGCCGTTGTCACCACCTGCTGTCTTTCCGCCGGACTTTGCGCGGCAATGCTGCTGATGGGCACTGGCATGTTCTGATCTCTCTTCGACAATCATATACTATTATGATCACACAAATTTTTCAGGATGCAGTGTTCGCGGCGATAGCCGCTATCGGATTTTCCGCCATAAGCCGCCCTCCCCGCAAAGCCTTTCTATGGTGCGCACTGATAGCTGCCGCCGGACATTCGGCGCGATATGTCATGCTCAACTGCGGCTCACCGCTGCACATCATACCCGCCACGGCTATAGCATCGCTGCTGATCGGTTTCCTTGCAGTATTTGCCGCACGTCAGGCAAAGTTCCCCGCCGAAGTCTGCCTCTACCCTGCGCTCCTGCCGATGATCCCCGGCATATATGCCTACAAGACATTCGGCGGACTTGCACTGTGCCTCTCGTCGGCTACACAAGCGGAGTTCTTGCGCAGTTTTTATCTGTTCGCACACAACGCGCTGACATGCAGAGCACTTCTCGTCTGCATGGTTCTCGGCGCGACCCTGCCGATTTTCATCCTCAAAAAAATAGCTTTCCAAGCCACAAGATCACTCCCAAGACCTTAACTTTGCAATATGGAACTACGACAGCTAAGATATTTCGTGAAGGTTGCCGAGACGCTCAACTTCTCTGAGGCAGCGAAAGCACTCTATGTGACCCAGAGCACACTATCGCAACAGGTGCGACAGCTTGAGGCAGAGCTGGGTACTCCCCTTTTCGAGCGCTCCAGTCATCACGTGGCGCTTACGGAAGCGGGCAGTGTGATACTCGCCAATGCCCGTCAGGCACTGCGCGAGGCTGAGATGTGTGCCGAGCGGATCAACGACATCAACAATCTGTCAACAGGCACACTCAACATCGGCGTCACTTACTCCTTCAGCCCGATCCTGACTGAAACCATCCTTACATTCACCAAGCGCTACCCGCGGATCAAGCTCAACATCCTCTACAAGCCCATGAGCGAACTCATGACTCTGCTCCGTGACGGCACGGTTGATTTCGCCCTCGCATTCCGCCCGTCGCAACCTGTCGAGGGGGTCGAGTCCCATATATTGTTTCAGAATCAGCTGTCGGTAATAGTCGGCACACACCATCCGCTTGCCGGACGCCAACGCCTGTCGGTCGCCGAACTCGCCCAATACGACCTTGCACTACCCTCAAAAGGGCTACAGGCACGAAACGCGCTCGATATGATACTCCCACCCGGCATGCCGTTGAAAGTACGCATCGAGCTCAATGAAGTAAACATCCTGCTGCAGCTCATCCGCGGGAGCATGATGGTAACGGTGCTTGCCGAAGCCACAATACACAATCAGTCGGGTGTGAAGGCGATACCGCTCGACACGCCTGCATCAGAAATGGCAGGCTGCATACATACGCTGCGCGACACCTACCGCAAGCGCTCCATGCAGGAATTCGTGCGCATGCTCGGCGAGTCGATAGCCGTGCGCGACCGCCAGAACGCATGGCTCTGAACCTCGGGGCATTATATAATATACGCTCCGCATCCGGACTTGACAGCCACGGTGCGGAGCGTTGACGTACTATGTTGTAATGGACCCTATAAGGCTTATTCCTCGCCGAGGGCAGCCTTCACCATAGCGGTGAACTGCTCGAGCGACATTGCGCCGATAGCCTTGTCGGTATCGCCGTTAGGCATGATAACCGAGATCTGGGGAATCGGAGATACACCGAATGCCTTGGCAACATCGGGGCATGAATCAACGTTGACGCTGATGAACTGGGCTTTGCCTGCGAAATCCTTCGCTACCTGCTCGAATACAGGCTTGAACTGCTGGCAGGGACCGCACCACACGGCGTTGAAGTCAACGAAGGTGGGAAGCTCTGGTGCAGTGCTGATGCTGTCGCCGGCAGCGAGCTCGATGACACCCTCACCAACGAAAGTGATCTCGTCGGCTGCGACAACACCGGTTGAATCGGCAGCGGCATCGGTAGCTGCGGAGTTTCCGCCGCACGAAACCATGCTGAGTGCAGCCACAAAAGCTGCTGAAAGAAGAATTGATTTCATATTTGTCTGTTTAGTTTTCTTGATAACACCGGACCTGTCACGTCCGCTTGATTTTGAAGCTGCAAAGATAGCTGTTTTTTAGCGAATAAACAACAGCTCGCGGTATTTAGGCAGCGGCCACATCTCATTATCCACCATCAGCTCGAGTTTATCGATATGGTAACGGATCACATCCATCGATGGCACGACGTTGTCATGATATGCTATAGCCTTCTCGCGCTCACCGTTCAGACGGTTGGCTACACGGCGTGCATCGACCATACGCGCCACCTCCTGACGGATCACACGCATGTGCTCGGCGAGCTTCTCCACACTGTCAACCTCTGTCGACGAAAGTTCTTCGGCTCTCGACGGATTGAATATATCGCGGATCTTGCTGATGTTGTCGAGGAGTATGGACTGGTAGCGGGTAGCCACAGGAATCACATGGTTTATGGCAAGATCACCGAGCACACGTGCCTCGATCTGCACTTTCTTGGTGTACATCTCCCATTTCACCTCATTGCGTGCGGCAAGCTCGACATCGGTAAATACCCCGGTGCGGCGGAACATCTCGACCGACTCCCGGCGCTGATATGCATCAAAGATCAACGGCACACTCGTCTCGCAGTCAAGACCTCGCTTTGCAGCCTCCACACGCCACTCCTCACTGTAACCGTTACCGTCGAAATGAATAGCCTTGCAGCTGCGGATAAGTTCGCGCACCTCGGTTATGACAGCCTGGTTCAGCTCCTCCCCTTTCTTCATGCGGGCGTCGATCTTCTCCTTGAAGTCCATCAACTGCTCGGCGACAGCGGCATTGAGCGCTATCATAGCAGCGCCGCAGTTTGCCGACGAGCCTACGGCACGGAACTCAAAACGGTTGCCGGTGAACGCGAACGGCGATGTGCGGTTGCGGTCAGTATTGTCGAGTGTGATTTCCGGAATCTGCGACACATCGAGCTTCAATCCCTCGCGTGATGAGAGATCGGTCAGCTCAGCGTTTGTGGAGTTCTCGATCTTGTCAAGTATCTCGGCAAGCTGCGATCCGGTAAATATCGATATGATTGCCGGGGGTGCCTCGTTCGCTCCGAGACGGTGGGCGTTTGTAGCCGACATGATTGACGCTTTCAGCAATGCGTTGTGGCGATGCACGGCTGCCATGACATTCACCACGAAAGTGATGAAGCGCAGATTTTCCGCTGCGGTGCGTCCGGGGGCAAACAGAAGCTCACCCGTATCGGTTCCAAGACTCCAGTTGTTATGCTTGCCGGAGCCGTTTATGCCGGCGAACGGTTTCTCATGAAGCAACACGCGGAAATGATGACGGCGCGCCACCTCACCCATTATTGACATGAGCAGCTGGTTATGGTCATTGGCGAGATTGCACTCCTCGAAAATAGGGGCAAGCTCGAACTGGTTCGGCGCTACCTCATTGTGACGTGTCTTTGCCGGGATGCCGAGCTTGTGGCATTCGTTCTCCAGGTCAAGCATGAACGCTTCCACGCGCGACGGTATCGCACCGAAATAGTGGTCTTCGAGCTGCTGGTTTTTCGCCGACTCATGCCCCATCAGTGTGCGTCCGGTCAGCATAAGGTCTGGACGAGCTGAGTAGAGAGCCTCGTCGACAAGGAAATACTCCTGCTCCCAGCCGAGATATGCACGCACATGATTCACTTCCGGATCAAAGTAACGCGCCACGGCGGTAGCCGCCTGATCGACGCTGTTCAGCGCACGCAGCAACGGAGTCTTGTAGTCGAGCGACTCGCCGGTGTATGAGATGAAGATAGTGGGTATACAGAGTGTGTTGCCGAGAATGAAAGCGGGCGAGGAGATATCCCATGCAGAATAACCGCGCGCCTCGAATGTGTTTCGGATTCCTCCGTTGGGGAAACTCGACGCATCCGGCTCCTGCTGCACGAGAAGCTTGCCGTTGAAATTCTCTACGACACCACCCTTTCCGTCATGCTCAATGAAAGAGTCATGCTTTTCGGCGGTTGTCTCTGTCAGTGGCTGGAACCAGTGGGTGTAATGGCGTGCGCCATTGTCCGTCGCCCAGCGGCGCATACCTTCAGCCACCGAATCGGCGACCTCGCGCGGCAGAGGCTTCTTGTTGTCGATCGCGTCGGAAAGGATCGCGAAAGTTTTTGCCGGAAGATACTCAAACATCTTCTGACGGTTGAACACATACTTGCCGTAGAACTTTTCGGCTGATTCGTCGGGAAGTTCCACCGGGTCGGCTTTGCGGTTGAAAGCCTCGTCGACCACTTTGAATCTCAATGATGACATTGCTGTTGTCTGTTTTGTTGTTAGCTATAACTTATTTTATAGGCACCTTTCAATCTCTCTCACGGGTGCCCAGGTGGATTATTTATTATTCAGAAACGTGTGCGGACGATGCGTTCCACAGCCTCTTCCGTATCGTCACGCCTGCCGAAAGCGGTAAGGCGGAAGTAGCCCTCGCCGGATGGTCCGAAACCGCATCCGGGGGTTCCTACCACATGGCAACGCTCAAGCAGCGCGTCGAAAAACGCCCATGAACTCATCCCTGAAGGAGTTCTCAGCCATATATAGGGTGCATTGACGCCACCCCAAGCCTGTAGACCAGCCTCCTGTAGTCCGCGCCGCATTATCTCAGCGTTTCCCATATAGAAACTGATCGTAGCCGCGACCTGCTCACGCCCTGCGGCAGTATATATTGCCTCGGCGGCACGCTGGGATATGTAGCTTGCTCCGTTGAATTTCGTGCATTGACGCCTGTTCCACAGCGAGTGCAGACTGACACGATGTCCGGCATCATCCACTCCGTAAAGCTCGCGCGGAATCACAGTATAGCCGCAGCGCACTCCTGTGAAGCCTGCGGTCTTGGAGAAACTGCGGAATTCCACAGCCACCTCACGTGCTCCAGGAATCTCGTATATCGAATGGGGCACATCGGGATCAGATATGTAAGCCTCGTATGCCGAATCGAATAGAATAAGCGACCCCTTGCGGCGCGCATAGTCGACCCAGACCTTAAGCTGCGCACGCGTCAGTGTGGTTCCGGTTGGGTTATTGGGATAACACAGATATATCACATCGGGGCGTTCCGTAGGGAGCGAGGGTATGAAATCATTCTCCGCCGTGGCGGGAAGATATATGATGTGGCTCCATCTGCCATCACCCTGCAGTTCGCCGGCTCTGCCAGCCATGACGTTGGTATCGACATAGACAGGATAAACCGGATCGGTGACAGCCACACGGCAATCGCGGGCAAGGATATCGCCGATGTTTCCGGTGTCACTTTTCGCCCCGTCGCTTATGAAGATCTCATCGGCAGCTACATTTATAGCTCTCGCGGCATAATCATGTTCGGCTATGCACTCGCGGAGAAAGGCATACCCCTGTTCAGGTCCATAGCCATGGAACGTGCTCTCGGCACCCTCATCGCCCGCCGCCTTGCGCATAGCTTCCACAGCCGCAGCGCATATCGGACGTGTCACATCGCCAATCCCCATGCGGATTATCCTGTCGCCGGAATGTGAGGATGCGAAAGCCTCCACTTTCCGAGCTATCTCCGAGAACAGATAACTTGCGGGAAGCTTCGTAAAATCATTATTTATGTGAACCATGTGTAAAAACTTTATCCTGTTTCTGTCACACCCGAAACCGGTATATTCCTGTAAAAACTTCTTCCGCCGGACCGGTCATCATCACATGTCCGTCATCACGGAGGTCGATTGTCAGACATCCTCCCGGCAGCTCGACCGTCACCGGAGGCACCGCTCTGCCTGTAACCTGTGCCGCTACCGTCACCGCACATGCGCCGGTGCCGCAAGCCTGCGTCTCGCCTGATCCACGCTCCCAGACGCGTACCGTTATATGATCTGGAGCATCAACACGCGCGAACTCTACATTAACCCGGTCAGGAAACAAAGGATGATGTTCAAGTTCCGGACCTACGGAATGGACTGTTGCTGTTGAAAGATCATCAGTAAAAAGCACCAGGTGTGGATTTCCCATCGAAACGGCAGTCGCCGGAGCATCAGTCACCGGCGAGAGATTACACTCCACAAACCGGCTCTCCGGTGAATCAACAGGGATATCGCGGCATTCCATCGATGCTTCTCCCATGTCGACCGTGACGGTTTTTACAGTTCCGTCATCGGCATCGCGGTTCAGATATAGTGTCTTAATTCCGGAAAGCGTCTCAAGTGTGATTTCGTTTTTATCTGTCATCCCCCGGTCGGCTACGTATTTGCCTATGCAGCGGCTCGCATTGCCGCACATCTTTGCCTCCGATCCGTCGGCATTGAATATCCGCATCCTGAAGTCAGCCACTTCCGACGGACAGATCAGAACGATCCCGTCGCCTCCCACACCGGTGTGGCGGTGGCTCATAGCACGCGCAAGTTCCTCGATATGCGACGGCTGATGGTGCATGCAGTCAATGTATATGTAATCATTGCCGATCCCATGCATTTTTGTAAAGGTAATCTCTTCCATTATGTCCTCACCGCTTGGGCGCTAGCCCGTATATCGCGGCAACGCGGCAAAATTATATCAAATTTCGGCACGCCGTATATTTTGCCGTGTTAAAAATTCAACCGACCCGATAAAAAACCGCAGAGTGTGGAAAAACAGGGTACAGGAATCGATTTGCAAAATTTAACATCTTACACTTTATTCGGATTTCGCATCGCACAGCGGCAAATCGTAAGCAACCGACACCGCCCGAGAGCAAACATTCAACATTACGCGCCTCACCAACGAACCCTGCTGTAAAATGATGTTTTATAACATATATCAGTTTGTGGCGCACTGATTGGAAATACATTAATTTTGTAGTGCAAAACAATTGCGACAATCAAAAACGCTTTTTCATAAAACTAAATTAGACATTCAGATAAATCCACTGACGTTAAGTACTATGTGTAAATGCCAATCGGCTGACCGTGAGGTCGGCCGATTGGCGTTTCTCCCCGCTTCGACATTTCAGCACACCTTTATTATAAAAAACATACTGTATTGAGAGCCGCAATACGTTGTTGACAGAATTTTTCCCGCTTGAAGCTCTTAAAAATCAGTTTAGCGTTTGCAAATCTGCATTTTGTTCGTAACTTTGCACCGCTTTTATAATTACATCTCAAAAATCAGCAAATATGACAAAAGCAGAAATCGTGTCTGAGATCTCCAAGATGACCGGCATCGACAAGGCCTATGTGCTCGACATAGTAGAAAAGTTCATGATCGTCGTTAAGGATAGCCTCACATCAGGCGAGAACGTGTACCTCCGCGGCTTCGGCAGCTTCATCCTTAAAGAGCGCGCCGAGAAGACTGCACGCAACATCACACGTAACACCACTGTGATCGTGCCCGCACACAAGATCCCCTTCTTCAAGCCCGCACCGGCATTCAAGGAAGAAGTGGCTCACGCAAAATGAGGCATAGCTTCACCACACAAGGCACTTGCTCACGCCAGATAGATTTCACTATCGAGGACGGCGTGGTCAAGGAGGTGAGATTCACCGGTGGATGCCATGGCAATCTTCAGGGTATAGCACGCCTCGTCGAAGGCATGACACCCGAACAGGTCGTGGAACGCCTCAAAGGCATACGATGCGGAAACAAACCCACATCCTGTCCCGACCAACTTGCCTGTGCACTCAGCACCGTCAGTGAATAAGAATCCGGACCGAGAAACAGCAAGAATACACAGGGTAGTGCCCAATCGGGTGCCACCCTGTGTGTTTTTAACCACAGAAAAATCAATTGACCGATGATACACAAAATCACACTTCTTGCAGCCGCAATAACCATGGCAACACCTGGGGCATCCGCAGCGTCAGAGGCACCCGCATTCCGTGAATATTTCAGCGACAGCACCCTGCGTCTCGACTACCAGTTCGGCGGCGATGCGAAAACCCAGCACGTCATGCTCAGCCGACAGAGCAAAAGCGCCGGATGGGCTGGAAGACACTCACGGCTGACCGAACTGCCGCTCACCGGCAATGGAACCGTAACGCTTACTGACGCGGCGACCGGCGACACCATATACCGCACCTCTTTCTCCTCACTCTTCCACGAATGGCTCTCGACAGATGAGGCGCAGACGACACAACGCGCGATGGAGAATACTTTCCTGGTACCGCTCCCACGTGTGGAAGCCGATGTGCATATCGAACTTCTTGACAGCCGACACCGCCCCATGGCGGCTATGACCCACCGATACCGTCCGGACGACGAACTGGTGGCAACCGACAAGCGCACCCCGAACCCGCACCGCTACCTGCACCGGAGTTCCGACCCAGCTAATGCAATCGACGTGGCTATCCTTGCCGAAGGATATACCGCGGCGGAGATGGATTCATTCTACTCACATGCGGCGGTGGCTGTCGAGTCGATACTTGCGCATGAGCCTTTCAAGAGCCTTGCCGACCGCTTCAATTTTATCGCCGTGGCATCGCCGTCGGACGATACCGGCGTGAGCGTGCCACGACTCGACGACTGGCGTTCAACCGCTTTCGGGTCACATTTCTCCACATTCTACTCCGACCGCTACCTGACCACACCCTCACTGTTCAGAGTTCATGATGCACTGCGTGGAATCCCATACGAGCATATCATAATACTTGCCAATACCGAAGAGTATGGCGGAGGTGGCATCTACAACAGCTACACCCTGACCGCAGCACGCCATCCGCTTTTCCGCCCGGTTGTAGTACATGAGTTCGGACACAGTTTCGGAGGCCTTGCCGACGAATATTTCTATGAGAACGACGTCATGACCGATACATATCCCACCGATGTGGAACCCTGGGAACCGAACATCACCACAATGCGCGACTTCGCCTCCAAATGGAAACATCTGCTCCCAGCCGAAACACCCATACCCACGCCCACGGCTGATGCCGCAAAATATCCTGTCGGTGTCTACGAAGGGGGAGGATACTCATTCAAAGGAGTCTACCGTCCCGCCGACGAATGCCGCATGCGCAACAACACCTATCCCTCGTTCTGCCCCGGCTGCAACGATGCCCTTATCAAACTGATAAACTTCTACAGGTAACATCTATCCTGCATAGGAGCGATCCATACAAACGCCTCCATCTTCCCGTGCGGCACATCTCTGTCGCAGTCAGGGGGTGGAGGCGTTGCGCTTGAGATCCGGGAGCTTGCAACGCCTCATAGCTGACCCTCGGAAGAGCTGATGATACTCCTCCGGCGTCATATCGGCGACACGTTCGCGTGTGAGTTGCAAAAGTTCCGGTCGCGGCTGAAACTCCGGAATAGGCTCCACCTCCGGCATCCCCTCAACAACACGGTTGTGGGGACAGACAAGCTGACAGGTGTCACAGCCATACAGACGACCGTCGAGACGAGGCGGCGGGTCACCGAACGGACCGCGGTGCTCTATGGTAAGGCACGAAAGACAACGGCGCGCATCGACCTTCGGCTTCGGATCTGCCGTCAGCGCCCCCGATGGGCAACAGGCTATGCAACGCCTGCAGCCGATGCATTTCATACGGCACGGCTCATGCGGTGTCAGGTCAGCAGTGGTCACTATGGTACCGATGAAAAAATATGATCCTGCGCCAGGCAAAATCAACTGATCGTTAAGTCCTATATATCCGAGTCCTGACCGCACAGCCCAATATCGCTCGCGCAACGGAGCCGTATCCACGCAGACCCTCGATGTAGACCCAAGCGCCTCGTCGATCTCGCGTGCGGCTTCTCCGAGACGGCGACGGATCACATCATGATAATCATCGCCAAGAGCATAGGATGCCACACGCAGATACCCCGGCTCAAACCGCACGGGACGTGCATAGGGAAACGCGCACACAATCAGCGACCGCGCACCTTCAAGAAGCAGACGCGGATCGCGGCGCACATCATCATACTTCGCAAGATATTCCATCCCGGCATGACACCCATGTCCGATCCAGTCGGAATAGTCGCGCATCGATGCATCATCGACAGCCTCGGCGCGCGCTATGCCATGACGGTAGGCACCATGAGCAGCCACCGCCTCGGCGACTACCCGCGCCGGATCATTGTCACATCGGGATCGGGAGGAATTCATAGCCTTGATTTGAAAGCCAGTCGATAGCAGCGGGGAGAGCCTTGCGCAGATTCCGCTCCGCACGAAGGGAGTCATGGAATACGATTATGGAGCCGTTGCGCGCATAACGGTGCACATTCGACAGCACACGGTCCGGAGTCATACGGCTTGAATAGTCGCGCGTCACAAGATCATACATGATCAGATTATAACGGCGACGTATGGCGGCAGCCTGTTTCCATCGGATCAATCCATGCGGCGGACGGAACAGGTGGGAGTCGATCAGCGCATCAGCCTCGGTAATGTCGCGCATGTAGCGCATAGCCGTAACCTTGAATCCCTGCAGATGATGCATGGTGTGGTTCCCGTAGCTGTGCCCCTCAGCCTTGATACGCTCAAATAGCTGCGGATTGCGGCGCACATTATCGCCTACGAGAAAGAATGTGGCGCGGATGCCACGGCTGCGCAGCAGATCAAGCACCCATGGGGTAACCTCGGGGATAGGACCGTCGTCAAACGTCAGGTAGACCACCTTACGGCGGTGTTGCTGAATACGCCAAACCGCCTCCGGGAACAGGAGGCGGTACAGCAATCCGGGTTGCTCTATAAGCACGTCTATCGTCAGTTATAGTGTCAATACATCAGTTGGCGGGAGCCAGCAACGAGTTCACATCAATCCCCCGCTCCGCAAAGCGGCGGCTGAGCTCGTCAGTATCACCACCGGCTATCACATAAGTGCGTATCAACTGGTTCATCAGCACACGGTCGATATACATATCTGTGCGCTGCAGCGAGTTGTATTGAGCCGGCGAGAGGCTGCGGTAGTACACTATGTTGGGGATGTAGTGGTCAATCTCATCCGAAAGGATCTGCAACGCCTTCTCCGTATCCTCGTCATTGCCGGTGAGTTCGGCAAGCTCGGCATAGAGGGCACCGACCGAACGTCCGAGCAACGGATCGTAAGGCATAGCCTCGACAGGGAGTTTCTCTCTCATGAGATCCAGTACGTTGCGGGCGCGCTCGAAGCTATTGCGCTTCACCTTCGGGAGTTCGGTACGCGAGAAATCACTGAGGAAATGATCGGCAGAGTCACGCGAGAGCATTTCATCAGCCTCAATACCTTCGTCGACAAGCGCGGTAGCGAGATCGAGCATTGCGGAGCGGTGGGTTGTCACCATGCGTCGCACAGTCTCGTCAAGATATATCTGCGACGGGTCGGTCACCTTGTCAAGTCCGCCCCACTGCCAGTTCTCGGTCACGTTGCGATACATCTTATCGGTATTGATACCGGTCGTGCCGGCAGGATTTCGTACCGGCCCCACCTCGTATGTAAGACCTGTATTGCGCAGATAAGGCGACAGTCCGAGATAGTAACGCTCCGGAACTGTCATGGCGAAGTAAACGGGGCGATTCCAGCCGTTCTCGGCGGATGTCGCGATCATATCGGTAGCCATGATGCGGCTGAGTGTCATTCCTGACTCCTGTCCGCCCTCGGGAGTGTTAACGAGATCGAACGGAATAACAGGATCGGCAGCACGCGCATCAGCCTTCGAGATAAGACCCGAGGCAAGCATTGCAGTAGTGTCGACCGGCACATACATGTGGGGATATTTGACATACGGCACACCGTTGACGTTCTGTCGCGCCTCAGGCGAATAAAGCTGCTTAAGCGCCGCCACAGCATTGACCGGAGTCGACACCGTATCCATGAAATAGGCATATTGCAGACGGTCGTAGGCATAATCCGACGGCTTAGCCTGCATGTCGATGCCGGGAGCCTCATACGATGGACGACGCATCTGGTCGACATACCAGTCGGTTGTGAGGTATGACAGATTGACCACTTTCACATCGGTTCGTGTGCCCTCGACCTCCTGTGCGTACCAGAGGGGGAATGTATCGTTATCGCCGTTAGTGAATACGATGGCATTCGGATCAAGGCTGTTGAGATAGTTGTTGCCGAAGTCGCGCGTGGTATAGCGGTTCGAGCGGTCATGGTCATCCCACGTCTGCGACACCATCTGCAGCGGCACTATGAGACCGACAACACATGAAATCACAAGCGCTATGCGCGAACGTTTGCCGAGTTTCGTATTCTCCTCTTCGGGAGCATATAGTTTCTCAGCCGAAGCCTCAAGCTCTTTTTTGCCGGCGATGATGCTCATGATCAGACGCCACAGACCTGCGACACCCATTCCCACCCATATTGAGAAGGCGTAGAATGACCCAGCGAATGCATAGTCACGCTCGCGCGGCTGCGACGGGGTCTGGTTGAGGTAGAGCACGATGGCGATACCGGTCATGAAGAACAGGAAGAATATCACCCAGAACTGCTCTATGCCGCGCTTTGAAGTGAAAGCCTGCCACCCGAGACCGATGATACCGAGCAGAAGCGGAAGCATGTAGAACACGTTGTGACCCTTATTGCCCTCGCCATCATCGTACGGCAGAAGCGACTGATCGCCCAGACGGGGATTATCTATGAAGGGTATTCCTGAGATCCAGTTACCATGGTTCACCTCACCGTTGCCCTGTATATCGTTCTGACGACCGGCAAAGTTCCACATGAAATAGCGCCAGTACATGTGGTTGAGCTGATAAGCGAGGAAGAACTGCAGGTTCTCAGCCATAGTAGGCTTGATGGCAAGACGCTGCTGAAGCGGATTCCCCTCGGCATCCTCATAGAATGTAGCGTTTACAGGCTCGCCACGCATACCGATCCAATCAACGTAAGCCTGTGGATGAGGAGGCGTAGAGCTGTATATTCGAGGGAAGAGCATATTGAGCTCGGGAGCCATCTTGTACTCCTTCTTATGTCCGGTGAGGATGTATTCATCGGCATCGCCGGGCTGATCCTTGACTTTCTTAGCGTACAAAGCTTTCCCCTCATCGACAACCGGGCGGAAGTTGGAACCGTCAGCACGGTAGACAGGCTGCGAGTTGAGTGTGGCGCCGTAGAAAAGAGGACGGTCACCGTACTGCTCTCGGTTGAGGTAAGATGAAAGCGCGAACACGTTGTCGGGCGCATTCTGGTTCATCGGTGTGTGAGCGGACGAGCGTATAAGCAGCAGCGCGTATGAGCTGTAACCGACGAAAATAACGAAAGTCGACAGGACAACGAGCGTCAGCACGCGCACCGGCAGACGCTTGCACAGACCGAACAGCCACACGGCGAGAGCGGCGGTCAGCAGAAATGCCACCCAGATATTGTCGCCGATGAAAAGCATTCCGGACAGCGTTATTGCCACGAAAACCGAAAGACGGATACGCCCTGCGGAGCGCTGCGTGTAGAGTTCGCGTATAGCCCAGACGAAAGCAGCTACGAGGACTATGGCGTAGATCAGCGTGCCCATGTTGTAACCCATTCCGAGCACATTCACGCAGAACAGTTCAAAATACTGGGCGATCTCTATGAATCCCGGTACGAGACCGTAAAGAATCAGTCCTACGATCACGCATGAGATCAGCAAAGCGATGAGCGATCCTTTGGCTGTAGTATTTTTCCACTTGCGGTAATAAACCACCAGTACAATAGCCGGTATGCACAGCAGGTTCAGCAGATGCACAGCGATGGATATACCGATGACGTATGCAATGAGCACCAGATATTTGTCGCTGTGCGGCATGTCGGCACGGTTCTCCCACTTGAGGATCAGCCAGAACACCAGCGCCGTGCAGAACGAGGAGAATGCGTAGACCTCACCCTCGACAGCCGAGAACCAGAAAGTATCGCTCCAGGTGTACACGAGCGAGCCGCAGATGCCCGATCCGAAAATCGCGAGCATTTTCATCGGGCTGACCGAAGTGGCGTCGTCGCGCACGACCAACCGGCGGACAAGGTGAGTTATTGTCCAGAACAGGAGCAGTATCGTACCGGCGCTCAGCAAAGCCGACATGACATTGACGCATAGCGCCACTTTGCTGATATCGCCACCGGCAAAGTTGACAAAGAAGCGTCCGGCAAGCATGAATATCGGGTTACCCGGCGGGTGTCCGACCTCCAGCTTGAATGCCTGTAGGATGAATTCCGGGCAGTCCCAGAAACTTGCAGTAGGCTCGACCGTGAGCAGATAGGTGATGGCGGCTATCAGAAAACAGAGCCAGCCAAGACAATCGTTTATAAGGTTATACTTTTTCATTGCCTATATGAACTGTTTATCGGCGCCACCCCGCCGCACGGTCAGAAAGTGCATGGTGTAGCAACCAATGAGCGTGCAAAGTTAATGAATGTAACCCGAACTCTCTCCCGCGCAATCATTAATTTAGGTGAAAACGCACGTAAAGCCATTGGAAAAACAGCCGGGCAACCCTCAGTTTGGAGCAAATCGAGCTCAATCCGGTGAAAAATCGCAGAAAATGCCCCCGAAATAGCGAAATATTTGTGAGGTATGAAAAAAGTGCGTATATTTGCACTCGCTTTTGCGCAACACCCTCTCAAAAGCATAGATATGAGGCCCATTCGTCTATCGGTTAGGACGCAAGATTTTCATTCTTGAAAGAGGAGTTCGATTCTCCTATGGGCTACAAATCAAAGAAAAAGCAACAAACATTCAGAAATGGCAAACCACAAATCATCACTCAAAAGAATTCGGCAGACCGAATCGCGCCGTCTGCGCAACCGCTATTATGCAAAGACAGCACGCAACGCAGTCCGCCGTCTGCGCAAGATGACTGACAAGGCAGAGGCTACGGCAGCTTTTGTCGGCCTGACAAAGATGCTCGACAAGCTCGCCGCAAAGAAGACCCTCTCTAAGAACAAGGCTGCTAACCTCAAGAGCAAGCTCGCACGCCACATTAACAAACTCGGTTAATCCCGGCTGCGACAGCGCGACAGCATTGCGGGTATGAGCCTGCTCAACACCCGCGAAAGGGCCCATTCGTCTATCGGTTAGGACGCAAGATTTTCATTCTTGAAAGAGGAGTTCGATTCTCCTATGGGCTACTCCCCTAATCGTTGATTGAAATATATCAACATCCCCCTAAACGATGGATTCTGCGAGACGCAGCGCCCATCGTTTCTTTTTTCCATACACACCCAACTATAAAGATTATGGCTAAAATCGATTCACTCACCTGGGAGACACTTGAGGCGGAAGCCACCCGCATAAATTCACCGGCGTTCATAGCCAACGACCCGGTGCAG
The DNA here is from genome assembly GCA_910587425.1 of uncultured Muribaculaceae bacterium. Lineage (GTDB taxonomy): Bacteria > Bacteroidota > Bacteroidia > Bacteroidales > Muribaculaceae > Paramuribaculum. The sequence goes on from CAJUKU010000001.1 coordinate 265,704, forward strand.
TTCCCGCGACGCTTCGAGCGACTTCAGGATATCGAGATCTCCGCGCTGCTGTCGGCGACAATAGCGTGGGGAAACAGAACCATGATATGCCGCAACTGCGACAAGATGCTCGCGCTCATGGGACACGATCCGTACAACTACGTAATGGAGCGCGCTTACGAGGATCTTCCCGACGGCAACATACACCGCACATTCTTCGCCCGCAATCTCCGGCATTTCCTGCGCGGTCTACACCGCGTCTACACCCGCTTCGGATCACTCAACGATTTCGCCATACATTGCGGCGCCCCCGCTGCGGAATTGCCGTCATGGCATCTCGTGGAAGCACTAAACCAGGAGCTTGCCGAAGCCAACGGCGGATGCGGTGACTCCCGCTGCCTCCCGCTCAACCTGCGCACCACTGCATTGAAGCGCGTCAACATGGCTCTCCGTTGGCTCGTGCGCGACGACGGCATTGTGGATATGGGCGTTTGGAACGCGCTGCGCCCGTCACAACTTTTCATCCCGCTTGATGTGCATGTCGGAAACACGGCACGAGCACTCGGGCTCATTGAGCGTCGCGCAAACGACCGCACCACCACTGTCGAACTCACCCGTCTGCTGAGCGAAAGACGACCGGAGGATCCCGTGTGGTTCGACTATGCGCTGTTCGGCATTGGCATCGGAGAGAAATCCACCGGCGGAGAATAAGCCGCACCACAAACAAAGAGATACAAAAATCCCCGGATTAGCCAGACGGCATCCGGGGATTAGTGTATGTTATGGTTGACCTCCTATCAGTTTGCGGGAGTGATGTCGAGAACCTCAACATCAAATACGAGTGTCGAGCCGGGAGGGATTGTACCTACACTGTTGTTGCCATAAGCAAGGTTGGCAGGAATGTAGAATGTGTACTTAGCGCCCTTGTTCATGAGCTTAAGACCCTCACCGAAACCGGGAACGACCTGACCTACTGCGAAGTCAACAGGCTCGCCACGATCAACTGAGCTGTCGAAAACCTCACCATTAATAAGACGACCGGTGTAGTGAACCTTAGCTACGTCATTGTCACCGATTGTAGCACCGGTGCCTTCCTTGACCACCTTGTATGACAGACCGCTTGCGGTAGTCTTCACTGTATTGTCGGCAGCCTTGATCGAGTCCACAAATGCCTCACCGCTCTTGGCATTGTCAGTAGCCTCTGAAGCACGTGCAGTCTCCTGGGCAGCCTGAGCCTCAGCGCGCCGTGCCTGTGCGACAGCCTGAGCACGCATCATGAGCTGCTGGAGCGTAGAGTTGTCCTGCTGCATCTGGATCATGTTTGTTGTGTCAGCTTTAAAAGCAGCTGCAAAAGAGCGGTAGAGCTCCTCGGCGCTTACCTCGAGACCATCGCGGTGCATAGCCTGGAGCTGCTGCGCCATGCCAAGACCTACAGAAGCACCATACATGTAGCCTATATCGGTTGTGTCAGCCATAAGCATCTGCTTAAAGCCACGGAGGAAACCGTCTTTTGTGAATTTCTCTTTCTCTGATTCGGGTAGCGACTGGATACGATCAGCAAAAGCCGAACCCTGGGCACGACCGAAGAAGATCGCGATAGAGTCGTTGAGCGAGTCTGCCTGAACCGTACCTGCCGACTTTGAGCATCCTGCGCCGGCAAAAAGCATAGCGGCAGCGCCGCAAGCGATAATGATTTTTTTCATTTCTATGGTTTGTTTTTTATCGTTTACATGATTATTTGAGCACCTTGATCAGCTCGACGTCAAAAATCAGCGTCGAGTCAGGACCGATGGCACCGCCTGCACCGTTAGGACCGTAAGCGAGCTGCGAGGGGATGAACAGACGCCACTTGGCACCCTCCTTCATCATCTGCAGGGCTTCAACCCATCCGGGGATGACCTGATTGACTCCGAAAGTAGCAGGCTCGCCACGCTCTACAGAGCTGTCGAACACAGTTCCGTCGATCAGACGACCGGTGTAATGCACCATCACACGGTCAGTTGCCGAAGGCTGGGGGCCGTTGCCCTCTTCCACTACCTCATACTGCAAGCCCGAAGGAGTTGTCTTCACTTCAGCGCGCTTACCGTTCTCAGCGAGAAACGCCTCGCCGGCTGCTTTATTCACCTTGCCTTTTTCAGCTGCCTCGGCACGCTGGCGCTCCCCCATTGCGGTGAAGAACACGCGGATTTCCTCCTTGGCTTCATCGTACGTCATGCGTGGAGTCTCGCCGGAGAAAACGGCTGCGACACCGTCGGCAAAATCCTTCACATCGATCTTCTCGATGCCGCTTGCGCGGAAGTTGTTGCCCATGCTGAGTCCGAGAGCATAGCTGATGCGGTCTAATTCTTTAGTTTCCATATCGTTTTGTTGTTGTTATCAATGTCAGTAAGACATTAAGCGTACAAAGTTAGGTTAAATAACGACGCAAAGTATCAAATATTTAACAAAAAAATATTAATACGCTATTCTTGCGTCACCGCGGGTATAACAAACATCTATATGAATTTGTTGAATTTCACCGCAATCAACCGCCATATCACTTGTGATTGGGGCAATCCGGCGATGGCTCGACATGAATCCGTACAAACCCCATCGTCAATGTATCAAACCGCAGCAGAGTGTTCACAAGCGGCTGACCGACACCCGAGATCCACTTGATAGCCTCGGCAGCCTGAATTGTTCCGAGCATTCCGGCTGTTGCGCCGAGAGGGCCGGCGGTTACAGCACTCAGCTCAGGCTCCTCGGCAAACAGGCATCGCACACATGCCGCACCGGGCGCCACGGTCATGGTCTGACCCTCATACCGCCATATCGCACCGTGGCTCAGAGGACGGCTGGCACGGACACAGGCATCATTGATCAGCAACTTCGCGGCAAAGCTGTCGGTGGCATCGATCACGAAATCATAGTTTTCGACCATGCGGTCTATATTCTCAGTCGTGAGCATTCCGACATGAGGCTCAACAACGATATCAGGATTCAGGGCTTCCATAGTCCGCGCCGCGCTCAGAGCCTTCGGCATGCCTATGCGTGGCGTGTCATGAATCACCTGCCGCTGCAGATTGGACAGATCCACGACATCGCCGTCAGCGACACCGATACGCCCGATCCCCGCAGCCGCGAGATACAGACATACGGGTGACCCAAGCCCTCCGGCACCGATCACAAGCACACTGCCATTCTTAAGCCTCAACTGCCCCTCCTCGCCAAAGTCAGGCAAAGCGAGATGTCTGGCATAACGCTCCCGCTCCTCGGCTGTAAGCATTTCCGCACGCATGATTTATTTGGATTTTGAGTTACCTTTCAACTTATAGAATACGAGCACAGGATTATCGTCGGCAGCCAGTCCTGACGCCACATCGCGAAGCCTGGACGCGACCTCTTTCTCCGCCACGACATCAAGCAGACCCTCTGCGTTTACCGGGTACACCCATACGCCGTCGCCTACTGACGATCCTGCCGGATAGAACACAGCGCCGCCGGTTGCCGTATCTGCCAATCCGTCGCCTGACGCGATCCGCGTGACAGCTCCATTTTTCGAGAGCCACAATGCGGCATCTGCTCCTTCAGGGCGATTAGTTCCAAGAATCATATCATCGCCGCTAACAGTCAACGCGTTCACCAGCACTCCGGCATCCTCCCCGACCATTACTCCAAACTTCGGGTCGCGCTTTACCGTAGCTTCGTAAGCCGCCGCGGTCTGCGCATCAGGAATCTCCGTGATATCCAGGGGAGAGAACGAGGCGTCGGCAGGATCGAACAGCATGCCATCGTTTGCCGACGCAACATGGTAAAGCATACGACCGTCGGCAAGCTTAAGCATTGAGTTTATACCACCGACAGCTCCCAGCGTTGTGCGTGGCATCGCCGCTGCGATCTCCTCTCCACGCATATCAAATGCGTGACACAGAAGCGAGTCATCACCGAGCGCCGCTACCAGACGCTCGCCATCGGTTCTGAACGACAGGATGTTCCGTCCCTTTATAATTGTCGACAAATAATTGCCGTCATGGTCGTATTGCATGATTTTTTGCGAATCGCTCACAAACAGCCCCTTGTCGTTAACATCAAATGCTATCAGACTGAAAGGACGCAATTCGCCGGGTCCTTCGCCACGATGGGTCAAACTCCCCTTGTAGCTCCCGTCGGCACCCAGTTTCAAGATCGTGCCATCCATGCCGAAAGGATTATTGCTGCACAGCAAATACAGATCCTCACCATGCTGCTTCACATCCACGACATGCGATATTAGCAGCGAATCAGAAACGGGAATCGCAACGGCATCAACCGCCTCTATATAATCGGCGATATCACCATCTGCCACCGATGTTGCCTCATCGGTAGCTATCAATGCCGTCTTGGCGGCATCGTCTGATGAACAGGCTACCATGAAAACCGTCATCAGCACAATCAGGATTCTAAACATAAGCTTAAATATAATTTCAAACAACTTCCAAAATTCACACATCAATAGGCATGAAGCCCTCCGAGCCGGTTGACACCCCACCAGGTGAATACAACCGCAAGAAACGCAAGAGCCACAACAGCACGCCGCAACTCCGGACGCTTAGCTGTCGCTCCCCACGAAGCGAGCACAGCGGCATATACCAACGATGTCACAAGAGCCCATGTCTCCTTCGGATCCCAAGCCCAATACCTGCCCCATGCCTCAGCCGCCCACAGCGCGCCTACGGTTATCCCGGCGGCGAGCAACGCCTCTCCGGCTACGATAGTTCTGAAAGTCAACCTCCCTACCGGACCGGCAATAGCTGCTACTGCGGCACAAAGCATCAGCGAGTATGCCGCCATCATCAGCCCGACATGTACCGGCAGCCATGATGAAAGCAGCGTAGGATTTAACGGATTGACCGCCGGATGCCCTCCCATGATTGCCGCCGTCGCTGCAAGAATAGCCACAGCACAAAGGAGCAGAACTGTCATGCTCCGGTCTTCACGCGGGATGAACGGCACGCACGCGGCGGCAAACATAGCTATAGCACGCAGCGTATCGGCACCGGTAGTGATCGGCACAGCCCCTGTCATTACCCATCGCATAACCATGTCGGAAGCGAGCAACAGCAACGGGATCCACCGGATCACCCGCGTAATCCGATAAGGCGTGAATATGCAGAGCACAACCGTCAGAACTATGGCTACGGTTGGCAACCAACGCATGTGCATGGTATTCCATGCGCGCTCCACACCCACTCTTTCAGCTGTCAGGTATGAGCTGCCGACAGGAAGCGGACGCGAAATGCCCTGCGCAGCCACCGTATCGCCGTCGCAATACGACACAACCGACTCAAAAGTAGCCACACGACCGGCTACCAGAACCTGCCTGCCGGAATCCACGCTGCCACATGCCGTCGCGACAAATGCCAAGACGACTGTTATAACAATATCAGTAAGGCGCGTAAGCATCGTTCAGCTGCGGTTTCATTGCCATACACTCCATCTCCACAAGCCATCCGGGACGGCACACAGGAGCCTGTACATAAAGCGCCGGGACTCCGGGAAACGCCCGCCCCACCAGTTCTGCTACCGCCGCCGACTGATATCTGTTGCGGCAGTACACCACGACATGCTGCAGATCATCCGCGCTGACGGCTGCGGAGTCAAGCAGTGCACGCACATTCAAGATCATCCGCTCCGTCTGTGCGACTATATCCCTCTCTCCTATGATCTGACCGCGGTTGTCAATACTCGCCGTACCGCTGATGTAGACAACACGCCGGTCGCCGTAGTCCACCGCTGTAGCGCGCTCAAAAGCGACACCGTACTCAATAGTGTCGTTAAGATGCGACAACGCCTTTATATAGCTTATCTGCCCCGGCTTAAGACCACTTACAGTAAGAGTCTCAAGCGTGAGCGGCGAGCCTGTGGAACTTGCATCGGCACCGATTCCGGTACTGGCGATGAAGTGGGTATTCCGGTTCAATCCCTCACCTGCGAATATCCTGTTGCGCGCATCGACGACATAACGGTAATTCCGGTCTATATCGCGCACGAAAAACCATGTGCGCAGACAGTCAGCCTCAAGCGTAAGCCCGTGGTGTCCGAGCCAGTCTACATAATCCGACATCGCGCGTACAGGTGCCTCCGGCTCGGAGGCGTCGACGGGAGTAAACGTGCGGTGCGACTCCGCGTATGATCCACGCACCACCGCACCATCTGCATACCGCCCCTCGACATACTGCACCAACGCGCATATCGCGGTATCGACACATGGAGCTTGCCCTATCACAGTCGCCTTCGGAAATACCGCGAGAACCGATGCGGCATCATTCGCGGGATCAGCGAGCATGAAGCGGCACGACGACACAACCAAGTCATCGCCGAGCACTTTGCCGAACTCAGCCATCGCCTCACGAAGATCAGCGAAAGCGGCATCAAACGCCATTGCGCCGGGAGTGAAAGCGGCATGAACATCGCGCCGTCCACCCGAAGTATATATTGATGATTTGACGTTTACGGCATTGCCGAAAACCTCTGAACTATATTTCATGCAGCAAAGTTAGGCAATTGCAGCAAACTTAGAGCTTCTTTAATAAAATCAATTTTCGGATTTAGGCGCAGAAGCTAATAAAAAAACGAATTATCAACCGCACATCACACATTATTTAAGCCATAGAAGTCACGAAACGACATAAAAACCTAAATATGTTCTTAAACAGATATCATAAACTTTCATTAAAAATGTTTTGCGATTTGTGGAAACATGTTTAACTTTGCAGTGTAGACACCTTAGGCAATATCATGTTGCACAAAAGTATACGAAGTATAGTAATTAATCAACCAATCATTTTTTTTAATCAAACGAAACTTCTACATGAAGAAAAAGTATCTTTCGGCTATTGCTGCAGTCACACTGCTATCTACCGCAGCATCGCCTGATATTCAGGCAGTTGAGGGGCGGGGTGGCGAATTTGCCTTAGCCGCCCAACAGACCGCTGCATGTACCGGAACCGTTCTTGACACCGAAGGCGAGCCGCTTGTAGGCGCCACAGTCAAGGTCGACGGCACAGACAAAGCAACGACCACAGATGTCGACGGAAAATTCTCCATCTCAGGAGTTCCTGCCGGCTCTAAAATCACAGTTACCTATCTTGGCTTCGATGCCATAAACACAGTATGGAACGGATCGGCACTCAACCTCGTGATGAAAGAGAGCGACAACACGCTAAACGAGATCGTGGTGCTCGGTTATACCGTACAGAGCAAGGAAAGCCTCACAGGCGCCTTGACAAACATCAAGGATGAGAAACTTAAGGATGTGACCACACCTAACCTTGAGAACATGCTCAACGGCAAGGTGTCGGGTGTCTATGTGGCTCCCGGCGGCGGCAAGCCCGGTGAGAGCGGCGCCGTAGTGATCCGCGGTCAGGCATCGCTCAGCGGCGGCACAGCCCCGATCTGGGTTGTCGACGGCGTGATTGTCGGCACAGGTGCAGGCGACCTCAACCCCGACGACGTGGAGAGCATGACAATCCTGAAGGATGCCGCTTCCACAGCCATCTACGGTTCTGACGGTGCCAACGGTGTCGTTGTCGTAACCACCAAGAAAGGTAAGGCAGGTGCGATGAAAGCATCCGCGTCAATCAAACTCGGCATCGCCAACCTCACCAACGGACGCCTCGAAATGATGAACGGCGCCGAACTTTACGACTACTACGCTTCATTCCAAAACGCCGACGAGATCCGCTTCACACGCTGGACTCCCGAACTGCGTAACGACAACTTCGACTGGTGGAATCTCGCCACTCAGACAGGTTTCTCGCAGGACTATCACGTGAGCATCTCGGGCGGTAACGAAAAGCTCAGCTCATACTTCTCGCTCGGCTACTACGATGAGACCGGTGCCGTGAAGGGCTACGACTTCAAGAAGTACAGTTTCCGCGCCACCACAGACTACAAGCCGACACGCTGGCTCACCATCCGTCCGACCATATACGGATCGCGCCGCGATAAGACCGACCGTCAGTACTCCGTATCGGCGATGTACTCCATGCTTCCCTGGGACTCCCCCTACGATGAAGACGGCAATCTCGTTCCGAACCGTTACAGCGGCTGGGTGAACTCGCAGCAGAACAACTACCTCAATGACCTTGAGGCTGGCAACGAGTCCACTTCGACCAACTACGAGTTCAACGGCAACTTCGACTTCGACGTGCAGTTCACACCCTGGCTCAAGTGGCAGAGCGTAAACTCCTACCGCTTCAACCAGTACAAGACTCACTCTTACACCGATCCCCGCTCGGTAGGTGGTCAGAACGTCGACGGACGTATCTACGAATGGAGCTCCGACGTTGTCCGCAAGTCGACCAACCAGAAGCTGTTCTTCAACAAGATGTTCGGCAAGCACCGCGTCGACGGTATGCTCGCATACGAATACAAGGACTACAAATACACCTACATGCACGCCACCGGCACAGGCTTCGTGCCCGGATTCCAGGTGCTCGACGTGACAGCCGTTCCCGAGAAAGTCGGCGGAGGCATCAGTGAATGGGCTGTGGAGTCATACTTCACAAAGTGGAACTACATGTACGACAACCGCTACCTCCTCGAGGCTGGCTTCCGTCGCGACGGCGCCTCCAATCTCGGCAAGCGCTGGGGTAACCTCTACAGCGTCAGCGGCGGCTGGATCATCAACCGCGAGAGCTGGTTCACAGCTCCCTGGGTAAGCTTCCTGAAGCTCCGCGCATCATACGGCTCTGTCGGCAACCGTCCCGGCACGCTCTACCCGCAGTATGACCTCTACTCCGTGGGCGTAAAATACAACGGCGTCCCCGGCGCACTCATCTCGCAGATCGGTAACACCGACCTGACGTGGGAACGCACGTTCACCGGCGGCGTAGGTGTTGATGCCAACTTCTTCAACGACCGTCTGCGCATCAACCTCGACTGGTACAACAAGAAGACCGACAACGTAATCTATGCAGTGCCCGTGACCGGTCTCGTAGGTGTAACCTCCATCTACCGCAACATCGGCAAGATGCGCAACACCGGCTTCGAGGTGACTATCGGCGGTGAGATCATCGCCACACGCGACTGGACATGGGGCATCGAGGCTAACTTCACCACCAACAAGAACAAGCTCCTCGATCTCTACGCACAGAAAAACGCCGACGGAACCTACGAGGTTAAGCCCGTGATTATCGGCGACGGCACCGGTATCGCAGGATCAGCCAACCGCCTCCTTGAAGTGGGCGAACCTGTCGACACCTATTATCTCAAGGAGTGGGCTGGTGTAAACCCCGAAAATGGCGCTCCGCAGTGGTACATGGACGACGAGAACGGCAACAAGGTAGTGACCGAAAGCTACGCAAAGGCAGGCTACTACAAGGTTGGCAACGTCGCTCCCGACTTCTACGGCGGCTTCTCGACCAACCTCCGCTGGAAGCAGCTCGACCTCAACGCAAACTTCGGTTTCAGCGTGGGCGGCAAGATCTTCAACTACTCACGTATAGAGTATGACTCCGACGGTACATACACCGACCGCAACCAGATGAAGCTCCAGGACGGATGGAGCCGCTGGGAGAAACCGGGCGATATCGCCACACACCCTGTTGCGAAGTACAACAACTCCGACAAGGGTAACAACGCTTCATCACGCTTCCTCGAGGATTCCGACTTCCTGAAGCTCCGCTCACTCACCGTGGGTTACAACTTCAACCAGCTCCGCAAATATGGCATCCAGAACCTGCGCGTGTCGCTCTCAGGCGAGAATCTCTTCACCGTCACCAAGTATTCAGGCGTAGATCCCGAGCTCCCCGCTTCCGGCGGTGCAGTGATGGGCACAGCCGGAGCATCGGTTTACCCCTCTGTTCGCCGCTTCTCGCTTGGAATCAACATCACCCTCTAATCTTTAAGAATATATAGAAATGAAAAAGATACTGACAGCAACCTTTGCAGCAGCCGCCCTGCTCACCACATCATGCGACGTGGAGCGCCTGCCCAACGGATCGATGGCGGCAGAGCAGGTGACAGGCAACCCCGAGGCTTCGCTCGACGCCTTAGTGAACGGCGTTTACGCCCAGCTCAAGAACTGGTCTGACCCGATGCACCGCTGCGGCGAGTATGCCGGCGACAACATGATGATCCGCGGATCATCTACCGACGCGTTCTTCGAGTTCATCTCTTTCTCGCGTACACCCAACAACTACCGTCTGCAGGATTTCTGGGACGCCGGCTACAAGGCAATAGCCCAGTCTTCAAATATCATCGCGATGTTTGAGGAGGGTCAGAGTGCAGACATCGACAACGCTCTCGGTGAATGCTACTACGTTCGCGGCATGATGTATTTCTATCTCTGCCGTGCCTACGGTCGTCCATACTATCAAGCTCCTGAGAAGAACCTCGGTGTGCCCATCGTCAACGGAACTCCCGACAATGTGCTCGGCGACCTCTACCTCGATGACCGCGCCACTGTGGCAAAAACCTACGAGCAGGCGATCAACGACCTCAAGAAAGCCGAGGAGCTGATCAATCAGGACAAGGGTCCGGCATACGCTTCGAGAGGAGCCGCACAGGCTATGCTCTCACGCATATACCTCTATATGAGCGGAACTTGGGAAGCTCCCAACGCACAGTATGCACAGCTCGCAGTAGAGTATGCCGACAAGGTGATCAACTCAGGCGATTATTCGCTCGTGAGCCGCGATCAGCTTATGGTGTACAATACTATCGTGCCTGAAAACAACCCCGAGGCTATCTTCGTTGTAAAGCGACTCGCATCCGAGTACTCCGGTTATGACCACTACTATGGTGTAGGCGGTATGTATGCCAACATCGGCGGCATGGGCTGGGGCGAGATGTTCGCATCGGCGAAGTATATAGACCTGCTCAACGAGACCGGTCGAAACGACTGGCGCGAGGAGAGCTATAACCTCACCGATGCACGCGCTGCGTTCATCGAGCCGACATACGAGGATCGCGAGGTGATCCGCTTCATCGTTTGGGATAACGCTACAACACAGAACTACGTGCAGCTCCCCATCGAGCGCGATGCCAATGGCGTTCCTGTCAAAGCTATGGTTATGGAAAAGGATGAGAATGGCAAGGATAAAGTCAAGGAGACTTACGCTCTGACTCCGGTCAACGCCGATCAGGAGATCTACTCCATCACCTATACCACCAAAGATGGCGGAGCACAGACTGTTGACGGATTTATAGACAACTATATCACCCTCAACCGTGTATATCCGCAGTTCTACATCACCAAGTGCTCACGTGAGGGTGAGGACTCACACCTCCATTCACCCGTGATCAGCCGTCTGGCTGAGATCTATCTCAACCGCGCTGAGGCATACGCCAAGCTCGGTCAGTACAACAACGCACTTGCCGACCTCAACCAGATCCGCAACCGTGCGATCATCAACGGTGGCTATGCAAGCCTCGACGCTTCTAACGCTGCAGAGCGCATCGACAAGGAGCGTACACTTGAGCTTGCATATCAGGCTGAGCGTAGCTACGACGTGTTCCGCAACGGTGGCACACTGACCCGCCACTTCCCCGGCCCTCATAACCAGGCTGAGGAGATCCCCGCTTCGGAATACCGCGTGGTGTACTACATCCCTCAGAGCGCCATCAACGCTTACCCCGGCACTCTGACACAGAACCCCACCGACAATTCAGGAGTGATACTCAACTAAAGGTTAATCTATATTGACTACAGGCTCCCGGCTGTGCGCTATGCATCGCCGGGAGTCATTTTTTATAATATACTGTATCTACAGAATCATGAAGCAGTTGGATAAACGTTTAGATAAAGAAGCATTTTTCGCCAATCCATAATTATCAGACATCAGTCGGGCAAATTTGGAGGAATTGGAAAAGAATGCTTAAATTTGTAAGCGGGAGCAAAGCCGCCATTCCGGCAGTCAGTCACCCGGCAATTAATTGAATTATGGAACAATACATCGTCTCGGCGCGAAAATACCGACCTTCGACGTTCGCATCCGTGGTGGGTCAGAAAGCCCTGACCTCCACGCTTAAGAACGCCGTCGCCACCGGACGCTTGGCGCATTCCTACCTTTTCTGCGGCTCGCGAGGGGTTGGAAAGACATCGTGCGCGCGTATTTTCGCCAAGACCATCAACTGCGAGCACCGCACACCCGACGGGGAGCCTTGCAACGAGTGCGACTCATGCCGCTCGTTCAACAACGGCACCTCGATGAACATCATAGAGCTCGACGCCGCGTCAAACAACAGCGTGGATGATATCCGCAGCCTTGTGGAGCAGACACAGGTACCACCGGCACAGGGGCGCTACCGTGTGTTCATCGTCGATGAGGTGCACATGCTCACCTCCAATGCTTTCAACGCTTTCCTCAAGACGCTTGAGGAGCCGCCATCCTATGTTATCTTCATACTCGCCACAACCGAGAAACACAAGATCATCCCCACGATTCTCTCACGGTGTCAGATCTACGACTTCCACCGCATAACGATACCCGACATAATCGACCACCTCGAATATGTGGCGAAGAGCGAGGGGATAACCGCGGAACGTGCCGCACTCAACGTCATAGCTCAGAAAGCGGATGGCGCGATGCGCGACGCACTGTCGATCTTCGATCAGGTCGCAGCATCGTCGGGAGGCGAGATAACCTACCGCAAGGCTATCGACAATCTCAATGTGCTCGACTCGGCTTACTACAACCGACTCCTCGACACCTTCCTGGCGGGCGATGTGCTCGGATCGTGGGTGATATATAAGGAGATACGCGATGCCGGATTTGACTCGCAGTTCATGATCAACGGACTTGGAGCATACCTGCGCGACCTTATGCTGGCACGCGACCCTGCGACACTTGCACTGATCGAAGCCGGTGACGAGGAGCGGACACAGCTTCAGGAGCGTGCGGCAAAATGTACACCGGGATTCCTTTACCGCGCCATGAACCTCTGCAATGAGGCGGATCTCAACTACCGTACGGCATCGTCAAAGCAATTCCTGATCGAGCTGACGCTCGCCAAGATATGCCAATCACTCAGCCCCTCCCCCAATAACGGCAGCGACGGAGAGGGGCAGCTCAAACCCATAGCCGCTGCCAGACGGACTGACGCGCTGGCACCCGCCGCCGCGAAACCCGCAAACAATCCCGCTAATCCTGCCCCTCAGCCGGCTCAGCCAGCGCCGATCGCACAGCCACAACCGGTGGCACCGCAACCGGTTCCTGCCGCTTCGCGCCCCGCAGCCGCACCGGTGCGTGGATCCGGCACCATGCTCAATGTGCCCCGCGTATCACTGAAGCATGGACTCGGAGCGACACCGCAACAGCAAAATGCCGCACAGGCTGCGGCAACCGGCGGCGCGCGCACGCAGGATTACGATGAGTATACCTTTACCCTCGCATGGGAAACAGTGATGGAACGCCACCCACGCGAGCACATTCTCTACAACGCCATGCGCAATTCCCGCCCGGAGTTGCGCGGCAACCGTGCGTATGTGATGAGCGTGGTAAACGAACTGCAGCTGCAGACGGTCACAGACGCCCTGCCGGTGCTTATCGCTGAACTGCGCGATACACTCTCCAACGACACGATCACCCTTACGGTAGAGATGGCTGTCGGAGCGGAGACACCGCTATACGTGCTGAACGACCGTGAGCTGCTTGCACGCCTCGTCGAGGAACAGCCTATGCTGCGCAAGTTTATCGAAGGACTGCAACTGCGCATCTCCTGATTGCGCGGGAAACAAGAATCACGACACATGACCAGTAACAATGATATCTGCAATTATCTCAAATCCCTGTATAACCGAACATCAAACCACATGAGAAGCCTGTCAGCAATAATATCAACAATAGCGCTCGGTGTCGCCGCCATAGTCACGGCTTGTTCCGGCAACACGGATGAACGCATCGAGACCGAACTCCGCCAGGCGGAGATGTCCGTAGCACAAGGCGACATGGTTGCCGCACAGAGTGTGGCAGACCACGTGCTCAACGATACGCACACCTATCAACAACTTACGCCACGGCAGCTCGGACGCCTGTCGCTCGTCTACATGCAGCTGTCCGACTCCACGGATCAGGCTGGCAACGTATCATCGGCGATCAGCTGCTTCCGCAAGGCATACACCGACAACCCCGACAGCGCGGCGGCATTCTACGCCACCGTGCCCGCCGAGCACACCACACGTGCCATAGTGCTTGCCACCATCACGCACGCCATCGACAACCCCTCGGACAGCACCGCTATATACTCCGAGGAACCCGACAGCATACCCACAGATCAGCAACAATAAACCGACACACCGCGCCATGACCGACAACTGGATGGATTCACTCGCCGCACTGCGCGCCACTATGCCCGACGCCAAAGACGAAAACGCTGCCGACGCCGCACAGACTGAGCAAGCCGACGACACGGCGCCGGCACGCCGCGAACGGGTCTGCGTCGCCTACGAACGCAAGGGGCGCGGAGGCAAGCAGGCAACGATAATATATGGTTTCACCTGCTCCGACGATGAATTGCAGAGCATAGCCTCCCACATCAAGAAACGCCTCGCCACAGGAGGGTCGGCACGCGACGGTGAGATACTCATACAGGGTGACCGCCGTAAAGATGTCGCAGCCGTGCTGAAAGAACTGGGCTACAACAATGTTGCAGGTATATAGAGCATCGGCAGGTTCAGGAAAAACCTTCACGCTCGCCTATGAGTACATAAAACTGCTCCTCGGCGAGAAACGTCACGACGGCACCTACCGGCTCCGCCGTAATCCGGAGGGAGCTCACCGCACTATCCTCGCGATAACCTTCACCAACAAGGCTACGGAGGAGATGAAACGCCGCATAGTGCACGAGCTCGCCGTGCTTGCCGGATCCGAACCGGGCTGGGACAAAAGCCCGTATGCCGACCGGCTGACGAATCTTTTCGGATGCACGAATGATGAGCTGCGCCGCGCCGCCGATGCCGCCATGAGAAGTCTGCTTTTCGACTTCCATTTCTTTCAGGTCAGCACCATCGACGCTTTTTTCCAGACGATCCTCCGCACTTTCGCGCGCGAAGCGGAACTGAGCGGAGCCTACGAACTTGAACTGGAAAACCGCACGATGCTTGCAGAGGGGATCAACCGACTGCTGAATTCATTCACCGACTCACCTCGCGACACCACCGACGAGCGCGACATGCTCACCTCGACCATGCTGCGCAACGTCTCGGAAGGAAACAGCGGAAATCTTCTGAACCGCCGGGGGCAGACATTCGACAATTTCATGGGGATGCTCCTGAAACTCTTCGACGAGAAGCTTGCCCTGGACTCCGAGGCAATGAAAGAGTATGTAGCCGATCCCGAACTGTTCCGCCGCTTCCGATCAGGAATCGCCGAGACGGCAGCACGGCTCGCACGCGAGGCTCGCACGGCGGCAAAACGCTGCCTGGACCTCATTCAGGCACATTCATATACCGACGCCGAGATAACAAAGAAATTCCTCGAGGCTCTTATATCAGAAGCTGAAGGGAAGCCGAAATCAGGGGTAACTATTCCAAACATACTGACCAACGGAGCGGAAAGCGTATTCAAGAAAGCATACCTCTCCAAGAATCCGGGCGTGCCTGACCGGGAGACCTCGGAGGCTATCATGGCGGTGGCTGAGGCAGTGGTGCGACGCACCTCAATGAACGCCCTCACCGACTCTTTCAGCAAGAACCTCATCGCAGTAGGGCTGATGAATGCCCTGCTACGCCACATAGAGGAGTACCGATCGGAGACCAATTCGCTGCTCCTGTCCGACACCGGATCATTGTTGCGCACTCTCATAGGTGACGGTGACTCACCATTCGTCTACGAGCGTATGGGCATCTGGCTGAACCATTATCTTATCGATGAGTTTCAGGACACCTCGGCACTGCAATGGGACATATTACGCCCTCTTCTCTCCGAGGGGCTTGCCACGGAAGATGATCACGACAGCTTGATAATCGGCGATGAGAAGCAGTGCATCTACCGTTTCCGCAACTCCGACCCCACACTGCTCGGACAACGCGTGGAGGTAGATTTCAGCGAGAGGGTGGATACACTCGGTGGCACGCCGGAATCCAACACCAACTGGCGATCATCAGCCGATGTCGTCGAGTTCAACAACAATATCTTCGAGTCGATGGCTCGCAGCAACGGACTATCAGCCATATATGCCAACGTGCGCCAATGCATATCGCCGGCTCATGCCGCACACCGTGGCTACATAAGCGTCACGCGGCTGAACGCCTCCAACAAGAGCGACGCTCTCGACGAGACACTGCCGCGGCTTGCCGACGACATAGCGCGACAGCTCTCAGCCGGCTACCGACCTGCCGATATAGCCATCCTCACCCGCGGCGGCGCGGAAGCGCGCGAGGCGATATCCTACCTGCTCCAACGCCAGCTCGACGACCCCGCATATCCCCGCTTCGGCATAATCTCCGACGATGCGATGCTGCTCGCCACCACCCCTGCGGTAAAGGCAATCATAAATGAGCTGAGGGCATACGCGGCGGCGCTCACCGACAGCCGCATTGACCCGCAGCAACAACGGCTCGACAATCTGCTCGCGGAGTTTGAGAACCGCATGGTCAGTGGCGAGGAGCCGGTCGCAGCTCTCGCTGCCGCTGTCGACCGGTGCCGCGCGACAGAGTGCGATAAGCAACCGGGCATCGCAGAAGTATCGCCCCACACGGCCTGGAGTCTCCCGCTTCTTGTCGAGGAGATAGCCGCCCGAGCCGTGCCGCAGTCGATGCACCGCAGTCAGCATGCCTTTATCTCGGCATTCATGGATCTCGTGACCGATTTCTGCTCCAGAAACACAGCCGATATAACCTCTTTCCTCCGATGGTGGGACAACAACGGTATCAAGCAGAAAGTATCGGCGCCAGCCGATACCGGCGCTATCCGAGTCATGACCATACACAAATCCAAGGGGCTTGAGTTCCCCTGCGTGCACCTGCCCTTCCTCAACTGGGATATAGTCGCGTTCAAGAGTCCGGAATGGGTCGATACCGACGGTCTGGTGATTCCGGGCATCGATCCGGCGTGCATTCCGCCGAAACTGCTCGTCAACATGTCGGCAGAGAAACTCACCGGCACCCCGTTCGAGGAGTATTACCGGCAGAGGGTCGCCGAAACCACGCTCGACGAGATAAATACGCTATATGTCGCCTTCACGCGTGCCGCCGACGAGCTTTGCGCCTACTTCCACATCGGCAAGACTACGAGAGGCATTGAGAAATCGGCTCCTACGGCAGGCAGACTCGTGGCAGATGCTATCGCCGACGCTTACGGCACCGCACTCGCCGACGGCGAGACCTTCACCATCGGCACACCGACATGCCCGCGTGAACATAAGGCGGCAAAGCCCACGGCTGTCGATCCGGTATCGACCGCCGAGATGCCATCTTTCTACACACTCGACCGTCCGGAGCTCTGGGACGGCATAATCCTCACACCTACCGATACTGAACTATGAGACCAATTTTCCTGATCGGATACATGGGATGCGGCAAATCTACGCTCGGACGCAATGTCGCCGCCATAACCGGAATGCAGTTCATCGACCTCGACACCTATATCGAGAGCCGCTACCACGCGAGCGTAACAGCGCTGTTTGCCGATAAGGGGGAGGCAGGATTCCGCGACATCGAGCTACGCATGCTCCGCGAGGTCGGGGAGTTTGAGGACGTGATAGTAGCCTGCGGAGGTGGCACCCCCTGCTTTTTCGACAATATGGACTATATGAACGAGCGCGGCACCACGGTGCTTCTCGACGCATCAGTCGACCGGCTGTTCTCACGCCTGAAGCGTGGGCGCCACAAGCGGCCGCTGCTCGCCGGCAAAAACGATGACGAGCTGCTCGCCATAATCAATGCCGGACTGGAAGCCCGCGCGCCATTCTACTCCCGCGCCAAGTGCCGCTTCGAGTCCGATCTGCTCGAGAGTTCGTCGGAAATCGGGCTTACAGCATCAAAGTTCATAAACCAGATAATTCTAAACCGATGAGCACATCCTGCACACCAACATCACAGGAGTGTCCTGCAGCGACACTCACCTCCGGAGCACAGCTCACCGTCGGCTTCCCCGCCACTGATCAGACCGAGCGACGGTTTCCCATAACCCCCGAAGCGGCATCGGAGCTGACATCAGCCGGTTGTCGGCTGGTCATGCAGGAGGGTGCGGCGGCATCCATACAGTACAGCGACAGCGCGTATGCTCGTGCCGGAGGGGCTATCGCTTCACGCACCGAGGCACTAAGTGCCGATATTGTGGTATCACTCGCGCTCCCCGAACCTGACGATGTGGCGCAGATGCGGCGCCACTCCGCACTGCTGACCCTCTCCACCGTTTTCACCCCCGGCGGCACGCTGACTAAAGGCTCGCGCGCTTCTCTGCAAGCGCTCCTGAACCGAAGCATCACCGTAGTGGCGCTCGACCTCATTGAAGACGATCACGGCAACCATCCGTTTGCCGATATACTTGCCGAGGTCGACGGACGTGCCGCAATCGCCATCGCAGCCTCACTCCTCGCTAACCCGCAACTTGGCAAAGGGATACTGCTCGGTGGAGTGCCCGGCATACTCCCCTGCGAGACCGCCATCATAGGGAGCAGCCATGCCGCCCGCGCAGCCGCCCGTGCGGCATCAGGACTCGGCTCCATCGTCAGGATATTCGACAACGACACATTCGCCCTGCGCCACGCCCTGCACTCGCTCGGACCGTGGGCTATCGGCTCTGTGCTTCACCGTCGCACGGTGGAGACCGCCGTACACTCCGCCGACATAATCATCCTCGCCGAGCGGCTTCCGGCTTTCCACAGCGAATATCGCCACGCCATGAAGCGCGGGGTTGTGCTTATCGACCTTACCGGCGACTCATGCACTGATTGCCGTGTCTGTCATGCGGCGGAGCCGGAGGCACCATCTGCCGACCGCGTGTTTGTGAATCCCGGCAATGCCGTGCCGCGCACAGCCGCTATGGCTATCTCCAATGCCCTCGTCGGGTTGTGCCAGACCACACGCGGACTATCAGGCTTCACCGGCGCGCTGCGGCTGCCCCCTTACATCAGCAAGGCTGTTCTCGGCTACCGCGGCAGAATTGTCAACGAAGATCTCGCCACGGCTGCAGGCACACGTTGCACCGACCTTTCACTATTCATATCAATGTCCTGATGGCTACCAAACAGAAATATTATGTAGTATGGGCGGGACACGACACCGGTGTGTTCGACAACTGGGAGGACGCCCAGCTGCAGGTCGAAGGCTTCTCCGGCGCCCGATACAAGAGTTTCAACACGCGCGAGGCGGCGATAGAGGCATACCGTGGCGGCGAACGTGCCGACGCGCTCGCCGTTATCGGGGCTATAGCCGCACACCCAGCCGACCGCCAGTGGGATGATCCTTCTGCGCCACCCCCATACCGCCTGCCGGCGATAGCCGTCGATGCCTCTTGCCCCGGCAATCCAGGACCGGTGGAGTACCGCGGCGTAAACCTTGCCGACGGACGGCAGCTGTTTGCCGTCGGACCATACAGGGGAGGCACCAACAATATCGGCGAGTTTCTCGCCATTGTCCATGCTCTCGCGCTGATTGACCGCGACGGTCTCGCAGGAACCGTGGTCTACTCCGACTCACGCGTGGCGATCGGGTGGGTAGCACGCTCACATGCGAAAACACAAATCACGCCAACCGACGACAACGCCCCGTTGCGCGCCCTCATCGCACGCGCCGAGGCATGGCTGCACGCCCACCCGCATCATGCCGCCGTCTACAAGTGGGACACCGCCGCCTGGGGCGAAGTCCCCGCCGACTACGGCAGAAAATAACCACCCTCTCCCTTTATTCACCATGCGCAGTTTGCTGAGGCGGAGGTTGTAGGGGCGGAGGTATGTCTGCAAGCGCAGCGCAGACTACCTCCGTGCAGCCTGTCTACACCTTCATCAGCATTCCCAACACTTAATGGATGCACATAAACGGAGGTAGGCTGCGCCATACCTCCGCCCCCACAACCGCCGCCTCACGCCACCCTAAAAGTTCCGCGCTGTTCTTTCCGTTCCGTGCCTGTTGCGGCAGCAACAATATAGTTCTGTGTTGCAGTCTCTTTCCCCCTCCCTATGCTTGATAAATAAAACATTACACCACAGAACTCTCCGCCATCGCATAGCGATGCCACCACAGAACTAACAGAACGACACAGAACACCATCCGAACAGTTATTTGCCCTGGCAATAAAGCATCTATGAGATCAGTTCTCACGGCTCCTTCATTTAAAAATAAAATAAGGGCATAATTCCCTTACCCGATTCAATGTGAGTCTGGTAGATATTTATAAACTATATATCAGCTTATTATCTATATTTTAAAAGACGGAAATTTCTTATTTTTGTGATAGTAAGTGTAGTAATCTGGTAATGCTCATTGACACATGCCGTAGAAGTTCCGCCAAGCCTTTTGCCTTGTCAGAGAGTTTCTTACGACGTCCTTTCCATATAGAGAACAGCGAATAGACGATTCTTTGGATTGTGTCGAGATTCCTCGCTGCCTTTGTGGATTTACGTTTTATGCTGTCCTGCAACAGATTGAAATCAAGTCCCCAGTGCATACTCTCTATAGACCAATGATTTCGGACAGCCTTTCCGATCCATGGAGTATCCACGGGGAGATTTGACACATACAGCCTTGTCTCTGTCGTTTCCGCGCCAGTTGATGTCCTGGTACACCGGGAGACAAACTCAAACACCGTAAGATTGCCGCCCCATTTGTCCTTGTCGGCAATGAGCTCAAGTCCATCATATACGTTATAAGTCCGTCTCTCGATTCTTCCGTGTCCGAGTTCTGAACCCTCAGTGTGAGAGGACAGAGGTGCGACATGCCTGATACTGTCCTCCACGCCGTACCGTAGCGCCCGCTGGTTTGCCTTGAGTTCTATAAGAAAATATCCATCCTTTTCTCTTATTCTGTCAATGATGTCTTTCTGCATTGACATGGCATCCGCCGTCACCAGTCTGCCGGCAATGTCTATCTTGTCAAGCAGCAATGGAACCGCCTTTATCTCATTGCTTTTCTCCTTGCATGCCTCAGTCGCCAACGTTATGCCCGTGGAGGGGGAATATGCTGATACGATATCGGGGGCGCGTCCATTTCCCTGGACGGTTCCGCACATAGCCTTGCCGTCAATGCAGATTATCTCCGGACAGGCGCAGGTCTTGACAAGCTCATCGTGAAATTCCTTGCTGAGCGCGAACATACGTCCGGCAAATCCCAAATCGTCAATCTCGTTCTCGATCTGGCACAATGTAGCCTCTGAAGGAACGCCGTTCCCAAGCATGCCCATTGACTGGAATTTTCTGAGATTGTGTCTGCCGAATTCTATTATATCGGCGCGACCGACACTTTTTGACATTTGTGCAAGTATCATCAGTATGATGATGTCTCCGAGCTCATGCCGATGGTTCCCTTTGCCTGTCCTTCTGAAATCAGGTATGGAGAAGGCGAAATCAGTCAGTCTTTCCATAATGCTGCCCTCAGGTATGGAGGTGCGTGATTTTCTTCGTACATTTGTAGCCGTATTGACTGCCGTCATGGAGTCAACAACCGATTTTTGGTCAAGTGTAAAATTACTCATAACTGTTTGTTTTTCACCCTTTAAGTTACGAATGATTTGTCACTTGACCAAATTATTTCAAGGTTAAATCATCTGACATTCAGATGTTTAATGGAGAGACCGGAGCATGCTGGGACAGCATGGGAGGCATAAAACAGTGCCGA
>CAJUKU010000002.1 GCA_910587425.1 uncultured Muribaculaceae bacterium
GCACGACCTTGCCAAGGTCGGGGTCGCGGGTTCGAGTCCCGTTTTTCGCTCCAATGACCCAGGTCAACCCAGCGAAGCAAGGCAAAAAGCTTGAATGATGAACAAATTTGTCCGGGTGGTGGAATTGGTAGACACGCTACTTTGAGGGGGTAGTGGCCGAAAGGCTGTGTGAGTTCGAATCTCATCTCGGACACCAAAAGAAATCCGCAGATTGCAACATGCTTTCTGCGGATTTTCTGTTTATACCCCTATTGCATCACACAATAGGGGCGGAGGGTATGACGCGAGCGCAGCCTACCTCCGTAACGCATACACACCATCTTAGAGTCAGCATACCGGAAGATAGCAACCAACATGGATCAGTAGATACCACGGGGACAATTTCCAACTTGGGGTTGAAAATATGTCTCAGCCCCGTACTCAGGGAGGTCAACGCAGACTGTCGAGAGACCGTAGCAATGACTCAAGACGCTCACGGATAGAGTACAGGCGGCGCACGGCACGGTTCTGGCGGCTCACACCCTCCGGATTACGTCGCAACTCCTCCTGCGCGGCATCAAGCTTCATGCCACGGAATTTGACAAGATAATGTATCTGCGCGATCTTGTCGATATCAGCCGGAGTATAGAACCGCGTACCACGGTCGTTGCGCGTGGGGTGGATCACAGTGAACTGTTTTTCCCAGAAACGCAAAGTGGACTGCGGCACGCGGAGCATCTCCGCCACCTCGCCGATTTTATAGAATTTCTTATTGAGTGAGTCCATCCGCAGGTAGTGCTTTTTCGCTTGCAAAATTACTGAAAATTCGGTAATTTTGCACCGATTTACAGCCTGTTTGAATTTTAATTCATCCACGGCTTTCCGGCGGCAGACAGCCACCGGCGACACTCAATAAGGAAACAGTTAGAAACAGATAATACAACATGGCTTCAAAGAATCTCACTGCTAAAGAGATACGCGAATCATTCAAGGAATTTTTCCGCCAGAAAGGACACAAGATCGTCCCATCGGCACCGATGGTGATCAAGGATGACCCGACGCTGATGTTCACCAACGCCGGCATGAACCAGTTCAAGGACATCATACTCGGCAATGCCGCTCCCAAGAGCAAGCGTGTAGCCGACTCGCAGAAATGCCTGCGCGTAAGCGGCAAGCACAACGACCTCGAGGAGGTGGGAATGGACACTTACCACCACACCATGTTCGAGATGCTCGGCAACTGGTCGTTCGGCGATTATTTCAAAAGCGAGGCTATCGACTGGGCGTGGGAATATCTTGTAGATGTGCTCGGACTTGATCCCAAGCGACTTTACGCTACGGTATTCGAGGGATCACCCGAAGAAGGGCTGTCGCGCGACGATGAAGCCGCCGGATACTGGGAGCGTCACCTCCCCGCCGACCACATCATAAACGGAAACAAGCACGACAACTTCTGGGAAATGGGCGACACCGGTCCATGCGGTCCCTGCTCGGAGATACACATCGACCTCCGTAGCGACGAAGAGCGCGCCGCAAAACCGGGACGTGAACTTGTCAATCATGATCATCCGCAGGTGATCGAGATCTGGAACCTCGTGTTCATGCAGTACAACCGCAAAGCTGACGGATCGCTCGAACCCCTCCCCGCAAAGGTTATCGACACCGGCATGGGATTCGAACGCCTCTGCATGGCGCTTCAGGGAAAGACATCAAACTACGACACCGACGTATTCACTCCCCTCATCACAAAAATATCCGAACTGTCGGGACTCCGCTACGGCGAGAATCCGAAAGTCGACATAGCGATGCGCGTCATCGCCGACCACGTACGCACGATTGCATTCTCCATAGCCGACTCCCAGCTGCCGGGCAACGCCAAGGCTGGCTACGTGATCCGCCGCATACTCCGTCGCGCAGTGCGATATGCCTACACATTCCTCGGGCAGAAACAGGCATTCATGTACCGCCTCGTCGACACCCTGATAGAGAGCATGGGCGAGGCATATCCGGAGATCGCCTCACAGCGCGAGCTCATCATGAAAGTGATCAAGGAGGAGGAGGATGCGTTCCTGCGCACACTCGACAACGGCATCCGTCTGCTCGACACCGCTATCGCGACAGCCCGTTCCGCCGGCAAAAACGAGATTTCCGGTAAAGAAGCATTCACACTTTACGATACCTACGGATTCCCGCTCGACCTCACAGAGCTTATCCTCAAGGAGAACGGCATGACCCTCGATCACGAAGGATTCAACAGCGAGATGGCGGCTCAGAAGGAGCGCGCACGCAATGCCGCTGCTGTCGAGGCTGCCGACTGGGTGGTTCTTGCCGAAGGCGAACCACAGTTTGTCGGTTATGATACAGACACCATCGAGACAAACATACTCCGCTACCGTAAGGTGAAGCAGAAGAAGGGTGAATATTACCAGATTGTACTGGCACAGACACCTTTCTATGCAGAGATGGGTGGTCAGACGGGTGACCGTGGCACACTGACCGACAGCGAGTGCCTCGTGACCGAGATCTACGACACCAAACGTGAGAACGGAATGGCTGTCCACCTTGTCAAGAAACTCCCGGCTGATGTCAACGCTAAATTCATAGCAGCCATCGACCGCGACGCCCGCATGGCGACTTCATGCAACCACACCGCCACACACCTGCTGCACTATGCGCTACGTCAGGTGCTCGGCACGCATGTGGAGCAGAAAGGATCGTTTGTATCGCCCGAAGTGCTCCGCTTCGACTTCTCACACTTCCAGAAGGTAACGCCCGAGCAGCTGCAGCAGGTGGAACGCCTCGCCAACTCGCTCGTGCGCGCCGCCATACCGCGCGACGAGCACCGCAACGTGCCTATCGCCGAAGCTCAGGCTATGGGTGCCATGGCACTTTTCGGCGAGAAATATGGCGATGAGGTGCGTGTGATCCGATATGCAGACTCTGTGGAGCTCTGCGGTGGCACACACGTGGAGAACACCGGTAACATCGGCATGATACGCATACTCTCCGAAAGCAGCGTTGCCGCAGGCATACGCCGAATCGAGGCTATAACCGGTGCCGCTGTTGAGGATGCCATAGACGAGTTAAAACGCACGCTCTCCGAAGTATCAGGAATGCTCAACAACGCTCCCGATGTCGTTTCCGCAATGAAGCGTGCGATAGCCGAGAATGCCGATCTACACCGCCAGGTGGAGGAATATTTCAACGAGCGCGCGCAGGCACTCACGCAGCAGGTGCTTGAGAAAGCCCAGACCATCGGAGGCATCAAGGTCGCAACGCTTCATGGAGTCCGCATCCCTGAGATGGCAAAGACAGTTGCCTTCGGCGTGCGCACTGCATCCCCCTCCAACACAATCTTCCTCGGTGCAACAGTTGATGTCAGCGGAAAACCGCTGATCACCGTCATGGTGACCGACGATCTTGTAGCCGCCGGCTACAACGCATCGCAGATGGCACGTGAAGCAGCACGCGCCATAAACGGCGGTGGCGGCGGTCAGCCCGGCTTCGCCCAGGCTGGAGGTAAGAACAAGGAGGGACTGACCCAGGCTTACGACACCCTTTTGAACGCAATAAAACACTAATACCATACCTATCGGAAAAATGACAGTCCGCAAATCACATCTCTCCACAGCCATGCTCACTCCCGCAGCCATGGCAGCCATCGTCCCAGTAGCATCATGCCAGTCGGGCGAGAAGAAGAGCGAGGAGACAAAACCGTTTAATATCGTCTACATTATGTCAGACGACCACACGCAGCAGATGATGAGCTGCTACGACACCCGCTATGCCGAGACCCCGAACATGGACCGTATCGCCAACGAGGGCGTGCGGTTCACCAACAGTTTCGTGGCAAACTCCATCAGCGGTCCGTCGCGCGCATGTATGCTCACCGGCAAACACAGCCATAAGAACGGATTCACCGACAACGAGCACTCGGTGTTCGACGGCTCGCAACCCACATTCCCGAAGTACCTGCAGCAGGCTGGATACCAGACAGCCATAATCGGCAAATGGCATCTCGAGAGCCTCCCCACAGGATTCGACAAGTGGGAAATCGTTCCGGGTCAGGGTGACTACTACAATCCCCGCTTCATCCAGCAGAACGGCGACACAATCGTGCGTCAGGGTTATCTGACAAATCTGATCACCGACCTGAGCCTCGACTGGCTTGAGAACGAGCGCGACAAAGAGAAACCGTTCGCTCTGCTCATCCACCACAAGGCACAGCACCGCAACTGGATGGCTGACACATGCAACCTCGAGCTCTACGAAGACAAGACATTCCCCGTACCCGAGACTTTCTTCGACGACTACGCAACCCGCGAGGCTGCCTCGACTGCCGAAATGCGCATCTTCGACCACATGGACAACATCTATGACCTGAAGATGGACCGCGACGACAAGGATTCTTACCTGAAATCAACCTACCGCGCATTCTACTCGCGTATGGATTCGGTGCAGCAGGCAAAATGGGATGCTTTCTATAAGCCTATCATCGACGATTTCTACTCGCGTAATCTCAAGGGTCGCGAACTCGCGGAATGGAAGTATCAGCGCTACATGCGCGACTATCTCAAGACCCTGAAGAGTCTTGACGACAACATCGGGCGTGTGCTTGATTATCTTGAAGAGAATGATCTGCTTGACAATACTCTCATCGTCTACACTTCCGACCAAGGTTTCTACATGGGCGAGCACGGATGGTTTGACAAGCGATTCATGTATGAGGAGTCGTTCCGCACTCCGCTCGTGATGCGTCTGCCGAAAGGCTTCGACCGCCGCGGCGACATAGACCAGATGGTGCAGAACATCGACTACGGTCCGACATTCCTTGATCTTGCCGGAGTGGAAGTGCCGTCCGACATGCAGGGCGAAAGCATGATGCCGCTGCTGCGTGGCGAGAATCCCGCTGACTGGCGCGATGATCTCTATTACCATTACTATGAGTATCCAGCCGAACATGCCGTGAAACGCCACTATGGCGTGCGCGACAGCCGCTATAAGCTGATACATTTCTACAACGATATCGACAAGTGGGAACTTTTCGACCTGCAGGAGGATCCGAACGAGCTTAACAACATCTACGGCAAGCCCGGTACCGAGGAGATCACCGCACGCATGAAGGAGCGTCTGAAAAAAGCCCAGATCAAGTACGACGATCCGATCCTCCAGACATACCCCCTCGACTGACCACGAACCTTTTGAACCGCAGCCGTGTTGAATATAGGTAACCAAACTTAACCGACATGGCACGATTGAAAAAAGAGAAACCACTGCTTCGCAGAGTCCTCGACAAAGAGGAAGTGGAATTTGAGAAAATCTCGCTTGCCGAGATACGACAACTGATAAACGATCTTGTGGAACTCCAGGAGAACCGGATCCGCAAGGAGGAGATACTGAAACTCCAGAATATCGTGATCAAGGCATCCGAGAAGATCAAGGAGATCCTCGGCGAAGAGAAGTAACAAAAAGCACAAGATAAAGCGCCCTCCGCTACAGCCGCAAGGCTTCATGGCGGAGGGCGTTTGATATGTAAGGCAAAGTCTATTTTTCGCTGCCGATTTGCGCAGTTTCGCGGATAATAGCTAACTTTGCGGTATGGGACTGACACACAATCATTGCACATATACACCCAGATCAGCATACGCAGGCACTGCGGAATACACAACGGCACACGTACAGTGGCATAGATGGATTGCCATGGGCATCACGGCGCTGTGCATAGCCATGCTGCTCGGACTCAGCTCATGCGGATCGTCGCGCAAAGTATCGAAAGGCTCAGGCGGCTACAAGCGTCCTGCAATCACAAAAATTGATATCGACGGATCACTCCCCTCGGAGACCCGCGCGCTGCTTGCCGAGGCACAACGCTGGCTCGGCACCGCCTACCGCTACGGAGGCACATCGCGTTCGGGCGTGGACTGCTCCGGACTTACGATGAACGTGTTCAGCAACGCACTTAAGATAAAGCTGCCGCGCAATTCCGCGCAGCAGAAGCAGTACTGCCGCGAGATCAACAAGCGTGAACTCATAGAGGGCGATCTGGTGTTCTTCGCTACCGGCTCGTCAAGCAGCATCAACCATGTGGGTATGTATATAGGCGACGGCAGGATGATCCATGCATCCGGAAGCCGCGGAGTGATGGTGAGCGATCTATCGGAGGCGTATTATGTACGCAACTATCACAGTTCGGGACGCGTGGAAACATATTACGCCATGATCAGCGGCAAAAAGTCGAAGAAACAGAAGTCTACCAGACAGAAAGAGCTACCAACGGTGGATATAATGCCTGACGATCCCATATATGCCGACGCGAAACCGAAATCTTCCGGGAAGAAAGCTGATGACAACCGTATCACGGTTCCGGATGCAGTTAAGAAAGGTATCGAAGTGATCGGCACGGTGGATGTCAGCGATCTCGACCGCGTGCTCGCGCGCGCAGGAGGCAGCAAGGATGAGAGCAGTGAAACTGTAACTGCATCCGCCACCACCCAGCAGGAGGATTTACCAACGGCAAGCGCTCAGGTTTCAACCACACCAGACACACAGACACCCACAGCACGTGAGCAGCGCAAGGCGCTCAACGTAGTGCGCCGCAGCATACTAGACGACGCCCTCAACCAGGCTGTGGACTCAATCGTGTCGGAGTATTTCGACTGATGCGTCGATATTTTTCCACCACTACTATACGTGAGTAAAGATGCCGATAATAATTGATCCGTCGCTGCCTGCGGTGAGCCGGCTGCTCGAACAGGAGAATATTCGCGTGACTGGCAAATCGCCGGAACGCCCTCTGCGCATAGGTATCGTAAACCTTATGCCGCTAAAGGAGATGACGGAGTATGACCTGCTACGCCACCTGTCAGCCACTCCCCTGCCGGTGGAACTTCACCTGATAACTATGGCGTCGCACATGTCGCGCAACACGCCACGTGAGCATATCGAGGCTTTTTACCGAACCTGGGACGGAGTGCGCGGGCTTGAATTCGACGGCATGATATTCACCGGCGCTCCGGTAGAGAATCTTGCATTTGAAGATGTGGACTACTGGAATGAACTGACGGAGATGATGGATTGGGCGCGTAAAAATGTGCGTTCAACGCTATATATCTGCTGGGGTGCTTTCGCAGGGCTTTACCATCACCACGGCATAGACAAGATAATGCTCAGTGATAAGCTGTCGGGCGTGTACCGCCACACGGCGGAACCGGGGGCAAAGCATGAGCCGCTGCTGCGGGGCATGGATGATGAGTTTTTTGTTCCCCACAGCCGTTTCGCCGCCGTGAGCATGGATGATGTGCGCAGCGCTGCCGATCTGCGTGTAATCGCGACATCGGCGGAAGCTGGGCTATACATTGCAGAGGCTGCGGGAACGCGCGACTTCTACATAACCGGGCATTCGGAGTATGCTCCTGACACGCTTGATTTCGAATACCGACGCGATGTAGCAAAAGGTATGTCGCCACATGTGCCAGCCAACTATTACCGCAATGACAATCCTGACGAGGGGCCTGTGGTGCGCTGGCGCTCTCATGCAGCACTGCTGTTCAGCAACTGGCTGCATTTTTATGTTAATCCGGAGTATTGAGATAACAATAGGGCTGATAAGGCTAATAGGGCTAATATAAGAGCGGGTCGGGTGTCTATGACACTCAGCCCGCTCGGGGTATGTGGGGGTAGGGTTATTTCAGGGGGGTGATGCGGAGGCGGTAGGACATCGGCTGGTCGGGCACGCGATAGATGGGGAGCGTGTCGACGTCGGCGCCACATGACGCATTGCCAATGCCGCGTGTCCATGCATCAAGGTGAAGCACGCTATAGGGGCGCGGTGTGAGTTCCCACTGGTGGTTTGCCGCCATAAGGTCGGCATCGGTGTAAGGAAGTATGGAGAAACTTACCTTGCCGTCGGTAGTGATCGTGAAACCACGTCCTTCGGCATCGGTGAGCGTCAGCTCGCGCAGACCTTCACGTCCGCCGGTGCTCTGCGGCTTCACATACGGCTCAACCATCTCGCTTACGGTAGTGGAGTAACGTCCGAGGAGGGTTCCGTCCATACGGTCGTTGTAGTTCTCATACGGTCCGTAGGCATAATAATCGACAACATTGAGAGCAGGATTTATGGCACATACGAGTCCGGAGCGGCGGAGCTTGTCGGTGTGCGGCGTGAATGTCACATCCATATCTACAGTAGCATCGGGATATATGGTGTAGATGATCTTCGTGTCGCACTTCGAGCCACGGCGGGTTGTGACAACCTCAATGTTTTTCTTGTCAGTTGTACGGTAAGAGATCTCCGCCGCATCCTCAAGTCCGGCATCGGTATCGGTGTAGCGGTCGTTCTCAATCCAACGGTGGTTGTCGTAGACAAACCCGAGACCATCTGCGATCATATCGACACCGTCGGCAGTGAGTCGTGTCATAACTCCTGTGACGCGGTCGAACAGAGCGGTGATACGGTCATTGCTGACATTGATTGCAGTCGAGCCCAGCTTGGCAAGCAGAGCGACACCCTTTGCAGAGTGCGCGGCAAGCGGCTGACGGTCGACGATAGTGAACTGCGCGTGTGCCACCTCATGTCCTGCCGGTGCGAAAGACTGATCCTGAGCATAGACAACCTCGGCGGTAAGCGTAAGCTCGGCATCAGTGCGTGAGAGCGCCTTGCCCATATTGACCGTGAGTGTCTGCGACTCACCCGGTATCACCTGATCAAGAGCCTCGGTGCGTGTGGCAACGGGGCGACCGTCGGCAAGAAGCGTGAGCCGTAGCTGCAGTCCGGCGAGGGAGCGGAAAGCGTATTCATTGGTAAGGGTCAGTGTGACCGTATTCTTGCGTGTATCCACACCGTCGAGCTTGAAGTGGATATACTGGTATGCGGCACGCACCTCCATGAGCTTGGCGCTCTCCTCGCGCGTGGCGGGGATAACACCGTTGGAGCAGAAATTGCCCTGGTGCGGTCCGGGATAGTCGTAGCCTGTGTGCAGACGGTATATACCCTGCTTTATCTCCTCCGGATCGTAGATAGCCTGGTCGACCCAATCCCAGATGCATCCGCCGACAGTGGCATTTGAAGCATCAATAGCCTCGGTATATTCGCGGAGGTTGCCGATAGCGTTGCCCATCGCGTGAGCATACTCGCATATAAGCATCGGCTTGTCGAGATCGCTCGTATTCTCCTCCATCCACTTCATACCGGGGTACATCTTGGAATAAAAATCGGAGAAGCGGCTTCCGCCGTAAGGCTTGTCGGCACGTGTGCCCTCATAGTGTATCGGGCGTGAGTCGAGCGCGCGGGCGGCGTTGTAGCAGAACTCGAAATTCTCGCCATTGCCAGCCTCGTTGCCGAGACTCCACATGATCACCGACGGATGATTACGGTCGCGGAGCACCATGCGGTCGATGCGGTCGACGAACGCAGGGATCCATGAAGGCATATCGGAAATCGACTGGTTGGCGTGATCCTCAAGGTCAGCCTCGTCGATTGTATAGAGTCCGTAGTGGTCGAACATCGCATACATCCGTTCATTGTTGGGGTAATGGCTGGTACGGATGGTGTTGATGTTGTTCTGTTTCATGAGCTGCACGTCGCGGAGCATCGATTCGGTGCGCACGGCGCGTCCGTAGAGAGGATCTGAATCGTGGCGGTTGACACCTTTGAGTATCACACGCTTGCCATTGACATAGAGCAGCGAGTTCTCAATCTTTATGTCGCGGAAGCCATGCTTGGTGGAGAAAGCCATCTCCTCCGGACCGTTCTTGCCGTCGCGCTGAATGACCTCAACGGTGTAGAGATCGGGAGTCTCAGCACTCCAAAGCCTCACCGCACCGAGATCGAAGCCGACACGCACATCGGAGGTGTCAGCGAGATTGTGAGTGACGCTCTTTGATGCTACTTTCTTTCCGTCGGGATCGATGAGGTTGATGTCGAAAGTCTTGTAGCCTTTCAGGTGGTCACGATTGTCGATGCTGAGGGTTACGTCCATGTGTGCCGCTTTACCCGCCTCTCCGAGACTCGACGTGATCACATGGTCAGCCACGGCAGCTTTCGGAACATTGTAGAGATATACATTGCGGTGAATGCCGCTCATGCGGAACATATCCTGGCATTCGAGGTATGAGCCGTCGCTCCAACGGAACACCTGCACAGCGAGTGTATTCTCGCCGGGGTGGAGATAAGGTGTGATGTCGAACTCCGTAGTATTGTTAGCACCCTGGGTGTAGCCCACATAGTTGCCATTCAGCCACACAAACGCAGCGGAATATATGCCGCCGAAGTGGATGAACGTACGGCGTCCGTCCCAATTCTCAGGCAGATCAAAAGTGCGTACGTATGATCCGACGGGGTTTATGCCGTAGTTGACTCCGCCGTCGTTGAATCCTTTACGCGCGTTGATGAAAGGAGGGGTGTTGCCATGCGGATATTCCACATTGGCATATATCGGGCGGTCATATCCCTGCATCTCCCAGTTGGAGGGGACAGGAATGGTATCCCATCCGGATACGTCGAATCCGGGTTTGAAGAAATCTGTGGGACGCTGCGAAGGCTCGGGCACGAAGTTGAAACGCCATATACCGTTGAGCGACATATAGCGGTCGTTGACAGGCTCTGTCCAGGGGGTAGCGTAGTACTCCTTGTCGGCGTACATTGCGGCAGCATCAGCGTAAGGCATCATAGTAGCCTTGCCAGGCTCTTTGTTTTCCTGAAATATGGTCTCGTTCTCCCAATAGTTCGCACGGCGGCTCTCGTCGGTGGCATAGGCAGCCTCACCGGCATCGTAGACGGTGAATGCGAAATCGGCATAACGGTTCTTGCGCGCCTCATCGACAGGAATCAGCGTCAGGTTGCCGTCGCGGTCGGTCACCATAGCGACATCGTTGCGGTTGGTGGGGATTATGAGACCATCCTTTATGGTCCAGATCTGCGCCTCGTCGGAACCGTTGTTTGCTCCAAGCTCCACGCGGTCGCCCTCGAAACGGATAGCCAGCTGACTCGCAGAATTGATGAATCGCCAACTGCCTGAAAGGCTGGTTATACTCCAGAGCTGCGCGTTGGAATTTTCCTCCGCTTTCTTAAGCTCTACAGTTGAGGGCGATGTCTCGGTAATGACATGATTTGTCGACGCTTTTAGCACAATTTTGTAGAGTTTATCATTCTCAAACGTCTGTTGTGCAGCAGATGCATAGGTGGTGCATATAGCGGCAAAAAGCAAGCCAAGGAGCGCCACCATTCTATGTATCAATGGTTTAGACATAAAGTAAAACTATATTGAGAAGTAATTGATTAATTCCATTGGTATTATCCTTACAAAGATAAGGATTCCGATGCAATTCTGCAACAGGTCGCTCAATCACTCAATGAACTCAAAATACTCAAAAAGGTGAGGGTCGTGCACGTGGCGCAGGAATCATCCATGCGCCATAGACAATTGATGGGGATTCAACAACAGGAATAACGAGACCCGAAGGGATCTCTGTCGAAAAAATATTTCCTGAATCAGAACAATCAGGGAAGAAATTTGCAGCACATGTTAAAGATGATCGTGTAGTTCCGGAATGGAAACGTTGAACAAGCACTATAGAAGACGCTCTCTTCTTACGTGTCATCACTTTAACCGCAAGTATGGAGTCGCGCCAGGGGTTGCAGCCGAGTCAGAATGGCTTGATGCGGTTGCGGCGCATGAGGTAGGCGGGCAGGGGCTGCACGGTGAGGGCGAGGTAGCGCGTGGAGGCGTCGGAGGCGGTGTCGAAGAAGCGGAGCGAGAACTGGGTGGACCACCGGCGGACGTTGCCGTGGATGATGACGATGGAGCGATGGTTGCAGCACTGCGTCACCGCCGGGATCTGCAGGAACTGGTGTACTGTACGGTGAGGACGGTAATAGAAGGCGTCGTCGGAGAGGTCGGGCAGCGGGGTACGGTCGGCATCGACCACGAGGAGATGGCTGAAGGTGGTGCCGCGCCAGTTGGTGACCGCGCGGAGCGATCCGTGGTAACATGTACGGGAGAAGCCGGTGAGTCGTCCGGCGGCAGTTGCTGAGCGTGCGATGACAAGTGCCGGAGGCTGTGGTGTGCGGCGGGTTATGTGCTGGATCCACCGGAGATAGTCGGCGAGGAGGCGGGGAATGTCGTCGGCTGGGGTGGAGCCGTCGTCGTGGATGTATAGGCGTGGTTCCTCGCCGGGGTTGCGGCGCAGCATCTCGAGGGTGGCAATGATGCGCCGCTGCCGCGGGTTGAGCGGGCGTTGCAGCCACCTCTGGAAGGCGTGGTGGCGGGTTTCTGGTGGGGTGCCGTAGAGGAACATGACGCAAAGGTAGGGATGGAGAGGGGTGAGTAGGATGCGAAACCGCCCAACGCCTGGTGATGATAGGGCAAATAAGGCTAATAGGGCTAATAACTGAGAGTGAGGGGAAGTTACCACGGAGACAATTTTCAGCGGAGGCTGAAAATATGTCTCCGCCCCGTACTCAGATAAAAAAACGCCACGCTACGATGACCGATCTATAGCGTGGCGGTTGCGGCGCTACCGGCGCCCTCCAT
Source organism: uncultured Muribaculaceae bacterium (assembly GCA_910587425.1). GTDB lineage: Bacteria > Bacteroidota > Bacteroidia > Bacteroidales > Muribaculaceae > Paramuribaculum. The sequence continues at coordinate 12,513 of CAJUKU010000002.1, forward strand.
TGCTTCCTGCCGAGGAGACGAGGAGCAGCAAATGGGTTCGGACAATTGGATTTGTGTGATAATGGCTCCGGCGGGGCGTTGCCGCAGGGATTCGACTTCGGTCACGTACGGCAGTACGCTCCCTCAGTCTCACCCTCCGGCGCTACCGCCGGAACCATTCTGACACAAATTCTGCCATCCGGGAAGCCTATAACCGGAAAGCCTATAATGGGATAGGGCAAATAAGGCGAATGGGGCTAATAACTGAGGGGAAGTTACCACGGAGACAATTTTCAGCGGGAGCTGAAAATATGTCTCCGCCCCGTACTCAGGGTGCCTTGTACTCAGGGTGGTACCCTTGGTGGATGGTGTCCTGATCCGTCGCACACTCCTGTGCGACAGCGGTCAATAAGTCAATGTTCTCCTTGGATTCGGCGGGACTCTTCCCAGCCTGAGACGCTGCGGGATTCCGCGGACGGGTTGCCGGGGGGGGGATATTGTCTATCGGGTTGAATAACCGGGTCCGTCCTACCAATCCGCTTTTCCGCGGTGCGCGGTGCGAATTCCGGAAGCAAAGTTAAGGGGGTTGGGAGGGGATATCTCTGCGAAACGCCCCATTTGGGATGGAAAGTTGCGCATCTCCGACGCGCGGAGGGGAATAGATAAAAAAGGCGACTGGGGCGAATAGCTGAGGGTGGGGAGTTAGTACGGAGACAATTTTCAGCGGGGCTGAAAATATGTCTCCGCCCCGTACTCAGGGAGGGGGGCGGGTGCTCTTGAGTCAGGTGGAGAAATGGTGGAGGTTTTTGTAAACAGGTTGACCGGAGGTAGGCTGCGCTGCGCTCGCGCCATACCTCCGCCCCTACAACCGCCCATGCGTCCCTATAAGCGCCCATGCAAGCGCCGCCGCAAACACCTCTAAAAGTGCTCCTGCAGAGTGGGGATCAGAGGGGGCGGCGGAGGAGTTTGCCGGTGGGGGTGCGAGGGAGGGTGGGGAGGGTTATTATCTGTTTGGGGAGGAGGCGGTGCGGGAGGATATGGGAGGCGGCTTCCATGAAGGCTGCCCGGTTGAAATCGTCCGGAGACTCTACGACAAGCACGAGTTCGGATCCCCACCGCTCAGATGGACGTGAGGTTATGTAGAATGAAATACCGGTAAGAAGGGGCGCAAGTTTGCTTTCAAGCTCTTCGGGCACTACTTTTATGCCTCCGGTGTTGATGATATTGTCGGCACGCCCGCGCCAACGGAATGCCGTGGGAGTAAGAAGTTCAACGATATCGTTGGCGACTATGCGGCGGAATGAGAATGCCGGCGCTTCGATAACGAGGCATCCGCGGGGATCTACAGCGAACGTTATGACGGGCATAGCCTCAAAGGGGGTAGCGGGATCACCTACGCGGCGCAAGGCAACGTGGCTGCATGTCTCCGTCATACCATAGGTGGCATATACTGCGGCAGATGAAGAGGCAAGCGCCTGCTCGGTCTCAGCCGATATGGGGGCGCCACCGACGATTACGGCATCGACCATCGAGGCGTAAGGTGAGGCGAGAAACCGGTCAGCCTGCGCCGGCACTATGGGGAGCAATGCCACGCGCCCGACAGGCGGGACGGGAAGCGGGTCGAGCGACGGCGGCACTACCTGAATGCGTGCGCCGCTGACGGCAGCACGCACGAGCATCATCTTTCCAGCGATATAGCTTGCGGAGAGCGGCATGTAGAGCAATGACGAAGAGCCGATGCCGAAGCGGCGGCATGTGGCGAGAGCAGAGGCAACCATGTCGGACTTAAGCAGGCGTATCTCTTTCGGGGTGCCGGTGGAACCGGAAGTGTGCGCCACTACAGAATCGGAACAGTCGTCCCACTCACGCAGAAACGGCTCAGCCAGCCCATGCGGATCGATCAATCGGGTTGGATCCATTGCAAACCGGGATATTTCCACCCTGCTCCGGGGGCGCTGTAAAGCCTGTCGGAATCGAGACGGAGCGGTGAGATGAAATTATTGGTATACAATCCACCGGTGCCGAGCCCCTGCGGCATCGACGGAGCATAGACGGATACCCACCGTGCTATGGCATTCAACCCTATATCGGATTCGAGCGCCGAGGTAGCCCACCAACCTATGCCAAGAGAGCGTGCCATAGCGATCCAGGCATCGGCGCGCGCGAAACCTCCACACAGCGACGGCTTGAGAACGATGTACCTCGGACGGATAGCACTGAGCATAGCGATAGGGTCAGAACAACCTATAAGCTCCTCATCGAGCGCGACAGGTATGGGGCTTTCGCGGCAGATACGCGCCATCTCGTCGCGCTGCCCCGCCCTTATGGGCTGCTCTATAGAGTGTATGCCGAACTGCGACAGTGTGCGCAGACGCGAAAGCGCCTCCGCGGGGGAGAAAGCACCGTTGGCGTCGAGGCGTATCTCAAGTTTATCGACACTCCACTGCGAGCGCACCCGCCGCAGCAGTTCCACCTCCTCGCCGAAGTCCTGTCCTCCGATCTTGAACTTAAGACACCGGAATCCGGCATCAATCTTCTCAGCGGCGCGGCGCTCCATCTCAGCGATGGTGCCCATCCACACGAGCCCATTGATCCTTATGCCGGACGCCGGATCGGACGGCATGGCACCGAAAGGCTCGCGACATCCACCCCGGCTAAGATCGGAAAGAGCGGTCTCATATCCGAAGGCTATCGAAGATTCGCGAGGCAACGCAGCGGGGATATCATCACGGTTGACAGCTGCACAGAGCGAGGCGAGGCGTCGCTCATAATCGGGAGTATCGTCGGCACCGAGTCCTCGGAACAGCGCGCACTCCCCCAGCCCGAACCGTCCAGGCGAACCGGAATGCCACAACTTTATATAATACGTCTCCTTGGTGTTCATCCGCTCGCGCGATGTGACAGCCGTGAAGCCGAACCGGAGCGTATAACGGCAGTAGGCAGCGCGGAGCATCAGGGGAATTTGGGGAACTGGTCGAAGTCGGGATCGCGCTTCTCAAGGAAAGCATTCTTGCCCTCCTGCGCCTCAGCCATGAGATAGAACATGAGGGTGGCATCGCCGGCAAACTCCATAAGTCCGCGCTGTCCGTCGAGCTCGGCATTGAGTCCGCGCTTTATCATGCGCACCGCCATAGGGCTACGGCTGAGTATGGTCTCGCACCACTCGACGGTCTCATCCTCCAACCGCTCCAGGGGCACAACCTTGTTGACCATGCCCATGCGCTCAGCCTCCTCGGCGGTGTACTGGCGGCAAAGGAACCAGATCTCGCGCGCCTTCTTCTGACCGACGCAACGGGCGAGATATGATGAGCCGAATCCGGCATCGAAACTGCCGACCTTGGGTCCTGTCTGCCCAAACCGGGCGTTGGATGAAGCGATAGTGAGGTCGCATACCACCTGCAGAACGTTACCTCCTCCGATGGCATAACCGTTGACCATTGCGATCACAGGCTTCGGGAGCGAGCGGATAGCCTTATGAAGATCGAGCACATTGAGGCGGGGCGTACCGTCGGCATCTACATATCCGCCGATACCCTTGACATTCTGATCACCTCCGGAGCAGAACGCCTTGTCGCCGGCACCGGTGAGGATCACCACACCGATATCGGATGCATCGCGGCAGTAGTTGACAGCATCAAGCATCTCGCGGTTGGTCTGCGGACGGAAAGCGTTGTAGACGCGCGGACGGTTGATGGTGATCTTGGCTATGCGTCCGTGGCGCTGAAAGAGTATATCCTCATACTCCTTTATGGTTGTCCATTCTCTCATATCTTTATCGTATAATGTTTTTTGTTTCATTTTTCTTTAATGCCGGCAAGTGCGACATGGCGTGTGAAGAAGCCACGCAGCACTTCGGCGCTAAGCTCGCCGGGGGTATCGACGGCAAGAACCGCCGCACGCCCACGCGACAGATCCATGAACTGCGGGAATACGGCGCGGAGCCGGCGCTCATCAGCCGCCTCGAAATAATCGAGCCCGTAGCCCTCGGCGAGCTGCCGGAGCGGGACATTCAGCGACCCGACGGCGAAACACTCCTCACGCTCGGGGAGTGTCGCAGTGGTGGTGACAAACCGGAATATCGCGCCACCGCCATTGCGCACCACTATCATGCGGAACTGCGGTATAAGCGGAGCCTGCAAAAGCGCGCCGACATCGTACTGTGCGCTCATGTCGCCGGTGATAAGCAGCGTCGGGCGTGGAGCATACGCCATGGCGGCGCCGATAGCGGTGGATGTGCATCCGTCGATTCCGCTGACACCGCGGTTGCAGTCGCAGCGATGATGACGGAATGGCGCGAGAATCTGCGCATAGCGTACGGATGTGCCGTTGGAGAGCTGTAGATTGACGTTGCCCGGAAGCATTGACAGGATCGTCGAGAACGCCTTGAGATCGCTCCATGGCGCACGGGCTACATAGGCGGCGCGCGTCGATGCGGCACGGTCGGCGAGGATCTGCCATGACGCGGCATAGCTGCATGGCTGCCGGTGCGGCTGCATGGCGGAAGCGAGCTGTGTGAAGAACACCTCGGGCTGCATCTCGACGCGCAGCGTGAGGTGACGGAAGCAGTCGACAGTGGTATGCGAGATGCCGACATGCCAGTGCTCCCCCCCATCAAGCCCGCGCAGATACTGCTTTATGTGGCGCGACACGAGTGCGCCTCCAAGGGTTATAACGACGTCGGGGGCAAGCGTGCGGCGCTCCTCATCGGTCATGGCGCTGAGCACGCTGTCGACCGACGTGATGAAACTGCTGCCATGCAGATTAGCCACCGTCTCAGTGAGAATCACGAAGTTGGGCAGCTGGGCGAGCTTGCTGAGCGCGGAATTGAGCCTGCGGTCGGGCGGATTGAACCCGGCAACTATCATGACCCGGCGCGGCGACGCGATGGTCTCGCCAAGCTGACGCGCACGGCTGACAGGAAGGTCGGCACGCGGAGTGATCATCTCTATGACACGGGGCGACGGCTGCGGGCAATCGGCTACGGCGCCTACAGGCTCGTCGATCTGCACATTTATATGAACAGGCGCCGGGCGTCCGGATGTTGCCGTGAGGAGAGCGTCGTTGACCATCCGGTCGGCATACTCCCTCATCGATGGAGTATCGACAGCGGGTATGTCGCAGGACTTCTTGACGAACGGATCGAGGGCACCGTGCTGGCGGAGCGTCTGCGAATCGTCCTGGTCGATCCACTCCATAGGTCGGTCGGCTGAGATGACGATAAGCGGTATGCGCCGGTAGAAAGCCTCGGCAACCGCGGGTGCATAGTTGAGCAACGCAGTACCGGATGTGCACACTATAGCCACCGGTGCGGAAGATATGGAGGAGTAACCGAGCGCCATGAATGCCGCCGACCGCTCGTCGACAACCACAGTGACATCTATCTTCTCATGACGCCATGCCGCGACAGCCAGAGGCGCGTTGCGCGATCCGGGTGACAGGAAGAGCTTCGTGACGCCATGGGCACTGAGCAGCTGCATCATGTTGCGGCATACGGTCTTTACGGTATTCTCCATAATAATCACGTCTATGAATAATCATGTCTATGCACTGCAAAGTTACGCAAAATCGACAAATCCAAGCACTGCATGAGGGAGCTTAACATCGCGCGGCAGCGTGGAGCTGGCGGAAATGTTGATAACTTTGTTGATAACTTTATTTGGAGATAGTGTGGAATGTGGGTAATTTTGCAGCGCGACACACAACAAGAGGTATCAGCATCCAAATAAACCGAAAACAACACACGGAAAAGAAATTGGAGAAACCCGCACCACTGACACAGTTGACAAAGTTTTCCAAAACGAAGTAAACAATCTCTGATTATCACGCGTTTGCAAAATATACAGACTTGAAAAGTTTTCCAAAATGAAAATTTAACAGAAGATTTTGCAGACAAAAGTTGCCGGAAACAGGATATTGCATTACCTTTGCCGACGCAATCAAAAACCGAAAAACTACAACAGAAACATAATCCCCCGAACGAACTATGATACAGATAGTGGTGAAGCGCGACGGTCGCGTCGTAGGCTACAACGAAGAGAAGATCAAGGCTGCAATCCGCAAAGCCATGCTCCAGACAGAGATGGGCGAGGACGAGACCCTCATCCAGAAAATCGTGGATCGCATAGGCGTGACCGGCAGCGAGCGCATGACCGTGGAGGAGATTCAGGACCGCGTGGAGGTGGAGCTCATGAAGAGCCCGCGCAAGGAGGTGGCGAAACGATACATAGCCTACCGCGACCAGCGCAGCATAGCGCGCCGCGCCAAGACCCGCGACATGTTTCTGGAAATCATCGAGGCGAAGAACAACGACATCACCCGCGAGAACGCCAACATGAACACCGACTCTCCGGCGGGAATGATGATGAAGTTCGCGAGCGAGACCACAAAACCGTTCGTTGACGACTATCTACTCTCGCAGGAGGCACGCGACGCGGTGCGCAACGGCTATCTGCACATACATGACAAGGATTATTACCCGACGAAGAGCCTGACCTGCGTGCAGCATCCTCTCGACCGGATACTCAAGTACGGCTTTACCGCCGGACATGGCGAGTCGCGCCCGGCAAAGCGCATTGAGACGGCAAGCATAATCTGCTGCATATCGCTCGAGACAGCACAGAACGAGATGCATGGCGGACAGGCTATCCCGGCATTCGACTTCTATCTGGCGCCGTTCGTGCGCTCATCGTTCATCGAGGAGGTCAAGAATCTCGAGGCGCTGACAGGCACCGACCTGAGCCACCTCTATGACATAGAGCTTGACGACTATCTGCGCCGCCCACTGGAGGGTCTCGAGGGGGAAAAGAGATACCTGCAGCACGCGATGAACAAGACTGTTGACCGTGTGCATCAGGCAATGGAGGCGTTCATACACAACATGAACACCATACACTCGCGCGGAGGCAACCAGGTGGTGTTCAGCTCCATCAACTATGGCACCGACACATCAGCCGAGGGACGATGCGTGATCCGCGAGCTACTGCAGAGCACATACGAGGGTGTGGGCAACGGCGCGACGGCAATATTCCCGATCCAGATATGGAAGAAGAAGCGCGGCGTGAGCTATCTGCCGGAGGACCGCAACTACGACCTGTACAAGCTCGCCTGCAAGGTGACGGCTCGCCGTTTCTTCCCCAACTTCGTGAATCTCGACGCGACATTCAACCACCACGAGAAGTGGCGCGCCGACGATCCGGAGCGCTACAAGTATGAGGTGGCGACGATGGGATGCCGCACACGAGTGTTTGAGAACCGTTACGGCGAGAAGACATCGATCGGGCGTGGCAACCTCAGTTTCTCGACAATAAACATCGTGCGTCTCGCCATTGAGTGCATGGTGATCAAGGATAAGGAGGAGCGCATCAGCTCATTCATGCAGAAGCTCGACAATGTGCTCGACATCACCGCGCGTCAGCTCTGCGACCGCTTCGACTTCCAGAAGACAGCTCTGGCTAAGCAGTTCCCGCTGCTCATGTCGCGCCTCTGGAACGGCAGTGACAATATCAAGCCTGAGCAGACCATCGAGAGCGTGATCAATCAGGGTACGCTCGGAATCGGATTCATCGGTCTCGCGGAGTGCCTGGTGGCTCTCATCGGCAAGCATCATGGCGAGAGCGAGGAGGCACAGGCGCTCGGTCTGCGCATAGTGAGCCACATGCGTAGCCGCGTGAACGAATTTTCGGAACGCTATGGTCACAACTTCTCCGTGCTCGCCACCCCCGCCGAGGGACTTTCGGGCAAGTTCACACAGAAAGACCGCAAGAGCTTCGGAGTGATAGAGGGTGTGACAGACAAGATCTACTACACGAACTCCAACCATGTGCCGGTATATTACCACTGCTCGCCGCGCCATAAGGCGAAAATCGAGGCTCCGTATCATGAACTTACCGGCGGCGGACATATCTTCTATGTGGAGATCGACGGCGACGCCACACACAATCCGCAGGCTATTGCCGATATCGTGGATCTTATGGACCGCAACAACATAGGTTACTGCTCGGTGAACCACAACCGCAACCGCTGCATGGCGTGCGGCCATGAGGACGCCGAGGACAACCTCGAGAGCTGTCCGGAGTGCGGCAGCCACGCGATAGACCGCCTGCAGCGCATCACAGGCTACCTCGTCGGCACCACCGACCGGTGGAACAATGCGAAACTGGCGGAGCTCAACGACCGCGTTGTACACAAATAAACCGCAATGTCGAAAACTCTGCGTGTCATAGATATCATCGACGGGACGACCGTGGATGGCCCGGGATTCCGCACCTCCGTCTATCTGGCGGGGTGCAACCACGGATGCCCGGGCTGCCACAATCCACAGTCGTGGGATCACGCTGCCGGACGCGACATGAGCGTGGACGAGGTTGTGGAGATTATCGACGAAGCAGATTTTCCCGTGACACTCAGCGGAGGGGATCCGATATATCAGCCGGAGGCGGTGACAGAGCTTTGCCGACGGCTGAAACAGTCGGGCAGGAACATCTGGCTGTACACCGGCTTCTGCATAGAGACACTTTACGGCAGGGAGGAGCTTTCGGAACTGCTCGGGCTGGTGGATGTGGTGGTCGACGGTCCATACATTGCCGACCAGCGCGACACGTCGCTGCTTTTCAGAGGCTCGGCAAATCAGCGGCTGATAGACATGCGGCGCTCCACGCCTTCGGAGATCGCGCTTTGGGAGCCGGAATGGTGAACAGATCGTCATCATTCGGCACATTAACAATATTTAGTCGGTTCGGGAGAATGGGTTAGAGCGGCAGTGCGTAAATTTGCCGAATGAAAAAGTTTTTGCTCTCCCTTGCGATCATATTCTCCTGCGCATCCGCAGTCTCCGCGCAGAACGGCACAACAACCGGAAGCAACACTGACGCATACGGTGTTGACCTGAGCTCACGCTACATGCAGCTTGTGGGCGAGGCTGACCAGGCTTCCGCCGCCGCACAGTGGATGCGTGCCGACAGCCTCCTCGTCGCCGCCATGCGCGCAGAGCCGGCAAACCCGCTCAACATCATGCTGATGTCGAACTTAGGGATGATACGGTTCTATCAGGGGAATGATTCGCTGGCACTGCTGACCCTTGACGCAGCCAACCGCATGGAACCGCGTGCGACAATCGTGCTGACAAACCGCGCGAAAGTTAAGGTAGCCACCGGCGATACCGACGGAGCGATAGCCGACTGGAACTCCGTGCTGGAGATTGACTCAACCAATGTTGCGACACGCTATCTGCGCTCTATAGCGCTGCTGCGGCGCGGAGATGCCGACGGCGCGGAGAAGGATGCCTACTGGCTGCGCGACAACGCCCCGAAAGACCCACGCACAGACCTCGCCATGGGCACACTGCTAAGCTCAACAGCGCGCTATCAGGAAGCAATACCTTATCTCAACCATTCAATAGAGACAGAGCCGGCGGCAGAACTTTATGCCGCACGCGCACTGTGCAATCTCATGACTGGAAATCTGAACGAAGCATCATCCGACATATCGGAGGGGATGCGTCTCGACCCCGCCGATGGCGAGCTATACCTGTACCGGGCATTACTCAACAGAATGCGCTACCGCCCGGATGACGCCCGCGCCGATGCGCGTCGAGCCGTGGAGCTTGGAGTGGCTGCATCACGCGCGCAGGCTCTGCTCGACAATTGAGCGGATGTGCCAAAACGGCTCATCCTCCCGTCCGGATACAAAAGCGGTGTGCCAAACAGATTTTGACACACCGCCAGGATATGTTTCATTAAAAAACTTCTGCGGTAGGGATCAGACGCAGAGCGAGATATTGTAGCGTCCAGCTATGCGGCGCATATTCATGAGCGCATAGCGCATACGCCCGAGGGCTGTGTTGATACTTACATTGGTAGCGTCGGCAATCTCCTTGAACGACATGCCCTGGTAATACCGCATTTCAAGCACCTCGCGCTGGCTCTCGGGAAGCGCCTTTATAAGCCGGCGCACATCCATGAGAATCTGCGACGACACGATACGGTCTTCCACCGTGCCCTCGCAAAGTTCACGACGGTTGAGGATATCAACATCAGGGTTATCGGCAGAAACTGTATTCTCCGACTTCTCCTGACGGTAATGGTCAATTATCAGATTGTGCGCGATGCGTGCCAGCCACGAGCTGAACCGTCCCGTCTCGGCATAACGCCCCTGACGGATAGTCATGATAGCCTTCACAAAAGTATCCTGGAAAATATCGTCGGCAATGTCGGAATCCTTGACTATTGAATATATGTAGGAGAAAATGCGCGACTGATGACGCTTGAGCAGAGTGTCAAACGCCTCGTTACATCCGGCTGCATATTCAGCTACCAGACAATCGTCGGGCAGCGAGTTGAGATATTGCATTACTAATCTAAAATTAATTGTTTAGAGTAGCAGTGTTATCAATAGGCAGTGATTTTTGTGTTAATGATGGATTCCTGTATATTTGCTTTACTGATTGCCCGCTATCGCATGGGGGCGCCTACGGCATGTGTATGCCTGATGCCGCAAAATTACACAACAGGATCGAGACATGCAAGCGTCTGAGCAATTTTCCATAAACATTTTTTGTGAATACTGCGTATTTTTTTATTCCTATTGTCCGTTATGTGATAATTTGCTAACTTTGCCCACTTAAGTGGAACATTACGGTTGAGGCGGAAATGACACAGATTACGCACTCCCGGAACGACAGCAATATGACAGAATGAACAATCTCGTTTTGCGCGCCACCTCGGGCGCTGTATATGTAGGACTTATAGTGCTGAGCATCCTCTTCGGCGGAAATTGGGGATTCGCGGCGCTCTGCATGTTATTCGGCGCCCTCGCCACGATAGAGCTTAACACGCTATGCGCCGGAGGCAAGCAATCGGCAGCGACACTTCTGACCGATGTCGCCGGATCGCTCATCATAATCTCCGCTCCTGCATTACTGCTATTCTACGGCACATCGCAGCCGGTTCTCTCGACCGCGGCATTCTTATGTGCGCTCGTGGCATACCTGCTCGTGCGGCTTACGATGCAGCTGTATATAACCGGCACCAACGCCCTGCAATCGATGCAGGCATCTCTTGCCGGACAGCTGTACATCTCACTACCTCTCGCGCTTGCGTCGCTTACCTACCTCATATCAGGACATGCCATAATAATGCTGATGTTCATAATGATATGGCTCAATGACACGGGGGCATACCTCGTTGGCTCACGCATAGGCAAACGACGCCTGTTCGAACGCATTTCACCGAAGAAATCGTGGGAAGGCTTTTTCGGCGGCATCGCCTTCTGCATAGCCGCCGCGGTAGTCGCCAAACTGTGCTTCGCCAACCAGGCGCCCGGCATGTCGATTGGTGCCATGTGCATCTATGGCGTGCTTGTCTCGATATTCGCTACCTGGGGCGACCTTGTCGAGTCGCTGATCAAGCGCACCCTCGGCGTGAAAGACAGCGGACGCATGATGCCGGGACACGGCGGACTGCTCGACCGCATAGACTCGCTCCTCTTCGTTGCACCGATGACATTTCTCTACATCGCGCTGCATTTCATACTATAATCCCGAAATATTCTCATTCTAACATACCCTCAGACCCACAGATACCGATGACTGACCAACGCTATGACCTGCGCGGCGTAAGCGCATCAAAAGAAGATGTGCATAACGCTATCAAGAACATCGACAAGGGACTCTACCCCAAGGCGTTCTGCAAAATCATCCCCGACATTTTAGGCGGCGACCCCGATTGGTGCAACATCATGCATGCCGACGGCGCAGGAACAAAATCCTCGCTCGCTTACGCCTACTGGCGTGAGACCGGCGACCTGAGCGTCTGGAAAGGGATAGCGCAGGATGCGCTGATCATGAACATCGACGATCTGCTCTGCGTAGGCGCCACCGACAACATACTGGTGAGCAGCACAATAGGGCGCAACAAAATGCTCGTACCGGGCGAAGTCATCGCAGCGATCATCAACGGCACCGAAGAACTCCTCGCCGAACTGCGCGAAATGGGTGTAGGTGTCTATTCCACCGGTGGAGAGACAGCCGACGTGGGCGATCTGGTGCGCACCATAATCGTTGACAGCACCGTGACATGCCGTATGCGTCGCGCCGACGTGATAGACAATGCCAATATAGCAGCCGGCGACGTGATCGTCGGACTCGCCTCTTACGGACAAGCTACATACGAGCATGAATATAACGGAGGAATGGGCAGCAACGGACTAACCTCGGCACGCCACGACGTGTTCAACAAAGAGGTGGCACGCCGCTATCCGGAGACGTATGATGCCGCTGTTCCGCAGGAGCTTGTCTATTCCGGCAAGAAAGGACTGACCGACGAAGTTGAGGATTCACCCCTCTGCGCCGGCAAACTCGTGCTCTCCCCCACCCGCACATACGCTCCGGTGATCAAACGGATTCTGAGCGAGATGCGCCCCGCGATACATGGAATGGTGCATTGCTCCGGAGGCGCACAGACAAAGGTGATGCACTTCGTGGAGGGCAAACATGTGATCAAAGATAACCTCTTCCCCGTACCACCGCTGTTCCGCCTGATCCGCGAACAGTCGGGCACGGACTGGAAAGAGATGTACAAGGTTTTCAACATGGGTCACCGCATGGAGATCTATCTTCCCGCAGCCGATGCACAGCGCGTGATCGACATAGCCCGCAGCTTCGGCATCGAGGCACAGGTGGTAGGTCGTGTGGAAGAGTCGGAGAGCAACCGCCTGACAATAGTCTCTCCGTTCGGCACATTCGAATATTAATCTTACAGAGACACCACTTTGCAGCGACCGTCAGCACGACTCATGCTTGCCGCCATCGCAACCGTTGCGGCGGCACTCGTTGCGGCATGCTCACACAGCGGCAGCAGTGCGGCTGATGAGGTGCCGGACTCGCTGCGGCGCCCGCTGCCCGACACACTGCGCGTAGGCACACTCTACAGCCCGACCTCGTATTTCATCTACCGAGAGGAGCCGATGGGACTTGATTTCGACCTGGTGAGCCGTCTCGCCGCCGACAAGGGGATGGTGCTTGACCTGCATGTGGCACCGAGCCTTGCGCGGGTTGTGGAGATGCTCGACTCGGGCATGATCGACCTCGTAGCATACGAGGTGCCCGTGACCGGAGAGTACCGCAGCCGTGTGGTGCCTTGCGGAGTGGAGAACATAACACACCAGGTGCTTGTGCAACCACGCAAACGTGGCGAACTGATCACCGACGTGACACAGCTCGTCGGGCGGGAAGTCTACGTGGAGAAAGACAGCAAATATCACCACCGAATGATGAACCTCAACGATGAGATCGGTGGAGGTATAATAATCAAGCCTGTGGATCGCGACACACTCATCACCGAAGACCTGATATCGATGGTTAGCGACGGCGAGATCCCGCTGACAGTGGTGGACAGCGACATAGCACGCCTGAACAAGACATACTACAACGACCTCGACATCACCATGGAGGTCAGCTTCCCGCAGCGTGCGGCATGGGGCGTAGCTCCCGGCAACGAATGGCTGGGCGACTCGATCGACGCCTGGATCAGCAGTGAGAATCCACGCCGTCAGCGCGCAGGGTTGCTCAAGCGCTATTTCGAGCTGAGCAAGGTGAGCGAGGAACGCCCGCGGACATACAGCATAGACCTGTCGCGCGGCGAGGTATCGCCGTTCGACCATCTGTTCCGCCGCTATGCCTCCGAGATCGGCTGGGACTGGCGCCTGATAGCCGCACAGGGATTTGCCGAGAGCCGTTTTGACTCCACGCAGGTATCATGGGCGGGCGCACGCGGAGTGATGCAGATCATGCCGCGCACGGCGCGAGCCTTCGGACTCAGCGAAGACCAGATGACCGTGAACAGCCAGAGCATCGCCACTGCGGTGAAGATCATAGCGGATCTCGAACGCTCACTGTCGCGCAAGGTCGCCGATCCGGTGGAACGCCGCAAATTTGTAGTAGCAGCCTACAACTCGGGGCTCGCACACATACTCGACGCCATAGCCCTCGCCGAGAAGACCGGCGCAAATCCGACGGTATGGGAGGGTAACGTTGCTCAGGCGCTGCTGCTGAAATCGAAGCCGGAGTATTACAATGATCCGGTGTGCAAATACGGGTATTTCCGCGGACGACAGACCGTCGACTACGTAAACAAGGTGTACGGAATATATGACCGCGTGAAAGCCAGCAACATACAGTAAATAACCAAAACAAACACATAAACTCATGAAAAAAACTTATCTCAGCGGCGCCGTAGCGCTCACCCTCGCGAGCTCACTGCTCTTCTCATCGTGCATAGGCAGCTTCTCACTCACAAACAAGCTCCTGTCGTGGAACCAGCATGTAGGCAACAAGTTCGTCAACGAGCTGGTGTTCTTCGCATTCTGGATTCTTCCCGTGTACGAAGTCTCTGCCCTCGCCGATATTCTTGTGCTCAACTCAATAGAGTTCTGGAGCGGCTCAAACCCCATGGCTAAGGGCACCAAGGTGATAGAAGGCAACGACGGTCGGTACCTCGTGGAGTGCGACGGCAAAGGCTACAACATCAAGAGCGAGAACGACGGCAGCATCGTGCGTCTGGACTTCGACGCCGATGTACAGACATGGAGCGTAACTGTCGACGGCAACACCATGCCCCTTATGACATTCGTTGACGACACCCACGTGCAGCTCCCCTGCACCGACGGCTCGACAATGACCGTGGAGCTTTCCAACGCCGGACTGCTCGCATACCGCCAGATGGCTGGTGAGGCACTGTTCGCATCACGTTGATAAAGATATGATGAGACACTGACTGTCTACAAACACAACAGAAATCAGAGGCGCGGCTCCAGGAATGGAACCGCGCCTCTGATATATAATATAAATGCAGTAGCTTACAACGGCATGACGCATAAGATACTCATGCGATCATGATTACACAAGTTCTGAATCATCGGTGTCGTCATCATCGAGATCGTCGAAGTCGAAATCCCAGCCGTCGTCAAACTCTCCGGAAGCCTCGGCTGTGAAGCGCGACAGCTCGCGTCCCTCGCGCTTCGTGGGGCGTCCGAGTCCTTTACGGCGGTCGATGAATCCGCTGATCTTCACCACCTCAAGCAGGTCGAGCTGGCTCTGCGGAGTGATATTCTCCAGATAGCCCGGCACGAGCTTCGCTCCGAGACGGTTTTCTGTGAGTGCAAGCACACGGAAGGAATATGTGACCGGCGGCTTACGCACACCCACCACATCGCCGACCTTTACGGTGCGCGACGGTTTCGCGGGGGTATCGTTGATGGTCACACGCCCCTTCTTGCAAGCCTCGGAGCTGATGGTGCGGGTCTTGAAAATACGGGTAGCCCACATCCATTTGTCTACACGTTCCTCACTCTTAGGCATGATCACTTATTGTTAAAGTTGCATGCGGCGACCTGCAGCCCGGCGAGACAGAACGTCTTTATCGCGTCGACCGCAACTTCGAGGCGTGCGGGCAGCTGCTCGAGCTGCTCCGCCGGGAACTGTCCGAGCACGAAATCAATCTGTCCGCCGCGCGGGAAATCGTTGCCGATACCGAACCGCAGACGCGGATACGCCTGGGTGCCGAGCATCTGGGCGATATTCTTAAGTCCGTTGTGCCCGGCATCGCTTCCCGAGGGCTTCATGCGTATTGCACCGAAAGGGAGCGCCAGATCGTCGACCACAACAAGGATATGGTCGATGTCGATCTTCTCGCGCTCTTTCCAGTAACGCACGGCATTGCCGGAGAGATTCATGAATGTGGAGGGCTTGAGCAGCGTGAGCTGTTTGTTCTTGAGGCGTAGATGAGCCACGTCGCCATAACGGTCGGTGGTAAATGAAATATTGGACGCCTCGGCAAAGGCGTCCAATATCATGAATCCTATGTTATGGCGCGTGAGCCGGTATTCATCGCCTATATTGCCCAGCCCTACTATGAGATATTTCATAAGCGTTGGGGTCTGATAGGTTTTGTGTCACCTTCCGGCGCCATCATGCGGCGTTATCACTTGCCTGCAGCGGCAGCGGCGGCAGCGGCACCACGTGCGGCACGTGTGAGCTGTACGGCGCAAACCACGGCGTTCTTGGCGTTGACGAGTTCAAGACCTTCGAAGTGGAGGTCGCCGATCTGGAGAGTCTTGCCGAGACCAAGGTGGTCGACGTTGATGATCACACGTTCGGGGATCTGTGTGTAGGGAGCTTTCACCTTGATCTTCTTCATGGAGAGGGTGAGCTTACCACCAGCCTTCACACCTTCGGCGTGACCTTCGAGCTTAACGGGAACCTCGATGGTGACGGGCTTCTTGTCAGAAACCTCGAGGAGGTCGATGTGGAGGATAGTGTCCTTCACGGGGTGGAACTGGATATCCTTGAGGACAGCCATGCGCTTCTCGCCATGCACGTCGAGCTCGATGGCGAAGATGTCGGGGGTGTAGATGAGCTTGCGTACGGCATCGTTTGTAACAGCGAGGTCGGTAGTGATCAGACCCTGGTTGTTGCCGATCTCAACGATCTTCTCACCCTCACGGAGAGTGCCGGTGTAGGGAAGTGTGAACACCTCGCCACCATTGAGAACCACGGGAATCTTCTCCTCCTTGCGGAGTGCCTTTGCAGCTTTCTTGCCCAGATCTGTACGGGGCTCGGCTGTCAGTTGAAAAGTCTTCATTTTGTTGTGTTACTAAAAATTAAGTGATTGATTATTGCTCCTTAATTTCCCATCACACGCTGTGATGCTAAAAAGCGACTGCAAAGGTACGGATTTTTCCGTAGAACAGCAAATTCCGCGTGAATTTCCAGGGTTTTTCCTTTAAATCACTAAAGCTTAGCTGACAATTCCTAATGTGTAACAACACTCGGTGAAGTAAGAATCTATGAATGCAACACAGAACTATTCTGTTGCTGTCGCAACAGGCACGGAACAGAAAGAACGACACAGAACTCCATACGGGTGGAGATGGAGGGAGCATGGGTAGTTGTGGGGACACCAAATGCCACATCATTGACAGATCTGTCACTGTATGGTGAGACAGGATATCCCTAACTTTTCTTCAATATTAGCGATGCTCTTGAAACTCAAGTTCTCGGTTCCCGAGAGCAATTTACTGACATACTGCGGGCTAACACCAAGTTTCAATGCAAGATCCGCACGCTTCATTCCATTATCCTGCATATAGCCTATAAGGTTGACAGCCAGCTGACGCGACCAACGTAGCCAACCGGCATTCTCCCTACGCCATGCAGCTTCATCCACGAAACCAGACGCAGTCTCACTCTTGTGGTCTTCCAAAAATCTGATTGCTCTACTTGACATAATCATTCTTCATTTGTAAGTTCAACAAAACTATCGCAGTCAAAGACTCCATTGTTTTTCAGATAAGCCCTGCAACTGTTAAGTTTACTCAATTCCAAAGCTGTGTGGTTGCGCTCCTGCATTGTCCGGGTCAATTTGATAGCGCCTCCTGTTACCACATATACATTTGGCTCCAGGCGTATTGCATATATCCTTAGCCAACTTGCGTGCCGAGCCCGATCCCAATTACGTGCTTTCTCGCGCGAAAGCTCAGACATGCGCATTTCATTTCCTCCTAATGGTTTAAACAATTCATCAAGATGTTCGGTGTAAGGGAAATCAAGAACCATAGCTTCAAGTACCTCAGCGTCTTCAAGAGTATCACCGACAGCTTGATCAAGCCGCTCAATCTTGAAGAACTCTTTAAGATCCTCAAAATTTTCCATGAAAAAATCAAGCAAATACTCTGCATTATTCCATTTTCGGAACAACAAAGTCAACTCATCAACCTCTTCATTTGGCGATTTTACAGCCCAAAGGTGATCATAGCCTGGGATAATCCTTACAAACCTCATAATTGTATAACGCTTATACAATGGCAAAGTTATGCATTTGCATCGAAAAATGCAACCTATAGGTTTATTTTTTTACTTCGGAGACAATTTTCAGCTTTGGGGCTGAAAATATGTCTCCGCCCCGGCGCTCAGAAAAGCAGTAAATAATGTTTAAACTTGCAAAAAAGGTTGAGAGCGGGTGATGAAAAAGAGGAAAAGGGCGCGAAAAATGCTGCGGTTTGGGATAGATACGCTAACTTTGCAGTGGTAAACCAACGACACATCGCCTTTGAGGCATTCTCAGATCCATATAATCCTTCTGCTCGCCGTCTTATGGGGAGCCGCCGCATGGGCATCAAACACCGCCGGGAGCCACAGAGCCTCCGGCGAAATACCGTATGCGGCTGTCGATACTCCGTCAGCGACAGGCACCGACAGCTTTGGGATTGATAAGAACGACAGCTCCGCGATAAGATCTATCAACGGGTTAAAGGAGGAGAATGCCGACACCGTCACGGCAGATACTGCCGCTGAGGATCACCGTCCGCACATAAAGCCGGGGGAACCGCTGCCCGATGATCTACGCGACTCGCTGATGAACCGTACGCTGCTTGCTCCGGATACGGCACAGACAACTACAACCGGTTCGCGCATACGACGCGTGAAGACCGATATAAACACTGTGGTCGACATATCGGCTAACGATTCGATGGTGATCGAGGGGCGCAACAATGCCTATCTATATGGCGCAAGTTCGGTGAGCTACGGCCAGCAGCAGATCGATGCCGACGAGATTCGGCTGGACATGAACAACAATACGGTGTTTGCCATAGGTCGCCCCGATTCGGCGGGCGAGATACAGGGCAATCCGGTGTTTCAGGACGGCGGATCGGCATATGAGGCTAAGACGATGGAGTACAACTTCTCCACGGAGAAAGGTATAATCACCGACATCATCACCGAGCAGGGGGAAGGCTACCTGACAGGCGGACGCGCCAAGAAAATAGACGAGAACACTTTCTTCCTGCAGAACGGGCGCTACACCACCTGCAATGAGCATGACAACCCGCACTTCTACTTTCAGTTGACAAAGGCTAAGGTGAAGCCTCAGAAGGATATTGTGGTAGGTCCGGCATATCTCGTGCTTGCGGGGCTGCCGCTGCCGTTGGCTGTGCCGTTCGGCTATTTCCCGTTCTCGGAGAAATATTCGTCGGGCATCATCTTCCCGACTTTCGGCGATGACTACAACCGTGGATTCTATCTGTCGAAAGGTGGTTATTACTTCGCGATAAGCGACAATATCGACCTTGCGCTCACGGGTGAGATATACACCAAGGGTTCGTGGGGCATCAACGCCGAGTCGGCATACCTGAAACGCTACAAATATTCCGGATCGTTCAGCCTCAATTATCTCAAGACAATAACCGGCGACAAGGGTGCTCCCGACTATTCATCGATGACCAACTTCCAGATCCTCTGGAGCCACCGCCAGGACAGCAAGGCGAATCCGGCGATGACATTCTCGGCGTCGGTGAACTTCACCACTTCGGGGTATTCGCGTAACGCGCTCGACAGCTACTACTCATCGTCGTTCACAGAGAACACGAAGAGCAGCACGATAAACATGACATACCGCCGCCCCGGATCGAAATGGTCGTTCTCGACCACGGCGAGCGTATCGCAACGCACGCAGGACTCCACCCTCGCCGTGTCGTTTCCGAACGTCACCGTGACCCTCTCGCAGATAGCGCCGTTCAAGCGCAAGGTAGCTGTGGGCGCCGAGAAATGGTATGAGAAGATCAAGATGTCGTACTCCGGCGTGTTCAACAACTCGCTGACCGCCAAGCAGAATGTATTCTTCAAGAAGAGCCTGATAAAGGACTGGCGCAACGGAATGCGCCACAACATCCCGATTTCGGCGACATTCAATGCGCTGAACTATATCAACGTCACCCCGTCGATACAGCTGACAGACCGCATGTACACCACGAAAGTGCGCCGCCAGTGGGATCCGAACGCAGCAGCCGAGGTTTGCGACACGAGCTACAGCTTCTACAACGTGTGGGACTTCCAGACATCGCTATCGTTTGACACGAAAGTGTACGGTTTCTTCCAACCGATGGGTTTCCTGGGCAAGAAGGTGAAGATGATCCGCCACGTGATGACGCCTACGGTGTCGTTCAGCTACAATCCTGACTTCAGCTCGCCTTTCTTCGGTTACTACGGCGAATATGAGCGCCCCGACGCTCAGGGCAACATCACACGGCAGAAGTATTCGCTCTATCCCAACAGTCTGTTCGGAGTGCCGGGACAAGGCACGTCGGGTACGGTATCGTTCTCACTCGCCAACAACCTGGAGATGAAAGTGAAGGATGACAACGATTCGATCGGCGAACGGAAAGTGTCGCTCATCGAGAACCTGCAGATCAGCCAAAGCTATAATTTCGCAGCCGACTCTCTGAGGTGGAGCAACATAAACACGTCGTTGCTTCTGAAACTGACACGCAACTTCAATCTCAACCTGTCGGCTGTATGGGATGTCTATACCTACGGGCTGAACTCGGCAGGGAACCCTGTGCGCGTGAACCGCACGCGTCTGCAGGCGGGCAAGGGTCTCGCCAGACTGTCGAGCACCGGCACATCATTCTCCTACTCTCTCAACAACTCCACTTTCCAACGCAAGAAGAAGGATGATACCGCGCCGACAAACCCGAACGACCGCGATCCGAACGATCCGATGGCTAACGGAGCGGCACGCCGCAACGAGCATGAGGAGCAACTTGACAACGGACTTGACATGGGACCGAACGGCTACATGAAGTGGAGCGTGCCGTGGAATCTGACGTTCAACTACTCAATCAGCTACGGATACGGGCAATTCAACAAGAAGAAGATGGAGTATGACGGCAAGATCACGCAGAACCTGAGCGTGAGCGGCAACATACGCCCGACCGCCAACTGGAATTTCTCGTTCTCGGCGAGCTACAACTTCGACACGCACAAGATATCCTACATGACCTGCAACATCTCGCGCGAGCTGCACTGCTTCAGCATGCGCGCGAGCTTCCTGCCCGTGGGTCCGTACAAGAGCTTCAACTTCTCGATCTCGGCAAATTCGGCGCTGCTGAAGGATGTGAAATACGAGAAGCGCTCTTCGTCGCGCAACGGCGTGACCTGGTACTGATCCGCTCCGGTCAGCACCGCATACAGTCATGCGGAAACTCCCTCGAAATTCATCACGAGCCAAACAAAAAGCCCTTGTGAAGGGTTGTTAATTTAAGCGGTCAGGAGTCAGCCACGGCGGCTGCCTGACGAAGCTACGTTTCAACTAAAGTTTTAAGAGTTCAGCGGCACACATTATGTTGTTCAAGCGCATTGCAAAATTCATTATATGGCTGACAGCCTCGGTGATTATCCTTGCCGTGGTGGCAGTGGCACTGCTTTACGTACCGCCGGTGCAGCGTGCAGTCACCAGAGTGGCGCTCGCGCAGGTGAAGAAGTCGACCGGCATGGATATAGCGGTCGAGAACCTGCGTCTGCGCTTCCCGCTGACTCTTGAGCTGGGTGGCGTCAGCGTGCTCGAAGCCACCGGCGACACGATGGTGACCGCCGGGAGCGTCGGGGTGCAAGTGCGGCTTCTGCCGTTGCTGCGCGGCGATATCGATGTTGCCTCTGCAAACGCCCGCTCGGTGTTCTACCAGCTCGGCACTCCGGACTCGGCTATGTGGCTGCGCGCCCGTGCCGAGGAGTTCCGGCTCTCCGCCGCACAGCTCTATTTCGGGCGCGGCGTGATCGACATCGACCGTGCCACCGCCGACAGTATCACCGTAAGACTTGTGATGAAGGACACTGTCACTCCTGCGCCTGAACAGACAGCCGCCGGCGCACCGCTGCGCATCACAGCGCGCGAGCTTGCGCTAACGCGCGTGGACTACGCCATGACGATGCTTCCGGTGATCGACTCCATGCATGTACGTGCCGCCGGAATGCACCTTTACGGCGGACTTGTCGACACGGGGCATAACCGCATTGATGCCGATTCAATCAGTGCCGATGCCGTAAGCGGAATCTATCTGACGCCATCGGCAGAGCAGCTTGCTGCATATCCGACCGACAGCCTGCGCGCCGACAGCGTAGCCGCCACTCCCGACTCCGCGCTATGGACCATAACCGCCCGGCATGTGGGACTTACAGCCACTGACGCCGTCTATGCCATGCGTGGCGCCGTGCCGCAGCCAGGACTTGACATGAACTATCTGGAGGTGACGGATGTGAGCATAGCGGTCGATTCGTTCTACAACCGCGGCACATCGATGACGGTGCCGCTCACGGAGTTGCTCGCACATGAGCGGAGCGGACTGCAATTGAACGCCCGCGGAACATTCTCAATGGACTCCACTTCCATGCGTGCCACCGGATTCGACATATCCACGGCGTTCTCCACGTTGAAATTTGACGCGGAGATGGGTATGGGCACACCGCTGCCGGAACCGTCATCGCCACTGCGCCTGTCGGCAACCGGCACCATAGCCCCCGCCGACGTGGCACTCGCATACCCCTCGCTTGACAAGACCCTCGCCACGCTTCCGCCGGGGAGCGACCTGACACTTCGCGCCGATGTGCGCGGAACCTCCGGACTGGTTGAGGTGCGCACGCTGCGCGCATCCATGCCCGGGATGCTCGACATAGAGGCTGACGGAAATGTAGCGAATCCGTTTGATCCGGCACGTATTGACGGCAACGTAGCACTGCGCGGGTCGCTGACCGGTCTTAACCGACTCAAGCCCACCCTGCTCGAGGCTAAGGTGGCGCATGAGGTGAACCTGCCGCCGATGCGTGTCGACGGCAAGGTGACATACTCCCCCGCCGCCACCAACGGAATGCTGACGGTCACGTCGGCAGGAGGACGGATATCGCTTGATGCCGACTGGGTGGCACGCAACGAAGGATATGACCTCGATCTGGCGGTAGACAGCTTCCCGGTTGTACAGTTCCTCCCCAACATGGGGCTTGACTTCATAACCGCCACCGCACACGCCAAGGGGCACGGTCTTGACCCGATGAAGCGCACTGCGGCGACTGACGCACATGTAAGCATAGACCGTGTACGCTACAAAGGGCGCACATACTCCGACGTGACGCTCGACGCCACACTCTCGGAGGGAAATGCACATGCTATGATCGTGAGCAACAATCCCGACGCAGTGTTCAACGCCGACCTCGATGCCATAATAGATGCCAACGGCTACAAATGGACGCTCGACGGCGATATCGCAGATCTCGACCTGCGCGCCATCGGCATATCGCCGACTTCCAACGGCGGCTCACTGAGCATCGCCGGCGAGGGATCGATCAGCAGCGACATGCGCGACATAAATGCACGGATCAACCTCGACAATGTGGACTGGAACCTGGATGGATCAAGCATAGCGATACCGAAACTCGAGGCTCTGCTCAACGCCAACGATTCGCTTGTGACTGCTGATCTGACATCGGGCGACCTTTCGGCACGCGCCATAGCATTCTGCCCGCTCGACACACTTATGGCACGCGCCACGGCATTTCCAGCCGTGATCGACTCGGCTGTGGCTACCCGAAATGCCGACATACGCCGGATCCAACGCTCGCTGCCACCGCTCGACGTGCGCGTCAATGCCGGAACCGATAACTTCCTGACCGATTACCTCAAAGCTTCAGGAACCGAATTCGCCAACGCGCGCGTCACACTGACAAATGACTCACTGATAGCGTTCAACGCCGATGTCCTGCGCCTGCGCACAGGCTCGACACGTCTCGACACCATCAGCTTCGGCGCCGTGCAACACGGCAAGTTCCTCGCCTTCAAAGCCGCGCTCAACAACCGCCCCGGCACATTCGACCAGTTCGCACACGTGAACCTCACAGGTTTCCTTGCTGACGACAAACTCGCACTTCTGCTGCGCCAACGTGACATCAACGACCGCCAGGGATTCTTCCTCGGCGTTAACCTGACGATGCAGGATTCGCTCGCCACACTGCGCCTTGTACCCCGCAAACCTACCGTGGGCTACAAGGAATGGACCCTGAACACAGACAATTACATCAGCTACAATTTCACCACCCACCGCGTCGCTGCAGACCTCACAATGCAGTCGGACCGCAGTCTCATAAAGATATTCACAGAGCCGTCAGCCGACACGCTGCGTTCGCAGGACGACGTAGTAGTACGCCTGTCCGACATACATCTCGCCGACTGGTTGTCGATCTCACCTTTCGCACCGCCGATCAAGGGTGATCTCGGAGCCGACATGCGCATACACTGGGATGCCGACAACCTCACCGGAGCGGGAACCATAGGGGTGACCGATCTATATTACGGACGCGACCGTGTCGGTACGTTCGACATCGGCGTCGACGTCACTACCGGACGCTCAGGAGCGCTGCGCGCCGACGCTTCGCTGCTCGTCGACTCCATAAAGGTGATCACCGCCACAGGATCGCTCAACGACACCACGGCAGCCCATCCGTTCATGCTCGACTTCTCGATGATCCACTTCCCGCTGCACATCGCCAACCCGTTCCTGCCTAAAGACATGGCGCGTCTGAGCGGCACACTCAACGGAGAGATGGATATCACCGGATCGCTCGCCGAACCAAGATTTGACGGCTATCTCACCTTCGACTCATCGGAGGTGCGCGTGGGAATGCTCGGTCAGAGCTTCAGATTCTCGGACGACAAGATACCCGTGGACAGCAGTGTGGTGCATTTCAACGATTTCACCATAACCGCAGCCAACGCCAACCCGCTCACGCTGAACGGCACAGTAGACATGCGCCACCTGACAGACATATCGCTCGATCTCGGGGCAAAGGCATCGGACATGCAAATCGTCAACTCCAACCGTGCACGAGGAGCCGATGTCTACGGCAAAGCGTTCATCGACCTCGACGCCGCTGTAAAGGGACACCTGAGCTTCCTCCGAGTGAACGCCGACCTGAGCGTGCTGCCGGGCACGAACGTGACCTACGTGCTGTCGGGCGCCGAATCTGTCATAGCCTCACAGGCTACAGGCGACATGGTGAAATTCGTGCAGTTCTCCGACACAGCCGCCGTGCAGCAAGCCGACTCAGTGGCTATGCCCTCGATGGCTATGATGCTCGACGCCACGCTCAATGTGATGCAAGGATCGACGATAAATGTCGACATATCATCCGACGGCAAGAACCGCGCCACCATCCAGGGTCAGGGCACGCTCGATTACTCGCAGAACCCGATGAACGACGGACGCCTGACCGGACGTTTCAACATCAACTCCGGATTCGTGCGCTACACGCCGCCGATGATGTCGGAGAAGAAATTCGAATTCGAGGAGGGAAGCTACGTGTCGTTCAACGGCGACATGCTCAACCCGATACTGAACATCCACGCCGTGGATCATCTGAAAGCCAATGTGACACAGCCCGGGCAGAACTCGCGCCTTATAGAATTTGACGTGAGTCTGGCTGTGACCAACACGCTACAAAACATGAACGTGGCGTTTGACCTGGCTACAAACGACGACATAACCGTGCAGAACGAGCTCGCTTCCATGAGCCAGGAACAGCGCGCCAACCAGGCTATGAACCTGCTGCTCTACAACACCTACACCGGACCCGGCACAAAGGCAAGCTCATCGCTCTCGGGTAACCCGCTCTACTCGTTTCTCGCCTCGCAGCTCAACTCATGGGCGGCAAACACGATCAAGGGTGTCGACATAAGCTTCGGCATAGACCAGTACAACAAGACTACGGACGGCTACACCTCATCGACGACATCCTACTCCTACCGCGTGTCGAAGAGCCTCTTCAATGACCGCGTGAAGATCATCGTGGGGGGCAACTACTCGACCGATGCCGATGCCGACGAGAACTTCGAGCAGAACCTTATCAACGACATAGCGTTTGAATATATGCTCAACCGCAGCGGCTCGATGTATCTGCGCATCTTCCGCCACACCGGCTATGAGAGCATACTCGAGGGTGAGATCACACAGACAGGTGTGGGCTTCGTGCTCCGCCGCAAGATCAACTCGCTGCGCGATCTGTTCCGCTGGGCGGGACGCCTGCGCGACTCTGTGGTGAAACCAAAAGAAAACACTGACACGAAATGAACACGCTACGCCACATATTGAATCTCGCGCTGACTGCAGCGATCGCCGTTGCGGCAGCATCATGCTCGACGACTAAACGTCTCGGAGCCGACGACGTGCTCTATACCGGAGTGAAGAAGATCGACATAACGACCTACGATAAGCAGCGCATAGCCCCGGGCGTACAGTCGGACGTGAAGAGCGCCGTCAACGTAGCGCCCAACAACAGCCTGATCTCTCCCTATCTGCGCTATCCGTTCCCGCTCGGTCTGTGGGTGTACAACAACTGGAGCAATCCGCCGTCGGGATTCAAACACTGGCTGTATGAGAAACTGGTGGCAGAGCCTGTGCTGATCAGCGACGTGCGTCCGGAAGTGCGCACCGAGATGATCGACCAGATACTTGACAATAACGGATATTTCCGCGGTCACGCCTCATACGAGCTCGTGAAGGGGAAGAACCCGAAGAAAGCGAGCATACTCTACCGCGTGTCGACCGGTCCGGTATATCCGATCGACTCCATAGAGATGCTGCCTGACACCTGCCGCCTGTATCATCTGATCGACTCCGTGGCTAAGCGAGGCACTTATCTGCGCCCCGGCTCACGCTACTGCACCGACTCGCTATCGGCGGAGCGCGTGCGCATCACCAACGCGCTGCGCAACCGTGGATATTACTTCTTCCGCCCCGAATACATAGAATATCTCGCCGACAGCACCATCACGCCGGGACGGATAGCACTGCGCATGGAGGTGGCGAACAATGTTCCCGACATAGCGCTGCGCCCGTACAAGACCGGATCGATAGTGACCATTGTGAACCGCAACCTCGGGGGCGGATATGCCGACACCACCATGACACGTCGCGGAATGCTCGTGCAGATGAGTCCCTCGCGGCTGCGCAAGGGACTCATTCCCGGCTGCATAGCATTCCGGGAGGGGCGCACATTCTCCGTGCGCGACATGGATCGCACACAGACACGCCTATCGCAATTAGGCATATTCAACGGCATAGAGATCAACGTCTACCCCGACACGACAAAGCGGTCGACATTGAATGTGGAGATCAACTGTACGTTTGACGCCCCCCTCGAGGCATCGCTTGAGGTCAACGCCACCTCAAAGTCGAACAGCTATCTCGGTCCGGGTCTGATGTTCGGACTCACGAACCGCAACCTTTTCGGCGGTGGCGAACAGCTGAGCCTGAACCTCACAGGAAGCTACGAGTGGCAGACGGGACGCGAACGCCGGTCGGTGTTCAACTCCTATGAGGTGGGACTTACAGGCACCCTGTCGTTCCCGCGCCTGCTCGCGCCCAAGTTCATCCCGCGCTCACGCCGCGACGTGAACTGGACGCGCATATCGCTCAACGTCGACCTGCTCAACCGTCCGCACTACTTCCGGATGGCGCAGTTCAACACGTCGATAAGCTATGACTGGCGCGTGAACCGCTACATCTCCAATACGTTGACGCCGTTCAAGCTCACATACACCAAGCTCCTCAACTCCACCGAGGAATTCGACTCGATAATGAACGAGAACAAGGCTATAGCCGAAAGCTTCAAGTCGCAGTTCATACCGCAGCTGCAGTACAGCTTCACGTATGACCGCGCGATTGACCCGAACAACCTCATCAACTGGTCGTTCACGGTGCAGGAGGCTGGCAATCTGTTCTGGAGCATCTACGAGATTTGCGGCAAGAAGGGTGAGAAGACGCTGTTCGGAACCCCGTTCTCGCAGTTCATCAAGGGGCAGACGCAGTTGGTGTATAACCGGCGGCTTACCGGCGACCACTGGCTCGTGAGCCGCGTGGCTGTTGGCGCGGCGCATGCCTACGGCAACGCCACGACGGTGCCTTACAGCGAGCAGTTCTACGTGGGTGGCGCCAACTCGATCCGCGCATTCACCGTGCGCAGCGTTGGCCCCGGCAGCTACCGTGTGCCGGAGAACCTGATAAACGGATATTTCGACCAGACGGGTACATTCAAGTTTGAATTCAACGTGGAGTACCGCTTCCCGATCTTCGGCCCGCTGCATGGCGCGGTGTTCTTTGACTCGGGCAACGTATGGCTCCTGAAAGAGGATCCGTTGCGTCCGGGCGGTAAACTGAAAGGATCGACGTTCCTGCGCGATCTTGCCACCGGCACCGGCGCGGGACTGCGCCTGGATATCGGAATGCTCGTGGTGCGCGGCGATCTCGGCGTGGGCATCCACCTGCCCTACGACACCGGCAAGCGGGGCTACTACAACATGACCTCCTTCAAGAACTCCCTCGCCTTCCACCTCGCCATCGGCTACCCGTTCTGATGGCAACCGCCTGCAATTGTTAACGAATAAATGCGCGGCTCGGGATTCCCATTTGCGACAAATCATTTTATAAGATCCGCATCATCTTGATGCACGTTAACGGAGGTAGGCTGCGCTGCGCTCGCGCCATACCTCCGCCCCTACAACCGCTGCCTCACAAAATTCGCACTGTTTTTGGCAGCGTGGGGAGGATCAGTACTGGAGGTAGAGGAAGGGGACGATCTCGCTGCTGCGCACCTGGATGATAAGGAAGATGATGAGGGCGAGGATGATCGCCTGGATGATAAGGGGCATGGCGGCGTAGGCGCCGCGGAAGCGTCGCGTCAGGCTCTCGGGGGCGAAGTGCATGAGGTAGCCTCCGACGAGGGCGAGGACTACCATAAGATAACCGGTGACAAACTGCGGGGCTATCTCAGGATGGAAGTCGTGGATGATCTGACGGGTCATATCGCCGACAGCCTCCATTGAGCGCGCGCGGAAGAACATGAAGCTTATCGCTATGAGGTTGAAGGTTATAAACACGTTGAACGCCACGCGCCACCACCTGCGCTGACGCCGGCGCGTGTGATCGTGCAGCTCCTTATGTCCGACAAGGAAAGCGCCCTGAAGTCCGCCCCATATAAGGTACATCCACGATGCTCCGTGCCACAATCCGCCGAGCAGCATAGTGGTCATGAGATTGCCGTGGCGGCGCAGACGCGAGCATCGGTTGCCGCCAAGGGGTATATAGAGATAGTCGCGGAGCCAGAATGAGAGCGATATATGCCACCGGCGCCAAAACTCGGTAGGGTTCTGCGACTTGAACGGTGATCGGAAATTGTCGAGGAAACGGTAGCCGAGTAGCAACGCTATGCCTATAGCCATGTCGCTGTAGCCGGAGAAGTCGCAGTAGAGCTGTATGGCGAAACCGTAGATACCCATAAGGTTCTCAAATCCACTGTAGAGCGACGGATTGTCGAACACGCGGTCGACGAAGTTCTGGCTGATATAGTCGGCTACGATGATCTTCTTCACCAGTCCGCAGATGATCAGAAACAAGCCCTCGCTGACCATGGCACGCGATGCCACAAGGTTAGCCTTGACCTGCGGCAGCATGTCGGAGGCGCGCACGACCGGTCCGGCGAGCAGCGGCGGGAAGAAGGTGAGATAGAATGTGTAGGCGAGGAAGTCGGTGCACGCCTCTATCTTGCCCCGGTAGATGTCGACGATATAGCTGATGGAGCGGAATGTGAAGAAAGATATTCCGGCGGGAAGAATGATGTCGAGAGGGTCGAAGTCGTGCCCGGCAAATCCGGCAACGGTGTCGATGATCAGGTTGACGTACTTGAAGAGCACGAGCATACCGACATTGAGCGTGACGTTGATGGTGACTATCAGCCTGCGCACCCAGCGGCGGGAGGAGTGCTGCATCCAGATGCCGAGGAGATAGTCGCTGACGCACACGCCAAGAAGAATGAAGCAGTATTCAGCAGACGACTTGTAATAGAAATACAGCGAGAACGCTATAGTGATTATCAGCTTGAGCGCATTGAAGCGGCGCATGAGCGAATAGAGCAGGCAGAAGCCGCAGAACATGAGCAGGAACAGCCCGGTGTTGAAGAGCATCGGGTTGAGCGGGTCGTTCTGCAGCAGACCTGTGAGGCGTTGCGCCATATCGTCGGGTATGGTGGGTAGGGTCATTTCTCTTCAAGTTGGTTGATGAGTGCATCGTAAAGCAACCGTCCTGCAAGCCTGTAGCCGCTTGCTGTGTGGTGCACGCGGTCCTTACCATAGAGCGCTGCCGAGAGCCATTTTGACGAAGCTCCGGCTCCGCCCGCCACGGCATAACAGTCGTAGACCGCTACGTGCTCTTTCTCGGCTATGCGCAGCAGTTCGTTGCGCAGCGGGAGGATATTTGCGTTGACGGAATAAGAGGTGCGGCGGCGCACACGTCGGCGGCGCTGGCACTCCATCGGGGTGACGATGAGTAGCTGCGCGGAAGGATTCTCGCGCCGCAAAGTGGCAATCAGCTTTGTGACAGAGGCACGGAACGCCGCGAGGTCGAGTTTGCCGAACGCCTCATTTGCGCCAAGCGATATGATGATCAGGTCGGGATGCAGGGAGGAAACGCCGGTTCCGACAGATGGGAGACGGTTGTAAGCTGAGTATGTAGCGCCGTTGTTGCCTATGGCGTGGTATATGACACCGGGGCGGTCAGTGGAGAGCGTGGCTCCGAAAAGTGTGAATGGCTCACCGTCGGTGACGAAATCGACCTTGACCTGCGCGCGCGGGGTGAACAGAAGGAGTTCGGTGACACCGGGTGCGGTGACTATCTCGGCGGGGCACGATATGCCCATATCGTCAGTGATGCCTGCGACGGTCATCGCGCCGGTATGATAGAGCGTGATGTGGTTGAAGGGGTTGTACTGGTCGTCGGTCTCGGCGGTTGACAGGATTACATCGCCGTTGCGTCCCTGAAGAGTGATCGACATGCCGTTGAATCCCATCTCGTTGCGCCACGGACCTTTCATAAACTTGTCGGCACTCCATGTGCGGGTGCTTCTGAAACTGTAGTCGTGCGGCTGGTTTGTGCCGGAGAGACGCAGCGGAGCCACAAGTCCGCGCCCGGCGTTGCCGAATCGGAGCTGTAGCAGATCGCGGGTCACTGAGGTGCCTATCTCCGCCTGTATGTGGCTGTCGCCTATATGGACGACGGAAACCGTGCTGTCGGGCGAGGCTGTCTTGGCACGCAGTGCGCTCCAGTCAGCACCGTTGAGCTTTATGCGGTTGGCGCTCCGGTTGATGAACGAGGGTATGGGCACGTCGGTACCGGCAGCCTCGTAGACGATATCGGGATTGATGCGGAGCGAGTCGTCGGTCTCAAACGCCCCGTAATCAGGCAGATCCAATGCCTGTGCCTGGAGGCGCACCGCCGGTACTGTCAGTATCGCGGCAACTGTGAGGAATCGTAGTGTCTTAAGAATAGCGATCATGGCAACATGCGGCGCAGAGCGCGGTAAAATTCATCGGCGAGACGCGCGCCACCCTTGTGCGTCATGTGTATGTAGTCTTTGTTGGCAAATCCTCCGCGGGTCCATTCCACGATAGCATCCTGTCCTCCCATAGCCTCGCGGGTGTCCCAGAATAGACATCCAGCATGTCGGGCGGCATCGCGCTGTGCCTCGATCATATAGGGCACAGATGCCATGGAGCGCACCTCGCCACCACGCTTCTCACCGCGATCGCCTATGCCCATGATCAGAAACTCCGCATCCGGATAGCATTGGCGCAGATGAGCCACCACATCTGTCATTGCCTGGCGGTAGACCTTGAAATTCTTCTGTCCGGGGCTCATGGCGTTTATGCCGAACTCCAGCACGATCAGTTGATAGCTTATGTGGGCGCCCATGCGGCGGCAGAGTGCCGGATCGATCTGTCCGAGCGTCAGTCCGGAGAATCCGCGCGACGACATGCAGTCGACACCTACGCCGCGGCGGGAATCGAGCCATACGCCGAGTCCGGCGATAGTGGAGTCGGATGCGGCGACAGTAGCTGATGCGGTGACGCCGTTGACCGTGAGACATTGCACACTGTCGGCTGACGCGGCGAGCGTGAACGCTACCGGACCGGCATCGGTGGTGACGGTGACCGTACCGCCGCGCGGAGCAACGAGGAGTACGTCGGTGACATCCCACGTGGCGGCGTGCGGCACTTTATCCGTGCCTTTGTATGTAGCCGTAGACTTGCCGGACGGCACATAGTAATGCTCAGCCAATCCCTCGTAGCGCAGCTTTGAGCCTTTCTTGCCGATCTCGCGGACGCGCCATCCACTGCCGCTCTGACGCACAGACCTGCGGAAACCGGGGAAATCCGTATGGAAGCCCATGTAGCCGACACCGCTGCCACCGTATGCCTCCTGCAGAAGCGCGCGTAGATCCTGGGTGAATATGTCGCCCTCGATGTAGCTGTCGCCTACCACGGCTATTCGCGCCGAACCGCCATAGAGCAGTGCTGTGGCAAGCCGGCTCAGACCTGTGCCGCCCGGCGTGTAGTCCTCGATGGGCACTACGCCGGAACTGTCGCGCACGGCAACCATCGGCGCGGGCAGCGTGTCGGCAGGAACTGTATTTGAAATTATTGTAGAGTCGGGCGCAGAGACCTGTGCAGTGTCGGATGATGCGTCTGTGGCTGTCACGGCACTCCCCCGCTCATCCTCAGCCATAAGGCGTGCAAGCATTGGGTCTATGGGAGCGTCGGTAGATTCGGTTGCCGCGAGTGTGTCGGCGGGTTCATCAAGCAGATCAGACCATAGACAGAAGTCTTTCACCGTGCCCCCCGTCAAGTCGCCCCACGGCACAAACGAAGCCGCGATAAGGAGCATCACGGCAATCAGTACAGTCAGGGCTGGATACCCTTTCCGGTTATCGTCAGGTTCAGGCATTGTCAATAGTGTGGTTTATGGCGTTGAGCAGCGGCGCAGCCTTAGCCTCGGCTTCGCGCCACTCGCAGCAGGCTTCGGATTGGGATGTTATGCCGCCACCGGCAAATATCGAGTAGGTATAGGAACCATCGGCGGCAGGGGTTATGCGCGCGCAACGGAGGGTGACGTATGCCTCGCGCTCCTCACCACGGCTGACAGCGATGTAGCCTCCGTAGCAGCCGCGCGGATGAGACTCGCAGCGGTCGATCTGCCGCAGCGCGTCGGCTGTCGGGTAGCCGCACACTGCCGGTGTCGGGCTGAGGTCGGCAAGGAGCGCGTCGAAGTCGGCATCGCCCGTAGCGGTTATCCGCTCGCAAAGATGCTCCACGCTGCCAAACGGGAGGGAGCATGGCGGCGCTACCACAGGACTGAGGCCATGTGCACGCATGGTGGCTGTTATGTGGCGCGTGACGTAGTCATGCTCCCGGCGGTTTTTGTCGTCCCACTCGCCATCGGTGCCTACGGGTCGTGTACCGGCGAGCGACATTGTGAACAGCGTGCCGTCAGCCGTGCGGCGCAGCAGCAGTTCAGGTGTTGCGAGAATCCACAGTCCGGTAGCGGGAGTGAGGAAAAGCGCCCGGAATGTGCCTGGGCACGCCTCGAAATATGTAGCGGCTACGGCAACCGGAGAAGCAGCGGCAGTTAGAGATATCAGGCGTGAGACAACAGCCTTGCCGCCGGTAGCCTCAAGCTCCGCGACAAGCGAGTAAACCGCACGGGCATAGTCGTCGAAACTTGTCGACCGTGCCTCAAACGGTTTGCATCCGGCTTCAGGAAATGCAGAGGGGCGGAATCGTGCAGCATCGGCGCCGGTAAGGTCGAGAAATTCAGCCACGCCGTCGGGGTACTGCACGAGCGCGAACGGGCGGTTCCGGCTCAGAGCCGAGGCTGCCGCCTGCAGAAGTGACTCGTCAACGTCAAGCATCTGTCTCACCGATGAGTTCGAATGGTAATGCTTCGGTGATGGTTACGTCGGCAAACTCGCCGCGGCGCAGTCCCGGAGCCTTGCGGACAAGCACCTCGGGATCGACCTCGGGTGAATCCCACTCCGTGCGACCTACAAAATACTCCGGCTCCTCGCGATCGATCATCACACGGAGCGTCTGACCCACTTTCTGCTGCTGTATATCAAGCGAGATTTCCTCCTGTCGCGCCATCAGCATGTCGAGGCGCTGCTGCTTCACTTCCTGCGGCACGGAGTCGGTATAATTCCGGGCGGCGTATGTGTCCTCCTCCTCGCAGTAGGCGAAAGCGCCCATGCGCTCGAAGCGTTGGGTCTCGACAAACTCCATGAGTTCGGCAAACTCACGCTCACCCTCGCCGGGGAAACCGGTCATGAGCGTGGTGCGCAGATGTATGCCGGGCACTGTCGAACGTATCTCATCGATAAGTTCGAGAGTCTGCCGTCGGTCGACGTGGCGGCGCATAGCCTTGAGCACCGGGTCGGAGATATGTTGTAGAGCTATGTCGAGGTAATTGCACACGTTCGGACGGTCGGCGATCACGCCCAGCAGATCGTGCGGGAAATCAGCCGGATAGGCATAATGGAGGCGTATCCAGTCGACACCGGGCACGTCGGCGATGCGGTTCACAAGATCGGCAAGTCCGCTCTGCTTCGCAGAATTCAGATCACGTCCGTATGCCGACAGATCCTGTGCTATGACATTGAACTCGCGAACGCCACGTTCCGTAAGCATCCGAACCTCCTCGACGATCTCCTCCGGGCGGCGGGAGTGATGCCTGCCAGTGATCAGCGGTATGGCGCAGAAAGCGCAGAAGCGGTCACAGCCTTCCGATATCTTCAGGTAGGCATGGTGGCGCGGGGTTGTGATTATGCGGTCGTAAGGTACAGTGGCGGGGAATTGCCGGGCTATGTCGCTCACGATTCCGCTCCAGTCCATTTTCCCGAACCAGGCGTCGACTTCCGGGATCTCGGCGGGAAGCTCCTTGCGGTAGCGCTCGGAGAGACATCCCATCACGTACAGCCGGCGCACATCACCGCTGCGGCGGTGGGCGGCATATTCAAGTATGGTGTTGATCGACTCCTCCTTGGCATCGCCTATGAAGCCGCATGTATTGACCACAACGATCTCCGACGGGCGGGAGTCCTCCGGAGGATCGTGACGCACAGTAAGACCGGAATCACTCAACTGGCGGAGCAGACGCTCGCTGTCCACAAGATTTTTGGAGCAGCCGAGCGTCACGACATCAACGTTACGCTTTTCCATTGGCTGCGTCGGTCAGGAATTGTTGCCGAAAAGTGATTCCACAAACTCATGCTTATGGAACACCTGCAGATCATCGATACCCTCGCCGAGACCGATGTAGCGCACCGGGATGTTCATGCTCTCGCTTATGCCGATCACAACACCACCTTTTGCGGTGCCGTCGAGCTTTGTAATCACGAGACCTGTGACATCGGTAGCCTCGGAGAAACGGCGCGCCTGCTCATAGGCGTTCTGCCCTGTGCTGCCGTCGAGCACGAGCAGTACCTCATCAGGGGTGTCGGGCACGATGCGGCGCATCACGTTGCGTATCTTCGTCAGCTCGTCCATGAGAGCCTTCTTGTTGTGCAGACGTCCGGCGGTGTCGATGATCACGACGTCGATATCGCCTTTCGCCGTTGCGCTCTGCAGTGTATCGTAGGCTACGGCGGCAGGATCGGCGCCAAGCTTCTGCTTCACGATAGGCACTCCGGCGCGTTCAGCCCAGGCGTCGAGCTGCTCTACAGCGGCGGCACGGAAAGTGTCGGCGGCACCGAGCATCACCTTGTAGCCGGCGCGGGTGTATTGTGCGGCGAGCTTGCCTATTGTGGTCGTCTTTCCGGCACCGTTGACACCCACCACCATTATCACGTATGGACGGCGTGCGCCTTCGGGGAGGTGGAAGTCTTCACCTGCTACATTGTCGGGGCGGTCGGCAAGCAGTGCCTCGATCTCCTCGCACAGCAACCGGTTTAGCTCCGAGGTGCCGACATATCCGTCGCGCGCAACGCGTGCCTGCAGACGCTCGATGATGCGCAGAGTGGTGTCGACGCCGACATCGCTCGTGACGAATATCTCCTCCAGTTCATCGAGGAAGTCATCGTCGATCTGCTTTTTGCCGGTCAGGGCACGTGCGATACGGGAGAATACTCCCTGCTTAGTGCGCTCAAGACCGCGGTCAAGCGTTTCCTTGTTTTTTTCCTTAGAGAATATCTTGTCAAAAAATCCCATTTTCTCGTTCTGTTCGTTATCAATCTGCAAAATTAGTGATTACTGCCCGAATATCCCCATTTTTGAGCATGGAAATCTTACAAAATCTGCACAGCAAAACCCACAAAATTCTGTAGGTAGTCAACGTGGTTTACAATTCCTGATTTTTCATAGCTTAAGGTAGGGTAAGAAAAAGATGAATGCAACACAGAACTATATTGTTGCGTTCGCAACAGCCACAGAACATAAGGAACGACACGGAACTTTTTGAGGGAAGCGTGATGCGTAGTTCACAAGGACTTGTAGAGGCGGAGGTTGTAGGGGCGGAGGTATGGCGCGAGCGCAGCGCAGCCTACCTCCGCAAATGCGCATCCATAGAATGTGGTATCAGATTTCTTCGGTCAGTACACTTCCTGATTCAAAGATTTTTAATAACTTTGCGACTGGAGTGAGGCAACTCAATCTGCGACATCTTGGAATATAAGAAACGTTACGCTTATCTTGTAAGTGAAAACGTATTCACTTATGACGTGGCATAGTTGGCTCACGCTTTCTTTAACCAACCTCTCCATCGAGTCAGTGGAGAATAATAACTATAAAACAATGAAAAGCGGTTTAACCTTTCGGAGAATCCCTTACATAGAAACACTAACAGACAAAGTAAGAAACAAGATTCCATTCCTTGTCTTGAGCATGGTTCTTTCGCCTCTCATGGCTTTGGGTCAAGAAACAGATTCTATTGTCGGACGACCATATAAATCGTTCGACACAACAGCCTTTTGTTCATATCAGGGATTTCACCCCTCGCAGTATATTACAGACAACAACTGGGATATCCTCTGCGCCTTCGTGGAACCGGGTAAAACCGTGAAACTTGATTCTCTCGGCATTCCTTACAACAAGAGTCAGTTACGATTACTGGAAGTCGGTGATTTGCTTTCCTATGAGAATGGCATATATACAACCAAAATGCCAATCTTTGGAAAAACGGAAACACAAACTATTCGTCGACAGTCCAAGGAGTTTGCAGATAGTATTTTTACTATCATTGAGCCGGAATTAAGGCAACTGATTACAGATTTTGATAAAGCCGGATATGCAAAACAAGCTTATAGCCTTATATTCTCCTATCTGCTCGACACCTATATATGGGATGACGAAAAATTAGCCTCACCAATGAGTTGTGAGGATCACGGCACTTGGACCGGAGCATACTGGGCTATGTATAACCCACGCCCACATGTAAAAATAGGTACAAATGGCTTTGGACCTATTCGCCAAAACTGGACGGATGACCTTGTATATTGGCTAAAATCAAATAGCCTTATAGCCTTTGCTAAAGAAGTGAACAAAACTCAAGGCTGTCCTATAGAAAATAAGGAGGTGATAAATGCCATTTCCGGGTGGGGACTTACAGATCAGGATGGAAAAATTCTTATACCGATAATGCGTGTTGGCAACAATGATAAAATTGATGTACTTTGCAAAAGCATTACAACACAATTAAGTGCAGCAGTAAAGTCGTACTGTCATTCCTGGAGCGCCGAACATAACATTCCAACAGAAACAGTTGGTCAGATTATTTTCTACCATGAGGTGATGTTGGATTTGCTTGATATTCTGGAATCGAAGGGTATGATTTCTATGCCTCCAATCCTTAAAGGTGAAGAAGTAGGCAAAGAGCATTTTGGCGATATTTGCTTTATTGTATTGGAAGAAAATCAAGATTGAGTCTCAATCGTAATAAACTTGTTGACAGCCTATCGTTTAATAAGGAGATTCTGAGTGGTGTACAGGTTGACGGAGGTAGGCTGCGCTACGCTCACGCCATACCTCCGCCCCTACAAACTGCGCCTCGTGCCTGCCGTGAGGGATTGGATGAGGCGTAGATTGTTTGGAAATGAGGGGGCGGAGGCAGGCGGGAAGATTTCAGAGGCTTAAGTTATCGGACTTATCAAAATATTAGTACTTTTGCAGAGGATGGCGGGCTATAGGCTCCGGCTTCCGCATCTTTTAACCCTACAGAATCCAAGAATCATGAAAAAACAGAAGGTGCTGTGCTCGTTGTTAGGACTCCTGTTATCCTCGTTTGTCTGGGCTCAGGAAACGAGAGTGTATGATGTGGCAGATTTCGGCATGAAAGCCAACAGCTCAAAAAACATGTCGGTGCTCTGGCAGAAAATGCTGAACAAGATCAATGCCGAACGTAAAGAGGGCGACAGCATCGTAATCCGTTTTCATAAAGGCACCTATAATTTCCATGAGAAAGGAGCTGCGGTAAGGGAATACTACATTTCAAACCATGATCAGGACAACCCGAAGAAGGTCGGCATGGCGTTGGAAGGGATGAAGCGGCTGACACTTGACGGCAGTGGCGCTTCGTTTGTGTTCCATGGAAGAATGCTGCCGATCTCTCTTATACAGTCTGAAAACTGCGTACTGAAGAATTTCAGCATTGATTTCACGAACCCGCATATAGCACAAGTGCAGATAATCAGCAATGATCCACAACAAGGTATTACCTTCAAACCGGCACCTTGGGTAAAATACCGCATTTCCCGCGACAGTGTGTTTGAGGCATACGGTGACGGATGGACGGTAAGACACAGCTGGGGAATACCCTTCGAAAAAGACACCCGCCGGATTGTCTACAATGCCGGCGACCGCGGATGTAATACAAAGGGAGCTTTCATGACGGCTGACGGATATGTGTCGGCTCCCAACTGGAAAGACGAGAAGCTCGTTCCGGG
Organism: uncultured Muribaculaceae bacterium; assembly: GCA_910587425.1. Classification (GTDB taxonomy): domain Bacteria; phylum Bacteroidota; class Bacteroidia; order Bacteroidales; family Muribaculaceae; genus Paramuribaculum. The sequence goes on from CAJUKU010000002.1 coordinate 51,121, forward strand.
AACGATCTTTGTGATGCGCGGATGGGGGCGTCCCACCCCGGGCATTTTCCTCTCACAGGATGTCAACACCACCCTTGAGAACATAAAGGTGCATTATGCCGAGGGGATGGGTCTGTTAGCGCAGGTCTGTGAGAATATAACGCTCGATAAGTTCCAGGTATGCCTGAAAGGAGACGATGATCCACGCTATTTCACGACCCAGGCAGACGCGACCCATTTCTCCGGATGCAAGGGTAAGATCATATCGCGCAACGGCTTGTACGAGGGGATGATGGATGATGCCATAAATGTGCACGGCACATATCTGAAAGTTGTGAGTCGTGCGGATGACCACACTTTAGTGGGACGATACATGCACGACCAGTCCTGGGGATTCGAGTGGGGATTTGCCGGTGACGAGGTGCAGTTCATCAGCTCAGCCACTATGGAACTGACCGGCACAAAGAACAGGATCACTTCAATCACCCCTTATGACAAAAAACGTACGGAAGGCGCCCGCGAGTTTCTGATATGTTTCGAGAATCCGGTTGATCCGGAGATTGACGAGACCGGGGACTTCGGCATTGAAAACCTCACATGGTCGCCAGAAGTGATGTTCACTGGCAATCTTATCCGTAACAACCGTGCCCGCGGCGCCCTGTTCAGCACGCCACGCCAGACTATTGTAGAAAACAACACATTTGACCACACATCAGGCACTGCCATCCTGCTCTGCGGCGATTGCAACGGATGGTTCGAGACAGGAGCATGCCGCAATGTGATGATACGCAACAACCGCTTCATCAATGCGTTGACCAGCATGTATCAGTTTACCAATGCCGTAATATCCATCTATCCTGAAATCCCCGAACTTGATAAACAGCAGAAGTATTTCCACGGTGGAGAAGAGGAGAGCATAGTGATAGAGAACAATATCTTCGAAACATTTGATGCTCCGATCCTATATGCGAAATCAGTGGATGGTCTCGTATTCCGGAACAATACGATAATTACCAATACTGAGTATCAGCCCTTCCATTTCAACAGAAACCGCTTCCTGTTTGAGAGAGTCACACGCGTGTCGATCGACGAATGATCAGTGGCGGCGACGCCGTAAGGAGGGGAACATGCGGCGGATCGAGGCGACGCGTGAGGCTACGGTGGGGGCGGCAATAACCATTGATACAGCACCAATGATCATGAGAAGCCCGATGATGATACGCGGAGTGAGCTGTTCGCCGAATACAGCGGCACCGATTATAACAGCCGTGACAGGTTCGAGCGCGCCGAGTATCGCCGTCGGTGTCGATCCGATCTTGTTAATAGCAGCCGTGGTGCAGCCAAATGAGATCGCCGTCGGGAAAACAGCCAGTCCTACGAGGCAGAGCCAGAGCCACGGCGCGGAAGCGGGTGGGGTGGCGACTGTACCGGCACACCAGAGACGGACGGCGAAGAGCGACACACCGAACAGCAGGACGTAGAACGTGACGGCAAGTGTCGCCACCCGGCTGACGGCAGACTTGTTGATCCACACGATATACAACGCATAGGTCAGAGCCGACCCGAGTGAGAGAAGTGTACCTACGGCGCTAAGCGTCTCGCCGTCGCCATGATACAATAACCCGATACCCGCCATGGCAGCGGCTATGCATGCTATAGTGACTTTGTTGACCCGCTCACGGTAGAATGCTGCCATGATCACCGCCACCATGATAGGATAGAGGAACAGTATGGTTGAGGCTATCCCGGCATCCATGTAGTTATAGGCTAGGAATAGCGTGAGCGAGGAGAGCGCCACGAGCATTCCGAGTCCGATGAGTATCAGCGCCTGCTGCCTGGTGATGCGGAAACTGCGCCCGCGCAGCAGAATCATCGCCGCGAGCACCGGCAGAGCGAAGAGATAACGGAAGAACAGTACACCGTCGGCGGTCATCCCCGCCTCATATAGCGGGAGCGCAAAGAGCGGATTGAGTCCGTAGGACGCCGCCCCGAGCGCTCCAAGCATATAGCCCTGGAGCTTACCACTCATGGCTCAGCGGCTACCCTTCACACCTTTGGCACCCTTGATGCCACCCTTCACTCCCCCGCTGAGGCTGAAGATATTCGCATCGTAGGTGACAGTCTTGCGGTCGCGCTCACGCTGACGCTTCAACGCCAGCTTCACAAGCCGATCCATGAGTTCGGGGAAACTGATTCCTGTAGCTTCCCAGAGGTAGAACGAGAGCGAACCGGGGATTGTGTTGATCTCATTGACATATATGTTGCCGTTATCGGCATCCATGATTATATCCACACGGCTCACACCCTGGCAGGAAAGCACACGGAACGTCTCGCCGGCAAGAAAGCGGATACGGTCGCTCACCTCGGCGGGAAGATCTGCCGGGATGCGCTTCTGTGAAGCCTGCATACCCTGCGCACCCTTTGTGCCACCCATATATTTATCCTCGTATGAGAGAATCTCACCGCTCTTGATAGGCTCCTCGCAGACGGAAGTGAGGTAATCGTCGCAGTCGCCGAGCACGGAGCAATTGATCTCCTTGAGATTGTCGACCATGTGCTCAACGATTATACGCGCCGAGTAGCCACATGCTTCGGTGATGCACTGGCGCAGACGGTCGCGGTCGGCAGCGCGCCCGATCCCCACACTTGATCCGAGGTTAGCGGGCTTCACGATCACCGGATAACCGAGGGTATACTCTATGCGGTCGATCAGCTCATCCGGCTTGTCGAACCACTGCTTGTCGGTGAACCACACGAAATCAACCACCGGGATGTCACAACAGCGGAGTATCATCTTCATGGTGATCTTGTCCATGCCGTTAGCCGAGGCAAGCACATCGCATCCGGCGTATGGTATGCCGATGAAGTCGAGCACACCCTCAAAAGTGCCGTCCTCGCCGTTGGCTCCGTGCATGACAGGTATCACTACATCGAGGTGAGCCGCTACAGGCGAACCGAACATCGGACGCTTACGCAGGTAGAGATTGTAGTCGCCATAGACCGGCTGCATGTACACCTCACGGCAGCTCTCGAGCATAGCCGCCGGATTGCGGTAGTTTGCCACGTCGAGCAGAGCGTCGCCGGTGTACCAACGTCCCTCTTTGGATATATATATTGGCGTGACGTCATATTTCGTGCGGTCGATGGCATGCATTGCCTGGGATGCCGAAATCACTGAAATCTCATGCTCGGTGGAGCGTCCGCCGAAAAAAACACCAATGTTAGTCTTCATATCTTATAGTAAGTAACTATTGAAAAATCTATTTTAATATACGTGTCACTTGAAAGTGTCGGGGAGATCGTTCTCATAGAGCACGGTGTCGCCCTGACGCACCATCGTCTGCAGCGTATGCTGAGCCTGGGCGAACGTATCGGCAAGGATTATGCCGGCATCAGCCATGTCGCCGTCGCTGAGTCCGGCAAGTATCGCGTCGCGGTTGTATTGCCCGACCACGATAGCAATATCAGCCGATGCAGCGATCTTGCGCCCGAACTCACGGTTAAGCTCCTCCTGCCGCGCCCCCAGTTCAATCATGCCAGGGGTTATGACGATACGCCGTCCGCCCTTCATGGCACCGAGCACATCGAGCGCCATCGCTGAACCGGTGGGATTGGAATTGAAAGCATCGTCGATGATGGTCACTCCACCGGGAGTGCGCTTGATGCTCAGACGGTGCTCCACCTGACGGATATCGGCCACGGCAAAGCGAATCTTCTCAGGAGTCATGCCGTAATGCAGAGCCATGACCACAGCAGCCAGAAGGTTGGAGATGTTACATTCACCCACCAGGCGGGTGTGCATGCGCATCTCAACGCCCGGTCCTACCACGGTGAAATCTGTTCCGTCGGCAGAATATACGATATCAACAGCTCGCCACAAGGCGCCGTCGACGGAGCTTATGCCGTAATGCACAGCCTCGACATTCGACACCGGGCGCGATGCCGCGTAAGGGAAATCATTGTTGACCACAGCGAATCCATCAGCCGGAAGCGAGTCGACAAGCTCAAACTTGGTTCTCTGCACATTCTCTATGGTCTTGAACGACTCGAGATGCTGCTCACCGACAGCTGTTATAATAGCCGACTGCGGGTGCACAAGATCGCAGATCTCCTTGATATCACCGATCTGCTTGGCACCCATCTCTACGATGAATATCTCATCATAGGGGCGCAGATGCTCGCGGATGGTGCGGATCACACCGAGCGTGGTGTTGAAACTGCCGGGAGTCATGGTCACGGAGAACTGTTCCGAGAGTATGCGGTGCAGATAATGCTTAGTGCTCGTCTTGCCGTAGCTGCCCGTGATGCCTATGATTTTCAGATCAGGCATCGAAGCGAGTATGCGCTCTGCATCGCGGCGGTAGCCGGCATTGATCGACCGTTCGACCGGTTGCAACAGCCATACGGCAGCCATCAGCAGCACATGCGAGCCGCAGTAAAGACCGGTAAGAGCCACAGTAGCCGCGAAGAGACGCGTCAGAGCCGTCTCCCCTCCTCCAAGCACCAGAACTACAGCTGTCACAACAACCGCAAGCACTGCTGCAACGCAGTATATGCGACGTGCGCGGGGAGTCCAGACGAGAGGCTTTTTGTAGCGTGCACGCATAAGCATAACGCAGCTGCCACCGGCAAAAGCCCCCATGAGCGCCATGCCCCAGCTCTGACCGCCGAACACGACCATCGACGCGAAGAACACACATAACCCGACGAGACGGGGCACAGATGTGGTGTCGCCCGACGTCCGCAGCCAGCGCATATAGCGCTCCGTGCGGTAGGAGTTCTGCTGCATCATCATAAGGTCGCGCTTGAGCTCGGCGCATAAGTTGAGCGCCGCCAGCACCATGAGCAGGGTGTAGATAATCTGTATAATCATAACTGTCAGGAATTCAAAAAACTTTTAATTACGGCAGCAAACTGCACCGGATTGTCGAGGAAACTGTAATGACCGCATCCCGGGAAACTTACGAGCCCCGAACCGGGAATGAGCCGCTCCATCTTTCGCGCGTCGGCTATGGGAGTCGCCGTATCATTCTCACCCCACACGAGCAGTGTAGGCGCTTTTATCGATGGCATGAAACGGCAAAGATCCTCATTGACCACCCGGCTCATTATGGCACGCATACGTGGCGATGCCGATGCGTAATCGGCGGAACCTCGGCGAGCGCGCATCCGCTCTATCCGCTCCTGCGCCTTGCGCTTGCCGAGCAAGAGTACAGCCAGACGTTTCGAGAGTTTGAATGAGTAGACCTTGACATAGTAGCCGAGCGAACGCCGCGGCTTAACACCGGCGGCATCTATAAGAATCACCTTATTGTAATCGCCGCGCGACGCCATGACGATCGACACACGACCGCCGAAGGAATGCCCGGCGAGCACAGGACGGTCAATCCCCTCGGAGGCGGCGAACCGCTCCACGAGTCGGGCGTAATCATCCACACCCCACACATCGGAAGGCTCGGCAGACTTGCCGAAACCGGGCATGTCGAGATTGTACACCTTGTGTCCGGCAGCCGTTGCGGCAGCCGCCACTGATGCGACGGTCGTGTGGTCGCACCCCCATCCGTGCATGAGAATGAGAGGGGTGCCCTCGCCGGTCACTTCATAATTCAGGCTTACGCCATCGATCTCTACTGTGCGCTCCATCTCGCTAAAAACAGGTGGTTACGTTTCAACCTGCAAATTTAACCATAATCCGCGACTTTAGCCGGCTTCCCGGGAAAAAGTTGTAACTTTACACACCGAAAGCACACTGATGAAACCGCACTGAAAGCGACAAACTTATCGAGATGATTACAATAGTACTTATAGCAGCCATCGCGGCGGCAACGGTCTTCGCCGCACTATATGCGCGGAGCATTGCGCGGCTCGGCACCGAGCGTGCCGCGACAGCGCGCCTTGAAGAGCGCCTGAAAGCCGCCGAGAGCACGGCGGAAGAACGGTTGCGCGCTGCGGAAGCCCGCATAGCCGACGAGGAGACCCGACGCAAGCGCGACGAAGACCGTTTCAGAGTGCTCGCCACGGAAATCATGAGCGGACAGGTGACGGCGTTCCGCACCCATGGCGAGCAGCGTATACATGAGATACTCGAGCCACTGAGAGAGAATCTCGACGCCTTCCGTCGCTCGGTCGACGAGTGCTACTCACGCGAGGCACGCGAGCGATATTCACTACAGGAGCGACTGCGCGAGCTTATCGAAAGCAACAACACCGTGGGGCGCGAGGCACGGCAACTCACCTCAGCGCTGCGGGGCGACACCCGCCGGCAGGGACAGTGGGGCGAGATGGTGCTCGAGAACATACTCACCATGTCGGGACTCGAGAACGGCAGGGAGTTCGTCACACAGATGAACATAAGCGACACGGAGTGGCAGGGGCGGCTGCGCCCCGACGTGGTGGTGCGATATCCCGACAGCCATTGCGTGGTGATCGACGCCAAGACATCGCTCACGGCATTCATGGAGTATGTCGACGCCACCGATGACACCGCGCGCCACGATGCCGGTGCAAGGCATGTGGAGAGCGTCAGGCGGCATATCGAGGAGCTTGCGTCGAAAAGCTATCAGGATCACCTCAACGGCATGAGCGCAGAGTTCGTGATGATGTTCATACCGAACGAGGCGGCATACATGGCTGCCATGCAGCTCGACGCCTCGCTGTGGCAACGCGCCTACGACCGTCGCGTGATCATCGTGTCGCCCACACACCTTGTGTCGGCGCTCAAGCTGATAAAGCACCTGTGGATCCATGACCGCCAGACGCGCAATGCCATCGAGATCGCCGAGGCGGCGGGCAGGATGTATGATAAATTCTGTGGGTTTGTCGACGACATGAACCGCGTGGGGCGCTCGCTCTCGGCAGCATCAGCCGCCCATGAAAGCGCCATGAGCAAACTCACCACCGGGCGCGGCAACCTCGCATCACGCGCCGAACAGCTGCGGCAACTCGGTGCAAAAGCCACAAAAGCGCTCAACGGGGATCATACTCCGACAGACGATCCTGAAGATACTTCCTTGCATAGAATATCCGACTCTTGACTGTGCCGAGCGGCAGTGACATCCGTTCCGCGATCTCACCGTAATGGTAACCCGCCACATAAAGCGAGAACGGCACGCGGTAGGCGTCGGGGAATGAATTGATCGTGGCTGTTATCTCCTTCTCCGCCATAGTGTCCTCCGGGGTCAGCGCGGTATCGTTCTCGGGGGCGTTGAGAAGGTATTGGTCGTCGGAGGAATCTATGACTGTGGAACTGCGCACCATCCGCCGGTACTTGTTGATGAAGATATTGCGCATTATCGTGAAGACCCACCCTTTGAAGTTTGATTCGGGAGCGAACTTATCCTCATTGTCGAGAGCCTTGAGTGTGGTATCCTGAAGCAGGTCGTTGGCATCCTCACGGTTGGAAGTGAGTGATATGGCGAAATTCAGCAGATTGGTCTGCAAGGAGAGCAGCTGCTGTTGGAAATCGATTCGGTTCATAGTATGCCGGTGTTTTAATAAAGGTTTTGGCGGTAGACTCCGCTACGTCGGACAGGCAGTGCCTCAGCATCCTGCCTGCACTTTTATAACCTTATAAACGGTGTCGCTGTTCCGGCATCAAAACCATGTTTCACCAACATTAAACATACTTAGCACACCTCAGCGGCCGACGAATACCGCCTCGACAGGATAATGGTCGCTCGTGGGATTACGCAGGGTAAACGCATCGACCGGACGCAACGATGGCGACGCGAATATATGGTCGATACGGAAGTAAAAACGTGAGGCATGATAGGTGATCGCCGGACCGCAACCAGCTTCGCGATAAGCGTCGTCGAGTCCTGTAGCGAGGATCTTACGGGCGGCATAACTGCCGGGGATATCGTTGAAGTCACCGCACACCATCACCGTGCCGCCTACACTATCGATCATCTCACGGATCGCACGCGCCTGGACGGCACGCTCACGGAACGCCGCCGACAGTTTCGACAGCACGTCGCGGCGAAGTTCACGCAACTCCTCCCGTATCGGACCGCGAGCCGCCTCCCCGTCTGTCCATTGCCTGTATAGAGCCTTGTCGCCGTCGGTCAGACCTATGGACTTGAGGTGGAGATTGAAGAGAGTGATGTCGCCGAGCGGCGATTCGATACGGTAGGCGCGCACCTGGAATGAATGATCCGGCTTGCGGCTGAGAGCGACTTCCGTAAACGGATAGCGAGAAAGCAGCGCCTGCCCCTCGCGACCGAAGGCGCGGTATGGATAGCGCGCCGCCACCGAATCAAGAAGTCCACGGGAAGTGCGCACATCTGTATTAGCCGCTCTGCGCAACGTAGGACATTCCTGAAGCGCCACAATGTCGGCATCACTGCCGAGTATGAACTGCATTGTGGGATTGGAAGCCGGGGTGTTATGCAACCGGGTGTAGTCGTCAAGCTGCATGACGTTATAAGTCATGACACGCAATTCAGGCGCATCACCCTCCGGAGCGCGGTCTCCGAAATGCACCGGGCAGAAAGTCAGGAGTGGGCCAGCCGTGACAGCAATCGACAGGACAATAACCGCAGCGGCACGGCAGCAGAAAAGCAATCCGACAAGTATCAGTGCGATATCCACCAACAGGCACACCGGAAAAGTCATGGCGATCAATGCCGGCAGAGTTGTCGACAACGGATTGACCATTCCACCATAGCCCGCGGCTATAGTCACCACACCGGCAAGCATGGCAAACGAGACAAGAAATATGCGCAAAAGATGCTTCATAACTCCTTGCGGCTGGTTTCGACAAGCATACGGCGCTCATCCTCGGTCAAAGAGGCATATCCCGAACGACGCAGTTTGGCAAGCAGGGCATCGGGAAGCGACGCTGATACCGTGCCACCCGCCGCACCATAGGGTCCTTCCACTTTGCGACGGCTCAGAAATCCTGCGATGAGACCGGCGAGGACACCCCCGAGATGCGACATGAAAGCACATAGGGTGGAACTGTCGACGCTAATCAACATCACACTGACAACCATCAGAGCGACCCAACGCAGTTGCACACCCTCCAACAGAGGCAACCCGACCGTCTGACGTGGATATCGGCACGCTACGGCAACAACCACCGCAAGCACAGCGGCACTTGATCCAAGCAGCGAATATGAGCCGCCGGTCAGCATGTCGGCGGCAATAAACATCAGACCGCCTGCAAATCCACCGGCGAAATATACGGCAGCGACGCTCCTCCCGCAGCCACGACCGGCAGCTATCGAGCCGAACAGCCACAGGCACAGCATATTGACCGCTATGTGCAGTGCATCATAGTGAACGAACATGTAAGTCAACGCACTCCATGGCTGCCGGAGTAGCGCATCAAACGATCCCGGAAGCTCAAAGACCGCGAACAGATGCGCCGAATGTGGGGAGAGTGCGGCGATGGCACGAAGCGTGAGAAACAACGCCACGTTCACCGCGATCAGCCACCGCACGAATGTGCTGGAGCGTTGCCTGTCAATAACGGTTTCCGCCATGTATGACCCCCTGCTTTTTCCAGATGTATATCATGAGGAATCCGAAAATCATGCCTCCGAGATGGGCGAAGTGAGCCACACCGTCAGACGCATTGCTCAGACCGATCAGCAGCTCTATGACACCGTAACCTATCACCATCCATTTAGCCTTTATAGGAACCGGGATGAACATGATGTACAGCGGCATATTAGGGAAGATCATGCCGAAAGCGAGAAGTACACCATAAATTGCTCCCGAGGCACCGACCGTCACCAGATAGTTCAGGAACATAGCCTGTTGGATAGCGAGACGCATGGTGTCGAAACCGACACCATTGGCATTGGCATTGGCAAGCATCTTGACAAACATATCTTCCCAGGTCAGCGCCCACACAAGCTCCTGAACCAGGGCGGCACCTATGCCACACGACAGATAGTAGAACAGATAGCGCGCCGATCCGAGAACACGCTCCAGCGTTATTCCGAACATGAAGAGCGTGAACATATTGAAGAGAATATGCGCGAAATCGGTCGTGGAATGCATAAACATGTAAGTGAGGAGCTGCACCGGGTTGAAATCCGACGCCTTGAAGTAATGCAGACCGCCGAGTGCCACAAGGTCGATCTTCGACCCCGCAACCATCATGAACAACCATATTATAAAGTTGATGATGATGAGGTTTTTAGTGACGGGTGGTATATTGCTGAATATTGAGCCTCCTGAGCGCATCATTTTGTTTTGGGATTGTGTTTAGGTAATTACATGGCAAAGTTACGAATAATGCTATAAACTGCGGTCTGTTGATCAGTGATTTGTCACAAAGTGACTACAAATCGGAACGTTTTTGATTTTTTTTCGTGAAAAATTGTGCAATTTAAGAATATTGGTATAAATTTGTGACTTGAAAAAAGTATAGCTATGCTTTTTCGGACAGTCAGCAACATCGACAAATGTGACGCAACACACCGGCAACAGCCTACTCTACGGCATGCTTCCGAACGAACACATAGTATGATGTACGGACGTAAACGTGTAACAAGGGAAAGGATTATCATTAAGTAAACGACGGCTATCGGTATGCAGCAATATGCGCCATGCACCGCGCCGCCAAGAATACAACAGACAATCATAACATTTACTACCAAAAAACAAACATAAAAATAACATCATGAACAAAACCGAGCTTATCAATGCTGTAGCCGAAAAGGCAGGTCTGACCAAGGTTCAGGCTAAAGCTGCCGTTGAAGCAGCCCTCAACACCATCACCGAACAGCTCCTCAAGGAGGATCGCGTTGCCATCATCGGCTTCGGCACTTTCCTCGTAAATGAGAAGCCCGCCCGCACCGGCGTTAACCCCCGCAGCGGTGAGAAAATCCAGATCGCTGCCCGCAAGGTCGTTAAGTTCAAACCGGGTGCTGATCTCGCTCTCGTAAAATAAATCTTCATAGCCGAAGATAACAGCGGCGGCGTGTCGATATCGACACGCCGCCTTATTTTATAGTCATGAGGCTCGGTTTCTGTAATCAGAGCCTCAATAATACTGTCAGCGAACTATTATCTCATCAAGGAACTGGCATCCCTCGGCGGAATTTGCGATAAAACGCACGTAGCGGGCACGGGCGCTCCCCTGCCAGTCGAACATCTTGAACGACAATCCTTCGGTAGCCTTCTGCTCATGATTGATGACAGTAAGAGTCTTGAACTTCTTACCGTCGGTCGACACGGAGATCTCCACCCGCTGCGGAAGCCATACGCCAGGACCTATGATCTGCATGAACTCGCCACCCACGTAGCTTATGTCGGTAACCTTCTCGAGGTCGATCGTCACGTCGACACGCTGATCCGCGCGGTTGAGGAAGCCTTGCCAGCGACCATCGGTATAATTCCACCCGCCGCGTAATCCGTCGGTCAATGTAGTGTCGGCTCCCGCCGTGTAACGGTTCCACCATGGCACCGCGTATGTAACCTTCTTCCCGCGCGCAAGATGCTCTACCGGAGTGTCGAAACCGGGCTTGTTGCCATGCTCCGTGTTCAGGTCGAATGTATTGTAGCCACGCTCACGCATTGCACCAGCAATGGCAACGGCACGCGGTCGGAAATCATCCCAATCACGCTTCTCCTGCGGTGTCCAGCCGATCTCGGCGATTGCGATCATGCGCGGATAGAGCATATACTCCGCATGCTCAGCGGTGGGGATGTACTCACACCAGAGATTACCCTGCACACCCTGGATCCACGGCTTGACCGAGGCATCGAGAGTATCCGGCACAGGATTGTAGGAGTAAACCGTTTTAAGGGGCATGTATCCACCGATAGCCTCCGGCTGCGTGGGGGGAGCATCCTGATAATTGTCGAGATAGCAGTAGGCACCGGGGCTCATTATGGCACGGTGACCCGACTGGGCGGCACGTATGCCCCCCTCTATGCCACGCCATGACATCACAGTGGCATTGGGAGCAAGTCCACCCTCCATTATCTCGTCCCATCCGAGCAGATTGCGCCCCTTGGAATTGAGATACTGCTCTATGCGGTGTATGAGATAGCTCTGCAGCTCATCGACATTCTCCAGACCCTCAGCCTCCATGCGCGCCTTGCAAAGAGCGCAATCCTTCCACGCGCGTTTTGAAGCCTCGTCGCCACCTATATGTATATCGGCGGAGGGGAATATCTCCAGAACCTCGTCGAGCACGTTCTGCAGGAACTCGAATGTCAGCTCATTGCCGACACAGAAATCAGGCTGACCGTACTGCTCGTGGGTGCATGACAGTTGCGGGAATGTTGCGTTGACCTCCTCGGAATGCGACGGCATCTCAATCTCCGGGATTACCGTTATATACCTGTCGGCTGCATACTTCACGATCTCGCGGGCATCGTCCTGTGTCAGGAATCCGCCGACAGCTCCGGGATCGTCGCGATGCAGGTACTTGTTACCCTGAGCATTCCACTCCTTCCAGGTATTACCCTGCCGCCATGCGGCGAAATCGGTCAGCTCAGGGTATTTCTTTATCTCAAGACGCCATCCGGCGGCATCGGTGAGGTGCAGATGCACACGGTTGATTTTCAGACGTGCAACGGCATCGATCTGTTTCTTTATGAACTCCTTATCACGGAAATGACGCGAAATGTCGAGCATCATGCCGCGGTAAGGCAACCGGGGATTGTCGACGATGTCCATTGCAGGTAGGGTATCTCCCGAAGCGACGAGCTGACGCAGCGTCTGCATCGCATAGAAGAGACCGGCGCCTGAGACAGCACGCGCCGTGACCACGTCCGGGGCTATCTGAAGTGAATATCCTTCCGGACTTACTACACCGGCTACGCTATCGGTCATTACAAACCGAACCTGTGGCTTTGTGCCGATATTGAAACGTGCGCCCCAATCATCAACGGCACAGGCTGCGATGCGTACGGAATCAGTGGCGGGAGCCTGAATGCTCAGCACAGGGTGCTCCGGCATCACGAAAGCATCGGCATCGACAGACCTGACATCGGCAGGCATCGGCGTCACCGGAATTACAGCTGAGAGTAAAAAGCTAAACAGCATGGTATTATGATTTATGTATTATCAGTCAATAAAACGGCGGGTGAACGGCACAAGCCGCATAAGCCATGTCACTGCTGCGGCGGCGGCAAACGAGACCACCGTCATGCACAGTATCTTTAGTGCCGCGGGCATTGAGGTAAGCCCAAACAGGTCGAAAGTGACATAGACGAAAATGAAATGGCACAGATAGATACCGAACGTCAGCGACGCGAGCCGTGTAAGCCAGCGGCGCGGACGCAACTTCAGACGGCTGAATGCCGCGAGTATCGCGAATGTCATCATGAACACGTTGATGCCGGTGAAGTACCATATCACCTCGAGATAGGAGTAATCGCCGGGGTAATAGTCCTGGATCTTGATGAACCCGCCGGCGGTTATGGCATAGCCCACGACAAACATCGGTATGCATATCGCGGCTGTCTTAGCCGCGCTCCATTGCAAACCCCACTTGCGCATATAGAAGGCAAGGATCAGATAGCCTATAAAACCGGTGAGATAGTAAAATGTGCCGTATGCGTTCCAGTCGCATGCACCGAGAATCTCCATGCTCCCGAAGTTGCCGGTATATCCAACATGCGGAGCTATGAGCTTAAGATATGGTATGAACAGTGTCACGCCCCATATACGGAGCACCGTCAGCACCTCACGCCGGGTAGCCTTGGCAAGCCATGCGTCAAGTATCGGTATTATAAGGTACAGCCCCACAAGCATGTAGAGATACCATAACGGCACGGTGTCGAAATTGAAATTGAACACCATCAGCCATATCTTCTGCCACACTCCGGCGGGAGTATAGGCTGAGGTATCGACCATAGGATTAGCTGAAGCGGGGTTAACGTGCGCATAATAAATATAGAAAAGCACCGGCAGCGCCACTGACCAGAATATAAGCGGCGGAAGTATGCGTCCTATGCGCTTGCGGTAGAATCCGTGGAGCGTCGTGCCCTCACCGAGCGGCATGACAAGCATTGCCGTCATGAGCACAAAAAGCGGCACGCAGGGGCGCGTCAGACTACCCATCAGCGCACCGGTGATAAATGCGGAGCGGTCGGTATCGAATGCGCCTACAAATCCGTCGCAGCAGTGCGCGAACACGACAAGCAGACACGCCACAACGCGCAGAAGGTCGATCCACGCCTCGCGCCGGCGTGGCTGCACGGCGGCAGTAGTTGTTACGGTTCGGTTCATGGTATTACTCTTCATTAATGATACTTAGTGAATATGTCAGCGGATCGGCATCGGCGGGAATATATATCACCGAAGGATCGCGTTTGAGCCATGTGAGCTGTTTCTTGGCGTATACACGCGTGTTGCGCGCTATCTTGTCGGCTGCCTGTTGCAGACTCATGCACCCGTCGAAGTACAGGAACATCTCCTTTAGCCCTACAGTGTTCAGAGAGTTGAGCCCACGCAGGGGATACAGCGCGCGAGCCTCATCCTCAAGACCTTCGGCAAGCATACGGTCCACACGGCGTCCGATCCGGGCGAACAGTTCGGCGCGTTCGGGAGCAAGCGCCAGTTTGACGATGCTGAAAGGGTGCTCACGCCTGTTGCCGGTGAGAAGCGAGGAATATGGCACTCCCGCCTGAATGCTCACCTCAATAGCATGTATGAGCCGCTTATGGTTGACGGGATCAGCCGTGGCAAGATAGCCGGGATCAAGCTCACGCAGCTTGTCGTGGAGTGCCGGCAAGCCACCCTCGTCGAACAGCCGCCACACGCTGTCGCGCAGCGTCGGCGGAATGTCGGGAAGATTGTCGAGACCATTGACAAATGCATCGATGTACATCATCGAGCCACCACACATTACGACATAGTCACTATGCTCCCACAGCCGTGGCAACAGACGGCTCACGTCGGCATCGAACGCCGCCGCGCTGTAGCTCTCCTCAGGCTCAAGGAATCCGACCAGATGATGCGGCGCGGCAGCAAGCTGCTCCGCATCGGGAGCCGCCGTGACTATCGGAATACGGCGGTAGACCTGGCGGGAGTCAGCCGAGATTATCTCGCACTGCAGCGCCCGGGCAAGCCCGATGGCAAGCGCCGTCTTGCCCGAGGCTGTCGGTCCGGTGACTATTACAAGGGTCTTGTCTGCTATGCTCACTTGCAGGCTGCGAGGCGGGCTATCTCGACAATCACCTTAGTGGCTTTCTCCATAGAGGGGATAGGCACAAACTCATATCTGCCGTGGAAGTTGAGTCCGCCGGCAAAAATATTCGGGCAGGGCAACCCCTTGAACGAGAGCTGCGCCCCATCTGTGCCTCCGCGGATCGGAACCACCACCGGCTCCACTCCTGCGGCACGCATAGCCTCTTCGGCAAGGTTGATTATGTGCATCACAGGCTCGATTTTCTCGCGCATGTTGTAGTACTGGTCGCGGATCTCGATCTCCGCACAACCGGGAAACTCCTTGTTGATCTTGCGTGCGAGATGCTCCAGTTCCTTCTTGCGGCGCTCGAAGCGGTCACGGTCATGATCGCGGATTATATAAGTCAGCACGGTCTGCTCCACAGTTCCCTCGATCGATGTGAGGTGATAGAAACCCTCGTAGCCTTCGGTATGCTCAGGTGTCTCCCACCGCGGCAGCATGATGGCATACTGGGTGGCTATGCGCAGCGAATTGATCATCTTGTGCTTAGCCGATCCGGGGTGCACGTTGCGACCATGGAATGTCACCTTAGCGACAGCAGCGTTAAAGTTCTCATACTCCAGTTCACCGATCGCGCCTCCGTCCATGGTGTACGCCCAGTCGGCTCCGAAACGGTCGACATCAAACTTGTGCGCACCCTGACCGATCTCCTCATCAGGATTGAACGCAATGCGGATCTTGCCATGTTTCACCTCCGGATGCTCCTTGAGCCAGGCTATCGCAGTGATTATCTCGGCAATGCCAGCCTTGTCGTCAGCACCGAGCAGCGTGTTGCCATCGGTCACGATCAGGCTCTGCCCCACATAATCCTTGAGTTCCGGAAACTCCGAGGGAGATAATGTGATACCTGTCTCACGGTTGAGCACTATGTCGGAACCGTCGTAATTCTCCACAATGCGTGGCGATACGTGGCGTCCCGATGCGTCGGGCGATGTGTCGAGGTGAGCTATGAATCCCACCACCGGAGCCTTCTCCAGTCCGGGAGTCGCCGGCAGTGTAGCCATCAGGTAACCGTTATCATCAAGAGAGATCTCGGTCAGTCCGAGCTGGCGCAGCTCCTGTTCAAGATGCTGTGCGAATATCATCTGCCCCGGTGTTGAGGGGGTCATGTTGGTGAGTTCGTCGCTCTGTGTGTCGAACTTCACATATTGAAGAAATCTGTCTACTACGCTTGTCATGGTAATATATTGTATCTGATTATTCTATAGTGATCAGTTGTCACTGCGGTTGCCGCTCCACTGGAAGCACACCTCCACAGCAACGTCATCGTCAGTATCGGAGAGCCAGCTGTCATCACCGCTGCCGTCAGCTATCGGTGCGGATTCGGTCTCCGGGGAGATTCCGGCTTTACGCGCCGCTTTCCCAAGTACTTCGAAGAAGTTGTGCGTCTCGAAGTCAGCCACCTCTATCGCACGGTCGAGGGTAGATTCGGCGGCTTTACGCGTAAACCTAAGACCGGCATAAAGGACGGTATGACTGAACACCAGCTCACAATCATCTCTGTCGATCGACGCTCTTGTGATCCAACGGTGATAATTCATCTCGTTGATGAGTCCGAGAGCCAACTCATATTGTTTCTCCGGCACATGATCCTTAAGGCGGCAGCGTATCATCAGCCTCTCCTCTTCCGGCTGGTCGGTGATGACCACGAACATGCTGTTATACTCGCATTTCAGACCGAATGCTATCATCTCCGTGTTGTCCTCCGGGTCGGAACCGGTGTCGTACTGCCAGCCGCGGCTGTCAATTACCTGCTTGAATATGTCGAGCATCTTGCTCATAAGGTGTATCGTCCGGAATATGCTTTGTTAACCCTGCAAAGTTATAAAAAATCTGTCACGTATCCACACTACATTCCAAATTCCACGCTCGCACGACACCCGACATGATATTTGCCTTATTACCCGATATGTAGTAATTTTGCGAAGACTCTCCGACATTCAACCATCAAACCCATGCATATCACCGGTCCGAGAATCTCCGTTGTAACAGTGTGTTTTAACTCAGCAGAGACTTTAGAGAGCACAATTCTGTCCGTGCTCAACCAGACATATCCCAATGTGGAATACATAATTATCGACGGCGGATCGACCGACGGCACCGTCGACATAATAAAGAAATACGCCGACAGAATTGCCTATTGGGTGTCGGAGCCTGACAACGGCATTTACGATGCCATGAACAAGGGCGTGAGAGCCGCGACAGGCGACTACATGAATTTCATGAATGCCGGCGATGGCTTTTATGACAACGGAGTGATAGAAAGATGCGTGCCGTATCTCAACACCGATCCTGATGTAGCCTTCGGGAGTGTCTACAACATCAACCCGAATGGTGATACTGCTGAAGCCAAGCCGGATCCATTCTACACACAGAAGAGGAAAAGGAAGTACCCGGGGATATGTCATCAGAGCACTTTCGTTAAGGCAACCCTCCAGAAGCAGCATGGATTCGACACCCGATATTCAATAGCCGCCGATTTCAACCTGTTGAGCGTCATCTATAAGAACGGCGGCAAATTTCTCGAGATACCGCATTGCATAGCCAAATACGAGACCACAGGATTCTCAACCAGACACCCTATCCAACGCATAAGGGAATTTGCCGAAATTTCCGGACTTGACCCCGGCTCCCTGAGAGTGAGAGCAAAGATCGCGACATATAGTGTGAAGTTATTCATAATGGGACTGTTCGGGAAATAATCGCGCGAGGAGATAGAACTCATTTATTGATTTGCAGGAGAAACGCAAAAAGCGTAACTTTGCATACTGATTGAAAATCTTGCAACGGACAAACATATATAGTTGCGGAACAACAACAAAGCGGTCGGCGATACTGACCGCCACACACATTCATAGCTATGAGATTTGATGAGACTGACCTCAGCGACCGTGTCCTCGACGCCCTCGATGACATGAATTTCTCTGAGTGCACACCCATACAGGAACGCGCCATACCGATCGTGCTTGAGGGACGCGATCTGCTCGCGGTAGCCCAGACCGGCACCGGCAAGACCGCCGCCTATCTGCTGCCGATCATAAACGAACTTTCCGAATACCAGTACCCGGAGGACGCTGTCAACTGCATAATCATGGCACCCACACGCGAGCTTGCCCAGCAGATCGACCGTCAGATGGAGGGATTCTCCTACTTCCTGCCAGTGACGAGCGTGGCTGTCTACGGCGGCACTGACGGCAAGGAATTCGCCCGTCAGGAGCGTGGACTGAAGATGGGTGCCGATGTGGTCATCGCCACCCCCGGGCGTCTGCTCGCACACCTGCAGATGGGCTACGTGGATCTCTCGAAAGTATCGTTCTTCGTGCTCGACGAGGCTGACCGTATGCTCGACATGGGATTCTACGACGACATCATGCAGATCGTGCGCCAGCTCCCCGCCGATCGCCAGACCCTGATGTTCTCAGCCACGATGCCACCCAAGATACAGCAGCTCGCCGGCAACATACTCCGCGATCCTGCCGAGGTGAAGATCGCCGTGTCGCGCCCTACGGAGAAGATCGCACAATCGGCTGTGGTGTGCTACGAGGCTCAGAAGACCGCCGTGCTGCGTCACCTTTTTGCCACTGCCCATTCGCAGCGCGTGATAGTATTCGCATCGTCGAAACTGAAAGTCAAGGAGCTGTCACGCACTCTCGCCCGCAACAAATACCGCATCGGCGAGATGCACTCCGATCTCGAACAGCAGGCACGTGATAACGTGATGCTCGATTTCCGCGCCGGAAATATCGATATCCTCGTAGCCACCGACATTGTGGCGCGCGGCATAGATATCGACGATATCGCCATGGTGGTCAACTACGACGTGCCGCATGAGCCGGAGGATTACGTGCACCGCATCGGTCGTACCGCACGAGCCAACGCCGACGGCAAGGCTGTCACTTTCGTCAGCGAGGAGGAGCAGTGGAAATTCGGCATCATCGAGCGCTTCCTCGGCTATGAGGTGCGCAAGGAAGAGTTACCCGAATCCATAGGCGAGACCCCCACTTACCACCCCGAAAGGCGTGCGCGTGGAGGCGGACCGCAGCGCGGACGCCGACAGGGCGGTAAGCAGGACACCCGAAAGCGCAACAGTCAGAAACCGCGGCAAGGCGGAGCGGGCAAACAGCAGAAAAAGAACGACAAACCTCACGACGCCTCAGCGCAAACCGGCAGCAGCGAGCAGAGACAGCGCGGCAGAAGCCGCAACCGCAACAACCGGAGCCGCGGCAACCGCAATAAACCGAACAGCAATTCCAACACGAACAATGAATAAACCGTCAATCATCGCCACGGCTGTAGCCATGGCATTAACCACAGCCACAACAGCAATGGCTCAGGAAACTTCACTCGCCGGAAATCCGTTCATGTCGGACTACGGCACCGTCTACAACATCCCACCCTTCCAGAAGATCAAGCCCGCGCACTACATGCCGGCACTCCGCGAAGGCATAAAGCGTCAGAAAGCGGAGATAGAGGCTATCACCGGGCAGGCTCACGAGCCTACTTTCGCAAACACTATCTTGCCGCTCGAGCAGTCGGGCGAACTCGTACGCCGTGTGATGAACGTATTCTCCAACCTCGACGAGACAATCTCATCGCCCGAGATGCAGGCTGTCAGCGAGGAGGCATATCCCCTCTACTCGCAGGCTAACGACGAGATCATGATGGATCCGCTGCTCTTCGCCCGCGTAGAGCACATCTATGAGTTCCGCGACGAGATGGGACTCAAGCCGGAGCAGATCCGCGCCGTCGAGCTGCTGTATGAGGACTTCATCCGCAGCGGCGCACGCCTCACCATCGAGGACAAGAAAAAACTCAAGGCGCTCAACACCCGCATGACCGACCTCTACCTGGTGTTCAACAAAAACCTCCTCAACGCCACCAACGCATGGCAGATGGTGGTCGACGACGCATCGCGCCTCTCCGGAATCCCTGCCGCCAATATTGCCGTGGCTGCCGATGAGGCGAAGGCACGCGGTCTGGAGGGCAAATGGGTGTTCACACTCCATGCACCCAGCCGTCTGCCCCTGCTCCAGTATGCCGACGACCGCGACCTGCGCCGTCAGATGTATGAGGGTTACACAACTCTCGCATCGTCGGGTGAGTACGACAACAAACCTGTAATCAAGGAGATACTTAAAGTTCGCGCCGAGAAAGCACGTTTGCTTGGTTATCCCGACTATGCATCCTACATGACAGCCAACGTTATGGCACACAATCCGCAGAATGCTGAGGATCTGTTGATGAAGATCTGGAAGCCTGCCGTGAAGCGTGCCCATGAGGAGGTTGCCGAGATGCAGGCTCTGAGCGATTCGGAGGGCAACAGCTTCAAGATCGCCCCCTACGATTATTACTACTATGCGGAGCGTGTGCGCAAGAACAAATTCGCTCTTGACGAGGATGAGGTGCGCCAGTACTTCGCACTCGACAGCGTGCGCAAAGGCATATTCAACATGGCAAATCGCCTTTACGGTGTGACATTCACCGAGATGCCCAACGCCCCCCGCTATCACGACGAAGTGACCGTCTACGACGTCAAGGATGCACAAGGCAAACATGTAGCCGTGTTCATGACCGAC
This sequence comes from uncultured Muribaculaceae bacterium, assembly GCA_910587425.1. Classification (GTDB taxonomy): domain Bacteria; phylum Bacteroidota; class Bacteroidia; order Bacteroidales; family Muribaculaceae; genus Paramuribaculum. Next base: position 71,834 of record CAJUKU010000002.1, read on the forward strand.
TATTTCCCCCGCGCCTCAAAGCGCCAGGGCGCATGGATGAGCGAATTCCAGAGCGCGTTCCAGGACCCCAACGGCAAATCCGCACGTCCGATCGTCTACAACGTCGGCAACTTCTCCAAGCCCGCCGGCGACACCCCCGCACTGCTCACCATGGATGAGGTAGAGACCATGTTCCATGAGTTCGGACACGGACTCCACGGAATGCTCACCCGCGCGAAGCTCCGCAGCCAGGCTGGCACCAACGTTGACCGCGACTTCGTGGAGCTCCCCTCGCAGATACATGAGCACTGGGCTTTCGAGCCTGAGCTGCTCCGCACATACGCCCGCCATTGGCGCACCGGCGAGGTGATCCCCGACTCGCTGATAGAGCGTATGGAGGCAGCATCGACCCACAACCAGGGATTCACCTCCACCGAGCTCGTCGGAGCGGCATTGCTCGACCTCCAGTGGGGTAAGGTGACCGACGCCGACAGCATTGACGTTGAGGCTTTCGAAGCCAACGTGGCACAGGAACTCGGCATGCCTTCCGAGGTGCAGTTCCGCTACCGCTCGCCCTACTTCCGCCACATATTCGGCAGCGACGGCTACGCATCGGGATATTACACCTATCTTTGGGCTGAGGTGCTCGACTGCGACGGCTTCGAGCTCTTCAAGGAGAAAGGTATCTTCGACAAAGCTACCGCCGACTCTTTCCGCCGCAACGTGCTCGAGGCAGGCGGCAGCGCCGACCCGATGGAACTGTACATCAAGTTCCGCGGACGCGAGCCCCGCGTAGATGCCCTTCTCCGCAAGCGCGGACTCCTCGACGAGGAGAAGGACAAGCGCCTCAATACCCCCGGTGGAAAATAATCCGGAGCTGAGGAACAACGGATAGAAACATCGTCAAAAACACCGCCGCCCTAACGTTTTTTCGCTAATCTTTTTTGGCAAAACCGAGCGGCGGTGTTAACTTTGCAGAAAACTAAACAGAAACGATAGAAAAAAACTACAACATAATGGAAATTAAAGGCAAAATCATACTTGCTCTGCCCGAGATCAGCGGCACTTCGAAAGCGTCAGGCAACCCTTGGAAAAAGCGCGAGTACGTGCTCGAGACACAGGAGACTTACCCCAAGAAAGTGCATTTCGACTTCTTCGGCGAGAAGGCTGACCAGTTCCCCCTCTCCGTAGGCGACGACATCACACTGAGCTTCGACATCGAGAGCCGCGAGTATCAGGGTCGCTGGTACACATCGATCCGCGGATGGAAGGCTGAGAAAGCAGGCGCAGCCCCCGCAGGACCGGCACCCGTAGGAATGGATGTTCCTCCCGTACCCGGCTACGGCATGCCCCCGGCACCCGCCGCTCCGACAACCCCCGCCAACGACGACCTCCCCTTCTGAACCCGCAGGGACAAGGAAGGCGGAAACGCCATAACTCACCAAGAGGAACTTACTGACCAATCATACCGCCGTCGGTAAGTTCCTCTTTTAAATAAACCACACGGTAGAACACCTTAAAACTAATAACACAACGATATGAGACGATTCCTTACAGCAGCCGCGGCAGCCGCGATAATGGCTATACCGGCAGCTTCAGCCAACGAGAACACACCGACCTATATCCCTACTCCCGAACGACAGCAGGCACAGCAGGAATTCGCCGACAACGGATTCGGCGTATTCATCCACTGGGGCATATACAGCATGTTCGCCCAGGGAGAGTGGTATCTCAACTATGACAATATCACAGCCGACGAGTATGCCAAGGCTGCCAAAGGATTCTATCCCGCCGATTTCAACGCCGCCGAATGGGTGAAAGCGATAAAGGATGCCGGCGCGAAATACATCACATTCACCACACGCCACCACGACGGATTCTCTATGTGGGACACTGACCAGAGCGACTACAATATCGTCGATGCCACACCGTTCAAGCGCGACATCCTGCGCGAGCTCGCCGATGAGTGCCACAAGCAGGGCATAAAGCTCCATCTCTACTACTCGCACATCGACTGGACCCGCCCTGACTATCCGTCGGGACGCACCGGACTCAACACCGGTCGCGACACCACGCTCCGCGACTGGCCGCACTATTACGATTTCATGAACCGTCAGCTAACGGAGCTTCTGACCAATTACGGCGAGATCGGCGCGATCTGGTTTGACGGCCACTGGGATCACGACCAGGACAGTGTGCCTTTCGACTGGCAGCTCCCCGAACAGTATGCACTGATCCACTCCCTTCAGCCGAAAGTGCTGATCGGCAACAACCACCATATCGAGCCTTTCGCAGGCGAGGATATCCAGATATTCGAGCGCGACCTGCCCGGACAGAACACAGCAGGACTTTCGGGTCAGGCTGTATCGCGTCTCCCTCTCGAGACCTGCCAGACCATGAACGGCATGTGGGGATACAAGATCAAGGACCAGGACTATAAATCGGTCGACGAACTGATACGCTACCTTGTCAATGCAGCCGGCATGGGTGCCAATCTGCTGCTCAATGTAGGTCCCCAGCCAAACGGCGAGATTCCCGCAGCCGCACTCGAGCGCTTCAAGGCTATCGGACAGTGGCTCGGCAAATATGGCGAGACTTTCTACGCTACAGAGGCGGGCGATTTCAAGGAGCAGCCCTGGGGAACATCGACGCGCAAGGGCGACAAACTCTATGTGCATGTGTTCGACCCCAAGGCTACCGAGATAACAGTGCCCACCGCAGCCAAGGTGAAGAAAGCCGTGGCTTTCGACACCCGCGAGCCGCTGAAATACACCAAACTCAAGGAAGGGGGCATCAGCATCAAGCTCCCGGCTATTCCGGAAGGCACGATAGACTACATCATCGAACTTGAAGCACCTGTCAAGAAATGAACTGCGAAACACGCAAACCGCTGCTCGAAGTCTGCGCCGGCGATCTTGAGAGCGTCGAGGCAGCCGCCGCCGGTGGAGCCGGTCGCGTCGAGCTCTGCTCGGCACTCGCCGACGGAGGTGTGACACCCTCCATCGGATTCCTGCGCCGCGCGCTTATGGTGCCCGGCTTGAAAGTGCATGTGCTCATACGTCCGCGTGGCGGTGACTTCCTCTACACACCCGCCGAGGTCGACGCCATGACCGATGATATCGTAGCCGCCCGCGAGGCGGGAGCTCACGGAGTGGTGATCGGCGCGCTGACAGCCGACGGCGACATCGACATGGAGGCATGCCGCCGCATGGCTGAGGCTGCCGCGGGCATGAACATCACCTTCCACCGCGCTTTCGACCTCTGCCGTGACCCGTTCGAGGCACTTGAACAGATAATATCACTCGGTTGCAACCGCATACTGACCTCCGGTCAGGCACCGTCGGCACTTGAAGGCACCGAGCTGCTACGCAGTCTCAACGAGCGCGCAGCCGGACGCCTGACGATACTTGCCGGCGGAGGTGTCAGTCCGGAAAATGCCGCCGAGATACTCCGGCGCAGCGGCACGCATGAGATACATGCCTCCGCCCGACACACCATCAGCAGCCCCATGCGCTACCGTAAGCCGGGAATCGCCATGGGTGCCCCCGGCACCGACGAATACGCACGCAAGGTGACATCGCCACAGATCGTGGCGGAAATCGTCAAAGCCATCAACACAACTGAACAGTAAATCAGAACCATGAACATACTCCAACGAACCCTCTCACTGGCTGCTATCGCAGCCGCCCTCGGAGCATCGGCACAGATCGCCACCCCGACCGTGGATGCCGACTTCAGCAAGCGTGTCACCGACGTGGCACGCCCGGAATATTTCCGGATCTTCGACAACAAGAACCTCACACCCGAGCAACGCGACGCGCTGAAAGTGCTCTACGCCTATATGCCGCTCCCCGACATGGCTGACAATTCAGGCGAATATTTCCTTGAGACCGTCGACTACGCGCTCCGCGCACGCCGCGAGATGCCCTGGGGATCAAAAGTGCCCGACCGCGAGTGGCGCCACTTCGTGCTGCCGGTTCGCATAAACAACGAAGCGCTCGACACACACCGCCCCGCGTTCTACGAGGAGCTGAAAGACCGCGTCAAAGGTCTGTCGATGACCGATGCAATTCTTGAGATCAACCACTGGTGTCATGAGAAAGTGACCTATCAGCCGTCGGACAGCCGCACACACTCCCCGTTGGCAAGCGTATCGTCAGCCATCGGACGTTGCGGCGAGGAATCGACATTCACAGTCGCCGCACTCCGCGCCATGGGTATTCCCGCACGCCAGATATACACCCCGCGCTGGGCGCATACCGATGACAACCACGCCTGGGTAGAGGCTTGGGCTGATGGCAAATGGTACTTCCTCGGTGCCTGCGAACCGGAGCCGGTGCTGAACCTCGGTTGGTTCAACGCCCCCGCATCGCGCGGCATGATGATGAACACCCGCGTGTTCGGCAATTATGACGGTCCGGAGGAAGTGCTCTCGCGCCCCGACGGATACACCGATATCAACGTAACCACAAACTATGCCGCAGTCGACACAATACGTGTCAACGTGCTCGGCACTGACGGACGCCCGGCAGCCGATGCCGATGTAAGTTTCCGCCTCTACAACTACGCCGAGTTCTATCCCATAGTGACCAAGAAAGCCGACGCACAGGGCAAGACATCGCTCGCCACAGGTCTCGGCGACCTGCTCATCTGGGCTACCGACGGCAAGAACTTCGGTTTCACCAAGGCATCTGTAGGGCGCGACCGCGAGATTACAGTAGCGATCGACCGCACTCCTGAGACCGCTGAGGTTGTGGAACTCGACATCATCCCCCCGGCACCGAACTACAAGCCGGTACCGCTCACCGACGCACAGGTGGCAGCAAACGAGGCGCGCAAAGTGTACGAAGACTCCATACGCGGACTCTATACGGCATCTTTCTTCACTCCCGAACAGTCGGAAGCGCTCGCCGCGAAACTCGGACTTGACGCTGCACGCGTTACCGCCGTTATGACCGATGCACGCGGCAACCATGCCGTGATAGAGGAATTCCTTACGTCAACTCCGGCAGCCGACCGCGACCGCGCGCTGCGTCTCGTAGAGTCACTGTCGGTAAAAGACCGTAGCGATGTTCCCCTCGCCATACTGCGCGACCACATGCTCACACCGGCTACCGTACCCGCATCGCTCGACGATTACGTGCTGTCGCCGCGCATCTCCGACGAGGCGCTCACACCGTTCCGCTCATATCTCTCCTCTAAAGTGACACCGCAGCAGGCTGAGGCTTGGCGTGGCGATCCTCAGAAACTCGTCGACCATGTGGCATCGACAATAACCATCATCCCCGACTGGTATCCCGGAAATGTGCGCATGAGCCCCGAGGCTGTCGACAAGGCACGCGTGACCAATGCTGCCTCACGCGACATCTACTTCACCGCTCTCGCCCGTACCGCGCAGATTCCCGCCCGCATCGACCCCGTCACCGGAAAGACACAGTGGGCTGACAAGGATGGCGCATGGCACGACGCAACATTCACCGCACCCGATCATAAGAGCATAGTCCCCACCGGAGAGATTGCCGCGAAATTCGGACGCATGAAGTTCAGCTACACACCGACCGGACGCATCGACGATCCGAAGTACTATACACAGTTCTCGCTTTCAAAGATCGTAGACGGCAAGCCGCAGCTGCTCGGATATCCCGAAGATGGCACCTGGAGCTCGCTCTTCCGCGACGGTGCGGATCTCGATGCCGGACAGTATTTGCTCGTCACCGGTCAGCGCATGGCTGACGGCGGAGTGCTTGCACGCACAACATTCTTTACTGTTGCCCCCGGATCGGATCAGACACTCCCGCTGGTGATGCGCCAGGATGAAAAGGGTGTACAGGTGATCGGCAACTTCAATTCTGAAAACCTCTATACCGATCTCGCCACCGGCGCAGAAAAATCGGTGCTCTCCACTACCGGACGCGGCTACTACGTGATCGGTCTGCTCACACCCAACCATGAGCCTACGAACCACGCCCTGCGCGACATAGCCGCACTCAATCCCGAATTCGAGAAGTGGGGACGCTCCATGATCCTGCTTTTCAAGGATGAACAGGACGCGCAGCGCTACGATCCCTCGCTCCTGCCCGCACTCCCCTCCACCGTCAGCTTCGGAATTGACAACGGAGGAAAAATCGCACAGGAGATCACCGAGGCGCTTCACCTCACATCGCCCGAACGCCCGATATTCATCATAGCCGACACATTCAACCGCATAGTGTTCGTGTCGCAGGGCTACACAATCGGTCTGGGCGACCAACTCATCGACACTATCCATCAATTAAAAGAATAATGCAAAAAAAATGAACTCTAAGGTTTTAGCAGCCGCAACAGGACTGCTGTTAGCCGCCACATCGTGCGGCACAGGTGGAAAGACCGACAACAACGGCGGTATCGTCACCACATCAGGCGAAATGAAGAAAGTGGCGGAGCGTGTAGCGCTTCCCGGCGGTGACTCCCTCATTGTCGTGAGACTCACCGACACACCCGATCCTGTGGTGCTCCGCGCATCGGATCTGATGGACGACATACGCCTGATCCGACTCGACAACTCCACCGAGGATGCCCTAGTAGGGGAAAGTCAGATCTGGACGTCGGGAAAACGCCTGATGATTTACACCGGCGATGCTATAAAGCAGTTCGACATGGATGGCAAATATCTCGGCGTGATAGCACACAAGGGTGGAGGACCGGGCGAGTTCGTGATCGCTCCCTACGACCTCTACGCCGATGAGGATGCCGGACGGATATATATGCTCACGTACTCTGCTAACTCAATTCAGACCTACGACACCGAGGGCAACTATCTCGGCGACATTCCGCTCGCCTATCCCGCACCGAAAGGTTCTGTCCGCGCCGACACTAAGAACCGGCGTCTGAACATAACCGCGCTCCGCTTTCAGGATGGGAACGAACCTGTACTTGCCTGGGAGCAGGATTTCGACGGCAACGTGATCTCCTCATTCTCGCGTCCGGATCTCACTGTCGTGCCCGATTTCAGCAATGAGATCAGACTCGGTCTCAATGGCGACGGCAACTACACCTACTCGCTGTTCAACGTAGAGAGCCCTGACGATACTCTCTACTCAATAGTCGACGGCAAATTCCGTCCGGAGCTGACTGTGGACTATGCCGACAAGACCCCCATGCACAGCTACTACAGCTTCCCCCGCTTCTACGCCGTAAGCACCTACGGAGCACCGGAGGCAACAGATATGCCGGGAACATATATCATACCGTCCAATCAGCCTTTAGTGATCGACCGCACCACACTTTACGGCGCACCTGCATCTATCATGCTCGACCTGATCGGTCCGGTTGTCAATGACAACGGATGGCAGTATCAGCAGACACCCGACTATTTCATCATCAACATAGAGCCTGCTACCATGGCTTACACTATCGATGAGACTGTGCCCTCCGATCTCGAATATGCCACCGAAGAAGATTATGCGCGCATGCGCGAGTTCCGCGAGAGCATAAATCCGGAAGACAACAACTATATCTTTATCGGTCGTTGGAAGAAATGATCCGGTTCAAATCTTTCACCATCAACATACGCGGGCGGCTGACGGAAATCAGTCGCCCGCAGGTGATGGCGATCATCAACGCCACGCCTGATTCATTCTATGCAGGATCACGCACCACACCCGACGAAGCTGCACGACGCGTCGCTAAAGCGATAGCCGACGGTGCCGATATGATCGATGTCGGTGCATGCTCGACGCGTCCTGGTGCAGAAGTGCCCACGGCAGCCGAGGAGATCGAGCGGTTGCGTCCGGTAATGGCGGCGATACGCGAAGCCGCGCCCGAGATACCTGTATCGGTCGACACATACCGCGCCGATGTCGCACGTGCCGCCGTAAGCGAGATGGGTGCCGATATTATCAACGATGTGTCAGGCGGACTGCTCGACCCGGATATGATCCATGCCGTCGCAAATCTGCGCGTGCCCTACATACTTATGCACATGCGCGGCACTCCCGCCACCATGCAGCAGTTTACGGATTATCCCGACGGTGTGACAGCCGGCGTCATCTCCGAACTGTCGCCACGCATCAGAGCGATGCGCGATGCCGGCATAGCTGACATAATAATAGATCCAGGGCTTGGTTTTGCCAAGACACCGGAACAGAATTTCACATTGCTGCGCGACACCCCGGCTCTTATCGAAGCTTTCGGGCTTCCTGTGCTCATAGGGCTTTCGCGCAAATCGATGCTGACACGCACTCTCGGCATAACACCAGCCGAGGCGCTTGAGGCTACCGTCGCAGCCGATACAATCGCCATGATGCTCGGGGCGGCGATACTGCGTGTGCATGACCCACTACCCTGCCGACAGAGCGTGGAGCTGTTCACACGCACTTTTCCACTAAAGCCGTAACCATCATCCCTCCACAAGCATCCATATAACAGAAACCATACCAATCCACCGACAATGGAAGCATTCGGAATCCGCGACATACTCGACATAGCCATAGCTGCGCTGCTCCTCTTCTACCTCTACAGGATCATGAAGGAATCGGGCACAATCAACATTTTTTTCGGCGTGCTTGCCTTCATAGGCGTATGGGTATTCGCATCGCAGATACTGGAGATGAAGCTGATAGGCACTATCCTCGACAAATTCATGTCGATAGGATTGCTGGTGCTCGTGATCCTTTTCCAGGATCAGATAAAACGCTTCCTCGTGGAACTGGGTGACCACAAGAGGTGGCGGTTTCTGAAAAAACTTTTCCACCACTCACAGGGACATCATGAGGATCCCGCCCGTCAATATGTGCTCCCGATCGTTTACGCTTGCATGAATATGGCTAAGAGCAAGACCGGAGCGCTGATCGTTATACAGCAGGACATAAATCTCGACAACTACGAGAAATCGGGCGACATGATCGACGCGCTCATCAACTCGCGCCTGATCGAAAACATATTTTTCAAGAACTCCCCCCTGCATGATGGCGCTATGATAATCGCCAACGGTCGCATAAAATCGGCAGGTTGCATCCTGCCGGTGAGCCACGACCGCAATGTGCCGCGTGCTCTCGGTCTGCGTCACCGCTCGGCGCTCGGCATCTCACAGGCTACTGATGCTTTCGCCATCGTGGTCAGCGAAGAGACCGGCGGCATATCTGTAGCCCACCGCGGTGTCCTTTCAACCCGCCTCTCATCCGCCGAACTCGAAACCCGCCTCTCCCGCGTGTTCCACAACGAATAACCGGAACCCTACATCTACAACATCCAATATTCAATCAGCCCAAAAGAGATCATTGACCCAATTAACGGGGAAGCCCATGGCTGAGATATCGATACTCGGAAACTCATCAAACAGACTTACCAATCTTTCCTTTAAAGAATTGCAAGGAGATATGGAAAACAAGAAATAACGTATCATGCAAATGCGGTAATACAATCTTCTCTTGTCTACTCCTGATAAATCAATCCATTTATAGCCCACAGTTTTTGGCTCCATTGTGATAATTGCGAGTTCCCGATTCCAAGTCCTACTGTGATGGCAACACATATTCCTAAGACCATAAAGTACTATGAGCCAGGATTCAAGCACCTTATGCGCAAGACCAAATTCAGATGCTATCTTTTTACGTATAGCATTATCTTTCAGATTTGAATAAACGTGTGTAAGCGTTCCTAAAGGAAGTATCTCAGCAATCATCCATGCGGGTGGATATTTATCTGAATATGTTTTATAGAAATGAATAATGAAATCCTCTTTTGACTTTTTCAATTCACTATCAATTGCGGCTATCGAACTCAGAAATCTCGCATGCTTAGCGAAATTCGCTAAATTTGAAATCCAGAATATGTCGCCGGTTATATCAGCGACAGTATTAACGATTTTAGATCGTACCGCGACCTCTATTTTCTCAATCTCGTTCAAAAGAATGATTCTCAGTTTACGGTCAAAACGATACATATCCAATGCTTTTTGGAATGTAGCATCTGTCTTGAACCGATGATCAGTCTTTGGATATTCAAGCAATGGATACAGGTATGCCGTCAATCTGAAATAACCTATATTTGATATATAGGACTCTGCCTTTAATTCATCAGAAATCAAAAGCCCGCGTTCCTGTAATAACTTCACGTGCTGACGCGGAGTAAAATATGTCTTATTGAAAGGTCTTGTCATATAAAAAACGACCTGCCGATTTGAGCATCGTTGAGAGGCTTGGCAGGTTCTATTGATGCAAAGGTACATAAACTTTTCCACATATCAAAACAACCATAATTATTACTGACTGAATAATGATATATGGATTAAACAATAGCTCTACATAGACTATATGTAAGGAGCTCAGTGTGCCTCCTGGAGGATGGAGACGATGATCGGGCGGAGACCACCAACGAAGCACTCCACAGCTATCACCATCAGTAGAAGCCCCATCAGTCGCATCATGACATTGTTGCCCGTCTCGCCGATTATGCGCACAAGGCGCGTTGATGCGCGCAGGATGTAGTAGGTCAGTATGTAGATGAACGCGATCATGGATATCAGTATCGCTTTCAGCTCCCATGTGGTAGCCGTATCCATGAGCATAATGCCGTTGGCTATCGCCCCCGGACCGCAAAGCAGCGGAATCGACAACGGGGTTATCGAGATATCCTGAGCATACGTCTTGATCTCATCCTCCTTAAGCTTTGTGTGCGAATAGCGCGCCTGCAGCATATCATAGCCGATCTTCAGGATGATAATTCCCGCTGCTATGCGGAAACCGTTTGCCGAGATTCCGAAGAAAGAGAACAGGAACTGCCCGAGCAGAGTGAATACCATCAGCGTGATAAATGATATTACACACGCCCGGCTGGCTATGCTCCGGCGCTGAGCATCGTCGAAGCCCTGGGTCATTGTCAGGAATATCGGCATTGTGCCCAATGGATTCGTCAGCGTGAAGAATGAAGTGAAGCAGAGAAATGTGAAGGGTAACAGCTGTGTTTCAGTCATGGCTCAGGCTTTTTAAATTACTTCTGCTAAAAAATATGACCTCAAAGAGGCATCCGTCAGTGGTTGCATCTTCGAGGTCATTATTGTAGGTTTATTATATAAGTGGTATCGGTGGAGCTTAGAACTCTGCGTTCTTCGGCGTGCGGGGGAACGGAATCACGTCGCGGATGTTGGTCATTCCGGTTACGAAGAGCACCAGACGCTCAAAACCGAGACCGAATCCGGCATGAGGCACCGATCCGTAACGGCGTGTATCGAGATACCACCACATATCTTTCATCGGTATGTTCATCTCATTGATGCGACCGAGCAACTTATCGTAGTCAGCCTCACGCTCAGAGCCGCCTATGATCTCACCGATCTTCGGGAAGAGCACATCCATGGCGCGGACAGTCTTGCCGTCATCGTTGAGTTTCATATAGAACGCCTTTATATCCTTCGGATAATCTGTCAGGATCACCGGACGGCGGAAATGCTCCTCAACAAGATAACGCTCATGCTCGCTCTGCAGGTCGGCACCCCAGAACACCGGGAACTCGAACTTCTTGCCCGACTCCTCGAGTATTTTCACGCCCTCGGTATATGTCAGACGAACGAAGTCGCTCGCCACCACGTCGCGCAGACGCTGCGGAAGCTCCGCGTCGTAGTGTTCGGCAAGGAAAGCGATGTCGTCGGCACAATGCTCCAGAGCGTAGCTTATGCAGAACTTGATAAACTCCTCGGCAAGCTCCATATTGTCCGTAATGTCATAGAAAGCCATTTCAGGCTCTATCATCCAGAACTCCGAGAGATGACGGGGGGTATTGGAGTTCTCGGCACGGAAAGTAGGACCGAAAGTGTAGATCGCGCCGAGCGCTGTGGCACCGAGCTCGCCCTCGAGCTGACCGCTCACGGTCAGTGCTGTGGGCTTGCCGAAGAAATCAGCCGAATAATCAACAGCGCCATCCTCCGTGCGGGGAGGATTTGCGACATCAAGTGTCGTCACCTGGAACATAGCTCCTGCGCCCTCGCAGTCGGAAGCTGTGATAAGCGGAGTGTTCAGGTAATAGAAACCTTTGGCGTTGAAAAACGAGTGGATTGCAAAGGCAAGTGCCGAACGGATGCGGAGCACTGCACCGAACGTGTTGGTGCGCGGACGCAGGTGTGCGATGTCGCGCAGGAACTCGAGCGAGTGTCCCTTCTTCTGCAGCGGATAGCTTGCGGGATCAGCAGTGCCGAACACCTCGAGCGATGATGCCTGCACCTCGACTGTCTGCCCTTTGCCCTGCGACGCAACAAGACGTCCGGTGACATGTATTGACGATCCGGTGGTCACGGCGCGCAGCTGTTCGTCAGTGAACTGCTGCATGTCGAACACCACCTGCAGGTTGCGGATCGTGGATCCGTCGTTGAGCGCCACGAACTGCACATACTTGTTGCCGCGGCGACTGCGCACCCAACCCATCACACTGACTTCAGTGTCGATGGGTTCGGTGGCGAATATCTGTGATAATTTGGTTCGCTTCATTCTGTAGGGTGAATCTGTTGTCTTGGGATTTGCCTGCGCAGAGGCTATTATTCAAATGACCCCATCTTGAGGAAGTTGACCTCCTCCTGGGTGAGATAACGCCAGCGTCCGCGCGGAAGATTCTTCTTAGTCAGTCCGGCGAAGTACACACGGTCGAGTTTCGTCACGTGGTAGCCGAGGCTCTCGAAGATACGGCGCACGATGCGGTTGCGACCCGAGTGGATCTCGATACCAGCCTGATTGCGGTCGGTCTCGGTAGCGTAGGAGATAGCGTCGGCGTGGATAGGTCCATCCTCAAGCTCGATGCCGTCGGCGATACGCTGCATATCCTCTTCGGCAATATCCTTGTCGGTCCACACGTGGTAGATCTTCTTCTTTACATATTTCGGGTGGGTGAGTTTCGAAGCGAGATCACCGTCGTTAGTGAGCAGAAGCACACCGGTGGTGTTGCGGTCAAGACGACCTACGGGATAGATGCGCTCGTCGCACGCGCCCTTCACGATATCCATCACTGTCAGGCGACCGTTGGGATCGTCGGATGTCGTCACGCAGTCTTTCGGTTTATTGAGCAGGATGTAGCACTTGTGCTCAAGAGCCACTACCTTGGCATCGTATTCAACCACGTCGGAGTGCGATATCTTGGTGCCGAGCTCGGTAACGACATTGCCGTTAACCTTCACAAGTCCTTTCTGGATCAGCTCGTCAGCCTCACGACGCGAGCAGATGCCTGCATTCGCCATGAACTTGTTCAGACGGATCTGTTCGTTAGGATCAGGTACGGGAAGTTCATACTCCACGCGTTTGGGGCGCGGTGTGAAGCTCTTGCCCCCCTGAGGCATGCCGAACTGGTTGTGGCGCTGCTGCGGACGCTGATTGAAGCCGCCCGGACGACGCTGGTTGAAGCCGCCCTGCTGACGCTGATTGTATCCACCCTGCTGACGCTGGGGATTGTAGCCCTGCTGGCGCTGGTTGTTATATCCGCCCTGCTGGCGCTGACCGTAGCCACCCTGCTGACGCTGTGGGTTGTAACCCTGCTGACGCTGATTGTTATATCCGCCCTGCTGACGCTGACCGTAGCCACCCTGCTGACGCTGCTGAGGGTTATAGCCGTGCTGACGGTGCTGATTATAGCCGCCCTGAGGGTTATATCCCTGCTGCTGACGCGGCTGATAGCGCGGAGTGTAGCCTGTCGGCTGCTCACCCTCTGCGGTGGTCTCTGATGCGGGATTATTGTTGTACTGAGGGCGCGGGCGATATCCTCCCTGGTTCTGGTTATATCCGCCGCGGTTGTATCCCCCTTGTGGACTGTAGCCCTGATTCTGATTGTAACCGTAAGGACGGTTGTAGCCACCCTGCTGACGGGGACGGTATCCTGTAGCCGGAGCATGCTGGTCGGATGCGTCGGCTGTATGACTGGGTTCGGCGTTGTAGTTTTCGGTAGAGTCGGATGTCGCTCTCACTTCCCCGATCCGTGGGCGTTTGGATTTCTTCTCGCTATTGTCCATAGTTGTGCGGTGAGGTTAACTTAATGGGTGTAATGGATTTCCGGAGCAATATAGCGTTGTCTACAGCCTCGCGGCGATTTGATAACGTATTGACCCCTGATTTGTTGAACTTTTAGGTTTTTAAGTATGTATTGAAATCATGCAGTGCCGAGGCTATAGCTTCGACGCTGCAAAATTACTCTTTTTACTCCGTAATAACAATTCCGGAAAAGCTTTTTGCGAAGCTTCTCCGGAATTTTTTCATAATAATATTTAAAAGTACCTATGAGACTTTCTACAGACCGGTCGATCAGCGCGGTCCGCGTCCGCCACCGCCGAAACCTCCGGGAGGAGGTCCGGGGCGTCCACCGGGTCCTCCGAAGCCGCCATGACCCATGCCGCGCGGCTCCTTACCCTTGCCGAAAGTGTTGAATTTCCAGCTGAGCGTCGCCATGAAGTAGCGCGATAGAGTATTGACGCTCACATTGTCGGTATACTGTGCGTTCGGGGAGTTGCTTATACTTGCCCGCTGGTTGAGAAGGTCGTAACCCTTTAGCGAGAGCGTCAGGCTCTTGTCGCGCAGCATCTGATAGGATATCGAGGCATTCCAGAGCCACTGGTTGACATTCATACCCTCAGAGTAACCGGTTGTACCGGTGAAACGCACATCAGAATTGAGTATCACACCGATATGCGTATAATAGTAGGCTGAGAACGATCCACCATACGTCTGAATGTGGCTGTTACTGCTACGACTGCTCTTTACCGAGTTGAGCGATGCCTGGTAGGAGTAGCTCGGACGGAGCTCAAACTCGAGGTTTGCGGGACGGAAAGCGATAGATGGCATCCAGCTTATGCGGAACGACTGGTTGCGGTTCTTTATAGCATCGACAAATCCTACATTCTGATTGAACGAACCGAAGATATTGCTCGAAACCTGCCATGCTTTGTTGCGCAGAGGCATAGAGAATATATTGACGAGGTTGGCTGTCCAAGCACCGTTTACATTGGTGTAGCGTGTCACCTGCGATCCGGTGGCTCCATCGCGTTCTACCGACGACACGATAGAATTCTGCGTCATTCCGATATTGAACATAGCCATAATGCTGCGCTGCTGCTCCATATTGAAGTCCTGGAAGCGGAGATTCATCTGATGCGAGAACGATGGCTTAAGATCAGGATTACCATAGATTATGTTCATGGGATCCGACATGTCGGGGACGGGCTGCAGCTGCGTGAGCTAAGGCTGCGACGAGCGACCGTTATAACGGATATTGAGCGACCGGCTCTTGCTGAATTTATGACGGTAGCGAAGGAACGGCGCATAATTCATCACCCAACGCTCCGGGATGTTGCGGTCGGAGCTGATCAGGTCGATACTTTTCGACATAGTGGGAACAAACGAAAGTCCTGCCTCAAGATTTATGGTGCTCGTCACCTGACGGAATCCAAGACGTATGTCCTGATTGAAGTAATCATTGCGGAAACGGTTGCTCAGGTCGGAGCTGAGTATCTCCTCCAGATGTTCATTGACCGGATCGAATATGCTGTAATCCTCTCCTGGTAGCGGCAGCAGATCGTAGACGAGCTTGTCGGCATTGTTCCACCGGTAGTTCGCTCGGTATGCGAATGTCAGGAAGCGTCCGTTAGACACATTGCCGAGCGGTTCGGTCCAGCTGACGCGACCGTTCACATTGTCGGTCCACGTATGATTGCGGGTCATCTGATTGTAAGCATCGAGCGAGTCATTGAGGATGTAGAAGAGGTTGCTTGAGAAGGAGTGCTCAGTCTCGTGCACATTTGAGTGAGAATAGTTGAGGTCGATCGAGAAAGATCTGCCACGGTGGCGCTTGAAATTGTGATTGTAGATCAACTGTGCGCCATATTCCAGCGAACGTCCCGACGATGACGCCTCGTTTTTCGAACGGCGTGCCTTCTCGCCACTGTTATAGTACAGGGTGGAGTCGGTGCTCTCTGAATCGTTCATGTTGTAAGAGAGGCGCGGGCGGAACTCAAGGGTATTGAACGAGTCGGGTTTCCACTGCACGCGGAAGTCGAAGCGCAGGTTATGTCCGCGGTCGCGGGCATCGCGCCATATATTCTCAGTCTCAACACCGTTCAGATATGTTCGGTCGGTGTATTTGTTGACAGTACGGTCGTTGTGGCTGTACATCACATTACCGCCCACACGCAGGATCTCCTTGTTGCCCACGTTGAAGTTCACACCGAATGCCTGCGAGGAGGTGAGACCCTCATTGCCGCCGAAACGGCGGAAGCGGTTGCCGTTGCTGTCGGTGAATCCGAGCTGATTCACGTTGTTGAAGTTTCCGAGGAAAGTGATCTGGTTATCATTCCAGAAACGGTTGACATTGAACTGACCGAGATAGTGGCTGTCGGAGCCGTAACCACCTTCGGCACTGCCGAACCATCCGTTCTTCATCCCTTTCTTTACGGTCAGGTTGATGACGGTCTCCTCCTCACCGTCATCCACACCCGTCAGACGCGCGAGATCACTCTTGCGGTCCACAACCTGAAGTTTGTCGACCATCTCCACCGGAAGGTTCTTGGATGCCACTTTAGGGTCGTCGGCAAAAAATTCCTTGCCGTCAAGCAGTATCTTGGTCACGGTCTTACCATTGGCGGTAATCGATCCGTCGGTACCCACCTCCACGCCGGGAAGACGTTTGAGAAGATCCTCGACCACGGCGTTGGGCTGAGTCTTATAGGAGTCGGCATTGTATTCCACCGTATCCTCCATCACCTTTATCTCGGTCTTGACACCGGTCACAGTCACTTCGCGAAGCGCGATACCACCCTCCGATAGCCGCAGGGTATCAATATTGAGGCTTTTGCCGGCAACCTGCACATCGACAAACGATGCATCGTAGCCTATGTATTTCCCTTCCACAATATAATTGCCGTTGCTGATGCCTGTGAGGGTGAATCTGCCGTCGACATCAGTCTTGGTGCCGTTTACGTACGTCGAGTCTTTGTCAGCCTTCAGCAGGCGTACCGTCGCAGCTATCAGGGGTTCGCCGTCGGGGTCGGTTATCACGCCCTTTATATTGTAGGCGAACACGACTGTGACAGTCAGGAGTGCGATGAGGGTTACAGCAACCCTGCGCATGGAATGAATCATTGTTGTTCGTGTCTCAGTAGTTAACATTTACATAGTGCCGCGGAAATCTCTTCCGTACACACTATTTACAGACTTCAGGTGCGCGCTTTGGTTTAGACGCGGCTTTATCTTTTTTGAGTTAAAAAATGTATAGCCTGATTTATTTGATTATAAAATAGCGTGCTGCACCATAGCCTATGATCAGCCCTGTAGTCGATGCAACCGGATCGAGCGCACCGTTCTCGGTCAGCTTGATCCCTATATCACCGTAACGCAGCAGAGAGTCGGCGGTAAACACCAGACTCTGGTCGGGCAGCGACGGATAGCCTATAGCGGGGCGGATACCGGCATAATCTGAATCCAGATGATGCACAGGGGCATCCGAATGCTCGTAACCCCACAGGTCGCGGCGCACACGGGCATGAAGCCACTCGGTTGCCGCCTCAGCGAGACGGTCGGCAAGGGTCTGCAACAGCATGGCTGTGTAATCATCAGCTTCAGCACGCGCAGCTGCTATGGCGTCGGTAATCGCGCCACGCGTAGTCACAGCGAACAGCGCAGTGTGATCTGTGCCGTCAGGATTGACGAAATCGCACAGCGCGAGGCGCTCGCCGTCATCACCCGTATGCCTCTGTCGCGGAGTGGGCAGTGTCAGCTCAGATCCGTCAGGCTTACGGAATATGATGGCATCATCAGTCCCTCGCGCAGGGAGTATCACAACACGCGCCGTGAGAGCCGCACCTCGCCGCTCAAGCGAATCAAGCAGACGCGATGCCTCTTTATGCAGCTGCATGGCACGCGCCGCCTGCATACGTTTCTCCTGAGGAGCCGCCGCAAGCCACTGCGCGCGGCAATGATCGCACCCCTCCACTGCAGCTATCGAAGCCATCGAGGCGTCCATGCCCCATGCGGAGAAGAATGCGCGCCAGTTGATAATACCGCGCACGTCGGCAACGGTCGGATGGAGCGTATGTTCACCCTGATGACGCGGTGCGGGAGCCTGCTCAGTGATGATGAAACGGTGCCGACGGGCAAGAGCATCAGTTTGCGTCAGATATGTACGCTCTGCATGTGCGTCGCGCAACTGCTGCTGACGGCGGCGCAGTTCTGCCTCCGCTTCGGGACGCGTGGCGGGATCGCCGAAACGGCGTGCCTCGCCCGGCAGGGATGCGGCATCACGTGTGTAGACCACCGGACCGCTGTAGCACGGCGCAATCTTCACCGCCGTGTGCAGTTCCGAAGCAGCCGCACCACCGACAAACAACGGTATTTTCAATCCGCGCTCCTCCATCATCGTAGCGACATTGCACATCTCTGTAAGCGATGGTGTGATAAGTCCGGACAGTCCCACAAACCCGGCTCCGGTCTCAACAGCCGTGTCGACGATCTTCTCCGGAGGCACCATCACTCCCAGATCGGTCATCTCGAAACTGTTGCAGTTCATTACAACGTCCACGATATTCTTTCCTATGTCGTGAACATCGCCCTTCACCGTGGCGATAACCATGTGTCCCGCCGCGGTGCGCTCACCCTTTTTCTCCGATTCTATATAGGGGGTCAGGAAAGCTACGGCACGTTGCATCGTGCGCGCGCTCTTCACTACTTGCGGAAGAAACATCTCGCCGCGTCCGAACAGTTCGCCGACACGGTTCATGCCCGCCATCAGGGGGCCTTCGACCACTGCAAACGCCCCGGTGCGCTCCATCTCCGCACGCAGCGCATCCTCGAGACCGGACTCAGATCCGGCTATCACCAGACGGCTGATGCGGTCGGCGGGCTTCTCCTCCGCACCTGCGGATGGCTTGACCGACGGTGCCGTGCCGGCAGCCGGACGGTCTTTCTTCGGAGGCATATACTTCGTGGCTACCTCTATAAGCCGCTCGGTAGCTTCCGGATGTCTGTCGAGCAGCACATCGACTATAGCCTCCCTCAGATCACCGGGAATATCGCAAGTGGCGACACGCGTAGCAGGATTGACAATAGCCATATCCATGCCGAGGGCGGCACAACGCTCGAGAAATTCGGCATGAAGCGCCTCGCGCACAGGGTTGTTGCCGCGGAACGAGAACGACAGGTTGCTCACTCCCCCGCTCACAGCCGCACCGGGCAGATTCTCCTTTATCCACCCTGTTGCACGGATAAAGTCAAGACCGTAGCGCGAATGTTCGGCTATTCCTGTTGCCACAGCAAGTACATTCGGATCAAATATTATATCTTCAGCCGGTATACCGGCGGCGGTGAGCAGACGGTAAGCACGGGCACATACCTCGCATTTACGCTCAAAAGTGTCAGTCTGACCCACCTCGTCGAAAGCCATAACGACCATAGCTGCACCCATCGAATGGATATGCCGCGCACGTCGCACGAACTCCTCCTCACCCTCTTTCAGGCTTATGGAATTTACTATCGGCTTGCCCTGCACGAGTTTCAGAGCCGCCTCCACCACACGCCAGTCGGATGAGTCGATCATGACCGGAACACGCGCTATCGCCGGTTCGGTCGATATCAGCTCGAGAAAACGGCACATCTCAGCGCGGGCATCAAGCATGGCATCATCCATGTTGATATCTATCACCGCGGCTCCTTTCTCAATCTGTGCGGTGGCAACCGTAAGCGCTTCGGCTGTCTCACCTGCGGCTATGAGTTTCAGAAATTTGCGGCTTCCGGCTACGTTGCAACGCTCACCTACCGGCATGAACTGACCGGTGCGGCAGAGAGGCTCGAGACCTGCAAGATGCAACCTGCCATCAGGAGCGGGAGCGACACGTGGCGACGCACCACGTGCCACCTCGGCGAGAGCGGCTATATGGGCGGGAGTGGTGCCGCAGCATCCCCCTATTATATTCAGCCACCCCTTGCGCAGCATCGGTTCGATCCCTTCAGCCATTATGGAGGGAGTAGCCATGTAGCGTCCCATCTCGTCGGGTAATCCCGCGTTGGGGTGGAGGCTTATGGCAAAAGGTGTGGATTGCAGAGCCTCCACCCAGTGTCCCATCCGGTCAGGACCGAAACCGCAGTTGAATCCTACAGTCAACGGATTTGCGTGGGCGATACTTGCCACGAAAGCATCCGGTGTCTGCCCCGAAAGCGTGCGCCCGCTCTCCGTGAGAGTTACCGAAAGCATGAGGGGCAGACGTTTTCCGGCAGCTTCAAACGCCCTGTCGGCAGCGCGTATCGCCGCCTTGGCGTTGAGGGTGTCGAATATGGTTTCGAGCAGTATTATGTCTGCACCCCCCTCCACGAGAGCTTGAATCTGCTCCGTGAACGCATCCTCCATCTCATCCCAGCTCACGGCGTCGGCACCATCAAGCTGACGGGTCATTGTCAGCGACTTGCCCGACGGACCGACGCTACCCGCCACCCATACACGCCTTCCGGCTGCATCGGCGGCGGCACGCGCCAGACGCGCCCCCTCGCGGCAGATGCGCCCCACCTCATGCGCCAGACCATAGTCGGCGAGCGAGAAGCGGTTGGCATTGAAGGTATTCGTCTCTATGATATCGGCTCCGGCAGCAATATATTCGGTATGAATCCCGGTTATGACATCCGGACGCGTAAGGCATAGCACATCATTACAGCCACGCTGAGCCTTGTCGACAGTCGGCTTGACCGATGCGCTGCGGAAATCATCTTCCGTAAGCCCGCAGCGCTGTATCATGGTGCCCATCGCACCGTCGAGCAGTAGCACGCGCTCCGACATAGCCCTCCGCAGCTCATCCTCAACCGGATTGACTGCTGTCGGTCTGTCACTTATATAAGTTCTCACCTCCGGAGAGTTACTTTTCATATTATTTTTGTGTGTATCCTTGACGTCTATCATACCATGTGGTGTGCATGTATCATTTTGAAACCGCAAAATTACAAAAAATACCCTTTCCCTCGGGACGCAATCCCCCGCCATCTCCAAATCTTCACAATAATTACCAATTGCAGTGTGGCGGAAAAGTAGTAACTTTGCGGGCAGAAGCAGCCGGGCGTTCCGTCGCGCGCCGAAGCCCCTTATGGGCGCGGCGTGAGGAAAGTCCGGGCAACATAGAGCACCATATTTCCTAACGGGAAGCTGCCGGCGACGGCAGAGCAGTGTGACAGAAAACAACCGCGATATGCTCCTCGGGAGCATGACGTAAGGGTGAAAAGGCGGGGTAAGAGCCCACCGGCCGCAGTGGTGACACCGCGGGCCGCACATCTTATGGGTTGCAAGGCCAAGTATACCGGCATCCAAGGGTTGCTCGCCCATTGCCGGGGGGTAGGCTGCTAAAGCCCTGCGGCGACGCAGCGGCTCAGATAAATGACGGAACGGTCGCGATAGCCCCACCAAGGGAAGCATCGCGCCGACATAACCCGGCTTACAGCCCGGCTGCTTTTCTTTTTCTGATCATCATAAAACACGCCCAAAGGTATACACCATATACCTTCAAACGTAAAAAACGAAGCGTAACTCCGCTCTTTTAATTCTTTCTTAGCATGGACGAAATACTGAAATATTTCCCTGAGATAACCGAGACACAGCGTGAACGGTTTGCACGGATGGGACCGCTATATAAGGAATGGAACGAGAAAATCAACGTCATATCGCGCCGCGACATCGACAGCATATATCCGCACCATATACTCCACTCGCTCGCTATCGCCAAGTTTCTGACGCCTGTGAGCGGCACGCGTTTTCTTGACCTCGGCACCGGCGGAGGATTCCCCGGAATCCCACTCGCCGTAATATTTCCTGACTGCACGTTCCATCTCATCGACCGCATAGGCAAGAAAGTCGGAGTGGCACGCTCGGTAGCTGAAGCGCTCGGTCTCGAAAATATCACCTTCCAGCATGGCGATGTGGGTGAATGCCACGAGAAATTCGACTATGTGGTCAGCCGTGCCGTCATGACCCTCGACGGTCTCGTACGCCTGGCGCGCCGCAACATTTCGCCCCGCGGCATCAACGCTTTGCCAAATGGATTGTTATGCCTTAAAGGTGGTGAACTCGGCGATGAGATCAGGGCGGCACGCCGTCCGGTGGTTGAAGTGCCGCTGTCCGACTGGTTTTCGGAGCCATACTTCGCCACCAAGCAACTAATCTACACGAAGCTATGCTGAAAATCGACCGTTTTGAATACAACCTGTTCGGCGTAAACACCTACGTGATCCACGACACCGTCTCTATGGAAGCCGCCGTGGTGGATCCCGGAATGGACAATCCCGACGATTGCGAGCAGTTCGCACAGTGGATCGCACGCCAGCGGCTGCAGGTGACAATGCTCATCAACACCCACCTACATATCGACCATGCACTTGCCGACGCCTACGTCGAGGCTCGCTATGGAGTAGGGCTTACCGCATGTGCCGACGATGCCCCGCTCGGCAGACAGCTCAAGGAGCAGGCTATGATGTTCCGCCTGCGCGGCATCAATCCGCAACCCGAGGAGATCTCTACCGAGGTGAAACAGGGCGACACGCTCTATCTCGGCACTGAGCCGCTTAAAGTGCTGCAGGTGCCCGGGCATTCCCCCGGATCAATAGCGATCTACTGCCCCACAGCAGGATTTGTGATAACCGGCGACGCACTGTTCCGCGGCAGCATCGGACGCACCGATCTGCCCGGAGGAAGCCACCCACAGCTTATAGGCTCGATCACATCACGCCTACTCACGCTCCCGGCAGAAACCGTCGTATATCCCGGGCACGGACCCGCCACCACCATCGGCGCGGAGGCAACCTCAAACCCCTATTTTCGCTGACCGATCCACTTACATAAACAGTATATTCTGACTAACCGAATACAAAAAAAAACGGGTGTGCCAAGCGAATTTGAGCACACCCGTTAGTTTTGTGTATCGAGACATACCGCAGGTCATGCGAGCTGCGCATAAAAGACGAAAGTGACCGTGTCAATTCCGACACAGCCACTTTCTTCTAACCTGATATATTAACTAACAATCATACTGATAGTTAACCGGGATAAAGAGGTGCGGCAATCTGTAGCGCACCGCTTTGAGTCCGGATGGCGTTTCTGTCAGCCGGCAGATGAGGCAACCAGTGCCATACCGCTCCGACATCAACCATACAGACGTTTACTTATTGAACTCCACCACTGTGATGGTCCACGCCTTTGTAGTACCATCAGCTGCGGTGACGATGAAACTGTGGGGCACAGTCCAGTCGTCAGGCACACCGAGCACCTTGTTACCGTCGGAAGGAGCTATACGGGCAGCTGTCGAGATCGACACCTGACCAACCAGATTGTTTTGCGATACACCGGCACGCACATCCTCGGTGAATGTGGCGTTAGCTGCGGGAAGCGAGATCTTCACGTCCACCTTGCCTGTAGCATCATCTATAGTTGCAGAGGCATTGAGGCGCTGCTCGCGTACCATCGGCTCACCTGTGATGGGATCCTTGTCGGTGGCGCTCGCCCAGCGGTAGTAGAACTGCACGCCGGTTATTTCTGCTTCCTCGTATGCAGGCAGGTCATCCCATCCGCACGAAGCGAACAGCGGAAGTATCAGGAGGCAAAGAAGCCATTTGATGTTCTTTATCATAATGATTTGTATTCTTTAAAGGTTTGACTACGGATACCTTCATTATTCCCATCCGGGATTCTGGTCGGCATTCGTGATGGCACTGTTTGCATTGATCAGGCTCTGCGGGATCGGGAAGAGATATGAGCGGGTGTCGAAAGCACGCTGGTTGTTCTGGAACTGAACGATACCCACAAATGCTGCATCGCGGTCACGGTTGATCTCAATGAATGTAGCAGGCTCGGTGAGCTCGTCGATCACGCTCGAGGGAGCTTTGCCATCGTTTGCCTCATAACCGTACTTACCCCAACGGAGAAGGCTGAAATACCAGTCTGCCTCCCAGAAGAGCTCGCAGCGGCGCTCGATCTTGTAGTCAGCCCAAGCCTCGGCGAGAGTCGAAGCTGTCGATGGGGGCAGCTGACCGTGAATCGTACGGGTCTGGTTGAATGTTGCCACAGCATCGCTCACCTTGTTGAGGCGCAGAAGAGCCTCAGCCTTGTTAAGGAGCGCGCGTCCGTAGCGGGTGATCACAACGTGCCAGTCGGTCTGGGTGTTGTAGAACGGACGGGGCGACATGTTGGTGTAGATGGTCTTGCGGGTGGCGTAGTTGGTCAGAGGAATATGGTTTGCACCATAGTTCGCACCGCTCCAGCGGGTCATGTTGCCACGGTTGAACATGGCGATGGTCTCACCGTAGAATTTCGATCCGTCGCGGAGAATCGAGGCATCGAAGCGTGCGTCGCGGTTCTCATACATGAGGTCGCTGATGCTTACACCGGGAGTGGTCACCTTGTAGGCTGTAGCCACCTGGTCGTCATCCTTGTGCTCGATCATGTCGAATGCTGTAGCCTCATCGATGGGAGTGGTGTTCTGTGTGAACTGCGAGGTCTCGTACCAACGCTTAGCCTTGCCGTCCTGCTGGTCTATGACGAGATAGTCATCGACGAGGTTCTGCGAGGGGGTGAAATCGAGCCAGCACTCGAAGATATCAGCTGTGTTCCAGAGAGGAGAACAGTTATTGAGCTCGAGGTTGGAGTTCACCACATTGGCTATCAGGTTGATCTGCGTCGTGTTCTGACACTGAGTGTACTGCTTGTCCCAGTACTGGGCGAGTATGATCTCGGGCGAAGAGTATGCACCGTTCTCATTGAAGATATCCTCAAAGTTGGGATCGAGCGATGCACCGCTGATAGCGTCGACAGCGTCGACAGCTTCCTGATAGAGGCTCTTGCCGTTCTGGAGGCTCTGCGCATCGTTGGTGTATGCAGCGGCTGTCAGGCACACCTCGGAGAGGAATGCATAACCGAAGTCGCGGTCGGGAGCACCTGCGGGCTGCGATGCCGGAAGATCAGGGATAGCCTCGCGGAGATCGCGGAGCACATAGCTGTAGCTCTCCTCGATGCTTGAGGTCAGAGGGATGTTGAAATCGGGATCGTCGGAGCTGAGCACCTTGTCGACCCAGATGAACTTACCTGTTTTGCGGGCGAAGTCATAGTAGACCATGGCGCGCATGAGTTTGCCGAGAGCCACGTATTCAGAGCGGGTCTTGTTGTCGAGCACCTCGCTCGTAGCGCACTTCTCGATGATCATGTTGCAGGCACGGATGATGCCGAAACGACCGTTGAGACCGATGTCGTAGGTGTTCTCCATCAGTCCGCGCGCCTCTCCGGGGCACGCCGCACGGCAGTTTACCATATTGTTTGAGAATGTACGGTCAGTCATCGCTACGTCGCGGTAGTACGACATTACGGTGCTGTACTTTCCCATCACGAATGCGTCGACGTTGGCGGCACTGCCCCACACAAGATCCTCGCTGTAGATGGCAGCGGGCTCTGTGGTAAGGAAGTCGCTGCAGCTCTGCACGAAAAGTCCGGAGCACAACGCAAGGGGAATTATGTATTTAGCTTTCATGTTTAGTCTTGTTTAGATTAGAAGCCTAAGTTGAGGCTGAAAGTGTAGACGCGTGACACCGGATAGTCGTAGCCGTTAGCGGATGGCGACTCAGGATCGAGACCCCATTTCTTAGCCGGGCTGAAGGTCAGCAGGTTGTAGCCGGTGAAGCTGAGATAGCACTTGCTGAGCCATTTGGTGTTCTTGAGCAGTTTGTGCTTGAAATCGTAGCCCACGGTGAGGTTCTTGAGGCGGATGTAGTGCGAATCCACATACCAGAAGTCGCTCTGCACGAAGTTGTTGTTTCCGGTCATGCCGGCAGCCTGGTGAGCGCGCGGATAGAGCGAGTTGGTATTGTCGGGAGTCCAGATATCTGTCTGGAACTCATAGATGACAGGCAGATAGTTGGAGTTACCGCCCATGAGGATAGCGTCAAGATACTTCTGATAGTTCGTGGCACCCTGCCAGAGCATGTTGAGGTTGAAGCCACGCCAGCGGATGTCGGCTGTGATACCGTAATTGGCACGGGGCGAAGATCCGACACCGTTGCGGATCTGGTCCTCGCCGTCGATCTTACCGTCACCGTTGAAGTCCCAATACTTGAGGTCACCAGCCATCACATTGACAGAGCTGTTGCGCTTCGGGGTGTTGAGCACATCGAGATAATCGGTGTAGTAACCGAGGTTATAGTAAGCGTTGTTGGTGTAGGAACCCACCTGGGTTGTACGTTTGTAAGGATTCTTGAGGTCTGACTCCGACTCGTTCGGGTTTATGTTCCAACGGTCATCGTAGGTTGTGAAGTTTCCGCCTACCTGGAAGATAACCTCACCCACGCGTCCGTTGTACATCAGCGAGAAGTCTAAACCGCGGCGGCGGCTCTCACCGTCTGATTTCACCATCGGGAGCGACAGACCGAGCGGTGCTGTGTAACCCACGTTTGAGGGTGATGCGAGATAGCCTTCGGTGCTCTTGTAGAAGTAGTCGAACGATCCTGAGAGAGCGCTGTTAAATGCGGCGAAGTCAAAACCGATGTTGAAGTCGCGCTGAGTGTACCATTTCAGGTCGGGGCTCGGGAGAGCGCCTTCGCTGAATGTCTGATACCAATTTCCGCCGAGGTATGCGCCGGTGGCACTGAGACCGTAGGAGGTAAGGTAAGCGTAGCGTGTCACGTTGTCAAGACCGATCTCACCGTATGATCCGCGGATCTTGAACTGGTTCACGTAGTCATACAGACGGCTCTCTTTCCAGAATGCCTCCTCTGACACTGCCCAACCGAGTGATCCGGAATAGAATGTGCCCCAGCGGCCTTTCTTCGGGAGGTTGTCAGTACCGTCGTGACGGAGTGAGAACTCAACCAGATAACGGGCTGCATAGTCGTAGTGCGCGCGTGCCACAAGCGAAGCTCTGCGCCACTGGATTCCGTCCTCTGCGCCGTTGGTGGCTGTGCTGACAGGACCTGCACCGATCTGATCTACGTCGAGCACATACTGACTGCGACCGAGCGAGTTGTTGTCGTAGGATGAGCCGGATGCCTCGATACCGAATGTGACTTCCACATTGTGCAGACCGAAGTCGCGGCGATAGTTAGCGAGGAGCTGGGTGTTATAATAGGTGTAGAAGTTCGAAGCCTTCGAGAGCGACGGCATGGGGATTGTATTGGGTTCCCCATCCCAGCTATAGGCATGTGCCTGCATGTTCCATCTCTTCTGACGCTCGCTGAGGATAGCATAGCTGCCGATACCGGTGATGGTGAGTCCCTGTACACCGGGCACAGCCCACTGTGCGTTGAAAGTACCGCGCACATTGGTGTTGTTGAGCTTGTTGTAGCCACCTTCGCTGGAGATGTCGACAAGAGGATTGTCAACGGTGCCGCTATACGGCTGACCCATCGGGTTGGTTGCGGCTTCCATCGGCTTCTTGTTCTGGATGTGCGACCATACATAATAGTTGCTCGAGTTCGGCTCACGCAGATTGGTGATGTATGCCTCGAGACCGGTGTTGATACGGAGACCGATCTCCTTGAGGTCGACCTCAATGTTTGTGCGGGCGTTGTAACGCTTGTAGGTGTAGGAATCCGAACGGTAGATCGACTCCTGGTCGTAATAGCTCAGAGCTGTGTAAGCTTTCACGCGCTCGCTGCCACCGGTGATGGTGAGCAGGTGACGCATCTCGGGAGCCACACTGCGCATAGCAACCTTCTGCCAGTTTGTGTCGGGGTGACCCTGGGGATCGGTGCCGTTGGCGAAGAGTGCCAGATCCTCATCTGTCCATGTGGGCTGGAGACCGTCGTAGATGTAGCCCATGTTCTGATACACGGCTGCATTGTAGGCGTTCAGCTTCTTGGGAAGATCGGCGGGCTGGCTGAGGGTGTAGTTGAACTGGTAGTCGACAGACACCTTGCCGCTCTGACCACGCTTTGTGGTGACGATAATGATACCGTTTGCCGCACGCGCACCGTAGATAGCGGTTGCCGATGCGTCCTTGAGCACTGACATCGACTCGATGTCGGCGGGGTTCAGGTTGTCAAACTCGCGCTTTTCGCTGATGATGTTGTCGATAACGAACAGAGGTTCGCCACCACCACGGATGGAGATGCTCGAACCTGCATCAAGGCCGGTAGAGGTCTGCTGCACTATAAGACCTGCCGCACGGCCGGCGAGAGCCTGTGATACGTTAGGCACAGGCACTGCCTCGATGTCGCTCGCCTTGATCATCGTCACTGACGATGTGGTCTTGCGCTTTGAGGTCGTACCGTAACCCACAACCACAACCTCGTCAAGGTTGGTTGAAGCTTCATCAAGCTTTATCAGAAGTTCGCCGCCGGTGATGGCTACATCCTGTGTAACCATGCCGATGAACGAGACAACGAGAGTCTTCTCATTGTCAGGAACATCAAGAGTGAACTCGCCGTCGATGTTCGTTGCAGTTCCGATTGACGGATTACTTTTGCACTTTACTGACACTCCGGGCAGAGGGTCATCTGTTGCCGCTTCGACTACTGTACCGTGCACTGTGCGTGCCATCGCTACTCCTGCCATAAGCGACAAGCAGGTAAGAAACAATAACAGTTTTCTTTTCATGTCACTGTAAGTTATTAATTGATTTTAAGGTTAAGGCTGCTCTCATGTTCTAAATAAGTAAACAGACTTTTGCAAAATTAATCAAAACTTAAGTTTTACCCCCCCCCGTTTGTTAATTATAGTTAACAGCGTGCTTTTTAACCATCATCTTAATAATAATTTCGTTAAGATTCCAAACCTGTAATACGATACCTATATATAAAAACGGTGTGCCAAACGAATCTTGACACACCGCTATATTAAGCCTGGGAAGGGAAAACTCAGCTGTTCTTCGCCGTCGCAGCCGCCTGCAGGGTCTGATAAATACTGTAGGCGCGCCGTTCAAGCTCAGGCTGCAGAAGCGAAGCCTCGTGCGGATCCACCATCTTCAGGTCCGAGTAGCGATCCTCACCGTTTATGAACCCAATCAGCTTGCCGTCGGGTGCCGGCATGTCGACCTGCAGCGGATCAAGCCCCGCCGCGGCACGGCGCGGATCGTAGCGGTAGAGCTGCCAGTAGCCCGAGCGTACCGCCTCCTTCTCCTCAACAATAGTGTGGCTCATTCCGACGCGGATGCCGTGGGCTATGCACGGGCAATAGGCTATCACTATCGACGGACCGGGATACTCCTCAGCCTCCTTCATAGCCGTGATCGCCTGCTGATAGTCGGCTCCGAGGGCTATCGACGCCACATAAACCGTGCCGTATGTCATCATCATACGCCCGAGATCCTTCTTGTAAGTCCGTTTGCCATCGGCGGCATATTTCATGACCGCGCTCAGCGGAGTAGCCTTCGACATCTGTCCCCCGGTGTTGGAATAGCACTCCGTATCCATCACAAGCAGATTTATGTCGATATTCTGCGCCAGCACATGATCAAGACCGGCGAAACCGATATCATACGCCCATCCGTCGCCTCCTATAGCCCAGATGCTCTTCTTGCCGAGCAGATCGGCATCGGCAGCGATCGAACGCAGAAGCGGAGTCGCAGGATTATCGCCTATCGCCTGCACGAGTGCCTCGCCAAGCTGCTCAGACTGTACGGCATCGTCGGCAGCCGCGATCCATGTATTTAGGGCGGTCGCAACAGTTGCCGGCGTCGCCGGATCGGCGGCAGCCTCTTTCGCGCGGCTAAGCAGCGCACTGCGCCGCGCATCGACAGCCGACGCTATTCCATAGCCATATTCCGCGTTGTCCTCAAAGAGCGAATTGCCCCAAGCCGGACCACGCCCGCGCGCATCGGTGCAGTAGGCATTGCTCGGAAAGTTTGCGCCCCAAATCGAGCTGCAACCTGTAGCGTTGGCTACTATCATCCGCTCGCCGAACAGCTGCGTGAGCAGTTTCACGTATGGAGTCTCGCCGCAACCGCCGCATGCGCCGGAGAACTGGAGCATAGGCACGTGCATCTGCGAGCCGCGCACACTGAAACGGTCGAGCGTCGTCGGCTTCACACCGACTTTCGTCCGGCAGTAGTCAAGCAACGGTTTCTGCACATCGAGCTGCGACTGCAGCGGCTTCATAGGCAGAGCCTTCCCGGGACAGATAGTGGAGCATGACCCGCACCCGGTACAGTCTTCCGGATAGACCTGTATGCGCCATTGCAACCCCTTGAGATGCGGTCCCGACGCAGGGCGCACCGTCATGCCCGCAGGCGCGGCAGCGACCTCCGCGTCAGTAAGCAGATAGGGGCGTATGGCAGCATGGGCGCACACGAGCGAACACTCAGTGCACTCCACACACCGCGAGGCATCCCATTCAGGTATATTGATAGCTATACACCGCTTCTCATAGGCGGTCGTGCCCATTGGCATCGTCCCGTCAGGAGTGAAAGCGGAAACCGGCAGTGCATTACCCAACAATTCCAAACATGGACGAGCCACGTTCTTTATAAATGCCGGTACCGGCTCCACATCCGCCGGGGCGACATCGTCGGTACACGACGCCCATGAAGCGGGATAGCTAATCTCTTTTACCGCACTTGCGGCGGCATCGATAGCCGCGATGTTGCGGGCTACGATATCGCCACCTTCGTGCATGTATATCTTTGTCACCGTATCTTTCAACGCTGCTACGGCGGTGTCAAAATCCACCACGCCGCTGAGCTTGAAAAACACTGTCTCCATTATTGTGTTTATACGCACCCCGAGTCCGTTGGCGGCAGCAAGTGCCGTAGCGTCGATGTTGTAGAACCGCAGATGCTTCTCCGCGATCTTACGGCGTAAAGCGGCGGGCAGTTCCCGCTCCATATCTTCGGCACTCCAGGGTGAGTTGAGCACGAAGACACCACCCTCACGGATGCGGTCGAGCAGATGGAAACGCCGCACGTAAGTGCATTTGTTGCACCCTACATATCCGGCGTTGATAATCGAGTAGGCTGCTTCGATCGGAGAGTGCGCGAACCGCAGTTCGGATATGGTGTATCCACCCGATTTCTTTGCCGAGTAGTGGAAATAAGCCTGAGCGTACATCCCCTCCGTGGCGCCAATTATGCCTGCCGCCTGGCGTGTAGCACCCACAGTGCCGTCGGATCCCATGCCGTAGAACAGGCATTCAGCCACATCGGCGGGCACAACATCGAGCGTAGCGTCATAATCTAGCGACAGGTGCGTGACATCGTCATCGATACCGACGGTGAATCCGTGGCGAGGAGCAGCGGCTGAGAGTTCATCGAACACAGCCTTTACCATGCCCGGACTGAACTCCTTGCTCGAAAGACCGTAGCGACCGCCCACCACCTTAATATCCCTGCCGGAACCGGCAACAGCCGACATCACGTCAAGACAAAGCGGCTCGGCGGGAGCGCCGGGCTCCTTGCTGCGGTCCATGACAGCGATACGGCTTACCGACTGTGGCAATGCCGCCATAAGCGCCTCGGAGGGGAAAGGACGGAACAGACGCACCGTCACTACACCCACACGGTATCCGTTGGCGTTCAGGTAATCCACCGTCTGCCGCGCCACTTCAGCGCCTGATCCCATTATGACCATCACACGGTCGGCATCCTGTGCGCCATGGTAGTCGACGAGATTGTAATGCCGTCCGGTTGCCTCGCCGACCTGGCGCATCGCTTCCGCGACTATGCCGGGGAATGCGTCGTAGTAAGGATTCGCCGCCTCACGGTTCTGGAAATACACGTCGGGGTTCTGAGCCGAGCCACGCAGATCGGGATGACATGGATTCATGCCTCGGCGCCGGAACCGGGCGAGTGCGTCGTTATCGACCATTCCGGCAAGAGCATCATAGCCTATGGTCTCGATTGTCGATGTCTCATTGCTCGTGCGCCACCCGTCAAAGAAGTGCACCACAGGTACCGATCCCTTTATTGCCGCGAGATGAGCCACTGCGGCAAGATCCATAGTCTCCTGCACAGAAGCCGAGGCAAGAAAAGCGAAACCTGTCGAGCGGCACGCCATGATATCCTGATGATCGCCGAAGATCGAGAGCGCATGTGTGGCGAGCGAGCGTGTGCCTACATGAAACACTACCGGAAGCAGCTCGCCGGCGATCTTGAACATGTTGGGAATCATCAGCAACAACCCCTGCGATGCAGTGAATGTCGTGGCAAGCGCTCCTGCCGCAGCTGCCCCATGCGTGGCGCCAGCCGCACCCAGCTCGCTCTCCATCTCCTTCACCTCCAGAGGTGCACCCCACACATTGAGCCTGCCTTTCATCGCCCACTTGTCGGCAGTCTCGCCCATCGAAGCGATCGGGGTTATGGGATATATGGTGGCAATCTCACTAAGGGCGTATGCCACATACGCGGCGGCGGTGCATCCGTCGGTGATCACCTTGCTGCGTGTCGGGATATTGTTTTTATCGGGATCAGCCATGTATGGGGGATTAATGTGAGAAACGCAGGGCGGCAGCACTTCGTAAACCGGTGTCACCGCCCTGCGCATGTTATTCTTGGATTATATCAGGGTAAAAAGATCAGAAACCTTTCAGGCAGAGATCGGTGATCCATATCCAGAGCGGACAGAAACCGATGAAGAGTATCACTGACAGTGTCAGCGAGGATGTGCCTGTGGCTACGTATGTATCGTACTCGTCGGCGATGATGATACCCGAGAATGCCGGCGGAAGAGCCGCAGCGACAACAAGCATCTTGAGGTTCATCGGATCCATCTTGAATATGAGACCGAGAATAAGGATCACAGCCGGCATGAACACCATCTTGAGGATAGAACCGAGTACAGCCTGCCAGTTGATTGTAACCTTGATCGATGAGAGCGTGATACCTGCGGAGAATACTGCGAGCGAGGCGTTGGCACCTTTAATAAGGTCAAACGACGGGCTTGCCCATTCCGGCCATGGAATTCCGGCGACTACCCAGATCACTGCAAGGATCGGCGCCCAGGCTACAGGCTGCTCAAGAGCGTGAAGCACAGGCAGCCATGCACTCTGCTTCTTGGTAGAGCCGGGAGCCTGCTTCTCAAGCGAGGCATTCATCAGCGAGAGTCCTACCGGAATACCTACGGCGTTGACCACGATGCTCACGATAGCCACAACAAGCGCCACCGAAGGAGTGGTGCCGAATATAGGCTCAAGCACCGCAAACCCGAGGAAGCCGATTGTAGGCGAACCACTGATAAGAGCCGATACGGCAGCGTCGGCACCGGTGTTTTTCTTGAACATGCGGAACACATAGTAGACCACCATGAAACAGAACATGATGCCCACCAGCGAGATGAGCGACAGTTTGATGTCGCGCGCAAGCATTTCGCGTGTCGACTGGACGATAGAGACAAACAGGGCTGCAGGGAGGGCGTAGTTGAGCACCACCTTGTTGAACTTCTTCGAGTCGTCGCCCGTGAAGATCCCCTTCTTACCGGAAAGATATCCTGCCAGCATCACCACGATGATCGGCACGATGGCATATAGGATTATATGTTCCATAAATTAGACGTTGAAAGAGTGAGTAAAAAAGTTATTTTGCGGAGCCTGACAGCTTCCGTATAGATTGAAAAAACGGCAGCCGCAGTCTGCACGGCTGCCGTTTCGTAAGAGAGTAAGTAATTATAGACAGATACTATACCACTATGTCAATCAAAGGTGCTGGATTCAAGTACCCGATATGTCCGCTCTCCTTGCCGGAGTCGGCAGCAAGCTGAACATCGATCAGGCACGGTTGCTTCGAGGCGATAGCCTCGGTCAATGCCTGCGTCAGTTCCGCCGGAGTCGTGACATAATAGGTCTTTGCACCGAATGCGTCGCCGAGCTTGTCGTAGCGAGCCTTCACATCGAGGGTAGT
This sequence comes from uncultured Muribaculaceae bacterium, assembly GCA_910587425.1. Taxonomy (GTDB): domain Bacteria; phylum Bacteroidota; class Bacteroidia; order Bacteroidales; family Muribaculaceae; genus Paramuribaculum. Next base: position 105,582 of record CAJUKU010000002.1, read on the forward strand.
CGGGGCTGGGTCGCCGTCCTTGCTCAGGTTCTCACCGATGCCGTTGTAAATGCCGCCGTTATTGAATATAACCACGGTGGCAGGAAGTTTGTATCTGCATATCGTGCTGAAGTCCATGCCGGAGAATCCGAATGCGCTGTCGCCCTCTATCGCCACGACGCTCTTGCCGGTCGCCACAGCAGCTCCGACGGTCGAGCCCATGCCCATGCCCATGATCGCCCATGTAGCGCAGTCCACGCGGTGGCGCGGAAGCGACATGTTGATGGTGTCGCGGGTGTCATCGAGGGTATTGGCACCTTCGTTGATGAGGATCACGTCGGGATTTGCCGCAAGCACAGGCTTTATTGCACTCAGTGCGCTCCAGTGCGTCATCGGCTGCGCATCCTTGGCGGCGTCGAGACGGGCGGCGAACTTCGCATCCTTAGCCTTGGTCTCAGCCTGCAGTTTGGGAACCCACGTCGGGTCGGCGCTCATGGTCTTGCCTTTCATGGCTGCGAGCATAGCATCGAGCGACAGACCGAGGTCGCCCACTACCGGGGCTGCGATCGGACGGTTGATATCTATCTCCTGGGGATCCACCTCAAGCTGTATGAACTTCGTTGTCTCGCTCCACTTGCCTTTGCCGAATGACAGCAGCCAGTTCAGACGCGCACCGAGGATCATCACTACGTCAGCCTGCTCCATGATGGTGGTGCGGCACGACAGCGCGCTCAGCGGACCGGCGTCAGGCATCAATCCCTTAGCCATCGACATCGGGAAGTACGGAATGTTGTACGTCTCGATCAGTTCCTTGATCTTGTCGTCGACCTGCGCGTAAGCGGCACCCTTGCCAAGAAGGATAGCCGGGCGCTTTGCCGCGGTGAGTATCTCCACCGCACGGCTTACGGCGTCAGCCGATGGCGCTGTGGGGCTTACAATATCGACAGGCTGATAGAACAGCTTCTCCGCATCCTCACGGTTCATGATTTCGCCGAGAGCCGGTGTCGTCATATCGATATAGACACCGCCCGGGCGTCCGCTGACGGCTGCACGGTATGCGCGGTTGACCGCCGACGGGATATCGGAAGCCTTGCTGCAACGGAAAGCCGCCTTAACAAGCGGACGAGCCGTGTTGAGCTGGTCGAGCTGTTCGTAGGTGCCTATGTTCATATCCACCATAGTGGGGTCGGAAGCACCTGAGATCTGGATCATCGGGTAGCAGTTGACCGTAGCGTTAGCCGTAGCGGTAAGTCCGTTCATGAAACCGAGCGACGATACGGTCAGCAGCACGCCAGGCTGTTTGGTCAGGTAGCCGTGTGTAGCGGCAGCCATACCAGCCTGCTGCTCATGGCGGAAACCGATGAAACGCACACCCTGTTCCTGTGCTATGTATGCCGCCTCGGTGACCGGAATACCTACGAGACCATACATTGTGTCGAGCCCAACGTTTTTCAATGCGCGGGCAAGTATATACATACCCGTCACCTGCTCCGGGAAGTGGGGAGCCGCAGGAGCGCCGGCGGGGGTAGCTGTGGTTGTGGTAGTTGTTGACATGTTGATTCTTTAACGTTGATGAGAAAGGATTGTCTTGTTGACAACTGTTGGTAAAAAAGCGGGGAGGCTGCCGGCACCGTTGTCAGGACCGTGCCTCCCCGCCTGTATTTCTGTTCAGCTGTCAGAGATTATTTTGCCGGAGCCTCAGGCTTGGGCATGGGTGCGGTAGTGCCGTTCTTGGCAAACTCCGCGATCTGGTCGGCTGTGTATCCGAGTGCCGAAAGCACCTCGTCGGTGTTGCCGCCGAGTGTCGGGCACGGACCGTAGGTAGGCTGGTAGTTGGAGATGGTGAACGGACATCCTACAGTCACGAACTCACCGATATTGCCACCCTGGTTGATGCGCACGAGGGTATTGCCGTCGTAAAGGCTCTCATCGCTCATTATCTCCTTGGTGTTGAGCACAGGTGCGCAAGGCACGCCGTAAGGAGCAAGAGCGGTCACCACATCATATTTGGAGCGCTGGAGCGACCACTTGGTGATACGGTCGATGATCTCCTGTTTGTGACGGTCGCGGGCATCGGCGGTGTTGAAGTCGGGATTGGTAAGCCAGTCCTCGAAACCGAATGCCTGACAAGCCTTCTCGAAGTCCTTGGCGCCACGCTGAAGAATGATGTATGCGTAATCGTTCGGGTCGGTCTGATAGCCTTTGCAGGGGAATGTCCAGCCGAGCACGCCTGAACCCTCAATATTACCGGCACGCGGCACGTAGTCAGGGAATTTCTCGTTAGGATACTGCGGGAACTGTGTCAGATAACCGATCTTGTCGAGTGTCAACTGGTCACGGGTCTTGATACGGCAGAGGTTAAGACATGCGTTGTGCATCGACTGATATACGAATGAACCCTCGCCGGTCTTCTCACGCTGCATCAGTGCTGCGAGCAGTCCGATAAGCAGGTGCATACCTGTATTCGAGTCACCGAGAGCCGCACCGCTCTGTGTCGGGATATTGTACTCGCCGCTGTACCATCCGGTAGTTGTTGCCGCAGCTGCGGTCACCTGAGCCACAGGTTCGTAAGCCTTCAGGTCTTTATACTTGGATGTGGGCGGGAAACCCTTGATCGTACCGTAGATACATCTCGGATTGAGCTTGTGGACCACTTCCCAACTGAAGCCGAGCTTATCCATGGCTCCGGGGTGAAGGTTCTCGACGAAGATATCCGCCTGCTCGATCAGCTTTGTAAGGATAGCCTTGCCGTCGGGTGTGGCGGCATCAAGAGCGAGCGACTTCTTGTCGCTGTTGAGCTGCAGGAAGTAGTAGCTCGGCTCGTTCGGGTCAAACTGAAGTTCCTTACGGGTGGCGTCGCCTACGCCCGGGCGTTCGATCTTAATCACATCGGCGCCGAGCCATGCGAGCATCTGCGTACATGAGGGTCCTGACTGCACAGCGGTGAAGTCGACCACTTTAATGCCTTGAAGAGGGGCTGTATTCATAGTAATAAGTGTTTTATGTGTTTCTTAAATTTTGGTTTGTCTGTCGGGAACACTTTCCCGGTGTGTATCTCTTAAACAACGCTACCCACCAAAAAGTTAGTTGCCCGGAAGAAAAAAGTGGGATCCGCCGACCGAATCAGCGGATCCCACCATATTGGATATGTGAGTTTTTACAGCTTAACTTTCACCGTGCGGCACGATGGCGTACGAACGATATAGATGCCCGGGCGTAGCCCCTCGGCACGCACCCGGCGGCCGTTCAGATCATACACCTCCGAGCCCTCGGGAGCTATGATCCTGTCGCCGTCGGCGCGGATCTCCTCGATCTTGTCTGAGCCGATCGAATCGACAGCCGTGGGTGCAACCCATACGTACACCTCGCATACATTAGCCGAAGGCTTGCCCCCCTCCACGAGTATCGCGATTACCAGGCCGCTCTCCGTGAGTTCGAACGGGCCGGTGTAGAGCGTTCCGTTCGAGGGAGTCAGCGCCTTGTCAGGATCAGTGGTGTAATAAATGCTCCAGTCGCCCGACGGGGTCACTTCCGGCTCGATCTTGACCTTCACGCTGCCCGCCTCCGTATTATCGAGACTGAACACCACGCGTCCGCTCACATTCACCTCCGGATCATCATCCGCAGCAAGTATCATCTTCAGGTGGCTGTGGGTGCTCGTCTCATATCCCGGCGCTGTGGCACGCATGTGGATATAGGCGTCGGAGATCACCGCGAAAGGCTGCGCGTAGACGTTCCATTTCGCATCATCGGCAGGAGCATTCTCATCCGGAGTTATTATATACTCGATGGTCGCGCTCTCAGGGTCGATGATCGGGCATGTGAGAGTCACCGTGGTCGACGGATAGAACTTCACCGTCGTAAGCTCAAGCATCTGCGTCTGCGAGATGATGCCTCCGGAGAAGGTGGGCACAACCAGTTTAGCGGCGCGCACCTTTTCGACCTCCGTAGGCCAGAGCTCTATTGTGCCGTCATCGCCGAGCATTGCGAAACCTGTGATATTGTAGTATGCAGCCTCGTCGGTGTCCGTATTGTCCCAGTCAAACTCAGGTTCGAGGATATTGTGGTTCACACGGATCTCCACACCCGACTCATCGCCGCGGTTGGTGATCAGTTTCCACTCGGTGTCCTGCTGCGAGATTCCGTCCTCAGTCTCAAACTCGGTGCCGATCAGCTTCACGCCGCTTATGCGCACATAGCGGCGCGCGTTCTCGGCGGTGATCGTGGTCACTTCGTCAGGCTCAAGACGTATGTCGAGATTTGACGGTGCGGGATCGAGTATGCCACCGAACATACCGCTGTAAGCCGGAGTGATACGAGCACCGCGCACACGGTTGTTCACGAAGTCAGCCTCCGCCACAAAATCGGCGAGATAGGCACCCTCCGGAACGGCATCCATATCGATAGCATCCTCAGTCACGTGGATCGGCAGATAGTGTCCTACCGCACCGCGTATGAATATGTATTCACCACCCTTCTTCACCACGCGGGCATCGCCGGTGAAGTGGTAAGCGACATTCGGCTCAGCCTGGTTGATGAAGTTCACAATGTAGCGGCGGTCATTGGCAAGACGGGTGAAAGTGCGCTCCACTACAGCGCTCGGCATGTGACCGGCGATAGCCGCGTATGCCTTAACCGTCACCGACGAGCTGATCTCGAACGGCTCCGTGTACACCTTACGCCCCTGTGGATTGTTGCGCGGATCGCTGCCGTCAATGGTGTAATAGATCATGAGTTTCTCGCCGCCATCCTCGGTTATGCTTCCCGGAGCAGGAGCGAGAACAACCTTGGCGGTGGTCATGAACGTCAGAGGAGCCGAAGCGTCGCTGTCGGCGACCCCTTCTAGAGATGGAAGCGAAAGTGCCGGCACCGCACCACCGATCTTGAAATTGGTCATGGCTACGGCATAATGCTTGGTCTGACCGTCGACAGGCTTGCCGTTGAGCAGCACCACACCCTCGATATCATACACCGTACCGGCACGGTAGGAGGTAGCCCAACCGCCCGTGTACTGGAACACATCATTTATATTAAGCTCCGGAGCACCCGGGATATCGAGCACGTAGACGCCATCCTCGCGGTGCGTCACAGTCACATTCTCGATCCAGTAGCGCACCATGCGGTCAGAGTCATCGAATCCTCCGAAATCATCCTTCGTGGCATCAATATTCTTTGGCGACGACACTTCAGCAGGATCCACCTCCACGCGGTGCAGCGTGCGGGCGAAACCTGTGGCATATCCGCGCAGGCCGTGCATCTGCGGGATGCGGTCGGCTATAAGCACGAAGTCAGTGATAATGTCGCCCTCTGTCAAAGCGCGGGCACGCGAGCCGTCGCCACCCTTCATCTCAACAGCGGCGTTCCATCCGTTCTCATTGTAGAGCAGCAGCGAGTGTTTGCTCTCCTCACCTGCCGGGCAGTTCTCATAATCGCGCAGATAGAGATAGCGCGGAGTGATGGCGCGCACCTGCGCCTTGCCGGTGTAGCGGTAGTATTTCACCTCGCCGCCACGCGGATCCGGCGTCTCGACCTCGTCGGGATAGAGAGCCTTGAAATCGGCTATATTGTCAAACGTGCCTGTCACGGCATGCTTCACAAAGCGTATCTTCAGCGGAGTGGTAGCCTCGCCGTTCTCCATATATGCCACCTGCAGATGGCATACGCCGTCGGCACCGTAATTATCGGCTGTTATCGTGAGAGCGCGCTGGCTGTTCTCCGGCCAGTTGAGGTAGGCTTCCGTATCGGCGAAGCGGTACACGAATTGTCGCCCTTCAACACCGGTGCGGTCAATCGTCAGTTTCACCTCGTCGGAGATTACATTCACAGTAGTCCACCCTTCCGCATCAGGATCGGCGATGATCGGATTCGGAGCAAGAACCACGATCTCGGAGGTCACGCTTGTCGGGAATATGCGCAGTTCACCCTCACGCTGACCCACGAAACCCTCCACGCGGTATTTCTGACCGGCTTTGAGTCCTTTCAGCGGAGTGTCGTGCTCGGTGAATCTGCCGTAACCGACCACCTCTGTGCCATCCTCTGTAAGGAACGTTGATTCGTTGTCAGTCCACTGCATACCGCTCAACACCACATGCCGGTTGAAATCAGACTTGTCTATATCTCTGCGCGCAGGGTTGTAATCCGCCCAGTCCGACACCGGCACGATACCCGCCACACTGTAGGGACGGTAATCGTCGCCCGGACCTACATAAACATCGATCTGCGGCCAGCCGTCGTTGTAACGGTACATACCGGTTATGCCTCCGGCGGGGATCTCCTGCCCTACGGCATAATGCTCACCCTCGACATCATGGAAGAATATGTTGGAGCCGTTGTTGACGAACTTAATGGCATTCCCCTCGGGATCGCGTACGTACATAAACTTGGCGTTGTCGACAGTATTCTCCACCCCCTCTACAAGAAGCGGGCAATTGAATATCACCAGACGGTTGTTGAATATCGCGGCATCAGCCGACGAGGCGTTGAGTGCGCCGAGGTTGTCAAGGGTCACGGTAGGCAGTTTTTCCAGACGTATCGTGAACGCCGGACCGAGGATATTGTCGCTGTTCACTGCGAAAACTGACAGATATCCGCTCTCTGTAAACTTCTTCTCCGAGTACCACTTGCCGGTCTCCAGATCTTTCGTCAGGCGGAGGGTTGAAGGATTGGCAGGATCGATTGTTGTCACCTCGTCCGTAGTCGAGAATGCGAAATAGTACTGTGCGACATCCATGTTTGCCGCCGCAACATCCTTGATCTGCATATACTGCGAGAAGCGTGCCGTGCGGTTCTGATATGTTCCGTTAACCACATCAAGCTCCAGCTCCTCAACCTGCGGACGCAACCGCCGCAGCGTGTAGGTCACAGGCTCACTCTCACGGTAGGCGATAGACCCCGGATTAGCAGTGACATTGATAATATGCAGATAACTCACATCCGGGTTGCTGCCTGTAAAAATATCCGAACCTTGGCTCGGTGCCTCATCCCAGCTCTGAGTTGAGTTATTGTAGGTACGGCTTGGCAGATACAAAGCGAGCGCATCCGGTTCTAAACCGACAAAGGCATCAGCGGAATACGCCGTGCTGCCATTCGCCACCGGACTATCATCAATGGCATAACGGAACTTCAGCGACACATGATCACCATACGTATCACTAAGCTTAATAAGTCCATAATTATGAGTTAGATATATTGTGTTATTATCATCCACATCCCTTACCGTACTTTTATCATAGCTGTAATAATACTGGTAGGACGAGTCCTTGACAATCAAGGCATCAGTATAGTACTGAAGCACTCGCGGAGCGGAAGGGGTAGCGATATCCATTCTTCGGCACACAATGCGGAACTCGTCACCGGGGTTACCGCTGGCATCCAGACACACCGCACGCACCTCAGTCGTATATCCCACACCTACCTTTGGCAATGTTATAGGACAGATACCGCCAACGATGTCCTCTAAAATGCCCTCAGTTTTTGGGTCTGTCCTACCGTCAATCGTATAACGGACTTTCGAGGCTCCATCCGGAACGGCGAGCCTAAGCAACTGACCCTCCTCAAACAGATACTGAAATTCCTGTATGCCATCTTCCTCAACAAGTTTCGGGTAGCCGGCAACAACCAGGTCATCACGATATCCCATGTCAACTGTAGGAGCAGCAAGCGGTTCTACCAACTCGAACTGTATCGATAGAGTCAATTCCAAATCATACATAGTCTTGAATTCAACTCTTGTTGTTGATTTTGACAACGTATATATGTAATCTGGATATTTTGCGTCAGAGTCATCCCATTGGAAACTCCCAGCATCGGTATCACCTGATACATAGGGTCCGTTAGCGCCACGGAACATTATACGGCTGATCGCTGAACCGGTTGTAGAGATTGAAATCGTCTGATTTGCATAGATAATCATTTTCGATGCCTCAAACCGTATACCATTACCACCTGTGGTTTCTATGGTTATGGTCTCTCTTTTATCGGTCGGCGACATGACAAATTTTACGCCGCTACTATTTATTTTCCCGCTAATAACGACACCATTGGAATTGTATCCTGTAAGATTCCCTTGCTGCCATTGGCTCACGTTTAAGAATTGTGCTGAAAATGCCGACTGAATGTTGGTGGATGGCGGACGAAACAGACCTGTCAATCCATGAGCCGGCATCACCACGGCAAACACGGCAACGCACACAAGCAAAAACTTCTTCATAAGCAAATCAAATTAAAATCTATATACACTTTTATCTATACACACTTTATGGAAATCCCCTGCAGAAACCAGCGATTCCGCCACAGCAATCTCATGGGATTGACGGCATTATTTCCACACCGCAAAATTAAAAAAACTTCCCGCACAACTCAAATTTTTTCCTCCGATTCTCAAAAATAATCCATTCCCAGGAGCTCAACGATCGGGACACTGTGAGCCGGCATATTCTTCTGCCGATAACCACAAAATTCTCTGCCCCGTAATCTCTCTTACAACCACTCATCATGCATGCGTTATGATTCGGTAAACCTGCCGTCAGCCACGTGTGCCAAGTTTGGCATTATCACGGAAAAAGGCTAACTTTGCAGAAAATTTCTCAACCGCAATAACAATCTATCCATGCGACGCATAATCTTTTCTTTTCTTACAATCATAATGTTCGCTGTCACCGCCGCAGCACAGACCTCCGACGAGTCACCCTTGCGCTGGCAGGTAACCGTGAAGATGCTCACCGCCAACGAGGGCGTTGCCACATTCAAGGCTATTCTTCAGAAAGGATGGCACCTCTACGGACTCGAAATGCCCGCAAACGGACCTAAGGCAACAACAATTGATGTCGACGCCTCGCGTGGCATCGAATGGGTGACCCCGCTCGAGGCAGCGCGCAAGCCGCTCACCGTCCACGACGCCATGTTTGATGTCGATCTCCAGTGGTGGGACGCCGACATTGCCCTCCGCCGCCGCTTCCGCGTCACCGACAAGGCTAACGCCACCGTAGCCGGAACCATATCCTACATGGGCTGCAACGACCAGACATGCCTCCCTCCGGCAACACAGAAATTCAGCAAGAAAGTAATCATTAAGTGATCACTCCCGATATGCGACGATTAATCTCAACCGTAACACTCCTCTTCGCCGCGCTTGCCGTGGCGCTGCAGGCGCAGATTGTCAACCCCATAGTCTGGAACATCACATCCGAGCTGACATCAGCCACCGAGGGTGTGATCCGTTTCAACGCCACCGTAGAGCCGGGATGGCACCTCTACGGCACTACCCTGCCCGACGGCGGACCGCGTGCAACATCAGTGACCTACTCACGCCTTGAAGGCGTTGAGCTTGTCGGCGCGCTCGAACCCTCACAGGCTCCTGTCGAAAAAGTCGACATGGTGTTCCACCTCAAGCTCAACTGGTGGGAGAGCGATGTGACCCTCACGCAGCATTTCCGCCTCACCGGCGACAAAGGCTACCTAATCGAGGGCAATATCAGCTTCCAGGGATGTAACGACGGCAGCTGCATACCTCCGGCAAAGGAACCGTTTGAGTTCGCATCCGAAGGATTCAACGCCGGAACTTCGACAGCCGACACTACCGTAGCATCACCGTCTGTTACCGCACCGGCAAAACCCACACCGGCAGCCGACGAAGCAGAGTGGTGGGCACCTGCCGATTTCAGCCGCTTCACCGACGCCGACAGTCAGAACATAGCGCAATCATCGCTCTGGTACATATTCATCTGGGGATTCATCGGCGGACTGGTGGCTCTGCTCACTCCCTGCGTATGGCCTATGATCCCCCTGACCGTGAGCTTCTTCCTCAAGAAGAACACATCGCGCGCCAAATCCATCGGCGACGCCCTGACCTACGGTGCCGGCATCATCGTCATCTATCTTGCACTCGGACTCGCAATCACACTCATCTTCGGAGCAAGCAAGCTCAACGACCTTGCGACAAACGCCGTGTTCAACCTCGCGTTCTTCCTGCTCCTGCTCGTGTTCGCCATATCATTCTTCGGAGCGTTCGACATCAAGCTCCCCTCGCGTTGGAGCAACGGCGTCGACAGCAAGGCTGAGCGCACCACAGGTCTGATAAGCATCTTCTTCATGGCGTTCACACTCGTGCTCGTGTCATTCTCCTGCACAGGTCCTATCATCGGCACCCTCCTTGTCGAGGCGGCATCTATGGGCGACATAACCGGACCGGCGATCGGCATGGGTGCATTCGCGCTCGCACTCGCCATTCCGTTCACACTATTCGCAATATTCCCCTCATGGCTCAAGGAGATGCCCCGCTCCGGCGGATGGCTCAACTCCGTCAAGGTGGTGCTCGGCTTCCTCGAGCTCGCGCTGTCGCTCAAGTTCCTCTCCGTGGCTGACCTTGCCTACGGCTGGGGCGTTCTCGACCGCGAGGTATTCGTGTCGCTGTGGGTTGTCATATTCATCCTCCTCGGCATGTATCTGCTCGGCAAGCTCCGCTTCTCACACGACACCCCCACCGAGCACGTGCCTATCCTCCGTTTCTTCATGGCTCTGATATCGCTCAGCTTCGCCGTATATCTCATCCCCGGACTCTGGGGAGCACCCCTCAAGAGCGTTAGCGCTTTCGTTCCGCCGCTCTACACCCAGGACTTCAACCTCTATGCAGGAGGGGAGTTCCGCGAGTTTGACGACTACGATGCCGGCATGCGCTACGCCGCCGAGACCGGACGTCCCGTCATAATCGATTTCTCAGGCCACGGATGCGTCAACTGCCGCAAGATGGAGGGCGCGGTATTCGATACCGAGGAGATCTCGACAATCATTCGCGAGAACTTCGTGCTCATAAAGCTGATGGTCGACGACAAGCAGTCGCTCCCCGAGGTGATCACCGTTGAGGAGAACGGACGTAACGTCCGTCTCGAGAGCATCGGCGACAAGTGGAGCTATCTGCAGCGCAGCAAGTTCGCAGCCAACTCACAGCCTTATTATGTGATGCTCGATAATGCCGGACGTCCCCTCGCCGCCCCCTACTACTACGACGAGAATGTGGCTCGCTTCGGCAAATGGCTTGAAAATGGTATAAAGGAATATGTCGGCACACACAACTGAACAAAAAGCGGCGGCTATCGCCGCTGTTATCGACACGCTCGACCGCCTGCGCGTGGAGTGTCCGTGGGATCGCAAGCAGACCAACGAGAGTCTGCGTCCGAACACCATAGAGGAGGTCTACGAGCTCTGCCAGGCGCTTCTCAACGATGACACTGCCGACATTAAGAAGGAACTCGGCGACGTGCTGCTCCATGTGCTTTTCTACGCGAAGATCGCCGAGGAGAAGGAGCAGTTTGACGCAGCCGATGTAGCCGACGCGCTCAATGCCAAGCTCATTTACCGCCATCCGCACATTTTCGGCGATGTCAAGGCTGACGATGCCGAGACTGTAATCCAAAACTGGGAGCAGCTGAAACTGCGGGAGAAAGGGGGCAACCGCACCGTTCTCGCAGGCGTACCCGAGGCACTTCCCGCACTGGTCAAGGCTTTCCGTGTGCAGGAGAAGGCTTCAAACGTAGGCTTCGACTGGCATGAGCCGGAGGGAGCATGGCGGAAATTCACAGAGGAAGCTGAAGAGTTCCGCGCAGAGGTGCAGAAACTCGATGCCGAACGCATGGAGGAGGAGATGGGCGATCTGCTTTTCAGCCTAATAAACGTGTCGAGACTATACGGCATAAACCCAGAGAATGCATTGGAGCGCACAAACCGCAAGTTCATCGCGCGCTTCAACCATATCGAATCGCGCGCCAAGGAGACAGGGCGCGAACTGTCATCTATGACTCTCGATGAGATGGATGCGCTATGGGATGAGGCTAAGACTGCCGGGATCGGCAACCGCTGAGCGCCGATCTGCGTTTATATCTTTAAAGACAAAAAACGAGTCTGCAATGAACCGTATTATAGCTGCTATAACCGCAATAATAATAGCTGTCGGCGCGGCTGCCGCCACCCCGGCGACAGCCACCGTCACACGCCGCTGCAACGCGGCTTCATCGGGAGTGCTGACACTCGTTGCCGATAGTATCATGTTCCGCGACGATGTGACACGCCTGTACGGCAAACTGCGCGGCACACCCCACACATCCTCACGCATAGACTCAATGATACTTACCGCGCCGGGCGACATAGCCGCACTGTGCACAGATCTCGACGGTGCCGACCTGCGCCGCTGGTTCCAATGGGAGGATGACGGACTGATTCCTGTCGAGATTGATTTCCCGGCTATGAAACCTGTCGGCACGGCGACTGTAACAGTAAGCGGTCCGCGCGGAGAGTCAACCTGGATAATCACCATCGGAAAGTGAAAGTCTGCATAACGGAGAAACCGAGCGTGGCACGCGACATAGCCGCTATTCTCGGGGCTAACAGCCGTCATGACGGGTTTTACGAAGGTCAGGACGTCTGCGTCACATGGACCTTCGGACATCTCTGCATGCTCAAGGAACCCGCCGACTACACCGACGAGTGGCGCCGATGGGCAATATCGCGGTTGCCTATGCTCCCTGCACGCTTCGGCATAAAGCTGATCGACCAGGCGAGCATCCGCAAACAGTTCGATGTCATAAAGACCCTCATTTCGAAAGCCGACGAGGTGATCAACTGCGGTGATGCCGGACAGGAGGGAGAACTGATACAGCGGTGGGTAATGCAGCTCGCCGAGACAAAATGCCCCGTTCAGAGACTGTGGATATCATCGCTCACTGACGAGGCTATACGCGAGGGCTTCCGCAATCTCCGTCCGCAGGCTGACTTCAACAATCTATACCATGCCGGACTATCGCGCGCCGTGGGCGACTGGATTCTCGGCATGAACGCAACCCGGCTATACACTCTGAAATACTCACAGCCCGGATCGGTGCTCTCGATCGGACGCGTGCAGACACCCACGCTCGCACTTATTGTAAACCGTCAGCACGAGATCGACAATTTCCGTCCGGAAGACTTCTGGGAGCTTAAGACCGTTTACCGCGGCGCGACATTCAATGCCACAGCCGGACGCTTCAAGACCGAAGCCTCGGCACAGGAGGTGATCGACCGGATCCGTACCGCTCCCCTGACCATAACCGATGTCAAGGAGAAGGAGGGACGCGAGTCTCCGCCACGGCTCTTCGACCTCACATCCCTTCAGGTGGAGACCAACAAACGCTGGGGATGGACCGCCGAGGTCACGCTTCGCCTCATTCAGTCGCTCTACGAGAAGAAAGTGACCACTTATCCGCGTGTCGACACGACATATCTCAGCGAGGATATATATCCGAAGGTGCCCGACACACTGCGGCGCATGGCTCCATACGCCACACTGACGGCTCCACTGCTCGCGGGGAAACTGCCGAAGAGCAAGCGGGTGTTTGATAATGCCAAGGTCACCGACCACCACGCCATCATCCCCACCGGCGAATCTCCCTCGGTGCTCGTCGGCGATGAACGTAAACTCTACCATCTCATAGCACTGCGCTTCATTGCCGCATTCTACCCCGACTGCCGCTTCGCCTCAACAACGGTCATGGCTGAGGTTGCCGACTGTGGCTTCAAGGCTACCGGCAAGGTTATCACATCACCCGGATGGCGGACCGTGTTCGGCGATACGCCGGAAGCCAAGGAGGGGAACGAGCAGGAGGCGGATTCCGACGACAAGGTGCTCCCCCACTTCGACCCTGGAGAGAGCGGTCCGCATGAGCCGGCAATGGTCAAGAAGACCACACAACCGCCGAAACCGTATACCGAAGGCACTCTGTTGCGCGCCATGGAATCCGCCGGACGCACCGTAGATGACGAAACACTCCGCGAGGCGATGAAAGAGAACGGCATAGGGCGCCCCTCCACACGCGCCGCCATCATCGAGACGCTTTTCAAACGCCAGTATCTGCGGCGCGAGCGTAAGAACATACTCCCCACGCAGGCGGGGATCGACCTCATAGCCACAATCAACGAGAAACTGCTGAAGAGCGCCGAGCTGACCGGACTCTGGGAGAACAAGTTGCGCCGCATAGAGCGTGGCGACTACTCCGCAGCCGAGTTTATCGACGAACTTAAGCAGATGATCGGTGTCATTGTGCTCAACGTGCTCAACGACAACACACAGCGCAAGATTCTTGTTGAGCAGGCACCGGCTGGTAAGGGATCCAAAAAGACCGCAACCGACACTCCTAAGCCTAAACGGAAACCCTCCGTGCGCAAACTGGAGCAGATAGCCTGTCCTGAATGCGGGGAGGGACACATAGTGAAAGGGCGCACAGCATACGGTTGCTCACGCTTCCGCGAGGGATGCCCGCTGCGGCTCGGCTTTGAAGAGTTCTCTCCGGAACTGACGCCGGCACGCCTGAACAGCGCCATAGCCAAGAAATACAAGTCGAAACAAGCATAACACAATTACAATGAAGGTTGACAAGGCTGAACTATTTCCCGTCGTAGATGAGAGCGGCAATGTAATCGGATCCGCCACACGTGGCGAATGCCACAGCGGAGCCAAGTTGCTTCACCCCGTGGTGCATCTGCACGTGATCGACGAACGTGGGCGCATACTGCTGCAGAAACGGTCGATGTTGAAAGATATACAGCCCGGACGATGGGACACGGCTGTGGGCGGCCACGTAGATTTCGGGGAGACTGTGCACGACGCACTGCTGCGTGAGGTCAGCGAGGAGATCGGCATAGATGCCTCAGCGGCGACACTGCTCACAAGCTACCTGTTTGAGTCAGCACGCGAGCGCGAGATGGTCAACACTTTCATCCTTCACGTCAATTCCGATGCCCGCTTCAACGCACCTGCCGATGAAATCGATGAACTCCGCTTCTGGCATATTGACGAAATCGAGGCGAACCTCGCCAACGGCACCTTCACCCCCAACTTCGTGCAGGAGTTCACCACAATACTTCTTCCTCATCTCAGATCATGACCGAAAGCACAAATATGCTGCTCCAGAGCATAGCCGTAGGGTTCATCATCCTGGTCTGCATAATCTACATAGTGCGCCGCACCACACGCCGACGCCGCAAGGACTCCGCATCATGCAGCGGCTGTCCCCTCGCCGACAGCTGCCACCGCACGTCCACAGGGAAAAAACCGGATGCATGCCGCCATACATCCGGGAATTGCAGTTGCGGTTGTCACTGACACGCCGTCACGGAAAACCATTCACGGCTATCAACCGAGCAGATAACGACTGCGCGGCAGCCATTCAAGCATACGCGCTATCACGACACACACGACAAACGTAAGTACACCCACGCACAGTATTGTCCATAGTGTCGGCATCATCCCTTCCAACAGACGGTAAACGGCACCGAGAACCAGAATGTGCATTAGATATACACCATAGCTTAGACGCGAAATGCAACTCACCGCAACATTCTCACGCGCATTGCGGTATAACGACTGCACTATCACAAACACGCCGAAACTCATCATCACCACATTGGGGGTACAGAAGCGCCAGCTAAGCTCAAGTTGTTGCAGAGTAGCAGCCATCGGTATTCTTCCATACCACACCATAGCCGTGAATATATAGCCCGCAACATAGAGCACTCCCCCGGTCAGCAGGCTGCGCCGCACACTCCAGTCGACGTAACGGCGCACGTAGTTCGCAAGCACGATATAACCCATGAATCCTGAAAAATACCATAGTATATTGAATTCGTTCCAGTAACACTCGCCGTAGATATCACCGCAAGCCTCACGTATATATGGAAATAGTGTCGACAATCCCCACAGCGTCAGATAGAACTCCTGACCGCGGCGGCTCACTTTCTGGATCCATGGTGAGATCACCGGCATGAATAGATACACTCCGATTATCATGTATACAAACCAGAAATGACCCGCAGCATCATTGAAGTTATAGGCAAGACGAAGCATGGATGCCACAACGTCATCGCCGCTCATGTCGCCCCAGAGATAAGGGAGAGTCGCATAGAGCACCGACCATATCACAAACGGTACAACAACGCGCATAAGCCGCCGGCTAAAAAACTTCCGCACCGGCGTATCGACAGGAACAAGCAGATATCCGGAGATCATCACGAACAGAGGTACGGAGCACCGGAACGCGCTGTCTATCACACTTACCCAGAAACCGTCAGACATCGAACGGATACCGATCTCCGACCCGTCGATGAAAAAGAATTCACACGAGTGCACCATGATAACCATGAAACATGCCATCACACGCAGATAATCGAGAAAAACGATTCTACCCTTCATAAACTTCTTGATTTTAGATTAACTTTGCAAAGTTAAACCGCCCCATCCGGGACTACAATACTGAAAAATAACCATGGATGTACTCCGTAAGGAACTCGCCGCTATATATGCCGCACAAAATCTGAATGCGGAGACTCTTGATCCGGACATCGTTGAGCAATACCGTATTACAACGCGACAAGTCACCATCACTGATGATGACTGCCGAGTCATAACCGATGCCTCCTCTGACCGCTGCTACATCTACAGCGGGAGATTCGCTGCATTATTCGGTCTTCGTGGAGCTAAATCCGGCTCGCCATACGAGACAGATGTAGCATCAAGCGACGAGGACGAGATCTACAACCTCATGCATCCGGAGGATCTGGTCGACAAAAGGATGCTCGAATATGAGTTCTTTAGGCTCGCCGACTCCAGAAGTTCAGACTCGGAGAAACTGAAATGCAAAGCCACATGCCGCATCCGTATGCGCGCCAATGATGGAAAATACATCTACGTGGACAACAGCACACAGGTGCTGCACAATTCCCCCGGCGGAAAGATATGGCTGATCCTCTGCCGCTACTCATTATCGGCAGATCAGCACACCGACGAAACGGGCATACGCCCCGTGATACTCGATACAGCAACCGGTACGACTCACATCGTTCAACTACAGGCAAAACGCCATCGCCTCCTCACCGGACGCGAGCGGCACATACTCTCCCTGATACGCGACGGTATGCCAAGTAAACTGATAGCCGCTCAACTCGGCATCTCAATTAATACAGTCAACCGTCACCGCCAGAATATACTGGAGAAATTGAGCGTGGGCAACTCCATTGAAGCCGTAACCGCTGCCACAGCCATGAAGCTACTATGACTGCTCCACACGCCGGTAAGTTTCAAACATTGTAGAAAAGTATTAAAAAACTTCCGGCGCAACAATGGCGCCGAGTGGCTGTTTTATCGTAACTTTGCCGTATGGAAACAAAACAGAACCGATACACCCCCGGACGCAACAAGCAGCAACCTGATCTCGGAGGACGCATCCCCCCGCGCGACCTTGAGCTTGAAGAGGCTGTGCTCGGAGCACTCATGCTTGAGAAAGACGCATATACCGCCGTGTGCGACATCCTCAAACCTGAATGTTTCTACGAACCTGCCAACCGCCTCGTCTACGAAGCCGTGCAGCACCTCGGGGCAGCGCAGAAGCCTATCGACATGCTCACCGTCACGGAGCAGCTGCGACTCGACGGCACGCTTGCCGACGTCGGAGGTCCCGTTTTCGTTTCCGAACTGACATCGCGCGTGCTCTCAGGAGCCAATGTCGAATATCACGCACGCATTGTAGCACAGAAATATCTCGCTCGCGAACTCATAAGTTTCGCCGGCGAGATAGAGAAGAAAGCCTACGACGAAAGCAACGACGTCGACGACCTCCTGCAGGAAGCCGAAGGCAGACTCTTCGAGATCACCCAGCGCAACGTAAAGAAAGACGTGACGCAGATCGATCCCGTGATCGCACAGGCGATTTCGCAGATACAGGCATCAGCCAACCGTGCCTCCGGACTCTCCGGACTCGAGAGCGGATTCCACGAGCTCGACAAACTCACATCAGGATGGCAGTCGTCCGATCTCATAATCATAGCCGCCCGACCCGCGATGGGTAAAACCGCATTCGTGCTATCGATGGCTAAGAATATGTCGGTCAACTACAACATCCCGGTAGCGATATTTTCACTCGAGATGTCCAACCTGCAGCTTGTCAACCGTCTCATAAGCAACGTCTGCGAGCTCGGAGGCGAGAAGATCAAGAGCGGACAGCTCAGCCCCATGGAGTGGGACCAGCTCATGGCGCGCGTCAAGAACCTCCTCGGCGCAAAACTATTCATCGACGACACCCCTTCACTCTCCATATTCGAACTGCGTACGAAAGCACGCCGCCTCGTGCGCGAGCATCAGGTGCGGTTCATAATCATCGACTACCTCCAGCTCATGAACGCCTCCGGAATGCGCTTCGGCAGCCGCGAGCAGGAGGTCAGCATGATCTCACGCTCACTCAAGCAGCTCGCCAAAGAGCTTAACATACCTGTCGTGGCGCTCTCACAGCTCAACCGTAGCGTGGAGAGCCGTGGCGACAGCAAGGATGGAAAACGCCCGCAGCTCTCCGACCTCCGTGAATCGGGAGCCATCGAGCAGGATGCCGACATAGTCTGCTTCATCCATCGACCTGAATACTATCTGCGGTCATCAACCGACGCCGAAGGCAACGATATACAGGGACTCGCCGAATTTATCGTGGCAAAACACCGTAGCGGACGCGTTGACGACGTGAAGATGCGCTTCCGCAAGGAATTTGCACGCTTCGAGAACTGGGAGGAGACACCCGATATGACCCTCACATCTGTCGGCTCATCGCTCAACAGCGGAAGCATCCCCACATCCGGTCCCACCACCCCGCTGGCAGGAGGCACCGCCGACATCCTCGGCTCACCCGCCGACGCCGTCCCCTTCTGACCCCATACATTTATTGATTAAACGACACCGCCTCCTCCCAGGTAAACATGAGGAGGTTTCCGTCATTGAATGCAACTAATTTACAACTCAATTATCTCCCAATAACCACCTCTCTTAGACCCTATTCTTTTCACGAGATTGGTCATTTTTGCAATTTCTCTGTCTATAGTTGGTGAACTGACACCAATTGCTTCCGCTATGGCATCAAGAGTGATATTTGGATTTTGAGATATTAGTGACAGAATCTTAGATTGACGTTCAGTTATATTTTTAGCATCATTTTTAGCATCATTTTTAGCATCATTTTTAGCATCATTTGCGCTGGATGGGTCTTGACCTCCTCGTATCGACATAAAAATCTCACGCGGAATAATGGCTGTTACACCACCATGTTCCTCCCTGAATGTGGGGTGTTTTAGATTTGCCTTGTCAAATTCCCGCATAATCTTTTCGTAGCCACGTCCCCAAGCCTCAATGAACCCAGCGAGAAAGAACACATGTGCAATCTTCGGATTGCGAGCCTTTGAAATATGCTTGTTCATCAGCGTCTCTACGGTGTAGTCTTCCGGAAGAACGCCCTCATTCCACAACTGGATATGGTCGTCATAGATGCTCATCTGATTCCATGTGCCAATCTGGAGCTTATGCACAATGCTATTGAATATTATCTCGCGCAGAGCATCCTTCGGTATCTCCAACGGCTCTTTACGCTGAAAACCCTCGTAATGAATCGGACGAATAAGATATTTGTCACTCAGCACCTGCATTATCTTATCGGTCATCTGTATGATATTGCCTGAAATAACATCCTGATTCAATAAATCAGAATCATCAACCCCAAATCTCCCTATCTTGAAACTTGAGGTGACAAACACACGCTGAGGATGCTTGCCAAACAATAACACAGCCCCGTTTGTAGGAATACCATCCTTTAAGAGTCCCAAATTTGCAAGCACATCTTCTTTTGTTGAGTTATGACGCTCCGGATCCAATCTGCCCTCATCTATTGCGTGAGTCAAGAAATAACTGATGGCATTATCGTCTATATCGTCCAAGATCACTCCATCACAAGGCATATCCTCCCAGTTCACCCCCATCTTCTTCAAGAGAAACTGATGAAGAGCAGCGCCGCGAAGTTCCTGCTTAGTGGCTCCGCTACGGTAGTAATAGACTCCACGATAGGATATCGGCATCATCGACGGTTCAATGACAATCTCAATCACATCCTTGCCATCAATGGAGAGATGATTAGTTTCCGGGAATACACCGGTATTGTTGATAATCTTGTTGGGCAGATCCTCCATTTGCTGATGAAGGTCGTCAACACCGACAACTGTCAGATCGTCATCGACGCCAATATAAATCTTGCCGCCATGGGCATTGGCAAAGCCCGATACCCACTTCAGATACTCATCCTTCCAGATTCGCTTGTGCTCTATGTTCTGATTCTCCCTATTCATATGGCAAAGTTAAAGAAAAATCAATATCCCGCAACCAACAGACAGCATCATTCACTGATTACGTTAAAATAAAAAAAAGACCTCTCCGGAAAAACCTTTTTCGGCTCCATATTGTTAGGAGTATAAAATGACATTAACCCAACTATTAAAATTTATGAAAAAGGTTTTATTCATGATTGCTCTCGTGCTCGGATGCACGTCAGTTTTCGCACAGAACTTGGACAAGAACGAAGCCAAACAGCTTAAGATGTTCCTGCAGGAAGCCGCCGAAAAAGACGGAACAAACGCACAGGCGCTCAAGGTCACAAATCTCAATTCGCTCAGCGGCATTGAAGGTCTCACAATCGTTGGCGGTCACGTTACAGCTATCGAATGGAAAGACAAGCACCTCGCCGGCAATCTCGACCTTTCGGGATTCACTCAGCTTACAAAAGTGGACGTATCGCGCAACTCGCTTAACTCCATCACTGTAGCCGACGATGCAGCGCTCACCGAATTCAATGCTTCAAGAAACAAACTTACGGCTGTCGACTTCACCAACTGCCCCGCACTCGTTAAGGTTGCGCTCTACAAGAACCGTCTTACAGAGCTTACCCTCAACAACACCACGACACTGAAAAACCTCAACGTCAGCAACAACCTCTTCGTTGAGCTCAACGTTGCCGGAAACACCGCCCTTCAGACACTCAACTGTCAGGGTAACCACCTCGAACAGCTCGTTGTCAGCGGCTGCACAAACCTTAAGAACCTCTACTGCGGCTACAACAAGCTCACATCGCTCAACCTCATGGGCACTGAGAACCTTACCAACCTCAACATCGACGACAACGAGATCACCACAATGATCGTATCGGGTCTCCCCTCGCTCAGCACTCTTATCTGCAGCGATAACAACATGGTCACACTCGGTGTCCGCGACTGCTCTAACCTTCTCGACCTCGTCTGCTCATACAACGATCTCACGACTCTTGATGTAAGCAACTGCAACAACCTTCAGTTCGTAGACTGCTCATACAACGATCTTACAACCCTCAACCTCTCCAACCAGACATTCCTCCAGCGTCTGCTCTGCAACAACAACCAGCTCACAACGCTCGATGTCTCATTCGACCAGGCACTTGTCTACATCAACTGCCGCTACAACCAGATCGTCGACTTCCGTACAACCGCTTGCCCCAACCTCCGAATGGTGGCTTGCCAGTGGAACTACTGATTACCGGCTGACTGAACAAACCTACTCATAACTGATATAAAAAGGGTGCCCGGTCTCACACAGATCGGGCACCCTTTTTAAATAAAACAATTCTTTTACTTATGAAAAAGATCATACTACTCCGCCACGGACAGAGCCAATGGAATCTTGAGAACCGGTTCACCGGATGGACCGACGTGCCGCTAACAGCGGCAGGTGAAGAGGAAGCACGCACAGCCGGACGCCTGATACAACAGGCTGGACTCCAACCGGGATATTTCTTCACTTCCTATCTCCGTCGGGCAATACACACACTACAGATCGCAGCCGCCGAGATGCAGCGCGACTGGGTACCCGTCATCAAGGACTGGCATCTCAACGAACGTCACTACGGTGCCCTGCAGGGACTGAACAAAGCGGAGACAGCACAGAAATATGGCGAAGAACAGGTTCACCAATGGCGTCGCAGCTTCGCCGAACTGCCGCCGCTCCTCACTCCCGACGATCCACGTTACCCAGGCAACGACCCACGCTACGCGACTCTTACAGCCGATGAGCTACCGCTCGCCGAATCGCTTCAGGACACCATAGCACGCGTGCGCTGCTGCTGGGAAGAGGTGATAGTGCCGCGTCTTGCCTCGACCGACACTGTGCTCATAGCCGCCCACGGCAACTCACTGCGCGGACTCGCCATGATGCTGCTTCACCTCACGGCTACCGATGTGGTGAGCCTTGAGATTCCTACGGGGAAACCATGGGTGTTCACCACCGACGACCGTCTGCGGGTCACCGCCGAAGAATATCTGTAAGCTCCGGTGTGGCACCATGCTGACCACATACGAATGCCGCCGTGTCGACAGCCCGCTGATGGGCTTCGCGCAGCGGCATTCCGCGCAGACTGCACGCCACGAATGCTGCCGTGAACGAATCACCGGCACCCACCGTATCCACGACCTCCGTAGGCGGCGTGGCTATGTACGATGTCTCATCACCGCTGATCACATAGCTACCCGTCGCACCGCAGGTCACGATCACCGTTCTGATATCAAAACGCGCCATGAGCGCACGTGCGGCATCGGCAACTGAGTCACAAGGCAGACCGTACATCCCACGGAACACCTCCAGTTCATCATCATTTATCTTCAGAACATTGCACCGCAGCATCGACAGCTGCAGCAACTGCGGGTCATAGAAATCCTGACGCAGGTTGGCATCGAAAACTATCAGCGGATCATTCTCCTCTGGTATCGCATCCACAAAACGCGCTATAGTCTGACGTGACTCCGACGAACGCTGCGCGAGCGAACCGAAAATCACGCACTTTGTCTGTCGCGCAAGCTGCGCCGTCTCGTCCGTGAACGGTATATGATCCCACGCCACATGTCGGCGTATATCGTACGTGGGCACACCTGCGCCATCAAGCTCTACGGTCACGCTCCCGGTCGGGAACGGCACACGCGCTATATCTGCAGGAATATGCATCTCCTCGAGCCAGGCTACAAGGGCGTCGCCGGCATCGTCGCGACCCACGGCGCTGACAAGCCGGGCGTCGCAGCCGAACTGCAACGCATGGTGTATAAAATTGGCGGGAGCTCCCCCGGGCTTCCTCCCGTCAGGAAGGATATCCCAAAGAAGCTCGCCGATACCGACCACTGACGGTCGGATTGCGGGTTCATTTTTCATGAACGGAATCTGAATCAGTTTGCAGGCTGCTCACCGAAACGGTTGGGACCTACCTGGCTCGGCTGTGCGCAGAATACCACGTAGATGATGAAGCCCACTGCGGGAATAAGGTTGATGAAGAGCCATCCTGCCGCACGACCTGTGTCATGCAGACGGCGGGCACCCACGGCAAGCGAAGGAATCAGGAGAGCCAGACCGATGATGTTCTGGATCCATGCGAAAAACTTAAGTCCGGTCACCACAGCAAGAACACCGAATACAGCACTTACTATAAAAGTGAAAAGCATGAACCACCAGAATTCCGCACGGCTTGCACGACCGCTGAAACCTGCATAGTTGCTGAGTACACGGCGTACGGCATTCTCAAAAGAAAGCGGTGCGCCAGGCATGTTGATATTAGCCATAATGAATGAATTTGAAGTTAATGTCGCCGCAAAATTAATACTTTCGTCCCGATACAGCAAAACTTTCTGCCCACGCCGCACTCCAAACCCGCCCGACAGCTGTCCTGAATCTCTTTTATAAGCTTTTTCCACATTTGCTTCACGTTTTGAGCGGTCATACGCCCGGTTTTAGCAGATTTTTTTGTAATTTTGCGTTTTTAGCAGCCTGTAGCATGGCTCCATAACCGATCAACCAATCTGCACATTTTCAGCATGAGCGACGAATACAACGACGAAGAAGAATTTGACCGCGACGAAACTGACGATAGCGCCGAGGATCTGAACGCAATCAACGACGGAAACACCGAACCTGCATCAGGAGGATTCGGAGCCGTACTTGTCGACCTCAACCAGCCCGGCACACGCCGCCAGCTGCGCGGAATGTTCCAGAGCTGGTATATCGACTACGCATCATACACGATCCTCGACCGAGCAATTCCCCACATCGCCGACGGACTGAAACCGGTGCAGCGACGCCTGCTCCACGCCATGAAGAAGCTCGACGACGACCGCTTCATAAAAGTGGCGAACATCGTCGGAGCCACAATGTCGTATCATCCGCACGGCGACGCATCCATCTACGGAGCTCTTGTACAGCTCGGACAGAAAGGGCTACTCGTCGAGACACAGGGAAACTGGGGTAACACCCTCACCGGCGACTCCGCCGCAGCAGGACGATACATCGAGGCACGCCTGTCGCAGTTCGCGCTCGACGTGCTCTATAATCCCAAAGTCACCGAATGGACCCCATCCTACGACGGACGCTCCAAAGAGCCAATCACTTTCCCCGCGAAGTTCCCGCTGCTGCTCGCACAGGGAGTGGGTGGTATCGCAGCAGGACTATCCTCACTCATACTCCCCCATAACTTCAACGAGCTTCTCGATGCCGCCATAGCCTACCTCAGCGGCGAGCCGTTCACACTGTATCCCGACTTCCACACGAACGGCGGCTTTATCGACGTATCGCGCTACAACGACGGCGCGCGCGGAGGAAAGGTGCGTATTCGTGCAAAGATTGAGAAACTCGACAGCAAGACACTTGCCATTACCGAAATACCGTTCAGCATGACCACCGCCTCCATCAAGGAATCGATAGTCAAGGCTAACGAGAAAGGGAAAATCAAGATCAAGAGCGTGGAGGACTACACCTCCAGCGAGGCACGCATCATAGTGAACCTGATTCCGGGTACATCGAGCGACAAGACCATCGACGCGCTCTACGCGTTCACCGACTGTGAGCTCTCCATATCGCCCAACTGCTGCGTCATATCCGACGACAAGCCGCAGTTCCTCGGCGTCAGCGACGTGTTGCGCCACAACGCCGACTCCACCCGCGAGATATTCCGCCGCGAGCTTGAGATACAGCTGTCGGAAGTCAACGAACAGCTGCACTTCGCATCACTCGAACGCATATTCATTGAGGAGCGTATCTATAAGGATGCCGAGTTCGAGCAGTCAGCGTCAAAAAGCGAGGCTATAGCCCACATACGCAAACGCCTCGAGCCATGGAAAGACAAGCTGATACGCGAGGTCACCGACGACGATCTGCTGCGCCTCCTCGAGATCCGCATGGCGCGCATACTTCGCTTCAGCTCGCGCGCTGCCGACGAGGCTATCGCCACATACCGCGAGCGGATCGCCGACATCAACGACAAGCAGGAGCATCTCACCGAATATACGATAGCTTGGTTCAAGCGTCTTAAGGAGAAATATGGCAACGAATGGCAGCGCCGCACCGTAATCCGCAGTTTCGACAACATCGCCGCCGCCAACGTCGCCGAGGCCAACGAACGTCTCTACTACGATGCCGAGGATGGTTTCATCGGCACATCGCTTAAGAAAGGTACATTCCTTTTCAACTGCTCTTCGCTCGACGACGTGCTCGTGTTCTATCGCGACGGACGCTACCGCACATTCAAGGTGCAGGATAAGGTCGATGTCGGCAAGGATATTCTCAAGATGAAGGAGCGCGTCGATGTCGACGGAGTCATGCGCCTCCGCGATGTCCCGCAGATCTTCCTTTTCAAACGCGACGATGAGCGCACCATCTACAACGTCATATACCTTAACGGCGACGATCATGTCTACTATATGAAGCGTTTCGCCTTACCAACGATCAAGCGCGACCAGGAGTTCAACCTCACCAAAGGCGAGAACTCACGCATCATGTGGTTCTCGGCTAACCCCAACGGCGAGGCTGAGGTCGTGCGCGTAATACTAAAACCGAAAGCTCGGTTGAAGACGCTTCAGTTCGATGTCGATTTCTCGACCATACGCCCAAAAGGTCGTGGTGCGCTCGGCAACATCGTCACCAAAAACGAGGTACACGCATTCAAACTTAAGGAGAAAGGACGCTCCACACTCGGCGACCGCCGCGTATGGTTCGACCGCGACGTGCTGCGCCTTAATTATGACGAGCGTGGTGAATTCCTCGGCGAATTTGCTCCCACAGACCGTGTGCTCGTGATACTGAACAACGGCGAATACTACACATGTTCGTTCGACGCCTCCAACCACTTCGACGACAACATACTCCGCATCGAACGTTTCCGCCCCGGACACACTTTCATGCTCATCTACAACGACGCCGAGTCCGGATTCCCCTACGTAAAGCGCTTCCGTTTCGAGGACTCGCCCCGAAAACAGCGCTATATAGGCGAAAACGAGAAGTCGACACTGATAGCACTCTCCGACGAACCGGGAGCACGCTTTGAAGTCACCTTCGGTGGACTCGACGCCACCCGCCCGCCTATGGTAATCACCGCACCCGAAGTGCTCGTCAAATCATTCCGGGCAAAAGGGAGACGTCTCACCACTTACCAGATCGCCGATATCAGCGAGATCGAGCCGATACCCACACCGGAGGTGGAGGAAGATACAGAATCTGCCCACGACGAGGATCTGCCCGAGGCACCACTCGAGCCCGAACGCTCGGATGACGAGCTGCGCGACGAGCTCACAGGGCAGCAACGCATATTCTGATCACAACCCACTCCGCCATTACGGAAATCAATGAAACAACTGTTAGCAATACTGCTCACCCTCTCCGCGGCAATCACGGCGGCTGCCGGTGATACCGACAGCACACTGCTCCGCCCTGTGCACGCCGCATACACAGTCGAGGCTGGTTCGGCACACCTCGCCGACACCTACCTCACACCGTTGCGCTACTCCGGATGGTCGGCGTCGCTGCGCTACTCACGTATGCAGGCTACCCGGTTCAACCCACGTGACTGGGTGCTGCGCATGGATTTCGCCGCCGATGTCAGCCGCACGCTAAATCCTGTCCGCAACGCCACCATGTGGTACTGGGGGCTAGATTTCACAGCCGCGCTGATGCGCCGGGTCTGGCACCGGGGACGTTTTTCCGCAATGGTCGGACCGGATATTGACCTCACACTTGGAGCACTCTACTCGCCACGCAACGGCAATAACCCAGTAGCGGCAAAAGCGGCTGTCACAGTTGGTGTCGCCGGTCAGATGAGCTATGCCGCCCGCATAGGCAGAATCCCTGTCACTCTGCTCTGGCAGCCCGCGCTCCCGGTCACAGGAGTATTCTTCTCACCTGACTATGGTCAGCTATACTATGAGATATATCTCGGCGAGCGTTCCGGACTGGCACGCGCCGCATGGTGGGGCAACCATTTCCGTCTCGACAACCTCATAGCAGCCGATATACGCCTCGGCGGCACATCGCTCCGCATAGGCTACCGGTTAGACTATCTATCACAGAGCGCGTCGCACATCACTTCGCGCACCATCACCCATGCCGCAGTCATCGGCATCACCGGCGAGTGGCTATCGGTCAACCCACGCCGTGCATCCGCCGACCCCCGTATAATCTCACCTCTATGACCACGGATCACAGATGAAGACACCCACCGCAATCATCCGCCTCGCAGCCGCCATCGTCACGCTCACGGCTGTGTCATGCCATGAGCTCCCCGACTATGACAACAGCAACACCGGAAGTTTCGAGGCGCTATGGACAGAATTTGACAACCACTACTGTTTCTTCCGCGAGAAAGGTATCGACTGGCAGGAGGTTCACGACCGGTATGCGCCACAGGTCAACGATAAGCTCGGACGCCAGTCGTTCTTCCGCGTCATGGAGGCTATGCTCGACGAGCTGCGCGACGGACATGTCAACCTCTCCGCGCCATTCGCCACCTCCTACTACCGTGAGTGGTGGAGCGACTACCCGCAGAACTTCGACGCACGCATAATCCGTCAGTATTATTTCAACTTCAACTACTCATCACTCGGAGAGGTGGAGTACGGACTGCTCCGCCAGAACATAGGCTACATCCGCTGGCATTCATTCGCGCAGAATCTCGGGCATGGCAATATCGACTATATACTCGCGGCATTCGTGATGTCGCCCGCGCTGATAATCGACATACGTGACAATTCCGGAGGCGATCTCACCTACGCCGACAATTTTGCCTCGCACTTCGTCACATCTACACGCACCGCCGGATATATATGCCACAAGACCGGTCCCGGACACGACGAATTTTCAGAGCCTTACCCCATAGAGATAAAGCCTGTCACCGCCGGGCACTGGACATGGACAAAACCGGTAATACTCCTCACAAACCGCTCGACATTCTCTGCCGCCAACTATTTCACCGCTCTGATGAAGAGTCTGCCGCAGGTCACGCAGGTTGGCGCCACTACCGGCGGAGGTGCCGGAATGCCGTACTCGCTAGAACTGCCAAACGGATGGGGAGTGAGATTCTCCGCCTGTCCCATCTACGACACGGAGATGAACTGCACCGAGTTCGGCATTGAGCCTGATCCGCGCCATGCCGTCGACCTCGACCCCGCCGACGCTCTACAGGGGCGCGACACCATACTTGACTTCGCCATATCAATGATCGAGAACAATGAGTGTAAATAAAGTAATACTCGTAGGCAACGTAGGGCGCGATCCCCAGTGCCGCTTCATAGAGACGCAGCAGATCGCCGAGTTCTCCCTCGCAACAACCGAGCGCGCGTATACCACTGCATCGGGCGCGGAGGTGCCCGAACGCACCGAGTGGCACAACATTGTCATGTGGAGGCAGCATGCCGCCATTGCCGAGCGCTACATACGCAAAGGCACCAAACTGTTCATCGAGGGGCGTCTGCGCACCCGCGCATGGACCGACCGCAACGCCCTCCGCCACTCCATGACCGAGATTCATGTCGAGAACTTCGACATCCTCTCCCGTCCCCAACCGTAACGGAAACCACGAACAACAATCTATCACATTAGCAATATGACCAATCAGAACCACAACACCGGCGGCACACTGCCACCCGGCTACGCGGACGCCGATCCTGTCGAACTTCCCGACAACGCATTCCGCGAGCTCGCCGCCGACGAGCATTACCGACCCATCATGCACCCCACGCGCGATTATGCCGAGGTAACCCCCTACTCTGTTACCCTCGGTCTGATACTCGCCATCGTATTCTCCGCCGCAGCCGCTTATCTCGGACTGCGCGTCGGGCAGGTGTTTGAAGCCGCGATACCCATCGCCATAATCGCCGTCGGACTATCAGGAGCGCTCAAGAAACAGAATCCACTCGGACAGAACGTCATAATCCAGAGCATCGGCGCATGCTCCGGAGTGATTGTAGCCGGAGCGATATTCACACTCCCCGCACTCTATATCCTGCGCGCCAAGTATCCCGACATCACCGTCAACTTCCTTGAGATATTCCTCTCCTCGCTCTTCGGAGGAATACTCGGCATACTCTTCTTCATCCCCTTCCGCAAATACTTCGTTTCCGACATGCACGGACGCTACCCCTTCCCTGAAGCCACCGCCACCACGCAGGTGCTCGTAAGCGCACAGGGTGCATCGGGCAGCTCCACCAAGTCGCAGGCACGCACACTTGTCATTGCCTCGCTCATCGGAGGTATCTACGACTATGTTGTCGCCACATTCGGCTACTGGGCAGAGGTTGTCACCACCACCGCAACATCATGGGGTGCCACACTTGCCGAGAAGACACGCCTCATACTCTCATGCAACACCGGTGCCGCGCTCCTCGGACTCGGCTATATCGTCGGACTCCGCTACTCGTTTGTCATCTTCGCCGGATCGGCATTCGTATGGTGGGTGATCATACCCCTCATGGGAACCTACGGCTCCACCGAACTCGCCGCACTCTCGCCCGACGCGATATTCAGCGACTACGCACGCCTGATAGGCATCGGAGGCATAGCCATGGCAGGTGTAATCGGTATCATCAAGTCCTGGGGAATCATCGTGCAGGCTGCAGGACTCGCACGCCGCGAATTCGGCTCCGGCGCACCCTCATCCGAACGCACCCCGCGCTGGCAGCGCGACATCTCCATGAAGCACATCGTATTCTTCATGGCTATAGCACTCGTGGCTGTCTTCGCATTCTTCTGGGCTGGAGTGCTCCACAACTTCTGGCAGGCACTCGTGGCATGGGTTGTTGTGACACTCATCGCGTTCCTCTTCACCACCGTCGCCGCCAACGCCATAGCAATCGTAGGCACCAACCCGGTCAGCGGAATGACACTCATGACCCTCATCGTAGCATCGGCGATCTTCGTTGCCGTAGGCATCTCCGGCACATCAGGCATCGTGGCGTCAATGATAATCGGAGGTGTTGTATGCACCGCCCTCTCCATGGCAGGAGGATTCGTGACCGACCTCAAGATCGGCTATTGGCTCGGCACCACACCCCGCAAACAGGAGACTTGGAAATTCGTTGGCACACTCGTATCGGCAGCTACTGTAGGTGGAGTTATCCTCCTGCTCGATAAAGTCTACGGATTCACCGGTCCCGACGCGCTCGTGGCACCACAGGCTAACGCCATGGCTAAGGTGATCGAACCCATCATGATGGGCGGCGACACCCCATGGATCCTCTACATCACCGGTGCTGTGCTCGCCCTGCTTCTCAACTGGCTCGGCGTCCCCGCACTCGCATTCTGCCTCGGAATGTTCATACCTATGCACCTCAACACTCCCCTGCTCGTCGGCGGAGCTATAGCATGGTTCGTCAGCACACGGTCCAAGAACAAGGAGGTAAATGACGCACGCCGCGACCGCGGAACACTCATAGCATCCGGAATGATCGCCGGTGGAGCACTCTTCGGAGTATTCGCCGCACTCACCCGCTTCGCCGGATTCGAATATGTATGCCCCATGTCATTCGGACTCAACCAGCTCCTCGGACTCGTAGCCTACATACTGATCATATTCTATCTCATCCGCTCCTCACTCGCAGCCAAATAAACGGGACTGATTCAGCGCATCCCTGATGCGCGACATAATAATGGCGGTGTGTCAAAACTCGTTTGACACACCGCTGTTTTTTACTAACACGCCCTCTCACTTCTTGCCCCAGCGGTGAGCCTGAAGCTCCGCCGCACGCTGCTCCGCCGGATTATCGGCAGGGTGCCATAGTGTGGGATGCCCGAGTTCCGCAGGCATGAATTCCTGCACCACGAAATGCTCAGGGTAATCATGGGCATAGCGGTAATCCTGACCATATCCCATGCTTTTCATCAGACCTGTAGGCGCATTGCGGAGATGTAGCGGTACGGGGCGGTCGCCAGTATCACGCACGAGTTGCTGCGCCGCACCGATCGCCATATATGCCGAATTGCTCTTGGGCGAGGTCGCGAGATAGACCGTACACTCCGCGAGTGGAATCCGCCCCTCCGGCCAGCCGATCTTATGTATCGCATCGAAAGTTGCGTTGGCGAGCAGCAGAGCGTTAGGATTTGCGAGACCGATATCCTCGGCGGCAAGTATCAGCAGACGCCGCGCTATGAACTCAGGCTCCTCGCCACCCTCTATCAGACGGGCGAGCCAATAGACAGCCGCGTCGGGATCGCTGCCACGCACAGACTTTATGAACGCCGATATTATGTCGTAATGCATCTCGCCGTTCTTGTCGTAGGCGGCAGGATTACGCTGCAGACGCAGCGTCACCACCTCGTCGTTGATCAGTATCTCCTCATCGGCTGGTGTCGACTGCTCGAGCAGATCGAGAATATTCAACAGCTTGCGTGCGTCGCCTCCTGCGAAGCGGAACAGCGCATCTGTCTGTTCTACGCGCACCTTACGCTGCGACAGCTCCGCGTCAGCCGTAAGCGCACGTTCAAGAAGCTCGCCGAGCTCATCGGCGCTCAACGGATTGAGAGTGTAGACCTGCGCACGCGACAGCAGCGGACGTATCACTTCAAACGAAGGATTCTCGGTCGTCGCGCCGATAAGGGTTACTGTACCATTCTCCACCGCGCCAAGCAGACTGTCCTGCTGCGACTTGTTGAAACGGTGGATTTCATCGATGAACAGTATCGGACGCGCCGTGGCGAACATGCTCTGAGCCTCACGCGCGCAGCGGTCCAGAACCTCGCGCACATCCTTGACCCCCGAATGCACCGCACTCAGAGTATAGAAAGGCGCTTTGATCGTATTCGCCACAATCCGCGCCAGTGTGGTCTTGCCCACACCGGGAGGTCCCCACAGTATGAAAGATGATATGTTGCCCGTGGCGATCATACGGTTGATGATCGCATCCTTACCCACAAGGTGGGTCTGACCTATATAATCGTCAAGCGTACGCGGACGCAGCCGCTCGGCAAGTGGTAGTTTCATAGCACAATTTCCGGATTGACACCTGCGGGAACGCCCCGGCGGTGTTACCCATCACAAAGGTAAGCAAAAAACACAATGTCCCATGTTAAGAGAGCTTAATCTGTCACCGCATACCGCAAGTGTGGAAAAAATTACCTATCTTTACACCCTCAACTGTAAAGTCGTCACGCATCAGCGCGAACTTTAAGCCGACCGGCGTTGTTAGTTAGATAAAAGCGGGTTGTACAGGCATCGGAAACGGCGCCTCCACTCGCGTTTCAACATTATCCAACTTCAAACAACCCCAAACATCAACCATCTAAACATCCAGGATTATGAGCAACAACGATAACACGGGAACTCCCAAGGCAATGCGCAACATCTTCGGCATAATCATGATCGTGATTTATATCGGCGTCGGAGTGCTCTTCTTCACAGGATTCTTCCAGCCCATCTACGGCAGCTGGGAATGGGTTCGTTGGGTCGCCGGCTCAATCTTCACCATCTACGGAATCTGGCGTGCCTACCGGCAATTCACCGGAATCGACGCCTGACCACGAATCAAACCCACGAATAACAACCAACGATTGCCAATGATAAACTTTCGTCTACTGACATCTACCGCTGCCGGCATGGCTCTGCTCGCCGGCAGCCTTTTGGCGTCATCCTGCTCCGGCAAGACCGATAATGGGGAGACATCCACCTCGACATCCGGAATTGCCACCATAGTCTGCGACGCCAGCTTCGAGAACATCCTTTCACAGGAGATCGACGTCTTCGAGTACATATACCCCGAGGCGAGCATCATGCCGTACTACACTGACCAGAACGCAGCCATCGACTCGCTTCTCGACTTCAAGACCAAGAATATCGTTGTCACACGTATGCTCACCCCAAAGGAGGAGGCATACCTGAAGGACAACCGCAAGCAGGTGCGCCAGAAACTGATCGCAGTCGACGCAATAGCCCTCATAGTCAACCCTTCGAACAGCGTTCAGGTGCTGTCGAAACCTGAGATTGCCGAGATACTCACCGGCAAGATCTCACGCTGGGATCAGGTAGTGCCCGGCAACAACCATCTCGACTCCATCGAGGTTGTGTTCGACCATCAGGGATCGAGCACCGTACAGTATATGCGCGACTCACTCCTCAACGGAGCAGCATTCTCACCCAATGTCTACGCTCAGAAAGACCCCTCGGCGGTATTCGAGGCTGTGGCTAACAACAAGAACGCAATCGGCATCATCGGCGTGAGCTGGATCAGCCGCGACATGAACACACGCGAACTCACCCGCGAGCAGTTCGCCGAGCGCATGAAACAGTCGGCTGACACCACCGTATCCGAGCAGGAGTTCAACACACAGGTGAAAGTCATAAAGGTGCGCGGCAACAACGAAGTCACCGCCTACCAGCCGTATCAGGCATACATCCACTCCGGTGAATATCCGCTTTACCGGCAGATCTACATGATCTCGACCGCACCCGGCGGAACGCTCGGACACGGCTTCTACTCATTTGTCACCGGATTCCAGGGACAGAAGATCATGATGACCACCGGCGTGCTCCCCGCAATCATGCGCCCCACGATGGTGCAGGTCAACTGACCGCACAACATCTCAAACCGAACAAAACTAAAACGATTATAAAACCCTAATAAACCAGATCATGAAACTGAAATTCCTTTGCACCATGCTCCTCGCCGGAGCTCTCGGCGCAGCCGCTCAGGGAGGCTATCAGGACGGTGTTGACAACTTCAACGCCGGACGTCTCGATGTGGCTAAGACGATTCTGCAGAACACCATCAACGACGGAGCCACCAACAAGGCTGTCAGCTACTACTACCTCGGCTCCATCGACTTCCTTGAAAACAATATGGCTGCCGCTAAAGCCAACTTCGACAAGGGCGTGCAGGCTGACCCCAACTACGGACGCAACTACATCGGTCTCGGTGAGGTAGCACTCAAAGGTGGCGACAAGGGAGCTGCCGAAGGATTCTTCAAGCAAGCTACGGGCACCGACAAGAAAAACACCGCACTCGTAGCCGAGGTAGCACGTGCATACTATAACGTGGATCCCGTAAAATACGACAAGGAGATACAGAAGAACCTCGAGAAAGCGCGCAAGGACTCCAAGAACACCGAAGCAGCCGTCTACCTGCTCCAGGGCGACATGATCGGCGACAAGGATCCCGGTGAGGCTGCAGGTCTCTATGAGCTCGCCATCGAGCAGTCAAAGCTCAAGGGTGAGGTAAACCGCGAGGCTTACGTGAAATATGCAAACGTATACTTCTCCGTAGCACCCACATTCGCTATCAAGAAACTTGAGGAGCTCAACCAGCTCGAGCCCAACTCAGCACTCGCACAGCGTGAACTCGCCGAGAAATACTACGCCAACAACCAGTGGGGAAGCGCTTACCAGCAGTATGGCAAATACCTCCAGAACCCCAACCACTTCCAGAAAGACGAGCGCCGCTACGTGCAGCTCCTCGTTGCCGCCAAGGAGTACGCACAGGCTGTTGACCGCGCCAACGCAATCCTCGCACAGGATCCCTCCGACTACGCAATGTACCGCATGATCCTCCTCAGCGAGTCTTACCAGAACAAATGGCCGGAAGCCGAGGCTGCCGGCGCAAAACTCTTCCAGATCGCCAAGCCCGAGCAGCTTGTACCCAACGATTACATCGTCTACGGTCAGGCACTCAGCGAGCAGAAGAAAGTTGATGAGGCTGTCGCTGTATATGAGAAGGCCATCGAGCTCAACCCCGACGCTCCCGAACTCCTCACCGACCTCAGCGCTGTCTATGAGAAGGCAGGACAGAACGAGAAAGCCGTGGAGACCATGAAGCGCTACCTCGACACAGGCGCCGGTTCGACCAACGACCTTGTGAACATGGCACGCCGCTACAACAGCCTCGCCCGCAGCCTCGAGAAAGGCACACCCGAGCGCGCAGCAGCAGCAACCGAAGGTATCAAGTACATCGACATGGCTATCGCAAAAGTTCCTGACAACGGCACAGTTTACCGTATCAAGGGTGAGCTCCAGCTTGCCAAGAACGACGACAAGCCCGACGCAGAGACCGCAGCCACCTATGAGAAGATGATTGAACTCTACGACGTAGATCCCGCGAACCGTGAGAAGTATGCGACATCCTACCGTGCCGCCGACTTCGTACTCAGCCTCTACTACATTGACGTAGACAAGGAGAAGGCACGCAAGTACATCACCGACTATCTCACATACACACCCGACGACGAGAACTTCAAACTCCTCCTCGAATCACTCGACAAATAAACTTCCAAAACATAATAAAGCCAGGGGCTGTGTCAGATCCGACACAGCCCCTGCTTTTATTAATTAATCGCCCGTCTTGTCAGCCTCTGATTAATGCGTACGTCCGGCAGCGGCAGCCATAGCGCGCAGCCTGTGCGTGAAAGCTGTCGCAGCAAGCAGATCCTCGACCGTGAGGTGCATGCGGTAGTTCCAGTTGTTAGCCGGGTTTGCCGGATCATTGATCTGCTCCTCGCGTGGATCCGTACGCCGCAGTCCGCCGTCGATCGACAGCCAGTCCTGCAACGGCAGCACACACAGCATAGAGGGCGACGCGAGGTGCGACGCCACGATACGGTCGCAGATCCACGGCTCGGCATAGTAGGGAGCCTGTCCATGCAGACCCAACGCATTGTGGAAATAGCGGGCGGTGCGCTCGGTGTTCTCCTCCCACCATTGACGTATGCCCCCCATATCGTGCGTCGATGTGGTGCAAACGGAATAATAGGGGTATGCGGCGGGATCGCCGAACTCCCTGCCGTACTCCGACGGCATACGCTGCACCTTAAGCGACAATATCTCCAGTTCCTCCATAACCTCCGGCACGCATGGAGGAATCATACCGAGATCCTCGGCACAGCAGAGCATACCGGTAGAATCGATCAGCGGAGGCAGTTTCCACAGAGCCTTGCCGCGCCAGAAGTAATCAGAACGGTGATAATAGAAATCATCATACATGCGGCGGTATGCCTGCTGTTGCCCCTCGTCGAGAGCGGCGAAAGCGAAAGTCTCGCCTCCGCATATACGGGGATGATATCCGCCATCCGCCACCGGATCCGCGATGAAGAGCACATCGTCTATGATCCGCAGCAGTCCGTTGTAGATACGGTTGTTCGCGCCATCGTCGGCTATGCTGTTGAAATGGTCGGCTACACGGCGCTGTGTGGCGAACTCCTCACGCAGACGGTAGCGTCCCGGCTCGTCAGCCGGCAACAGGAACTCAGCCACGACACGTGGCGCCAGTTCGCCGAACAGCTCATCGAGCACCGCATCCGTGATATACGGCTCCGTCATGCGCCCGTCGAACAGGAAACCGAAGTCGAGCCGCATCTGCTCAGCCGTGAGTGGCAATGCGGGATAGAACACCCCCAGCAGACCATGGATAGCATGGAGAGGGATCTGCCATATACGGAAGAAGCCGAGCACATGGTCAATCCTGTAGGCGTCGAAATACTCCGCCATCTTGCCAAGACGCGCTTTCCACCATCCGAAGCCGTCGCGCGACATCTCCTCCCAGTTATATGTCGGGAATCCCCAGTTCTGACCGAGGATCGCGAAGTCATCAGGCGGAGCGCCAGCCGAAGTGTTCAGGTTGAAGAGCTGCGGAGCCACCCAGGCATCAACACTCATACGTGATATGCCGATCGGTATATCACCCTTTATCGCTATACCGACCTCATGGCATGCCCGGCTCGCGGCGAGGAGCTGCTTGTGGAGGTGATACTGGGTGAATATATGGTAGCCAGCCTCCTGCCGACACTCCTCCTCAACGAGGCGGCGCACTCTATCAGCATCATACAGTGCATACTCACCCCACTGCGCCATGTCGGCGGTGTGATGGCGGTCGCGGAGCAGACAGAACGCCGCGTATGGAATCAGCCAATGGCTGTTGTCAGCCACAAACCGCCGGCAATCAGCCGACGCCAACGTCTGCTCACCCTGCTCGGCGTATAGTTGCCGCATGTAGCGCTGCTTGAGGGCAAACACCCCCTCATAGTTGACAGCCGCAGCCATGTTCAGCTCACGCGCCTCAGCACGGTAGCGCTGCATAGCCTCCGCATCGGCGAGTGTACCCGCTGCATCCGGACGCAGATACATAGGATTGAGAGCGAACGTCGATATTCCGTTGTAGGGATACGAATCATGCCATGTGCCGCTAACTGTGGTGTCGTTCACCGGCAGGATCTGGATCATGCTCATGCCGGCGCGCACAGCCCATTTAGCGAGCGTAGCTATATCGGCGAAATCACCGATACCCCAGTCCTCCTCCGTACGGATCGAGAACACCGGTATCGCCACCCCCGATCCGCGCCAAAGCGGCAGAGGGGTCACCAGGCGCTCAGCCTCGACGACAACCGCATCGGCATCAGGCAGTTCACCGGGATCGATCACACGGTTATACCCTTTCTCCCACACAGCCTCACCTCCTGCCGAAGCACTGACAACGCACTTCCACTCCACGCGTTCGTGCGGCATCTCCATCGTTATGCCGAACGCCACAGAGTTTAGCCGAGTCAGGCGCGGGGCGCGGTCGGCATTCCACTCTCCCAGCGGCTCGGATGAGCCGGCTATGGCAAGCGTCTGACCATCCTCGACTCCCGGAGCCGGAACGATGAGCGTCAGCAGCCGGCAATCATGCCCCGCCGCTACGCTATGCGCGCACTCCGGAGCCTCGCCGCACCACAATCTGAAAGGGGTGGAATAGAACGGCGAAGATGCCGGGCGGTCATGCCACCGGTCAACAATCGCCACACTCCGTCGCG
Source organism: uncultured Muribaculaceae bacterium (assembly GCA_910587425.1). Taxonomy (GTDB): domain Bacteria; phylum Bacteroidota; class Bacteroidia; order Bacteroidales; family Muribaculaceae; genus Paramuribaculum. Next base: position 143,476 of record CAJUKU010000002.1, read on the forward strand.
GCGGCAGCAGGAGATGTCGCGGAGCACCCCACTCGGCACGCACCGAACCGTCGGCACGGCGCACCGTATATATATAGTCGATACTCTCTGTCGAATCCGGCAGCTCCACGGAGCCAGTCCAACGACCGTCGCCTGTGTGGTGCATTTCCACGGAAGCGACCCCGCGTATATCGGCTGAAAGAGTCTCACCCCATACAGTGCGGTAATTTATATTGAATGTTACGGTGCGCATATCTTCTTTTTTATCATCCACACTTGGAGGTACCGCAGGAGGTGCAGATAAGACATCCCTCCTGGTATACCAGGGTCTCATGTCCGCAATTCGGGCATTTCTGACCGCTTGCCGTAGTGCCGTTGGGCAGGTATTTCTTGAGCGCGCGCTCAACACCCATCTTCCAGGTGTTGATCGACTGGCTGTCAAGTTCCAGTCCGCCCACGAGCTTCAGCACCTGGTCGATAGGCATACCGTAGCGGAGCACACCCGAGATCAGCTTCGCATAGTTCCAGTATTCCGGATTGAACTTGTCGCTCAACCCCTCGATCGTGGTCTTGTAGCCACGCTTGTTGATAAACTGGAAGTCATAGCGCTTGTTGCCCTTTTCATCTATAGCCTTTATGATCTTGCCATGGTTGACAGACTTCGGGCAGAATATACCATCGTCATCATCCGCAAGACCGGTGAATATCTCATACGGTTTTCCGTCGAGCAGTCCCACGAACGCGATCCATTTCTCCTTGTTGTTCTGGAAACGCACAACGTCAGCCTCAAGCTCGTTCGGGCGCTTACCCACATGTGGATACGGCACCTCAGCTACAGGGGTCTCCGATGATTTTTTCTTGTTCTCCAAAGCTACGAGCACACCTGCGCGGGAACCGTCGCGGTACACCGTGCATCCCTTGCAACCCACGCGCCATGCCTCGACATACAGGCGGTTGACGAGTTCCTCGCTTACGTCAGAAGGGAGGTTGATAGTCACCGAGATCGAGTGATCGACCCACTTCTGCACTCTGCCCTGCATACGCACCTTCTCGAGCCAGTCGACATCGTTTGAGGTAGCCTTATAGTATGGCGAGCGTGCCACAAGCGCGTCAAGCTCCTCCTGCGTATAGTCATTCTTGACGGCGATTCCGTTGGTCTCCATCCAGGTGACGAATTTCGGATGATATACGATATATTCCTCAAACGAGTCACCGTTCTCATCCACGAAATCCACGCGCACATCCGTATCGTTAGGATTCACCTTGCGGCGGCGCTTGTAGACCGGCAGGAACACCGGCTCGATGCCGGATGTGGTGCGTGTCATGAGGCTGGTTGTTCCGGTAGGTGCTATGGTAAGACACGCGATGTTGCGGCGTCCGTGGCGCTTCATATCCTCGTAGAGCTGCGGATCAGCCTCACGCAGACGCGCTATGTAGGGATTCCCCTCCTCGCGCTCCGAGGAGTACACCTCGAAAGCACCGCGCTGTGCGGCGAGCTCGACCGACGAGCGGTAGGCGGCAAGCGCCAGCTCGCGGTGGACACGCTCGGAGAAGTCGGTAGCATCCTGAGTGCCGTAGCGCAGACCGAGCGCGGCGAGCATATCGCCCTCACCGGTCGTGCCGACACCGGTGCGGCGTCCGCGCAGTGTCTTCTCACGTATCTTTTTCCAGAGATTCAGCTCGGTCTGTTTCACCTCAGCCGTCTCCGGATCAGAATCTATCTTCTCAATTATTGTATCGATCTTCTCAGCCTCAAGGTCGATGATGTCGTCCATGATACGCTGTGCCTTACCGACATGGCGGCGGAACAGGTCGAAATCAAACTCAGCCTTGTCAGTGAACGGATTTTTTACATACGAGTAGAGATTTATCGCCAGCAGGCGGCAACTGTCGTACGGACAGAGCGGTATCTCGCCACAAGGATTGGTCGATATAGTCTGGAAACCGAGATCGGCATAGCAGTCGGGCACAGATTCACGTGTGATCGTATCCCAGAAAAGCACTCCCGGCTCTGCCGACTTCCAGGCATTGTGCACGATCTTCCCCCACAGCTCAGCGGCATTAACCTCCTTGACCACCTCCGGCTCGGCAGCATCTGTTGGAAACTGCTGACGGTATGTGCTGCGGTTTACCGCCGCTTCCATGAAAGCGTCGTCGATGCGCACCGACACATTCGCGCCGGTAACCTTACCCTCGGTCATCTTGGCGTCGATAAACGCCTCCGAATCAGGATGCTTGATACTTACGGTGAGCATCAGCGCACCGCGTCTGCCATCCTGCGCAACCTCACGTGTTGAGTTGGAGTAACGCTCCATGAACGGTACAAGACCCGTAGAGGTCAGCGCCGAGTTCTTGACCGGGGTTCCTTTCGGGCGGATATGGGTCAGGTCATGACCTACACCTCCACGGCGCTTCATCAGCTGCACCTGCTCCTCGTCGATCTTGATCACGCCGCCGTAAGAGTCCGGCTTGCCGTCGATGCCGATCACGAAGCAGTTTGACAGGGATGCCACCTGATAGTGGTTGCCGATACCGGTCATGGGGCTGCCCTGCGGCACGATGTAGCGGAAGCCGTCGAGCAGACCGAACACTTCCGTCTCGTCCATAGGCTCCGGATAGTTGCTCTCCACACGCGCGATCTCCGAGGCAAGACGCCGGTGCATGTCGGCTGGGCTCTCCTCATAGATATTGCCATACGAATCCTTCAGGGCATATTTACTAACCCACACACGGGCGGCGAGCTCATCGCCACCGAAATATTCAAGCGACGCCTTGTAAGCGTCATCATACGTATATGTTGTCTTTTCCATCGATATTAAGAGTCGGTGTAATGATCGGTTGATATACTGATTTATGGTTGATTGCTGTTCTGATATAATGATTGGTTGATAGATTGGTGCAATGATCTGCCGATATATACATTTCTGTAATTTGAGGGTGCAAAGTTTACAAAAATCGGCAACTTTTCAAAATATCCGACGCACCAAATTGCACAGATGTTAATAAGTTGCACCCGTTGACGGCACCATAGCCAGATCTGAATGGGATTGTTGAAAATAAAAAAAACGCCACGCTACGATGACCGATCTATAGTGTGGCGGTTGCGGCGCTCCCGGCGCCCTCCATTGCTTCCTGCCGAGGAGACGAGGAGCAGCAAATGGGTTCGGACACTTATGGGATAGGGCTAATAAGGCGAATAGGGCGAATAAACGAGGGTGGGAACCTTTGCGGGGGTATGCTTGTTAGAAAGATATATACCAATCCCGGCATCCTCCCGACAGTCACAGGTCGGGGCGGCTGTCATTTCAACTGAATTACTTATGAGCGACAAAGATTACAAAAAAAGCCGTGTGAACATGTGGCTTGTCATAGGAGCACTCGTACTGATAGCGCTTCTTATAGTATGGCTTACCATAGCCGATCTATGGGGTGATACCGACGTTGCCGCCGGTGCACCGGTATTCATCACACCACTCACAAACCTGCTGCCGTTATGATCACCGCATCGATAGGACTGACCAACTGGCTTGTCTGGGCGCTGATAGGAATCATCGGCGGATATATGGCAGGCAGACTGCTAACTTCGGGCGGCGCCGCGCTATGGCTACGCGTGATCATCGGCATACTCGCCGCGATAGGTGGCGGATATGCGTTCATGGCTTGGTTCGGCAACAATGACTACGGACAGACAATAGCACTCGTCGGCGCGGTAGCCGTGTGCGGCATTGTGCTCTGGCTGCTGAGTGTCATTTTCAAGCGCCCGTCTGACAGCGACGACGAATAAACGACCATACAGAAAAAATAACACGAGGCGGTGTGTCGGATGACACACCGCCTCGTGTTATAGCGTTGCAGTAACGCCTGCTTACTTGTTGATCACGCGGCGCTCCTTGATACGAGCCTTCTTGCCGGTGAGTTTGCGCAGGTAGTAAAGTTTCGCACGGCGAACCTTACCATACTTGTTGACTGTGATCGAGTCGATGAAAGGCGATTCGATGGGGAAGATACGCTCTACACCGATATTGTCGCTCATCTTGCGAACGGTGAAGCGCTTTTTGTCGCCTTCGCCCGAAATGCGGATAACCACACCACGGTACTGCTGGATACGCTCCTTGTTACCCTCTTTGATGCGGTAGGCTACGGTGATGGTGTCACCGGGACCAAATTCGGGATGTTGCTTGCCGCAGGCATAAGCCTCTTCGACAACTTTAATCAGATCCATTTTTCTCTAAATTAAAATGTTAACATTCAACACGCAATATAGCCAAGCTGCTTCGTCTTGCCAGAGATTGCGGCTTTTCGGGCGCAAAGTTACACATTTTATCGCACTCACACAACATTTTCTGCCCTGCCGGCATATTTTTCTCACACCGTTCAGCCCGGCATATAAAGTTTTTTTGCCGCGTGGAGTATTTTCATTAACTTTGCCGTTAATATTAAGGTATAAAAAATGGCAACAAACATACTCGAACTTAGCGAGCAGGAAATCGTACGCCGAAACTCGCTTGCCGAGATGCGGGCACTCGGAATTGAGCCTTATCCCGCAGCAGAATATAAAGTGACGGCACACACCGCCGAAATACTCGATACATTCACCGATGACGCCCCACGCCGTGAGGTGACCGTAGCCGGACGACTCATGAGCCGACGGGTAATGGGAAAGGCTACATTCATCGAACTGCAGGACTCCGAGGGGAGAATACAGGTCTACATAAGCCGCGACGACATCTGTCCCGGAGAAGACAAGACATTCTACAACAGCGTGATCAAGAAGCTCCTCGACATAGGAGACTTCATCGGCGTGGAGGGATACGTTTTCCGCACGCAGATGGGGGAGATCACCATACACGCCGAACGCATCACCGTGCTCGGCAAATCACTGCGTCCGCTGCCTATCGTGAAGGTAAAGGATGGCGTGACATACGATGCGTTTGATGATCCGGAGATGCGCTACCGCCGCCGCTATGTGGATCTCGTGGTCAATGAAAAGGTGCGCGAGATTTTCCAGAAGCGCACACGCGTGTACAACTCCATGCGTGAGTTCTTCAACTCCCACGGCTACATGGAGGTGGAGACACCGATACTCCAGTCAATACCCGGAGGAGCTTCCGCACGCCCGTTCATCACGCACCACAATGCACTCAACATACCTCTATATCTCCGTATAGCCGACGAGCTCTACCTCAAGCGCCTGATCGTAGGCGGATTCGAGGGTGTCTACGAGTTCTCCAAGAACTTCCGCAACGAGGGTATGGACCGTACGCACAACCCGGAGTTCACCTGCATGGAGATCTACGTGGCTTACAAGGACTACAACTGGATGATGGACTTCACGGAGCGGATGCTCGAAAAGATCTGCCTCGACGTGAACGGCACCACCGATGTGCAGGTGGGAGATAACATCATAAGCTTCAAGGCTCCTTTCCGCCGCCTCACCATGACCGACGCCATACGCGAACGCACAGGCATAGACATTACCGGCATGACCGAGGAGCAGCTGCGCGACGCCGCCCGCTCACAAGGCATCGAGGTCGACGATACCATGGGTAAAGGAAAGCTCATCGACGAGATTTTCGGCGAATGCTGCGAGGGCACATTCATACAGCCCACATTCATCATCGACTATCCGATAGAGATGTCGCCGCTCACAAAGCGTCACCGTAACAATCCGGAACTCACAGAGCGCTTCGAGCTGATGGTCAACGGCAAGGAGCTCGCCAACGCATACTCGGAGCTGAACGACCCGATCGACCAGTATGAGCGCTTCGTGGATCAGATGCACCTCAGCGAGAAAGGTGACGACGAGGCTATGATCATAGACCACGACTTCATCCGCGCCCTGGAGTATGGTATGCCCCCGACATCAGGCATGGGCATCGGCATGGACCGTCTGGTGATGCTCATGACCGGGCAGACCGCCATACAGGAGGTGCTGTTCTTTCCTCAGATGCGCCCCGAGAAGAAAGCGCGCCGCTCGACAGAAGCGGAGTGGGCGGCAGCAGGCGTCCCCTCAGAATGGATCGCACCCCTCGCCAAGCTCGGCGTGCTCACCACGCAGCAGCTCGCCGCCACGGCATCGGCAGGAAAACTTCAGCAGGATCTCTGCGGACTCAACAAGAAATTCAAGCTCGAGCTGACAAACCCCACAGCCGACGCTGTGAAGGAATGGATCGCCGCAGCTGCCGCTCAGACAGCTACCGACGACGCCGAGTAAACCATACCATGAACAGAAACGTTACTCCCGTATGAGTTTTCCCGGAACAATAGCCGTCATGGGCGGCGGCAGTTGGGCAACTGCCCTCGCCAAGCTCCTCCTCGACAACTGCGAGTCGATACTGTGGTACATGCGCCGCGACGATCGCATCGAGGAGTTCCGTCGCAACCGCCGCAACCCGGCGTATCTCAGCGACGTGGTGTTCGACATCGAGCGCATCGAGTTCTCATCGGACATCAACGAGGTGTGCCGCCGCGCCGACACGCTGCTACTCGTCATGCCCTCGCCGTACTTCAAGGATCACGTCAACAAGATAACCGTCGACATTTCCGACAAATTCGTGGTCTCGGCGGTGAAAGGTATCGTGCCTGACGACAACCTGATCATCTCGACCTACATGCAGAAGCGGTTCGGCATCAAGCCGGAGCGCACGCTTGTGGTGAGCGGTCCCTGCCACGCGGAGGAGATAGCGCTCGGCAGACAGAGCTATCTCACCATAGGATGCAACGACATATTCCATGCCGAGCAGTTCGCGTCGTGCCTTGCAGGAAAAACGCTCAAGACAATCACGTCGAAGGATGTTGACGGCATCGAGTATGCAGCCGTACTCAAGAATGTCTACTCCATCGCCGCAGGAATAGTCCACGGACTGAAGAACGGCGACAACTTCCTCGCCATGCTCGTCAGCAACGCTATCCGCGAGATGGAGCGGTTTGTCGACACCGTGTGTCCGCGCCACCGGCAGATATGTGACTCGGTGTATCTCGGCGATCTGCTCGTCACATCTTACTCGCGCTTCTCGCGAAACCATAATTTCGGCTCCATGATCGGCAAAGGTTACTCAGTCAAGGCTGCGCGCATGGAAATGGAGCAGACAGCCGAGGGATACTACGGCACCAAGTGCATCCACGAGATCAACAGCCGTTACAGCGTGACGATGCCGATACTCGACGGTGTGTTCGACATACTCTACCGCGGAGCCAACCCCGCCAAGGCTATACGCCGCATGTCGGACACCTTCATCTGAGGTTTTTCCACAACGACTCATCGGGGTCGTCATTTTCGACATACGGATACAGAAAACCACAAAACAGAATCAAAAAAACAAAGTCCTTAAGATAATGAGCAAAATCTCCGTCAACATCAGCCAGGCTGCCGCAGTGGCGCCCGAGGCTACAGTAAAGGCACTTCTTCCGGAAGCCGCCGACGCTCTCGCTAAAGTAATGAACGGCACCGGAGCCGGCAACGACTTCCTGGGATGGACCGACCTCCCCACCCGCACTCCTGCGGCAGAACTCGACGACATCATCGCCACCGCCAAGCGTCTGCAGGCTGACTGCGAGTATGTGGTATGTGTAGGTATCGGCGGCTCCTACCTCGGCGCAAAGGCTGTGATAGAGGCTCTCAGCGACTCTTTCTCGGCTTACCGTGCCGACCACCGCGGTCCGAAAGTGATCTTTGCCGGTCAGAATATCGGCGAGGACTACCTGTTTGAGCTCCGCAACCTTCTGCAGGGTCACCGCTTTGGCATCATCGTGATCTCCAAGAGCGGCACAACGACCGAACCGGCGATAGCTTTCCGCATACTCAAGGAGATACTTGAGCAGCAAGAGGGTAAGCAGCGTGCAGCAGAACGCATAGTCGCCATCACCGACGCTCACCGCGGCGCACTCCGTCAGCTCGCCACCGAAGAGGGATACAAGACTTTCGTGATCGACGACAATGTGGGCGGACGCTTCTCCGTGCTCTCACCCGTAGGACTGCTCCCCATCGCAGTAGCCGGATATGATATCAAGGCTCTCATGCAGGGCGCGGCAGAAATGCAGAAAGCCACAGCCGAGCCTACACTCGACAACCCCGCCATACTCTATGCCGCGACCCGCAACGCCCTCTACCGCGCCGGAAAGAAGATAGAGATCCTTGTCAACTACAACCCGAAACTCCATTATTTCGGCGAGTGGTGGAAACAGCTCTATGGCGAGAGCGAGGGTAAGGACGGAAAGGGCATTTTCCCTGCTGCCGTTGATTTCTCCACCGACCTCCACTCCATGGGTCAATGGATCCAGGACGGCGAGCGCACGATTTTCGAGACTGTGCTTTCAGTAGAGGCTCCCGAGCATGAGACCATCGTCCCCACCGACAACGACAACCTCGACGGACTCAACTACATAGCCGGACGCCGCGTGGATGAAGTGAACAAGATGGCTGAACTCGGCACACGCATAGCACACGTGGATGGCGGTGTGCCCAACCTCCGCATCACCATCCCCGCTCTGCGCGAGCAGTGGCTCGGTCAGCTCATCTACCTGTTTGAGAAGGCTTGCGGAATAAGCGGATACATGCTCGGCGTAAATCCGTTTGACCAGCCTGGAGTTGAATCATACAAGCGCAACATGTTCGCGCTCCTCGCCAAACCCGGCTACGAGAAGGAGACCGAGGCTATCCGCGCCAGAATCTGACACCGCACAGACGGTATCGCAATATCATGACAGTGGCTGCACCTGCTTTCAGGCGCAGCCACTGCCATAAACAGACCTTTGAACATCCGCACCGCCCAATTCTACCGTTGCATCTCCTATTTGCATCTCGCGGAAAAATGCCTAAATTTGCACTATGCAATTAGACGCCATCACAGTCCATAATTTCAAGAATATCGCACAGGCGACCATGGAGTTCTCCCCGAAGATAAACGGTCTGCTGGGAAATAACGGCATGGGTAAGAGCAATCTTCTCGATGCCATCCACTTCATGAGCTTCTGCAAGAGCTTCGCCGGGGTCACTGATGCCATGGTGATACGCCAGGGTGAAGACTTCGCGATGGTGCGCGCGCTTTACACACGCCGCGATGCTCCGGAGGAGCTCACGCTCGGCATGGCTCGCGGACGGCGCAAGAGCCTTAAGCGTGGCGGAAAGGAGTACGGACGGCTCAGCGAACATATCGGCGCTTTCCCACTCGTCATGGCTGCGCCACAGGACTCCGAGCTCGTGCGCGGTTCGGGCGAAGAGCGCCGCAAATGGATGGACATGGTGATCTCACAAGGCTCATCACGCTACCTCGACGCCCTGATCCGCTACAATGCCGCTCTTGAGCAGCGCAACCGTCTGCTGCGTGACGGCGCTACAGACCGTGGGCTCTACGAGGTGCTGGAGATGCAGATGGATGCCGCTGCATCGCTGATCTCCGGTGAGCGCCGCCAATGGACGGCACGGCTTGCCGAGCTTGCACAGCGATTCTACTCTGCGATAGCGGGTGACAGTGCAGAGACCGTGGGACTCGAATATGAGACTCGTCTGACAGAAGGCACGAGCCTGACCGACCTTCTCGCGGAGGCACGCATACGCGACACCGCCTTGCGCCACACCAGCGTGGGCACGCACCGCGACGATATCGGCATGACCATAAACGGAATGCCGATGCGGCGCACAGCATCGCAAGGGCAATGCAAGACATTCACCACTGCACTACGGTTGGCGCAGTACGAATTTCTCCACGAGGCATCGGGGCTGCGCCCGCTGCTGCTGCTCGACGATATATTCGATAAACTCGACGCCACACGCGTGGAACGTATCATATCGCTTGTCACCGCCGACAATTTCGGGCAGATATTCATCACCGACACCAACCGCACACATCTCGACGAGATCATGCACCGCACCGGCGGCGATTACCGCCTCTGGAGCGTCGCCGACGGAAACTTCACATCTATCATAGGATCATGAAGCGCAACGAACCACGCTCATTCGCCGAGATATTCAACGAAGCTGTCGAGCAGTCAGGACACGCCGACACTTTCGCCGAACAGCAGGCGGCATACCTGTGGAGCGAGATTGTAGGTCCCGGAGTGAACCGTCTCACGACGCGCCGCATGGTTGTACGTGGTGTGCTGCATGTCACCATCACCTCCGCCGCGCTCAAACATGAGCTGTCATTCCACCGCACAAGGATAGCCGAGCTGATAAACACACGGCTCGGGAAAAACGTTATAACGTCGATTGAAATACATTGAATATGACTGACCAGAACATGACCGACCAGGCACCCGCCGACTTCACCACCCCCGATGGCGTGGAATTCACCTACCTCGCCTCCGATAATCCCCGGATTCCCGTTGCGGAACATCCTTTCCGTCACCGCCAGCCGGTTCAGATGCGATTTACCGACATCGACATGCTGGGACACCTCAACAACAATGTCTACCTGACATTCATGGATCTCGCCAAGGTGGAGTATTTCTCACATGCGCTCCCCGACGGTATGGACTGGAGAAGCATAAATGCGGTAGTGGTGCACATCGACGTGGATTTCTTCGCTCCGTCATATTTCAACGAGACACTGGAGGTATGGACGACCATCAGCTCCGTAAGCACCCACAGCTTCACCATGGAGCAGCGCATCATTAACGCATCCACACGCCAGACGAAATGCGTGGGACGCACCGTGATGGCGGGTTTCGATCCGAAGACCGCCACCGGACGCGCCATAGACCGCGCATGGGTAGATGAGGTAGCCGCATACGAGCACCGCCACATATAAGCGCCCCGGCTTACAAAGCAGATAAAACATAACGAGGGGGTGTGTCGGTGACACACCCCCTCGCTGTATCTATCGGTTCCGGGACGGATTACTTGCCCAGGTCCTCTACTATGGAACGGAACTCGTCGACGCTCACTGTCTTCTGGTCGAGGGTCACAGACTCCTGGATCTTCTTGAAGAGCATGAGCTCGTGGCAACGCTCGTAGAGGCTGCGTGAGTTCTTCTTGTCGGCTACGATATTCTCGGCATACTTGGCGATAACATCGTCGGGCATGTTAGCCATGCCCATCTCTGCGAATTTGCTGCGGGCATACATCTTTGCCATCTCCAGTACGTCGGCTTCTGTTACGTTTATGCCGGTCTTCTTGGAGAGGCTGCCTTCGATGATCTCCCATTTGAGCGAGGGGAGCATGTTGGTCCACTCAGCGTCAACCTGCTCGTCGGTCAGCTCCTCGTTCTGGAGCTTGAGCCAACGCTTGAGAGTTGTCTCGGGGAGCTGCATCTCGCCGTATTTCTTCATGAAATACTCGTGAGCCTCGGCGCGGAAGAGCTGGTCGCTGTTGCCCTGAAGCTCAGCTGCGATCATAGCTTTGACAGCCTGACGGTACTCCTCGTCGTTGTGAACCTTGTCCTGACCGAACACCATGTCGAAGAACTCCTGGTTCATCTCGGCAGGTGTGATGTTGATGATCTCGGAAATAGTGAAGCGGAAATCGGAGTGCATCTCTGCAACTGCGGCACGGTCGGCATTGAGCATCGATGCGAGCTCAACGATGTTGCCACCGCAAGCCTCCCAAGGATTGAACACTACCTCATCACCGACTTTCTTGTCAGCGAAGAGAGCAGCCTGATCTTTCGAGACGAAATGCTCCGGACCTACGATTCCTGCAGGAACCTCAATGGCACCGTCGCCCACCTTCACAGTACCGTCAGCGTTCAGCTCGGCAATCGCACCCTTGATGACAGATTCAGGGGTGGTAGCCTCACCGGGACCCTGCTGACCGTAGCGGCGACGGAGTGCGTTGCTCTGCTCGTCGATCATCTTGTCGGTGACCTCTATCTCGTAGTAGGGAAGAGTCTCGCTCTTGTCGAGCACTACATCAATCTCTGGAGTAAGGGCGAGATCATACTCGAAAGTGAAATCCTTCTGAGTCTTGAAATCGAGAGCCTTCACCTCTACAGGCACGGGATATCCGAGCACCTGAAGGTTGTTCTCCTGGATATACTTCATCACAGCCTCATGCACCTCACGGTTGATGACGTCGCTGGTGATGTCGCGTCCGAAACGGCGGTAAAGCTCGCCAAGGCTGATGTGCCCCTTGCGGAAACCGGGAATCTGATGAGTGCGTCCGATCTTGCGAAGATCCTGCTCTACTTTCTCTTTGTAGTCGTTCTCTACAACCTCGACGGTGAGGCGTGCCTCAACCGCGTTGGTCTTGTTGATAGTTACATTCATATACTTTATGTATCTTACTTGTCATGTTTGCGCCGGATCACGCTCGGGAGCGTCATCCGGCAGAGTTCACCAAACCCGTCGTGACAGGTTCAATCGAGCTGCAAAATTAACCATAATCCACCACATTAACAACCGTCTCTGTGATTTTTTAATGGAATCATTCGGGCTGTGAGGGCTTCGATGGGGGAAGCCCGTTGAACGGCGGAGGTGTCGAGGGGGTTGAGGGAGCTTCATCAGTTGAGGGAGCATCCTCAGCAGCAGACGGCACGGAGCCGTCGGACTGATTGTTGTCCGATGACCCTGCGGCATCCTCTACGGAAGGTGCCGGAGCGTGGAGAGCGGGAGCCGACTCATTGGCTGCGAGAATCTCATCAGTGCGTGATATCCACTGACGCTTTCCGAAAATCTTCTCGACATCATCGGTGAATATAACCTCGCGGGTGATAAGCGTATTCGCAAGAGTGGCATGTCCTTCCGCATGATCGCGGAGAATCTGCTTGGCGCGCTCATACTGCTCGTTTATAATACGCGACACCTCCTCATCGATAAGCTTTGCGCGCTCATCGCTGTACGGCTTCGAGAAGCCGTAGTCCTGACCTGTGGAATCGTAGTAGCAGAGGTTGGGGAGCCGCTCGCTCATACCGTAATAGACAACCATGGCATACGCCTGCTTCGTGACGCGCTCCAGGTCGTTGGCTGCACCGGTCGATATGTTGCCTATGAACAGCTCCTCGGCAGCACGTCCGCCGAGTGTGGCGCACATCTCGTCGAGCAACGCCTGTGTGGGGGTGATCTGACGCTCCTCCGGCAGATACCATGCAGCGCCGAGCGCTTTGCCGCGGGGCACGATAGTAACCTTTATAAGCGGGTTGGCATAGCGGAGGTGCCACGACACAGTGGCGTGACCAGCCTCATGCACGGCGATCGCATGTTTCTCCTCGTCGGTGGTTATCTTGGAACGCTTCTCAAGACCTCCGATTATACGGTCGACAGCGTCGATGAAATCCTGACGCGTCACTGCAGGATGATTATGACGCGCCGCTATGAGAGCCGCCTCATTGCAGACATTGGCTATGTCGGCACCGGAGAATCCGGGCGTCTGGCGTGCGAGCAGATCGACATCCACGGTATCGTCAGTCTTGATGTTGCGCAGATGCACATTGAATATAGCCACGCGGTCGGGCAGATCGGGCAGATCGACATAAATCTGACGGTCAAAGCGTCCGGCACGCAGGAGCGCCTTGTCGAGGATATCGGCGCGGTTGGTCGCAGCGAGTATTATGACACCGGAGTTTGTGCCGAAGCCATCCATCTCAGTGAGCAGCTGGTTAAGGGTATTCTCACGCTCGTCATTGGCGCCCATGTTCGGATTGCGTCCGCGGGCACGTCCGACGGCATCGATCTCGTCAATGAACACTATGCAGGGAGCCTTCTCCTTAGCCTGGCGGAACAGATCGCGCACACGCGACGCACCCACACCGACAAACATCTCCACGAAGTCGGAGCCCGACATGGAGAAGAAAGGAACATTAGCCTCTCCAGCCACAGCCTTGGCAAGAAGTGTCTTACCGGTTCCGGGAGAGCCTACAAGCAGAGCGCCTTTAGGAATCTTGCCTCCGAGATTGGTGTAGCGCTGCGGATTCTTGAGGAATTCCACTATCTCCTCGATCTCGGTCTTAGCCTCCGAGAGCCCTGCGACATCCTTGAATGTGACCTGTATCGGTCCATCCTTGTCGAATATCTTAGCCTTTGATTTTCCTACATTAAAGACACCACCGGCACCGCCATCCTTGCCCGACATCCGGCGCATCATGAAGAACCAGAACGCGATCAGGAGCACAAACGGACCGATGGACCAGAGTATGGCGCCGAAATCGGATGCTTTCTCAAACTTCACCTGTCCGGTGAACACACCCTCAGCCTGCCACTGGTCTATCTTGTCCTGCAGCTTGTCAGCCGACGGTATATCGGTGACAATCTTCGCTGCCACACCCGCGCCGGGCTTGTAAGCGTTGGGAAACACCACGCGTGCCATGGAGTCGGTGAGGAATGCCTCAGCCTCGTTCTTATTGGAGTAGACGATGATCTTGTCGACACCCCGCTTACCTACATAATTCTCAAATTCGGTATACGCCACCTCCTTGCTCATGGAGTTATCGTCGAAATAGAGTATTCCTACTAGCATGATTATTATGATGGCGTACATCCAGTACATATTGAAGCGCACTGTGGGCTTCTTCGGCTTCTGTGGTTGCATGTGATGGAGATATGTTGGGGGTTAGTCGAGGTCGGGGATTTCAGTCATCGGCGCGTCGCTCCACAGCGTCTCAAGGCTGTATCGCTCGCGGACGTCAGGGAGGAATACATGGACGAGCGTGTCGCCATAGTCAATGACAATCCACTGCGAGTTGGCATAGCCGTCGTAGTTATACGGCTTTATGCCTGCGCGCTCCTGAAGCTGCTCGCGCACATTGTCGGCGATAGCAGCCACCTGCATTGTCGATGTTCCCTCGCAGATGATGAATTGTGATGCGGCAGCCGATTCTATGTTGGACAGGTCGATCAGTGTGATGTTGTGACCCTTGCGGTCCTGTATGCTTTCGGTGACGAGTGAAGTTATATCAGCTTTATTTGTCATCAGTTATCTTTATATTATCAAATGATGCCTTGTAATGATGCAATTATTTAAGTCTTTACTGTCATTATAACAAATATCATGCCAAAAAGATGCGTGGCACGCTCGACTACTCATAGCGCATGGTCGCGGCAGGATTGAGCCGGGCTATCATCCGCGACGGCAGTGTGAGCAACAGCAGACACAGCACAGCCACGGCTAAGTCGAGCCCCAGTATCGCAGGAACCGAGATATGCACCGGCACATAATTCAGATAATACGCGTCAGGGTTCAGGTGAACTACATGCCACCGCTGCTGCACCAGAAGCAATGCGAGCGCCACAGCATTGCCAGCCAGAATCCCTACGACAGCCAGACGGGCGGCGATCGCCACGAACGTGCGCCGCAGCATGCCGTCGTCGGCACCCATAGCCTTAAGCAGCCCTATGGTGGGTATGCGCTGTAGTATTATGACAAGAAGAGATGCTATGAGCGTGAATCCTGCCACGCATGCCATCAGTGTCAGTATCACCACGACATTGGTGTCGATAAGTGAAAGCCAGCTGAAATATAGTGCGCCCGACTCATGCACACCGGTCACGCGGTAGCGCAACTGCTCTCCGTGCTCCCCGGCATAGCGTGCGAGAGCGACACGCAGCTCATCGACAGCAGCGTCGACCTCCGCATCATCCAGCCCGTTGATCTCTATCGCAGTCGCCGTGATGGAATCGGTGTGCAGCATGGTCTGAAGCATAGCGATCGGTGCGTAGCATATCAGACGGTCGTATTCGGAGAAATGGGTATCATAGACGGTAGTCACGACAGGGCGGCGCGTGAGAAGATTCTCGCCGACAAGATAGTGCGTGTAGATGCGGTCGCCCGGTGCCAGACCGAGAGCATCGGCGGTATTCCGGGAAATAGCTATCGTATTCAGAGAGTCAGCGCAGAACAAGCCGCCGGCGGTAACCTGCGGGTTCAGAAACGCCTCATCAGCACCGCCCGACGTTATCCCTTTCATGACCACACCCTGAAAATCACTATCGGTCTTAAGAATCGCTGGCTGGCGTATGGTAAGGTTCACCGTCGCACCCGACGGAAGCGCGCTCCGTATCGCCGCATCAAGCGCCGGTGTAAGCCGGATACCCTCATTGACATATTCACCGGAGAAGAAGCCCGATCGGTCAGCCTCAACAGTGATCTGCTGCTCGAATCCGGTCACTTTTGCCGTTATCTGTCTCTTGAAACCCATCACAATAGCAATGGATAGGATCATGACGCAAACCGAAAGCGCGACGGCGATCACGGCGACAGCGACTCCGGGAGATGTGCCACCCCCCTGCGGCGTCAGGCTAAGCCGCGACGCCAGCCACAGGCTGATGTTGTCACGGCGGCTCACCCCGCGGCGGCAGTCTTACCGGGATATGCCTTGAGCGCGGCGGCAAGAACCCGCAGCGCGGCGGCAAGATCCTCCTTGTTCAGGACGTAAGCCATGCGCACCTCATTGCGCCCCATGCCCGGAGTGGTATAGAATCCCGAAGCCGGCGCCATGAAAACAGTGGCACCCTCATGCTCGAACTCGCTCAGACACCACTCGCAGAAGCGGTCGGCATCGTCGACCGGCAGGCTCACAACGGTGTAGAACGCCCCCATAGGTATGGGCGAATAGCATCCGGGGATGCGGTTCAGACCGTCGATCAGAAACTTACGCCGCTCCACATACTCGTTGTAGGTCATGAGCATGTATTCCTTCGGAGCGTCTATCGATGCCTCGGCGATGATCTGCCCGATAAGCGGCGGACTTAGACGCGCCTGGCAGAACTTCATCACGTTAGCCTTAAGTTCCTTATGCTTGGTGATAATGGCACCAATACGGATTCCGCACTCATTGTAGCGTTTCGACACGGAATCGATAAGCACAACATTCTCCTCTATGCCAGGCAGATGGAATGCAGAGATATAGGGCGCGCCAGTGTAACAGAACTCACGGTACACCTCATCGGAGAAAAGGAAAAGATCGTGGCGCTTCACGAGGTCGCGGATCTGCTCCATCTCGCGGCGCGTATATAGATATCCTGTCGGATTGTTAGGATTACATATCAATATTCCTTTTGTCCGCGGAGTTATAAGCTCCTCGAACTTCTCAACCGGGGGTAGCGCGAATCCCTCGTCGATGCTCGACGGCACGGTGACGATCTTCGCTCCGGCGGAGATTGCGAATGCCATATAGTTGGCGTATGCCGGCTCAGGCACTATGATCTCGTCGCCCGGATCAAGACACGCCATGAAAGCGAACAGCACAGCCTCCGAGCCTCCGGTAGTGACGATTATGTCGTCGACATCGACATTTATATCGAACCGGTGGTAATAGTCGGCGAGTTTCTCACGCAGCGACAGCAGTCCCTCCGAAGGGCTGTATTCAAGCACCGTGCGGTCTATATTGCGCAGAGCGTCGAACGCCTCCTTGGGTGTTGGCAGATCAGGCTGTCCGATGTTAAGATGATACACCTTCACACCCCGCTGCTTAGCCTTGTTTGCGAGGGGGACGAGCTTACGTATTGGTGACGCGGGCATTATCTGACCGCGGTGTGATGTCGTTGGCATTTTTGCTGTCTGATTAATCGGTTGCGGAGCCGCGTCTGCCATACGCCGGCGCTCAAACATCCGGACCGAAGTGAAATAAGTTGCAAATATAAACAATTTCCGATAAACACACCCGCACGCCCCGGTAAAAACAAACGCCGGATGATCATAATGATCATCCGGCGTACTTTGGATTTGTCGGGGTGACTAGACTCGAACTAGCGACCTCACGCCCCCCAGACGCGTACTCTAACCAACTGAGCTACACCCCGATTTTTCCGAAAGGCGATGCAAAGGTATACACTTTCGCGATATGCGGCAATAGCATTAACAACTTTTAGCACAAATTTCCGCATCATGAAACGTACCGTACATTCTATCCGCCACCGATGCGAGCGCCCCACACGCTGAACGATTGCATGTTACACACGCGCACTGCCACGACATCTATAAACACACCCAATATAGCGCCGAATGACACATTATATAAATAACACGGGATTTTGCCGTGTGCGGGATTTTTTGTAATTTTGTGGTGTTATTTCGCGGCTTGAGAGCCCGAAATTAAGGAAAAAGAATGAAAAGTCATTAATAATGGCAGAAAAAGAAGAAGAATACAGCGCAAGTAATATACAAGTGCTCGAAGGACTGGAGGCTGTAAGAAAGCGCCCAGCCATGTATATAGGCGATATCAGCGAGAAGGGTCTGCACCATCTGGTCTATGAGGTGGTGGACAACTCCATTGACGAAGCCCTCGCAGGCTATGCCGACCACATTGACGTGACGATCAACGAAGATAATTCGATAACAGTCGTCGACAACGGCCGAGGCATTCCTGTCGACATGCACGAAAAGGAACACAAGAGCGCCCTTGAGGTGGTGCTAACAGTACTTCATGCCGGAGGTAAGTTCGACAAAGGCAGCTACAAGGTGTCGGGCGGTCTGCACGGCGTAGGCGTATCGTGCGTGAACGCGCTATCAACCTATCTGCGCGCCGAAGTGCACCGCAACGGTAAATCATATGTACAGGAATACTCCTGCGGCAAACCCACCACAGAACTAATGATCACCGGTGACAGCACCCACACAGGCACCTCGATCACGTTCAAGCCCGACGGCTCGATCTTCACAGTCACGACCTACGACTACGAGACACTCTCGAACCGTCTGCGCGACCTCGCATTCCTCAATGCCGGCATAACGCTCACGCTGACCGACATGCGCGACAAGGATGCCGAAGGGAAGCCCCGCAACAATGTGTTCTTCTCACGCGAGGGACTGATGGAGTTCGTGAAATACATCGACTCCAACAAAGAGCCTCTGATCGCCAACGTGATCCACCTGAACACCGAGCGCCAGGGCATACCGGTTGAGGTGGCGCTGACATACAACACCTCGTTCAACGAGAACGTGTACAGCTACGTAAACAACATCAACACCATAGAGGGCGGCACGCACCGCACGGGATTCCTGCGCGGACTGTCGTCGACCCTCAAGCGCTATGCCGACGACAACAAGCTCTTCGAGAAAGCGAAGATCGAGAGCAAGGATGTGACGGCAAGCGAGTTCACTCAGGGACTGACCGCCGTGATCTCCGTAAAGGTCATGGAGCCGCAGTTTGAGGGACAGACAAAAACCAAGCTCGGCAACTCGGAGGTGATGGGTGCGGTGCAGACCGCCGTCAGCGACGCGCTGCGCACATTCCTTGAAGAGAACCCCAACGAGGCACGCACAATCGTGAACAAGGTGATACTTGTAGCCCAGGCACGCAAGGCTATGATGGATGCACGCGCCAAAGTGCTCCGCAAGACACCGCTTTCCGGCGCAGGACTGCCGGGCAAGCTCGCCGACTGCTCAAGCCGTATAGCCGAGGAGTGCGAGCTGTTCATAGTCGAGGGTGACTCGGCAGGCGGAACAGCCAAGCAGGGCCGCGACCGCCGCTTCCAGGCTATCCTTCCGCTGCGAGGCAAGATCCTGAATGTGGAGAAGGCACAGGAGCACCGCGTGTTCGAGAACGAGGAGATCACCAACCTCTTCCGTGCCATGCGCGTCAGCCCGATACATGACGGCGAGAATGCCGACGTATCGATGGTCGACATATCACGTCTCGCATACCACAAGATCATAATCATGACTGATGCCGATGTCGACGGAAGCCACATCGCCACGCTGCTCATGACATTCTTCTTCCGCCGCATGCGCCCCGTGATCGAACAGGGCTACCTCTATCTCGCCACTCCCCCGCTCTACAAGTGTAAGCGCGGCAAGACCGAGGAGTACTGCTGGACACAGGAGGAGGTGCAGCGGTTCATAATGAAATATGGCGAGAAGTCGACCGTGCAGCGATTCAAGGGTCTCGGTGAGATGGATGCCGCCGAGCTCCGCGACACCACCATGTCGGCAGAGCACCGCATACTCAAGCAGGTGAGCATCAAGGATGCCGCCGAGGCTGACCGTATCTTCTCCATGCTCATGGGTGAGGATGTGGCACAGCGCCGCGACTTCATCGAGGAGAACGCAAACTACGCCAACATCGACGCCTGATAAAGCCACAGACGCCACAAACATCAAAACAAACACCCCCGGAAGACCGGCGTTTGCTGCAACAAACGGGGTCGCCGGGGTGTTTTACTTATTATAAAACCGTCGCCGAAACCAGCATATACCGCCATGGCAAAGAAACAGACATCAACCACAGCCAAAACATCAGCCAAGGAACTGCGCAACAAAGTAGTGCAGTTCGTAAGCCAGCAGAAAAACAACACATTCAACTATAAGCAGGTGGCACACGCCATAGAAGCCGACACCACCGCCGCACACCGCACGATAGCGCTGATGCTCGCCGAACTTGCCTTCGACGGCGACCTGATCGAGGTATCGCCCGGCAAGTACAAGACACCGCAGCGCAGCAATGTGACCACCGGCACCTTCGTGCGCCGCAGCAACGGCAAGAACAGCGTGGTGACCGATGAGGACGGCGAGAGCATCTTTGTGGCTGAACGCAACTCCATGCACGCGCTCAACGGCGACAAAGTGCGCGTGATCGTTGCCGCCCGGCGCCGTGGCGTCGAGCCGGAGGCTGAGGTTGTGGAGATCATCGAGAAGAAGGAGCAGACATTCATAGGCACACTGCGCGTGGAGAAACAATACGGTGTGCTGGTGACCGACTCGAAGTTTCTTGCCGCTGACATCATCATTCCCCGCGCCAAGCTGCGCAACGGCAAGACCGGCGACAAGGCTGTGGCACGCATCACCTCGTGGGACGACGAGGAGAAGAACCCTAAGGGCGAGATTCTCGACATACTCGGTGTCACAGGCAGCAATACAGCTGAGATGCACGCCATCCTTGCCGAGTTCGGGCTCCCCTACCGCTACCCGAAGAATGTGGAGGCTGCCGCCGACCATATCGACGCCGGAATTACGGATGAGGTGGTGGCACAGCGTCTGGACATGCGCGACGTGACCACATTCACGATCGACCCGAAAGATGCAAAGGATTTCGACGACGCGCTGTCGTTCCGCAGACTGCCGAACGGCAATGTAGAGGTGGGCGTGCATATCGCCGACGTGACACACTACGTGCGCCCCGACACCATCATCGACCGCGAGGCTCAGAAACGCGCCACATCGGTATATCTCGTGGACCGCGTGGTGCCGATGCTCCCCGAACATCTCAGCAACGGCATCTGCTCGCTGCGCCCCGACGAGGATAAACTGACTTTCTCCTGTATTTTCGAGATGGATGCCGACGCAAAGGTGCTCCGCTCGCAGATAGCCCGCACAGTGACACGCAGCAACCGCCGCTTCACCTACGACGAGGCACAGGCTGTTATAGAGTCCGGTTGCGGTGACTATGCCGACGAGATCCTGACGCTGAACAGCATGGCGCAGATACTCCGCCGTCGCCGTTTCGAGGAGGGATCGGTGGAATTTGACCGTGCGGAGGTCCGCTTCGACATCGATGAGACCGGACACCCCACCGGAACATACTTCAAGGAGTCGAAAGAGGCAAACAAGCTGATCGAGGAGTTCATGCTGCTCGCCAACAAGACCGTCGCCACCGTGATAGGCAAACCTGCCGACAAGAAGAAACCAAAGGCATTCGTCTACCGTATCCACGACATGCCCGATCCTACGAAACTCGCCGACCTTGCGAAAATAGCCCGCACATTCGGCTACAAAATCAAGGAGACCGGTACCTCACGCGAGGTGAACCGCTCGATAAACAAGATGCTTGCCGACGTGAAGGGTAAGGGTGAGGAAAACTTCCTCTCGACACTTGCCATCCGATCCATGGCGAAAGCTATCTACTCGACCGAGAACGTCGGTCACTACGGTCTTGCATTCGACTACTATACCCACTTCACATCGCCGATCCGCCGCTATCCCGACATGATGGTGCACAGGCTTCTGGAGCGCTACCTGCATGGCGGTCGCTCCGTCAACGTCGAGAAGCTAGAGGAGCAGTGCAAACATTGCTCGAGCATGGAGCAACTCGCATCGACAGCCGAGCGCCAGTCGATCAAGTACAAGCAGGTGGAATATATGGGCGACCACATGGGCGAAGTGTTCGATGGTGTCATATCCGGAGTCACCGAATGGGGACTTTACGTGGAGATCACCGAGAATCTGTGTGAAGGACTCGTGCCTGTACGCGATCTTGCCGACGACTATTACGATTTCGATGAGAAAAACTATTGCCTGGTAGGACGCAGAAAGAACACCCGCTACCGCCTTGGCGACGAGGTGCGTGTGAAAGTGGCACGCGCGAGCCTTGAGCGCAAGCAGCTCGACTTCCTGCTTCTCGACGACAAGGGACGCGCACCCGGTGAGGATGAGCTGGGCAAGACCGTCAGCGCCAAGCAAGCCCTCAACCGCCGCGAGCGCCGCGCGAAGCAGAGCAAAAAGCAGAAAACGCGCACTCACCGCCACTGACCGGAGGATTCCGTCATGGAAGCGACAATACATATAGACACACTGCGCCTGTTCGCCCACCATGGAGTGAGCGAGCAGGAGCGCCGCACGGGCAATCATTTCACAGTCAGCGCCGAGCTGCGGTATGATGCCACCGAAGCGTGCCGCTCGGATGAGATATGCAGCGCGGTAAACTATGGCGAGGTCATCGACACCATACGCTCCGAGATGAGGATCCCGTCGCAGCTGCTCGAGCATGTCGCCGCGCGCATTTGCTCGGCCGTGCGCGAGCGTTTCCCAGCCATAAAATCAGGAAGCGTGACGGTCACAAAAGTATGCCCCCCTTGCGGCGCTGACCTTGCCGGTGTGAGCGTGACACTGCCGATCTGACACATCACACTACACCCGGCTTCTCAATCAGCACCATGCCATAAGTGAGTGTGGTGGAAATTTCGTATCTTTGCGGGAGTTATGGGAAAATGGCTCGTAATAGCACGGCGTGTGGTACAGCTTGTGGCATTCATTGCCATAACCGCTGCCCTGGTCTCGGCTCAGCTTGCAGTGCCGGGGCTCTCGGCGTGGCTTGAACGGGTGCAGTTCCTGCCGGCAGTGCTCGCATCGGCGATGTTTGTGTTCGTGAGCTGGCTGATAATCACACTGGTGTTCGGGCGCATATACTGCTCTACGGTCTGCCCCATAGCCACCGTAAACGATGCCGCCTCGCGGCTGCACCGCTGCTCACGGAAACAGGCTGAGAGACACCGCTACACATACACACCGGCAGCGTGGCGCACGCGGTACATCATTCTTGCCGCAGCGCTCGTAAGCCTTATGACCGGCTTCTTCCTCTTCCCATCGCTCATTGACCCGTATGCTGTATGGGTGCGCTTCTGCCGTGACTGCATATCATGGGCACTGTCAACTTCCGGAATACAAAGCGCGCCATTAACGCCCGGGAGCTATGAATACAGTTCGGTGACGATCATAACCGGTACTATTGCCGGCGCCGCCGTATCGGCGATAACCATAGCGACACTATGGATCGTGGCTGCGCGGCGTGGCAGACTTGTATGCAACACGGTGTGCCCCATAGGCACGACACTCGGGCTTATAAGCCGTTACTCAATAATGCAGATCGACATCGACACGGACCGTTGCACGCAGTGCCGCCGGTGTGTAGACGTCTGCAAATCGCAATGCATCGATATCGTAAGCCACACGGTCGATGCCTCACGGTGCGTGAACTGCTTCGACTGTCTGCGCGCCTGCAGTGATGATGCGATACATTACACCGCCCGCCGCAAACAGCTCTCGGAACCGATGATGCAGAAAGTTGCCAAACTGCAGAGCCATACCGGGGCACCGTTGACCGGAACAAATACCACCATTCACAAATCCACAACTGAAAAACCATAACCACGCCATGAAACAGTATCTTGACCTGCTGAAATATATCCTCGACAACGGAACTGACAAACATGACCGCACCGGCACAGGCACAAGGTCGGTGTTCGGATACCAGATGCGGTTCAACCTCGCCGACGGCTTCCCGCTGCTGACAACAAAGAAACTGCACCTCAAGTCGATCATACATGAGCTGCTATGGTTTCTCAATGGCGACACCAATGTGCGCTATCTGCAAGAGAACGGTGTGAGGATATGGAACGAGTGGGCTGACGCCGACGGAAACTTAGGTCCGATCTACGGGCATCAGTGGCGCCACTGGCGTGATTACGACGGCGGATTCATCGACCAGATGGCTGAGGCTATCCATACAATCAAAACCAATCCTGACTCACGCCGCATCATAGTGAGTGCATGGAACGTAGCCGACATACCGCAGATGAAACTCCCGCCGTGCCACGCGTTTTTCCAGTACTACGTCGCCGACGGACGCCTTAGCCTGCAACTTTACCAACGGTCGGCAGACTGTTTCCTCGGCGTGCCGTTCAACATCGCCTCCTACGCATTGCTGCTCATGATGACGGCACAGGTGACAGGACTCAAAGCCGGCGACTTCGTACACACCCTCGGCGATGCACACATATATTCCAACCATATTGAGCAGGTAAGGGAGCAATTGTCGCGCGCGCCGCGCCAACTGCCGCGGATGGTGATAAATCCTGACGTGAAAAGTATTTTTGACTTCAAGTATGATGATTTTCATCTTGAAGGCTACGATCCTCACCCGCACATCAAAGCAACCGTAGCAGTATGAAACCTACTATAAGCATAATCGTCGCCGTGGCAAAAGACGGGGCGATAGGTCGCGGCGGCGACCTTGCATTCCATATACGCGCCGACCTCCGGCACTTCAAGCAGATAACGATGGGGCATCCTTTGATAATGGGGAGACGCACTTTCGAATCGCTGCCCGGCGGAGCACTTCCCGACAGACTCAATATAGTCGTAACCGGATCGGAAAGCTACTCAGCCGCCGATATCGCCGTAGCCCACTCGGTTGACGAAGCCCTTGCCATAGCCGAAGCTACAGGATCGGATGAAATCATGGTCATCGGTGGAGGAAATATCTATGCGCAGATGTTGCCTCGTGCAAACCGGATCTATCTTACAGAAATAGATGCCGGAGTGCCTGACGCCGACACATTCTTCCCATCACTCGAACAGAATGAATGGGAACAGGTGGAAACCGGGGAGTGGATGACGGATGAGCGCAGCGGAGCACGCTACCGCTTTGTGACTCTACAGAGACGACATTAAGCGAACGAATCGCGGGTTGCACGCGATGTTTTCAGAAGCAACCCAATCGCTTTCTTGAAATCTTTCTTGCTGCACTGGAAAGCGCGGCGGATATCATCGGGATCAGAATTATCGCCGAGATCTATATGTCCGCCGGCTACACGAAGCGCCTCTTCGATACGGTCGGCAAGCTCACGAGTGCGATCAGCGGCATTGCCCGAGAGTGTGAGGTCGATCTTGCCGTCGGGACGCACCAGTTTAACGTAGGCGGTGAGAGTGTCACCGATATGTATGGGGCGGAAAGCCTCATCAGCATAGATTATGCCCTGATGGAGCGAATTGACGGCACAGCGGAATCCCACCTCATTGCGCTCATAGACCACAGCCGTAACCTCCTCGCCACGTTTCAGCTCAGGATACAGATTGCCAATGAATTTCCCGATCTTTGCCGATGCGGCGACACGCTGCGATGCATTATCAAGATAAATGTAGACAGGATAGCTTCGCCCTACCTGCATACGCGCGCGCTGCTCGCTGTGAGGCACCAGAAGGTCTTTCGGCAGACCCCAGTCGAGGAACGCACCGAAACGGTTGGCGCCTACGACTTCAAGAACTGCGATATCGCCCACCTGAGCAAGCGGAGCATCCGTAGTCGCGACAGGGCGATCCTCTGAATCGGTGTAAACAAACACGTCGAGCATATCGCCCACCGACATCGCTTCTGTGAGATAACGCATCGGCAGCAGGATCTCATCCTTGCCCCCCGGTTCGCGCAGATATGCTCCAAAGTCGCAGAAGCGGGCGATCTCAAGCATGTTTCTTTGTCCGATATTAATCATATTGTGCAAAGTTATGCTAATTTTGCAAGCATGGCAAAAGAAATAGAAAGAAAATTCCTGGTATGCGACGATTCCTACCGGGAAGCGGCATCGGGATCGGTCGAGATGTCACAGACGTATCTGTCGACGGCTATTGACGCCACTGTGCGCGTACGCATAGCGGGCGACCGTGGATTTCTGACCGTCAAGGGGAGAAACGACGGCATAGTGCGCGATGAATGGGAATACGAAGTCCCGGCAAATGACGCGCGTCAGATGATCGACCGCTGCGCGCAGTCGCCAGTAATCAGCAAGACCCGCTACCGTGCCGGGCGTTGGGAAATCGATGAATTCCATGGCTGCCTCGAGGGGCTTACCGTCGCGGAGATAGAACTGAGCGATCCCGACGAGCATGTGGATCTCCCCACGTTCATCGGAAAGGAGGTCACAGGCGATCCGCGGTATTACAACTCTTCATTGGCTAAGACCGGCGAGATACCGGACTGATAAAACAATGCGGGTGCCTGCAGCTTAAAGCTATAGGCACCCGCAAAAGTTTTTTATCTCTCAGATATTACTCCTTGACAGCAGCTACGCCGGGGAGCACTTTACCCTCGATAGCCTCGAGGAGCGCACCGCCACCGGTCGAAACGTAGCTCACGCGGTCGGCAACGCCGAACTTATTGACGCATGCCACAGAGTCGCCACCGCCCACGAGAGAGAACGCTCCGTTGTCGGTTGCCTCCACGATAGCGTCGGCTATAGCACGGCTACCTGCGGTGAAGTTGTCGAACTCGAACACACCTGCGGGACCGTTCCAGAGGATAGTCTTTGCAGGAAGTATCACCTTGGCGAATGCCTTGCGGGTTTCGGGACCTGCATCCAGACCTTCCCATCCCTCGGGGATATTATTTGCGGGGCAGATCTGAGTGTTGGCGTCGTTGCTGAACGCATCGGCAGCCACGCAGTCGGTGCCGAGCACGAGGTTTACACCTTTCTCCTTAGCTTTCTTGATGATATCGAGAGCGAGGTCGAGCTTATCGTTCTCACAGATAGACTCGCCTACGTTTCCGCCGAGAGCCTTGGCGAATGTGTAGGTCATACCGCCGCAGAGGATGAGGTTGTCAACCTTATCCATGAGGTTCTCGATGATGCCGATCTTGGTTGACACCTTCGAGCCGCCCATTATAGCGGTGAAGGGGCGCTTGATGTCGGAAAGGATATTGTCGACAGCCTGCACCTCTTTCTCCATGAGGTAGCCGAGCATCTTATCCTGCTTGTCGAAGTAGTCGGCGATCACAGCTGTCGAAGCATGCTTGCGGTGTGCGGTACCGAAAGCGTCGTTCACATAAACATCAGCATACGATGCAAGAGTCTTGGCGAACTCTTTCTGACGAGCCTTCATCTCTTTCTTTGCGTCCTCGTAGCCGGGATCGGTCTTCTCGATGCCGGTGGGCTTGCCCTCCTCCTCGGGATAGAAACGGAGGTTTTCGAGCAGGAGCACTTCGCCGGGCTTGAGCGATGCGGCAGCATCGGCAGCCTTTGCGCAGTCAGGTGCGAATTTCACGTCGCAGCCGAGTGCCTTGGCAACATCGTCCTTGATCTGGGCAAGAGAGAACTTGGGGTTCACCTTACCTTTGGGCTTGCCCATGTGGCTCATGATGATGAGGCTGCCACCGTCGGCGAGGATCTTCTTGAGTGTGGGGAGTGCACCGCGGATACGGGTGTCGTCGGTGATGTGTCCGTTCTCGTCGAGGGGCACATTGAAGTCAACGCGC
The DNA here is from genome assembly GCA_910587425.1 of uncultured Muribaculaceae bacterium. Lineage (GTDB taxonomy): Bacteria > Bacteroidota > Bacteroidia > Bacteroidales > Muribaculaceae > Paramuribaculum. Next base: position 171,063 of record CAJUKU010000002.1, read on the forward strand.
ACGATGGCTTTCTTGCCTGCGAAGTTGTAGTTGTCGATTTTCATATTATGTGTTGTTGTTAATGAGTTCTTTTCTATCGGGGAGCAACACGTCGGAACGGTTTGCGGATTGCAAATATACGACGTTTTTCAGTGACGCCCCTGTTTTTAATCAAGATTAACGGGCTATGATCAGCAGATGCCACGCTGACGTAGAATCTCCGCCATCTGGTCGCGCAGCTCGCTTGCGGCAGCTCCGGCAGCCTCGGCGAAATCCTCACCCTGCGATGCGTATATTATGCCGCGTGATGAGTTGACGATCAGTCCGCAGTCATCAGTGAGACCATAACGGCACACCTCCTCAAGGCTGCCGCCCTGCGCGCCTACGCCGGGCACGAGCAGGAAGCTCTGCGGAGCGATGCGGCGGATCTCGCTGAACATGGATCCCTGGGTGGCGCCTACTACATACATCATCTCGTCGGGACCCGCCCATTCGGAAGATGTGCGCATCACATGCTCGAATAGTGGCATACCGTCGGCATCGCGTATCAGCTGGAAATCGGCTGAACCTTTGTTGGAGGTCAACGCAAGGAGTATTACCCATTTACCTTTATAGCCGAGGAAAGGTGTCACGCTGTCGCGCCCCATATACGGAGCCACCGTTATGGCGTCGACATCCAGATGCTCGAAAAAGCTGCGTGCATAAAGCTCCGAGGTGTTGCCGATATCACCACGCTTTGCATCGGCGATGATGAACTGATCGGGATACTTCTCGCGGATATACCGCAGAGTGAGTTCAAGAGCGTTCCAGCCCTCCACCCCGAGGCTCTCGTAAAAAGCGAGGTTCGGCTTGTAGGCTACGCAGTAGGGCGCGGTAGCGTCGACAATAGCGCGGTTGAACTCGAAGATGGGGTTTTCGGTGCGGAGCAGATGCTGCGGGATCTTCTTTATATCTGTGTCGAGTCCGACGCACAGCATAGAGCCTTTGCGACGGATGTTTTCGGTAAGTTGTCTGCGGTCCATATCTGTTTTTTCAGTGGTTTGGAGAAATGATCTTATGGTTGCATGTCCTAAAATTCCGAACTTTCAAGACGGCTTGTGTTCTCGGCTATTATCAGCCGGTCGATACACTCCTGTATGTCCCCTTCGAGAAATGCCGGAAGATTATAGACAGTATAGTTTATACGATGGTCGGTGATGCGCCCCTGCGGGAAATTATAGGTCCGGATCTTAGCCGAACGGTCGCCGGTGCTGACAAGCGAACGTCTGCGCGAGGCTATGTCGTCTATATATTTGCGATGCTCACGGTCATAGATGTATGTGCGTAGGCGCGAGAGCGCACGCTCCTTGTTTTTCGGCTGGTCGCGCGTCTCAGTGCACTCAATCAGTATCTCCTCGGTTTCTCCGGTCACAGGATTCTTCCACGGATATCGCAGACGCACGCCGCTCTCTACCTTGTTGACATTCTGTCCGCCGGCTCCCGAGCTGCGGAATGTATCCCAGCGTATGTCGCCCTCGTTGATCTCGACATCAAAAGTCTCAGCCTCCGGGAGCACCGCTACGGTAGCGGCTGATGTATGGACACGTCCCTGCGTCTCTGTAGCCGGAATGCGCTGCACGCGGTGCACACCGCTCTCATACTTAAGAGTGCGGTAAACATCGTCGCCTGTGACCGAAGCTATTATCTCTTTGAATCCTCCTGCCGCGCCCTCGCTTGCGGAGGTGACAGAGAGCTGCCACCCGGCACGCTCGCAGTAGCGCGAATACATCTTGAATAGATCACCGGCAAACAGAGCGGCTTCGTCGCCTCCGGTACCGGCACGGATCTCAAGGATGGCGTTCTTGTGGTCATCCGGATCGGGTGGAATGAGCATCATCTTTATCTGCTGCTCAAGTCCCGGCAACGCTTCCGTGGCTTGGTCAAGCTGCTCGCGTGCGAGCGTCCGCATCTCCGGATCATCATCGTCGCGCATAGTGGCACGCGCATCATCGGCATCAGCGACAGCCTGACGGTAGTCACCGATCAGTGCTGTAAGCTGCTCAAGTTCCTTATACTCACGGGTGAGGCGCACGTAGCGCTGCATGTCGGCAATCACAGCCGGGTCAGTGATCAGTGTCGAAAGTTCCCGGAAGCGGTTGTCGACAGCCTCAAGCCTGTCGAGAAACGTGTTGTCAGCCATATTCAAGTGCGAAATTAAGAAAAAAACTTCATTTATGAAAATCATATATCACTTACAGTGATGCCTGACAAGGTGCATTTGCCATTCTGACCAAAATTTTGTTACTTTGCATGACAATGTACACAAAACTTGACATAATCACACACCGTGTAGCGACGTTGATTGCAGCGATAATACTCTTTTCGGGCTGCGGTCAACCGTCGCCGACACCGGAAGCGATATATACCTGCGATGATTATACTGTAACAGCCGACAGCGTGCTCTGTCATAACATGCATATCGGCGCATCCGGCATTGCAGAGACCAGCCATGAGGGAACACGCCTGCTGACACCTTCGGAATTGCTCAACCGCATATATTCCGCAGGAGCGGCGGCAGTCACAACCGATACTGTCATGGACTCCCCCCAGGCGCTGCTCGATACATGGATAACGCTTCCTGCCATCGACAACGACGCTGCATGCCGCAAACTAATGGCGATGCTCGGTCCGGACAGTCTGCCTTCGATTGAGAGCGAGGGATATACATCGCCGCTCACTACATCCCGGGCGCTTTGGGCAGTCGCCGCATGGGAGGCATATTGTGCGGGAGCCCCCCGCACATGGCTCGAGACAGCATGCAGGATCACCGGCAGGATGCTTGCCGCCGACAGCGCTGTAGCTTACCGTACTGATCTCGATCTCATGCAAGGCTCAATACTCAATCCTGACCGCGGGCACCGCGTGATATATCCACGGTGGATGGATGCGGCAGCCAGATTCGAGTCGGTATGCCTTGCCAACAATGCCGCGACAGTCATCGCGCTTGACGCATATTCCAAAATGCTCGCGGAGCTCGGTCATGACGGCTCGGCACCGGCAGCAAGATCACGCGAAATCTCGGAGGCTGTCAACACCCGTCTCTGGGTACCTGACAAAGGGTATTACAGCCAATATCTTTACGGAGGCAGATTCCCTCTGCAGTCGCAAGCCGCCGACAATTTCGGTCAAGGGCTTGCTATTCTTGCCGGGATACCGACTCCTGAAATGGCGCGTTCGGCACTGAGCCACACACCTATGGTGTCGGGAGGACCGTCGGTCACACAGCCTTCGGCGGTCGGAACGCCCCCGTACGCCGTCGGTGAGTCATGGCCTGCGACACAGATGCTATGGACACTTGCCGCAGCCCAGACGCAGGATGCCGCCGCATTCAACTTTGCCGCCACATCGCTGATCTACCATGCCGCATCCACCGAACGGGAAACCGATATGAAAGCAGCTGCCGCTATGCTGCTGCGTGGAGTCGCCGGAATCACTTTCTGCAACGACCGCCTTGAATTCCATCCTTTTGTGACCCAAGGGTTCACGACACCAATACGTATCGACTCGCTGCGCTACCGCGACGCCACGCTGAGCGTAGCAATAACCGGCACCGGCACGCGCATAGCACGTTTCGCCATAGATTCTGTTGAGACAGCGGAATATTTCGTACCTGCGGTACTTAGCGGCAAACACAGCGTGGAAATCACACTCGCCAACAACACCCCTGCGATGCGCGACATCAAGGTGAGCCGGCAGTCATGGCTGCAACCGGTACCCGAACTTGTATGGAAGACTCCGCGACGTGCCGAGATCTCCGATTTCACACCCGGCACACAGTTCAAGGTCTACCTCAACGGCGTACCATACGAGACCACCGACCGCCCGACATACACCGCCCCCGAGATACATGCCGCCACAATCATGGCTATGACCGAAACCGACCCGAAGACCCCGGAAGGATATTCGTCAAAGCCGCGGGTGATGACTCCTCCCGGCACACTCACCACACTGCAGGTGGAGGAATTTGCCGAACCGGGCACAACACTTGTACGCGAACGGCGCCTGTCAAGGCGGTTTGTAGAGAGCTCTCAAACAGCCGTCAGACGCATCGTGCTTGAACTCCCCGAGCCAGCCGATGGCGAATGCCTGATCGACCTATGCTATGCCAACGGCAACGGAGCGCCAGCCGACGGTAATGCATGCGCCATACGTTCGCTGACCGTAAACAGCGAACCATGTGGTATGTTCGTACTCCCGGCACGCGGCGACGGATGGTGGCTGTCGACCGGTCAGTCAAACATGCTCGCGGCACGTCTCCACACCGGACTCAACGTGATTGAGATCACCATCCCTGATTGTGCCTCAGACGCAACAGCACTAATCGATTATCTACGTGTGCTCCGCACCACTCCCATGCCAGGCAGAGGACACCAACACCATAAATAAAGAGATAAGCATGAAAAAGATAGTTACCGTAATAGCAGCCGCACTGATCCTTACAGGGTGCAAGACGAGCGAGGCAAACTACCGCGCCGCATACGAGACTGCCAAACGTCAGACCGAAGCCCGTCACGGTGATCCGGATGTTCCCACCCAGCAGTTGCAGCAATACAACATGCCGCGCCCCACAGCCGTAGCCCCCGGCGATACGCTCCCGATGCTGAGAGAGCGTGTGACTCCAGTAAATGTAGAAGGTATCACAACCGAAGGCAAAATGCAGGGATATAATGTGGTTGTCGGTCAGTTCCATCAGCTGTTCAACGCCAAGGCTATGCTCGGGCGGCTTATCCCGGGCGGGTACAAGGACGCATTCGTCGTAAAAAATTCGCAGCCGGTATATTACGTCATCGCACAGTCGAGCGCCACCCCGGACGAAGCCGGAATGGCGCTGCGCGCTGTTGAAGCCGACAGCACCATGCGCCTGCGCGCACCGCTGCCATTCATACTGTGCCCCGTGATCTACGGCGCACACTGATTACTATCGGACAACATAATCTTGCAGAAATCACTGCTTTTCGCTAATTTTGCCGCAGTGATAGGATAACCTATTGCCTCACGCTTCCATAGCTTACAACTCTGTCAGTACCGCGACAGAACAATAACATGTTTCAATAACACACCACACAACTGCAATACGTAATACAGATATTCATCACAAAAAATAGCAATACCATGCGGAGAGTATTTACATTTCTTGCATTATCACTGATAGTGCTTCATGCAGCAGCCAATGGCTCCGTCAATGTCAGGCTGACCGGCATTGAATCCGGCGACAAGATTGCCCTGACCATTTCATCAAGCAGTTATCTGGCATCGATGCAATTGACGGCAGATGGCGACTATCGTTTTGAAAACGTTCCGGAAGGAACGCACTTCGTCAAAGCTGAAGCTTCGGGCTACAACGTTATGGAAGCGCTTTCAGTTATCGTCGGAGCCGACGGCTCTGTAGTCCCAGCCACCCCACTGCGGATTGCCGTGACAAAACAGAACGAGAATCCTGACCGGTGGGAGTTCTCGTGGAAGGAGGATGAAAGCCCAGCCGGATATACCACCAGTTCTTATATAAACACCCCTCCCGAGATTGAGTTTCTCGGCAAGAAGATAGTACCTGCCGACGTTCCATCGGCAAACATCCTTCAGTCCAATTATAACGTCATCCTATCAAATGAGAACGAGATATGGACACAGGAGTATGCCTACCGCATGGTGGAAACATTGAAAACACTGCCCACCAAATTTGACAAAAAAGCGAAGTTCATCCTGACATCAGGCTCTATAAAAGGTGACATAGAGATCTCAGACCTGGGTGAGGCTTATGAGGTCACAATATCAAATAATGTATTCTATTATGCCAATCCATTCCTTGTGAATCTTGACGGTGTACGCGGACGCCTTTTCTCCAAACGTCTCCATCATGCGCTCACCGAGTTCGCCACCGACTTCGGCAACGATGTGAACCGTGCCGACGAAATATTATGGAATCGGTTCGGATGCCACATCTTGGGCGTAGATTACGAATCGCTGACAAAGGGTATCACTGACGAGGATGCCGGAAGATTCCAGATGTTCGCGCCGACTGAAATCGTGAACATCATCAATATGTTTGAGGAGATGCCAGAAGGATTCCACAAGATACCACATCTCAACTATCTCATCCGGCGTGTGAATGGCATGAAACATCCACTTTACCCGGAAGCGGCGGCTGTCACATGGCCCGTGGAAAACGGATATATAGAGTTCATGGAGACGGCATTCACAGGCGGTGGAAACGACTTCGAGACACTCCGTCTGATAATACACGAGAAAACACACATGCTCTGGGAATTCACATTCTCCGAACAACTCAAGAACGATTGGATAGAACTAGGTGGATGGTACAAAGATCCTAACGCCAGCGCAGGTTGGTCGACAACTAAGGATGTCGAGTTCGTCTCCGCGTATGCGCACGCGATCAACCCTAACGAAGACATGGCTGAATCGGTCGCCTTCTATCTGAAAGACCCCGAAAAGCTGATGTCGCGGTCATTACCGAAGTATGAGTTCATACGCGACCGCATCATGCACGGCACACGATACATTTCTTCCATTCCTGATAATCTCACGTTCGAGGTGTTGAATCTGTTCCCCGACTACGACTACCCCGGCAAGATCAACCATGTAGGGATAACCGTCGACGGTGCGCCCGAGGAGGACAAGATACTGACTATCGAGGTCGGACTCAACCACATGGATGGATTCAACGATGCCGCATCACATGGTCTCACACGCGTGACAAGCCCGGTGTTTTATGACAAGGATGGCAAGGCACACTCGCAATTCGTGGATGTGCATCTCGATCCTACCGATGACGGATACACACTTCGCGGCTCCGCCAATATTGGGAAATATGCGAAAGCAGGACACTGGAGCACCGGCGATATCATTCTCTCCGACCTTCAGGGGAATGAGCGGTATGAGGGACGCAACGATTGTGTGACAGATGTGTACGTCAACAACCCGCTTGAGGATCTGTTTCCACCGGAATATGTCAGCGGCAGTCTCGAATATGAGCTTACCGACATAATGGTCGATGGTCATGAGTGTCAGAATCTTAAAGTAACATATAAAGTCACGGATAACATAGGCATCTCACTGACATTCTCACGTCTCTATGCCGACGTGGAGGGGTTCAATGGAGGCGGCACCTCCTTAACTGATAAGTATGGAACGTACGACCCTGAGACGCAAACGGCAGAGATAAACTTTATAATTCCTGATTACTACCCCACCGCCGATTACTATCTGCCATTCGTCAATTTTCGTGATCTTGCAGGCACAGGAACTGAAATCAATTTCACGGATTCACCGCTTGACGAACCTATAAAGAAAATATTCATCAAGACACCTGACCCGGACACCAAAGCACCGGAAATAGACCTGAACAGGATCGTGGTCTACGCTGAACCAACCCATCCAGAAGCACCCGATGGCGAGACAAAGGTTACTGTGAATTTCTATGCCCGCGACGACAATTCGGGATTCGGTCCTTGCTACTACCACTTCCGGGATCCGCAAGGCGTTCTTCATGGGAATTATTGGTATTATCACCGGAATTTCTACACCAATTTCTTTGATGGCGATCCGACAGTATGGGAGAATTACAAGATCACTCACATATTGCCGCAAGGATCAGCACCCGGTATCTGGGGACTGGCACAGATGTATGTCTCAGACAAGGCAGGAAATAAATATACCTATAACTTTGTCGAGACGCTGATTTTCGAGCCTGACGAGTCAGGAACCGATTATGTTCTGTTCTCTGAGCTCGACGAGAACAACATGCTCACTATCGACCTGAAGAATGAGGGTGAGAGCTTCGGCTTCACATGGCGCGTGATCCATGAGGAGAGCGGTGAGGAGATAAATGGAGCCAGCGATGCCGAAACGGCTGCGGCAGCAAGCCGTGCAGGATTCTCTACATTATCGTCACGGCGTGGAACGTCGGTGGATGTGTCAGCACTCTCTGATGGCGAACTGATCGTCATAGTCTGCGCATTAGATGAAGCTGGGACTGTCGAGTGTGTCAAAACATCACGCGTCACCAAAAAGACAACAACCGGTATAACAGCGCCCGCAGAATTTGATGCCAAAACTCCGGTATCGGTCTACAACCTCCAGGGTGTTATACTGAAAAGGAACGTTCCGATCGAAAATTGGGCAGACGGGCTTCCCTCCGGAATATACATACGCCAGCAGGGAAATAAATCAATCAAGATACGCATCAAATAAGAGATTAAGACCATACATATAAACTGAAGGAGATAAACGCCAAAATCCAGGCGTTTATCTCCTTCAGTTTATATAATTGACGTATTCTCTGCGAGAGAACCGCTCAACTGTGGTCTACGGCGCACACTGAGCGATAATCACTCAGCGCCGGGCGTAGCCGGAGTCTGTGCCGCTGAGGGTTCTGGTGCCGGGGTTATGCCCTGCTCGATCTCATACTGGCGGCGTGCGGCTGCGAGCTGTGCCTGTGCCGCGGGGCTCTTTTCCCAGTGGAAAGGCACGAAAGACGAGGCACCGGCACCACGCCACGACGGTTTGCGGAAAGCAAGAATGACGAAGGGGAGTATCACGAATAGTGCCACGCCACCGAACAGCACGGCATACCATACCGTTGTGGATCCCATCGGCACCTGATCAGGCGGGAAGAAGCTAAGCACAAATGCCAGCAACGAGCCGAGAAAACCGACGCCACCGACAAGAAGCATCAGACCGTTGCCGCGCGATCCGATACGGAACGGACGCTGCGCATTCTTCATGGAGTAACGCAGATAGATCGCGGCGGCAAACATCAGCAGATAGGCTATGAGGTAAAGCAGCACGGTGAGCTGCGACAGGATCTGATAGAAGCTCTGAACCGAAGGCATGACGACAAACAGCAGCGAGAGAAGTGTCACTGCACAACCCTGTATAAGAAGTATGTTGCGCTGCACACCTGCTTTGTTGGTCTTCTGGAAGAACTTGGGCAGATAGCCAGCCTGACCGACTGCGAGCACACCTTTCGACGGACCGGCTACCCATGTTAGCACACCGGCGAGCACGCCGAATGCGAGCGCTATGGCTATGACGGGCGTCATCCACTCCATGTGGAATGCGTGCATGTAATTGTCGAAGCCTACCAACAGGCTCTGCACGAGGTTGATATCCTTCTCCGGAATGATTATGCCGAGGGCGTAGGTGCCGAGCACGAAGATCAGCACTGTGAAAAGCGCACCGCCGAACACCGCCTTCGGATAGTTGACCGTAGGATTGGAAATGTCGCGCACGTGCACGCCCGACATCTCCATGCCGGCATAGAACAGGAAGATCGAGGCGGCAAGAACCACGTTGTCGAAATTGGTGAGGTCAGGGAAGAAGTCGCCGTGGAAATTCAGCTGCGACACTCCGCCGGTGCAGAGATATATCGCTGCACACACCACGAGGAATATAGCCGGTATGATCGTACCGACCATACCGCCGATCTTCGATACCTTGCCGACCCAGCCGAGACCTTTGAGCGATATCAGCGTGGCGATCCAGTAGATAGCGAGAACCACCACGAGGGTGTAGACCTTGTTAGCCGCCAGATGTGAGTCGGCTACATGGTCCATGCCGATGAATGCGAGCGACACAGCGCCGAAAGTAAGCACGGTTGGAAACCATATCGTGCTCTCGACCCATTGGAGCCAGATGCCGAGAAAACCGGCTTTTGTGCCGAACGCCTCGCCGATCCAGCGGAACATTCCGCCTTGCTGATAGGGGAACATCGCCGCCAGTTCGGCAGCCACGAGCGACACCGGGATAAGAAATACCAGAGCCGCAAAAAGGTAATAGAATGCCGAGCTCATGCCATACTCCGCCTCCGCCGGAAGCCCTCGGAGCGACACTACAGCCACGATATTCATGATCATCAGCGTGAAAACGCCGAATTTCGCCGCAGTCTTCACCTGTGCGGCGCCTGATTTTGTAGTTGTGTTTGTTGCCATAACATAAATAGTTGGTGGCGCGCCAGGGAGTTGCCGCCCGCAGCGCCGTGTTATATATTGTCAGTTGTCATTTCACTATAGTGACATTATTTCCGTTCATGATGCCGAGTCCGAGTTTCTGCATGAAGAATTTCACGGCTGCCTGCGCGCGGACAGAGTTACCGGCTGCATCGAGCGGGGGCGCGAACGCAGCTATGCCGAGCACTCCGGGAAGCACTCCGAGCACTCCACCGCCCACTCCGCTCTTTGCCGGGATACCCGAGGTATAGAGCCAGTCGCCGGTGTTCTGATAGAATCCCACGGTGGCTATGAGGGTGGTGATTTTCGGAGATATAGCTGGATCGAACACCTGTTTGCCGGTCAGCGGGTTGCGACCGCCGAAGGCGAGTGTGCCAGCCATTGCCGCGAGCTGCGACGACGTTATGCCGAGCGAGCACTGGCGCGTGTAGAGGTCAAGGCTCATGTCGGGATCATCATAGATGCGCCCGTAGTTCTTGAGCAGCCAGGCGATAGCGCGGTTGTTGAAGTTGGTGGCGCTCTCGCTGCGGTAAAGCTCGTCGATAAGTTCGGGCGCCGAGCCACACAGATCGGTGATATTATCGGTGATCGCTTTCCACTTGGCGTCGGAATCGCCCGTGGGTTTCACCATCGAGCACGCCGATATCGCTCCGGCGTTGACAAGCGGTGTCGAGGGGTGGTCATTCTCCAGAAGTATGGCGAAGATCGAGTTGAACGGGAGTCCTGTGGCATCTGCACCGATCTTCTGCAGCAGGATTTCGGGCGAATACTGGCGCATGACGAGCACTGCCGTGGGCACCTTCGATACAGATTCGATACCGAAACGGTACGTATGGTCGCCGAAATCAAAAGCGGTGCCGTCGGGGAGCATCACGCTCAGCCCGAGCAGTCCAGGGTCGATGTTGGCAAGATATGGTATATAGTGGGCGTTCTCGCCTCCGCTCACTGTCAGCGCATATTTGTAAGCCGCTTCGGCGGCATCGCTGATCTGGCTATGGGTAAGGGTTATATCCATGACGCAATGGGGTTTTAACAGAGTATGCTACTCTCGAAAGAAGATCCGGCAACCCGGCACGTATTGGCACCGCAGCTGCCGGATCTGAAGAGTGTTACAGAAGATCTGTAACGGTTAATGTGTATTCAGAGCCTTGTTTGTGTGTTTAGATAGTATTTTCGGCTCGTGAAAGAGTTCGTTTATTCGCGAAAGAGTTCGTTTAAAAAAGTTACTTGCCGGTATGGTTGAACGATTTCGATTTGAGGGGCACGTTCTTCTCCATCGCGATACGCGTGGGAGTAGGATACTCGAGCGCGTTGAGTTCGTTGACGGCGAAGTTGATGTCGGCGAGAAGCTGGTCAGCCATGTCGCGGCTGAATCCCTGCTTGCAGAGCACACGCATCACAACGATATTCTCAATGTTGGCAGGCATCGTGTAGGCGGGCACCATCCATCCCTTCTGAGCCAGTTTGTCCTGGAGGTCGAAGAGTGTCCATTTTGCTGTAGCCTGGAATTCGGGCTTCATCAGCCATACGAAGATCGGGTTGGGAAGATCTTCCTGTGCATAGGGCTGGAATGCCTCCATGGCGCCTACCTGCTGCTTGAGGTAGCGTGCCACCTGCAGCGAGTTGTACTGCACGTTCTTGTAGCCTTCGAATCCGAGGCGGATGAACTGGTAGTACTGACCGAGGATCTGTGCGGCAGGACGCGAGTAGTTGAGACCAACCTGTGTCACCTCGGCGCCGAGGTAGTTGACGGTAAATGCCATATCGTCGGGCAGATACTTCTTGTCTTTCCATACCACCCATCCCAGACCGGGATATACGAGACCGAACTTATGTCCGGAAGTGCTGATTGAGAGCACCCATTTCAGGCGGAAGTCCCACTTCTTGTCAGGATCGAGGAACGGGAGGATAAAACCACCGCTGGCGGCGTCGATATGGATGCACACCTCGTTGCCCGTAGCGGCGTTGTACTTGTCGAGCGCAGCATCAAGAGCCTCCACATCATCGTTAAGACCGGTCCAGGTCACACCCTGGATAGGCACTACGCAGATAGTGTTCTCATCACAGAGTTTTATGGCGGCGTCGATGTCGAGAGTCGGGTGCTGCAGCGACAGAGGCACACAGCGCATCTCTATATCCCAGAATGCGGCGAACTTCTCCCAAACCACCTGATAACCGGTGGAGATCACCATATTGGGCTTGTCGTAGGGCTTGCCGGCTTTCTTGCGGCGGTCGCGCCACCTCTTGAGGGCGGCTATACCACCGAGCATACATGCCTCCGACGAACCGATCGCGAGCGCGCCCGCCTTCCATTGGTTTGTCTCAGGGGTGTTCCATAGGTTAGCCATGATATTGATGCACTTCTGGCACATCACGGCTACACGCGGATACTCCGTCTCGTCGATGTAGTTGATATTGATAGCCTCGTTCATCAGCTTCGTCGCATATTCATCCATATACGTGGTGACGAATGTGGCGAGGTTAAGTCGCGGCTGTGTCTGGGCGAAAGTCTCGTCCTTCACCATCTGGTAAGCCACCTCGGGAGTCGTCGGTCCGTCGGGAATGCGTTCTACAGGAGCCGGATTTAACATGGCATCCGAGCCAAAGACATCGGTCTTGGCATCGCCTGTGCGGAAATTCTTGTCGATCATAACAGGATTCTGGTTTTGAGTGTATTTATGTAGGTTGTTTTTCGGGTGGCGATGGGAAAAGTTCTACTTCGCGCCATCGTATCATCATGTTACTATAACAACCTCACCCGCAGAATAGTTATGTTAAATCGCACACCCCGTGTGTTAAAATAGCTCCTTGGAGTTTGCAGGGGCAGAGGTTGTGGGAGCGGAGGTATGGCGCGAGCGCAGCGCAGCCTACCTCCGTCGTTCAACGTGCACACTATCGGGGGAGAGTCGGAGACTCGCGACATGGTAAACCCCATACGTGTAGTTGAGCGCGCAGCGCGAGACTACCGTGTGGGGATAGGAGGATGACACACATGAACGGTGCTTCGGAGATGCGCAACTTTCCTAAATGGTATGGCGAATAAGGAGAATAGGGCGAATGAGAGGAGTTGCTACGAAGACAATTTTCAGCTTGGGCTGAAAATATGTCTCCGCCCCGTACTCAGGGGTGATGGCTGGTGCTCGGGGGCTCTGCTTATGCAAAGAGGTTGACCGGAGGTAGGCTGCGCTGCGCTCGCGCCATACCTCAGCCCCTACAACCTCCGCCTACATCAGCCATCTAAAAGCCCACCATACACAACCCCCTCTACAAGCCCACCATTTCCTGCGGTTCGGGATATAAAAAAGAGGAAAATCCGCGGGGGAATTTCCTCTTTGATGAGATTTGACGAGTTTGCGCTTTGGTGAGCTTTGGCTTGCATGCTTTTGCGCACTCGTTTTTGTGCTCGAAGCGGGACTCGAACCCGCACAGCCGCGATGGCCAAGGGATTTTAAGTCCCTCGTGTCTACCATTCCACCATTCGAGCATCAGCAGATGCGGCTCGCATGAGCCGCCGCTTTGCCCGGCAAAGTTACGCCTATTTTTCCGTTCCTGCAAATCCCCCGCAAAAATCAAGCGAATCAAGCGAGTAACATATAGCTTGGTAGCGGTTAACAAGCACCCGTGAAAGGACATATCGCTTCCGATTTCGGGGTGCTCTTTCATATTCTTAATCCTTAAAAATTAGCCTATAAGTCCCCGAATCTATGGTTTTAGACCTATTTTTGGTATTTATCAGCCCATTGTGCTTACTTTCAATCAGCTGATTCAGGTAGTAATCTCGTTTTATATATTTTATTCCCAAAAATTGGCATTTATGTCAATTTTTGGGAATAAAATATTAGTGATAATATTCTTATGCCCCTAATTCGCACTCAAAATAAATGAAATCAAGTGGTATCAAGTCGCACTACTAAAAGTATATTTAACATTCGGGGAGGGATGGGAGCGCTAATATGGGAATATGCGGGGGATAGAAAGCAATTCACCCCGGCGCACGGGGCGTCGGGGTGAATTCTATGGTTGTGTTTGCAGCCGGATCAGCCGGACTGCTGTTTCAGCTTATAATCGTCAGATCAATAGCCGGGGTTCTGCTCGATCAGCGGGTCAGATCCGATAAGACCTGCGTCGATAGGCCAGAGCAGACGGTACTCCCACTGCGAGGTCATAACCGGAGTAGAGGTAGCACAGGGAGTGCCATCGTTCTCCTTCATATATGACGCGCCGGGAAGACCCCAACCGATACATCCTTCGGGCTGGAATACGAGGTGGTCGAGCTGCGAGCCACCCTTTGTGGTGGTCAGACGGCGGAGATCGAACCAACGGCGTCCTTCGAGGAAGAACTCCTTGTCGCTCTCGTGGAGGATAGCAACCTCGTTAGCCTTGAAGTCGCCGGGGGTGTAACCATACTTAGTAACATCCCAGTCATCACCGTATGCACGCTCGCGGAGCATGTTGATGTAAGTAGCCACACCATTGTTGTCGCCTTCGTAGTTGCAGCACTCAGCCATGCCGAGGATTGCGTCAGGCAGACGGTAGATAGGCATATCAACACAAGGCTGCCAGTACTGATAACCGTCGAGCTTCTTGTAACGGAACTTGAGCACGAATGTACCCATGAGATCATACTGAGTGGGGTCGAAGTCCTCGAGGACAGTAACGCCCATAGCCTGCTCGCGGTCAGTCACTGAATAAACCGGGATGAAAGCATCACCACGCTGGTCATTTTCATTGAACTGGAAGAAGAACGCGTTCTTGTACATGTAGCGGTGCACGCCGAGGCTGAAGTTACTCCAGTTGGGGCTGTTGACCTGCGAATATGAAACCTTACCATCATCGCCTACAGTCTTTTTGCCTACACGACCGAATCGGTATGCAAGACCCGGCTCAAGCTTGCCGTAGCCATCGGTAGCCATTGTTGACCAGTAGTTGCCGCCGGCAGCACCGGTAACGATCGCCCAGTTGAAGTTGGTCTGTGAACCGAAGAACAAGCCATCCTCCATTGAAGAGTAGCATACGGAGAAAATAGACTCCTTGCTCTTCGGGGTCTGCCAGATGTCGAAGAAATTCGGCATCAGCTGATAGCCGTAGTTGTTGAGCACGTTGCTGAAGTACTGTTTTGCAGTAGCGACATCAGCAGGAGTTGCAGTGTGGTCGGCTGTCGACACCTTGCCGCTCCAGAGGTAAACCTGACCTGCAAGAAGCTCTGTAGCGCCCTTGGTCCAGCAGTAAACGCCACCGTTGACAGAAGGAGTGTATGTCGAGCTGCCGAAGAAGCGCAGTGACTCATCTATATCACTCTTTATCTGCTTCAGAGTCTCCTCAGCTGTAGAGCGAGCCATGTAAAGCTGGGTAGGATCATAGTTACCGAGGATAACGTCGGGTTCGAGACGGAGAGGCACTCCACCGTACATGCGGTACATCTGGAAGTAGCAGAATGCACGCCATCCGTAAGCTATCGCGCGGAGACCGTCAGCTGTATTCTGATCCAGGATACCGTCCTGGTTGTCGAGACGATAGATAAGCTCGTTGAGGTTGGCAATGAAGCCGTAGTAGCCTGCGAAAGTCGAGAACTGGCAGTTGGTTTCAGAGTACTGGTTCTGGATCACGTTCTCGTTAGCCGAGCCTGAACCGTCGGCAAGTGTGCCGAGATACAGTCCGCCTGCGCGGTATTCACCTGCATCGAGTAGGATGGTGTTGGTATAATTGCCGCGGAACTGGTTCTGCAGGGCAGTGATGAAGCCCTCATACTGCGATTTGTCCTGCCAGAATGTTTCAGGCACGTAGTAGTCGTTGGGGTGCAGATCCAGTTCATCAGCACAAGAGCTGACAGCGAGTCCGGTTCCGGCAACAACTGCTGCGAGTGTCAGTTTTGAAATTATATTTTTCATTTTATTAAGCCGAAGGATTATTAGAAGGATACGTTGAGACCGAAGATAACGGTGCGGGGAAGGTTGTACGTACCGCCGTTACCCGCAGTGTTACCGTTCCAGTATGTGGTGTTGTCAGGCAGAGGAATCGTACAGCTCTTGAGGTAACCGAGGTTCTGACCGGTAACGGAGAGTGTGAGACCCTGGCTTCTGAACTTGCGGCAGATGCTTTCGGGGAGCTGGTAGCTGAGCGAGAGCTCGCGGCAAGCGAGATATGTACCGTTCTGCGAGAAGAGGTCGCTTGTACGCACGTAGTTGTTGGTACCGTACTGCGATGCCCATGCTACGCGGGGATACTTGGCGTTGGGGTTGTCAGGAGTCCATGCATCACGGATCTCAGACGGGAACGACATCGCACCCTGACCCTCGGCGAGCCAGAACGACATGTTCGAGTCATATACCTGGAAGCCCCAGCCCATGTCAAAGCGTGCATAGAGTGAAAGACCCTTCCATGAAAGTGTGGTGTTGAAACCGCCCGACCAGTGCACGTCGGAGTGACCGATTATCTTCTGGTCCTTTGCATCGATCAGGTTGTCGCCGTTCATATCCTGGAAGTAGATATCACCGGGCATGAGTCGAACGAACTTCGAGGTGTAACCCATGTCGATAAGGCGCTGGCGACCAGCCTCTGTAGCATAGATAGGCACTGCACCTGCGATGTCGATATAATCGCCGAGAGCGTCGACTTCAGCCTGGTTGCGCAGGATAGGCATTGCACCGTAACCGATCTTCTGATAGGGGTTCTGACCCTCCTGGTATCCACCGATGTATTCAGTGAGATAGTTGCCGTCGGCATCCTTGCCGCCGATATAAACCTCTGTACCACCCTGACGGTTGTTCTTCAGACCGTTCTCAGGCAGCTTGACGATAGCATTGGTGTTGTAAGTCAGGTTCGCACCGAGAGTCCACTGGAAATCGCGTGTGCGGAGGATAGTAGCGTTCAGATCGATTTCGACACCCTGGTTGCGGTATGAACCGTTGTTGTCGGTCACATAGCTGATACCGGTTGTGCGGGGAAGTGAGAGCTGTGCATACTTGTCGCTGGTAGTACGGTTGTAGTATGTCACGCCGAGGTTGAAGCGGTTCTGGAGGAAACCGAGGTCGATACCAACCTCACCTGTCTTCGCAGTCTCCCAGCGGAGGTTCGGGTTCGGAAGTTCGCTGATGCGGTAGCCGATCTGACCGTTGTACTGGTATGCGCTGTATGCACCCTGCAGAGTATAGTAACCGAGCTGCTTGGTGTTGATGATAGCGTTTGTACCGTATGATCCGCGGATTTTAGCATAGTTGATGAAAGCGAGCGCATCGTTCTCTTTCCAGAATTTCTCGTTCGAGATGTTCCATCCCGCCGAAACACCGGGGAAGAAGCCCCAACGCTTGTTGACAAGACGTGAATAACCGTCCTCACGGAATGTGGCTGCGATGATATAACGGTTGTCGTAGATGTACTCCGCACGACCGAAGTATGAGAGAAGTGCCTCCTCACGGTCGAGTGAGCTCATGCTGCGTGTCAGGTTGTCGGCAGTATTTGCGGTGAGACCGAGGCTCGGGAAGGGAGCGGGAGCACCTGAACCTGAAGCGCTGAACTCAAGATAGCGGCGCTTGTAGAACTCCATACCGACCATTGCGCTAACAGCGTGCTTCTCGGCAAATGTGCGGTTGAAGTTTGCTACGAGATTGTAAGTCTGGTCGAAATAGCGGAGGAACGAACGCGATGTAGCGTAGGTGCGGACAACACCGTTGTTGCCTTCGGGATTTGCGGCACCGGTCTGGTTGCTGACATAAGCGCGGTTGAGCGCCTGTGTGTACTGCTCGTTGTAGAACCAGCTCATTGTGCCCTTGACTGTAAGACCGGGGATGATGGTAGCTGTAAGTGACTGTGTCATCGAGAACTTGTCGCTCTGGTTGTCACGGTCAAAGTTGCCATCGTTGGCGTTGACATTGATAGTAGGATTGCTTGTACCGAACAGCCAGTTGCCCTCCTCGTCCATATAACGCACGTTCTTGTACATGAAACCACGGTTCATGAAGTAAACAGTGTTGAGCATCGGGTCGTCGTTGAGCCAGTTTGCACGGGTGTAGTTGAACACGGAGTTCGATTTCAACCAGTCGCTGAGCTTGTACTCGCCGGTCAACGAGAAGTTATAACGCTTGTAGAAAGTGGTCTTCACAACACCCTCGGCATCGTAGTAACCGAGCGAAGCATAGTACCGTCCACGGTCGTTACCGCCGGAGAAGCTTACGTTGTAATCCTGGGTTACAGTGGGTTTGCGGAGGTTGATATCCATGATATCCTGGTTCCAGTAGAGGATGGTCTCGTCGCTGATGGGGTCGAGCATCTCTTTCCATCCGCCCTTGCCGAGAAGATACTCGGTGTTCTCGTTCTTCTGGAGGATATTGTAGTTCATGTTGTTGCTCCACTCTTTACGACCGATACCGCCGGGCTGGTTGTTACCCCAGAGCATCGACTGGTAGTTGCCTGCATACTGACCGTTGGGAAGCATCCATTCAGTGTTCTGACAGGTGGTACGGTAGTAGTAGAGGTATTCTTCGTCGGTGATGGTTTTGTAGCCGTTGTTATAGTAGCCGAGACCGAGTTTTGCATTGAACGTCACGGTACCTTTGCCCACAGCACCGTTCTTGGTAGTGATGAGGATAACGCCGTTACCTGCACGCGCACCGTAAAGAGCGGTTGCACCGGCATCCTTAAGGATCTCCATCGACTCGATGTCGTTGGGGTTGATGTCCGACATGCTGTCACGGATGTTTCCGTCGACGATCACGAGAGGCTGGTTGGAACCACCGTCGAAGTTCGTACCACCACGCACTGTGATGGAGGGAGTTGCCGAGGGGCTACCGGTAGTCACTGCGACCTTCACACCTGAAACCGCACCGGCAAGAGCCTGGGCGGGGTTGGCGTTGGAGCCGACAGTAAGAGTCTTCTCGCTCACCTTTGCGATAGAGTTGGTGACATTGGTACGCTTCTGCTCGATACCGTAACCCATGACAACGAACTCATCGAGAATTGTGCCCTCCTCTTCAAGCTGAATATTGAGGGGTGTGCCATCCCAAGTGACTGTAGTCGGTTTGAAACCGATATATGATATGGTAATCTTCGCTCCGTCCTTCACACCTTTGAGCGAGAACTCACCGTCGATATTGGTCGATGTACCGTTGCCAGTTCCGACAACCAGTACAGAGGCACCGATGAGCGGTTCACCTTCGGCATCTGTAACGATACCTTTACAATCAGCTGCCTGCTGTGTTGCCTGCACAGGAGCCTGACTATCAGCCGGGGCAGCTGTTGCAACAGCAGAACCGGAAGCCGCGAGTATAAGCGCGAGACTCCAGTTCTTTATATTGGTATTAGTCATATTCTGTTATTTTTCAAAGTTCTTTAATTACTGAGGAGTTGTGATCTCAGTCAGGCTCCAGTCGCCCTGAGTATAGTCGCACATGGAGTTGGGACGTGCATAGGCACCGATGGTATAGGTCTTACCCGGCTCAAGTCCTTTAATGGAGGCAGATGTAGCGATGACACCATGATCATCCTTGCTTATCGTCACCTGACCTGTCTTTGCAGCATTAGCTTTCCAATCAGCCTTTTTGCAATTGAAGACAGCCACATAGTAGCCACCGCAGTTTGACTCTGCGATAGCGGGCCAATCCATGTTGATGGTGTAATACTTGGTCACTGTGGGGTTGCCGTCGGAGTCATAGCCATTGACATTATAAGCATCGTAGGAAACGATGTTTACGTCAATGATGGGTGATGTTGTAAACTCACGGTAATAGACATCGGCTGAGTTGAAGCCGGCACCGGGCTTAGCCTGAGTCTTGATACAGTACTCGGTGTTAGGCTGAAGACCTGTGAACTGACCCTTGCAGGTGCGGTTGTCGAACTCCTTGGTCTCGATCACAGCACCATCGCGCGAGCCCTGAAGCAGGGATACGATGTAACCTGCGCAGTTGTCGTTCGGCACGATGGACCAAACGACATCGACGGTTGAACTTGTTGCCACGACAGAGTTGACGGGCACTGCTCCCATCATACCGTCATCGTCGTCGCTACAGCTCATGAGCACCGATGAAGATGCAAGGAGGACTCCCAGCATCATCACCAATTTTCTGATACTACTCATAATTAGTTAGTTAAAATGATTAAGGTTAATTAATTTAAGGTAATAACTGGTTAGTTTTACACTGCTTTTTTATCAAATTTAAAGTTTTTCGATAAAAATTTATGCAAATATAGGTCTAAAGTCCCATATCTTACCCCCCCCCCATCGTTAATTAGTGTTAATTCAGCAAAAGTTTCATAACGCACCCTCTCGGCATGATCCTGCAACCGTGGCGTCGTATCGCACAAAAGACACTGACGCACATATAGCTTACGATGCAACAATATTGATCTAAGTCTTAGTAATGCGCCTCAGGCTGCAAATCTTAGACTAAAAAATCTTTATCGGGACAAACGAAATTTAACAAAATGTTAAAATCATACCGGAATTAACATTTCCCTACAGAAATACCCTACAGGACGCACTTCAATCAAGCGCGCACAATGCCTTGGCGGGGTGGGGAAATTTGTGTAATTTTGCGGTATGGATTTCAGAATATTCCCTCCGCAAGAGCTGCTTCAGGCGCGGATCAAGCTGCCGCTGTCGAAGAGCATAAGCAACCGGTTGCTCATAATCAACGCGCTCACCCGCGGCGGCGTGCGCCCGGCAGAGCTTGCCGAATGTGACGATACGCGCGCCATGCTGCGCGCCCTCGATGCTCCGCAAGAGAGCACAATAGATATCGGCGCCGCCGGCACGGCGATGCGCTTCCTGACGGCTTATTTTGCCGCCACACCGGGCTGCACGGTGACTCTCGACGGCACGGAGCGTATGCGCCGGCGCCCGATAGCACCGCTGGTCGACGCGCTGCGAGCCATAGGTGCCGACATCAGCTATGCCGGCAGCGAGGGGTTCCCGCCGCTGCGGATCTCAGGCAGGAAGCTGCAAGGCGGCAGCGTGACGATGCCCGCCACCGTGAGCTCGCAATTCATCTCGGCGATGATGATGATCGCGCCGGTGACCGAGCAGGGGGTGGAGATCACTCTCGACGGTGAGGCTATCAGCACCCCCTACATACGGATGACCGCCGAGCTGATGGGGCGCATGGGTGCCGAGGTGACTCTCGGCAACGGTGTGATAACTGTAGGAGCGCGCCCCTACACGTACGCGCCCGTGCATGTGGAGGCTGACTGGAGCGCGGCGTCCTACTGGTATGAGATCCAGGCTCTGTCGTCGGGCTTCGTGACGCTCGACGGTCTGGAGCGCCAAAGCATACAGGGCGACTCGCGCGTGGCGCAGATATTCCACCACCTCGGGGTGAACACCGAATACGAGGGTGAGGAGGGGGGCACTGACCTCGAGGCTACTCCTGACTGCTCGCCGAGACTCATCGCGGACATGACCGATACGCCCGACCTGGTGCAGACCGTGGTGGTGACATGCGTGCTGCTCAACATACCGTTCCGCCTCACCGGCACAGGCTCGCTCCGCATCAAGGAGACCGACCGCCTGGAGGCGCTGCGCCGCGAGATGCTGAAACTCGGCACGACGATAACTATAGAGGGTGACGACACTATCACCTACGAGTGCGACCGCTTCCCGATCACGGAGATACCGGAGTTCGACACCTACGACGACCACCGGATGGCGATGTCGCTCGCTCCGGCGGCGCTCTATGTGCCGGGAATCGTGATCCGCCACCCGGAGGTGGTCTCGAAATCATACCCCGGCTTCTGGGATGACCTGCAGAGCGCAGGATTCACCATCGCCGATGCCGCGGCACCACTCCCCTCGCCCGACGACTGCGAAAACGCCCGCCAATGATCGCCGCGCTGATAATACTCGCCGCCATGGTCGCCACAGGCGTGCTGCTCTGGCTGCTCGACCGGCGCCACCCGCAGGATGCCGGGGAGGAGGAGAGAGAGGAGACACAGCAGGAGGAGTGCTGCGGCATGCACATCACGTGCGAGAAGGATTCGCTGCTGACGGCTATGGCGAAGGAGATAGAATACTACGACGACGAGGAACTTGACGCCTACCGAGGCACGGCGGCAGACAGCTATACGGCTGACGCCATTGAGCAGTTTCGCGACGTTCTGCTGACGCTCCGCCCCGAGGAGATAGCCCCCTGGGCACGCAGCATACAGTTGCGCGGGATCGAGCTCCCCTCGCCGGTGCGCGACGAGCTGCTGATGATCGTGGCTGAGGCGCGCCGCACAAAACATGACACAAATGGAGTGCTTTCTTGAATTCGCATTTTTCCGCAACGCCCTCGCCGGACTTGCCATAATCAGCATAGCCTCGGCGCTCATAGGCACATACATCGTGACGCGCCGCATGGTGTCGATAGCGGGTGGAGTGACCCACGCCTGTTTCGGCGGACTGGGACTCGGCTATTACCTAGGTTTCAATCCTGTGGTGACGGCGGCGCTGTTTGCCATAGCCTCGTCGCTCGGGGTGGAGCTGATGTCGGGGCGCGGACGCGTGCGTGAGGATTCGGCTATAGCGGTTGTCTGGGCGATAGGTATGGCTGTGGGCATACTGTTCGTGTTTCTCACGCCGGGATATGTGCCGGAGCTGAACACGTTCCTGTTCGGCAACGTGCTCACCATCGGAGCGGCTGACCTCTGGGCGTTCGGGATATTCACGGCGGTTCTCGTGGCGTTCTATGCCGCATTCTACCACAAGATCGTGGCGTGCGCGTTCGATGGCGATTTCGCCCGCGTGATCCACCTGCCGGTGGCGTTCATCAACTGCGCCATGACCGTGCTCACGGCTGTCTGCATCGTGCTCACCATACGCCTCGTGGGGGTGATGCTGCTGATGTCGATGCTCGCCCTGCCGCAGATGACCGCCGAGCTGTTCTGCCACCGTTTCGCCACGATGATGCGGCTCTCGGCGCTGATCTCGCTGGCTTGCTGCATCGGCGGACTGCTGCTCGCCACGGTGATCGATGTGCCCTGCTCGGCGCTGATAGTGATCGTTATGGCAGCCGCCTACGTCGTCCCGGCGGCAGTGATGCCGGTAGTGCGCCGCTTGGCGCGCCGTTCCTGACCTGAAAAACCGTTGCCGTGAGCCGCGTCCGCTGCATACTCCTCCTGATCGCCGCCGCCGTTGCCGCCGGGGCACTCTCATCGTGCTCGCTGAAGAAGAACACAGCCGCGACACGCCGCTACCAGGGATTCATCACCCGCTACAACATACATTACAACGGGCAGACGCACTACGACGAGACTCTGAAGAAGATGGAGAGCGGCTATGCCGACGATTTCACCCGTCTGCTCCCGATGCATCCGGCGGAGGCTCATGCCGATCCGAAGGCACCGCAGCCCGAGGGATCGTTCACGCGCTCGATCGAGAAGGCGCAGAAGGCGATACAGCTGCGCTCCATAAAGAAGCGTCCGCGCCGTCAGCCGGGGCATGGCAATGATCCCGCCTACCGCGAGTGGCTGCGCCGCGAGGAGTATAACCCGTTTCTCCATAACTCATGGATGCTCATGGCGCGCAGCCAGTACATGAACGGCGATTTCCTCCCTGCCGCCGCCACATTCCACTACATAGCCACCCATTTCACATGGCTCCCCGCCACCGTGGCGGAGGCACGCCTCTGGCAGGCACGCAGCTACTGCGCCGCCGGATGGCTCAACGAGGCGCAGGCTACGATGGAGCGCGTCAGGGAGAAGAATCTCACGTCGCGCCACCTGATAGCGTTGCGGGCGTTCGTGCAAGCCGACATACTGATACGCCGCGGGCTATATGCCGAGGCGGTGGAGCCGCTGGAGCTTGCCATAGCCGACTCGCACGGGGCACAGCGCACACGCCTCACGTTCCTGCTCGGGCAGGTGTGCGCCCGCGCCGGAATGACCGACCGCGCCCGCCAGGCATTCCGCAAGGCGGGTGGATCGGTGTCGGCTCCCTACCGCACCCGCTTCAATGCCCGCATAGCCCTCTCGGCGACGCTCACCGGCGGCGCGACATCAGCCGAGATAGCCAAGGAGCTGAAAGCACTGCGGCGCATGCAGCGCTACGACCGCAATGCCGACTATCTCGACCAGATATTCTATGCCGAGGGAAATCTGCTGATGGCGCAGCGCGACACCGCTGCGGCTATGCATGCCTACGCCGAGGCGGCGGCACGATCGCAACGGCGGGGAATGGATATGGCGCTGGCACAACTCGCACTCGGCACGCTGTATTTCGACCGTGGCGACTACGACCATGCGCAGCCATGCTATGCCGAGGCGCTGCCTCTGCTTCCTGACGACTATCCCGACCGCGCCCGGCTCGCGGCTCGATCCGATGTGCTCGACGACCTCGCGCGCCACTCACGTGCCGTGGCGCTCAACGACTCGCTGCTCCGCCTCGCCGACATGCCGGAGGCGGCGCGCCTCGCGGTGGTCGACAGCATAATCCATGCTTTGACAGAGCGCGAGAAGGAGGAGGAACGCCAACGGCAGCGCGAGGAACTCGACGCGAAAGCCGAGGAACGCGCGGCAGCCACGGGCACAGAGAATCCCGGCGGGGCGGCAAACGCTCCCGCACAGTTCACCATGAATACCGACAAGTCGTGGTATTTCTACAACCCCACCACCCGCTCAGCCGGATCGGCACAGTTCCGCCGCCAGTGGGGCAACCGCAAACTGGAGGATGACTGGCGGCGCCGCAACCGCAACAGTTACGCGCCGCTGACATCCGATGCCGACACGGACAGCGATGCCACGCCGACCGACTCAACAGCGACCGACGGCGCAGGTGCCACCGCCGATGGTAGCGCGAAAAAAGCCACACCGGCAGCCGACGATCCGCACTCGCGCGAGTATTACCTGAAAGATATTCCCGCCGACAGTGCATCGCGCGCCACCGCACATGAGGCGATACAGGACGGACTCTACAACATGGGGCTGATCCTCAAGGATCGCCTGGAGGATTATCCAGCCGCCGACCGCCAGTGGCAACGGCTGTTGCGCGAATACCCCGACAACGTGTATCGCCTCGACGTGTACCACAACCTTTACCTGATGGCTGCGCGCCGTGGCGACACGACGCTTGCAGAGCATTATCGGCGGCTCGTAGCCTCGGAATTCCCCGATTCGCCCGAGGGTCAGGCTATGGCTGATCCCCGCTACCTCGACAATCTGCGCGAGATGCACGCACGCCAGGAGGAGCTGTACAGCCGCACCTGGGACGCATATCTCGCCGACAACAACGACTCGGTGCGCTCCGCTGCGGCATACGCCGCCGAGCACTACCCGATGAGTCCGATCATGCCGAAGTTCATGTTCCTGGAGGCGCTGACGCACGTGAGCGGCGGCGACAGCGACGGATTCACCGACGCGCTGCGCAAGCTCGTGGAGCGCTATCCCGACGCCGACGTATCGTCGCTCGCCGCCACATGGCTCCGCAGTGCCGCCGAGGGGCGTGCCATTGTGACCGAGGGCTCCAACGCACGCGGACTCCTCTACTCCACGCGCCTGACCGACAGCGCGCAGCAGGGGGATGCCGCAGCCGCTGCAGCCGACACCATAGCCGTCACACTCGAACCCGACGCACCGCGGATAGTGCTCGTCACGTTCCCCGCCGACACCGTGCAGGCTAACGAAATGCTCTACGAGGTGGCGCGCTACAATTTCAACTCATTCTCCGTCGCGGATTTCGACCTCGAGCAGCTGCGCTTCGGTCCGCTCGGCATAATCCTTGTCCGTACTTTCCCGAATCTTGCCGATGCCGACGAGTATGCGCGGCGACTAACCGATGCGCTCCCGCTGCCGCCGGGCGTGCAGGCTATAGTGATAGCCGAGGCTGACTGGCGAGAGCTGCTGAGCCGCGGGCTGTCGCTCGAGCAATACTTCCGCGCTCTCACCGACGCCGCCGATGCCCGCGTGCACTCCTCAGTGCTGCCACCGGAGGAGTACCCCGACGCCGCCGAAATGTATGGCGAGCCGCAGGAGGACGCCCCTGAGGAGGAGTAAGGCAGCTTGCAGAGGCGGCTGTAGTCGGAGGGTGTAGGGCTATAGGCGGAGGTATGGCGCGAGCGCAGCGCAGCCTACCTCCGGTCAACCTGCACCCATAAAGGTGAAGTTGCGCATCTCCGAAGCGCTCTCAATACTGCACATCCCACAACCCCACACGGTCAACGTCGCGCTCCGCGCTCCATTGACTCGGGTGGGGTTTACCATGTTGCACCTCTCCGAGGCGCGAAGTGACAGCACTGGGTTGTGGGCTGGATATGGCGTGAGCGCAGAGAGCAATGGCAGCACTGAAATCTGAGACTGACGTCCGGCGTGAGCGCAGGGCTGTGTCAGCACTGAGATAGGGGAGGCATTGGCGAGTCGGAGACTCGCAACATGGTAAACCCCATACGTGTAGTTGAGCGCGCAGCGCGAGACTACCGTGTGGGGATTTTAAGATGTCCCTATATGGAGAGCGCTTCGGAGATGCGCGACTTTCCACCATGATGGGGATGATACGGAGACAATTTTCAGCTGGGGGCTGAAAATATGTCTCCGCCCCGTACTCAGGGAGGATGTGGCGCTGGTGTTTGTAAACAGGTTGACGGAGGTAGGCTGCGCCATACCTCCGCCCCTGCAACCGCAGCCTTCTGCAACCTCCGCAACCGCCGTCAAACGTCGTCTGCTGCAGCCAGGTAGATACAACGAGCGGGAGCTGATGCTCGCGCACCGGCTCCCGCTGTCCATGAAGAATTATAAAACTAACTTAAAATATCTTCGGTTATCGATCTGACTACTAAATTAGTAGCCGGGGTTCTGGGTGATACGACCCTTAGTCAAGTCTATCGGATCCTGAGGAATAGGATAGAGATAGTTGTGAGGTTCGTAGCGGATAATCTGGTTGGTAACTTCAACCGGCTCACCTACGTACAGGTCACATACCATGCCGTCGTCACCCTCTTTTGCATTGGCGGGATCCGAACGGAGAGTGTACTTGTATGAGTAGCGGGGAGCGTTGAGCACATCGGTAGCGATGTTCCAACGGCGAGCATCCCACTGGCGATGGTTGCCCTCGAAGCAGAACTCCACACGCCACTCGTTGCGGATGCGCTGACGCAGTGCATCCTGCGAGCCGCAGTAGGTGGGCTTTGAAGCGTCGGTCTTCTGAAGTGCAGGCATACCTACACGTGCGCGAATCTTGTTGACTGCATCAAATGCTTCCTGGGGACGGTCGGAGAGCTCGTTCATAGCCTCGGCATAGATGAGCAGGATCTCTGTATAGCGCAGAGGTGCGGTAGCAGCCGAATGATTCCATCCCTCAGTTTCGGGATAAACGTCAGGATTGAGCCACTTCTTGGTCTGATATCCGGTGAGAGTCTCGTCACCGCATCCGTTAGGATAGAGTGCACGGTCGCCCGACGACGGGAGCGGAGTGGTGTTAACCTGCACGCCATACATTTCGTCACCAGAGAAGATAACATTAACGGTCAGACGCGGGTCACGGTTCTCTTTAGGTTTCAGAGGGTTGTAGATCGTCGACTCAGAGATGGGTGCGCCTTCGCAGTCCTCGAACGCATCAACAAGGCTCTGAGTGGGGTTAGTTCCGCCCCAACCGAGCTTCGGGAAGCACTCGAAACCAATATATCCGGCACCATTTATACCTGCCACATAGTTCTTGGTGATCAGAGCCTCCTTGGAGTTCTGCATGTTCAGTCCCCAGAACATTTCGGCATATTTACCGGTATAGTCCTTTGCAGTGCCTGCATAGTCACCATCATAAAGATCATAGACACCCATATCGATGATCTGCTTTGCGCAATCGGCAGCGACCTGGTAACCGCCGGCAACGTAGTGCTGGCAGTCGGGATTTGCGAAATAGAGAGCCGCGCGAGCCTTGTAGCCGAGTGCCACAGCTTTGTTTACGCGACCCAGTTCCGAGGTTGCGGGAAGCATGGAGATAGCTTTGTCATAGTCCTCCATCACATGATCATAGATCTCCTTCCAGTCATTGCGGACAATACCATCCTGATCCTCGAGATCAAGAGGTTCGGTAGTATAAGGAACATCACCGAACTGCTTGATGAGATCGAAGTAGATTGTAGCACGGAAGAAATAAGTCTGACCGAGGTAGTTGTTGCGCTGATCCTCAGTAAGTCCCTCTACCTGATCTATATTGGCAAACACGAGGTTGGCTCGGCGGATATAAGCGTACTCCGTGTCCCAAGAGAACTCTGTGGGTTCCCATAGACCATGAGCGCGCGAATCGACAGCCCATTTGATACCATGTGTTGCATTGTCTGTGTAGACATCCTCATCGGTAGCCCACATTGCATCCGGAATATATATATAGAGAGTGTTTATAGCAAGCTCGACATCCTCCGGTGTCTGCCACATTGTGGCAATTGACTTCTGGTCGAGCGGAGCTGTGTCAAGATCCACGCAGGAGCTTGCACCTACAGCGAGCGCAACAGAAGCTAAGATGCTGATATATTTGTTTTTCATTGTTGCTTGGATTGTTTAGAATGTTACTTTGAGACCGAGCGAAAGCTTGCGCACGTTAGCATAGTATGCGCCACGTCCCTGAGGTGCCTCGGGATCAATACCTTTCTTATAGATACCTGAGAATGTGAGGAGGTTCTCACCGTTGAAGTATACACGCACACGGTTGATACCGATACGGTCAGTGATCTTCGCGGGGATAGTATAGCCGAAAGTAAGGTTTTTCAGGCGCACGTAGCTTGCGTCCTCACACCAGAAAGAGTTGATGACTGTAACGTCGGGTGAGCTTGCCGAGTTCTGATAGAGACGGGGGTATGTTCCGTTGGGAGTCTCAGGTGTCCAGCGCTCCTCCATCATCCAGTTGTTGATGGTACCACCGTTGTAGAATGCCTGTGAAGCCTCACCGGTCATGTAGCGCTCGTAGTCGAACGCACCCTGCCAAAGCATCGAGAAGTCGAAGTCGCGATAGGTCACGTTAACATTGATACCACCCATCCAAGAGGGAGCGGTCTTACCGATGACAGCACGGTCAGCAGTGGTTACCTTTCCATCGGGAACAGGGATAACATTACCATCTTCGTCATAGCTTGCCCAGTCCTTGAAGCGGATGTTACCCGGCTTCTCGTTGCCTGTGCGGAGCGGACCAGCTTTCACCTCAGCCTCATCCTTGAAGAGACCGTCGGCGATGTAACCGTAGTATGATCCGATAGCCTCGCCCTCAAGATACCACTGAGTGTCGGATGTGCCAGGTGCGACACCTTCTGTTCCACTCAGGTTTGTGATTTCATTATGGTTGTAGCCTGCATTGAAGGTTACGCCAATCGACCAGTCGCGGTTGAAACGCTGGTTGTAGCCAATTGTAAGGTCAACACCCTTGTTCTCTACAGATCCGGCATTCTGCATCGGTGCGTCAACACCGAGCACACCCAGGATCGGGAGGTTAAGGAGCATGTCGTTGGTTGTGCGCTTGTAGAGAGAGCCCTCGAATGTGAGACGGCTGCCAAACATAGCTGCCTCAAGACCGAGTTCCCAGTTGGTAACGGATGCCCACTTGATGTTGGAGTTCACATAACGGCTTTCATAAAGACCGTTGATGTACTGTGTGCCCATAAGCACGTTAGTGTAAGCGTAGGTAGCTACACCGGGATAGTAGTCATCACCGAGCTCCTCGTTACCTGTACGACCCCAGCCGAGACGGAGTTTCAACTGGTCAAGCCAGCCGCGTGTACCCTCCATGAAGCTCTCCTGAGAGATGCGCCATGCAGCAGATACAGCGGGGAAGTAACCCCAACGGTTTTCCTTGGGGAAACGGGATGATGCGTCGGCACGGAAGTTAGCCTCCAAGAGGTAACGGTTGTCGAAATCATACTGTACGCGACCGAACCATGACTGACGTGTCATATCGAGACCGCCGTCTGTGTTCTTCATACCGGTCTCGGAGAGTGAACCGAGCACCTGGTCGAGAGCGTTGTCACCGCCATTCTCGCGATAAGCGGTTGTATAGCGATACATGTAGCGCAGAGCCTCGTAACCGACGAGGAGACCGAGGCTGTGCTTCTCGGCGAATGTCTTGTTATAGTTAGCTGTAGCCTGGTATGTCATCCAGTCCCAGTTATAGTAGTTGTGGTTACCACGGCGTGAACCGTTGTCACCGCCGTTATAGCTGCCACCATACAGGAGCACTTTACGGAAATTGTAGTAATCCTGACCGTCGTGGCGCCATGAGAAGAGAGGCTTGATGCTCAGACCCTCGATGGGCTTGATGTCAAGATAGAAGTTTGTGAAGAGCTGGTCATTCTTCACCTTATAGATACCGGTGGAGTATTTCTCAGCCTCAGCGATCGGGTTCTGCATGGATCCCGGGGCGATAAGCTCACCCTCCTCGTTGTAGGGGCTGAGTGATGCATTCAGACGGTTGACGTGCTGCACGATGCCAGAAACGCCATTGTAGCCGTCCTTCTGTATGCCACGGTAGAACGAGGTGTTGGTGCCGAACTTGAGCCAGGGCTTGAGCTGGGTCTCAAGGTTGACACGGGCATTGTAACGGTTATAGGTGTTCTGCGAGAGGATACCACCCTGATAGAGATAGCCGAGTGATGCCATGTAGACAGTGTTGCTCGAACCACCGTTGATCTGGATGGTGTGGGCTGTCTCAGTGCCATGGCTCTTGAAAGTCTCGTCCCACCAGTTTGTACCTGTGGGATCCAGAGTGCCATCGGCATACTGCTCGAGCTTCTTATCGTAAGCCGACACGTCGGTGGTGGGGTCTACGTTAAGGATCGCCTCACGCATGAGCATGGTGTAGTCACGCGCGTTTACCGGATCAAGTTTTGTTGTGGGTGAGGTGAAGCTTACTGTACCGGTGTAGCTGATCACCGGAGCTGTGTTGAGTTTACCTTTCTTGGTTGTGATAAGAATTACGCCGTTGGCTGCCTGCACACCGTAGATAGCTGCTGATGCGGCATCCTTCAGCACTGAAATATTCTCGACATCCTGGGGGTCGATGTTGTTCATCGAACCGGGGACACCGTCGACAATAACCAGCGGGCTTGCAGAGTTGACGGAGTTGTTACCACGGATGGTGATGGAGCCGGTCTGAGCGCCGGGGGCACCTGACGACTGCACGACAACGACACCTGGCATCTCGCCAGCCATAGCTGCCGATACTGATGCTACGGAACGGTTCTCGATAGCCGATGCATTCATCTGCGATACGGCACCGGTTACGTTTGCTTTCTTCTGCACGCCGTAACCTACCACCACGAGCTCATCGAGGGCATTGTCCTCCATGCTGAGGGTAAATACGAGCTTGTCGCCATTCCATGTCTTGCTCTGCGAAGCGTAACCGATGGCTGTAATGTTGATTGTAGCGCCTTTCTTGACGCCGTTGAGCGAGAAGTTGCCGTCGATGTCGGTCATGGTGCCGACATTGGCTCCCGCTACTTTGACCGTTGCGCCAACCACGGGTTCGCCCTCGGTATCAAATACTGTACCGACGCAAATACCCGTCTGCTGTTGCGTACTCGCAACCTGCTGAGCATTAACTACATACCCCCCCCCATTAATAACGAGGGCTGCAGCAAACACTCCTGCTAAAAAACGTTTTGGCATTGTGAGTTGTGTAAATTAAGGTTAATACTATATTTGCCATGATCGGCCCAAAGGAAGCCAATCGGTCACAAATTTAAGTGAATATTCCCTAACCGCAACACTTTTTGATTAAAAATCCGTCATCTTAGCGACTATTTTAACACTTTTCAGATAAGAGAGGGCTATTGAGATGGTGAGGCTGCGGTTGCAGGGGCTGCTGTAGGCGAAGCTTGTAGGGGCGGAGGTATGGCGCGAGCGCAGCGCAGCCTACCTCCGTTCATCCTGTTTACAAATATCCCTCCCTGAGTACGGGACGGAGACATATTTTCAGCCCCAAGCTGAAAATCATCTCCGTAGTAACTTTTTCACAAGGAAGGGGAGATTGCAACACAGAACTTTTTGTTGCTGTCGCAACGGGCACGGAACTCAAAGAACGACACAGAACGAGGGGGGGTGGGGTTTAGGGTGGTTGTGATGGAAGTTGCGCATCTCCGAAGCGCTATAAGTGAGTGGCATCCTTCCTATCCCCACACGGTAGTCTCGCGCTGCGCGCTCAACTACACGTATGGGGTTTACCATGTCGCGAGTCTCCGACTCGCCAACGCCTCCTATCCCAGTGCTGACACTGCCCTGCACTCACACCGGACGCCAGTCCCAGATCTCAGTGTTGACACAACCCTGCGCACACGTCGGACGCCAGTCCCAGACTTCAGTGCTTTCATTGCTCTCTGCGCTCACGCCATATCCTGTCCACAACCCAGTGCTGTCACTCCGCGCCTCGGAGAGGTGCAACATGGTAAACCCCACCCGAGTCAATGGAGCGCAGAGCGCTATATTGACCGTGTGGGGTTGTGGAACGTGCAGTATTGAGAGCGCTTCGGAGATGCGCAACTTCACCTTTATGTTTATGGGGGAAGGTTGACCGGAGGTAGGCTGCGCTACGCTCGCGCCATACCTCCGCCCCTACAAGCTTCGCCTACACCCCCATGCAACCGCAGCCAATACAACTAATCAGGCGGGGCGGGCGGATTTTTTGCGGCGGCGGGGTGGACGGGGCGCTACTCCGGTAAACATCGGGAGGTAGACGAAGATGCCCACGAGCGACATCAGCAGACCGCCTATGGTGCCGAGCGCAAGGGGATACCAGAACGATTCTTTTCCATCGCCGATCATGAAGGGGATGAAGCCGAGGATGGTTGAGACAACGGTAAGGAAGATCGGTAGGATCTTGGTATTCCATGCCCGGAGGTAGAGGCTGAGCTTGCTGCGGTGCGGGAAACGTGCGCGCAGTGTGTTGAACTCGTTGAGCACATAGATCGAGGCATTCACGGTGATGCCACAAAGCAGGATGAATGATGCGAAACCACCCTGGTCGAAGTTGATCTTCGTCAGATAGAATATCAGGAACACTCCGATGAATGATATCGGGATGGTGAAGATGATGGCGAGAGGCTGCGAGAGGGAGTTGAACAGGATGCTCGTGGTGAAGAATATTATGCCTATGACAAGGAGCAGGAGCCAGTAGGATGTGCCGTTGTCGCGTCCGTACCAGTAATAACTGTTCTGTCCATTTTCGGCGGAATACCCGAGCGGAAGCTGTGCGTTGAGCTTCTCCAGGTCGGCATCGAGAATCTTGCGTCCCTGCGTGCCGGAACCGATGTATTCATATTGCAGATAGAGCACATACTGCTGGTTTTCCTTGGATATGGAGCGTGATGCGGAGCGCTTCTGAACAGTGGCGAAGTCGGCGAGCTTCAGGGTGCGTGTTCCGATGGATATGGGCATGTTCATGAGCCCCCACACATCGTAATCGTATGCCTGTGCCGAATGCAGCAATATGTTTTCCGCTCCTCCGGGCGCCTGTATGATTCCCGCCCGCATGTCGCGACCGAATATTGGTTTCAGAGCGGAGAAGAGCTGATAGACGGTAAGATTTTCCTTGGCGAGACGGTGCTTGTCGATCTCGAGGTAGAACTCGGTGTAATCATCCTTGTACCACTGCACTTCGGAGTTGATGTTGACCTCCTTGATGCGGCGGTGTCCGAGCAGCATATTCTTCAGCGAATCAGCCCAGATCTCGAGGTCGTCGTAGTTGTAGCCGAGCATCTTGACGCGGTAGGTACCAGCCGACTCGCGCACGTCGTTGCTGAATCCGTTGTCCTGCAATCCGAAGACCGACCATGAGCCACCGCCGAGCGTCTGCGCCTTGGCGATGATATCGCTTTTCAGCTGATAGGGGAAATATGAGTTCATAGCCTTATCAGTGAAAGATATTATGAGCGATGCGCGGGTAGCGCTGCTGATACTCGTCTCGAAGCGTGAGATCTCGGGGAAAGTGGTGAGATAGCTCTCCATCTTGGTTATGAGCTCGTTCATCTGACCGATGGTGGCTCCGGTAGGGAGCGTGGCGTAGACGTAGATCTCCGGATCCTGCTCGGAACGCCCGAAATTACTACCTTCGAACACCTCCTTGGCAAACAGACGCAGCGAGCCGCCGAGCAGCTTGTCGACCCACGGACGGTACTTCTCTTTATAAGTCTTGTTGCCTATGGTGGCGTTGTAGATCTTCGCTCCCGGCTCATCATCCTTAAGTTTGTCGGGGAGCAGGTAGAGCGGAAGTCCGAACAGCAGCACCAGCAGCACGCACATGGCTACGCGGTGGCGCGTGCAGAACATTATGAAGCGCGAATAGAACCGGTTGAAACGCACCGCAAAGCGCTTGCCGTAACGGTGGCGGCTCTGCCGCAGGCGCAATCCGATCTTGCTTATGAGCGCAGGCACGAGGAACAGTGCCACGAAGAGGCTCACGGAGAGGTTGACGATCACCACGGCTACGAAGTCCTGAAGATTGAGGCGCATCTCCTCCTTGAGGAAGAACACGATGCCGAGAGCGCCGACAGTGGTGAGCGTGGCAGCCATGACGGAGGTGAACGCACGCAGATTACGCTTGTGCGTTATATGGTCGGTCATGACTATGATATTGTCGATTATGAGGTTGAGCGAGATGGTGATGCCCGCCAGCGAGTAAAGCTGTATCTCAATGCCGAGAAGATAGTAGAAGATCACAGCTACGGCGAGGTTGATCACAAGCGAGATGGTGATCACCATCATGTAGCGGAGATTGAGCGTGATGAGCGCGACGAAAGCAAGCAGGATGACAAACGTCAGCCCGGAACGGAAATATATCTTCGACAGCTCGCTCTCGATCTTCTCGGTGGCGTCGTATCGCATGCTCACCTGGTAGCCCCCGGGCATGTGGGCGCGCAACGTCTCCATGCGTGCCCTTACCTCCTCGGCGAGTTTCAGCTGATTGGCATCCTCCTCCGCCCAGATTGTGACATAGATGGAGTTGAGCCCGTTGATGCGGTAGTAGCTCTGCGCCGTAGCCTCCTCATAGGTGACATTCACAAGGCGCGAAAGCGGTATGAGGACTCCGTCGGCTGTGCTGACGGTGATCGCGTGGGGATCGAACGTGGTTAGATCGGCGGCGGTTGATGAGGTGACACGCAGCCATTCGCCATCGGAAGCCTCGGCTATACCGAGAAATTGCGACTGATCATTCTCATTTATCGCCTTGACGATATCGGCGGGAGTCAGTCCGAGCGAGTGCAGCCTGTCGCTGTCGTACTCCAGCTTCCATTCCATAGGCATAGCCCCGTAGATATCCACCTTATAAATTCCGCTCAACTGACCTATGGCGGGCTTTATGTTCTCCTCGGCATAATTCTGTATCTCGTAGGGCGATGCCGGGGCATTGATGGTGTAGGACATGAAGGCACGCTGCGCCCTGCCGTCGGATGCCTGCTGTGTGGTGATCTGCGGATAGGTGACCCCCTCGGGAAGCTGCGCCCATGCCTGACGGACAACCGTGGAGACCTCGAAACGCGTCATCTCGATGTCGGCATGTTTGTCAAGACCGAGGGTTATGCGTCCGCTGCCATTGGATGATGTCGACTTTATCTCTTTGACCCCCTGCACGCGGGCGAGCATGGATTCCAGACGGCTCGTGACCTCGCTCTCTATGACGCGCGCAGCGTTGTCGGGCATGTTGAACGATACCGTGAGCGACGGAAGATTGCGCGACGGATTGAGCTTGACCGGCAGCAACGGCACGAGTGCGGCGCCGACAATCGCGAGCGCCAGGAAGGCGACGATGACGGTGAACGAGGACAGGCTTTTGGTCTCTTTTTTAGTCACTGCTTACGTGCGGTTGGGTTGATGGGGTTATTACATGCCTGAGACAGGATGAGCGTCAGCGTATGTGATGCTCGAGGTCAAACTTGTTTGACAGTTCGCGTCCGGTCTCGAAATCGTAGAGGGTGAGCTTGCGGAGTTTGTAGTAGCTCAGCCAGTAGTTCTGCAGGGCGTTGACATAGTTCTTGTTGGCGTCCTGCTGACGGTTGAGCGACAGTGTGAGCGAGTTGATGTCGGCTTTGCCGATGATGAACCGCTGGCGCGTCTGCGAGTAGGCGGTCTCGGCGAGGTCGAGAGCCTCGATCGCCGAGCTGACGAGCTGCTGCTGGATATTGAAGTCGCTGACGGTCATTATCACATCTTCCTCAATCGACAGCTCGTCCTGACGGGCAGCGATCTCAAGGACGTTGAGATTGTTCTTAGCCATGTTGACCTTACCTTTGCGCACGCCCCAGTCGATGATAGGGATTGAAAGGGTGAGCGACACGAGATCCTGACGCAGCAGGTTGCGGTATGCCTCCTTGAGGTGCGAGTTCACCTGGTTGAAACCGACACTTGCGCTCAGGTTAGCCTGGAAGCGCTGTTCCACCTTGGTTTTGCTGAGGTCGCGCTTACCCTCGAGGATGCTCTGCTTGTGCTGAAGGAGCGTCGGGTTGTTAGCCTTGGCAAATTCGAGTGCCTGGGCGGCGTTGATCTCCTTTGCCACCGGCGCCGAAGGGAGTATGACTGAGATTTCCGCGTCCTTCTCCATACCCAGGAACGAAGCGAGGGTGAACATGGCTCGCTTGAGGGCTATGCGGGTATTCTCGACGCTGTTCTGCGCGTTCACCTTGTCGAGTTTGAGCGTGAGAAGGTCAGCCTGCGATATCGAGGCGATCTTGAAGCGGCGCTCACCGATGGTGTAGAGCGTATCGCACGAGGCGAGGTTGTCGAGCGCGAGACGGTATTCAGCCTGGGCAAGCGCGAGGGCGAAGAAGTAGTTGACGGCTGTCTCGCTCACCTCCTCCATATTGTATAGGAATTCTTTCTTGACCTTCTCAAACTTCACCGGCTCGATGCGGCGTTCCCAACGGAAGCTGTTGAAGCCTATGAGGCTCTGACGGTAACCGATACGGACGGGGATCGAGGAGTACTGGGTAGACTTGACATCGCCGAAGTTACGCATGTAGGCGAGGCTGGTCTCGAGGAAGAAAGTACCGCCGAGAGGATCGAAATTCTGCGTGATGTTCAGCCCGCCGGAAGCGGAGAACATCTGCTGCGGACGGTAGACATCGGTATTTTCCTCATAGTTGTAACGCTGCGTGATGTAGCGGTTGTAGCTCGCCGGAGTCAGATCGAGCGAAAGGCTCGGCAGACGGTCGGCGCGGAACGAGCGGTACTCCCAGTAGCCCGACATGTAGAGGTTCTGGTTTCGGAACGCCTGCAGTGAACTGTCGGAAGCTATGTCGATGGTGCGCTGCAGATCAAGCGTCACGTGGCGCTGCGCCCGGACGGTTGTGCAGACGGCAATAATTGTCAGTATGAATAGAATGTGGCGTCTCATCAAATGTCGTATTGTATTACGCGGTCGTTGTCATCAATACCGCAGAGCTTTCCGGAATCAGAATTAAAAAACAGTGCCATCAGCACATCGGGCACAACATGTACGGCGCGAACCGTTCCATCGTAACCTATCACGTGTATAGTCGTCGTGGTGCGCTCCGGCACGTCCTCGTCAGTCACCGGAGTGCCGAAATAGATGGCATAGATATTGTCAGTGCCACATGCCACGGCGCCGTAACCGTCGTACTTGTTCGCCCGCTCTTTGCTGTCGTAGCAATCATCGTATTTCATGAGGTTGCCCACCGACACCGCGCGGCGCTCCATCGATGGAATATCGACGATATTCAACTGATTGAAGTAAGTCATGCCAAAGACGACATGCTTACCGTCGGGCGACACCCCCTCGCGGGAATAGTAGGCGTAGAAATCCTGAGTGGGATAGACATACATCTGTTCAGCGTGCACGGTATCGGCAGGAGTATCCAAATCACGCCACTTCAGCTTGTAGGCGTCGTTGTCCATGAGTTCGTACACCAAACGGTTGCCGACAAGCGCGACATTGATGGCACCGAACTCAGTATTTATCACCGAATCCACCAAAGTGGTGCCCGCGACACGGCTCCTTGTGATGTTAAGCCGCTTAAGCATCCTTGCAGAAACATCATTGAGCCACACGCATGTATCACCATCACCGGCGATCTCTATCATGACAGGGGTGGCATTATAGAAATCGTTCGGTCCCTGCCCCTTTATGCCGAAGGCTCCGAGAGAGTCACCTGATGCGGTGTAGACCTTTATCATGGGGCTGTCGCGCGGGGTATATAGGACCGTCACGCCATCAGAGGATATTGCCTCGAACGCGCCCATAACCTCATCGATGACAGTCACTCCCTGTATGGTGTCGGGGGTGAAGGCATCGGCGGGATACACGTTGATATTTTCCGTGAAATACACCTCAACCGGCGATTCCATGACCGGACCGGATGAACAGGCAGCGAGCAACGCCAACGAAGCCACTGCAGATATTGCGGATAGATAACGTTTCATCACTTTATGCTTTTACTCTTTCGCTACGGCGGTATATGAGCCAGTAGACGAGCGGAATCAGGAATATACTTATAAGGGTTCCGACCACCATCGATCCGATCATCGCTATGGCGAGAGGGCGCTGAAGCTCAGATCCCATATCGGAAGTGAAGAGCATCGGCACCATAGCAAATATAGTGGTGAGCGATGTCATTATGATAGGACGCAGGCGGCGCAATCCGGCGGTGTGGATCGACTCAAGCAGGGGCATACCTGTCTTGCGCAACTCGTTTATGGCATCGAGTTTGAGGATTGAGTCATTGACCACGATACCGCAGGTGACGATTATACCGATGGCGCTCATGAGGTTGAGGGTGTGTCCGCAGATCCATAGGGTTATGAGTGCGAAAGCGGTGTCGAGCGGTATCTCGATGAGGACAATGAGCGGCTGCAGGAAGCTCTCGAACTGCGCGCAGAGGATGAAGTACATGAGCAGTATCGAGATAAGGAGTATCACCACCATCTCGCGCATCATCTTGGCGTTGGAGAATATGCTTCCGGTGAAATCTACCTCCCATGCAGGGGAATCATCGACAGTGGCGCGGATACGGCTGACAGTCACATCGGGATTGTCGACGGTGCTGAAAGAGAATGGGATGTACTCACCGTCGCGTCCGGCTGAGATATCCTTAAGGTCACGGTCGCGCGTGATGGTCACAAGGTGACTCAGCGGTATCTCGCTGACCTTGCCGTTGTTGTCCTTATCAGGGGCTGTGAGCACGAACGTGGATGCGAGCACATCGCTAACGGAGCGCTCTTCGCCGGCTATGCCGATAGGGAGATACTGCTGATATGAGCGCAGGGTGCCGACGGTATTGCTCTTGAATGCGGTGCGGAGCGCACGCTGCACGGTGGCGTAATCCACACGGTAGAGAAGCAGACGCGAGCGGTCGATGACAATGTTTATACGGTCGCGCAACGCTACCTCATCAGTGGCGAGCGCGGTAGCCGAATCAATCCGCTGCTGCATGGCAAGTATTTCGTCGATATCATTCTTCCGCCCCTTGTCGGCAGGATATACGCGTGCCTCGAGCAGAGCCTCGTCGGACGAGAATATCTTTTCAAATATGTTTTCCGGTGGCGAGAATGTCACGGTTGCCCGCGGATAAGCCTCGGAGAGCAGCATGCGGAGGCGTTCCGTAGCAGCGGCGATGTGCGACGGATCGGAGGTGCGGATGTAGATTTCCGCCTCCGAGGGCGAGAGTTCCGATCCGGCGTCGAGCAGATAGTCCTGCACTCCAATATACGCCGAGTTCTGTACAACGGTGGAGTCAAGTCCCTGCAGCAGAGTGTTGACACGTCCGGCATTGGCATCGACATTTATGTTCTCGTTCCACTCTATGCGTGCTATTGCCTCGCTCTGGTCGATCTGCGGCATGCGCTCGACAGGCAGAACGTAGAACATCACCACACAAAGAGGCACAATCAGTAAGATCACCACGATCCATGCGCGCCAATGGGCGAATACAGAGTCGATCACTGCGGTGTAGGTACGCGCCAACCATGAATTTATGCTGTCAGTTATCCGCTCAGACCGGCTCTTGCCTGTGGTCTTACGCAGACGGACACGGTAAACGAGCAGATAGATGACCGGCAGAAGCATGATACCCACGATGTAGCTCACGGCGAGCCCGGCTGTGATTGAGAATGCCTGGTCTGTGAAAATCGCTCCGGCGATACCGCTCATGAAAATCAGCGGCAGAAATACAGCCACAGTGGTGAGCGATGAGCTGAGCATCGGCGTGATCATCTCGGTGGTGCCGGCATCGCATGAGCGCAGAAGCGACATCCCGCGGTGGCGGTATTGCGTGATGTTCTCCGTCACTATCACGGAGTTGTCGATCATCATGCCCACGGCGAGGATCAGACCGGAGAGCGATATGATATTGACCGATACATGGAAAAGATAGAAGAGCAGGAATGTGATTATGATCGACACCACAATGCTCGATCCGATGATGATCGATGCGCGCATGTCGCCCATGAACAGCGCCGTTACCACAAACACGAGAATGAATCCGAGAATGAGGTTCTGAACGAGGTTGGATATCGTGTAGTCGAGCAGCTCCGTCTGATTGCGTGATTCCGTAAATTCAATGTCGGGATAGAGCTTGGAAAAATACTCCGCTGTAGATCGGAGCGATTCTTTCATCGCATCCATATTCTCCTCGCTCTGCTTGATGATGGCGAGCGTAACGGCACGCTTTCCGTCGGAGTAAGAGTAACCATCCTCCCCCTCAGCCACGATGCTCACCGACGCGAAGTCGCGGAGCTGCAGCAGGCGGTCACCGTTGCGGATGTAGATATTCTCCACATCCTCCACTGTGCGCAGCTGGTTCGACACATGCACGTTGTATTCATAATATCCGTCGCGCACGGTCATCGATCCAGGCTCGGCGTTATTAGCCTCGAGCGCCGACTCTATATCGGAAATCGTCACACCTGCCACACGCATCTTCTTCTCGTCGGGGACAATGCGCAGGTACTGTCCGGGGATGCCGGTTACATCAGCCATCGCGATCTCCGGCAGCTGCTCTATGCGTCGGCGCACGACATTGTCGGCGAGATCGCACATCTGGAGAAACTTCGTCTCATCAGGATCAGTGTACGGCTCGTTGTCGCGCAGCGTCAGGTTGAGGTAGAGCACCGGAATGTCGGTAGCACTCGCTTTGATAGCCTTGGGGCGTTTTGTGTCCTTCGGCAGGGAGTTCATCGCCGCGTCGATCTTCTCGTTGACTTCGATGAAAGCGAGATCAGTGTTCACTCCGTAGTCGAACTCAAGATTTATGACAGCCATTCCGTCGCGCGTGCGGCTGTTGATCTCGTGCAGACCGCTCACCTGCAGCAGCTGGCGGCGCACCGGCGCCGTGACATTGTTCTCAAGTTCGCGCGCGCCGCTGTTGTCGCCTGTGATCTGCACTGTTATGTGCGGAATGGCTATAGCCGGCAGCAGCGATACCGGGAGAGTGAAATATGTCACCAGTCCCACTATCAGGCACGCCAGGAATGCCATTATGACGGCTATAGGCCGCTTGAGAAGAAAATGTACCACGGTAGTCGGTCAGTAAATGTCAAGGTCTTGCAGAACCCCGACAACGTGTTATTCTTTTTGTTTATTTTATCTCCACCTCGACAATCATCGGGTTTACATCATCCGTGCCTTTCACACGTGCCATTTCGTCGGCAGATATAATGAAGTAGAAGTTATCGGAGTTCATGTAATCGGCAGGATAGCCGTAATATGTCTCACCATCAACTGTCACGGGGAAACCGGCGAGCCAGTCGGCATCGCGCCCCTGCGGCTGCTCATGGCGGTATACGAGCTTGCCGTCTTCGAGCGAATAGGCGTCGAAACGGAGCACTCCCCCGTTATTATATTCGCCGAAAGTATAGCGCACCAGGGCGTAACGTGAATTGAATATCGGATGAAGGGGGTTTAGATGGTCATTATCCACAGCCTTGAGCTCTTCCATTGTTTCAAGAGATCCCCAATCATAGGCATACTTTCCGAGATTCATGGCTATGTGCGGTTCCAAAGAGTGATCCTGACAATTCACACGGTATATCGTGTCGAGATCATTCACGTAGTTTTCACCACGCAGTGTTGTGATTATATCCATCAGCTGTGTGACGAATATCCCCCAACGGCGCGACTTCATGCGTATAGTACCGTCAGGCTGCCAGTCGTGGGAATACAGATACAGATCCTTCTCACGTGTCACATGCGGTCCGCCGTCGAACGACAGCGGTTCATTGAACGCCAGCCAGCCGCCACCCGCCGCAGCCGCAAGATTCTGTATGGAATCATTGCGCACGGAGCGCAGATACTTGCCGTCGGCTGTGTATTGCTTGATCATACCGAAACTGAAGTCCTGATCAAGTATCGACCACATTCCTCCGTCACCTTCTGTAAACACGCCTTCATATCCTCTGGCACACTCCTCAGGTCCGGCTCCGAAAGGATTAAACGCATCGGTTAGTTTGCCGTCAGGATAGCTGAAAGTGCAGACCCAGCTATTGCCATGATCATAACCCTGATTCTTTATGTATATGCGGTTGTCCACAACACCACCTACAATAAACCGGTTGAGCATACTGCTGTCAGTAAACTCCGGGCGGCAGACGTTGACCACACGCATACGGTCGCTTAGATTATCAAGACTGTCGATATCGAAACTTTCCTCAACATTCATGCTCAGCAGCTTGCCATCGGCGGCTCCATTACTGCCTGTGCATCCCGCAAAAGCGAGCGCTGCAGCCA
Source organism: uncultured Muribaculaceae bacterium (assembly GCA_910587425.1). Taxonomy (GTDB): domain Bacteria; phylum Bacteroidota; class Bacteroidia; order Bacteroidales; family Muribaculaceae; genus Paramuribaculum. Next base: position 213,654 of record CAJUKU010000002.1, read on the forward strand.
TATATGCGATATTTAGCGATTTAACATTCATGATATATAAATCTTTGATTTCAGTCACAACATCATTCTGCATCGGTATCCGCTACGGCAGCCTTACCGGAGTCAGAAACGACTTTAACCGGCGCCTCGTGTGCGAGATTCACGTTGCCGTCGTAAATCACGCGCATTCCTGCCTCAAGCCCATCATCGACTATACACTCGTTCATATTCTCAAGTCCGGTATGCACATAATTCCAAATAGCCTTGCCGTCCTGTTCGGTGAAAACCACCTGCTTGCCCGTGCGGAGCACAACAGCGCTCTTAGGTACCACAAAGCACTCCTGCATGGCGCGCTTCACGCTCACCTTGACGTTCATGCCGTCGAAAAGTCCCGCAACGCCTCCTACCGATGCGCGCACCTTGACAAGTCCATCGGTATCGACTACGGGATTTATCTCCGTTACGCGTCCGGTTCCGGTTGCATCCGAGGCAAAAGCCGTGACAGTCACCTCGTCACCCGGACGGAGCATGGCAAGTTCATTCTCAAGCACACTGAATTCCACATCCATGTTTCCGTCGGATACTATGCGGCAGAACGGCTCCGAAGAACTCGGACGGTTGTGGGCGCGTTGGAACAGATTTGCAACGACACCGGAGAAAGGCGCCACGAGTGTCGACTCATCGAGCGAGCGCTGTGTGGCGGCAAGCACTGTCTCAGCCTGGTCGAGACCGCTGCGCAACCGCGCCAGACGCATAACATCAGCCGGCACTTTATCTTTCTGATCAGGATCATATCCCTGACCGATAAGCACATCAGCAAGTTCCAGACGCGCCTTCTCAAGATCATTACGGTTCTGCGCCAGCTGATTTTCAAGTTTGAAACGGTCAAGAGTGGCTATCGGCTGACCGGCGCGCACTCGGTCACCGTTTTTCACAAAAATCTTGTCGATAACCGCATCCGACGTCGCGAAATTGAGATCCGCAAAGTCATGTGCCGACATCTTGCCGTTGCTCACTATTTCATGGCTGAACACCGACGGCTGCAGCGTCATTACCTTCACCTCGGCGATCTTCGAAGGAAGAACCGTGGCAATGGAATCCTTATCCTTATTGCTTTCAGTTGACGAGGATCCGCAGGAGACAATGCCGAAGCACAGCACCACCGACGGAATTATGGCATAGATTTTGGTGCGCATAAACAATTGGTTTATATGGTTGACGCATTAATTACTCTTTCAAAATCACCGGCATTGAGCTCTGACATAATCATCTGTTTACGAAGTAAGCTCTGCCAATGGCTTTCAGACAGCAAATTTACGACTGAATCGCTCACTTCAAACATTTACATGGATTATTTTATATTTTTTAACCCAACTCCGTTTATTACTAAGACACCGAAAATCGAAAATCGTTACACGTCCTCCTTGTTTTTAACCTATTTTCACATCCTACCCCACACAACGCATATATATATACAGTCTATAAGCAGGCAAAACAAGACAACTTGTAACAATCTGATGTTTGGGAAAGAATTACTAACTTTGCGTCCATGCAAACGATCAGAGAGAGAGCACTTGAGCTATTGTCGCCGGCACGCGATGCCGACACTGCGATAGAAGCGATCAGGCATGGCGCGGATGCCATATATATAGGTGGCCCGGCACATGGCGCACGTGCAGCGGCAGCCAACAGTGTGGCGGACATAGCACGCGTGGTGGAATACGCGCACCGCTTTGACGCACGCGTCTACGTAACGCTCAACACATTGCTGCGCGACGACGAGCTGCGTGGCGTCGAACGGACGGTCGGAGAGCTTTACCGCGCCGGAGTCGACGCACTGATAGTGCAGGATATGGCTATGCTACGCCTCGACATCCCACCGATCGCGCTCCACGCAAGCACACAATGCGACATCCGCACGCCGGAACGCGCCCGGTTTCTCGAAGCTGCGGGGATGAGCCAGATCGTGATAGCGCGCGAGCTCACACTTGACGAGACAGCACAGATTTGCAGCGCGGTGTCGGTACCTGTAGAGGCGTTCGTCCACGGCGCATTATGCGTGAGCTACAGCGGCGCATGTTACGCCAGCTACGCATGTGGCGGACGCAGCGCCAACCGCGGCGAATGCGCACAGATATGCCGTCTGCCGTACACTCTGCGCGACTCATCGGACCGCACACTGCTGAGCGGACACCTGCTATCGCTGCGTGATCTGAACCGCATCGACGCGCTGCCTGAGCTCGCGGCCGCCGGGGTCAGCTCCTTCAAGATCGAAGGCAGGCTGAAGGATGCAGCATACGTCAAGAATGTCACATCAGCCTACCGTCAGGCACTCGATCGCCTTATTGACTCACACCCAGACATGTATCGCCGTGCATCGTCAGGAACGGTTACACATTCATTCACCCCAGCTCTCGACAAGAGTTTCAACCGCGGCTTCACCGGCTATTTCACCACCACACGCCGACCTGAAGTATCAATGGCCTCATTCCGATCTCCGAAGTGGCTTGGAGAGGAGATCGGCACCGTCACCGGACGCCGTGGAGCAGCCTACACCGTGCGGCTCCGGCAAGGGATAAAACTATCCAACGGCGACGGAGCCGGATTTTTCGACACCCGCACCGGCGGATTCACAGGTTTCCGCATAAACAGTACCGAGGGCGACCTGATCCGCTCCGCCTCACGGGTAGAGATCCCCATAGGCACTACCCTGCTCCGCAACCGCGACACCGCACGCGATGCCATAATGGCATCCACGACAGCCACGCGGACGATCGACGCACGGATCACCATGCGTCGCGCGCCGTCAGGAATAGCGCTTGAGATCACCGACGAGTCCGGACGCGCAGCCGCAACATTCACGCAACTGTCGACCGACGAGGCACGTACACCACAGGAAGAGAACCATCGGCGCATACTCGCAAAGACCGGCGACACTGATTTCCGCGTGACAGAAACCGACGACCAAGCCGGAACCGCATTCATACCCGCATCCACGCTCACAGCAATGCGCCGTACCCTCATAGAGGCACTTGAAGCCACTCACCGCGCCACCTACAGCTACGATTACAGGCGTGCAGCGGCGGATAATGCGCGCGAACTGTTTGACGGCTACACAGCCAACGTTACCAACAGCCTCGCACGTAAATTTTACACCGACATGGGCGCCACCGATATCATGAAGTCAATAGAGCAGAGCCGCACGGTAGCTCCGGGGACAACAGTGATGACCACGCGTTACTGCCTGCGCCGGGAGGCGGGACGATGTCTGCGCACACCCCAGGGCAAGCTGTGGGATGAACCGCTGACGCTATGCAGCGGCGACACCCGCTTTCCGCTCCGCTTCGACTGCCGTCTTTGCGAGATGCATCTGCTCGCGCCTGAAAAGCAATGACGCATATTCTTGAAGAACCCGGCAAAATCAGTGGGTGGCATTCGTGCAAAATCGCGCGAAACCACAAATCTTATACCGCTGAGGCTTGCACAGTTGATTAATAAGCCCTAACTTTGTGAGCACGGTTCTGATGCCACGCCGGATCACGGCTCGACACACCCGAAAAAAACAGACAATCAACAAACTCACCGTAAATACGTCATGAAAAAAGAAAGGATTCTTGTAACCGGAGGAACGGGCTACATCGGCTCGCACACCGTTGTCGAGCTTCAGGCTGCCGGTTACTCAGTGGTAATCATCGACAATCTTTCGAACAGCAATGTAGAAGTGCTCGACGGCATTGAACGCATCTCAGGCATTCGCCCTGATTTCGTACAGGCTGACTGCACCGACATCAACGCACTCAAGGATCTTTTCGCCAAATATCCCGACATCAAGGGCATCATCAACTTTGCCGCGAGCAAGGCTGTAGGCGAATCAGTAGAAAAGCCTATCCTCTACTACCGCAACAACCTCAACACGCTCATGAACCTGCTTGACCTCATGGGTCCGAACGGCGTCAAAGGCATTGTATTCTCCTCATCATGCACTGTCTACGGCGAGCCCGACGTCAACCCCGTGACAGAGCAGTCGCCCATCAAGACCGCCACTTCACCTTACGGCAACACCAAGCAGATTTCGGAAGAGATCATCACCGATGTGATACGCTCCGGCGCACCGTTCAAGAGCGTCATCCTCCGCTACTTCAACCCCGTTGGCGCACATCCCTCGGCTGAGATCGGCGAGCTTCCCAACGGCGTTCCCCAGAACCTAATCCCCTACATCACCCAGACAGCTATCGGCATCCGCAAGGAGCTCAGCGTGTTTGGCGACGATTATCCCACACCCGACGGATCATGCATCCGCGACTTCATCAATGTAGTGGATCTTGCCAAGGCACATGTGAAAGCCATGGACCGCATGCTCGAGGATCCCGAAGCCGAACCTATCGAGATCTACAACCTCGGCACCGGCAACGGCGTCAGCGTGCTTGAGCTCATCAACACTTTCGAAAGCGCTACCGGAGTGAAAGTTCCATACAAGATCGTAGGTCGCCGCACCGGTGATATCGAGAAAGTATGGGGCGATCCGTCGCATGCCAACAAGGTGCTCGGATGGAAAGCCGACACCCCACTCGCCGACACCATGCGCTCGGCTTGGGCATGGCAGTGCAAGCTCCGCGAGCGCGGCATCATGTAAGAGCATATACCATAAGCTCCCCCAACCCGATCTTGAACAAACTGAAAAGAATCATAACACTATCACTCATGGCGACAATACTCACCGTATTGCCGCCATGGGTTTTTGCACAATCTGAGCGAACAGGCTCCGCGACAGCACCCGCATCGGCACCGGACAGTACCGGCATAGTTGCGGAGGCACCCGTAGTAAGCCTACTGACATGCGCTCCCGGCGAACTCGTCTACGAACTCGAGGGACACACCGGGCTTCGCTTCCGCACATCGACCACCGATATCGTGGTCAACTGGGGACTGTTCGACTTCAACTCACCCGGATTCATCTACCGCTTCGTGCGCGGAGAAACCGACTATACTGTCGGCGCTGCCCCCACCGAATGGTTCCTGAACCAGTACCGTCATCAAGGACGGTCAGTCACCGAACAGGTGCTAAATCTCACTCCAACCGAGGCACTGCGGCTGCAGCAGCTTGTAGCCGACAACATGCAGAACAATCCTGTCTACCGCTACAATTATGTGAAAGACAACTGTTCGCTGCGCCCTCTCCGGCTGATAGAGAAAGCTCTCGCCCCTGACAGCATTCATTTTACCGACACTGTAGCCGCCGGTACCACATTCCGCTCGATGATGACCGACTTCCACCGCTCATACCCTTGGTACCAGTTTGGAATCGACCTCGCGCTCGGATCAGGCATTGACTACCGTATAACCACCGCCGAAGCGGCATTCGCTCCGGTAACCCTGCAGAAACTTGCCGCATCGGCGATCATAACGACTCCCGACGGAAACCGCCGGTTCGTAAGCGCCACGGAGACAATCGTCGCGGGCACACCCGGAGGCGTCGCACTCCCTCCCACCCCCTGGTATCTCACGCCGGTATTCTTTGCATACGTGCTGCTGACACTCACCATTGCGGTCACACTGTTCGACATAGCGCGCCGCCGCGTCAGCCGCCTGTTCGACGCACTGATGTTCGGCATCTACGGCATTGCCGGATGTGTGATAGCGTTCCTTGTTTTCATATCCTCCCACGAAGCCACGAGTCCGAACCTGATCATACTGTGGCTCAATCCGTTCTGTCTGCTTGTTCCGCTATGCCTGTGGAGCCGCCGGGGAAGAAATTTCCTTATCTGCTATCATTTTATTAACTTTGCAGCGGTTTTGGCGTTAATAATAGTGGCAGGCATATCAGGTCAGAGACTCAATCATGCATTCCTGCCCCTTATGGCAGCAGATATGATACGCTCTGCAGCCTACATTTTCAACACCTTATGGGAGCAAAAGCGAAAAAAACGAAGAAACGCATATCAGATAAGATATTCGGGGTCATACTCCTCTCGCTGATAGGAGTAGCCACCGGAGCGCACGCTGCCGCCCCCAAGCGTCCGCAGCTCCTCGTCGGAATAATGGTCGAGGGACTGAATGACGAATACATCACACTCCTCAACGACTATCTCTGCGACGGCGGCTTCCGCCGGCTCATGCGCGACGGCGTGACGATCGCCAATCTGGACTACGGTCCCGGTGTCGATCCCGCAGCAGCGACAGCCATGGTGTTCACCGGCGCAGCTCCGAGCGTCAACGGCATCTCAGGAGCAAAAATATACGACGCCACAACCAGGCGCGGACAGAACATACTCACCGACCCATCGACCATTGGCAATTTCACCGGCGAGACCCTCTCGCCAAAAGGGATTCTTGTCTCGACACTCGGTGACGAGGTGCGCCTCGACGCCGCAGGAACAGGCTGGGTCTACAGCGCCGCCGCCGACCCCGTACAGGCTATCATAATGGCGGGTCATGCCGGCAACAGCGCATTCTGGATCAACGCCGACAAAGGGAACTGGGCTACGACGACACATTACAAAGACCTGCCTCAGACCATGTCGGCGCGCAACTACACGCGCCCTCTGACCGCCGCCGTCGACACTATGGTATGGACACCGCTGCTCGACGCATCGGTATATCCCGATGTGCCCGACTACAAGCGCCAATATCCTTTCAGGCATAACTTCCCCCGTAAGGACGCCGACCGTTATGACCATTTCAAGGCGTCGCCCAAAGCCAATACGGAAATTACGAATGTAGCCGTCGACTATCTCAACGGTATGCAGTTCGGTCAGCGCGGACCTGTCGATATGCTCGCCCTCGGCTACACCGTAGCACCATATCCCTACACCCGCGATGCCGACAACCGCATGGAGACGCTTGACTCCTACCTGCGCCTCGACCGCGACCTTGACCGTCTGTTCCGCACAATCGACCGCCGCCTGGGAGCCGGAAACGCACTGATATTCCTTGCCGGATGTCCGCCGTCGACCAACGGTCCGCGCGACGATGAGAAATGGGGTGTGCCCTCCGGTGAGTTCTCACCACGCAAGGCTACCTCGCTGCTCAACATGTATCTCATGGCGCTCCATGGCAACGGAGAATGGGTCACAGGTTACTTCAACCGGAACTTTTACCTCAACCAACGCCTTATAAAGGAGAGCAAGCTCGACCTTGCCGACGTGCGCGCCGAAGCGGCAGAATTTCTCGCCCGAATGAGCGGAGTGAGTGTAGTCTACACGATCGACGACATAATAGCATCACGCGCCGGCGACAACGCCCAGGCTCTCAAACGCAACACCGTAGTGCCGCACTCCGGCGATGTGATCATAAGCCTCACCCCCGGATGGTGCGTGGTCGACGACCAGAACGCACTGACCGCCGAGCCACAGGCAGCGCGTGAAGCATATATCCCGTCTTCGGCTTTCATACTCGGTGGCGGCGTGAAACCGCAGATAATCGACACACCGGTCGACGCCCGGGTAATAGCACCGACAGTAAGCCGTCTGCTCCGCATACGCTCACCCAACGCCGCCTCGCTTCCGGCGCTGCGGCTCTGAGCACACGCAAGGACGCACAGCCGCGCTGAAGCGGCACAACATATATCTATCCCCGGCAAAAAGGGGGAAACAATCATTTTTTTTCATCACTCACACAGATAATAAAGAACAAGACCCTATATGTCACTCAACTCATTTCTAAGCAAGATATTCGGCAACAAATCGCAGCGCGACCTCAAGGAGATCCAGCCGATCGTCGACCGTATCACAGCCCTCGGACCGCAGATGAAGGCTTACAGCAACGACGAACTGCGCCAGGTAATAACAGATGTCCGCACCGACATACAGGCTTCGATAGCCGCCGACCGCGAGAGCATAGAAGAAAACAAGCGAACCATCGAGACACTCCCCTTCGACAAGCGCCAGCCGCTCTGGGATGAGATCGACCGCTCTGAAAAACATATTCTCGATACACTCGAGGACAAACTCAACGAACACCTGCCGGTAGTTTTTGGCGCAATACGCGAAACTGCCGCCCGCTTCGCCGCCAATCCCACCGTGGAGGTGACGGCTACCCAGATGGACCGCGATCTTGCCGCAGCCGGCAAGGACTTCGTGAGCATCGAAGGCGACAAGGCTATATACAAGAATCACTGGATGGCGGGTGGCAATGAGATCACCTGGGACATGGTGCACTACGACGTGCAGCTCATTGGCGGTATCGTGCTCCACCAAGGTAAGATAGCCGAGATGGCTACCGGTGAGGGTAAGACTCTCGTGGCTACGCTCCCGGTGTTCCTCCGCTCGCTGTCAGGACGCGGCGTGCATGTGGTGACCGTCAACGACTACCTGTCGAAACGTGACTCCGAATGGATGGGTCCGCTCTACATGTTCCATGGCTCGACAGTGGACTGCATCGACAAACACCAGCCCAACACGCCGGCACGCCGTGCAGCCTACAACTGCGACATCACTTTCGGCACAAACAACGAGTTCGGCTTCGACTATCTGCGCGACAACATGGCTATGTCGCCCGACGACATGGTGCAGCGCAAGCATTACTACGCCATTGTCGACGAGGTTGACTCGGTGCTCATCGACGATGCCCGTACGCCGCTCATCATATCGGGACCTGTTCCGCGCGGCGACGACCAGATGTTCAACGATTACCGCCCCAATGTAGAGAAAGTGGTCGCTGCACAGCGCAAGCTCGTCACACAGATGCTCGCCGACGCAAAGACCAAACTCGCATCCGACGACAAGGATACACGCAAGGCAGGCGCACTCGAACTGTTCCGCGCGTTCAAGGGTCTGCCGAAGAATGGTCCGCTGATCAAGTTCCTCAGCCAGGAAGGTATGAAGAACGTGCTCCTCGAGACTGAGGCATACTACCTGCAGGACAACTCACGCGAGATGCCCAAGGCTACCGAGCCGCTGTATTTCGTCATCGACGAGAAAAACCGCAGCGTGGAGCTCACCGACAAGGGCATAGACATGCTCACCGGCACGAGCGCCGACCCGCAGTTCTTCGTGCTCCCCGACATCGCCGCACAGCTCTCGGAAGCCGAGCATATCGAGGATCTTGCCGAACGCCAGACACGCAAGGACGAGCTAATGCAGAACTATGCGGTGAAAGCTGAGCGCGTGCACACCGTCACACAGCTCCTCAAGGCGTACACACTCTTTGAGAAAGATGTTGAATACGTGATCGACGACAACAAGATCAAGATTGTCGACGAGCAGACCGGACGTATCATGGAGGGTCGCCGCTACAGCGACGGACTCCACCAGGCTATCGAGGCTAAGGAGGGCGTGAAGGTCGAGGCTGCCACACAGACATTCGCCACAATCACACTGCAGAACTACTTCCGCATGTATCACAAGCTCGCCGGTATGACCGGTACCGCCGAGACAGAGGCGGGCGAGCTCTGGGACATCTATAAGCTCGACGTGGTGACCATTCCCACCAACCGTCCGGTTGCACGAAAGGATATGGACGACCGCGTCTACAAGACCAAGAAAGAGAAATATGCCGCGGTAATCGATGAGATCGTGCGGCTGCGCGATGAGGGTCGCCCCGTGCTCGTCGGCACCACATCGGTCGAGATTTCCGAACTTCTGAAGAGAATGCTTGACCTGCGCCACATCGATTCACAGGTGCTCAACGCCAAACTCCACCAGAAAGAGGCTGAGGTCGTGGCGCTCGCCGGACGCAAAGGCACAGTCACCATCGCCACCAACATGGCAGGTCGAGGAACCGACATCAAGCTCACCGACGAGGTGAAAGCTGCCGGAGGTCTTGCCATCATCGGTACGGAACGCCATGAGAGCCGCCGCGTGGATCGCCAGCTCCGCGGACGTTCAGGACGTCAGGGCGATCCGGGCTCATCGGTATTCTACGTATCGTTCGAGGATCAGCTGATGCGCCTGTTCGCCACCGACCGTGTGATGAAGATGCTCGACACCCTCGGACTCAAGGAGGGCGAGATGATAGAGAGCCGTATGGTCACACGCGCCATCGAGAACGCGCAGAAACGCGTGGAGGAGAACAACTTCGGCATCCGTAAGCGCCTGCTCGAGTATGACGACGTGATGAACAAGCAGCGAACCTACATCTACACCCGCCGCCACCATGCGCTCATGGGCGAACGTGTAGGCATAGACATCGCCAACATGTTCTACGACACCGTAGAGAATCTCGTGGCTAACTATGATTCACCCGCCGATTATCAGCAGCTCTCGCTCGAACTGTTCAAGATACTCACCATAGAGACACCATTCACCGAAGAGGAGTTCCGCTCCATCAGCAAGGAGGATGCGATCGACCGCATACACGCGGCTGCTATGGAAGCTTTCGACCGCAAGGGTGAGCGCATCTGTGAGGTGGCAATGCCGGTTATCCGCGACTGCGTCGAGAACCGTGGAATGAAGGACATGATCCTCGTGCCCATCACCGACGGAAAACGCGTGTTCAGCCTCCCGGTCAACGTGCTCGACGCCTACAACACCAACGGACGCGCCATCGTCAAGGAGTGGCACAAGGCAATACTTCTCGTCACCATCGATGAGCTCTGGAAAGAGCATCTCCGCGAACTCGACCAGCTCCGCCAGTCGGTTCAGAACGTTTCCTACGAGCAGAAGGATCCTCTGGTGATCTACAAGGTTGAGTCGTTCCACCTCTTCGAGCAGATGCTCAACAACCTCAACGTGAAAGTAATATCCGCACTCATGCGCGGTCAGATCTACATCCAGCCCCGCCCCGGCATGCAGACCCAGGATGGTGGCGAAGCACCCGCCGAGCGCCCGCAGCCCGAAGTGCAGCGCGCCATGCCCCGCGAGCCTCGCCGCGACACGAACTACCGCGAGAGCCGCGAGAATCTCCCCGGCGAGAATGCCACCCGCGCGGCAGCCTCGGCTCCGCAGGGCGAGCAGCAGCGTCAGCAGCCTGTAAAGGCGGGACCGAAAATCGGACGTAACGATCCCTGCCCGTGCGGAAGCGGCAAGAAGTTCAAAAACTGCCACGGTCGCGGACTCTGATCATGCCGGATGAACCGAACAGAAATTTTTCCAACCAAAATCACCCGATAAAGTCATGGAAAAGAAACCGAAACTCCTTTGGGTTGCGATAGGGCTTGTAGCCCTGCTTGTCATCGCAGTGCTTTTCAGTGTGTTTCAGCTCACCTCACTCAAGAGCGAGGTCGACAGCGTGCGTGCCGAGAACGAGCAGCTGCAGCTGACAAACGACCAGTTGCAGCTTGCCAACGAGTATGAGGCTATAAACTCGCAGTTCGCACAGTATGAGAATCAGGCTGTGCAGATGCAGGGCGATACGCTCCTCGCAAAATACACCGCAGCGAAGAACAAAGTGGAGCAGCTTCTCCAGGAGCTGAATTCCGAGAAGGTGAAGAGCCAGAAGCGCATAAGCGAGCTGCAGAACCAGATCAGCACCCTGCGCGGACTTCTGCGCCATTACATAGCCCAGGTTGACTCGCTCGGACGCGAGAATGCCGGACTTAAGGCTGAGAACGAGGAGATCAAGAACAAGAACCTCCAGCTATCGTCGCAGGCTCGCGAGCTTTCACGCAAGAACGAGACACTGAGCGAGCGCATGACGCTTGCCGAGAAACTCAATGTCACCGGCGTGCAGCTCACACCGCTCAAGAAGAACGGCAAGAAAGAGAAGAATGTGACCAAGGCTAAACAGCTTATGGTGACATTCACCATACCGCAGAACAACTCTACACCTGTAGGTTCCAAAACCATCTATCTCCGCATAACAAGCCCCGAGGGCTCACTTCTCGGTGATGCCGGAACATTCCCGTTCGAGGGTGGCAACGTACCCTGCACCGCCAAGAAGACCATCGAGTACAGCGGCGAGGAGATGCCCGGAGTCACACTCTACTGGGATGTCAACACAGCCCTTACCCCGGGTGATTATACCGTCGAGCTGTTCGCCGACAATTTCCGCCTTGTGACACGCCATTTCACACTCAAGAAATGATCGACGGGCTTGACCGGTTCATAGAAGCGATAAACTCAACAGAGGTGAACACGGCTGGTGCCGTGTTCAAACTCTGTCTGAGCATGTTGCTGGGATGCTGCGTGGGTATGGAGCGTAAACGCAAAGGGCAGATAGCCGGTTTGCGCACTTTTGCCCTTATATCCATGGGTGCCACCCTCGCCATGCTTCTGTCGATCTACGTACCGCAGGCATACCTGGGGTTGAAAAACGGCGATCCGGGACGAATAGCGGCGCAGGTGATCACAGGCATAGGCTTCCTCGGTGCCGGAGCTATCATACAGATGAAAGGATCTGTGCGCGGTCTCACCACTGCCGCCGGTATCTGGATGGTCGCCACGATCGGAATGGCTGTCGGAGTGGGAATGTACACCGTATCGGTCATAGCGACGGCACTGATCCTCGTGATCCTCGTACTGCTCGAACAGCTTGAACACCGCATCCATGTGGGGTGGGAGACACGCATAATACGCGTGCGAATCTCCGGTATCGTCAATGATATCGAGGCATACCGCAGCGTCCTCTCCGATTATCACGTGCAGATTGTCAACGTGTTCGTAGAATACGACTACGAAGCGCCCACAACACGCCTCAACCTTGTCGTGCTCGCCAAGAACACCACTGATATTGTGACCGTCTTCGAAGCCATACGCAACCTTAATCCAACTCAAGCTATCTCTCTCGCCAATCAGGTATCGATCTGATGATACTCGCAGCCGCAACAGCACAAGCCGCACAGGCAGCATCGGAAATGAACGTTGAAGGTCTCATTTCCGATCTCGCGTTCATACTCATACTCGGCGCCGTAACGACGCTGCTGTTCAAGTGGATGCGCCAACCTGTCGTGCTCGGCTATATTGTCGCCGGATTTCTCGCCAGCCCTCATTTCGAGTATCTGCCGTCGGTCACCACCGAAAGCAACATTGAGTTCTGGGCTCAGATCGGCATCGTGGTACTGCTGTTCTCGCTCGGACTGGAATTCAGTTTCAAGAAGCTGATAAACGCCGGAGGATCAGCCGTCGTGACCGCTCTGATAATTGTCAGCGGCATGATGTGCGCAGGTTTCGCCATCGGTCATCTGCTCGGATTCTCAAACATCAACAGCCTTTTCCTCGGCGGAATGCTGTCTATGTCGTCAACCACCATCATAATCAAGGCTTTCAACGACCTCGGAATACAGCACAAGAAGTTCGCCGGTCTTGTTTTCGCCGTACTCATTGTCGAAGACCTCTTCGCAGTGTTGATGATGGTTATTCTGTCGTCGATAGCCATAAACAACTCGCTCCAGGGTGGTGAGATGCTTTTCAGCGTTACCAAACTGGTGTTCTTCCTCGTCATGTGGTTCGCAGTGGGAGTATTCGTCCTACCCACACTGCTCAACACCTGCCGCCGGTATCTCAATTCCGAGACACTGCTCATAGTGTCGATGGGGCTCTGCCTCGGCATGGCGGTATTCTCCGTGTTCTGCGGATTCTCGCTCGCACTCGGTGCGTTTGTCATGGGCTCCATACTTGCCGGCACCAGTTTCGCCGAACGCATAGAGCGCGTCGTCTCACCTGTCAAAGACCTGTTCGGCTCCGTATTCTTCATCTCCGTAGGAATGATGGTCGATCCATCGGTCATAACCCACTACTGGTCACCGATACTGATACTGTCGGCTGTCGTTATCATCGGCATGATACTGTTCGGCACATTCGGAATGCTCGTCACCGGTCAGACACTTCGCGTGGCTATCGAGGCAGGATTCTCACTGACGCAGATCGGCGAATTCGCGTTTATCATCGCTACCCTCGGCATGAGCCTCGGCGTGCTTGACCCGACCATCTACCCGATTGTGGTAGCCGTCTCAGTTCTCACCACATTCACCACACCGTATTTCATCCGCCTCGCCGATCCGTTCTACTCTTTTGTGGAGCGTCTGCTTCCGCAGCGTTTGCACTTCCTGATCGACCGCTACACCGACAAAGCAAGTACGGAAAGTGAGACCGGAATGCTCTGGCGCTCGCTGATACACCGCTACCTGTGGCGCGTGCTGCTCTACACAGTAGTGCTTATCACCATCGCGCTTATCGCTACACATTGGCTGCTACCTTGGCTAAATTCACTCAGCCACAGTTGGGGACGCCTTATCTGTGCCGCCGTCACACTCGGAGCTATGGCTCCTTTCCTCCTCGCGCTCTCCTACCCCGCATCGCGCCGCACCGAACGCCAGAGGCTTATCGCCGCAAACGCACGCTTCGACGTGCCGCTGATCGTCATGACCATTTTCCGCTTCCTGATAGCCGTAGCGATAGTGATTTACACCCTTACTGCGATCTACTCGGCTTGGGTAGGTGTGATATTCGGCCTCGCCGTATTCACGCTCCTGATTGTCGGGTTGTCGAAACGGGTGCACCGACGCATGTCGAACATAGAGTCACGCTTTCTCAACAACCTTAACGAGCGCGAGCTGCGCCGCAGCGGCAGAAACAACAACGTCGTGGCAAACCTCCACCTCGCTTTCATGACCGTAGGGTATGCATGTCCGTTTGTGGGCGAACGTCTGCAGGACTCAGGACTACGGTCGAAATACGGTGTCAACGTCGCATCCATACAACGTGGAGCAGAACTGATACCGGTACCGTCAGGCGACACCCGCATATTCCCCGCCGACGTTCTTGGCGTCATAGGCACCGATGAGGAGATACAGAAACTTCTGCCGGTAGTCGAGGCGGTATCCGACGAAGCCCCGTCCGGTCCGTCACCCGCCGATTTCAAGCTCACATCACTGCAACTCACGGAGGATTCGCCGATTGTAGGCAAGACCGTAGCTCAGAGCCGTCTGTCGACCGAATATTCGGCGCTGCTGGTAAGTATCGACCGCGACGGATCATTCTTCACTCCCGCACCCGACACAGTGTTCAATTCCCGCGACATACTCTGGCTCGTAGGAAATCCATGCGCACTCTCGACACTCCGTTGATTCCCTTTCCGTCAAACCGATTCCTGACACAACGCCGCTATCTGCCAATTCACCGTTTTTGTCGACAAAAAGACAATAAGTATAACTTTTCAGTAGAGTAATAATTTCACTCTTTTTCTGAGGGGTTGACTATTTTTTTGTAACTTTGCCGCACATGAAACAACGCAGTGCGATAGCTCAGTCACTGATTATCTGCATCATCAGCATAATCAGTGCTTTCTGCACACCGGCAGCCGCGCAAGTATCCCTACCGATAAGCGCCACCGACCCGGCTGCGGATACTACGTTCGTCTACACTGACGTTTTACCGCCTGACACCACACCCGCAACAGTTTTCACGGCTGTAAAACCATCACCACTCGTACAGTTACGATATCCCGTAGGCTACCGGGAGGTAGATCTCAACCTTGAGGGAAATGCCCGCGCACTCAATCTGCTCACCCGCGATATACGCGCCATGCGTGCCGATGGCAGTCCGGTGGCATTGGAAACATACACCTTCACATCGCCCGATGCCGACAACGACATAGCCGCAACCGTAGCGTCTGAACGCGCCGAAGCTCTCGAGGCACTTCTCGCATCACGCGATATAATCACTTCCGGCGCACTGCGCAACATATACTGCGGCGTCGGCTGGCAGCAGCTCGCCAGAATGATTGCCGGCACCGACCTGCCGAACAGGGCACAGGTCACTGAAATAATCACTGCAACCGACACTGAGATCGCCGCATCAGTATCATCGCGATACTCCGCATTGATAATAAAGCGCCTCCGCTCCATTGACCATGGAAGAGCCTACACACACATACTGTCGCATTTCTACCCATTGATGCGCAATATGCTCATTGTGGCTTCCGCAAACGATACCGCACGGATTTTCTACCGCATCGGCTACGATGACATGGATCTCAGCCATGCAGGAAACGGATCACGTCTCAACAGAATACTCACCGATACTACTGTCACCTCAATTACCGTCAGCAGCATCGCTGAGCCTGCCGCCGACAACAACATCTACCGCCAAATAGCGCTTGCCCGCTTTAATTCACTCCGCAAATATATCTCATCCAACAGCACAATCAGCTCTGACAGCATCCATTATAGCGGCGACGCTAACGGCTGGAGCGAGCTGCACCGGTTTGTGGAACGATCAAATATGCCGCACCGCGCAGAGGTGATAAGCGCCATCAGCGCCAACGGTCTGCCAAGCGTAGAATTGCGGCAGCTCGCCGATCGGGGACGCATCCGTCTGCTTCGTAAGATCGACGGCGGACGCACGTATGCCATCATGGCTGAACGCTTCTTCCCTGTACTACGCAATACCCTCCTGGCACGCGCGGCAGCAAGCAATGACACCGTGCTTGCCGTTGAGCCTTCTGTACTCCGCTCAAACGAATCAAACAATAACACCGACAGCATTGTGTGGGGCAAATGGAGTTTCAAGAGCAACCTGATCTACGATGCCCTGCTATCACCCTCCGTAGAGTTCGAATACCACTTCAACCCATCATGGAGCGTCGCGCTCGAATACAACATGGCTTGGTGGAAAAACACCGGTGACAACCGTACATACCAGCTCGCCGTCATATCCCCCGAGGCTCGCCACTACTTCTCACCACGGCGCTCACCTAACGGGCATTTTGCGGGAGTATTCGGAGGATTCACATGGTACGACCTCGCAGGACACCACTCCGGGCACCGAGGCAACGGATATTTCGCCGGAGCCACTTACGGCTACTCATTCCGCGTATCTGACAAGGTATCCCTTGAGGCAGCCCTCGGCATAGGCTATCTCCGCGCGAGCTACAAGGATTATACGGTCAAGGACAGCCACCACGTCTACCGCCGCACACGAAACTCCGGCTACTTCGGACCACTCAAGGCGCGTCTTGCCATCGTGTGGCATTTCGACACAAAAGTTTACCGACGCAAGAAATGAAACCGCTCTCCCTAATCATATTACCGCACTTAGCCGCCGCGATGCTACTGACCGCATCCTCATGCCGCCAGGAGATCTGCTACGACCATGAGGGACTGACAGAAATCAGCGTAGCCTACGAGCAGGAGTGGGAGCGCGATTACGGTGCCGCACTTGCCGGGCAATGGGACGAGAACAGCTACGGCACCGCATACGAAGCTCTCCGACCGGCTCCGCCGACATCCATAACCATGGTCGCATATCCGACCGACGGCACCACCCCTTACAATCTTTATCTCCCAGCCACAGGCGGTTCTGTCAGCTCATTTACCGGAGGGGCGCTGCTCTTTTATAACGATGACACCGAATGCGTGGTCATAGACGATATCGCATCCCACCCTGACGCCACGGCTACCACAACCGGACGTTCACGCTCATCGCTCACACCGATGCACGAGGGAGAACGCTCTGTCAACGCACCCGATGTGCTTTACGGCGCTTTCATCGAACATGCCGACGGACCCGATTCGCACACAACCACCCCGCTGTCAATCACGATGCGCCCTCTCGTCTACACGTACTTGATCCGCTACAAGATAAGCCAGGGAGCGGAGTACGTGAGTCTCGCACGCGGCGCGCTCGCAGGAATGGCTGAGAAAGTAAGGCTTCGCGACGGTTCCACCACCGCCGATGCCGCGACAGTACTTTTCGACGCCACACTCGATGCCGCATCATCGACAGTGACAGCTATTGTAAATACATTCGGCGTGCCCTCACACCCAGGCTATACCCCGGGTGCCGAGAGCGTGACACCTGAAGGTCCGTTCACGCTCAATCTTGAGGTGCTGCTAAACGACGGATCAATACAGACATTTGATTTCGACGTGACCCGCCAGATGCTTAACCAACCGCGCGGAGGCGTCATAACCGTAGGATCAATACATGTCATCAACAACTCCACCCAGGTAGATTCAGGATTCGATGTCGACGTCGACGACTGGGGGGAATATGAAGACGTGATACTCCCGCCGTTCGAGACCTGATCAGCATCAAAACTACCGCAACCGCTGCTATTCATCATAAGAAACAAACTTATCTCCCGATATGAAACTCATTAATCCTCTGCTCGCACTCGCCGCGCTGACAGCGTTGACCGGATGCACATCGTCGGATGTGATCGACGATGTCACACACAGCCCTGCCAACCGCATAGGCTTCAACACCACTGTAAGTGTAGGGTCACGCGCTGTGACCAACGCCTCGTTCAACAAGTTCTTTGTTTTCGCAACATATACCGTCCCCACACAGACCGGCCCGGTCAACGTGTTCTACAACGAACTCGTGAGCAAAGGCACCGACGGAAAATGGACTTACGACGGCGACCGCTACTGGATACCTGAGGGAAGCTATGACTTCTACGCATACTCATGCGAGAATGAAGAACTCGATGCAAACGTGACAGGAACACATGCGCTCAACGGTCGTGTGCTCAACCTTAACTCCGTACGCTCCGACGCCAACCATCAGCACGACCTGCTTTTTGCAAAGGTCACCGGACAGACACGCACCCAGGTTGCCGGTCAGACACCCGCACCCGTAGCGTTCAAGTTCGCCCACATACTCGCCCGCGTACGCTTCTCGTTCCGCTCATCATTCCCAGAGGGCTACAAGGTAAGCGTTAGCAACGTGCGCCTCGACAACTTCCGCGATGTAGGCACTTTCAAAGGGGAGACCGAGACCTGGGAGGATGTGGACCGCAGCACGACAGGACCACAGATGACACTGCGCCTGCCATCTACGAGCACTGACATAACATCCGCTCCCGGACAGACCGAACCATGCTACGTCATACCGTTCAGCTACGCCCAGGCAAACGTCAGGCTGATATTCGATGTCAATGTGACCAAGAACGGAGAAGCGGTGCTCGGACGCACGATAACCGCCTCATGGATCCCCGTCTGGAAGGCAGGGCACAGCATCAACAATGAGATAACCATCAACGGCGGACGCACCGGACTTGACAAAATCAGCTTCACGGCAAGCATAGTTGGAGCGACAGGTTCCGATGCCGACGGATGGAACGAGGATACCGGCACACTCAACGGACTCCAGTTCTCAACCAACTGATACGCCGCATGAACCGTATGCGCAACTTCTTCTCCGCCATAGCTGCGTGCACACTGCTCACAGCATGTTCGACGTCGGGCGACGAGCCGCAACCGGCGCCGGAAGCGATCCGGTTTGACGGTAATCTCGGCACTGCCAGCCGCGCCGGAGATGCCGATCTGCCGGAGCTTAACTCATTCGATGTGTGGGCAACAATGCACGATCCTGCCGACGCAGCCAACATCACAACGATATTCGATGCCACGACCGTAAGTTGGAAAGATAACGGCAGTTGGTTCTACGATGGTGAGGACCGCTACTGGTATCCCGGCATGGCTTACAACTTCCGGGCGATCTCGCCCGCCGGCACTGAGGGCGTGACATTCACCTCAGCCGATGGCGAGGGTGCGGCATTGCGTATCGACGGTTACACGCCGCAGAAACATATAGCCCTGCGCGCCGCTACCGACCGACGCGAATGTCCGATAAATTCCGCCAATTCCACGTCGGCGCAACTCCCCGTAAAACTATCCTTCTACAATCTGCTGAGCCGCATAAGCTTCCGCGGGCGCTCCGACGAAGCCTCCCTCGGCGAGGGCAGACGCGTCATTGTCGATGCCGCCGCAGTCTACGGCATAGCCGAGCGTGGCTCCTGGGATGGAGCAGGTTTCAACCCCGAAGCCGGAGCCTTGGGGACATGGACGGTTGAAGAACCGGCAGGATCGTCAGCCGAGCCACTGTTCCGTGTGGAATATCCCGACGGTCTCGAATTGTCGCCCGACGGCACTGATATTTTCGCCGGCGCCGACATCATAACCGTTCTGCCTCAGACTGTCACCACTGCCGCACGCTTCGAGCTGACATTCCATTACAATGTCAACGACGCGCATCAGTTCACCTACTCCGCCCCCCTCACTACAGCCGACATCGTCACCACATGGAGCGCCGGACATAGCTACCGATATCCATTCACTGTCAACACAAACATATTCCTATCAGTTCCACAGGTCGCACCCTGGGGAGAAATATCTGTCGATGACCCCGACAACTTTGTCATAAAATGAAATTCCGCACCCCTGCATTTCTTCTCCTTGCATTGCTCTCCGCCGGATGTTCACAATCAGGATCCGACACTCCCGACGAGCTTGGAGCACCGATTGAATTTGCCGCACCGATTGTTGTCGGCGCCGCCGAAGCCTCGCGCGCGCAGATGCTCGACGCACTCCCCGAGGGGGAGGTGTTCGGCGTGCTCGGATATTGTGTCCCGGTCACCACACTTACCGAGGGCGAAGGCGACGATGCCGTCAGCTCCACATCGCCGGCATACTCAGCCGGAGCCTCGGCTTGGGCTGACAAAAAAGCATCTGTCATGGCTGACGTCATGTACGCGCAGCCTATAAAGTTCGACGGCACAAAGTGCGTCTACCGCAATGCCGACGACACCTACTACGAGCCGGCACGGTGGTACACCTCAACGACAACCGCCCCTACCGACCCCGCCACCTACCGCTACACCTTCATCGCCTATCATCCTTACGGCGAGGGCTACTTCACTCTCCCTGCCGAGGATGCCGTGGGTGCACCACAGATAGGATTCACTATGCCTTTTGAATCCGGAATAGCCGCTGCGCCGCTCGATCCCACCACTGTGCGCGACGCAATGATGGCGACAGTCACCGACCACATGCGCGCCCATGGAACTGTGGCTCTGCGTTTCACCCACATGCTCTGCGGACTTCGGTTTCAGGTAAACAACTACAACACCTCCGACCCAGTAACCATCCATTCCGCCACACTCGAAGGGAGTTTCTACCGCAGCGGAACCGTGGACTACGCACCGGATGCGCCCACACTCACAGTGGATCCTGCCGATACATATACAGGCACATTCACCTTAACCCCCGGGGAGCAGACCGTGGCAGCCAATTCCTCGGCTTTAATAGGTCTGTCCGACACACAGCCGCGTGGCACAGCCGTACTGCTTCTGCCGGAGTTCGAGGGTGCTTCCGAGGGCACATACCTCGGACAAGGAAAGCGACTGACAATAGTGTATTCTTTCCAGGGCGAGGAAAACCAGACATGGACGCTCGACAACTTCACGATAGGGCGACGCCCCGTGCAGGGCAACCTGTACACTGTCAACCTAAGCTTCATAGGCAGACAGCTCACCGTTACGTTCAACTCTGCCGCCGACGGCGATACCTGGGCTGTTGATCCCGACTACGACGGCGACATAACAATCAACTGAACATGACCAATCCCACCTCAAGGGCTTACGTAAGCCCGATCAGCATACTTTCCGCACTTATAACTGTGCTGTTGCTCATCGTCGTAACTTCATGCGCTGACGACAACGGCAGATTCCCGGGCGATCAGCCTGCAGGCACCGGCATAAGCATCAACCTCACCGCAGGCTCGATGCTGCCGCAGGTTGTCACATCGCGCGCCGAAGTCGAAAACAAGACCGACGAGGAGAAGCGTATCAACACCATCCACCTGTTTTTCTTCGATGCCGATGGCAATTTCCTCACACCGACCGATCCGGATAAATTCGCACCATACGTCCGCTATGATTTCAC
Source organism: uncultured Muribaculaceae bacterium (assembly GCA_910587425.1). Lineage (GTDB taxonomy): Bacteria > Bacteroidota > Bacteroidia > Bacteroidales > Muribaculaceae > Paramuribaculum. The sequence continues at coordinate 235,177 of CAJUKU010000002.1, forward strand.
CGGCGGACGTCCGCAATCAGTCGCCGTGCCTTCCGACGCGTTTGTCGGTCAGTCGGAACTCACGGGGGTCAAGATCGTGGCGCTCGCCAATCTTTTCGGCACATCGTTCCGCACCGAGTGGACTCCCGACGGCGATATACTCTACGGCGACCCCGACGACCCTACACGCGAAGTAACAGTCAGCTCACTCGCTGACCTGCGCAGTTGGCTATACCGTCCGCAGTTGCGCGACGATATAACCCGACTGCCCGCACCCGGAATGCCTATGGTTGGTGAGACACTGACAGCACCGTCGCTCGCTGGCACTGACGCCATAAATATCCATCTGAGCGCACTTATGGCACGTGTCGACGTGGAGATCGGTCTTGATGCCAACCAGACAAACACCGACGGCACGCTTCCGGCACTCACAGTCACGCGCTACGGCATAATAAACCTGCCGCGCATCGTGCCACTGTTTCTTGACGATCCCGATTCATACGTCACCCGCACAGATGGCGACGGTGAGATTCTGACCGAGGAGAAGACCGTAGATGCTGAAAACGTCACCAAAATATTCGACAAAGGCACGAAAACCGAGTTCACTTACTATACCTACGAGAATGTGCGCCGACCTGCGGTGGAGTCATTCCAATACCCCGACGGAGTAGCCGACGATCCTGCCGTCAGACAGCGGTGGAAGCCTCGCCTTGCCAACGCACACGCCTCGGCACTCGTAATCTACGGCGACTACATCACCCATCAGGGACTCGGCTACGGAGCGCGCTTCAAATTCTACCTCGGCTCGAATACCGTCGACAACTTCGAGGTGCGCCGCAACCGCTGCTATAAGAACAACATCACTATCCGCGGTCTTGACTATGTGCGAAATACCGACGAGGATGTATACACGTTCGATGCGCGTGTGAACGTGACCACCGATAACCCACTATATATAAGCATCGTCAACGAGCGCCGCATCGACGCCCACTGGGCAGTCGTCCCCATGGACATCTACTTCCTTGACAATGCGCCTCAAGGTGCCACCTGCCACGTAAAGATCAACGATCCTGCGACATCGTGGGTACATCTCGATTACCACACTGCAGAGGGCATCCCTGATGAAGAGATCAAGGCTGGATGGGGATGCGCCGACTATTTCTACACCGACATGCTTCAGCGTTATCCCGACACTGAGGCTACGGCACGATGCTCGCGCGACCGCATATATTTCTACGTCGATGAAAATGCTTCAGAAACAGCACGTACGGCATATATCACTCTAACATACGATCCCGGCACTGGAAATCCTGACGACTGCACAGTCCGGACTATGGAATTCAATCAGGCAGGACTCCTGCGTTTCACCTCCGGCAACACCACCTACTACATGGAGACCTACGAGGAATATGCCGAGCACCGTGACCCACTCGACACCCACCTCCCCTCACCATGGTATCAGCCCGACGGCATCCCATGGGCACGCGAAGGATCACCATTAGCTATTCAAGAATTGGGGGCTTCCTATTACAAGTCTGCTTTAGCAAGATCTGTATGGAAACCATACGAAACCACAAATAGCGATGGGATTTCCATGGTAACATTGTTTTATTATGGATACCATTATAAACTCTATAATGAAGGATTCTTGGGGATGGGGCACATTGATGAAGATGAGTATATCACAGCATCAGGAGTTCAATCTTTGGATAATTTAAAGATTTATCCTCAATCTACCTTCCAAATAGAAGGTGCGATGCAGTATGCTTTCGGAAAGAACAAGCGTGACATAGATGGAAATGTAAAAGAGTACACCTGGTTCTTGCCAGGTATAGGAGAATTAGAATCGATGTTGACAAGTTTTTCCAATAGCTTTCCTTCATTCAGAGAACGGTTCTATTGGTCTGCTTCAACTGCTAAAAATCCTAACAACACCGGATCCATAAGTGAAGAACGTGAGAATTGGCATCGTGCAAGAGCTTCCAAACTGGACTCGAATGGTAACCCTGTGAGCAGTGGAGACAAAGGAGGTTTATCAACATCGAACAGCAACAGAGGAAATGACATAAGCTCCTCCGACGATTACAATGCTGCAAACCCATCGGCAGGAGGAGGTCGCACTCTCCGTACACAGCCGCTGCGCGTGCGTGCTATCCGCATAGCCGACGGTGTCACCACCAACTGAACATCGTAACACCGGTATTGCCAGAGAGGGTAGTCTGGAGTATTAACAGTTTTTGCAAGGTTTGGCGGCGGGGTTAGCAATTATTTGAGTAACTTTGCATTCGGATGGACTAATCCACCGATTCACCGATATGGCTGCCACGATCCTTTGGGCCGACGATGAGATAGATCTTCTGAAGCCACACATAATGTTTCTCACCGCAAAGGGCTACGAGCTGCTCACTGTGCGCAGTGGCGGCGAAGCGCTCGATGTGGTCGCGTCGCGCCATGTCGACCTCGTGATACTCGACGAGCACATGCCCGGCATAACCGGACTGGAAGCGTTGCAGCAAATCAAACTCACCGCACCCCACATCCCGGTGGTGATGATCACCAAAAGCGAGGAGGAGGATATCATGGATCAGGCTATCGGAGGAAAAATCGCCGATTATCTGATCAAGCCGGTAAATCCGCGGCAGATTCTTTCCGCGATCAAAAAAGCTCTCGATTCGCCCCGCCTCGTAGCCGAACGTACCACGGATTCCTACCGCGAGGCATTCACGGAACTATCAGCCGAGATAAACCGCTGCCGCGATATCGCCGACTGGGGGGCGGTCTACTCCAGGCTCGCATATTGGCTAATTGAGCTCGATGCCTCGACCGATATAGCGGCAATGGCAGCCGATCAGCTCACGGAAGCTAATGCGGCATTTACGAAGTACATCCGCCGCAACTACGCCGCAATGGTCACCGCCGACTATCCCGACACACCGCTGATGAGCCACACGCTGTTGCGGCGCCGGCTCTTCCCCCTCGTGGAACAGCAGCGCAAGCCATGGGTAGTAGTCATCGACAACTTCCGTCTCGACCAATGGCTCGCCATACGCCCGATGCTCGCCCACGCGTTCAATTTCGAGACCGACGAGCTTTGCTGCGCCATCCTGCCCACCACTACGCAATACGCCCGCAACGCGATCTTCGCCGGGTTGATGCCGGCACGCATAGCTGAGCTGCACCCCGATCTATGGATCGACGATACCGCCGCCGAAGGGAAAAACCTCAACGAGGAAGCGTTGCTCGGAGCAATGCTGCGCCGTCTGCGCCGCCCCTGGAAATTTTCATACACGAAAGTCAGCGACTCAACATCCTGCCAACGCCTCACTGACACACTGTCGCAACGCTCCGGCAATGACTTCAACGTAGTGGTGCTCAACTTCATCGACATGCTGTCGCATGCCCGCTCCGAATCATCGGCACTACGCGAGCTTGCACAGACCGATGCCGCCTACCGCTCCATCACCGCATCATGGTTCCGCCACTCTCCCGCCCTGGCACTTTTTGAACGGATAGCCGCCACCGGATCACCGATACTGCTCACCACCGACCACGGCACCATACGTGTCAGCAACCCGGTGCGTATCATGGCTGAGCGCGACGTATCCTCCGGTCTGCGCTACAAGACCGGACGAAAGATCGACGCCGACACCCGCCGCGTGTTCGAGACCCGCCGACCTGCCGAGATAGGACTGGCGGCATCGTCGCTCACTTCATCCTACATTTTCGCCACAGGAGCCGATTACCTACTCTACCCGAACAATTACACACAGTATGTGCAACGCTACAACGCCACATTCCAACATGGAGGCATCTCGCTCGAAGAGATGCTTGTGCCTGCCGTAACGCTTGCACCGAAACAATAATATAAACCGCAAAAACTTCATCATGACCGAAATAACAATACCTACCACTGCCGATATCGATGAAGCCGCTCAGAAGTTCATCGACGCAGCCGATCCGGAGCGCACCGTCTATGCCTTCCATGGCGAGATGGGTGCCGGAAAAACCACATTCATCAACGCGCTCGTGCGCCGTCTCGGAGTCGAGGAAGATGCCACAGGCTCGCCCACATTCGCGATAGTCAACGAATACCGGTCGGACACCACCGCCGAACTGATATATCACTTCGACCTCTACCGCATAGAGTCGATGGAGGAGGCTTTCGACATGGGACTTGAGGACTATCTCGAATCAGGCTGCCTCTGCCTCATCGAATGGCCTGACCGGGTGGCTGAGATGCTCCCCGACGACACTGTCGACGTCAATATCCGCGTTAATCCCGACGGATCGCGCACACTCACCATAGCCGACTGAGCAATGGCAGCCGCCACCTGGATACTTGCCATGCTGTTCGCCACCGGAGGGATACTCGCGGTTGCAGCCGGAGCACTCGACGCCGACTGGCTCATGGCTCGCTTCCCGCGCCGGTACCGCACGGCGGCACGCATAGTCTACATCCTGCTCGGCTGCTGCATCCTTGTCATGACAGCCCTAATTATAAAATCATAAAAGGCTGATCGAATCCACAATCCGCACCATTCTCCATCATCATGCAGAACCCCGATTTTACAGAAGAAATAACACAGGCTAAAAACCGCTTCGGAATCGTCGGCAACGCACCGGCACTGATCGCCGCCGTGAGCCGCGCCATTCAGGTTGCGCCCATCGACCTCTCCGTGCTCATCACCGGCGAAAGCGGTACCGGCAAGGAGTTTTTTCCGAAAATAATCCATGCGTTCTCACCCCGCAAACATGCCAAATACATAGCCGTCAATTGCGGAGCCATACCGGAAGGAACGATCGACTCCGAACTGTTCGGTCATGAGAAAGGAGCGTTCACGGGAGCCATAGGAGCGCGCAAAGGTTACTTCGAGGAAGCCGACGGAGGCACCATATTCCTCGACGAGGTGGCAGAGCTGCCGCTCACCACACAGGCTCGACTGCTCCGTGTGCTCGAGTCCGGCGAGTTCATCAAAGTCGGCTCATCCGTGGTTCAGAAAACCAACATACGCATAGTCGCAGCCACAAACGTCAATATGCTCAAGGCTGTCGAGGAGGGGCGTTTCCGCGAGGATCTCTATTACCGCCTCTCCACAGTCAACATATCCATCCCGCCGCTGCGCGACCGCGGAGCAGACATAACACTGCTCGCGCGCAAGTTCGCCGCCGATTTCGCCGAACGCTACCGCATGCCGCAGATCGCCCTCGACGAGTCGGCACGCTCCCTGCTCATGCGCTACCGCTGGCCGGGTAATGTCCGCCAGCTCAAGAACATCATAGAGCAGATGGCACTTTTCGATGCCGGACAGACCATCGACAGCTCCATAGTCGAGAGCTACCTTCCCGCAGGAGCGACCGTCTACACCCCGGCGATCTCCACACACCGCAATCCGCACACCTACGATGCCGACCGCGAGATCCTTTTCAGCATGATATTCCGGATGCAGAAGGAGATCGACGCACTGCGCGAGCGGCTGTCCGAGGTTCCCTCCGCTGCGATTCCGCTCGCCGAGATGCCTCCGGTCACTACCGCGGTAGCCGATACCGCACCGGCGGGAATCACACGGTCACTCGTACGCTTCACACCTCCACAGCCGCAGCACGACATCACCACCCCCTACGAGGATCTGACACCGGGAGCGGCTGACGCCCACACTCCACCAACCGCCACATCGCGCCCCATGACCCTTGAGGACACTGAGCGCGAAACCATACGCCGCACCCTCGAAGCTAACTTCGGGCGACGCAAGGACACAGCGCGCCAACTCAACATCTCCGAGCGCACGCTATACAGAAAAATCAAGGAATACGGTCTTGAGTGAACCTGCCTGACGCCACCGGTCACTGCTCCGGCGTCTCCTCTTTCTTATCCGACTTGTCGAAACGGTCGTAGGCATCGACTATGCGCTGCACAAGCGCATGGCGCACGATATCCTTGCGCCCGAAGTCAACACGCCCGATTCCCTCCACGCCGTCAAGAATGCGCAGAGCCTGAATCAGTCCCGATGAGGTCGAGCGTGGCAGGTCGATCTGCGTAGCATCGCCGGTCACTATCATCTTGGCATTCATACCCAGGCGGGTAAGGAACATCTTGATCTGCTGTGTGGTGGTATTCTGAGCCTCGTCGAGCACGATCACGGCATCGTTCAGGGTGCGTCCGCGCATGAACGCCAGCGGAGCTATCTGTATCACGTTCGATTCCATATACTCCTTCAGCTTCACCGGCGGAATCATATCCTCCAGAGCGTCATAGAGCGGTTGCAGATACGGATCGATCTTATCCTTCATGTCGCCCGGCAGAAAACCGAGTTTCTCACCCGCCTCCACGGCAGGGCGCGACAGGATTATCTTGCGCACCTCCTTGTTCTTCAGCGCACGCACAGCCAAGGCTATCGCTATGTATGTCTTGCCTGTTCCGGCAGGTCCGAGAGCGAATGTGAGGTCATTGTGAGCCACCGACTCCACCATGCGCTGCTGGTTGGCGTTGCGCGCCGAGATCGGCTTGCCGTTTATGCCGAATATTATCACGCCGTCCGAGCGCATGTCGGCAGGTTTCTGTCCGCGCACTATGTCGAGGATCACATCCTCCGTCAGCCGGTTGTACTTCTGGCAGTACTCCTCAAGCTCATGGATCTTCGCCTCAAACTCGGCAGTCTCATCCTCGTCGCCGATAACCTTGATCACAGTACCGCGTGCCGCCACGCGCAACTTCGGGAACAGATTGCGTATCAGCTGCATGTTGCAGTTGTTCACCCCGTAGAAGCTCACGGGGTCTGCATTGTCTATTATTACTATGCGCTCTATCATTATGAAATATTAAGCGTGCAAAGTTAATTTTTGTTCGCCGTTTCACCAAATTACCGCAACTATTTGTATTTTTGCACTGCAAAGCAATCACTGACATGGACGAAGATATACTCAAACAGCTATCCAAGGATCCCGACGGGCTTCTCACCTACGAATACATCGCCAACCACATCGGGGAGTGCGATGACTCGATGGACGCCCTCGTGCAGAACATGATCAACGTTGACGCCAGCGGACAATTCACCGTCAGCGCCGCGCGCTACCTCAACGCCATCAATCCCGAGGCATACGCTCAGCAGATCTCACGCCTCATCGCCGCGGCTATCGAGAAAGACCGCGAGCGCCGCTATATCGGCGAGTTGCTGCAGAGCATCTGGGGCGACGACTACGCCACACGTGTCGACGAGCTGAACGCCACCGACGACAATTTCCGCCGCATCTACAAGCGTCTATACCCCGCCGCCGGACTCTGAACAACGACAGAAATGAACATCATCAGCATCATAACAGCCGCGGCAATCACCGCCGTGGCAGCATTGACAACAGCCACAGCTATGAACGACAATAACAACGCGACAACACAGAACGAGCTCTCCGACGTGCGGGTACTCATGCACACCACCGAGGGCGACGTCACTCTCCTGCTTTACGGCGACACTCCCGCCCATACACGCAACTTTGTTCGCCTCGCCTCCGAAGGATTCTACGACGGGCTGCTGTTCCACCGCGTCATCAACGAGTTCATGGTTCAGGGTGGCGACCCTGATTCACGCAACGCCGAGGCGGCCAAGATGCTTGGCGGTGGCGACCTCGACTACAAGATCGATGCCGAATTTGTCTACCCGCGCCACTTCCACAAGCGCGGAGCACTCGCTGCCGCACGCGAGGGCGATATGGTCAACCCCGCCAAACAGTCGAGCGCGTCGCAGTTCTACATCGTCACCGGCAAGACATTCACACCTGAGCAGATCGACCAGCTCAACGCCCGGCGCCTCATGGAGCAGAAAAAGGCGATATTCAACAGCCTCGCCGCCGAGCAGCGCGACACCATAATGGCTATGCGCCGATCACGCGACCAGGCAGGTCTGCAGGCACTCCAGGACGAGCTTGTGAAGATCACCGAGCAGCGTGCCGCCGAAGCACCCGACACGCTCACCGCCGAGCAGCGCCAGGCATACACAACCGTCGGCGGCGCCCCGCATCTCGACGGATCATACACTGTCTACGGCGAGGTAATCGACGGCATGGACACGATCGACCGCATACAGAAAGTGGAGACCGACGCCAACGACCGTCCTGTCGCCGACGTGCGCATCATCTCCATGGAGATCCTTCAGTGATCCCGCACCCCACCGCAACCTGCGGCGACGGCAGTCCACACACCGCCATCAGGCGGGCTGACGCATTCTTTCCTTCTGTTGTAAAGCGCATACCTATGATCGAATATAACACCTTTGCTCTTCCTAACGGACTCCGTTTCATCCATCATCATGACCCGCAGTCGGCTATGGTGGCTATGGATGTGCTCTACAATGTCGGCGCACGCGACGAGAATCCCGACATGACCGGACTCGCCCACCTGTTCGAACACCTGATGTTCGGCGGTTCGGCAAACATCCCCGACTTCGACCGTCAGCTCGAGCTCGCCGGAGGGTGGAGCAACGCCTGGACATCCAACGATTTCACCAACTTCTACTCTCTCCTCCCCGCCGGCAATGCCGAGACAGCATTCTGGCTCGAGAGCGACCGCATGCTCTCTCTCGCATTCTCCCGCCGCGCGCTCGACACACAGCGACGCGTCGTCATCGAGGAGTTCAAACAGACATGCCTCAACCAGCCTTACGGCGACATGTCACATCATCTCCGCGCCCTGCTCTACCGCGTGCATCCCTACCGCTGGCCTACGATCGGACTCACGCCGGAACATATCAAGCGTGTGCGCCTCGACGACATCAAGAGCTTCTTCTACTCCCATTATGCCCCCGACAATGCCGTTGTAGCCGTGGCGGGCAACATCACCCTCGACCGCACCCGCGAGCTCGCCGAGCGCTGGTTTGCCGAGATACCCTCGCGCGACATTAAGCCACGTGTCCTGCCTGTGGAGCCACCAATTGAAGCACCACGCGCACTCGAGGTGAAAGGACGCGTACCCGTGCCGGCTATCACCATCGCCTACCCTATGGGACCGCGGGGCGCAGAGCATTATGAAGCCGCCGACATACTCACCGATATACTCGCCTCCGGACGCTCCTCACGCATTCAGACAGAGCTGCTCCGGCAATACCCCGTATTCACCGAAGCCGACGCCTCAATCATCGGCAGCGAGGATCCCGGAGCACTCACCATAGCATGCCGCCTGCGCAGCGATTCCCGGCGCGTAATCAACCGTGCGCTCGCCATACTCAATGACAAGATAGGCGAGCTCATCACCGACGGCGTGACGGAGCATGAGCTCACACGCGCCGTCAACAAATTCGAGAGCCGCACACGCTATGCCCATATCGGTGTGCTCCAGAAAGCGCAATCGCTCGCAAGCGCCCTGCTGTGCGGCTACGACATCAACTCCATCCTCCCCCTCTACCGCAACCTCACGGTCAGCGACATCAACCGCGCCATAAGCGCAATCATACGCCCCGAAGCCTCCGCCACCCTCATCTACCGCCCCGCCTGATCTATTAGTCTTATCCGCCCTATTTGCCTTATCCCTCTTGATATCACCCGCCCCCAATCCATATTTTGTGTTTTTTCACAACTTTTTGTAACTTTGCAGCCGGAAACATTATCACACACGTAACACAGGGAAAACCATATACACACCCCTATGAAGCTCTTCAAGTTACTCTTCGCGACATCGATAGTATGCTCAAACATCGCCGCAGCACAGACGGCACCGAGCAACATCCACACCGACAAAAACCTCTTCTACCGCCAGCCGGTAGCGCCTGAGAATGTCGACAACTATCTGTACTCCATGTTTTTCAGCAATGACCGCAAGATCTACAATCTCAAAGGCTTCGTCATCGCTGAGACATCCGCGCCCGTACGCGACATAAAGGTCAATCCCGCCGGACACTCCGTCGCCGCACTCCTCGGAGGCAAGAAACCGCAGGTAGCCGTGTTCGACCTCAACCGCGAGAAGCGCAAGATCGGCGAGATCAAGCCCGGAAAAGAGGGCATGACATCAGCCGACGCCATCGCCTATACCTCCGATGCCCGCCAGCTCGCCATTGCCGACGGCAGCACACTCCGCTTCTACGACGCACGCACACTCAAACCGCGCTCCACCGTCACACTCACCGGTGCAGCCACCCTGCTCACCGCCAACCCCGCCGGCGAACATATCGCCGCAGCCCATGGCAACACAATCGACATCGTCGTGCCCGAGAGCGGAACCGTAGTACGCACACTCACACTCGCCTCCCCCGTGCGCGCCATGCGCTTTGACAATGCCGGCAACCGCTTCGGAGTGCTCACCACCGACGGCGCGCTCTGCCTCTTCGACGGCCACGATTTCGGAGCCACCGCCACTACACCGGTAGCATCCACAGCCACGGCACTCTCATTCCACCCCGACGGCAAATATGTAGCCGTGGCATCAGCCGGCAACCGCATAACATTCCTCAACCTCATCGACTCCACCGACTCCCTCACACTCTCCGACCCCGAGGGACATATCACCGACGCCCGCTTCATCCGCGACGGCAAGCTCACCGACTTCATAGCCTACACAGCACCCGCATCGCTGAAATACAAACGTATCGTGGGCTTCACCCCCAACTTCACGAAGCTTCTGGAGGATGAGCTGAACGCCCGTATGCTCGAATGGACCAAGATGCGCCCGATGGAGACCGAGGAGGACTATGCCCTCCGCGTCAACGACGAGACTAAGGAGCGGCAGAAGAAACTGTTCGCCAACGAAATCGCCACATCGCTTGCCGGCGACCTCGTCAACCATGCTGACGTGACACTCGGAGGCTACAACCCCGAGACCAACATGCTCACCCTCAACATCGGCGGCTTCCAGCAGGTCTACCTGACAATGTCGGCTGACGAGGCTACGCAGTTCGGTGACGGCACAGGACTCGAATTCCGCAACGCCGTCTACGGTATCACCCCCGACGACACCTTCGAGCTTATCTACGCCGACGTCTACAATCCCGCCACCGGTCAGACATACACATTCAACAATCTTGACCGCCAGAGCCTCGACTTCCTCGCCACCGACGATTCATTCATCTCGCTCGACCTCATCAAGCAGTCGTCACGCGAGGACGCACGCCTACAGGACATAAAGGACGACATCATCGAGCAGGCACGTGCCGGCAGCTCCATTTCCGAGCACACCCACATCGAGGCAAGCGCCGAGATCGTGCCCTCCTACGACGCATCCGGACGCCGCATCAACAACTACAAGGTCGACTTCACCTATACCGTCGATCCCGACTTCTCCGGTAAGGAAGACTTCGCACCCGGCAAGTACCTCATCACCGAGTCGCCCGCAGCCGAATCGCTCCTCGCGCTCGTCTGCCGCGCATTCGCCACCGATTTCGCCGGATATGTCAAACCGGGACGCCGCCTGAACATCACCATGACCGGAACCGCCGATGCAATGCCGATCAACCGGTCGATACCCTACGACGGCTCGCTCGGCGAGTTTGATGCCGAGCCGTGCCGCATCGACGGCGATCTCTCCTCCGTAAGCGTCAGCTCCGCCGAGGGTATCCGCACCAACGAGCAGCTTGCGTTCATGCGTGCACAGGGCGTGCGCGACAACCTGCAGAAAGGGATCCCCGCACTCGCCGACATGGACGTGACCTACAACTACGGCATCGAGGTGAGCCGCGAGAAAGGTGGCGCACACCGCCGCATCAACGTTTCGTTCGTGTTTGTCGACGCATTCTGACGACTCCCCTCCAACACACATCGTAATCCTTAATGACACACTCTATCAACGACATCCTGCGCCGACTGATCATCGGCATGGCAATACTCGCCTCCACCGCCGCCGTCTCCGCACAGACACCCGACGGCGCCCTCAGTCAGGCTGAGGCACACCTCGCGGCTTTCCGCCGCATGGCTGCCGCGGGCGAACCCGACGGAGCCGCCTACGGCGAACTGCGCCAGGCTTACGCCGGATATGCCGAGGCGATTCCGCAACGAATCGCCCGGCACCCCCGCCCATGCCGCCGCCAAGACCGCCCTCAAGGAGATTTTCCCCATGCTGCGCCGCGGCGCTTACTTCTACGCACAGGCTAACGACCAGGCGATGGTGCTCCGCTATGCCGCCGACTATGTCGACCTCTCGCTGCTCCCCGGCATGGGCGACGAGCGGCTGCAGGAGACACCCGGCTACCCCGTGCTCGCCAATCTCGCCGCAACCAACATCTTCAACCGTGGCGACTACCAGAACGCCATACTCTACTTCCAGGCATACCTCTCGTCGGGCGACACGCAGAACCGCGAACTCGCCTTCGAGGGACTGTCACGCAGCTACTACGAGCTGCGCAACTACGAGAACGCAGCCTACATCGCCACACAAGGCGCAGCCGCATATCCACAGAACTGGAACATGCTCGTGATCGGCATCGAGTCGTGCGGCAAGACCGGAGCCGACGCCAAGATGGAGCCGCTGCTCGCATCAGCGCTCAAACTGCAGCCGGGGCACAAGGGACTCATGGAGTACCAGGGCAAGATGTTCGAGCGCATGAAGCGCTACGGCGAGGCTGCCGACGTGTTCTCCAAGCTCTACGCCGCCAACCAGTCGAGCCTCGACTTCGCCTGTCACTACGCGTTCGACAGCTACAACGCTGCGATCGCACTCCGCCGCGCCAATCCAGCCGACACCACGGCGACACCGCTGTTCGAGCGCGCCATACCGCTGCTTAAGGATATACTCGACAACTCACCCTACGCCGTCAACGTGGCTCATGCGCTCGCCGTCTGCTACAGCATGACCGGCGACGCCGACCGTCTCGCCGACGCCAACGCCACGCTCACCGCACTGCGCGTCCCCGCCGTGACCGGCAACACCGTTCCGGCTGCCGAGACACAGTATATGCCCACAGCCAACTTCGAACCGCTGCCGGAGGCTACAGCCGCTGCCGACGTGCCACTCTCCGACGTCGACATCAATATCCCCGCCGCGCAGACCGCACGTCCCAACACCTACGTGGTCATAATCGGCAACGAGAACTACAAATACTTCTCCGACGTGGCGTTTGCCAAACGCGACGGCGCCACATTCGCCGAATATTGCCGCACCGCCCTCGGAATCCCCGCCGACAACATCCGCGAGCGCTACGACGCCACTCTCACCGAGATCCGCGAGCCGCTGCGCTACCTCGCCGAGAAAACCAAGATGAACCCCGGCGAGCTCGACATTATATTCTACTACGCCGGTCATGGCGTGCCTGATGTAGCTACCGGAACCGCCCACCTGCTCCCCACCGATGCCTCGGGCACCGACTTCGAGAGCTGCGTGAACCTCGACGCCCTCTATGCGCAGCTCGACGAGATGCCGGCGCGCAACGTCACCGTGTTTCTCGACGCATGCTTCAGCGGCGCCACACGAGGCAACGAGATGCTCTTCGCCGAGCGATTCGTGGAGTATGAGGTTGAGGATGTCACCGCACGCGGCAACACCGTGGTGTTCAGCGCCACCACCGGCAAGCAGACCGCCATGGCTTACGATGAGCAGAGCCACGGTTTCTTCACCTACTTCCTCCTCAAGAACCTGCAGGAATCAGCCGGAGTGATCACACTCGGCGAACTCAGCCGCCGCCTCACGAAAGAGGTCGACAACAAGGCTTACGACAAGAAGAACAAGCATCAGACCCCGACGGTCAACGCCTCAGCCTCGCTCGGCGACACCTGGCGTACCCGCACGCTCTGATCGCACACTATCACATGCAATTCATCACTCAAATAAACACAGATAGAATATGAAAAAACTCATCGCAGCTCTCATCTTCGCACTCACGGTAGGCACTGCTATGGCGCAGACAGCCACCGAACAGAAGAGCGCGACAACAAAAGTGATCACCGGTGCCGTTATCGACAAGAACGGCAATCCCCTCCCCGGAGCTATCGTAAGCGCCACCGGAGGAGCGGAGACAGTCACCGCCGATGCCGACGGCACATTCACCATCGAGGTGCCCATCTGGCTCAAGAGCCTCACCGCATCCTATCCCGGTCTCGGTGAGACAAAAATGAAGACCAACGCCCTCAACCAGATGATCTTCACCCTCAAGTCACGCAAGCGCACCCACGGCTTCATCAACCTCGTAGGGCAGTACCGCACGCAGATCAGCTCCGGTCTCCCGGTTCCCGCACAGGGTGAGTTCGGTATCATGGGCGGCGCCTACCGCTCATGGGGTGGTTATGTCAAGGTTGTGATCCGCTGTGTCGGAGGAGGAATCAAAGATCCGGATTATTTTCATTATGAAGATGAGGAGCGTTTCGATGTTCTACCAACCACTACTTTCGGTGTAATCAAGCGTCTCTCCAACAAATTCGCCGTATTCCTCGGCGGAGGTGTAGGCTTCGACTTCGGAGGCGATGCCTATGGGATATGCGATGGCTATGATTACAAATACGATCCTGTGACAGATGACTACACAGAAGTGAAGGATCACGACCCACATTATCGCTATGCAACGCAGTCTGTCACCGGCGTAGCTGAGGTCGGCGGACTCTTCAGGATCTCCAACAAGCTGAATGTCACCGCCGGTGTTTCCTACATCATGCATGGCTGTGAGGTGAACAACAACGGTAACCTCGGCATATTCCTCGGTTTCGGTCTCAATCTCTGATACCGATGATCCGCAGAACCATAAAGGCATCAATCGTGGCACTCGCCCTCGCGGGTGCCACTTTTGCCAATGCCGACGAGAAAGTCACCGCCACCGCGGTCTACTACGCTCCGCTCTCGATGTCGCCCGCACAGGCACGTCAGGAAGCTATAACCCGCGCGCAGCTCGACGCGATCCGCACACGCTTCGGATCTTCGCTCACCGAAACAAACTTCACATTCATGCAGGAGAGCTCCGACGGCTCGCGCGACGATTTCTACGCCATAGGCGAGAGCGATGTCAAGGGTGAATGGGTGGAGACACTCGGCGACACAGTGTGGAACATCACCCCCGGCGCACACGAGACAATCTACGAGGTGACGCTCCGCGGGCGCATACGCGAGATACCCACCGGGCGTGCCGACATTGACAGCCGCATACTCTTCAACGGCACTGACCGCGACCGCGACCGCCTCCGTAACTTCACATTCCACGTCGGCGACTACATGTATGTCTACTTCACATCGCCCGTCGACGGCTATCTCGCCGCCTATCTCGGCGACGACGACGAGGCTATGACAATGCAGTGCCTCCTCCCCTACGACGGCATGGCTGACGGAGCTTTCCCCATCGAGGCGGGCAAGGAGTACATACTCTTCTCGCGCGACGACGCCACTCCCGAGGCGCGCCCGTTCACACGCCGCATTAAGATGAACGCCCGCAAGGATGTCGACATAAATCAGATCTACATCATCTTCTCCCCCAACAAGTTCACCAAGGCAGCCGACGTGCAGGATCGCTCGCGCACCGTCACCGACCGCCGCACCGGCGAGCAGCTGAGTCTGCTCCCCCGCCAGGCTACATTCGCCGCCTTCCAGAAGTGGCTCGCCCGCAACCGCCGCCACGACCCGCAGATGCAGGTCATAAAGACGGTTGTATCCGTCCGCCACTGAACCGGCACACACGACATTTTCATCACTCAAAAAAACACAGATAGAATATGAAAAAACTCATCGCAGCTCTCATCTTCGCACTGACGGTAGGCTCGGCTATGGCGCAGACAGCTACCGAAAAGCAGAGTGCGACAACAAAAGTGATCACCGGTGCCGTTATCGACAAGAACGGCAATCCACTCCCTGGAGCTATCGTAAGCGCCACCGGAGGAGCTGAGACCGTCACCGCCGATGCCGACGGCACATTCACCATCGAGGTGCCCGTATGGCTCAAGAGCCTCACAGCCTCCTATCCCGGTCTCGGTGAAAAGAAGATGAAGACCAACGCCCTCAACCAGATGATCTTCACCCTAAAGTCACGCAACCGCACCCACGGCTTCATCAACCTCGTAGGGCAGCTCCGCACCCACTCATCAAGTGAATTCAAGATCCCGACTCAGGGTGAGTTCGGTATCATGGGTGGCGCCTACCGCTCATGGGGTGGATATGTCAAGTTAGTTATCCGTTGTGTCGGAAACGGGTATAAAAATGTGCATAATAACAATTATGAATATCATTATGATGCACTCCCTACCACATCGTTTGGTGTGATAAAAAGAATAACACCTACATTCAATCTGTTCCTTGGTGGAGTTGTAGGATTTAATTATGGCTACTATGAAGAGCAATATTATTATACCGAGCCTTATTATAACTCAACATTCACCGGCGGTGCGGAGTTTGGCGCGATGTGGAAATTCTGCAACAAGCTGAACACCACCCTCGGTTTGCAGTATCTGGCTCCTACTGGCGACGTTGAGCAGTCGGGAATCGGCGTCTTCCTCGGCATCGGTCTCAACCTCTGATACCGCCAGGCAAAACAAGCACAAATACATCATCAGTGGCACCCGCTCCGGCGAGTGCCGCTTTTTTTTACGTCTGAATCGCGACAGAGTCCACAATTTGCTCAAACCGTCCGATTACCGTAACTTTGCAACATGGGAGTATCATTACTACAGGTCGAAGACCTTACGAAGAGTTTCGGCGACCGCCTGCTCTTCGGCGACGTGACTTTCGGCATCAACGAAGGCGACAAGACCGGAATCGTGGCTCGCAACGGCACCGGCAAGACCACACTGCTGCGCATTCTTGCCGGACGCGACACCGCCGACAGCGGGCGCGTGGTGCCACGCAACGGGCTGCGCATAGGCTACCTCGAGCAGCTGCCGCAGTTTGCCGACGGCACCACTGTGCTTGAGGCTTGTCTGCACAACGACACGCCGCTGACACGTGCCGTGAGCGAGTATCGCGCCGCCACTGCCGCTGCCGACGAGACCCGTATAGCAGCCGCTCTTCATGAGATGGACCGACTGCAGGCTTGGGACTTCGAGGACCGACTGCAGCAACTGCTAACACAGCTGCACATCACCGCGCTCGACATCCCCGTGTCACAGCTCTCCGGCGGTCAGCGCAAGCGCGTGGCGCTCGCATCGGTGATACTCGACAACCCCGACCTGCTGATCCTCGACGAGCCTACCAACCATCTCGACATCGATGTGATCGAATGGCTTGAGAACTATCTGTCGCGGTCGCGCGCGACTCTGCTCATGGTCACTCACGACCGTTATTTCCTCGACCGCGTCTGCAACCGGATCATTGAGATTGACCGCACCCAGATATTCACCTACGAGGGCAACTACGATTACTTCCTGCGCCGCCGCGCCGAGCGCTACGAGGCTCTTGCCGCCGAACTCGACCGCAACCGCAACACGCTGCGCCGCGAGCAGGAGTGGATGCGCCGGCAGCCACAGGCACGCGCGGGGAAGGCGAAATACCGTATAGATGCGTTCCACGACCTTAAGCAGCGCACGCAGGTCGACTACACGGAGCGCAACGTGAATATCGGTGTCGATTCCTCCTACATCGGCTCAAAGATATTCGAGGCACGTGGCATCAGCAAGCGCTTCGGCGACAAGACGATACTTGACGGTTTCACCTACACCTTCGCCCGCTACGAGAAAGTAGGGCTTATCGGCGCCAACGGTGTCGGCAAGTCAACATTTGTCAAGATGCTCCTCGGGCTTGTGCCGCAGGATTCCGGCGAATGGAACATAGGCGAGACCGTGCGCTTCGGCTACTACAGCCAGGAGGGGGTGGAACTCGACCCCTCCAAGCGTGTGATCGATGCGGTGACCGACATTGCCGACGATATCCGCATCAACGGCGGGCAGTCATTCTCACCGATGCAGTTCCTCAAGCGCTTCCTCTTCGAGCCTGCCGACCAGCAGAAGGTGATAGGCACACTTAGCGGCGGAGAACGGTGCCGGCTTCAGCTCGCCACGGTGCTCATGCGCTCGCCCAACTTCCTGATCCTCGACGAGCCGACGAACGATCTCGACATCATGACCCTCGGCATACTCGAGGATTACCTCCGTGAGTTTCACGGCTGCGTGCTCGTGATATCCCACGACCGTTTCTTCCTCGACTCTATCGTTGACCATCTGTTTGTCATGACCGGCGAGGGGCAGATCACAGATTTCCCCGGCTCATACACCGAGTGGCGCGAGGCTGAGGCAGCCGCCGCACGCACCGAGAGCACGAAACCGCAGCCGAAAGCGATTGTCGAGGAAACAAAAGCAGCAAAGCGCCCGCAGCGCGAACGCGCACCGCGCATGACGTTTGCCGAACGGCGCGAGTTTGAAGCTCTGACAGCCGAGATCGACGCCCTGACCGCCGAACGCGCCGCCCTTGAGGCGACATTCACATCCGGCTCTCCCGAAGAGATCCGCACAGCTTCCGCGCGCTACGAGGCTCTGCTCCCCGAGCTTGATGCCAAAGAGCTCCGTTGGCTCGAACTCTCCGAGAAGGAATAATCCTCCCCCTGTCAGCCCCATCCGCTTTTTTCCATATCCGCCCTATTTATCTCAATCAGCCTTCTACTAAATTACCCTATTTTTTGTTAATCATCTGTTAAATCTACTCCTCTACCCTCTCTCCCACAAGCCTATCTATTTCGTATCCTGACTATTTTTACTACCTTTGCATCACCAAGTCACGGAGGAGGCGCACAGCTTCCTCCGCTTTTATTATATAAATCATGATTGACCAGCAATTGCTTCGGCAGACTGTAGAACAGACAATCGACGGCACGGATGCTTTCATCGTAAGCATCAACGTGGGCGCCGACAACCGTATATGCGTCGAGATCGACTCCATGACCGGGGTCGACATCGACACCTGCGTCGCCATCACACGCGCCATAGAGGCAGCGTTCGACCGCGATAAGGAGGATTATGAACTTGAGGTCGGATCCGCCGGACTCACCTCACCCTTCAAGGTCCGTGAGCAATATGAAAAGAACATCGGCAACCAGATAGAGGTGCTTACCGCCGACGGACGCAAGATCCGCGGACGCCTGGTGGAGATCACCCCCGACGGCTCGGTGTTCACCATCGAGGTGCCCACGAAAGTCAAGGAGGAGGGGAAGAAACGCCCCGTGGTGGTGGACCGCCCCGAAAGCATCGCTGTAGCCGACACCAAGGAGGTGCGCTACCTCATCGATTTCAAATAATATAACGCAAACATTAAGACACTAAGATATATGGCTAAGAAAGAAGAGGCTAACAACATGGTGGAGCGCTTCGCCGAGTTCAAAGAGCTCAAGAACATCGACAAGACAACGATGATAAGCGTTCTTGAGGAATCGTTCCGCAACGTTCTTGCCAAGATGTTCGGCACCGACGAAAACCTCGACGTGATCATGAACCCCGACAAGGGCGACGTGCAGATTTTCCAGAACCTTGAGGTCGTGCCCGACGGTGAGGTGACCAACCCCAACCTGCAGATCTCGCTCACCGACGCACGCGCCGACCAGGATCCCGACGCCGAGATCGGCGACGAGCACACCAAGGAGATCATCTTCGCCGACTTCGGACGCCGCGCCATCCTCAATCTTCGCCAGACGCTCCAGTCAAAGATACTCGACCTCCAGAAAGAGGCTATCTATACCAAGTTCAAGGATCTCGAGGGTGAGATCGTATCGGGCGAAGTGTACCAGACATGGTCGAAAGAGACACTGCTCATCGACGACGACAAGAACGAGCTTCTCCTCCCCAAGAGCGAGGCTATACCCGGCGACTATTTCCGCAAGGGAGAGACAGTGCGCGCCGTGGTGTCGAACGTCGACAACAAGAACAACAACCCGAAGATCACCGTATCGCGCACATCCGACACATTCCTGCGCCGCCTCTTCGAACTTGAGGTGCCTGAGATCCACGACGGACTGATCGTGATCCGCGCCGTGGCACGCATCCCCGGCGAGCGCGCCAAGATCGCCGTCGAGAGCTACGACGACCGCATCGACCCTGTAGGCGCATGCGTGGGCGTGAAAGGCTCCCGCATCCACGGAATCGTCCGCGAGCTCCGCAACGAGAACATCGACGTGATCAACTACACCGCCAATCCCACACTCTTCATACAGCGCGCCCTCAGCCCCGCCAAGGTATCATCGATCCACATCGACGAGGAGGAGAAGAAAGCCGAGGTGTTCCTCCGTCCCGAGGAGGTATCGCTTGCCATAGGCAAGAATGGCTACAACATCAAGCTCGCCACAAAACTGACAGGCTACGAGATCGACGTGTACCGCGACAATGTGGAGGTATTCGAGGAGGATATCTACCTCGACGAGTTCACCGACGAGATCGAGCCCTGGATCATCGAGTCGCTTAAGAACGCCGGATGCGTCACCGCGAAATCGGTTCTCAAGCTCTCGCGTCAGGAGATCATCGACAAGGCTGACCTTGAGGAGGACACCGTGGACCATGTGCTCGAGGTGCTCCGCGCCGAGTTTGAGGATGACGAGGAGCCCGCAGCTCCCGCGCAGGATGATGCCGCTCCCGAAGCCCCCGAGGCTGACGCCCCCGCTGCCGACCAAGCAGAGTGATCGCCTTCCGACACCTCTCCCCTCCACCCCTCCCCTCAGCATTTTTACAGAAAACTCTTAACACTTTATATGGCGAGAACGAAAATAAGCAAAGTTGCGAAGGACTTCAATGTGGCGCTCCCCACAGTGATCGAATTCCTGCGCAAAAAAGGAATTACTATAGAGGATAACCCCAACGCCCGTATCGAGGATGATGTCTATGAGATCCTCGTGAAGGAATATCAGCCCGACCGCCTGCAGAAATCGAAATCCGACTCTCTCTCTTCGGAGCGCGTGACGGCGAAAGCGAAACCTGCGCCTGAAAAGCAGCCGGAGGTGATCGCTACCGAGCCGCAGCACACCGTAGGTCCCAAGATCGTGGGTCATATCGAACTGAACCGCCGCGGTGAGCCTGTGCAGCCCAAAGCCGCACCCGCTCCGAAACCCGAGGCTCCCGCGAAGCCCGAGGTGAAGCCGGAACCGAAGCCCGAGCAGAAACCCGTGGCTGAGGCACCCGCAGCACCTGCACCCGCTCCTGAAAAACCGAAGGTGGAGCAGCCCGCGGCACCCGCGCCCAAGGCGGAGACCCCCGCGCAGCCCAAAGCTGAGCCGGCACCCAAACCTGCGCCCAAAGAGGCTACCGCGGCTCCGGCACAGCCGAAGGAGACCGTACCCGCTCCTGCAGCAACCGAAGCGGAGCAGAAACCCGCCGAGAAAAGCGAGCCTGAGATATTCACACTCAGCCAGCCCAAGGCTGCGCCCGGTCTGACCGTGCTCGGCAAGATCGATCTCGCGGCTATCAACCAGTCAACTCGCCCTAAGAAGAAGTCGAAAGAGGAGAAACGCAACGACCGCATAGCAGCTGCCCGTGGAGCGAACGGACAGGCTGCCCCCGGAGCCACAGGCGACCGCAAGAAGCGCAAGCGCATTGTGGGCAAGGAGAAAGTCGACATCGAGAAGACCTCGCAACAGCAGCAGAACGGACCGCAGCGCCAGGGTGGCAACAACCAGCGCGGACAGGGTGGACGCGGACAGGGCAATGACCGCCGCGACCGCAACCGCCGTCAGGCACCGCATGCCGAAGTGAGCGAGGAGGATGTACAGAAGCAGGTAAAGGAGACACTCGCACGCCTCACCAACAAGGAGAAAGGACTCAAGAAGGGCGTGAAGTGGCGCAAGGAGAAGCGCGAGGCTGTAGCCGAGCGTGTGCGTGAGGCTCACGAGCTTGAGGCAATGGAGAGCAAGGTGCTCAAGCTGACGGAGTTTGTGACCGCCAACGATCTTGCCTCGATGATGGACGTGCCGGTCAACAACGTCATAGCAACCTGCATGAACCTCGGCGTCATGGTGTCGATCAACCAGCGCCTCGATGCAGAGACAATCAATATCGTAGCCGAGGAGTTCGGCTTCGAGACCGAATATGTATCGGCTGAGGTTGTCGAGGCGATCTCGCAGGACGAGGACTCGGAGGAGGATCTCGTACCGCGTCCGCCGATCGTCACCGTCATGGGTCACGTCGACCACGGCAAGACATCACTTCTCGACTATATCCGCAACGCCAACGTGATCGCCGGCGAGGCTGGCGGCATCACACAGCACATCGGCGCATACAACGTGCGCCTCGCTGACGGTCGCCACATCACCTTCCTCGACACTCCGGGTCACGAGGCATTCACCGCAATGCGTGCCCGCGGAGCGAAGGTGACCGACATCTGTATCATCATCGTGGCTGCCGACGACAACGTCATGCCGCAGACCGTCGAGGCTATCAACCACGCCTCGGCTGCCGGTGTACCGATCGTCTTCGCCATCAACAAGATCGATAAGCCCGCCGCAAATCCCGAGAAGGTCAAGGAGGAACTTGCCAACATGAACTATCTCGTCGAGGAGTGGGGTGGCAAATACCAGAGCCAGGATATATCAGCCAAGAAAGGTATAGGCGTAGAGGAGCTGATGGAGAAAGTGCTCCTCGAGGCTGAGATGCTTGAACTCAAGGCTAACCCCGAACGCAACGCCACTGGCTCGATCATCGAGTCGTCGCTCGACAAGGGTCGCGGCTATGTCGCTACCGTGCTCGTGCAGAACGGCACACTGCGTGTGGGCGATACCATACTCGCCGGAACACATTTCGGAAAGATCAAGGCTATGTTCAACGAGCGTAACCAGCGCATCAAGGAGGCAGGACCTGCCGAACCGGCACTCATACTCGGTCTGAATGGTGCTCCAACAGCCGGCGACACATTCAATGTGCTCGACACCGAGCAGGAGGCACGCGAGATCGCCACAAAGCGCGAGCAGCTGCAGCGTGAGCTCGGTCTCCGCACCAAGAAACTGCTCACACTCGAGGATATCGGACGCCGCCGTGCAATCGGCTCGTTCCAGGAGCTCAACATTATCGTCAAGGGCGACGTGGACGGCTCTATCGAGGCTCTTTCCGACTCACTCATCAAGCTCTCCACAGAGGAGATACAGGTCAATGTGCTCCACAAGGCTGTGGGCGAGATCTCGGAGAGCGACGTCACACTCGCGGCTGCATCCGACGCCATCATCATCGGCTTCCAGGTGCGCCCGTCGCAGGCTGCGCGCCGCGCCGCCGAGCGTGAGGGTGTGGAGATCCGTCTCTACTCCGTCATCTATCAGGCTATAGAGGAGGTGAAGGACGCCATGGCGGGCATGCTCGCACCGGAGATCAAGGAGGAGGTCACAGGTACAGCCGAAGTGCTCCAGACCTACCACATATCGAAAGTCGGCACTGTTGCAGGATGTATCGTGCGCGAAGGCAGAATCAAGCGTTCGTGCAAGGTGCGCCTGATCCGCGACGGTATCGTCAAGTACACCGGCGAGCTCGGATCGCTCAAGCGCTTCAAGGACGACGTCAAGGAGGTAGTCAGCGGCTACGACTGCGGCCTGAACATCGCAGGCTACAACGATGTCAAGGAGGGTGACTTCATCGAGGCATTCGAGGAAGTGGAAGTGAAGAAGACACTCTGATCCCGCTTCTCCACGGACAGTAACCATCAGTAATCCCAACAGCCGTGACAGCTTATGTGAATATCGGCTCGAATATCGGTGACCGCCACGCTCATATCGAGCGGGCGGTCACTGCCATTTCGGGGATAGCCGACGGCGCAGTGCGCCGGTCCGACCCGATCGAGTCAGAGCCATGGGGCTACGCTTCAGAGCACCCCTACATCAATCTTGGAATAGCTTTCGAGACTTCACTCCCCCCTGCCGAACTGCACGCGGCACTGCAGACGATACAGCGCGACATAGATCCGGCACCGCACCGTCAGCCCGACGGCACATACGCCGACCGCCGTATAGATATCGATCTGATTGCAGTCGATGATATAGTGATCGACACACCTGAACTGACTCTGCCGCATCCGCGAATGCACAAACGGCAGTTCGTGCTGCTGCCCATGGTGCAGCTTGCCCCCGGATGGCACCACCCCATCTACGGCGTCACCCCCGCGCGTCTGCTCGCCCGCCTCAATAACTGATCAGGGAACGATACAAACTTCATCTATCGGCAAACAGCTGGGAAAGGGTCAGGTAAGGTCGACGTGCGAGAAAATCTCCTTGTATGATTTGGCGGTGCCGAGACATGTGAATATGTCGCCTTTCTCCACCCGCATCTCAGGATCAGCCTCCGTATCGATCATGTGCTGGTGCGGGCGCTCTATGCCGAGCAGGTTGCGGCTCTGTTCGCGACGCGTCACAGCGATGAGCCGCATCGAGTAGGTGCGCTGAAAATCTATCGCCGAGTATTTCATGCCAACGAAATAGTCGGGGGCGGCGAATTTGAGCACATACCATTCATCATCGACACGCATCGACTCTATCTCCGTGCCGAGTCCCATCTCATTGACAAGATCGGCTGCGGCGCGTTGCTCGGGCGTCAGGATCCTGTCGATCTCGAAGCCCTCGAGTATCGATTCATGCAGCTTGTCGATTGCGCGGGCATAGATATGCTTCACGCCGAGTTTCTTCAATATAGCCACGGTGCGTATGCTCGCGCCGAAGTTCTCACCGATCGCCACAATGACGAGATCCACATTGTTGAGCGGCAGGACACCGAGCGAGATCTCGTCGGTGGAGTCTATGATATAGGCTGTGGATATGAAATCCTTTATCTGCTCCACGAGTGTTGAGCTTATATCGGCACCTATGACCTCGTGCCCCATATTGGTGAGGTCGATTGCAAGGTTCGATCCGTAGATTCCGAGTCCGATTATGAGATAGCGCATGGCGGTAATTGTTAGTGATCAGTTTATGATTATATTGTCGGATGGCAGCTGCACCTGCGGGTCATGGTGACGTCCGGCGAGTCCGGTGAGCAAGGATATTATGCCCACACGTCCGAGAAACATTGCGGTGCAGAGCAGAAATTCGGAGGCATCGCTCAGTTCGGGTGTGACGCCGAGCGAGGAGCCGACGGTGAAGAGCGCCGAGGAAGCCTCGAACAGCAGCGCGCGCGTGTCGAGTTCCGGTTCGAGCCAGAGCAGTGCCATTGCATAGAAGAGGTAGGAGAGTATACTGAGAGCCACGACGGCGTTGGCGCGGCGTATGGACCATACGGAGACCGTGCGGCGGAACGCCGTGACGCGCTCACGTCCGGTGACGATAGCGCGCAGATTGAGCATTATAGCGGCAAGAGTGTTGACCTTCACACCACCGGCTGTAGACTGTGCGGCACCTCCCACCCACATGAGGAAAAGCACCATTACGACGGTAATGTTGAGAAACGACGCAGGATTGATCGATGAGAACCCTGCGCTGCGGGGGGTGACGGAGTTGAATACCGACTGCGAGAACTGCCACCACGCGCTGTGCCCCGCCAGGGTGTGGTCACGCTCCAGAATCCAGAAAAGCAGCGCACCGGCTACGAAAAGCGCCGAGAATGTGACAAGCACGATCTTGGTGTTCATGTTGTAGACATGGATGCGCCGCGGCTCCATCTCCCGGTGACGCAGACGGTGCCAGAAGCGGGTGAAGCGGTCGGTCAGCGCATCGCGGAAGTTCACCAGGATCGGGAACCCTATAGCACCGGCGAGAATTATCACACTCATCACCCAGTAGATCGACTGGTTGCCCTCGAGCAGCAGCGGATTCGACAATCCCTGGGGGAGCGTAGAGAATCCGGCATTGCAGAACGCCGACAATG
Source organism: uncultured Muribaculaceae bacterium (assembly GCA_910587425.1). GTDB lineage: Bacteria > Bacteroidota > Bacteroidia > Bacteroidales > Muribaculaceae > Paramuribaculum. Next base: position 260,773 of record CAJUKU010000002.1, read on the forward strand.
AATGGAACAGAGCCACCCCGATCTCACCGTTGATCGTCAGCCCCAGCTGTCCGTGTATGGTGAGGAAAATCATGGCTGCGCCCACAAGCTCCACGGCGATTGTGAATACGAGTATGTAGAGCAGTGTCGGGACAAGCGCGCTCATGGTGCGTGAGTAGAACATGTCGCGGAGCAGAAGCTGATTGTAGATCGAGGCGTTGCCGCTGAAGAATAGCGCGAAGAAGCTCGTGAAAGTCATCACACCCAAAGCGCCGAGCTGCACGAGTACCGCAAGTATCACCACTCCCATGGGGGTGAATGTGGCATATATATCCACCGGTGTCAGACCGGTGATGCAGACAGCGCTCGTGCTCACAAACAGAGCATCGGCATAGCGTATGCCTCCGTATGTGGCATTCGGGAGCATCAGCAGCAACGAGCCTATGAATATCAGCACGAGGAAACTCCCCGACAGCAGCAGCGACGGGTTAGTGCGCTTACCGACAAGATTAGCCACTCCGGAGCTGAATGTTAGCAGGGCGTAGGCGGCGAGAACCGAATTGAGAAAAGCGGGACTGTAGAGAAACGTATCGAGCCATGCAAACCAGGGGTGCTCCGGGCGCGGATATACCCAGGGCAGCAGCGTGAGCAGCATGGCGCCGTTGAGCAGGTGCATCAGCGGGCGGGCGCGGCGCACTGTCGTGTGGAAACGGAAGAGTATATCGTAAATCACGCATACTATGAATACCCCCTGCACCCAGCGGAGCACACGGTTGATCTGCACCAGTTCATCAGTAGAATGGCGGTAACCGGTGTGTATGATGAAGCATGAGATGCATGCCACCGACGCGACAAACCCCACCACTGCGAGCACTGTGCCCACCACGCGTATAGCGGCGATGGAACGGTGATTGAAGCGGATGAAATCAGCGTTCAGCACCCTCAGGCGCTGGCGCAGCAGTGACATTATGGTGCGTGCGCGCGGCATAAGGTTTCATAGAGGAATGTCCCTTTATTTCAACGTCCATAGGGCGCTGTTGGTTTCGGGATCCGCCACGAGATCGCCGCCGATGCCGAGAGCTTCCGCTGCAAGAGTGAAGTGAGACAGGGCTATACCCATGTCGACAGTCGTGAATTTACCGTCGGCAGCCGCAGTGAAACGGACCTCATGCTCCGTCGCCTCGGCGCGCCAGGGCTGGATGTTGCGTGCCGACGGCGCGAGACGCATCATCTCCAGAGGCTCACGCCACGTCGCCGTATCGCCGGTGAATAGTTCATCGAACGGCTTGCGACGGCTGCTGTGTGCTACAGCGCGGAAAATCCTGTCGGTGAGGCGTAGCGACTCAGCCTCGTAGCCCACGGGAATCACGATCTGCAACTCCTCGCCGGGGTTGACCGGCAAGTCTTCAGCATCAAACGCCGACGCGCGGAAAGTACCGCCGAGCCAGCAAGTGCCAAGTCCGAGGCGTGTAGCCTCAAGCACAACCTGCTCCAGAACATACGCGGCACCCATGCGGTTGCGCGGTGTGGCGTCGGCAAACATCAGCAGGTAGTGACTTGCGCCTTTGATGACACCGTAGCTTGCCTGACGCACGGCACGCGCATCGGGCAGCTCAACGCGGGTGATTGTGAAGCGCCCCTTCACGGGGGATGCGGCGATCGCCGCCCGCGTAGCATTGTCGAGTGCCTGCAGCAGATGCGGCTCTACGGCGCGCGATGAGAAAGTGCGTGTGGAGTGCCGCCGTGCTATGCATGCGGCAAGTTCTTGAAAAGTCATGGCGGATTGGAATGAATTGAGGAGGTTCAGTAGGTGCGCTCAATGATGTAGCCGAGAATGTCGGTGAGCGGTGCCACGGCGTCCTGCGATCCGAGCGGGCGCAATTGCGCGGCGGCATCGTCGGCGAGGCGGCGCATTGTCTCGTAGGCATAGTCGATACCTCCGGCATCTTTGGCAAACTGTATGAGAACGGCTATCTCCTCAGTGTCGAGCTCCTCTTTCGCCGCGAGACGGTTCATCTCATCATGTTGCGGATGACCGGCGCAGTTGAGCGCATAGAGCAGCGGCAGGGTTATCTTGCCCTCGCGCAGATCGTTGCCTGTAGGCTTGCCTACCTGCTCGTCGCCATAATAATCGAATATATCATCCTTTATCTGGAAGCATAGTCCGAGAAGATCGGCATAGCGGCGCAATGGCTCTATCCTCTCCTCGGGAGCACCGACGGCGTAGGCGCCCATCTCCACGCACGACACGAAGAGCGACGCGGTCTTGCGGCGTATCACTTCAAAATAAGCCTTTTCATCGAGGCAATGGTAGCGGGCGTTGTAGATCTGGTCGATCTCACCTAACGAAAGGAGCCGTCCGAGATTGGCGAGCGACTCGACAATGCGGATATCGCCGGTGGCTATAGCCTGCTGCAGCGCCGAGCTGACGAAGAAGTCGCCGGTAAGCACGGCTATATGGTTATCCCAGATGGAATTTATGGTAGGACGGGAGCGCCGCAGCTTTGACTCATCGACCACATCGTCGTGAATGAGCGAGGCGTTATGAAGCATCTCCACGGCAGCGGCAGCCGAAATCACACATTCGTTGACCTCCCCCAACAGGCGTGCGGCAAGCACAACAAGTATCGGACGTATCATCTTGCCCTTCGACTTAAGATAACCTGACACCACCTTATCCATCAACGGATTTGAGGAGCCGAGTGCTTCGTCAATCCTGCGGTTGAGGGCGTCGATTTCTGGTGATATTGTCTGCCTGATGGCTTCGAGCGTAGTCGTCATTCGTTATGCGCGGAAATGAGTTGCAAAGTTACAAAAAAACATGTTACATTGCCAACGCCCGCAAAAAAATATGCAGATAAGGAGCGACGCTTTATCTCAGAGGATCTCAGATAAGGCTAATAAGGCGAATGGGGCAAATAGGGCGGACAGGGGGAGATGGCGATTGGAGAAATGACAAAAAACGCCGCGTGACGATGATCGATCTATCACGCGGCGCTTTGCGGTGCTCCCGGCACCCTCCATTGCTTCCTGCCGAGTAGACGAGGAGCAGCAAATGGGTTCGGACAATTATGGGATTTGTGTGATAATGGCTTCGGCGGGGCGTTGCCGCAGGGATTCGGCATCGGTCACGTACGACAATACGCTCCCTCAGCCTCACCCTCCGGCGCCTACCGCCGGAACCATTCTGACACAAATCCTGCACGCCTGGGATGCCTTGTGGTGGTAAGGCAAATAAGGCGAATAGGGCGGATAGATGAGGAGGGGGAAGTTACTACGGAGACAATTTTCAGCGGGGCTGAAAATATGTCTCCGCCCCGTACTCAGGGTGGGTGGGCTGGGGTTCGGGAGGCTTTTTTGGTGGGGGCTGGTTGACCGGAGGTAGGCTGCGCTACGCTCGCGCCATACCTCCGCCCCTACAACCTCCGCCTACAAGCTGTGCCTCTGCACCCTATGCTTGTGCCCTTGGTGGATGATGTCCTGATCCGGCGCACACTCCTGTGCGACGGCGGTCAATAAGTCAATGTTCTC
>CAJUKU010000003.1 GCA_910587425.1 uncultured Muribaculaceae bacterium
ACCGCCCCCTTAGACGAAGCCGCCGGTCCACAACGGACCGGCGGCTTCTTTTTTTGGCACCGATAGGGAGAATAGGGCAAATAAGCCCAATAATGCTAATAAGGCTAATATTGTTAATAAGGCGGATAAGGCTGATATAGCGAATATGAGATTTTAAATTCTTGGAATATGGCTGATAATTATATCGAGCGAAGGATGGAGGAGTATCGCTCCGGCAGGCTGAAGCAATCAAAGCGGGTCGTGGCAGGAAGGATAAGTGAAATTTCGCACAGAGATGCGCTCACATTGCGTTTCCCTCCGATGATGGTAATTATCCTTGCCAACACCGCTGATGCCGTTGTGGAGGCTGCAGTGCGTGCTTTTTCGGGAGTAGGTTGCAAGGTGGCTTTCACTTGTGATGATGAGCGGGCTGGCAACAGACTGGCGCAGAGTAGCGGGGCGCGTTATTATCCTGCGTCGTTCACATCTTTGGATATTGTTGATGATGCTGAGCGTCGCTGGGGTATGACTCCTGATGTAGCGGTAGTGTTTGACAACTGTAAGGCTTCCGGTCGGGAGGCACGTGTGGTGGATGTGGAGTGTTGTATGCCTGACGTGAGCCAATCTGGTATAGACCCGTCTGTTACAGCGAGGCATCTGCTTTATCTATCGCACCCTGAGAATGCTTTCTTGCTGAGAATAGGCTGATGGAGCGAATAATGCTAATAAGGCAAATAAGGCGAATACGGCGAATGGGGCTAATAGGGCAAATATAAGAGAGGCGGCGTGCCGAGTGACACACCGCCTCTTGTATACGTTGAGACTTGCTGTGTAAGTCTTATTTTGCGGGAGCGGGGGTTTCTACACCTGCAAGTTCGGGATCGATCATGATGCGTCCGCAGTATTCACAGACGATGATTTTCTTGTGCATCTTGATCTCCATCTGCTTCTGCGGGGGAATGCGGTTGAAGCAGCCGCCGCATGCGTTACGCTGGATGTAGACAACGCCGAGACCATTGCGTGCGTTCTTGCGGATGCGCTTGAATGCTGCGAGTGTGCGGGGATCGATCTTAGGCTCGATTGCTTTTGCTTTCTCGCGCAGCTTGTCCTCATCCTGGCGGGTTTCAGAAACGATCTCTTCGAGTTCGGAACGCTTTTCCTCAAGAATATGCTGACGGTCGGCAAGTGATTGCTCGGTAGCCTGTATCTCAAGAGTCTTGGTCTCGATGATGCGTGTATATTCGTTGATGTGCTTTTCTGAAAGCTCTATCTCGAGGGTCTGGAATTCGATTTCCTTAGACAGGAGGTCGAATTCGCGGTTGTTGCGCACGTTGTCGAGCTGCGTGCGGTATTTCTCTATGAGTGATTGCGATTCGCTGATTTTGTTACGCTCTGCAGTGGTCTTCTTGCGGAATTCCTCGATTTCGTGACGGTAGTTTTCAATGCGGGTCTGTAGCCCTTTCACCTCGTCCTCGAGATCCTCGACTTCGTGCGGGAGCTCGCCACGGATAGTGCGTATGCGGTCGATCTGCGAGAGAATAGTCTGCAGTTCGTAGAGTGATTTGAGTCGTGACTCAACAGAGAGTTGCTCGGTTTTGTTTTTGTCAGCGGTTGCCATATTGCTTACATGTAGTTTATGGGATTGCTCTCGGTGTTCGAGATCCGGACTGCAAAGTTAGGAAATTTTTCTGTAATAATGCGTTGAAAAATCGAAGTAGTGCATTTCTCGCTTTCGTAATGTCCTGTGTCGACTATGAAAATCGTGTCGGCGTAGTCAACGAAATCGTGGTAGCGGGTGTCGGAAGTTATGTACGCCTGCGCACCTGCTCTGATCGCATCCGGGATGAACTCAGAACCGGAGCCACCGCATAGCGCTACGCGGCTGATCTGACGGTCGGGAGCAAAGCGGTTTGTGCGCACTACCGGTGATCCGAGCGTTGACTTGACAAGTTCTGCAAATGCGCTCGCCGAGAGTGGCGTAGGCAGATTGCCCACCGCACCTGTTCCACCCGGCATCATAGGTGTAATGTCTGTAAGTCCGAGGCGCGTTGCAATCTCTACGGAAACTCCACCGGGAGCATTGTCGAGATTGGTGTGACATGCGTAGACAGCCACTCCAAGGCGGATTGCCTCGGCTACAGTGCGCTGCGGCAGCGTCTCGCCAGTGAGACGGCGGAGCGGACGGAATATCACAGGATGGTGGGATATGAGGAGATTACATCCGCTCTCGGCTGCTTCGCGGACACGTTCGGGTGTCGCGTCGACGCAGAGCAATGCTCCGGTACATTCCGCGCCGGCATCGCCAACGAGCAGACCGCTGTTGTCATAACTCTCCTGGAGTATGAGCGGTGCGGTCTGCTCGAGGGTTTCAGTGATGTCGGAAATGGTCATTCCTTCCCTTCAGGCTTGTTGATGTTTATGCAAAGCTCCTGAAGCTGGGAGTCGTCGATTACTGACGGAGCATCGATCATCGTGTCACGTCCGGAATTGTTTTTCGGGAATGCGATAACGTCGCGTATGGAGTCGAGTCCCGCGAGGATTGATACGAAGCGGTCGAAACCGAATGCGAGTCCTCCGTGAGGGGGTGCGCCGTATTTGAACGCATTCATCAGGAAGCCGAACTTATACTGCGCATCAGCCTCCGAAAGTCCGAGAAGGTGGAACATCTTGTCCTGGAGCTGCGAGTCATGGATTCGGATGGATCCGCCTCCGAGCTCGTTGCCGTTGACAACCATGTCGTAAGCTGTGGCTCGCACAGCTCCGGTATCGGAATCGAGAAGGTGAATGTCGTCAGGATTAGGAGCGGTGAAGGGGTGATGCATCGCGTAGTAACGCTGCGTCTCGTCGTCCCACTCGAAGAGGGGGAAGTCGATGACCCAGAGGCATGAGAATTTCTGGGGATCGCGTAGTCCGAGCTGCGAACCCATCTCAAGACGGAGCTCGCAGAGCTGCTTGCGGGTGCGCATCGTGGGACCTGCAAGTATGAGCAGCAGATCGCCGGGCTTTGCACCTGCACGGTCTGTCCAACGGCGGAGCTCATCTTCAGTGTAGAACTTGCTGACAGATGATTTGATCGAGCCATCCTCCTCGACTTTCACCCACATCATGCCCTTGGCGCCAATCTGCGGACGGCGCACGAAGTCTGTGAGCTGGTCGAGCTGCTTGCGGGTGTAGTGGGCGCATCCGGGAGCGCATATAGCGCCGACATACTCAGCGTCGTCGAGCACGGCAAAGCCTTTGCCGGTCGTGAGATCCTTGAGCTCGACGAACTGCATTCCGAAGCGCGTGTCGGGCTTGTCGCTGCCATAAAGGCGCATAGCGTCAGCCCATGTCATGCGCGGGAACGGTTCGGTAAAGTCTATATCCTTTACATACTTGAATATGTGCTTGACGAGACCTTCGAACATCTGGAGCACATCCTCCTGCGTCACGAACGACATCTCGCAGTCGATCTGTGTGAACTCCGGCTGGCGGTCGGCGCGCAGATCCTCGTCGCGGAAACATTTCACGATCTGGAAATAGCGGTCGAATCCGCTGACCATCAGAAGCTGCTTGAAAGTCTGTGGCGACTGTGGCAGTGCGTAAAACTCGCCGGGATTCATGCGTGAGGGCACCACGAAGTCGCGGGCGCCCTCCGGAGTGGATTTTATGAGCACCGGAGTCTCGACTTCAAGGAATCCCTTGGAATCGAGGTAACGGCGGATCTCGAACGCCATGCGGTGACGCAGCTCGAGGTTGCGCCGCACGCAATTGCGCCGCAGGTCGAGATAGCGGTAACGCATACGGAGGTCATCGCCACCGTCGGTATTATCCTCGATAGTGAACGGGGGAACGTCGCTCTTATTGAGCACCTTCAGCGAATCGGCTATGATCTCGATATCGCCGGTGGGTATATTGGCATTTTTTGCGGTACGCTCAGCGACGCGACCGGTCACCTGTATCACGAACTCACGTCCGAGATGGTTGGCGGCATCGCAAAGGGTGGCGTCGGTGTCGTTGTCGAACACTATCTGTGTGATTCCGTACCGGTCGCGAAGGTCGACAAATGTCATGCCGCCCATCTTGCGTGTGCGCTGCACCCAACCGGCGAGAGTCACCTGGTTTCCGACATCGGAGAGACGCAGCTCACCGCAGGTATTAGTTCTGTACATGTCTTGCTGTTCAGTAATTTCGTTTTAATGACTCATGCGACAACATCAAAACCTGCCGCAGTGAGCTCACGCTTGATATCTTCGATATGCTGCAGGTTGCGTGTCTCCATCTCTACGCGGAGTGTGCATCCGTTGATCTGTGTGTTGGATGAGTTGCGCTCATGCTGCACGGAGAGGATATTTGCGCCGCAGTCGCCGATCACGCTGCAGACGCGTGAGAGCTGTCCGGGCTTGTCGGAGAGGTTGATGCTTATTGTAGCGTCACGTCCGCTCTTCACGAGACCACGTGTGATCACACGGTTGAGTGAAGTCACGTCGATGTTTCCTCCGGATACGAGGCAAACCACTTTCTTACCCTTGATAGGCACTTTGTCGAACATGGCGGCAGCCACGGCAACAGCTCCGGCGCCCTCAGCCACGAGCTTCTGCTGCTCGATGAGCTTGAGGATGGCAGCGGCGATCTCATCGTCGCTGACTGTGACGATCTCGTCAACATATTTATCGACCAGTTCGTAGGTGAGTTCGCCCGGTTCCTTAACGGCAATACCGTCGGCTATGGTCGAAACGGAATCAAGACGCAGGCGCTCTTTGTCGCGAATTGAATTTACCATCGAGGGTGCACCCTCAGCCTGTACGCCATAAACCTTCACGTTGGGGTTGAGCGACTTGATAGCGAATGCCACTCCGGAGATCAGACCTCCTCCACCGATAGGCACGATGACGGCATCGACATCGGGCATCTCTTCAAGAATCTCAAGTCCGATTGTTCCCTGACCGGCGATCACCTTGGGATCGTCGAACGGATGAACGAAAGTATAGCCGTGCTCTTTCTGCAGTTCGATAGCCTTTGCGTAGGCATCGTCGTATACACCGGGCACCATGCATACCTCCGCACCGAGAGCCTTCGTAGCCTCTACCTTCGAGATCGGCGCTCCTGCGGGGAGGCAGATCAGCGATTTGATGCCATTGGCGGTGGCGCTAAGAGCCACACCCTGCGCATGGTTGCCAGCCGAGCATGCGATCACACCCTTGGCTTTCTCCTCGGGGGTGAGCTGCGAGATCTTATAGTATGCCCCACGGAGCTTGAATGCTCCGGTGTGCTGCAGGTTCTCAGGCTTGAGGTAGACCTGTGCTTCCGGGTTGAGCTTTGTGACGCCTATGAGGCGCGGATGGCGTGCAACGTCTTTGAGCACTTTGGCGGCGTTGAACACTTCTGATATGTCGAGTTGTTCCATTGTGGTGATGTTGAGTGTTCTGTTTGTTGTCTTTTCGTTGGCAAAGTTAGAGTTTTTTATGTTATGTTGTATGCGCGGGTGTGGATTATTTGTTAATTTTGCTGCCGACGACACATAGTGCCGGCGCGAACAGTTTCAACCGCGCCGATGTTAATAATTAGGATGAAAACGCATTGCCTCCGGAACGTCTGTCCGGCAGGCAAGCCTCCGCATAATGCATAAAATATCATAACGATCAGGACATAAACAACATAAGGAATGTCAACAAAAGTAACCAAAGAGGCAGCTCTGGAATACCATCGTCAGGGCAAGCCCGGCAAGATAGAGGTGGTGCCCACGAAACCGTATGCAACCCAATATGATCTGGCTCTCGCATATTCGCCGGGAGTAGCCTATCCGTGCAAGGAGATAGAGGCGCGTCCGGAGGATGTGTATGAGTACACCGACAAGGGGAATCTTGTGGCGGTGATCTCGAATGGCACCGCAGTGCTTGGTCTGGGGGATATCGGCCCGCTCGCAGGAAAACCTGTGATGGAGGGAAAGGCATTGCTGTTCAAGATATTCGCCGGTCTCGACTGCTTCGATATCGAGGTGGCTGAAAAAGATCCGGAGAAATTCATACAGACAGTGAAGGCGATCTCACCCACATTCGGAGGAATAAACCTTGAGGATATCAAGGCTCCTGAGTGTTTCGAGATAGAGCGCCGCCTCAAGGAGGAGTGCGACATCCCTGTGATGCATGATGACCAGCACGGCACCGCAATCATATCGGCGGCAGGTCTACTCAATGCCCTCGAGATCCAGGGCAAACGGATCGAGGATGTGCGTCTGGTGGTCAATGGAGCCGGTGCTGCAGCGATCTCATGCACAAAACTTTATATGGCTTTGGGTGTGCGCCGCGAGAATATCGTGATGTGCGACAGTCACGGTGTCATAAGCACGAGCCGCACGGATCTGAACGCGCAGAAGCGTGAGTTTGCCACCGACCGTGCACTGTCGACCCTCGCCGAGGCAATGGTAGGAGCGGATGTGTTCCTGGGTCTGTCGGTAAAGGATGTGGTTACCACAGAGATGGTGCAGAGCATGGCAGAGCGTCCGATCGTGTTTGCCCTTGCCAATCCTGATCCTGAAATCTCATACGAGAAAGCCGTAGCATCGCGCCCCGACCTTATATTCGCAACGGGCCGCAGTGACTATCCGAACCAGATAAACAACGTGCTCGGCTTCCCGTACATATTCCGCGGAGCGCTCGACAGCGGTGCGACCACTATAAATGAGGAGATGAAGCTCGCTGCCGTGCATGCCATAGCTGATCTTGCTAAGCAGCCTGTGCCACCGGTGGTGAATGCCGCCTACAATATGGCGAGCATAAGTTTCGGGCGTGAATATATATTGCCGAAGCCGCTCGATCCACGTTTGCTCACGGCTGTAGCTCCCGCTGTGGCTCGTGGCGCAATGGAGAGCGGCGTGGCACGCCGTCCGATAACAGACTGGGAGGCTTATAACGAACGCCTGCGCCGTCTGATGGGCTATGACAACAAGCTCGTGCGCCGCATTTATGATGAAGCCAAGCGTCATCCGAAGCGTGTGGTATTCGGCGAGGCGAACACCGACAATATGCTCCGTGCCGCAGTCATGGGTCGTGCGGAAGGTGTTATAGAACCTGTACTGCTCGGCAATGAGGAGATGATAGCCAAGCGCGCCGAGCGCCTTGGTCTTGATATCACAGGCATCGAGATCGTGAACCTGCGTCACGACCGCGAGGCACCGCGCCGCCAGCGTTATGCCCGCGGGCTTGCCCAGAAGCGGCAGCGCCAGGGTCTTACGTATCCCGAGGCGCTTGAGAAAATGTTTGACCGCAACTATTTCGGCATGATGATGGTGAACGAGGGGGATGCCGATGCCTTCCTCGGTGGCACCTACTCGGCAGCACATGCCTCTGGTAAGATCGCAGCCGAAGTTGTTGGTATCCGCCCGAGTTACAAGCATTGGGCTGCATTGCATATCGTCACCACCAAACGCGGCGTGTTCTTCCTCGCCGACACTCGGGTGAACAAGAACATGGACGCCGATACGCTGACAGATATCGCACGCCTGACACGTAACTCCGTGGAGTATTTCGCTCACGAACCTGTGATGGCTATGGTGTCGTACAGCAATTTCGGTTCGAGCTCGGAGACGGAGTGCGAGAACGTGCGCATTGCCGTGAACCGTATGCAGCAACTTTATCCGGATCTCGCGATCGACGGCGAGATGTCGCTCAACTATGCCTTGAACCGTGAGCTCCGTGATGAGACATTCCCCTTCACGCGTCTTGCCGGTCATGATGTGAACGCTTTGATATTCCCCAACCTGAGCTCGGCAAGCACCGCCTATAGGATGATGCTCGAGATGGGTGTGGGCGACGCTGTAGGTCCCATCCAGATGGGACTGAACAAGCCGGTGCACTTCACGAGTGTCAATGCACGCCCGCGTGATATAGTCACCCTTGCAGCCGTCGCATCGATCGATGCCGCCGTGCTCGCTAATGCCGGCGGAAGCCCTGACAAGTAGTAAGTATCGCGCTGTTCCGGCGCCTTAAAAGAGCTGCGTTATGGATTCGTGTCCGTGACGCAGCTTTTTTTATGGCATGGCTTTCAGATGTGGCAGGATCTTTGCGCATTTAACTGTTGAAAATTGCTTAACTTTGCAGTTGGATTTTGGTAAGAGACCGATAGCACGATGGGAAGAATAGATGATGCAACGGTGCAGCGCATACTTGATGCCGCCGATATAGTCGACGTTGTGAGCGATTACGTAAAGCTCCGGCGCCGCGGATCGGGGTTTATCGGTCTGTGTCCGTTTCATAACGAGCGTACACCATCGTTTTCCGTGTCCAAGACCAAGGGAATCTGCCGCTGTTTCAGTTGCGGCAAGGGTGGCAGTCCGGTAGGCTTCATAATGGAGGTAGAGCAGATGACCTATCCTGAGGCACTGCGTCTGCTTGCCCGGAAATACAATATCGAGATCGAGGAGCGCGAGCTCTCAGCTGAGGAGCGTGAGGCTGCCACCGAGCGTGAGAGCATGATGGCGATAAATGAGTTCGCCATGCAGCATTTCGAGCGCAATATGCTCAAGACTACCGAGGGCCAGAACATCGGTCTGTCGTATTTCCGCGAGCGTGGCATAAACGATGCCATGATCAAACGGTTCCACCTCGGATACTCGATGGAGCAGCGCGACGCCCTCTATAAGGCAGCCGTGGCTGCGGGATTCAAAGGGGAGTATCTGCTGAAGACGAGCCTCTGCCTGCAGAATGAGCGTGGCGAATGGCGCGACCGTTTCCGCGGGCGTGTGATATTTCCGGTGTTCACGGTCTCGGGCAAAGTCGTGGCTTTCGGCGGCAGGACTCTGCGCAAGGACAAGGAGGTGGCGAAATATGTCAACTCCAGCGAGTCGATAATCTACAGCAAGAGCCGCGAACTCTACGGTCTTTATCAGGCGAAACCTGAGATCGTGCGCAAGGACAAGTGCATACTCGTGGAGGGGTATATGGATGTTATCTCGATGCATCAGGCTGGCATACAGAATGTGGTTGCCTCATCGGGAACATCGCTGACTGAGGGTCAGATCCGTCTGATACACCGTTTCACGGAGAATGTGACGGTGATCTACGACAGTGATCCCGCCGGTATCAAGGCATCGCTGCGCGGTATAGACATGCTTCTTGCCGAGGGGCTTATGATCAAGGTGCTTCTTCTGCCGGATGGCGATGATCCGGACTCGTTCGCCCAGTCGCATTCGGCATCGGAAGTCGAGGAATACATCGCCGCCAATGAGGGTGATTTCATAAAATTCAAGACCCGGATAATGCTTGAGGGGACGGAGAACGACCCCATAAGCCGTTCGCGTGCGATCAATGATATTGTCCGGACTATATCGGTCATACCGGATCCGATGCTGCGCACCATGTATATCGGTGAGTGCAGCCGCACGCTCGGTGTGAGCGAGAATCTACTGACCCTGCAGGTCGAGAAACTCATGGCGGAGGCTGCTGAGCGGCGTGCCGCCGATGAGCAACGCGAGCGTCTGCGCCGTCAGGCCGGCATTGCGTCAGTTGATAATCATCCTCCGCAAGCGGAGCCGCAACAGCAGCGTCAAGAGGCACCGGTGGTAAGGACAGAAGCTGCTAAGAGCAGTCCGCTGGCACCTTATGAGCGGGAGATCCTGCGATATGCGTTGCGCTACGGTATGCTATATCTTGGTGATGTGGTGGATGTCGACGGAGAGGTGAAGCCATTCAATGTGATAGAATATATCGTGCATGAGATGGCGGAGGATGAGATCTGCTTCACGAGCGCAGAGTTCGGTCATGTGTTCAATGAGGCGGTGCGTCTGAGCCGCGGAGACTGGCAGAATGACTTGGCGCGTTTCACCGAGCGGCAGGAGCAGCAGCGGCAGCAGGCTATGGCTGACGGAATCGAACGCATACGTCAGGAGTGTACCGATCTCGCGTCGATCCAAAAGGCTGAGAAGGTGCTGAAAGAGCGTGTCGATGCGGAATTTGACGAAAGTATAGATACTTATACCACGGAGTATCTGGGACGCATACTTGCATCCTCAGCCGACGATACGGTGCGCACGCTGACTGTAGATCTGGTCAACGAGAAGCATAAGCTGAGCAAGATCCACACCAAGTATGCGCACATGGAGACCGAGCGCGACCACCTGAACGATCTCGTGCCGATGGCTCTCTACAATCTCAAGGCAGCAATGATAGAGCTGCGTATATGTGAGATCCAGGTGAGGATAAAGGAGGTGCAGGCAACATCGATAGATGAGGCATTGGCGCTAATGCGCGAGCAGAAGGATCTGGAGGCGATGAAAGTTGAGCTTGCACGGTATCTCGGGGAGCGCACGATCTCGCAGCGCCGGTTCCGCCGCTGATATTGTAGATCAGCCGTGGTCTCAGCCGTGATTTCAACATTCATATATCTGCAATATTTTCATGTGATATTGAATTTTTACAGATTATTTCGCAAAATTCACCACGTTATCGCTTGACAAATCAAATAAACATACTATCTTTGTAATCGCAAACCGCACCCTCGCAGGATGCATGAAAAGCATGACCGGAGGATGTGATTTTCCGCCATCGGGCGGCTAAATGCACAACAATATTATCCAATCAGATTACATCAACCCAACATCATTATGGCAAAGAAATTCATCTGCACCGTGTGCGGTTACGTGCACGAAGGCAACGAGGCTCCCGAGAAGTGCCCTCTCTGCGGCGCTCCCAAGAGCAAATTCAAAGAACTCGACGAGGCTGAGGCTCTCCAGTTTGTAACCGAGCACCAGATCGGTGTGGCAAAGGGCACTGACGAAGAGATGATCGCAGACCTTACCGCACACTTCAACGGCGAATGCACCGAGGTGGGCATGTATCTCGCTATGTCGCGTCAGGCTGACCGCGAGGGCTATCCCGAAATCGCCGAGGCTTTCAAGCGCTACGCTTTCGAGGAGGCAGAGCATGCTTCAAAGTTCGCCGAACTTCTCGGCGACTGCGTATGGGATACCAAGACCAACCTTGAGAAGCGCATGGCAGCCGAGGCAGGCGCCAACGCCGACAAAATGCGTATCGCAGCCCGCGCAAAGCAGCTCAATCTCGATGCTATCCATGACACCGTTCATGAAATGGCTAAGGATGAGGCTCGTCACGGTCAGGGCTTCGAGGGTCTCTACCGCCGCTTCTTCAAGAAATAATCAGGCGTTAGCCTAAGATACCAGGGAGACGGTGTGCTACATGGTGGCACGCCGTCTCTGTTTTTTCAGTTACCGCTCTAAGGTGCGTAGCCTGAAAAAGCGCAAAAAATCAATTTGTGTGGTGACGGATGCAATTTTTACTGTAGTAGTAGCGTCATATCATCACAATGCCACAATCAGCAATGACACCCGCCGAACAACTGTTCAACCAGATCATGCAGCAACACACCCCGCTTATAAGCAAGGTGTGCTACATGTATGCCACTGATACCGAGCACTTCAAGGATCTCACACAGGAGGTGGCGGCAAATATCTGGTGCGGTCTCGACAGTTTCCGTGCGGAGTCGAAAGCCTCGACGTGGATTTATCGTGTGGCGATCAATACCTGCGTGAGCTTCTACCGCCGCAACAAGCGTCATGAAGGCGCGTTGCCGCTCGACAGCGCCGGAACAGTAGCCATCGACAACGCTGATGCGGAGCACCGCGAGCAGCTTGCCATGATGTACCGCCTGATATCCGACCTCGGTAAGATAGACCGCGCATTGATAATGCTGTGGCTCGACGAGAAATCGTACGACGAGATGGCTGAGATCACCGGTCTCACCCGCGCCAATGTCGCCTCACGTCTCCACCGTGCCCGCGCCCGCCTTACCCTCAAAGCACAACAACTATGAACATAACGCAGCAATCACACGACCCTATGCAACAGCTTCGCGACGCATGGCGCAACGCCAATATAGCGTCGCCGACGGAAGCTACCGAAGCACGCCGCACGCCACGCGTGGCGGGAAAGCGCCGCCAGCTTATCAGGCGGCTGCGTCTGCTGGCTCTGATCTCGGTGCTTATGATCGGCTATGTGCCGCTTATGCTCATGCACTTGACAGATACCCCGCTGCAGTTGTGCTTGATCCTTGCGCTGTTTTTTGCAGTTGCAGCAACGAGTTTCATGCTGACATCGCGCGTGGTGGTCAGTGCCGATCCAGCCCGCCTGAGTGTGGCTGATATGTTGCGGGCGCTTGCGGCAGTGGAACGACGTCTGATGCTGCACCGCATGGTGGGGTGGATATTTGCTATACCGATAATAGCATGGATGCTGTGGATATTCCGCACGACCAGTACAGCAATGTTCTGGGGAGGGGTTGCCGGTGCCGTTATCGGAGTGATCGCCGGTACTGTCACCTACCGGCGTTTCCGCCGCATAATCGCAGACATCCGCCGCGAACTCGATGGTGAGGATGATGAGTGGGAAGGCAAATCGGAGAGTAAAATAGGTTGAGACGTTCAAAATTCCGGCGAAAAAAATTTGTCACGCCATTGGCAATTTGTAACTTTGCACCGAACGCAACCAATGCCTGACGCTCCGGATGTGAAGAGTCGCGGAGTTTGCGGCATACAGAATGATTTGCCATGAACAATAACAGCTTAGTGTCAATCGATGACATTTCGCGCGACGAGATTCTACAGCTCATCCGCGTGGCACGCCACTTTGAGGAGAACCCTAACAGCAGGCTCCTGGATGGAAAAGTGGTCGCCACGCTTTTTTTTGAGCCGTCCACGCGCACACGACTCAGTTTTGAAACCGCCGTCAACCGCCTTGGCGGCCGTGTGATCGGATTCTCCGATGCGAGCACATCAAGCTCAGCCAAGGGCGAGACGCTCAAGGACACCATAAAGATGGTGAGCAATTATGTGGATCTCATAGTCATGCGCCATCATCTCGAGGGGGCGGCACGCTATGCTACGGAAGTCACCGATGTGCCGGTGATCAATGCCGGCGACGGTGCCAACCAGCACCCCTCGCAAACTATGCTCGACCTCTACTCCATAGAGAAGACCCAGGGCACGCTTGAAAATCTGACCATAACTCTTGTGGGCGACCTCAAGTATGGCAGAACGGTGCACTCGCTGCTCATGGCTATGAGGTATTTCAATCCGACATTCCGCTTCGTGGCGTGCGAGGAG
Organism: uncultured Muribaculaceae bacterium; assembly: GCA_910587425.1. GTDB lineage: Bacteria > Bacteroidota > Bacteroidia > Bacteroidales > Muribaculaceae > Paramuribaculum. Next base: position 13,073 of record CAJUKU010000003.1, read on the forward strand.
CTGCGTATGCCGCGCGAATACAAGGAATTCTGTGACCGCGAGGGTATACGCTATACAGAGCATACGGAGTTCTCGCCTGAAGTGATCAATACCTCCGATATAATCTACATGACCCGCGTGCAGCGCGAGCGTTTCACCGATATCATGGAGTATGAGAAGGTGAAGAATCTGTACACGCTGCGCAACGATATGCTCGCGGATGCCCGTCAGAATCTGCGCGTGCTTCATCCGCTGCCACGCATCAACGAGATCAGCCAGGATGTTGACGACAATCCGAAGGCTTACTACTTCGAGCAGGCACGCAACGGACTTTTCGCACGCCAGGCTATAATATGCCGCGCATTAGGAATCGACCCACTAAAGTAACGCCACTATGAATACTGACAAGAAGGAACTCGCCGTAGCGGCGCTCCGCAACGGCACCGTAATAGACCATATACCCCACCAGGTACTTTTCAAAGTGGCTGACCTGCTCGGAATACAGTCGCTCGACACCCATGTGACGATAGGCAACAACCTCGACAGCCGCCGTATGGGCAAGAAGGGCATAATAAAGGTTGCCGATGTGTTCTTCCCGGAGGATACGCTCAACCGGATAGCGATAATAGCTCCCGGAGCCAAGATCAATATAATCCGCGACTTCGAGGTGGTGGAGAAGCACCCTGTGACGCTTGCCGACGAGATCGTGGGCATAATACGTTGCGGTAATCCGAAGTGCATCACCAATAATGAGCCGATGCGCACCCGCTTCACGGTGACCGACCGCGAGGATGTGACACTCCGTTGCCATTACTGCGGAAAATCTGTAAAGAGCACCGATGCACAGATCCTCTGATGACACTATCCGTCCGGTTTGGAAGCCGGGAACGATGGTATACCCGCTTCCGGCTGTGCTCGTGAGCTGCGGTGACTATGACAATGCCAATATAATTACTGTAGCCTGGACCGGCACGATATGCACGAATCCGGCTATGCTATATATATCGGTGCGTCCGGAGCGTCACAGCTACGAACTGATACGCTCGCGAATGGAGTTCACCATAAATCTGACCAGTGCTGCGATGGCACGCGCCACAGACCTGTGCGGAGTGATATCCGGACGTGACACTGACAAATGGAAAGCTGCGGGTCTTACGAAAGCCCGGGGCGTGGCGGTAGGCTGTCCGTACATCGCAGAGTCGCCCCTTGCCATTGAATGCCGTGTGAAGCAGATCATGGAGCTGGGGAGTCATCACATGTTCATAGCCGATGTGCTCGACACTCTTCCTGATCCCCGTCTGATCGATCCGGTGACCGACCGTTTCGATCTCTCGAAAGCGGAACTTCTGAACTATACCCACGGGCATTACTATGCGCAGGGTGAGGAGCTCGGGCATTTCGGGTGGACAGTGCGTAAGAAATGATATCCATAGCAATGTATTATAACCGGTGGCGGTCGCAATGCGGATCCCCACCGGTTTTTCTTTTTGCCGCACAGTCGGTGCTCTGCAAAGGGTCGCTCGTCGGGTTTCGGGCGTATTTACGGGGGTAATTATTTCGCCATAAAGAATAATTAACGTAAATTTGCAGCTTAAAACGGACTCCAAATATAAAACACCAATATAAGTAATTATAACCCAATCATTCACTATGAAGAGACTCTTTCTCTTAGCCGGATTGATGTGGATCGCCTGCCTCACGGCAATGGCTGCCGACATCAAATGCACCGGCACCGTGATCGATGAATTTGACGACCCGATGCCCGGCGCCTCAGTTTCAGTGCCCGGCACGAACATCGCCACAGCAACCGACATCGACGGTAACTTTAAACTCAGTGTTCCTGAATCAGCCAAGACGATCCGTATCACATTCGTCGGCTACAAGACAATGGAACTGAAACCTGCCGCCGATATGGGCACAATCAAGCTCGAGGTCGATGCGAAGACACTGAGCGACGTTGTGGTCACACAGTCGATCGGTAAAACCCGCGAGACCCCTGTCGCAATGTCGACGATCTCAGCCGAGACTATCGAGTTCAAGCTCGGCAACCAGGAACTTCTCGAAGTTCTCAAGACCACTCCGGGTGTCTACACCCGCAGCGAGGGTGGCGGCTATGGAGATGCCAAGACCCGCATGCGTGGCTTCCATAGCGAGAACGTGGCTATGCTTATCAACGGTATCCCCGTAAATGATATGGAATGGGGTGGCGTGTACATGAGCAACTGGGCTAACCTCTCAGATGTAGCTTCAAGCATACAGACTCAGCGCGGACTCGGTGCTACAATCGTCTCCACCCCCTCGATCGGCGGTACTATCAATATCACCACCCGCACAATCGATGTGGAGAAAGGCGGAAGCGTATGGTACGGAATGGGCAACGACGGTCTGAATCAGATCGGCGTCAAGCTCTCGACCGGCATGATGAAGAACGGATGGGCTGTGACTGTGCTCGGCGCGCGCAAGTGGGCTGACGGTTATATCCAGGGTACCGCCTACAACGCTTACTCATGGTTTATCAATGTCACCAAGCGCATCAACGACTCACACCAGATCGGCTTCACCGGTTTCGGTGCTCCGCAGTGGCATGACCAGCGCAACTACAACAACGGTCTGACTATCGAGGGATGGCAGAGCGTGCGCGACTACATGCAGGGTGAGAGCCCCTACCGTTACAACCCCACCTACGGTTTCCGTTCCAACGGCAAGGCTTACAACTCGAACCACAACTTCTATCACAAGCCTCAGCTCGCACTTAACCATATCTGGCAGATCGACGAGACCCAATCGCTCTCCACATCAGTATACGCATCTATCACTTCCGGTGGTGGACGCTCGGGCATGGGTCGCACGGTATACAATGCCGACGGCTCGTCGACATCGTACAGCTCATCATGGTATGGCGCAACTGATGGTGTGCTCAACATGCAGTTCCGCACTCCGGAAGGTTACTACGATTACGCAGCCGTGGAGCGCATGAACGCTGCCTCCAATTCAGGCTCCAATATGATCATAGCCAACTCATTGAATGCCCATACCACCTACGGTCTCATCTCGTCGTACAAGAAGCGTATCGACTTCAACAACGGCAACCGCTTGAACATCACCGGTGGTCTTGACCTCCGCTACTATGTCGGTCACCACAAGACTGAGATCTCCGACCTGTTCGGCGGTGATTATTACATCGATAACTACAACCGTAACAACGTGCAGCCTTACAACAATGCCACCCACAACAAGAATGATCTCGCATGGGTGTACGAGAAGCTGCATGTAGGCGACGTGGTGAACCGCAACTATGACGGTTTCACATGCCAGGAAGGCATCTACGGTCAGGGTGAGTATACGATGCTCGACGGCAAACTCAATTTCGTGCTTGCCGGCGCGCTCAACAACAATACCTACTGGCGTAAGGATTTCTACTATTACGATGAGGCTAACTCGCGCTCCGAGACCAAGAACTTCATCGGCGGCACTATCAAGGGTGGCGTGAACTATAACATTGACCGTCACAACAACGTGTTTTTCAATGCCGGCTACATCTCACGTGCACCGTTCTTCAGCTACGGTGTGTTCCTCTCCGCGCAGCGTTCGAACATCACAAACCCCGACGCCACCAACGAGAAGGTCGGTTCTATCGAGGTAGGTTACGGTTACCGTTCTCCCAAGTTTACTGTAGAGGTGAACGCCTACTACACCAAGTGGATGGACCGCACGATGTCGAAGGGTGAGCAGATCGACCCCGCTATCGCACAGGATGGTTCGAACTACTACTATTTCGCAATGTCGGGTGTCGATGCCCGTCACATGGGTATCGAGATCAATGCGAAGTACAAGCCTGTGAAATGGTTTGAGGCTGACGCAATGCTCTCGCTCGGCGACTGGCAGTGGGATTCGGATGCCACCGGTTACTTCTACAACCAGGACGGCGCTCCTCTGAAATCACTGAACGGTACGGTAGCTTCGGGCATCCTCGCCGAGGATCACCTGCACGCCACACTCGAGCAGAAGGGTGTGAAGGTGAGCGGCTCCGCACAGACGACAGCTGCTCTCGGCGTGACATTCCGTCCTTTCCAGGGATTCCGCATCGGAGGCGACTGGACACTCTATGCCCGCGATTATTCCGACATCAACCTCACATCATCGAGCCTGCAGAACGGTCAGGTGCTCAAGCCCGGCACACCCTGGCGTATGCCGTGGGGCAACCAGCTTGACCTCAACGCTTCATACAGCTTCAAGATCGGTGGTATCGACGCTACGCTCTATGGCAACGTCAACAACCTTTGCAACTACAACTACGTCACCCAGGCGCAGACACCCCTCGGTGCTGTCGGCACATGGCGCAACGCCAACCGTGTGTTCTACAACTTCGGACGCACCTACAGCATGAAGCTTAAAATCAACTTCTAAGTAAATCGTGGTAATGAAAAATACTATCAGCATACGTCGGTCGCTCGCCATTGCAGCTGCACTTCCGCTCCTGCTCACCGCCTGCGACGACAACTACTGGAACGAACATGAGCTTGACGGATTTGAGGAGCCCGTCATCACCGACCAGCAGTCAATACAGTACACCCTCACCGATGTCGACTACAAGACACTTGCCGACAACTCCACCAACAAGACTCTCGCCGGCAGCGAGCTTGCATCGGCACTCAAGGCTGTAGGAACGCAGTTCTACTTCACTCCTGAGATTAGCGCCCGCGAGTATGTTCCCGCGCTGCTCTCAGACCCGAAGTTCCCCTACTTCGCTCTTTCCGACGGCTCGTCGATACTCCTCACATACCGCACCGCACAGGAGATTCCCGCTCAGGTAGCCGCCGCAACCGATGCCAAGCGCTACACCGTGACCGATGCCGATTATCAGAGCGTATGGGGCAGCGACAATGACTACACTCCGTCGTTCGCTCCCTCGCACACCGCTGCCGCTTCACTGCCCTCGATCCTCAAGGCTAATTTCCCTGATGCCGAGGAGGGTGACTATGTGATCGTGAACTATCAGACTTCGCAGACCGATCCGGTGTTCACCGCAGCTCCTGATCCCGATGATTCAGAGTTCACACTCTCGTCGACAATCGGCACTGCAACCCTCGATGAGGATATAACAGTCGACGGTTATGTGTCGGCGATCTGCTCTATGGGTTACATCGTGACTGATGAATCGGGCTCGATCTTCGTATACCGCAGGAGTGACTTCGGCACTTTCGACGGACTCTCGGTCGGCAGCCGTGTGGTGATCAACACCACCGTAAGCGCCTACAACAAGGGCTTCCAGCTTGCTCTCACTGAGGCAGCGCAGACTGCTCCGGGCACTCAGACGTTCACTTACCCTGCGCCTGTTGAATTTACAGGTGCGAAGCTCGACGAGATTCTCGGACGCACAGACAATGAGCTTGCTATCTACGGCACAATGAAAGGTACTGTGGCTATCAGCGGCAACTATATAAACATCAATGTTGCCGGTGCGACAAAAGCCAACGGCAGCGTTTACGGTGCCACAGCAGAGCAGAAAGCACAGCTTACCGACGGTATGGAGGTCACACTCGAGGGTTATCTCATAGCCATCGCAGGTAAGGTGAACTGCAACTTTGTTATCTCCAAGATTATTCCTGGCGGCACTGAGGCTTCGACAGCAGCTGCAAGTCGTGCGGTGACAGTGGCGTCGGATAATGAGAATGCGATCTATACATTCAATGGCACCCGCTGGGCTCCTGCCGCTGATTTCGCAGTTCTCTCACACGCCGATTACCAGGCGATGGGTCAGACATACGACAACCTCACGAATGAGGATCCTGCCGCACTCCTGCCCATTTACCTCAAGCAGAAGTTCCCGTATGCTCAGGCTGAGGAATCGAAGTTCGTGGTTTACTACTACTATGCGTCATCGGCTACTGTGGTACGCTGCGATCAGTACACTTTCGACGGCACTGCATGGATGCTCAACAACGGCGTTACCACCGAGTCCGCTCAGTTTGTACGCACCGGTGGCAAGTGGATATATGATCCAAACGTCACCATCACTCTCCCCGGAGGAAAGGGTCAGGAACTGTCCACTCTCTACTTCCAGACATGTGTTGACTGGGTGCTCAACAATATCGACAAACCCACGGGGGCTACCTATGTGACATCATACGGTAACAATGAGTATTACTCAGGCACATCGGCATATCAGGGTAACGTGGATCTCCGTCCCTCGGCTGCACGCACACAGTATGCCGCCGGTTACGAGGGTATGACCGATGAAGAGATCGTAGAGGCTGAGAAGCGCCGTTTCGAGACAGAAGTAATGCCCGGGGCGCTCTCCATTCTTCATCCGGATGCTGACCTTGTAGATGGGGTTGATGTTTACTATACGATCAACTTCGTAGCCTACACGGGCATTTCTACCGATCATACCATACGTTACAAGGTGACAGGTCGGGGTCAGTTCGAATTCGTGGAATGCGACTGGTAATCCACGCATAACACCGATATACGAAATCCCCCGGTTGCCGATGTGCGACCGGGGGATTTTTTATTGTTTGATAATACAAGGTTTAAACGCTGAGTGTATGTAAAGTGATTACGTACTTGATACGCTTATTAAATTATAAACTTGTGATCTTATTAATCATTGTATATGGTTTAATGCCTGTTCCCCAAAATAACTGTACTGGGTCGTAGTCAAGAAAGTATACATATTTCTTGATTAATTCTAGATTGGTCTGACAGTAGCTTAAATCAATATTACCGTCAGTATTGAAACATATAGCTTCATGATGGGCGATTCTGTTTCTGAATGATTTTATCTGTTGCAGTTCATTGAAAATAGGGCGTTGAGCAAGCCCGGAAGTACGGTTCGGGAAAATCTGTAACAATGTGTTTCCTCCACCACGATACGGCAATTTGTTGAATAGATAAGTCCAAAATCCAAACGTTACTGAGGACACAAGGCGGTCATTGGAATATCTGTTAGTTCGGTTAAGTTCGTAATATGTTCGCAGCACGTCGTTCTTTTGTGGAGCTGTCGAGAGCATGCATCCATCGGCACACTGGTTTAATATCCAGTCATTATCACCGAAATATGTTTTATAATGACTATCTATGGCATTACGAAAAACTACCTCAAAGATATTAAGGATACCGTAAAACTTTTGGCAAAGCTTTAAATTCTGTCTATACAAGGTCAGGGCTTTGACTTTACTGCCACCGCATGCCGCAAGATAACGGTTAAGTCTTGGTGGTGAAAAAGCTTTCTCGTAATCTTCGTAATTCATTTATGAAATTTAACTTGGTTGAATTTGCGAATTTATAAAATATCTGTTACTTTTGCAATGGAATCCCCCGAGTGTCCCTGTTGAAAGACAAACCTCGGGGTTTAGTTTTTTGACACAAATCATTGATCTATGAGATGAAATCCCCCGGTTGCTGATGGGCAGCCGGGGGATTTTTTATGTGGGGTATGGGGAGAGTTGGCAGGGGATTGCCGGGGAATTATTTGTAGCGGGTCCAGCGGATGAGGTCGCGGAACGTGGGCTTCTTTCCGTACATGAATATGCCGACACGGTAGATCTTTGCCGCTACGTAAACGCAGGCGAAGAATGTAGCGAAGAGCAGCACGAGCGACACGACTATCTCCCATGCCGGAATGCCGGAGGGTATGCGTGCCATCATTACCATCGGTGATGTGAACGGTATCATGGAGCACCAGAAAGATACGGATGATGTAGGATCGGACGCCGCCGTCATTCCGAACACTATACCTATTATAATAGGGAAGATGACGAACGATTGCAGCTGTCCGGCATCCTGGATGTTGTCGACAGCCGATCCGATAGCGGCGTAAATAGCCGAGTATAGCAAAAATCCGCCGACGAGGAAGAGGATCAGGAGTCCGAAGAGTCCGAGGATGTAGCTCACGTTGCCCATCATGGATATAGCCTGGAGCATGTCGGTGTCGACTCCTGCAGCCGAGGCGTCGAGTGTTCCGGCATTGAGCGCTCCGACCTGTGTAGCCATATCTGCGGGGAGTAGTGCGGGCAGCAGGAATGCCGACATAAGCCCTATCAGCACACCCCATATCACGATCTGAGTGACCGCCACGAGTCCTATGCCGCAGATCTTGCCGAGCATGAGCTGTGTGGGCTTTACGGATGAGACCACGATCTCAAGCACGCGGTTGTTCTTCTCCTCGATGATGCTTGTCATGACCATCTGTCCGTAAAGAAGCAGACACATGTAGAGGAGGAACGTGAGTACGATTCCGAGTACGTAGCTCAGTGTGGTCGACGACTGGTTGTCGCCCTCCTCGCGGTCGTTTCGGATGCTCTGTAGCTTGACATCGGAGTGTACCTTATCCATGATGGATGAGAGATTCTCGATATTGTAGCTGCGGAGACGCTGATCCTCGATGATAGAGTTTACCTGCGATGTGATGTTGCTTTCGAGCGACATTGATGAGGCCCCGTTGGTGAAGAGTTTCACACCGATATTGTTCTCCTCGGCACCAGCCGGAATGTAGAGCACGGCGCTGAGAGTGTCGCATGCGAGTGCTTCGTCGAGTGTGGTGCCGGTAAGCGGCAGAAATGTGGTCTCGCTGTCGCTGTTGAGGTTCTGTGCCACGAAGCCGCTTTCGTCGATGACGCCCACTGTGCGCTCGTCGCCTCCGGCAAACATCATTATCAGTGCCGGAGCCACCATGAGCGCGAGCATGAACAGCGGCATCAGCAGGGTGGTGATGATGAATGATTTTTTGCGGACGCGCTCTGAAAATTCACGCCCTATTATGATTCCTATTTTCGATTTCATGATTATAATGTGGGGTTCTGTGCAGCGCTGACGGTGCGGATGAAAATATCGTTCATTGACGCCATGACCTCGTTGAAACCTACCAGTTCAACAGCGGCGTTGGCGCGCTCAATAAGCTGGCGCAGCGTGGCGTCAGGTTTCATGAGCAGCTCCAGAGTGTGGCGTCCCTTGGAGCCCTCGCCGGGATAGAATTGTCCGGCAAGCGGTTCAAGCTGCTGCATAAGGGTTGTGGGATCGCCGGAATAGGTTAGCAGGTATCTGCCGTCGGAGAAGCGGCGGCGTATGTCGTCGACGTCACCGGTGAGGATGTTGTGTCCCTGGTTTATCAGCGTTATGTTTGAGCATATCTCCTCGACCGAAGCCATGTTGTGGGTCGAGAAAATCACCGTCGAACCTTCATCGCGGAGTTTCAGGATCTCATCGCGGAGCAGGTTGGCGTTGATGGGGTCGAACCCTGAGAACGGCTCGTCGAAAATGAGCAGCTTCGGGCGGTGAAGAACCGTCACGATAAACTGCACTTTCTGCGCCATGCCTTTGGATAGTTCCTCAACCTTGCGGTTCCACCAGGAGCCGATCTCGAAGCGGTCGAACCATTCCTTGAGCGCGCGCGTAGCCTCGCTGTGCGACAGCCCCTTGAGCCGGGCGAAGAACACAGCCTGCTCGCCGACCTTCATTTTCTTGTAAAGTCCGCGTTCCTCAGGTAGATATCCGATATGGGCAACGTCGGCTTCCGACAGCTGATGTCCGTCGAATATCACGCGTCCGGAATCGGGAGCGGTTATGTGGTTTATTATGCGTATGAGCGTGGTTTTTCCCGCTCCGTTTGGTCCGAGCAAGCCGTAGATTGTGCCGCGTGGCACGCTGAGGCTCACATCGTCGAGCGCCACGTGACCGGTGTATGCTTTGGTCACGTTCTCGACTTCCAGTATGTTATCCATCGCGTTGTGTGAATTGTTACTATGCTTTTGTTATGTTAATGGAGAAATGTAACCGGGGTTACTTTCTATCTGACGCATCATTGCCGGCAAGAATTGCAGCGTCGGCTGATTTTTCCCCTTTTTTGCCGAAAAAACGGTCGATGATAGCAGCGAGCGCACCGTCGCCGGTGACATTGCATGCTGTTCCGAAGCTATCCATCGATATATAGAGCGCTATCATCAGCGCATTCTGTGCCTCACTGAATCCGAGCACTGATGTCAGCAGTCCGAGTGAAGCCATGATCGCTCCACCGGGTGTTCCGGGGGCGGCAATTATGGTCACGGCAAGGAGACAGATGAAGTGGGCGAACATCGGAGTGTCGAACGGCATGCCCTGCATGATCATCAGCGCCAGGGCGCAGGCTACGATCTTGAGCGTGCTGCCCGACATGTGGATTGTGGCGCAGAGCGGAATGACGAATCCCGCCACATCCTCGGTCACTCCCATTTTCACTGCCTGACGCAGCGTTACCGGAATCGTGGCTGCCGACGATTGCGTGCCGAGCGCCGTGAAGTATGCGGGCATCATGGTCCAGAGCATTTTCAGCGGATTCCTGCGTGCGAAAATGGATGCTATGCAGTACTGGAAGAGCAGCACCGCCACATGCAGTACGAAAATCACGGCTATGATCTTCAGGAAGGCGAGAAGTATGGTGCCAACCTGACCCGTCACGGTCATGCAGAGGAATATGCCGAATATGTAGAACGGCAGCAGCGGCACTATAGCCTTGGCTATTGCCAGCGATACTATGGTGCGGAACTCGTCGGCACCACGCCGGAGCACATCACCGCCACAGTAAGCTATGCCGAGTCCCATGAGGAACGCGAGCACAAGCGCCGTCATGACGCTCATCACCGGAGGCATGGGCATCTCAAACCACGGCGCCACCGACGCACTGTCTTCGACAGCCATAAGCGCCGGGTCGGCACTTATCAGTCCGGGGAATAGCCAGCGTCCGGTGAAGTATGATCCGAATCCGGCAACAATCGTAGCCAGATAGGCGAGTGCGGCGGTCGCTACAAGCATCGCTCCCGCCTTACGCCCGATATCCGCTATGGCGGGGGTGACGAAGCCGAGGATTATGAGAGGGATCAGGAATGAGAGGAATGATCCGAAAATCTCGTTGAAAGTGGCGCATAGGCGTGCGATCCACTCCGGAGCCACCCATCCTATGCCGATTCCGGCTGCAATGGCTATGATTATGCGGAGGAGCAGGTTGATGCGTATCGGTTTCATGGTTATTCGGTATTATCGGTGGTTTTTATCGGATGAGTACCTTCTCTGTGCCTTTGGCGGTGCGCTTGAGGTAAATGCCCGGACGGAGATTTGAGGGATCCACACGCACGCCGCGCAGATCATACCAGATCGCTTCGCCGTCGGCTTCATCGCGGTCAGTGCCGGGTGAGGTGATACCGGTTGCGTCGGCATCGAAATTACCGGTAAATGTGCCGGTCAGGCTCTTGCCGCTCTCGGGCAGAAGCATGTCGAGGCTGAGGGTGATGCGGTCGGTGCCCTCGGCTATGCCGTGGATAGTAGCCTCGACCACGAGACGGTCGGTGAGAGTCAGCCCGGAATTGTTGCCATCGTATGCCGTCAGCCGGTCAGTGAGCGGGCTGACGCAGACGCTGCTGAATGTCACGGTGCGTCCGATAGCGGCGGCGCGCGATGCGGCGTTGACCTCTATTCCGTCGATGGTCAGGCTCGCTCTGCCGGGTGCAAGCGGCCGGATGCGCACGGTGACGTCGACGGTCTGCTGCGGTTCGCCCTCACCGCCGATGCTCAGCGTGCCGGTGTAAGCGGCATGAGTCACTTCGGCAGGGTTGGCGTCGGGACGGTTGGTGAAGCGCACCATAATCGGAACACGGCGTCCGTCGTCGGTGCTCCACACTACATCGACATTCACCAGAAGCACGCCGCCGGTGGTCTCGGTGGCTCCGAGTTTAATGTCAGCCATGATCTCTCCACCGGCAAGCGATGTGCCCATGGCACTTCCGGTATACACAGTAAGGATGTCGGATTCACGCATCGTTATGCCGCTGACGGTGATGTCGCCGAGACTGGCGGGATCACCTGCGGCATCGAGTGCCAGGCTGAAATCGGGGAGCATGAAGGTGTATGTGCCGTCCTCCTCCTTGCGTATCTTCAGGTCGGAGTCGAGTCCCCCCTCGGTAATGTCGTAGGCATTCAGTTCGATGGTGAGACGTCCGGCTACAGTTGTCCAGTCATCATCAGCCGGCGGTACTGGCGTGGGGCGGGAGACAGCCTCGCCGTTGAACTCAACATCGATATTTATGCCGCTCCACACCACGCCGATGGTCATGTGTGCGTTGCCGTCGGCATCTACGGTTCCGGTGAGGTTGACATCGGCGACTATGGCACCGTCGGCAAGCTCAAGTCCGTTGACTGTGCCGCTGTATGTCGTCACTCCGCCGTTCTCGCTGACAGTCACGTTCTCCACAACTATGTCGCCGAGCGATGCGGGACCGTCGCCAAGGTCGAGCGAGAAGTCGGGCAGACGGAATGTGCATGTGCCGTCGCCGCCATCCTCGATCTCCACCGTCGCCGCCTGACCGCCTTCCGTCAGATCCTCACCCATCATCATGATAGTGAGCATACCCTCGTAGACGGTCACGTTGTCGGCGGGTGGCTGCGGGGTCACAGGATCTTTAGCCTCGGCTTCGCCATTGAACTCCACATCGATGTTTATGCCGCTCCACACTACCCCGATGGTCATGGATGCCTTGCCGTCGGCATCGACCGTTCCGGTGAGGGTCACGTCGGCGATTATCGCCCCGTCGGCAAGTTCGAGACCGTTTACGGTGCCGTTGTATGTCGTCACTCCGCCGTTCTCGCTTACCGCCACGTTTTCAACCACAATATCGCCGAGCGATGCGGGACCGTCGCCGAGGTCGAGCGAGAAGTCAGGCAGACGGAAGGTGCATGTGCCGTCGCCCACGTCATCGATCACTACAGTGGCTTCCTGTCCTCCTCCTGTAAGATCCTCGCCCATCATCATTATGGTAAGTGTGCCTTTGAAAGTGGTGGTGCCGTCGGTGGGTTGATCGGGCTGCTCAGGCTTGTCGGGACCGACAGGCTCGTTGCCGCCGGTCTTGAAGCGGAGGGTATAGGTCGTGGTGGCTTCCGGCAGCCGTGAGCTGACGGTGATGGTTACGGTCGATGTAGCCTCATCGCGGCTTACGGTTGCCGTGGCGCGTGCGTCGGTCAGTGTGTATGCGATTTCATCAGCCGCCGGCAGATTGCGGTCGGTGAGGTCGTAGTCGGTTTTCGCTGCGTCGAATCCGTCGATCTGCGTGCCGCCGATGGTGATGCCGCTCAGTGTGGCGGGGCATGGGAGCTCGAATTGGAGCGTGTATGTTGCGGAGAGAGAGCCGTTGGTGACCGTTATGGTGGCGCGTGCTGTCGCGGCATCGGTCACGGCGGCACTTACTTCCGGATTGCCGCTGCCGGGCATAGCCGTTGCCGAGATGTCGGCTGCGGCGGGAAGAAGTCCGGGCAGGGTGTATTCAAAGACCTCGGGATCGAATCCTCCGATCTCTACGCCACCGACGGTTATGGTGGCGAGGCGTGCCACCGGAGTGCTGACAAATGTCAGCACATATTTGTGTGAGCGCTGTCCGTCGGTATCAGGCTGTGTGTTAGTCACGGTTATGGTGGCGAGGAGGTTTTCGGAGTCAAGAACCACATCCCACTCCGGCGTGCCGGATGCTTCCATGAGTGTCACGGCAAGCATGGCGCGGAGAGCGTCGGCATCGGCGGGAACAACCATGCCGGTAGCCATCGGCTCGCCGTCGTGGCGCAACGCTATCTCTGTTCCCGCAACGCTCAGCGATGCTATGCGCGAGCGGTAGGGCTGCATGAAGCGGAGGGTGTAGGTGTGCGTTGACTCGCCGTCGGTGTCGGCTGCGGAGTTGCTGACGGTGACTGTCACGATTGCCGACTCAGGGTCTATGTCGCTCACTGTCACGACAGGCTCACCGCTGCCGCCTGAGATTGCCACGGCTTCCACCTTGGTGTCGGGGGTGAGTATCTGCGTCAGGGTGTATTCGTATTTCCCTGAATCGAATCCATCTACCCTCACACCGTCGACGCTCAGGGAGCCGAGGCGCGAGAAGTAGGGCATGTCGAACTGCAACAGATATGTGCGGGATGCGATGCCGTCGGTATCCTTGTTGTCGCCGTTGGTCACGCGGAATGTCGCTACAGCGCGCTCCGGATCCACCGTCACCTCACCGGCGGAAGGCGCTCCGGCGCTGACCTCCGGCAGCTTCACGCCGATGGCTGATGCCGCTGGCAGCTGACCTGCGAATGTGAGGCGGACAGTCTCCTCGCCGGTCATGTCGAGGGTCGTTGTGGTGGTGCCGTTTGCGGTCACGCTCTCCGCGCGGGTGTAGAAGGGGATGAATGTGACAACATATTCGTGCGACTTTTCACCATTCTCGTCAGGGTACTGGTTGCGAACTATGTAGGTGCGTGTGGCTTTCACCGGATCCTCTACAGGACCGTCGACCTCAGTACCTTCGGCTGTGAGCTTCTCGCCGTTGTGTTCATACTCGTAGAACGTTCTGCTGAAGCCGGTGTAGCGGTCGTAAGGGATGTTCACATTGTAGGTCAGTACGTTCGGGTCGAATCCCTCAATCGGAGTGCCGTTAATGGTCAGCGATGCGAGGCGCGACGAGCGCTGCACTTCGGATCGTTTGTTGAAATGCAGGATGTATTCGTGGCTCTCCTTGCCGTCGTAATCCATGCCGTTGCCAGTGACGGTGATGCGGGCGGTAGGGTTTTCGCCTTCGGCATCTTCAAGCTTGACTGTCACGTTTGATTCTTGGTCGACTGCCATAGTCTCAAACTGAGAATCTTTTGATGGCATGTATGCATCCACCGTATATTCGTAGATGTTATGGCTGAATTTCGTTGTGGGACTCAATGTAGCTCCCTTGTCGTTCGTGATCGTCAGGCTCGCGAGGCGGGAAGGGGAGATCTTTGCGAACTGCACCGTGTAGTCGTGCTCCTTTTTGCCATCGGTGTCAGCCCCGCCATTGGAGTTGACGACGGTGAAACTGTATCGACCGGTGGTGTAATCGAAAGTTCCGGAATCCTCCTTAAGTTGCGCGGTGCCCTGACCGCCGGGCAGGAATTGCAGTTCGACGGCATCGGCGTTGAATGTCCGTCCGTCGTCAGCCAATGGCACAGGGAGTCCGGCACGTGATGCGTCGATATTTGTGCCGTCGTCGGCGACGGTGTATGTGGTGCCGTTGATGGTTACTCCGGTGATGCGAGAATAGCTCGGATTGCTGAACGAGACGGTGTATGTGCGCTCAACAGCCGGCGCACCTGCAGGGAGATCGGTGAGGCGTACAGTGATGGTGCCCTCGCTGTCGGACGTCATGGTGAGTTTGCCCGCTTCGGGCTTTCCGCTTGCGCTCTCCTTGACGTAAGGGGTTAGATCTTTGTCGGCGTCGTAGATTTGGGCTATCTCGAATTTACTACCTGTAGGATAGTATCGCTCTCCTTTGTAGACCACGCTCTCAAGAACGGCTTCGAATGGCAGGAACTTTACGGTATAGGTCTTGGTGCTCGGCAGTGCATTCGGATTCGTTACGGTGAGCACTGAGGAAGCTGTAGTGATATCAGGAGCCGCAATGCTTGCTGTAGAGCCTTCGGAAGGTGAGGGTATGGGTTTTAAGTCCGATGTCCAAGGCAAGTTGGTATTGATAATGCCGGAAGGGTCGGGGGTGAACTCAGTGCTGCCGATTGTGAGTTTATTGAGTGTCGCCTCGGGGCGTTTTGCGTATTGCAGAGTGTAGGTATGTGAGTTCTCGCCGTCTATATCCGTGGCGGTGGCGTCGTTTGTAACCGTTACGGTTATGCATGCGTTTGTGTAGTCGTAGTCCGGCTCGCCGATTTTGGCACTCTTGCCTTGACCGAGCAGTGTGGCGGTGATGGCAGGTTTCTGTTCTTCGTCAAGATACCCGCTCATGGTGTAATTGTACTTGTCGCTGCTGAAATTGGGAACAGCTACACCATCTACCGATAGTGAATCCAAGCGGGAGTAGTAGATCAGCTTGACATCATCGACTGTGAGGGAAACATCTTTACTATCTTTAGGATTAGAAGAAAAATAATCATCAGCAGCAAAGATGATGTTTAACATTTCCGGATTTTTGTCCGAACGATAGTTTATAGTCAGTCTTTGTTCTGTCCAATCAGTAGCTTCTGCCAATAGCCTCATAGAACTTGATGAGACTAAAGTGGTGTCACCACTACATGTAACTGCTCCGCCTTGATCGGTAGACATCTTTAGAATATTACGATCTCGGTTTATCATAGTGCATGTGGTCGCAGATCCAGAGCCAAACATGTATACATTCAAATTCCCCGGAACTTCTGCCTGGGAGTATGTTCCTGTCCAGGAGTAGATTACGACAGTGGGTTGTGTGGCTGTGCTTCCCGACTTATACCAAAATGATAATTCATCAGGACGATGTTTAAATTCCAAGCCACCAAAAGTGCCTCCATCTTTATTCGTTCCTGTTTTTATAGAAGTAGACCATGTAGTTCCAAGGGTGAAATAACCAGGGATTCCTTTTGATAGAACCCCTTCGTTATGTATATAAACAGCGTATCCATTATTGTCTTTTCCAGTAGTGGATTCTCCGAGATTTGTCCTGGCTGTGCTCGCAAAACTGCCTTGAGTTGCATAGACATGTGATATTGTCCAACTGACAGGAGTTTTGCCGAATAATGTCTCATTTCCATCGCTTGTCCATGGCTTGCAGTCCGTCCAATCCTCGAATCCGTTGTTTGGGAGCTGTTGGGCGGAGATGGTGTGTGTGGAGAGGAGGGTGAATATTGCAGCCACGAGGAGGCAGGCGTAGTGGCGCACTGCCTTAGGTGAGGCGAGAGATATGCTGAGACGTTTCATTGCCAGAATGTTAGATCGGTTTTGTATGTGCGTGCGGCGTGTACGCGGATAATACGCGCGTGTGGGCGCGCACGTACAATCATGCAAAGATAAGCATTACGAGCCGTTTTGCCAAATCGTAAGCGCCGGGTGTGCTTGCATTCCGCTGATGTCGTGGTTGCTATGCTCACGCATACGGGCTGCCACCTCAACGAACCGTCAGGGCACAAAAAAAGGCCGGAAAGAAGCTCTGTGCTTTCTCTCTCCGTCCTCGTTAAGCGGTTCGGTAGGGTCTCCCTTTATCGTGCCGATGCGACAGCTACTGCTGTGGCTACACTGGGATTTGTTTCAACAATGCGACCCTCCGGGTCAATAAGGAATGAGTTGAAACCGTGTTTGAGACGATATGCTTTGGCAATATCTGCCGCTGCATTGTCGCTCACATGGATCTGTGTCTTCGCGTCGAGTCCATCCATGCGCACTATTTCAGAGAAGAGGCGCTCGCTGCGGTCAAGGTTGACCTGCAGACTGGTGACCCGTCCTTCAGCAAGCTCACCGGCGGCTGAGTCGTATTCAGAGGCGCGCAGACGCGATTCGGCGTCGCTCGATGCCCAGAAATTGACCAGTACGTAGTGACCTTTCAGTTCAGCCAACGACAGCGTGGTGTCGCGCTCTTCAATCGTGAACAGAGGAGCCTTGTAGCCTTCGGCGGCCTCGTAGACTCTTCCGGTGTTGGCGGCGACTGAAACGAGAAGGAAAACGAAGAGCACAATGGTTGACATTGTTTTCTTCATTATCAGGGTTTAATGTTAGACTTAAGGTCCGGGCGGGAATTGCGGTTATGGTAGGTTGGTTTATGGTGCAGTCCGGAGTGTCTGAAGCTTCCCCGGCGTTGCTGTGATCCCGCTCTACGGACCCCGCCGATTTTCGGCGAGCAGAGCTGACTCTTCAGCTCCTTTCCTTCATTAGAACACCGCAAAGGTACGAACTTTTCGCGGCATGGCAAAATTAATGGCATAACCGACACCCGATTAGCGTTGCCGAACCCTCCGCGAGACCACTGCACGTGCGGATTGCGGCGATTCTATTAAATTTAGTTAAACGCCCCTCCCCCGGCACCGGAAATAGCCCGATCCTGTCGAAAATCAGGTGGTGGAGGACGCTCTGTGCGGCGTGGCGGCAGCGTCGCATTGATATTCCGAAAAATTGTGTAACTTTGCGCTATTATCTATCCCAAATCCCAAAAACATCCCGATGGACGAAAGCAGTGAAAACATGTCGGCAGAGGAGCAGCTGGTGGAGCGTTTACGCGATCCGTCACAGTGCCGCGCGGCATTCGGCGATGTGATCAAGCTCTACTCCGAACCTCTGTACCGCCAGATACGACGCATGGTGCAGACACACCATGACGCGGACGACCTGCTGCAGAACACCTTCATGAAGGCATGGCAGAGCATCGACGCTTTCCGCGGACAGGCGAAACTGTCGACGTGGCTCTACAAGATAGCCATAAACGAGAGCCTGACATTCCTTGAACGGGAGCGCAAACGGAACAACATCTCCATCGATGATGAGGAGTCGGCTGTCGTGCATCTGATCGAGTCGGACGATATGATCGATGGCGACGAGCTGAAGCTCAACCTGCGCAAAGCGGTAGCCTCGCTGCCGGAGAAGCAGCGTCTGGTGTTCAACATGCGCTACTATGACGAGATGAAATATGAGAAGATGTCGGAGATCCTGGGCACTTCCGTAGGGGCGTTGAAAGCCTCCTATCATCTCGCGGTGAAAAAAATCGAACAATTTTTCAGCGAAAACGAATGAACGGTTAAACCTTTCGCTCCCACGCTTGTCAAACCAATAAAACTTACCAAAGTATGTCACACAACGACCGCGAAACACTCAGGGGCTTCAGCCGCGACGATGGTATGAGGGTGCCTGATGGATATTTTGCCGATTTCGCCGCACGCATGCAAGCCGCTCTGCCCGAGCAGCCGTGGGAAGCGGAAGCCGCCGGCGATGCCGCCGCGCGTATAGCCCCGCGCTCATTCTGGCAGCGCGTACGCCCGTACGTCTACATGGCAGCGATGTTTGCCGGTGTGTGGTGCATGATGAAGATGTTTGATATCATGCGTCCTG
Organism: uncultured Muribaculaceae bacterium; assembly: GCA_910587425.1. GTDB lineage: Bacteria > Bacteroidota > Bacteroidia > Bacteroidales > Muribaculaceae > Paramuribaculum. The sequence goes on from CAJUKU010000003.1 coordinate 31,872, forward strand.
CTCCCGCCTCGTTCACTCCCGAGGGCAACTCGGTGCTCGCTGAAGCGATAAGCGACGACTCATTCATGAGCGATTATTTCATCACCGATGTGGACGAGAGTGATCTATACGACAATCTCTATAACGACGGCTTCATTCCCGCATCATTCTCATACTGACCTCAATATTCCACGAAACAGCATAATCATGAAACGTTCTGCAATCATAATAGCCCTGGTCATGGCTTTTGTATGGTTCCTGCCGACTGAAATCTCAGCGCAGGGCACCGGAAAAAAGAAAGGCAACCACACGGAGTGGATCAAGGAGATGCGCCGCTACAAAGCGGAGTTCGTAGCTGAGAAGCTCGAACTGACGCAGGAGCAGCGCAATGAGTTCATCCCCATGTATCAGGAGATGGAGACAAAGACCTGGACCATAGAGCATGAGGCACGCGACATGGAGCGTGCAGTGCGTAAGAAAGGTGCCGAGGCAACTGATACGGAATATGAGAAAGCCGCCGAGGCTCTGACTGAGGTCAAGGCTAAACAGGGACAGATAGAGTCGGAATATCTCAAGAAATTCCGGAAGATCCTCACCCCCGCGCAGCAATTCAAGATGCGGGGGATTGAGCGCGAGTTCATGCGTCAGCTGATGGAACGCAACCGCGCCGGAAAGAAGAAGTAGCCCTCTTACTTTACGAACAGTCATCACTCAAGCAACACGATTCCTCCGGCAGCGTCGAAACCAACCTGCCGGAGGATTTGTTTTTTTAGGACAACCATTACCCGCAATAATCTGACAATGAATACAGCCACAAGAAAAGCATCGCGCCATCTGTTGGCTCTACTGCTCGTTTTCATAACTTTAAATCAGGCTTTTGCTGTGAAAAAAGATCCTTCGACCCCGGACTTCGCCTATCCACTGACGGTAGCCAAGGATGCGCGGGCGCGCCTCGACAAGGCTCTCGCCGGCTCTGACACCGACGCCGCCATACGTGCGCTTATCGATCTTTCGCTCGCCGAGTCGGCTATAGATCCCGCGTCGCTGCAAGAGATGATCGCGCTGACCGACTCGCTCGCCGACGATGCGCCGACGGCAGCGTCGCGCTCATTGCTGCTGTTGCTTGAGGCGCAGCAGCTGACGGATGCCTACAATTCCAACCGCTGGACTTACGACCAGCGCACGGTATCGCCTGAGCCACGTCCGGCTGATATTACCGAATGGAGCGGCGACCAATACCGCTCGCGCATAGACTCGCTGTGTCTTGAGGCTTTCCCGGTCGGCAATCCGCAGACATTAGCAGCATTGCGTGCCGCACAGCTCAAGCAGTACGCCGGACTGATAACCACCGGCGATGACACGTTCATCTACTATCCGCATCTCGCCGATTTCATAGCCCTGCGGGTGGTGGGGATGCTCACCAACACGCTGCCGGCAGGTGGAATACCGGTAGATATGCTGACGCCGGCAGCCGAAAACCCTGATGTGGCGCGTAAACTTGCCGGTTCGCGTCAGGAGATCTCGCGGATACTCGGCATATATGATGCGTGGCTCAACAGCAACCCGCGCGGTTCGCGTCCATGGGTGACAGCCGAGCTGTCGCGGCTCGCTTTTCTCCGCAGTAGAGTGTATTCGCAGCTGTATGAGGAGGCGAATCTCCGTTATGCCACTCTCGTAAAGGATCTCTATATGGAGTTCCGCAACACACCGTCGGCGCCTGATATTCTTGTGGTGTTCGCAACATTGTCTGATAACGAAGAACTTATGAGCCGGCATGAACTTCGTCAGGCTATAAAGACAGTAATAACATCCTATCCCGAGGCTGTAGCCGTAAATCAGCTGAAAAACATACTTGGTGAGATGGAACTGCGCAAGATAGAGTTTGATATGCCCGACGTGGTGACTCCCGGTGAGCCGTTCGACATAAGGCTCCATGCCGACAACTGCGATGCGGTAACTCTCTCGCTATACCGCGTGACAACGCCGGCGATCGATGATTCATACTACAGACTAAAGAACGGTATGCCGACGAAGCCACTGTCTACTGTAAGCGCACGGTTTACGGCTGACGGAACGCCGTTCTCAGCCGATACGACACTGACGCTGACTATTGATGAGCCGGGAACTTATATCCTTGTACCTACAGATCCGGTGCTGCAGCGACAGGGCACCCAGTCGTGCCGTGTGATCCGCGCCACGCATCTCGCCCTCGGGCTTTCGGAACTGACCAAACGTGAGGCAATCACTGTAGACCGCACATCGGGCGCTCCAGTGGAAGGTGTCACCATAAGTAACCTGATTGAGGAGAACCGGAAGCAGTCGCTGAAAAAAATCGGTCAGACAGACGCGGAGGGATTCTTCACACTGCCCAAAGATACGCGCGGGCAGCTCCTCGCCTCAAAGGGTATTGACCGCTTCGCTCCGATGATAAACGCTTACGCACGTTACCGTGGCGATGCCAAAGGGTCTGTAGTGGAGGCTGTGACCGATCTTGCGGTGTATCATCCCGGCGACTCCGTGCGGTTTATGGCTGTGGCTTACGGCTACGAGCGTGACCGTCGGCAGGCGTTGACCGGCATGAAGTTGTCAGCGACGCTGCACGACGCCAACCGGGAGGTCGTTGATTCGTTGGACGCGATGACCGATGAGTTCGGTCGTATAAGCGGTTCGTTCACCATACCTACCGGACGGCTTACGGGATATTACTCCATACGCTTCGACGGCGCAGCCAAGGGGCGTGCCGGATTCACCGTGAGCGACTACAAGCTGCCGACATTCCGCGTGGAGACGCCTGTAGCCGTACGCGATTTCCCAGAGAAGGGGGATATCACGATCCGCGGCAAAGCCGTGACCTATGCAGGTCTTCCGGTCGCGGATGCGACGGTGACCATGCAGCTCTCCTCCATGTCGCCGATGCGCGGCTGGTGGGGCTGGTGGGGGAATCCCGGCGATCCGTTCTACTCCGCCTCGGGCAAGACAGATGCCGAAGGAGGGTATGAGATAACCATCGACAGTGCCACAATAGCCGTGGCTCCATATCCGCAGGGGATATTCTCGGCTAATGTTACGGTGTCGTCGACAGCCGCCGAGAGTCATGATACATCGTGCCGCTTCATAAACGGAAAGCCGTTCACGATCATGGCTTCGCCCGCTACCGATATCAATGTGGCTGAACCGGTTGATTTCAATGTGCGTGTAGCCGGTCCCGACGGGAATGACACTACGGCGACCGTAGGGTATCAGTTGATAGCCGCCGATGGTAAAACTGTGGCTGACGGCAGCATATCTACCGGCTCTGAGAAGCTTGATCTGAAAAAAGTGCCTTCGGGCATTTATACCCTGCGTCTCAGCATGGCTGATGCAGACAGTGTAAGCATCGAGAATATAGCGCTTTACCGCCCGTCGGACAAGATGCCTCCGCGCGAGTCGCTGATATGGATGCCGGTGAAGAGATATGATACTCCCACGGAGATACTTTACGGCACTACAGCAAAAGTGACGAACCTACTTGTGACGGTTACGGATGCCGACAGCATGATCTCCCGTCGCTGGCTCACGCTCAAGCCGGGAATGCACCGCTTCAAACCGGAATTTCCCGCCGGTTGCGCCCAGCTGACCGTCACAATGCTGACCACGAGCGGCGGACGCTCGGAGACTGTAGAGGTAAAGATGCAGAATCCTGCGGCGCGGCGTGCCATAACCATCGGCGCGTCGACATTCCGCGATAAGCTGATCCCCGGCAGCGGTGAGCAGTGGACACTCACGGTGCGTAACGCCGATGGAACTCCTGCGCGTGCCGCTGTCATGGTGGATATCTACAATGCCGCTCTCGACGCCATAGCTGCGGCTAATCTCCGGTTGCGCCCCCGTACGGGCTACATGCCGTCGCTTTCGCTCATAGCGCCGCGCCTTGGCAATAGGATAACCGAATCGCGGCAGGGCGACTACAAATGGTTGCCGACCGGCTCGATCGCTACGCCTGAGTTCAACACCTACGGTATGAATTTCACCGGTGTGGGTCGCCTCTGGATTCGCAGTTACTCGCGCGCTCTTGCTGTCAGTGAGGATTCGGATGATGGTGGTGTCCTGTATGAACAGGCGGCACCTGCGCCTATGGCTGCAAATGCAAAGATGGCTATGCTCGCCACCGGAGCCGCCGATGTGACCAGTGTGGAGGAACATGCTGAGGAAGTTGAGGTGACAGAGGAGGAGAGTGGCGCCACTGCCGGTGGAGAGAAACCTGACGGAGGATTCAATTTCCGCACGGGTGATCTCACAATCGCTCTGTTTGAACCGATGCTTGTGACAGATTCGCTCGGTCAGCTCACATGCCGGTTCACGGTGCCCGACGCCAATGCCACACTGAGCATGAACGCACTTGCCTTCACTGACGATATTCTCACAGCCGCCACCGGCATGGAGGTGATCGCCGCCAAGCGGGTGATCGTCACTCCCAACCTGCCGCGTTTCCTGCGCACGGGCGATGTGGCGCGGCTTGCGGCGACGGTGTTCAACAACATCGACACTGCTGCTGAAATCAGCACCGTGATAGAGATATTCGATCCTGCGACAGGGAAAGTGACGCAAAGCCGCGAGCTTTCGCAGACTATCGCTGCCCGGGGTTCGCAGATCGCCGACATGACAGTCGATGTCCCCGCTGATGCTCCGTTCATGGGCTACCGCGTCAGATCCGCCTCAGCTGACGGAGTGTTCTCCGACGGAGAGCAGCGCCTGATACCGGTATTGCCGTCAGTAACGCCGGTAATCGAGTCGACACCTTTCTATATCGCGCCCGGTTCGAAGAATTTCACTCTCGACCTGCCGCCAACGGAGGCTGATGACCGTATAACCGTGAGCTATTGCGATAATCCCTTGTGGTATGTCGTGACAGCTCTGCCCGGGCTCCGTACGCCCGATTTCAAGATCGCGACATACGCCGCGGCAAGCCTTTTCTCAACATCGGTGGCGACGCACCTCATGGCTACGCAGCCGGAACTTGCCGAAGCCGTGCGCAAATGGAGCGCGGCAGGTAGTGCCGACAGCACACTCACATCTATGCTCAGCCGTAATTCCGACCTGAAGACAATGTTGCTCCAGGCTACACCTTGGATGATGGATGCTGCCTCAGATACGGAGCGTATGCAGCGGCTTGCGCTTCTGTTCGACCCCGCCGAGGTTGCTAAGGCACGCGATGCGTCGGTGGATATGCTGCGGTCGCTGTCGGTGCCCGACGGTGGATGGAAATGGTGTGCCGGAAGCAGCGACTGGTCGCAGTGGACCACCGAAAGCACTCTCCTCGGCATCGGTCTTCTGAACAGGCTCGGTATCGCTATTCCTGACGAGGTCAGGGATATGGCTTATGCAGCCCTTTCGCGCCTTGAGCGGCAGATGCTCACTGACTATGCCCGCAACAAGGATCTCAGCTGCATGAACTTCGCGCAGATTTGTAATCTCTGGAAAGACTTCAAGCCCACGGCAAAAGGTGCCGAGCTTGTGCGCATAGGTGTGCGTCAGGTAGGATCACGGTGGAAGAAAATGCCGCTTGATGTAAAGCCTGAGGCTGCGATGCTCCTGTTCGGCAATAACCGTAAAGGTGAGGCTGAGAAGGTGCTTGAATCGCTGCGCCAGTATGCCAGCACGTCGCCCGCACAGGGGATGTGGTGGAAGTCGGAGGTGCTCAACAACAGTTTCGCCGACATGCTCATCACCGCATCGTCAGCCGCCGAGGCGTTCCATGCTATAGAACCCTCCGCTCCGGCTACCGATATGATACGCCAGTGGCTCATAATCCAGAAGCAGACGACCGACTGGGGAACAGCCCCGATCGCCTCGCGCGTGGCGGCATCTGTTCTCGCCACCACGGATAAATGGATCTCGAAGGCGGGCGACGTAAGGATAAGCCTGGACGGCAAGGAGATTGCCGGCAGCACAGCGTCGGCTGACAACTATACAGGAGAGCTACGTGCCGATCTGTCAGGATTGACCGGTACGCCACGTCTGACCGTCAGCCGTTCGTCAGCCACCCCCGCTTGGGGCTCGGTGACACGCAGGGCGGTGCGTCCGATGTCGGAAGTCGAGGCTGCGGGTTGCGACGCAGTGAGCATCACAAAGCGGATCTACCGCAGCGAGGGCACCGGTTGGGTAGCCGCCGATACGCTTGCCGCAGGTGACCGCGTGCGCGTGGAGTTGACTATTAAGGCGACACGTACGATAGACTATGTGGCGATAACCGACGACCGCGCCGCTTGCCTTGAGCCGGTGGAGCAGACACCCGGTTATGTGTTCGCCGAAGGTATAGCTTTCTACCGCGAGAACCGCGATGCAGCCACCAACCTGTTTATCGACCGTATGCCCGCCGGCACCTACCGGATAAGCTACGACATGTGGGTCAACAATGCCGGGCGTTTCACCTCCGGTATCGCCACCCTGCAGAGCCAGTATGCGCCGGAGATGACAGCCCATTCCGGAGCTTCGCCGCTGACAGTGCGATGATTGATGTGCGCAATGTTAAAATTAAGAAATCAGGTGTCCGATTCCGTTTCTGCGTTGTTATAGAATTACAACAACGTTAAAAACCCAACTATTATGAAATTCTTAATCGGACTCGCCGTTATCCTTGCAGTCATAGGAGTCGGCTTCTTGGTAGCCACATTGTTCACCACCGGCGGTAGCCTTGTTTACCTCTCGATCGGAGCAGGTCTGGCACTCGTAGCTTTCATCATCGTACTTGTAGCTTACGTAAACAAATCAGTGAAATAAACCGGCGGGGAGATTCCCCGCACCGGCAGATCATTTAAAAGAGACACGGAGACTGCGGCAGCAGGCGCACACCAGACGCCCCGCCGCAGTCTCCGCTCTGCATTCATTTTGGGGTGAATCTTTGCAAACATCATGGAGAATATATATATTTGCACTCAAATTCATACATTCACTAATCTCATGAAAAATAAAGTAAGCAAGGAATTCGAAAAGCAATTCGGCACCACCGGAACGCTCTACACAGCACCGGGCCGTTTCAACCTCATAGGCGAACACACAGACTACAACGGTGGATTCGTATTCCCCGGCGCAATCGACAAAGGTATCTATGCCATGATCCGTCCGAACGGAACAGACAAGGTGAAAGTCGTGTCGCTCGACCTCAATGATTCCGCAGAATTCGGACTCAATGAATCAGATGCTCCGGAGCAGTCATGGGCACGCTACATCTTCGGCGTGTGCCGCGAGACCCTCAAACGCGGTGGTAAGGTGGAAGGCTTTGATGCCGTTTTCGCCGGCAACGTGCCTCTCGGCGCAGGTCTTTCGTCAAGCGCCGCTCTCGAGAGCTGCTTCGCCAACGCAATCAACGATCTCTTCAACGACAACACCATAGATAAATTCGAACTCGCCCGCATCGGTCAGAGCACCGAGCACAACTACTGCGGCGTGAACTGCGGCATCATGGACCAGTTTGCAAGCGTGTTCGGACGCAAGGATCACCTGATGCGTCTCGACTGCCGCTCGATGGAGTTCGAGTATTTCCCCTTCAAGCCTGAGGGACACAAGCTTGTACTTGTCGACTCACGCGTGAAGCATGAACTCGCCGACTCCCCCTACAACAAGCGCCGCGCATCCTGCGAGCGCGTGGCTAAGCGCCTCGGCATAGAGACCCTCCGCGACGCCGACATGGCTATGCTCGACGCCGTGAAGACCGATATCACCGCCGAGGATTACTTCCGCGCCAAGTTTGTCATCGAGGAGAAGGATCGTGTGCTTGCCGTGTGCGACGCCCTCAATCGTGGCGATTATGAGACCGTGGGTCGCTGCATGTACGAGACCCACGACGGTCTGTCGAAGGATTACGAGGTGAGCTGCGAGGAACTTGACTTCCTCAACGACGTGGCTCGCGAATGCGGAGTGACCGGCTCGCGCATCATGGGCGGCGGCTTCGGCGGTTGCACCGTGAACCTTGTCAAGGATGAACTTTATGACAACTTTATCGAGACAGTGACACGCAAGTTCAACGAACGTTACGGTCACAAGCCGGAAATCTACCCGGTGATCGTCAGCGACGGTGCACGTCGTCTCGAAGACTGAACCTGATATATAGATATAACCTGACTGAAAAGCGGTGCGCCGGCGTAGGCGCGCCGCTTTTCATTTTTTGCTGTTAATGGAGTGATAACAATGTATAATAATGCCACAAATATTTGTATTTTCATAAGCAAAACATTAAATTTGCCCACAAAATAAATATCTTGAGCATGAATAAACGACAGTCAAGACTCACCACAATAGCCGACATTCTCCTCAATAACATTGTCGGTAGCCAGGATGAACTACTCGATCTGCTGCGCAAGGAGGGATGCAATGTAACCCAGGCGACCCTCTCGCGTGACCTTAAGACGCTCCGCACCTCAAAAGTAGCCACTGAGATGGGGGGCTACCGTTATGTGGTAGGCAGCGGACTCCCCACACCGAAGGAGGTGGAGCGCGGGACGGTCGACCGTGTCAGCCGTGCCGCTATCGAGGATGTGATCATGAGCGGACAGCTTGTAGTGGTCAAGACCCGCAACGGATATGCCGGCGGTGTGGCGTATGATATCGATGAGATCGTATCGCCCTACATACTCGGCACAATAGCCGGAGCCGACACCGTGTTTGTGGCTATAGCCGCTGATGCGCCGGCTGAACGTGTCATTGAGACACTCGCCGGAATAATACCGCCCGATCTGGTGGCGCGCATGCTCTCCCGGCGTGAAGCAGAAAATCAACAAATACCGACAACTGAACCATGATACGCGTAGGAATAACCGGCGGTGAGACTCCGACCGCAGGAAATTTGATAAGGATACTCATAAACCACCCTGATGTGGAGCTTGCGTGGGTGGAATCACCCTCTGAGGAGGGTGCGCTGCTCTTCCAGCGACATAAGGGGCTTGCCGGAGAGACATACATGCAGTTCTGCGGCCGTGGCAACCTCGAGGATATCGACCTGCTGTTCCTGTGCAACAACATCGATGGCGACTCAGAGCGTTATCTTGCATCACATGTCATACCCGAGGGGGTCAAGATAATTGATCTGTCGCCCGATTTCCGCATAAATCCCTCGGAATCCACTCCCGAGAATGCCCCGGTATGGGTCTATGCGCTTCCGGAGCTGAACCGTAAGCCGCTCGTGCGCGGTGCCATGCGTGCCGCGATTCCCGGCTCTCTCGCCTCGGTCATGCTGCTCTCGCTGCTCCCTATGGCTAAGAATCTACTGCTGAACTCGGAGATTCATGTCAGCTGCGTCACTCCGCATGGCGAGGATGCCGAGGGTGAGGCTACCGTACTGCTCGAGCATGAGGAGATAGAGGAAACTGCCGCAGCGCTGCGCACGCTTCAGCAGAGCTTCAATGCCCCGATACGCCTGACTGCCACTGCCGGCGGCTGGAACCGTGGAATTTCGGCAACCATATATTTCAATACCCCCATAGCGGAGGATGAGATAAAGGATATATACGACACCTTCTATGAGGATCATGGATTCACATTCCTGTCGGAATCGTTCCCGGGTCTGGATGAGGTGCGTGGCACAAACAAGTGCATGATCCATATCGAGAAATCGGGCGATCAGCTTGTAATCTCCACCGTTGTCGACGACACCCTCAAGGGGGGCGCTGCCGGAGCGGTGCATGTTATGAATCTCCTTTACGGCTTGCAGGAGCGTGTGGGGCTTATGCTCACAGCCGCCGGAGTATAAAAGGCAAATCGTGAAGCGACATAACGATATCGAAGAGCAGCGATTGATAGAAAGATTCAAACTTGGCGACTATAAGGCATTCACCCTCATATACAACCGGTACGCCAAGTCTCTGTTCAGCTACAGCCTGCAATACACCAAAAGAGTAGAAGACGCCGAAGAAATCGTTCAGGACGTGTTTGTGAGGCTTTGGCGCCAAAGAGAGAGGGTAAGGCAAGAAGACACCTTACGCTCACTATTATTCATAATGGCAAAGAATATGCTGATCAATGCCTATCGCATAAGAGTCAATCAACCCTCTTACGAGGACTATCTCAATTATGTCGACAAACTCACGACAGAAGATACCCGGAACCGCGTTGATTATTCCGACTTCCTAAAATCATTCCACAAAGTGCTCCGCACACTGCCCCCGACCCAGCGGAAAGCCATCATGCTCTCCCGTATTCAACAGCTAAGCATTAAGGAAATCGCCGAGCACTTGTCGCTAAGCGAACAGACCATAAAGAACCAACTGTCATTAGGTTTGAAAAAACTGAGAACGGAACTCGACAAACTGATATGGGGCATAATCCTATTTTTAAATTAACTCCATATATATCCGATAGGAAACTGATTAAAACGTGTGTCTTAAAAATTAAGAGGGAGCTATTTGTTTATGGAAGACTTGGAGCGCAAATACAGGGAAAACTCACTGACCCCGGCAGAATTGCTTGAACTCAGGGAAAAAATCAACTCATCCGGCGATGGAGAACTGGAGCGGCGGATGCTCGACGTATGGATCGAGACCGATGGGAAAGATGTTGAATCCAAGCAGATTAGGCGCATAAAGAGGCGCATTGACATTGCCAACCGGAAACGCGTAAATCTATTGCTATACTACGCCGGAATAGCCGCCGGGATCCTCCTGCCTATACTGATAGCATCGACCCTATATCTATATCAAGAAAACAATAGAATCTACGACCATAGCATAACCATATCCACCGGAAAAGGCGAGCGCGTGGGGATCACCCTCCCTGACGGCAGCAAGGTAACGCTCAATTCAATGTCGGAATTATGTTACAGCGTAGCGGAATATAACAAAGATGCCCGGCATATCGACTTCTCGGGCGAAGGCTACTTTGATGTGCGGCACTCTCCGGAGGCTCCGTTCGTGATAAACAGCCGCAATCTTAAAATCGAAGTGCTGGGCACAACTTTCAACCTGCTAGCCCGAACCGAGGGCGAAACTTCTGAACTTTCGCTTGAAAAAGGGCGCGTGCTTCTCGTGTCGCTTCAAAGAGGCGACAGCGTGGTGCTGAATGCCAACCAGAAGGCGATACTTGACCAAAACACAGGAAACATAACTGTCATAACCTCAAACACAATCGATATGGCATCCGGCTGGACCCGGGGAGAGCTCATCTACAGAAACACAAAACTGAGCGAGGTGATCCGCGATATCGAGGACAACTATAACATATCCATAAAAATCAACGATGAGGAGTGTCTTGAAAACACTTTCACAGGCACGCTGTCAACACACGATCTTAACGAGGCGTTAGAGATAATCGAATTGTCATACAACCTCAAGGCTCGCATCGACCATAAAAACGTATTGCTGGTGAGGCAATGACACACCATGGCTTCATTTCACCTCAGGTATCATTTCACCTCAGGTATTGCGAACGACTATGTTTTAAAACATAATTTTTATGAGGTACTGTTGAACTGTTTTAAATGTCTTTACTTACAAATAACTTATCATTATTCAAAGTTAATTGTATGGAAAGATTTTTAAAAAGAACTCTTGCGGTTGTCTCGTTATTGATGTTCTTCTGTGCCTTTGCACCATTGCAGGCGCAAACGAACACCGTAACGATAGACGTGAACAACGCTTCTCTCAGGCAGGTATTCGATGTGATCGAGAAGCAGACGCCTTACCGCTTCGCTTATCAGGATGTGACACTTGACGGGCGGAAAGATATCACTATCAATGAGGCAAATGCCACAGTGCCATCGATCCTTGACATCGCCCTGAAAGGCAGAGACATGGAATATGTGATTGTTTCGTCCAAATCCATAGTCATAACAAAAAAAGGAGCCAAAGACGCCGGGGCAAAGGACAAGATAACCGTCAGCGGCAAAGTGACTGATATCAACGGAGAGCCTATCATCGGAGCCAGCGTTAGGGTTAAGGACAGTAATGACCAGGGTGCCATAACCGACCTCGATGGAAATTATTCACTTTCCGTATCACCGAACGATATTCTTGAAATCAGATATATAGGCTACGTCACAACAACCAAGACCGTCAACGGAAACTCCACTACACTGAACGTAAAGATGAGGGAAGACGAACATCTGCTTGACGAAGTGGTGGTGGTGGGCTATGGTTCACAGGTAAAGGTTAACCTCACAGGTTCTGTGGCATCGATATCAAGTTCGGAACTCGCCGATCGACCCATCACCTCAGTAGCCGCCGGCATACAGGGTTTGGTTCCGGGTCTCACCATCACAAATAGCCAGGGACGCCCCGGTGAAGACTCAAGCACGATGCGCATAAGAGGCACCGGAACCCTTAACAACGCCGCCCCCTACGTATTGATCGATGGCATCGAGGGCGGCTCCATGAACCAGCTCGACCCTAGCGACATAGAGTCGATTTCTGTGCTGAAGGATGCTGCATCAGCAGCAATCTACGGATCCAAGGCAGCTAACGGCGTAATTCTTATTACGACAAAAAGGGGCAAATCGGGACGCCCCGTGCTGACATACTCAGGCTCTATCGGATGGCAAAAGGCTTCCGGTCACATTGAAAGAATGAATTCTGCCGATGCAGCCACTTACTATAACAGGGCGGTCGAAGCCAGCGGCAAAAGTCCTCGCTTCACTGACGAGGATATCAAGCTGTTCAGAGACGGTACTGATCCATATGGTCACCCCGACACAGACTGGAACTCTCTTGGCTATCAAGGCAGCGGATTCAGGCACCAGCATAACGTAAACATCACCGGCGGAAGCGACAACACCCAGTACATGGCATCAATAGGTTACCTTGGGCAGGAGGGTATCATGAAGCACAGCAGCCGGGAGCAGTTCAATGTCCGCACAAATCTGGACATGAAACTGTCGGACAAATTCACAGTGCATGCAAACCTCGCCTACATCAATAACCGCTATGATGACCCGACAAACTCATACGTAGGCGGTGGCTCTGATCAGATAATACGCCAGATAAACCTTATTGCGCCATGGATCCCTTACAAAAATGAGGATGGCTCATATGGAATAATCGGCGACGGCAACCCCATCGCATGGCTCGATCTCGATCAGAAGCTGACCCGCAAGACACAGAATTTCCAAGGCATATTCTCTGTAGACTACCAAATTATCGACGGGCTTAAGTTCACCGCTCAAGGAGCTTATGTATCAAACGTCCAGATCACCACTGATTTTTTAAAGGATATACAATACAACGAAAGCAAATACCACGGGCCCAACTCTCTCAGCAAGCGCCATTACCTTTGGAACCGTCCATCTCTCGATCTGCTCCTCAACTACGACAAAAGATTCGGGAAACACAGTGTCAAAGCACTCCTCGGCTACAAGATTGAGAAATACAACTACGAGGAACTACAGGCTTCGCGCCAGGGCTTCCCTAACAACGACCTCACCGACATTGATGCCGGCACATCATCGACACAGACCAACAGCGGCTACACCCGCGAGCTCTCGCTGATGTCATACTTCGGTCGCATCAATTACGACTATGCCGGAAAGTATCTCTTTGAGGCAAATTTCCGCGCAGACGGTTCATCTCGTTTCAGCCCAAAGAACCGGTGGGGGTACTACCCGTCGCTTTCAGCCGGATGGCGCATCTCGGAAGAAGCGTTCATGGAGGACTGCCGCAGTTGGCTGCAGTCGCTCAAAGTACGCGGTTCCTGGGGTCAGCTTGGCAACCAGGACGCACTCACTGATTATTATCCCTGGCTTGTCACTTATGATATCGGTCTCAACTATCCATTCGGAGGCACTCTCGAATCAGGCATAGCGCAGTCTAAGCAGAAACTTGAGACCATCTCATGGGAAAAATCTACCACATGGGGCTTAGGATTCGACATGAGCATCCTCAATTCCCTCCAATTCAGTTTCGAATACTACAGCCGCAAGACCACAGGCATCATCATGGATGTGCCCGTGCCGGGAAGTTTCGGACTGAGCGCATACAAGGACAACGTCGGTGCAATGCGCAACAGTGGCATAGAAATAACTCTCGGCTACAATAGGACATGGGGCGACTGGATATTCCACGCAAATGGCAACATGGCGATCAACCGAAATGAAATCCTCAATCTCGGCGGTGTGGATGAAATGATCAACAGCTACATCATCAACCGTGTTGGCAATCCATACAACGCATTCTACGGCTACATTGCTGACGGACTATTCCAAAGCCAGGAAGAGGCTGACGCTTATACAGAAAAATACGGCAATCCCTTTGGCAAGGCGAAGGCATTCAAGCCCGGAGACATACGCTATAAAGATGTAGACGGCGATGGCAAACTGACCTCGAAGGACCGCGACGTAATAAGCTCTGAACAACCGAAATTCACGTTCGGTCTCAATATAGGAGCCTCTTGGAAAAATATCGATGCATCTGTGTTGATGCAGGGTGCATGCGGTGTTGCCAGATACTTCAATCAGGAAGTTATCGGTACGTTCGGCGGCGATGCTACCCACCCGTCCACAGCATGGTTCGATGCCTGGTCGCCTGAGAATCCGGGAGGCAAATTCCCGCGCATAATAGAGTCGGAATATACGGCAAGCTACCCAGACACACCTTCGTCATTCTGGATTTTCAATACCAACTACCTCCGCATCAAGAATATCCAGATTGGCTACACATTGCCCGCCAATTGGATGTCACGCCTTGGCATATCACGTGCTCGCATTTACTATTCAGGAGAAAATCTCTTCAAGTTTGACAATCTGCCGGTGAATATAGATCCGGAATCGCCATCAGGCCGCGGATCTCATTATCCACAGGTCTCGACTAACTCATTCGGTATAAACTTAACCTTCTAACAATTTGCAAACATGAGACTTTCACAATATATATTATCGCTGCTCTTCTTAGTCGGTACACTAACCTCCTGCGATGATTTTTTCGACACGGCTCCGAAGGACTCTCTATCACCCGCCACATTCTGGAAGACCGAGGACGATGCGGAAAAAGCCGTCGTGGCGTGCTACAGAAGCTGGAACAACCCAGCCACAGGCTCATCAGATGTGTTTTTCGCCGACTGCATGTCGGATATAGCTTACAGTTATACAGGCTCAAGTAGTTACAAATACGTAGGAAATGGCTCGGCCACTCGTTCAAGCACAGTGAAGTATTATGATTACAGCATAATACGCCGCTGTAATACATTCCTTGCCAATATCGACGAGGTGCCATTCTCTGACCCGAAAAGGAAAGACGACCTCATCGGTCAAGTGCGCACAATACGCGCATGGCGCTATTTCCAGATGAACTTCTGGTATGGCGGGGTTCCTTTGATCACCGACCTTCCACAGCTCGCCGAAGATGCAAAACTGCCGCGCGATACAGAAGAAGCCGTTAAGCAATTCGTGTACGACGAACTTGACAAAGCCGTGGACGAACTCAACGATGCGCCTGAAGCGCGCGGACGCATTGCCAAGGGCACAGCCCTCGCTATCAAAATGCGATCCGCCCTTTATTGGGACGATCTTGACCGCGCACTCTCAGCCGCACGCGCGATACAGGATCTCGGACAATATGAGATTGAGAAATCATTGAGCTACCAAGAGCTTTTCAGCCTCAAGGGAAGAGATTCAAGAGAAATCATATGCTCAATGCAGCATATCCCTACCACCGCTCCGTTTGAGAACACCATACGACTATTCAGCAATCAGGACGGTGGATGGGCATCGATGGTGCCAACTCAAAACATGGTGGATATGTTTGAAATGGATAATGGGCTCATGCCTGACGAAGAGGGTTCGGGCTACGACCCAAGCCATCCTTTCGCACATCGCGACCCGCGCCTGAGAGGTACAATCGTATATCCAGGATTGGATTGGACAGGCTCAAACGGCGAGACGCGCGTATACAACACCCTTGACAAGACTATTGACGGGAAAAACAATCCCGACTACATGGATGCCGCCAATAATGCAACCCATACCGGCATGATATGGGCAAAGTACACCGCGCCAATTTCCCAATATTCTGCATCGCTGTCGGACGACGAACTGTGTCCTATACTATTCCGCTATGCTGAAGTATTGCTGACAATTGCCGAAATCAACGTTGAGAAAGGTATCGACACCGAAGAGGTTTTCTCAATTCTCGATGAACTTCGTGCACGCGGAGGACACATCGCAGTTGACCGTATACGCTACGCATCCCAACAGAAGCTACGTGAACTTGTGCGCCGCGAACGCTGCATCGAATTGGCGGGCGAGGGTCTGCGCCGTGCCGACCTCGTGAGGTGGAAGGATGAGAATGGTAAAATGCTTGCCGAAACTCTGCTCAACGGCCCTCTATACAGAATGGTAGGCACGGTCGATGCCACGAATCCGGATCCTGACATGCGCGCTGTGATCGAGGCTCCGACAGAAGACAACAAAAAACTGCGCAGGCTTGAGGACCGCTCGTTCAGCCCGTTCCAACGCTATCTGCCAATACCGCAGGACCAGCTCAGCACGAATCCCAACCTAACGCAAACCGAGGGATATGATTGATAAAAGAATCAGACTTCTAATTACCGTAATAGCCTGCATAGGAATAGCCCTGGCAGGTCGCGCTGCCGACAGGATTGCCATTACACACGGACCATATCTGCAGAATGTAAAGGATACGGAAGCCACATTCGTATGGATGGCGAACACGCCATCCATAGGATGGGTGGAACTGGCTCCTGACGACGGCTCGAATTACTACAACAAGGAGCGTCGCAAGTATTTCGACACCACAAACGGGGTGAAGAACACATCTATGCTGCATGTGGTGAAAGTGTCCGGGCTGAAGCCGGGCACGAGTTACCGCTACAGGGTCTACTCCACCGAGGTGCTTGACCATAGAGGCGTGGAAGTGACCTACGGAAAGACTGCTGCATTGGACGTATACTCAAAGAATCCGCCTCGCTTCCGCACAAACGATGCAGCAAAGCCTGAAACATCGTTCGCTGTAATCAACGATATACATGGACGCACTGACGATATACCTGCCCTGATGAAAGCCGCAGACTACAAGCAAAAGGACATGGTCATATTCAACGGTGACATGCTGTCGCAGCTGAGGAATGAAGACGAACTGTTCTCAGGTTTTATGGATATATCAATAGATATGTTCGCGAAGGAAATCCCGATGTACTACGCTCGAGGCAACCACGAAACGAGAGGCATCTTCGCCACATCTTTCCATCGTTACTTCTCGCCCAAAGAGCCACATCTATACTTCATGGTCCGCCAAGGTCCGGTATGCTTTATAGTACTTGACACAGGAGAGGACAAGCCAGACAGCGACATAGAGTATTCAGGAATCACCGATTACGACAATTACCGCACCGAACAGGCTGAATGGCTGAAAGAAGCAGTGAGATCAGAAGAGTTCAAGAGTGCGCGTTTCAGAATTGTGATAGCCCACATGCCGCCTCAGCCTATAGGTGAACTATGGCACGAACCGCAGGAGGTGCTTGAGAAGTTCGTGCCGATACTCAACGATGCCGGAATCGACGCAATGATAAGCGGCCACCTGCATCGCTACATATACTGCAAGCCGGATTCGATTGTGAAATTCCCCGTAGTGATAAACTCAAAGGATACGGTTGTCGGTGGCAAGACCAAAGGGAATGAGCTGCAAATGGAAATACGCGACACCCAAGGGACGCTTATAGATAAAATAGTGCTCTCATCCAACAGATGACATAGCACGGATACATACGTGAGAAAAACGATCAGCTATTCAGGAATTTCCCGATATGCTGATCGTTTTTTTGTATGAGTTTATCGTGAGATGGGTCTTGCAAGAACACGTAGAAGTGTTTGTTTTTTAACCATCCGAAGAAAGCCGACTTTCTTTAGATCAAAAAGAGGCTGCCGAAACTTGTTAGACAGCCGCTGTTTTTTAGCGTAATAAAATAATAAAATAAGGCGGTGCGTCACAGATCGACGCACCGCCTTAGCTATTTATGGATATCGGTGTTAACCGGATTACTTCACGCGGGTGTAGCGGCGGATCTCGTCGCTGGTCATGCGTGCGTTGCGCTTGGCAGGAGCCTTGGTGCTTACGAGCTTGTGAGCTCTGCGTGTTGCGTTCTGAACCGAGGGTTCCAGATCTTCATCGCCTGTTGTGGGGGCGTTGAAGTTTACGATTGTAGCAGCTTCCTCACAATCGGCATACCAGCCATTATCGTAGTAGGCAAGTGATCCTGCGGGGAATGTGATCTTGCCGTCGGCGTATGTGCCGGTGTCGAAGCAACCCACGTAGTAGCCGATCGAGAGCATCTGAGTGTCGATGTATACTGCATCGGGATCGGTAGCGTCGATCTGGAGGTAGTAGTGACCGCTTGCAACGTCGAACTCATCGGCGAATGGTGCCGAAGCATAGGGCTTCACGAGGCGGAACAGACCGGGAGTCTCGTTAGACTCCTGAATCTCTACCATCCAGGTTGTCAGACCATAGTAATAATAGAAGAAAGCGTCGGTGTAACGAACCTGTCCGAGCGATGTCCAGCCGGCGTTCCAGTCTTTCTGTGAGATCTCGACGCGGAAACGGAATACGTTATCGCATACGGGGGTGTTGGAAGCGTCGTAGCCCACGGTGACGAGGGTGTAGTAGCCATCCTCGGTGACGGGGAACTTGAATGTGCCTGAGGCGTACTGAAGTTCCGGGTTCTCGTTGGCTTTCATCTCCTCGACAATTGTCTCAACCTCCTCGTCGGTGAGATCACCATATTTGAAGGTGTAGGCGAATGAGTTGACGTCGTTGCTCTTGGTAATGTTGACCATTGTGTATTCCACGCTGTTCTCGTCGATGAATGTACCGGAGGTGGCGAAATATACGTTAAGGTCGGCAAAGCCGGGGAGTTGCACGAACTCGGTGACGGGACCCCAGGGACCAGCTTCGGGAGTGTAGTATGTGATGCTCAGTGTGAAGAGACCGCGTTCGGGATCGTATGTCGAGGGATAGTTTTCCGGTGGGAAATTTGATGAGTGGAAGAGTGTTGACCATACTGTGTAGGAGTCCATTCCGTATATCATCTCGTCGGCATCCTCAACACCAGTGCTGAAACGTGGCACGGTTACATCCCGGGTGTCGGAGTTATAATTGATGATCAGATCTTCGTCATAGAGTCCGGGGATCATATACTGCACCTGCGCGGGGTTGAGGAGCGACTTGCGGGTGTAGATGGGAACCTCAACGTCGGCGGCACCGAAATTGAAGAATGCAGGTGAGTAAACACCATCGCCATCCATCAGCTGCCACTCCTCCCAGGGAGCGTAGGTGAATGACACGGTCTGCTCGGCAGGACCGTAAGGTGAGCGATCCTCGCCCTCGATGTGGAGAGTTACGGAGTACTCGGTCTCGGGAGTGATGTCGGAGAAGTCGAAGTTAATAGTCACGACTGCCGATTTCGCTCCGTCAGGGAAGCTTACGGATGCGGGAACACTGAAGATATCGGTAGCCTCTCCGTCGGCGGTTGCAGTGTAAGTGAGTCCTACATTGAGTGCTCCTGCCGCATTCTGGCGGAGAATCTCAACGTCGACCGATGTCTGGTCGGGCTGCAGGGCATACTCTGTCTGTCCATTCTGCGGGAAGTACACTTCCTGTCCTGTGGGTGCTTCGATGGGATCGTAGTCCACTTTATCGGTGCACGCAGCAAGTCCCATCATAGCGAATGCCAGTGAGACGAATGCCGTCAGTTTGATATATTTCATTTTAAGATGGGATTAACTGTTAGAAAGGTATAGCTGTGTATGCTCCTGATGGGTCTGGGTTGTTCCATCCCATCACCGCCTCGTTGTTGTTGCCTTCGGAGCGTACGATCACGAAGTTCATCCAAGCAGGACGTCCGTCAGTGTTGTAGGCGAACGAAACGTTGAAGTTTGAGCCGTCGTATGAGCGGATCACGGATTTGTTGAGACGCTTGTAGTCGAAGAACATGATGCCTTCGCCCCAGAACTCGGCGCGCTTCTGCTGGAAGATCTCGTCGATGATATCTTCCTTAGATGATGCGCGGCATACATAAGTTGAATAGCGGTATGTTTTCATGAAGTCCTCGAGAAGCTTCTTGCCTTCAGCCGGCGAAGTCTGTGCTGTAGCCTCAGCCTGGATGAAGTACATCTCCTCGATTCGCATCAGGGGGATACCGACTGCAGAACCTACGTTGTAGTCGGCGGTGTTGCCTTCGCCGGGACGGAACTTGAACGAAGCGTATTCGGGAAGCTCTGCTGCCCAGGCTTCATCGATCACTGGTTCCTGTCCTGAGAGTGTAGAACCCTGGGGAGCCTTGAACGAGAGTTTGCGGAAGTCGCGGTCGCTCATGCTGTTGTAGAGAGCGGCGTCGATGAGGGTGTTCGGTCCTGCAGCGGCGTAGCCGTACTGTGCTTCGTTGCTGGTCCATGATGTGAAGTTGAGAATACCGGTCTGCACCACGTCGTCCTCCTTCATGGTCTTGATACCCCACATCCATGATGATGTGTTGAGGTCGTTGAAGCCTGTGGTTGTCGAGAGCCACTGTTCGCGGGTGGTGGGTGTGAACTGACCGGTGGCTATGGCTTTCGAAGCATATTCGGCAGCCTTTGCGTAGTCGAGGTTCCACATGTAGGCGCGTGCCTTCAGACCGTAGACTACGGCTGTGTTAGGGAGAGTCTTGTCGGCGCGTGATGCTCCGGCGAGATACTGCTCGGCAGCGTCGAGGTCAGCCATGATGAATTCGAACATCTGCTGGTGTGTGGCGCGCGGATTTTTGCGTGCCTCCTCCTCTGTGGTCTTGTCGGTGACGATCGGCACAGTCAGTCCCTCAACGTTGTTTCCGTCGAGATTGACCGACGATACAGCGTTGTTGGGAAGGAACTCATACATCTGAGCCATCTCAAGATATGTCTGTGCACGGAAGGCATAGCCCATACCGAGATATGAGAGCATCTGTGCGGATGCGCCTTCCGGATTGATGGCACCTATGCAGTTGTTTGCCGTCAGCGCGCGCTGGGTGTAGTAGTTCCAGACAAACTGCGGGAAAATGTAGCCTTCACCCTGATAAGTGTTGTTCTCCCAGTATGTGTAGTGGTCGTAACCGCTGGCTACGATAGGCATGTCGGCTGTCATGACATCGCGGATGTGCATGATCGAGGGGTAGCCGTAGTCATAGTCGCTGGCGTTGGCTGATCCGGCGCCGAGTACGTCGAACTTGTTGTTGAACGCCGGCATAGCCCAGAGCAGAGCCTCGGCTGCCTTAGCCGATGCTCCGAGCTGTTCCTCGGTGGCGCCGGTGGTTGGGAATGTCTCGTCGACACAGCCTGTGAGCGTGGGGACGAGCACCAGCGCTGCTGCTAACGATTTGTATATTGTTCTCATTGTGTGTGGCGAAAATTAGAAGTTAACAGTAAGACCTCCGGAGATTGTGCGGATGGGAGCGTAGTAGGTGTTGTTGATCGAGCCGCTGATAGACTGGCGGGGATCGATACCCTGACGCTTCGACCAGAGCCATACGTTATCACATGAGAGATATACGCGGAGCTTGGTGAGGTGCATGCGGCGCACGAGGTTCTGCGGCAGTGTGTAGCCGAAGTTGATGTTCTGGAGGCTGAGGTAGTTAGCCGATGTCAGGAAGCGGTCGGATGAAGCGGCGCTGTACTGGTCGTTGAACTGCCAGCGGGGGATGGTAGCCGAGGGATTCTCGGGAGTCCATGCGTTGAGGATGTCGGCGTGGATAGCCTGACCGCGACCGCCGGTAGTTGTGGGGGTGCCCATGTAGAGAGCGTAGTTGCCGTCATATACCTGTCCGCCGAGCGAGTAGTTGAAGTCGAGCGAGAGGTCGAAGCCGTAGGCGGTGAGGGTTGTGCCGAAACCACCGTAAGCCTTGGGAAGTGCAGATCCGCAGAGGAAGTAGTCGTTGGCGGTGAGGTTCTGGTAGGTGACAGCCTCGAGCTCGCCTGTGGGCTCGCCGTTCTCCATTACGCGGTGATAGTAGAGACCTTCGCCGGTCTGCTGGTCGACACCTGCGTAGCGGTAGAGATGGTAAGTGTAGAGCGGTTCGCCTTCGCCGTAGAAGTATGAGCCGGATGAGTAACCCTGTACGCCGTCGACTGTCATAGTCTTACGCTCTTCGGGGAGGTAGGAGAGTTTGTTCTTGTACCATGTGAGGTTGGCGTTTACGGTCCAGGTTATGTTACGTGTCTGGATGAGTGTGCCCTGAAGGTCGATCTCCACACCGCCATTCTCCATGTTGCCGATGTTATCCCAGTAACCGGTGTAGCCGAACGACGGGGGAAGGGGGAACCATGAGAGCATGTCGGACGTCTTGCGCCAGAATCCCTCTACGCTACCGCTGAGGCGTGAGTTGAAGAGGTCGAACTCAACGCCGGCGTTGAAGTTGCCATTCTTCTCCCAAGATATGTTGGGATTACCCATGGTTGCGGGTGTTGCGGCTACGTTGCCTGCGGCGTTTACGATGTTGAAGGTGTTGGTGTAGAGGAAGTTGCTGATGTTGTCATTACCCTGTTCACCATACGAAGCCTTGATCTTGAGCATGTCGATCCACGGAGCGTTGAACCAGCTCTCCTTCGAGATGATCCATGCGCCGCCGGCGCTCCAGAAATTACCCCAGCGGTGGTCGGGGTGGAAGCGTGATGATGCGTCGCGGCGGAATGATGCCGATGCGAAGTATTTCTGCTGATAGTTGTACTGTCCGCGGAAGAGCCAGCCCTCGTTGTTGTAAACAGTGCGGTATGAGCTTGACTCACCTGCAGTCACAGCGTCGGCGAGCTCGTCGTTGCTTGGGTCGAACATGTTGCTGCGGTTGGCGGAGAGCGATGTCTCAACATCCTTGTAGTACTCGTGACCGGCAAGAACGCTCACTTCGTGATCGCCGAATGTGCGGTTCCAGTCGAGGAGCTGCTGGAGGGTGTATGTGAGATTCTCAAGGGTGCTCTTGTATACGATACCGTTGGAGGATGCGTACGAACCGTAGTAGGGGTTTGTGACGGTTGTGTAGCGTGCGCCGTCGTAGTTGACGGTATTCTTGGTGGTGAACTTGAAGTCCTTGAGGAAACGGATCTCAGCGTAGCCAGTGGCGTTGAACGCGTTACCGTTGTACTTGTTGGCGTTCAGGATAGCGTCGCTGAGCGCGTTTGATTTGCCGTATACCGGACGCTGGAGACCGGCGTTGGCGCCGTCGCCGTAGTCGTAGCGGGTGATGCCGTTGTCATCGACCATGATCGATCCGTCGGGGTTGCGCATGTAGAGCGGGTAGATGGGAGCGATCTGTGTAGCGGCAGCGAATACGTTGGCTGACGAGTTGCTTGTTCCGTCCTCGCTCATCGAGAGGGCGTTGTAGTGTGTGTACGACATGTTTGCGCCAACCTTGAGCCATGATTTAGCCTGTGTGTCGGCTGAGACACGGCCGGTGAAGCGCTCGTAGTCGGATGCGGGGGTGATACCCTCGTTCTTGAGGTAACCTGCGGAGAGGTAGAACTGTGTCTGCTCTGTGCCGTTGCTTACGCTGAGGTTGTACTCCTGGCGGAGGCTGTGCTTGTAAGCAGCGTCATACCAGTCGTCGGGCTGGAGGTAGAACTCCTGTCCGCGGTAAGTGGCGAGATAGCCGGGTGTGGCGCTGGGGTTGAACTTGCCGTTTGTACCGATGAGGTACTGTCCTTCGGGAGTGGTGAACGTCTGGTAGGCGAGTCCATAGGAGTTGCCTGCGGTGAGGTTCTGGTTAGCCCAGGTGTATGCGCTCTCGGGTGAGAGGTTGTTGGCTATGGCGTAGTTGTAGAGACCCTTGTAGTAAACCTCGTAGTACTGGCGGGGATCCTTGATGAGGTTGTAGTCCTGCTGCGCGCGTGAGTTCTGACCCCATTTGGCGTCGAGTGTCACTGTAGCGCCCTCGCCGAGCTGACCTTTCTTGGTGGTGATGAGGATGACACCGTTGGCACCGCGTGCGCCGTAGAGGGCGTTGGAGGCGGCATCCTTGAGGAGTGTCATGCTCTTGATGTCGTTGGGGTTGATGGTGTTGATATCGCCGGGGAAGGGAGCACCGTCGACAATCACGAGCGGTGCGTTGCCTGCGTTGAGCGATGAGATACCGCGGATGCGGATGGTCGGGGTTGTCTGACCGGGCTGACCGGACGAGTTGGTGATCTGCACACCTGCAACCTTACCTGTAAGTGCGTTGAGGGCGTTGCTCACCTGTGACTTCTCGATCTGTGATGCGTCGACCACGGCAGCGGATCCTGTGAAGGCTTCCTTGGTAGCAGTACCGTAAGCCACGACCATGACCTCGTTGAGCTTGTTGTCGGCGTTGTTGAGCTTGATCACGAGATGATCAGATGTTATCTCAACTTCCTGTGTGACCATACCTACGTACGTCACACGGAGGCGTTTCACCTTGTTGTCGACTTTGAGTGAAAACTTGCCGTCGATGTCGGTGGCGACACCAGTGCCTCCCCCTATGGGCAGGACGGATGCGCCCACAAGTGGCTCATCGTCGCCGGCATAGAGGACTTCGCCCGTGACGGTGCGCGTCTGTGCCGACGCGACCGCACACATGACTACGGTCATTAATAGTAAAAACAGCTTTTTCATACTAAAAAATAATTATGATGTGTAATCGGTTCATTTCAGGGAGACCGTCATCCCATTCGGGAGATGCCCCATGCCACGGCTATAACAGACGGGGCTGCAGGCTGGTCTCGGGTTAATACTCTTCAGGCTGTGGCAGTGCGTAGCTGAGTCGGCAGTACTGTGTTCCTGAGTCATTACTATGTGTTGTCAGGTGATGAAAACGGTGGATTGGCGTGTACCGCTAATTCACATTTTTTCTCACTGAAGCGGCAAAATTAAGGATTTTATTTTGTTTTCGCAACATTTTACAACAAGCGTAATATGCTTATTAACAATTACCCCCCCCATTTAACTTATTTTTGCAATTTTCACAATCGGATGTTAAATGATGGATCAGTGTTGGGATTTTGTTGCATGGCGGCGATTTTAAACGTATATTTGCAAAAAAAAGTTAAACAGAAAAACAGTGTTAAATATGGGAGGTATTAATGTCCGCGCCATGTTGGGTTGTGTCGCGGTAGCGGCAGGACTGTTGGCTTGCGGCTGTACGGGCGGCGGAAATGTTGTTGAGACAATCTCCGACTACTGCGGGGATAAGACACTCGTGGGCGATACCATAGTGCCTGAACTCGGCGAATACCTGACCGAGATGGTTGAGCCGGCGGGTGATTACTATGTAGCCAAGACGAGGCGCGCAAAATTCATGTTCTCAGTCTACGACAAGGATTTCAAACTTGTAGACACCATCGTAGGACGCGGTCAGGGACCCGATGAGCTGATCACAGGAATGTATTTCGGGCAGAGTTATGGTGATCCTGCTAATCCGTCGATCCTCGTCATGGAGTCGTCAAAGCTCCGTCTCGCCGAGATGCAGATTCATCCTTTCGCAGGAATCAGTACGAAAGTGGTGTTCCCGATCTCGTTAGGATTGGATCCGTCGTCGGCATACATGGTGAACGATAGCCTCTATGCCGGTGTGAACCTCGTGATAAACCAAGCCGCCGGTTTCTTCCTTTATAATACGCGGTCGAAAAAGATAAAATATGCCGACGATGGGTTCGAATATGATCCGGCTACGGCATTCTACGTTTCGCAGCGCGGGCTCGCATTCAGTGCCGACGGCAAGATGTATGCCGAGGCATTTTACTCGATGCCGTGCATATGCATCTTCGACAGCTCGTTGCAACTGAAGAAAAAGCTGTTCTTCGGTGAGGAGACGGATCCCCGGTTCATTTCGATAAAGGAGCGCAATTATGGCTTTTCGGCTATAACGTTCCATGGCGACAGGATTGTGGCGCTTATGGAGGAGCCGGAGGGTAAGGATAACCGTCTGATCGTGTTGTCGGGCGATGGCGAATTGCTTGGCTCCTATGCCATAGGCAAGGCGTTATGGTTCTTTATCGACAGTGACCGTGGACGCATCGTCACAACTAACTATAATGCGGAACTCGACATGGTAGTGCTGACCACCATCCCGCTGCCTGACGAGCTTAAATAACGAATTAGATATGAGACGAATAATTATACCGGCAGTTTTGATAGCTGCGATGATGGCAATGTCTTTCAGCAGTAAGAACGTATCGGAAGAGGAGGACTCTCTGCACCGACTTATAGAGGAGAATGCGGCGGCACTTGGAAATGTAAGGGTTGTTGACGGTGGTTTTATGGTCGTTGATACGATAATATGCTACAGCGCGGCGACATCGATCGATAAACTCAAATTCTGGCAGCGTGCGCAGGGACCGGTGTATGTGGATTGCTCTACATGCACCAAGCAGCGCGGACGTCCGGTGCCGGAGTTCGTCGGTAAATGCATCACGGTGCGTTTCGTGTCTGACGGAGCGGAAGATAATCATGAAGAAAAATGAATTGAAAGAGCGACGATGCAATGTACGCGTCTTCGCTCTTATGCTTGTAGCCTTAATGATGACGGGTGCAGTGTCATGCACCCGCGACAGGGGAAATGCGCAACTCCGGGAGTTTCTTGCCGGGCAGATGGGCAGGGAGATGCATCTGCCGGATGACTCGGCATGTCACCTTTTTGACCGTGGCTACGGACTCACGACTCTTGGTGGCGACTATCTGATCGTGAGCTATATCAGCAGTGATGACTGCACGGCGTGTCACCTGAAACTGCCATTCTGGAAGGCTCTCGCACAGCGGCTTGACACTCTGACGCGTGCAACGGCAAACCTTGTGCTTGTAATCCGTCCGGACACGCTTGATAAAGTCGCCTCTTTCCTTGAGAATGCGAATTATGATTATCCGATAATTCTTGATACGCTCGGACGGTTTACGGCGATGAATGATCTTCCTGACAATAGTTTCTTCCATACGGTGCTGCTTGATGCCGACCGCCGCATAGTAGGACTCGGTAATCCTGTGCTCGAACCACAGATTGAGCAGTTCTATATGAATCAGATAGCAGGTCGCGGCAGCGACAATAAGAGCGATGAGGCTATATCGGCAGGTCTGACGGTGAAAGATCTTTGGGTGATAGCTCCCGGTACGGACTACGATCTTCTGTTTCTTGTCACGAACCATACCGATACTGTGATACCTCTTGATCGGGCGATCGCATCGTGCGATTGCGTCGATGTGGCTGCTGCCGATCTGCAGCCCGGCGCGGCAAATGAGATCCGGGTAAGATACCGTCCGGCAGAAGCGTCGGGAGCCACACACATCCCTATTGAGCTCCGCTACTCGGGGATTGACCGTCCGGTAGTGCTTCACCTCTACGCCTATGTGGAATAAAAGGTTGCAGCAGCCATGTCCTCCATCACTACGGAGACAATTTCATCCTGGGGGTGAAATATGTCTCCGCCCCGTACTCAGCGTTGCTTAGCGCTGCGCGCAAAGCCGCCGTGCATAGCTTAAGGGTTGTCAAACAGGCATAAAAGAGAAGCCCACGTCCGGGTGGGGGAAATGGGCTTGAGAAGGTTATCGGCTGTAACGGTTAACCCTTGTGTTAGACTCCGGGTACCAAAATCTGGGCCTTGGCTTTTTAATAACGCCAGTAAAATGCCTTCTCTGATAGTAAAACGCTTGAGGGGTTTTATGGTTCAAATTATTCTCAATTTTTAGGGAGGGCGTGTGATAATGGGGCATCCGGGTCGTTGCTATCGACACTCGGGTGAGGATGTGTCATAACGGCTCATCTGGGTCGTCGCTTTCGACATTCGGCTTTGGTCACGTACTACTGTACGCTCCCATCAGCCTCAGTCTCAGCTCCTACCATCTGAGCCATTCTGACAACATCCTCCCATCCGGTTTGGTTTGCATGTTGACTTTTTGGGGATCGATCAAGTGCGGGGAGTGGGGGTCAGGCGTTGTAGAGGTAGCGCTTGATGGAGCGCTTGGGGGTTTTCTCGAATTCGTTGGCGATGAGCTGTATGTGATCCACGCGTTCGTAGGGCGCCACAAGGCGGTTGAGCTCTTCGGTGACTTTCTTCATGATCTCCGGTAGCATGGCGGTGGTGACACGGCTACGATCCATAGCCTCATAGTCGGGATAGACGAGTGCCACAAGTTTCTTGCCGCGCTCCACAACCAGGCTTTCAGCTACGAAGGGGAGGTTGTTGAGCTTCGCCTCGATCTCCTCGGGGTAGATGTTCTGTCCGCTGGCGCCGAGTATCATGGTCTTGTTGCGTCCGCGGATGAATATGGTGCCGTCGGGCGTGGCTGTGCCCATGTCGCCGGTATGTAGCCATCCGTCGCTGTCGATCACGGCGTCCGTTGCCTCGCGGTTCTTGTAGTAGCCCCGCATGACGTTCTGCCCTTTGACAAGTATCTCGCCTGAGACGTTCACCGGGTCGGGGCTCTCAATCTTCACGCTCATGTTGGGCAGGATGCGTCCTGCCGAGCCGATGACGAACTGGCGCCATGGGGTGTAGCTGATCAGCGGTCCGCATTCGGTCATACCGTAGCCTACGGTATAGGGGAAACGGATGCGGCGGAAGAACTCCTCGACCTCGCGGTTGAGCGGTGCGCCTCCGGTGATGATCTCTTCGAAATCACCGCCGAATGCCTTGACGAGTGAGTTTTTGATCTTTGTGCCGATCACGGAGCGTAGTCCGGGAATCGCCATCATGCGTTTTACAGCCGGTTTCTGAATCTCCGGGAGGATGCGGTTGCGGTAGATCTTCTCGAGGATGAGGGGCACACATAATATAAGGTTTGGGCGCACTTCAGCGAGTCCTTTGAGCAATGCTTTAGGCGAGGGGAGTTTGCCGAAGAGTGTCACATGGGTGCCTACGGCAAGGGGCACGAGCATGTCGAACGCGCAGCCGTAGGCATGAGCGAGCGGCAGGAACGATAGGCAACGTGAGCCGCGGTAGTGCAGTCTGGAGAGCGCTCCGAACTCCACATTGCCAACAAGGTTGCCGTGGGTGAGCATGACCCCTTTGGAGAATCCGGTGGTGCCGGAGGTGTAGTTGATCTCCGCGAGGGCGGTGTGGGGCATGGCGGGATATTTGACATGCACGGCATCGAATCCTGCAGGATACTCTTTCTTGAACAGGCGCGGCACGTTGATTATGGCACGGCGGGCGCGTCCGGAATTGTCGGGATGCTCGGCGAGCACATCGGCAGTGTCGAGGCTCATCGCCACCTTTACCTTGTGGAGTTTCTCGAACTCGATGTTCTCCCAGATGGAATCGGCGACGAAAAGCAGCTCCGAATCGCTGTGGTTGATGATGTGCATGGCATCCTGCACGTTGAACTCCTGAAGTATCGGCACTATAGCTGCTCCGTAGGTGATGGTAGCCATGTAGCACACCACCCATGATATGGTGTTCTTGCCAAGCAGCGCGACGGTGTCGCCCTTCTGCAGCCCGCACTCGCGGAAGAAAATGTGTGTGCGGGCTATGCGGCGCGCGAGATCACCGTAGGTAAGTGTCTCGCCTGATGTATAGTCGGTAAGAGCCGGCAGCTCCCAGTTGTCGCGGAAGCTGTCGGCATATATTTTCAGAAGATCTTTGTCGTAGGTGATCATGTCGGAGGTTGGATTTTCATTGTTTGGCGTATTCGAGCACCGTGGGGCTCTCAACGTCGACGCCGAACTGCTGTGCCCTTTGCAGAATCGCTCTTGCGAGTTTCGGTTTCAGATCTTCGGGGCAGTAGCGGAAGTAAGCCTCGGCTGCACGCACATGCGCGGCATCGGGCATCGGATACTCCCTGCGTTCGGGAAGCCCGAACACATCGGCGGGGAGTTCCTTTTTCTCTTCGTAAGTGAGCCGGTCGGACATGGCTTCCTTTATTAAAGACCGATACGCACGCCAACCTGCACGAGACCCTGTGCGCCGAATCCGAGTTCGCCGAACATAGCTACAGAGCGGTTGAGATCGACCTGTGCTCCTAAGGGTGAGATCTGGTAGGCGAAGTAACCTTTGTTTTCCTTATAGCCGTCGATGGCGATGTGGGTGATGTCGGCACCGAGTCCGAGGTGTGCGTAAAGTTTCACGATCGAGTTGCTGTAGTACTGATAGCGTCCGTTAAGCATGATAACGTGGTAGTAGAGGTTAGGTCCGTCATGCTTGACGGAACTGCTTGAGAATGTGTAGGAGGGACCGATCCAGAGTTTGGGGGCTAGCTTGAAGTTCACTCCCGCAGTCAGTGCACCCCATGCGTTGTTGACAGCTCCGCCATCGTGCATGTCGGTAGCGTCCATCTGGGTGTAACCACCATAACCGATCTGTATCTCAGGTGACTGTGCCGAAGCTCCGAATGCTACGCCTGCAGCGGCGATGAGTGCAAGAAAAAGTTTTTTCATAAATGAATGATGTTGAATGTTAGGTTATGAACTTGCCATGCCGCAGCACGAAAACGTCTGCATCAGGGCGTTTTACCTAAAAAACACCGCAGGCGCCGGAATTGTTGCGGCGAAATTAGTAACTTTGTCGGCATGAAAGGAATCCAGAAGACAAATGCGGCGCGTCTGCTCGACCGTGCGGGCATAGCATACACGCTTATCCCATACCCGGTTGACGAGGAACATCTCGATGCCGGACATATCGCGGAAACGCTTGGCGAGGACATAAACCGCGTGTTCAAGACCATAGTGTTAAGAGGCGAACGCACGGGTCTTTTCGTGTGTGTTGTGCCCGGGAATGCTGAGATCGACCTCAAGAAGGCGGCACGCGCGGCATCCGACAAGAAAGCAGACCTGATAGCGATGCGCGAGTTGCTTCCCCTCACCGGTTACATACGCGGCGGTTGTTCGCCCGTCGGGATGAAAAAACCGCTGCCTACATATTTCCACTCCACGGCTCCGGATTTTGAGGAGATATATGTCAGTGCCGGTCAGCGCGGGCTGCAGTTCCGCATTTCGCCCACGGCGCTTATAGATTATGTAGGCGCCACGGTGACCGATCTGATCAAGGATTCTGAAACGGAGGAAGCTGAGCAATGAATACATTCGGTGAAATATTCCGCCTGACGACGTTCGGAGAGTCGCATGGTGCCGCTGTCGGTGGAGTGATCGACGGCATGCCCGCCGGTGTGAGGATAGATCTTGATGCCGTGCAGAAGGAACTTGACCGGCGGCGTCCGGGGCAGTCGGATATTGTGACGGCACGCGCCGAGAATGACCGCGTGCAGATATTGTCGGGACTGATGGATGGAGTGACCACCGGAACCCCGATAGGATTCATGGTAGCCAACTCGCAGCAGCGTTCTGCTGATTATGACACACTGCGCGACCTGTTCCGCCCCTCGCACGCTGATTATACTTATACTGAGAAATATGGTCTGCGCGACCATCGCGGCGGGGGGCGTTCGTCGGCACGCGAGACGATCTCGCGGGTCGTCGGCGGTGCTTTCGCCCGTCAGGCGCTCGCACTGTCGGGCGTTGCAATAACGGCATACACTTCCCAGGTGGGAAATATCAAGTTGCCCGGCAGCTATGATGACTATGATCTTGCCGCTGCCGAACTCAATGCCGTGCGCTGTCCGGATGCGGCGGTGGCGGAGCAAATGGAGGAACTGATACGCGACGTGAAGCGTGACGGTGACACCGTAGGCGGAGTGGTAAGCTGCGTGATAAGCGGCTGTCCCGTCGGGCTTGGAGATCCGGTGTTCGGCAAGCTCCATGCACGCCTTGCCGCCGCGATGATGGGGATCAATGCCGCCCATGGATTCGACTACGGCATGGGATTTGACGGAGTGGGACGGCGTGGCTCAGAGATGGCTGACCTGTTCACTACCGATGCTTCCGGGAGGGTCAGGACTCTGACAAACAATTCAGGAGGCGTGCAGGGCGGCATCTCGAACGGTGAGGATATATATTTCCGTGTGGCTTTCAAGCCTGTAGCAACCCTGCTCCGTGAGATAGAGACCATTGACAAGGAGCATCGTCCGACGACTGTAAAGGCGCGCGGGCGACATGATCCGTGTGTGCTCCCGCGTGCGGTTCCTATCGTGGAGGCTATGGCGGCAATGACGGTGTTTGACGCCATGCTGCTCAACCGCACTTGCCGGATATGACCAAGCCATACCGTGATTTTGCCGACTTCCTTTCGGAGCATTTCGAGGGGAAGGTGCAGAAACTTGCCATAAATGCCGGACTTTCATGCCCGAACCGTGACGGTACACTCGGACGTGGCGGGTGCACCTACTGCGTGAACAGCTCGTTCAACCCTGCGTATTGCAGGGCGGAGTCGGGGGTGAGCGCACAGATAGAGCGTGGCAAAGAGTTCTTCGCCCGTAAATATCCGACTATGCGTTACCTTGCATATTTTCAGGCTTACACCGGCACCAATGCTCCGGTCAGCCGCCTCATGGAGCTATATTCCGAGGCTCTCGCTGCTGACGGTGTGGTGGGTCTGATAATCGGCACGCGTCCGGACTGTATGCCTGACCGGTTGCTTTCAGAGCTGCGGTCGCTTGCCGCCGGGGGCACGTTCGTGATGGTGGAATATGGTGCGGAGAGCTCGCACGACGCCACGCTGCAGTTGATAAACAGATGTCATACCTGGCAATGCACCTGCGACGCAGTGCGCCGTACAGCCGACGCCGGCATTCCTGTCGGGCTTCATCTTATCAACGGTCTGCCGGGCGAGGATGAGGAGATGATTCTCCGCACGGTCGATGCTCTGAATATGCTACCTGTCGATGTGGTGAAGTTTCATCAATTGCAGTTGCTGCGTGGCGCCCGGCTTTCGGAGCAGGTGGCGCGCGGTGAGCTGAGTGTTGCGGAATGGAGTGCGGATGAGTATGTCGACCTGTGCTGCAGGATAGTGCACCGGCTGCGTCCTGATATCGCGATAGAGAGGTTCGTCTCGCAATCTCCTGACGATCTGTTGATAAGCCCGAGGTGGGGATTGAAAAACTATCAGTTCACCGACCGGTTGCGTGCACGGCTTTGATTTTTTTGAGGGGTTGATTGGTAGACTCAATGAAAATAGTTGTACCTTTGTGGCTCTTTCCGGCATGGGTCTTTTCTGCCGGTAATGAAGTAAGAAAAAACGTGTTTGGCACAATCTGACTAATTTAGACACATTTCGATGAAATTAAATAGATTCTACATACCGGTAATCATTTCTGCCGCGATATTTTCTGCTGCGGGCGATCTTCATGCCTCGGTGGCAGATGAGGATTTCGGGCTTGCGCCGGGCGATAATGATTCGGTGCGTGTGCTCTCGGAAGTATTCGTCACCGCGATCAAGCATGCTGATGAGCTTACTTTCCTGCCGCAGGCATCGACCGTCGTCGGCGAGAACCGTGTGCAGCGGCTCGGTATTGTGGCGATAAAAGGGATGAGCGAGATTGCTCCCAACTTCTACATCCCCGGATATGGTTCGCGAGCCACATCGAGCATATATGTGCGCGGTATAGGTTCGCGTATGGATCAGCCTGTTGTAGGATTGAATGTAGACAACGTGTCGTTTCTGAATAAGGATGCCTACGACTTCGACCTGCCCGACATCTCACGCATCGAGGTGGTGCGCGGTCCGCAGAGCACCCTGTACGGGCGGAACACCATGGCGGGTGTGATCAACATCTACACGCTCTCGCCTTTCGATTTCACCGGACAGCGCGTTATGGCTGAGACGGGTAATGGTCCGATAATGCACATGAGCGTGTCGCAGTACGCCATGCTGCGCGATGATCTCGGCATGAGCATAGCGGGACATTTCTATTACAACGGTGGCTTCTTTAAAAACAACTGGCGCGGATATGACGCCGACAAGGAGAAGGGTGGCAGTCTGCGATGGAAGACGGAATGGCGCTCACGCTCCGGACTTCGTCTGGAGAACACTGCATCGTTCTCACTCGGCAGAACAGCCGGATACCCCTATGAGTATGATGCCTCGGGAGAGGTGAACTATAATGATACCTGCTTCTATCGGCGCAATATTTTTGCCGACGGGCTGACACTGAAGTGGAAAGCAGGAAATGTGGAGATGTCGAGCATAACCGGAGTGCAGTATATCGACGATAATCTGACACTCGACCAGGACTTCCTGCCGCTCGACTACTTCACTCTCTCGCAGCGCAGACATGAATGGAACGTGACGCAGGATTTCATAGCCCGCGGCACGGCGGCGTCCGGACGCTACAAGTGGCTCGGAGGTGTTTACGGATTCTACCGCCACACTGACATGGATGCGCCGGTCAACATGAAGCAGCACGCTATAGAGCGGCTTATAATTGATAATGTGACCCAATCAGGTGCGCCGGTAGGTATAGAATGGGACACACCGGAGTTTGAGATTGCGAGCGACTTCCGTTTCCCGGTCTATGGACTGGCGGCTTATCATCAGAGCGATCTGACGCTGGGTCGGGTGACGCTCAGTGCCGGCATCCGTCTTGATTACGAGCGGACGGCATTGAACTATAACAGCCATACCGCTACCGGTTTCAATCTGATGAGTACGAGAGATCCGGCTAACCCGGTACTGATCCGGCACATACCTATAGAGATAGATGAGAGCGGTAAGTTGCACAAGTCATATCTTGAACTGTTGCCCCGCTTCACCATGTCGTACGCCCTGCCCGGACGTGAGCAGGGGAGTGTGTATGCATCGGTCTCTAAAGGCTACAAAGCGGGTGGATATAACTCGCAGATGTTCAGCGATGTTGTGATGCAGCGCATGATGAGTAGCATGGGTGTGGCTGAGCAATATGAGGTAGGTGATATAATAACGTATCGTCCGGAGTACAGCTGGAACTATGAGGTGGGCGGTCACTTCACGGCTGCAGGCGGAAGATTCGGCGCGGATGTGGCTTTGTTCTGGATTGAATGCCGCGACCAGCAGATCACATCATTCCCGGCAGGTACCACAACAGGACGCATCACTTCCAACGCCGGACGTACCCGCAGCCAGGGAGTTGAACTTCAGTTGCGCTATGCTCCTGACTCGCACTGGCGTCTGAACGCCTCATACGGCTATACGCGTGCGCGTTTCCGCCAGTTTGCCGACGGTATGGCAGATTACCGTGGCAACAGGGTGCCTTACGCTCCGTCAAATACCCTGTTCGCAGAGGCTGCATATACCTGGCACGTCAACCGTTGGATCGAAAATGTGACCTTTGATGCTCATGTGCGTGGCATCGGCGATATATACTGGGACGAAGCAAATACCGAGCACCAGAAATTCTATGCCCTGCCGGGTGCATCCATAGAGGCTCGCCGCGGCTGGCTGTCGCTGAAAATCTGGGGTGAGAATCTCTCATCGACGCGCTACAAACTGTTCAGTTTCACTTCGATGGGGAGCCGTTTCTCACAGCGTGGCAATCCGTTGACATGGGGTGTGACGCTGCGCATGGCGTTCGGCACCACCAAGCTTTAATGTATCGGTGAAGTTGTTACGAACCATTTCACTGAGGTGTTGTTTTTAATGAAGTATGAAAAGAAATTCACTATTTATATGGAGCGTCGCACTGGCGACGTCGGGATTGTTCAGTTCTTGTGGCGGCGGTGAGGATCCTCAGGCAAAGCTTATAGAGGCTATAACCCCCTCGTCGTTCAGTTACGTGGTTGATTCCGACGGCGTGGGACGTGTGTTTGCAGGCCCGACCTATCGTATAACTTTCGATGACGACAAGAAGACCGCCAGCATCAGCATGGAGAATGTCCGCTGGGATGACAATATGCAGCCGGCAAGCTTCGGCTACAGTGACGTTGCCTGGAAATTCAACCCGGCAAACGATGCCCGCGTGATCGATGCCGACATGGTGCTTCCTGATGCCAACGGCGAGCCGGAGATCACCGATCTTGATGTCGTGATGTACGATCCGGTGGAGTGTGGCAACGGATTGCTGCTGACCGGGCTGTCGGTGAGCTATACAGCTCCGGGCAACTACAGGGTGACTAATGTGCCTTACCGCACGATATTCATAGGATCGACCGAGACTGTCGACGGGCGCGACAATACCTCGTTTGTCAGCACCGATATAATCTACTCCGTCGATATCGACCCGAACAGGCTTGTGGCGGCTATGAAGATGCAGAATGTAGCTTTTGCCGAGGGAATGCCTATCATAGACATGGAGCTTGGACAGCTTACGGTAATTCCTGTTGACGGTGGCTATGAATTGCTTGGTTCTGACATAGTTCCTTCTGTCAGTGGTACGCCCTACGAGCAGTTCAAGGTCACGGGTCTGCACATGAAGGTCAACCTTCAGGGTGAGTCCGAGCTCGCATTCGACTGCATGGGTGACGCATATCACGTCACGGCATATTTCGAGGCTACATACGGCGACGGTCATTGATCTGACCGTGTGCTGCTGACAGCACTTACGGACATGCGTCGGCTTGGCGCTACGGGTGTCCGTTCCGGCGTCTATGCCGATAGCCCTGAGGGGTGGGGAATTTTCTGTACTTTTTTGTCGTTTCATGCTGCATCAGAAGCAAAAAAATACGTATATTTGCAACATGAAACGGCCTACGGTTTTTAGGTTGACTGTGTGTCGGCGCGCTATTGCGCTGACGCATAATTCGTTCGCTATGTCGCAGGCTGCCATTGACGAGAAGTAATAGACAGAAAACAACACTATGGTATTGTTAACGATTCAAAACTCAACGCTCGCTATTGCCGCAGCCCTTACGGGTATCGGTCTGGTGGCGCTCGCGTTGTGGATTGCGGGGTTGATATCTCCGCGCTCATTCAATCCGCAGAAAGGCGAGGCCTACGAGTGCGGAATCCCGACCCGTGGCGAAAGCATGGCTCAGTTCAAGGTGGGCTATTATCTCTTCGCTATCCTGTTTCTGATGTTCGACGTGGAGTGTGTGTTCCTCTTCCCTTGGGCTGTGCGCGTCAAGGAGCTCGGAGGAGCCGGTCTGCTGAGCATCGCTATCTTCTTCATCATTTTGGTGCTGGGTCTTGTGTATGCCTGGCGGAAAGGAGCGCTTGAATGGAAGTGACCACAAAGAGCATGCCCTACGAGGCGTGGAAAGACAACGAGTATATAGAATCGCTCATCAATGAGCTTCAGCAGAACGGCACGAATGTTATCGTGGGTTCGTTTGATAAACTTATCAACTGGGGTCGCTCGAACTCTCTGTGGCCGCTGACTTTCGCAACAAGCTGCTGCGGCATCGAGTTCGTTTCGCTCGGCGCGGCACGTTTTGATATGGCACGTTTCGGATGGGAAGTGGCGCGTTCGTCGCCCCGTCAGGCAGACTTTATCATGGTTGCCGGTACGATCGTTCACCGCATGGCTCCTGTGCTCCGCCGTCTGTACGATCAGCTTGCTGAACCCAAGTATGTGATCGCAACCGGTGCCTGCGCCGTGTCGGGTGGTCCGTTCAAGAAATCTTATCATGTGGTCATGGGTGTCGACAAGATAATACCTGTTGACGTTTATCTCCCCGGATGTCCGCCGCGTCCCGAAGCTATGATCTATGCGATCATGCAGCTCTCACGCAAAATCAAGGTGGAGCGCTTCTTCGGTGGCGTAAACCGTCAGCAGAAGCAGGAGGAGTTCCTGCGCGAGCATCCGATAGAAGGTGTCGACGATTGACAGCCGGCACACACATATTTAATATAGAGTAAAAGACACAAGAAAAACCAATCATAAAGTATGGCAGAGATTCAGCAACGGATAGCCGGGCTCTTCCCCGAGGCTACATTCGAGGAGGGCGACATCCTCACCGTAGGCATCCCTGACGCAAAGTGGCATGATCTCGCGCTCGCCTTGCGCGACCAGCTCCACTTCGACTACCTTATAACCATCGTCGGGATGGACTGGGTGGAGACACTCGGTTGCGTCTACTACCTCGAGTCGACATCCGACCATACCCGCATAGCAGTCAAGGTCACCACCACCGACCGCGAGAAGCCGATGCTGCACAGCATCGCTGACCTTTGGAGCATCGCAGGAATCTACGAGCGCGAGGTCTATGACTTCTTCGGCATCATATTCATCGGCAACCCCGATATGCGCCGCCTGTTCCTGAGCATTGACTGGAAGGGCTTCCCCCTGCGCAAGGATTACGACGAGAATCCTGACGTGAATCCGGTTCCGACCGACAACGAACGTCAGAGCGATTTCACGGATACATACGTTGAACTTCCCGACGGAACAGTGGAGAAACGCGAGGAGCGTGTATTCCAGCCTGATGATTTCGTGGTAAACATTGGTCCGCAGCATCCGGCAACCCACGGCGTGCTCC
This sequence comes from uncultured Muribaculaceae bacterium, assembly GCA_910587425.1. Lineage (GTDB taxonomy): Bacteria > Bacteroidota > Bacteroidia > Bacteroidales > Muribaculaceae > Paramuribaculum. The sequence goes on from CAJUKU010000003.1 coordinate 69,984, forward strand.
GTTTCCGCACCGCTGTCGACGGCGAGACCATAAAGAAGATCGATGTCTACATGGGCTACATACACCGTGGCATCGAGAAAATATGCGAGAAGCTCACATATCCCCAGACTCTCCATTTCATGGACCGTATGGACTACTTCTCAGCGCATCCCTACCACCACGGTCTCTGCATGACCATCGAGGAGGCTGCCGGCATCGAGATCTCACGCCGCGCACAGGTGATCCGCGTGCTCATGGATGAGCTTTCGCGTATCGCGTCGCACTGCCTGTTCATCGGAACTTTCTGCATGGACCTTGGCGCAACGACAATGCTGTTCTACACACTCCGCGTGCGCGAGCAGATTCTTGACATAATGGACAAGACCTGTGGCGCCCGCATGACCTTCAACTATGAGTGCATAGGCGGTGTCATGCAGGATCTCGCTCCTGACTTCGTGCAGGATGTCAAGGCTCTCCTTGCTGTGATTCCGCAGAATGTTAAGGAATACAACAAACTTTTCACCGGCAACGTGATCACCAAGAACCGTATGGAGGGTGTAGGCGTGCTCTCGCACGAAGATGCTATCTCATGGGCTGTTACAGGTCCTTCGGGTCGTGCGTCGGGCTGGGCTTGTGACCAGCGAAAGGCTGCACCCTACAGCATCTACTCCGAGCTCGACTTCGAGGAGGTGGTGCGTCATGAAGGCGACTCCATGGCACGTTTCAAGGTACGCATGGACGAGATCGTGCAGAGCGCGCGCATTATCGAGCAGCTTATCGACAATATCCCCGAAGGTGAATATTGCGTGAAGGTGCCCAAGGTGCTCAAACTGCCTGTAGGTCACTGGTTCCGCACCGTGGAGGGTTGCCGCGGCACATTCGGCGTTTATCTCGAGAGCGATGGCACGGTCAATCCGTACCGTATCAAGCTCGTTCCGCCGAGCCTCAACGCAGCCGCAGTGGTCGATCACATAACCCGCGGTAACAAGATCGCCGACCTCATCACGATCGGTGGCTCGCTTGATTACATCGTGCCCGATATGGACCGATAATCCGCAGTCAGCTAATAAATCATAAAAGAAATAACCGCAACACAGAGATTATAAGTCATGTTTGATTTCTCAATTCTCACCAACTGGATACACAACCTGCTCAGCTCTTTTATGCCCGGCTGGCTCACAGTGACGGTGGAGTGCGTGCTCATAGGCGTGGTGCTTCTGCTCACTTACTCCGTACTGGCACTGTTTTATATATGGTTCGAGCGTAAGATTTGCGCCGCCTTCCAGTGCCGTCTCGGCCCCAACCGCGTAGGTCCGATGGGTCTGCTGCAGAGTGTCGCCGACATGTTCAAGATCCTTATCAAGGAGCTTATCTCCCTGAAGCATACCGACAAGTTCCTGTTCGCGCTCGCACCTTATCTGGTGATTCTCGCGTCGATGCTCGCATTTGCGGTGCTTCCGTGGGGCAACGGTCTGCAGATCATCGATTTCAATATCGGCATCTTCTTCCTGATCGCAGTATCATCGATTGGTGTGCTCGGTATCCTGCTCGCGGGATGGTCGAGTAACAACAAGTTCACACTCATCGGCGCCCTCCGTTCCGGTGCACAGATGGTCAGCTACGAGCTCTCGGTCGGTCTGTCGGTTCTCACGATGGTGGTTTTTGCCGGCACAATGTCGGTAGGCGGAATCGTCGAGGCTCAGAAGGATTGCTGGTTCATATTCTCAGCACATATCCCCGCTATAATAGCATTTATCGTATACCTAATCGCAGGCACAGCCGAGACCAACCGTGGCCCGTTCGACCTTCCCGAGGCTGAGAGCGAGCTCACGGCAGGTTACCATACAGAGTACTCCGGCATCCATTTCGGATTCTTCTATCTTGCCGAGTATCTGAACCTGTTCATCGTATCAGGTGTTGCTACATTGCTGTTCTTCGGTGGCTGGATGCCTCTCCACTTCCCCGGATGGGATACTTTCAACCATATAATGGATTTTATCCCCTCCGTGATCTGGTTCATCGCTAAGGCAATAGCGCTTTCGTTCATCATTATCTGGTTCAAGTGGACATTCCCGCGTCTGCGAATCGACCAGATGCTGGCTCTCGAATGGAAGTATCTTCTCCCCATCAACCTCTTCAACCTCGTGCTGATGGTGTTGATTGTGGTCTACGGAATCCATTTCTAATTCCTATACACATTACGATTCACTGCAATTTCTCAATTGTTCATTATGAGCGATAAGTTCGGAAAAATAGCCCAGGTGATCGGCCCCGTGGTCGACGTGGCATTCGAGGGTGAGGGAAATGTCCTTCCACCTATCTTCACCGCTCTCAAGGTGGAGCGTCCTGACGGTCAGGAACTCATTCTTGAGGTGGAACAGCACATCGGCGAGAATACCGTCCGTTGTGTGGCTATGGAGAGTACAGACGGTCTGCAGCGCGGTGTGCGTGTGGACAACCTCGACCGACCCATCGCTGTGCCGACCGGCGAGCAGGTGAAAGGACGTCTGCTCAACGTGATCGGTGAGGCAATCGACCGACTGCCGGCTCTTGACCGCGACAATCTTCGTCCTATCCATCAGCCTGCGCCCGAATTCGACGACCTGACCATCGGCACTGAGATCCTCAATACCGGTATCAAGGTGATCGACCTCCTGGAGCCTTACAGCAAGGGTGGTAAGATCGGTCTCTTCGGCGGTGCCGGTGTGGGCAAGACCGTGCTTATCATGGAGCTTATCAACAACATTGCAAAGGGTCATAACGGTTTCTCGGTGTTCACCGGTGTCGGCGAGCGTACGCGTGAGGGTAATGACCTGCTGCGCGAGATGATTGAGAGCGGTGTCATGAAGTACGGTGAGAAATTTGCCGAAGGAATGGAGAAAGGAGAGTGGAATCTCGCCGATGTCGACATGGACAAGGTGCGCGAATCGCAGGCTACCCTCGTGTTCGGTCAGATGAACGAACCGCCGGGCGCACGTCTGCGTGTGGCTCTTTCCGGTCTGACGGTAGCCGAGCAATTCCGTGACCAGGATGGCGGCGGCAAGGAGATTCTGCTGTTTATCGACAATATTTTCCGTTTCACTCAGGCGGGCAGTGAGGTGTCGGCTCTTCTCGGACGTATGCCTTCTGCTGTAGGTTACCAACCTACGCTTGCTTCTGAAATGGGCGCGCTCCAGGAGCGTATCACTTCCACCAAGAACGGTTCGATCACATCGGTACAGGCTATATATGTGCCTGCCGACGACCTTACCGACCCCGCTCCGGCGACGACATTCAGCTTCCTCGATGCAACGACGGTGTTGAGCCGTAAGATCGCTGAGCTTGGTATCTATCCTGCAGTGGATCCCCTGGAATCGACATCACGCATACTTGATCCGAACATTATCGGTGAGGATCACTACAATACGGCGCAGGCTGTGAAGCAGCTCCTGCAGAAGTACAACGAGCTTCAGGATATCATAGCCATCCTTGGTGTGGATGAGCTTTCGGATGAGGACAAACTGGTGGTATCGCGTGCACGCCGCGCGCAGCGCTTCCTCTCCCAGCCGTTCTTCGTGGCTGAGCAGTTCACCGGTCTTCCCGGCGTAATGGTGCCGATCAGCGAGACTATCCGCGGCTTCAAGATGATCCTTTCGGGTGAGATGGACCAATATCCCGAACAGGCGTTCCTGAACGTAGGTACGATCGACGAGGCTATCGAGAAAGGCAAGCGGATGCTCGCCGATGCCGGAGTCTGATCCGCAGGATTACCATAAGAGTGTGTTAACAACAAGTTATCTGACAACAACCCAAGCCAACAAGCAATGACACTGAAAATCATATCGTCGCAGGATGTCCTCTTCGAGGGCGAGGTTGAGCGTGTGACTCTACCCGGTGCCCAGGGTGAATTTACCGTGTTGCGCAATCATGCGTCGCTGGTGTCTGTGCTCGTTGCCGGCAGCATACATTATGTGGATGCCTCCGGCGAAGCGGCAGACATAGATGTCGCCGGCGGTATTGTGGATGTTGACAATAACATTGTATCAGTCTGTATTTATTGATTAGCCATGACACGCCGGACCATAATACTTCTTATCGCAGTCGTCTGCCTGATGCTTCCCCGTGTGGCTCGGGCAAATGATGCCGAGGGTGCGAAATTCGATCCAAAGGAGACAATCTTCGAGCATCTCGGCGACGGTTATGGCTGGGAGGTGCCTTTCAATCATAACAAGCGCATCCCTCTCCCGGTGATTGTATGGGGAAAGGATGGACTGCATTGCTTCAGCTCGTCGCGTGTAACTGACGGTCAGACGTATACCGATGGAAACGCGACTTTCCGTATAGCCGGTCCCGAGAGCAAATATAAAGGCAAACTGGTAGAGATCGTCGACGGTCAGGAGTCACGTCCGTGGGACATATCGATAACCAAGAATGTGTGTGCGTTGCTGATAACCATCATACTTGTTATGATCAGTGTGCTCTCCGTAGCGCGCTGGCACAAGCGGATGGGACACAAGGCGCCGCGGAAGTTCGTGGGGGCGATAGAGTTCCTGATAACGTTCATCTACGATGGCGTGATCAAGCCTACGCTCGGTGACCGTTCCCGCAAGTTCGCGCCCTATCTCCTGACGGTGTTCTTCTTTATCCTTTACATGAATCTTCTCGGGCTGATAGTGATTTTCCCGGGTGGCGCCAATCTGACGGGCAATATCGCCGTGACTCTGGTGCTCTCGATCTTCACTTTCCTGCTCACCAACATAATTGGCACAAAGCATTACTGGAAAGAGATCCTCTGGCCGGATGTGCCTCTGTGGCTGAAATTCCCGATACCTATCATGCCGATCATTGAGATATTCGGTGTGTTCACAAAGCCGGCGGCACTGACGGTGCGTCTGTTCGCCAACATGATGGGCGGTCACATGATAGTCATAGTGCTCACGCTGCTTATCTTCGTGTTCGGCGCCATGGGTGTCGCTGTGGCAAGCGGTACGGCGGTGGTTTCGGTTCTGTTCTCAGTGTTCATGCTTCTGATCGATGTGCTTGTCAGCTTCATACAGGCATACGTGTTCACGATGCTGTCCACACTGTTCATCTCTTTCGGACAGGAGCGCGGGCATGAGGAGCATGGCAAAGTCCACGCGGCGGTTCCGGCAACAGCTGTAGCCGATACTTCAACTGATCAAAATAAATAACAACCATAAAAAACTTAAGATTATGTTAGCAATGATTTTAGCAGAAATCGCCGGCACGCTCGGACTCGGAGCATGCCTCGGTGCAGGTATCGCAGCCATCGGAGCAGGTCTCGGCATCGGTAAGATCGGTGCATCGGCTATGGAAGCTATCGCCCGTCAGCCTGAGGCTTCAGGCGACATCCGCAGCAACATGATTGTCATCGCCGCTCTTGTCGAGGGTGTGGCTCTCTTCGCTGTGATCGTCTGCGTGCTCGCAATGTTCGTGTAATAACCCTCTGCATAAGCTCTGAATTATGGAACTGTTCACACCTGATTTCGGACTGGTATTCTGGATGTTCGTGGCGTTTGCCATCCTGTTTGTGATCCTTTACAAATGGGGCTGGCCTGCAATCATGAAAGGCGTTGAAAGCCGTGCCGATCTGATTGACAAGGGTGTGGAATATGCCCGTGATGCCAAGGAGCAGCTTGACAATGCCAACGCTCAGGCGGAGAAACTTCTTGCGGAGACACGCTCGCGCCAGGCAGACATGCTGCGCGAGGCTGACCGCATGAAGACACAGATTATCGACGAGGCTCGCGAGGCAGCCCGCCGTGAGGCTTCGAAAGTTATGGATTCTGCAAAGATGTCGATCGAGCAGGAACGTAAGGAAGCCCGGCAGCAGCTGCGCGACGAGGTCAGCGCCCTTGCCCTCGACATAGCCACAAAGGTTGTGCGCGGACAGATGGCGGATGACAAAGCCCAGGCAAAACTCGTCGACAGTCTCCTGAACGAAATCGAGAATCAAAACTAAGGCAGACCTATGGATCAAGGACTGATACCGCGCAGATACGCAAAGGCACTCTACGGTTTCGCTTCCGACAAGGGCGTGACCGAGCGCGTGTATGTGCTGATGAAGAATCTTGAGGCTTCCTTCGCGGAGCTGCCGGATCTTCAGAAGGCACTCGCCAATCCGTTTGTCAACGGAGATGACAAGACGCAGTTGCTTTTCACAGCATCTCAAGCCTCGAAAGCCGACAGCGTGTTTGCCGATTTCGTAAAGCTCCTGATCCATAACCGCCGTGTCGACGATGTGCGGCAGATAGCTCTCGCATATCTGAAAATCTACCGTGAGGAGCGGAATATCCACGTGGTTCATGTGGAGAGCGCCGCTCCGCTGGCTCCCGACGAGGAGAAGCGTCTGCGCCGCCTTGTCGAGCGTCATATCGGTGATGACGCGATGGAGTTTACTACAGGTGTTGATCCATCACTGATCGGCGGATTCACAATCTCTGTCGACAATGAGCGCCTTGACGCATCAATCAGCAACGAGCTACGGCAGTTGCGCCAGAATCTTATCAGCAAATAATTCCTTGACCCTCAAAGACCCCCACCACTCTCATGATAAATCCAAGCGAGATTTCGGAAGTATTAAAACAGCAGCTTGAGACCGTCAACTCAAAAGTGTCGTTCGAGGAGACCGGCACCGTACTTGAGGTGGGCGACGGTGTGGCACACGTCTACGGACTTGACAATGTGTGTGCCAACGAGCTTGTAGAATTTGCAAACGGTGTGACCGGCGTAGCCCTCAACCTTGAGGAGAGCAACGTGGGCGTTATCCTGCTTGACAATGTCGATAAGGTTACGGAAGGCATGTCGGTGAAGCGCACCGGTCAGATCGCCTCAATTCCTGTCGGCGAGGGTCTGCTCGGGCGTGTCATAAATGTGCTCGGTGAACCGATTGACGGTCGCGGACCGATTGAAGGTGATCTGATGCGTCTGCCCCTCGAGCGCAAGGCTCCGGGCGTTATTTTCCGCCAGCCGGTGAAGCAGCCGCTGCAGACCGGCATCAAAGCTGTCGACTCCATGGTGCCTATAGGTCGCGGTCAGCGCGAACTTATAATCGGTGACCGCCAGATCGGTAAGACCGCCATCGCGATCGACACCATAATCAATCAGCGCAAGAACTACGAGGAAGGGAAGCCGGTTTACTGCATATATGTAGCTATCGGTCAGAAAGCATCGTCGGTGGCATCTATCGTCGAGACCCTGCGTCAGCATGGCGCGCTCGATTATACTGTAGTTGTCGCAGCAACCGCTGCCGACTCAGCGTCGATGCGCTATTATTCACCCTTCGCAGGTGTTGCTATCGGCGAATATTTCCGCGACACCGGTCGCGACGCGCTGATTGTCTATGATGACCTGTCGAAACAGGCTGTCGCATATCGTGAGATCTCGCTTATCCTCAAGCGCCCGTCGGGACGTGAGGCATATCCCGGTGATATCTTCTATCTTCACTCACGTCTGCTCGAGCGCGCAGCAAAGATCATCGACAACCAGGAGGTAGCCTCCAATATGAACGACCTGCCTGCACCGCTTAAGCCTATCGTCAAGGGTGGTGGTTCGCTGACGGCACTGCCTATCATCGAGACCCAGGCAGGCGACGTGTCGGCATATATCCCCACGAACGTTATCTCGATCACCGACGGTCAGATATTCCTTGAGACAGCCCTCTTCAACCGTGGCGTACGCCCGGCTATCAACGTGGGTATCTCCGTATCGCGTGTGGGTGGTAACGCCCAGATCAAGGCGATGAAAAAGGTGGCGGGAACACTGAAGATTGACCAGGCTCAGTTCCGCGAGCTCGAATCGTTCACCAAATTCGGTGGAGATATCGATCCTGTGACCGCCAAGGTGATCGACAAGGGACGCAAGAACGAGCGTCTGCTCATCCAGCCGCAGTACAAACCTATGGCTGTGGAGGATGAAGTAGCCGTGATCTTCTGCGGCACACGTGGAATGCTCCAGAATGTGCCTATAGAGGAGGTGGCTGAATTCGAGCGTCAGCTCCTGCAGCTTCTCCACGCGCAGCATCAGGCAGATGTCATGGACGTGATAAAGAAAGGAACGCTCACTGACGAGGCTGCCGAACTACTCACCGCAGCCGCCAATGAAGTCGCACAGCGTTTCCAGAAATAAAGTATAACCGAATATTAAAATGGCTACATTACGCGAACTCAAAAGCCGCATCGGCTCGGTAGCTTCCTCGGAGAAGATTACCGGAGCGATGAAAATGATCTCCTCCGCCAAGATGCACAAGGCGGAGCAGGGTCTGCGCAGGCTTCAGCCTTTCCGCCGTCAGGTCGAGGACGTGATCGGCAATCTGCTGCAGGCTGATGTGGAGTGCACATCGCCCCTGCTGGAGCGTCGCGAGGTGAGCCATATAGCTGTCGTTGTGTTCGGTTCAGACGATGGTCTGTGCGGAGCCTACAACGTGAATATATTCAAGCAGTTGTTGCAGCATCTTGCCGACTACCGCCGCGAGTTCGGCGATGCAGTCCGGATCACTCTCTATCCCATCGGAGCCAAGATGCTCAAGGCTGTGAAGAAACTTGAGGACGCGACGTTGGATGTAGTCACTCTCGAAGGGGTCGATTCCAAGACCGTGGGCGAGGGTGTGCGTGTGTTCACCGACCGTTTGCGTCAGGATTTCGAATCGGGTGCCGTCGATCGTGTCGACTATCTGTACATGCATTTCAGGAGTGTCAGCAAGCAGATCCCGACTTTCGGGCAACTTATGCCGGTTGTGCCGGAGCAGTTCGCCGGTTCAGGCGACGGAGCCGGTCAGCGTCAGGGGCGTCCGTACATATTCGAGCCATCGCCACAGGAGATATTCAGGTCGATTCTTCCGATGCTCCTTATGGCGGTGATGGAGGATCTGTTCACCGAGAACCGCGCTTCCGAGCAAGCCGCACGTGTGATGGCTATGCAGAGCGCCAACGACAACGCCAAGAAACTCCTCGAGCAGCTGCAGCTCGAATACAACAAGCTGCGACAACAGAGCATAACCACCGAACTCCTCGACATACTCGGAGGTCAGGTGAGATAGAAAAATGAGTAAACCAATCGAAACAATATAAAATTACATATTCACAAATCTTACTATGGGTAGTGTAAAAGACTATTTTTCATCATTGGGGTCGGGCATCGCAAGCCTTGTCAAGGGCATGCAGGTGACCGGAAAGGAATTCATCACCCCAAAGATTACTGAAAAATATCCTGAGAACCGCGAGACTGTAAAAGTGCCGGAACGTTTCCGCGCCGAGCTTACTCTCAAATATGACGCCGAAGGACGCCACAAATGCATAGCCTGCGGTATCTGCGAGCGCAATTGCCCCAACGGAACAATCACGCTCACCACAAAGATGGTCGACACCGCCGACGGCAAGAAGAAGCGCAAGCTTGACAAGTATAGCTATGACCTTGGAAGCTGCACCTTCTGCCAGCTCTGTGTGACTTCATGTCCGCAGGACGCTCTCGAATTCTCCAATGATTTCGAGCAGGCAGTGTTCACCCGCGAGAAACTTGTCAAGAAACTCAATTATCTCCCCGAGAAGGAGGAGCCGGCACCGTCGCCCGAAGAGCTCGCACGCATCCAGGCTGAGCGCGATGCTAAGATAGCTGCCGCAAAAGCCGCCGCCGCAGCCAAAAAGGCAGCCATGGAGGAGGCAAAGGCTATCGATGCCGCCGAGGCAGCTGCCGAAAAGGGATCGGCCCCCAAGGCTCCCGAGGCACCAAAAACCGAAAATAATAACTAATCATCAGATATGGAATCAGTAGGAAGTATCATCATGTATGTGATAATCGCGCTGGCGATTGTCGTCTTCTCGGTACTGACTGTCACCACACGCAAGATCCTGCGTTCGGCAACATATCTCCTGTTCACACTTTTTGCTACGGCAGCCGTATATTTCAAGCTCGACTATGAGTTTCTCGGCGCAGTGCAGATCGCAGTGTATGCGGGTGGTATCGTAGTGCTGTTCGTGTTCTCGATCCTGCTCACCTCGCACCCGGGGCACAACTCGGAGCGCCTGGTATCGCGCAAGCGTGCCGTGGGTATGACAGCCGCTCTTGCCACGCTCATCATCGCCGGCTATGCTCTTGTGAGCCGCTGCGCCATGATGTTCAGCCCCCTCCCCGAGATGCAAAATCCTTCAATGAAAACAATCGGCTCCACGCTCATGGGCACCGGTAGCGGCGAGTATCTGCTGCCGTTCGAGGCTATAAGCGTTCTGCTGCTCGCATGTATAATCGGCGGTGTGGCTGTGGCACGTAAAAGATAAACGCAAGCTATGGAAATTTCAGCAATCTACTACATTATACCGTCGCTGGTGATGTTCTGCTGCGGAGTCTACGGATTCATCACCCGCAAAAACATGATCGCGATGCTGATCTCGCTTGAGCTGATGCTCAATGCGGTCGACATCAATTTTGTGGTGTTCAACCGCTATCTCTTCCCCGGTCAGCTTGAGGGCATGTTCTTCACGCTCTTCGCGATCGCTATCGCGGCTGCCGAGACGGCTCTCGCCATCGCGATAATCATCAACCTCTACCGCGGCTCACGAAATATCGATGCCGACGAAATCACCAAACTTAAAGACTAAGAGGCAATGGAAATAACGATACCTATTCTTATCCTGGCCATTCCGCTCTTCATGTTCCTGCTGCTCGGTCTGACGGGCATGAAGATGAGCCATCCCGTAGCCGGAATCCTCGGCACGCTCGGAATGGGCACCGTTCTGGTGCTTTCCTACATCACCGCATTCACCTACTTCTTCAGCGGAAATCCTGAATTTGTCGCTGAAAGCGGCGAACGCCTCCAGGCAGTGATCTTCAACCAGACATGGCTTCAGTTCACCGACTCGCTGGTGATCAAGCTCGGTTTCCTGCTTGACCCGATCTCGGCGATGATGCTGGTGGTGATCCCCACGATCTCATTCATGGTGCATCTCTACAGCCTCGGCTACATGCGCGACCATCACGGCGTCTATGAGCACGGCTTCCAGCGTTTCTACGCTTTCCTGTCGCTCTTCAGCTTCTCGATGCTCGGACTTGTCGTAGCCACAAACATTTTCCAGATGTACATTTTCTGGGAGCTTGTGGGTGCTTCGTCCTACCTGCTCATCGGTTTTTACTATAAGAAACCGTCGGCTGTGTCGGCTTCCAAGAAGGCGTTCATCGTGACCCGTTTCGCCGACCTCGGCTTCCTCATCGGTATCCTGATTCTCTCCTACTATACCGGAACATTTGATTTCATGAGCCTCACTTCGGCTCCAGTCGACGGTATCGCCAACGTATATCAGGTGAGCGAACTTACCGCAGAGGGTGTCAAGGGTATCTTCACCAACAGCGCCGCTCCCATATTCATGGGCGCATCGGTAATGACCTGGGCGCTCGTGCTGATATTCATGGGTGGCATGGGTAAATCGGCAATGATGCCTCTCCACATCTGGCTTCCCGACGCCATGGAGGGTCCCACCCCGGTTTCTGCCCTCATCCACGCCGCTACTATGGTCGTGGCTGGTGTCTATCTCGTGGCTCGTCTCTTCCCGCTGTATCTCATGGAGGAGGCTGCGCTCAACATCATCGTTGTAGTTGGAGCACTCACGGCGTTCTATGCCGCAATGGTAGCCTGCACACAGATCGATATAAAGCGCGTGCTTGCATTCTCTACCATCTCGCAGATCGCGTTCATGATGGTTTCGCTCGGTGTGGCTCGTCCTGAGTTCCACCACGGCGTGGGCTATATGGCTGGTATGTTCCACCTGTTCACACACGCCATGTTCAAGGCTCTGCTCTTCCTCTGCGCCGGTGCGCTCATCCATGCAATCGGCTCCAACGACTATACAGCGATGCATGGTCTGCGCAAATATATGCCGATCACTCACATCACATTCCTCATCGGCTGTCTTGCAATCGCAGGTATCATTCCTTTCGCAGGATTCTTCTCGAAGGATGAGATTCTTACCGCATGCTTCGGCAACTCAATGCTCTGGTATGTATGGATGTCGCTCGTTGCCGGTCTGACAGCGTTCTACATGTTCCGTCTCTACTACCTGATCTTCTGGTGGAAAGAGCACAAAGTGCATGAAGGACACCATGCTCCTCACGATCAGCCCTGGACAATGACAGCTCCTCTGGTGATCCTTGCCGTTATCAGCTGCGTTGCCGGTTTCGTGCCTTTCGGTACACTTGTGACATGGAACGGTGAGCCGATGTTCGCTTACGAAGGTTTCTTCACCAACCTTGCCCATCTCGACTGGTCGGTTGCCGCTATCTCTCTTGCCGTCGCTATCATAGCTATCGTTATCGCGACAGTGATGTACAAGAAGGAGAATCCTCTGCCGGCAAAGATGAAGAACGCGCTTCCCGCACTCTGGGACTGGTGCTATCACCGCTTCTACTGGGACGAGCTCTACCAGTTCATCACACATAAGATCATATTCGGCTGCATCTCGCGTCCGATAGCATGGTTTGACCGCCACATCATCGACGGTGCCATGGATGGTCTTGCCATAGTGACCAACAAGGCTTCGTGGGCTATCCGCGGACTCCAGAGCGGTCGCGTGCAGATGTACGTCTGGGTATATCTCGCAGGTGCGCTCCTTCTCGGTGCCATCACGGCTATATGTCTCCTCTGATACCTGACCGCAACGTAAAAAGATATAGTAATTATGTTTTCCAATCCTTTGATTTATTTCGTGGTGATTCCGCTGCTGATGTTAGGCGGTCTTGCCCTCTGCCGAAATATTAAGCAGATTCGCGCCGTTGCGGTGACAGGCTCGCTTGCCCTGACCGCTCTCTCGGTGTGGCTGCTTGTCGACTATCTCGGTCTCCGTGCCGCCGGTGTTGACGCCCCCATGCTCTACACAGGCTCATGGAGCTGGTTCACCCCCCTCAACATCAACCTTTCGGTAGGTGTTGACGGTATCTCGATCGCAATGCTCATCCTCTCCTCCATAATCCTTCTCACCGGCAGCTTCGCTTCATGGAAGATCGAGCCCCATACAAAGGACTTCTTCCTCTGGCTGATCCTCCTCTCGACCGGTGTGTTCGGATTCTTCATCTCGATCGACCTCTTCACGATGTTCATGTTCTATGAGGTGGCTCTTATCCCGATGTATCTTCTCATCGGTGTGTGGGGCAGCGGCAACAAGAACTATTCAGCCATGAAGCTTACACTGATGCTCATGGGTGGCTCGGCTTTCCTGATGCTCGGACTCATAGGCATATACTACCATTCGGCACCTGAAGGTCAGCCGTTGACCTGGGACCTCCTCGAGATCGCTCAGAACGATTCTATCTCTCGCGGCTGGCAGCACTTCCTTTTCCCGATGACTTTCGTGGGATTCGGTGTGCTCGGAGCCATGTTCCCCTTCCACACATGGAGCCCTGACGGTCACGCTTCGGCGCCGACCGCCGTGTCCATGCTCCATGCAGGTGTGCTCATGAAACTCGGTGGCTACGGATGTTTCCGTGTGGCTATCTACCTGATGCCCCAGGCTGCCAACGATCTCGCATGGATCTTCCTGATCCTTACCGGTATCTCGGTTGTCTACGGTGCATTCTCAGCATGTGTGCAGACCGACCTGAAGTACATCAACGCATACTCGTCGGTGAGCCACTGCGGACTGGTGCTTTTCGCTATCCTCATGCTCAACACCACTGCTATGACCGGTGCCATAATGCAGATGCTCTCCCACGGTCTGATGACAGCGCTCTTCTTCGCGCTCATCGGTATGATCTACGGACGCACACATACCCGCGACATCCGTCAGATGGGCGGTCTGATGAAAATCATGCCGTTCCTTGCCGTCTGCTACGTGATCGCCGGTATGGCTTCGCTCGGACTTCCCGGTCTCAGCGGCTTCGTGGCTGAGATGACCATCTTCGTAGGATCGTTCGAACATGCCGACATGTTCCACCGCGTGTTTACCATCGTGGCTTGTTGCTCGATCGTCATCACCGCCGTCTACATCCTTCGTGTTGTGGGCAAGCTGCTCTTCGGTCCTGTATATGACGAGCATCATCTCGCACTCACCGATGCTACATGGTGGGAGCGCACATCCACGATCACCCTTATCATCAGCGTAGCAGCCATCGGCTGTTTCCCCAACTTCTTCGCTGATCTCATCAAGTTTACATTCAGCCCTTCAATATTCGCCGTGATCGGCATGAACTAATAGATACAGACACATGGATTACTCTCAGTTTTTAGTGATGAAACAGGAAATCGGTCTGCTTGCCGTTTTTCTCCTGGTGTTTCTATTCGACACGTTCATGCCGCAGCGCGGTCAGGGCTGTGTCGGCAGATTCTGCTGCGTGCTGTTCGCGATATTCACTGCATTCGGCTTCTGCCCCTCGCTGACAGCCGATGGCTTTGACTCCGCTTTCGCAGGGATGTACAACAGCAGCGCGGCAGTCGTGAATATCAAGAACATCCTGAACATCGGTGCGCTCATCGTCATGATCCAGGCACTGCGTTGGGCTGATCAGGATATGGTCCGCATCCGCCGCGGTGAGTTCTACGAGCTGCTTCTCGTGACACTCTTCGGCATGTATCTCATGATTTCCGCGCGCCACTTCCTGCTCTTCGTGATCGGTCTGGAGACCGCTTCGCTCCCTCTCGCCGCAATGGTGGCTTTCGAAAAGCACCGTTACGAGAGCCGCGAGGCAGCCATCAAGTACATTCTCACAGCCGTATTCTCTTCGGCAGTGTTCCTGATGGGTCTCTCGTTCGTATATGGTCTCGCAGGATCGCTTTACTTCGACAACATCGCCGTGGCACTCTGGGGTGAGCAGTTCAACGCTCTTCTCGCTGTTGCCCTCGCATTCGTGATCGCCGGCATCGGTTTCAAGCTCTCGCTTGTTCCGTTCCACCTCTGGACAGCCGACGTCTATCAGGGCGCACCCACTCCGGTCACCTCTTATCTCTCGGTTATCTCCAAGGGCTCGGCTGCGTTTGCAGCGATGGTGATTCTGTGGCAGGCATTCGGAGCCGTCTATTCGCAGGCTTGGGAATGGATGCTCTACGCACTGATCATAATCACGATCACGGTCGGTAACCTCTTCGCGATCCGTCAGCGCAACATCAAGCGCTTCCTCGCTTTCTCGTCGATCTCTCAGGCGGGCTACATAATGCTCGGTGTGATCGCCTACAACTATATGGGTATGGCTGCGCTGATGTACTACGTGCTCGTTTATATCTTCTCCAACCTCGCCGCATTCGGTGTCGTGGGAGCGATAGAGAATGCATCGGGCAAAGTGTGGATCGATGATTACAAGGGACTGTACAAGACCAACCCGCGTCTGGCTTTCACCATGATGCTCGCCATGTTCTCACTTGCCGGCATCCCTCCCTTCGCAGGTTTCTTCAGCAAATTCTTCATCTTCACCAGCGCCATCAACCAAGGCTCGGTAGCCATCTATGTCCTGGTGCTTATCGCGCTTATCAACACCATCATCTCGCTCTACTACTATCTGCTCGTGGTGAAGGCTATGTTCATAAGCCAGGATGATTGCGTGATCGCACGCTTCCGCAGCGCCGGTTCGGAGCGCCTCGCTCTCTGGATCTGTGTTGCCGGTATCATCTTCCTTGGTATTGTAAGCTGCGTCTACAACCATCTCCTTGAGATTGTCTGACACAAGATAGATAACCTACATGAATTCCCGGGACAGTAAAAAAACGGTTCCGGGAATTTTTTTCATTTCCTGTGCAACCGTCCGGCAAAACGGGCGTCAAAGAAATACAGGCGTTGAGAAATGTCGTGCGCGACCTGCTTACCGTCGGAAATGAATCATGATAATTAAACCAACGATAATGATATGATACGAAGACTGATTGCATCAATGCTTGCGGCGCTTGCATTAATGGTTGTCTGCACATCGTGCGATGATCTGACCCGGGTAGAGCCGGACGGGTGGCAAAAGAACCGGTTTGAAAACCAGGTGAGCAATGCGGTGCGTGATGCCGTGAACGCTCCGGGAATAGACAACGGTTCAACTTTAGTGGTCACAATGTCGGGCGATACTCTGATCGCTCCGGCCGACTCGGCGCTACGTGCCACTCCACGCCGCACTGTCTATGTCAGCATCCAGTCGCCCGAGTATCCAAATGCCATCTCGAGCAGGGCGCTGTCGGTCATCGCAGTGAGCTCTATAGCCGGAGCGGTGGTGCTTATACTCCTGGTAGTGCTTATCGGAGTGCTGGTGACGGTATGGCGGCGACAAAGCGGCAGAAACAACGTAATCAACAATGCCATATCACATGGCTACACACTCCCGGAGAGTTTCTACACACAGACACCTGCGTCGGCTCCTGTGAATATTACCCAGGTTTTCACTGCAGGCGGTGAAGGCGATGGCGATTCGACGGGACAATGTCCGCCTGTCGGCGCCTCAGCTATGGAAAATGCAACGGAGGCTGCGCGCACCGCAGTCAATGCCACCACCCGCACATCGGTCCCTGAGAAGGTGCGCCAGATACGCAACGCGTCAATACTTATCGGACTCGGAGTGATACTGTTCATCTCATTTACCAGCGCTCATGAAGCTCCTGTAGGCTTATTCTCGGGTGGAATACTGGTTGTCGTAGGTGCCTCCAAACTGCTTGGCGTATTCCTGTCAAACCGTATCTGATCCATTTGAACCTGCATGCTTTCACGAGTTCAGGAACTGACACTGATTGCCCGGTGCATCGCAGCCGACAGCCGCGATGCTTTCGGGCAACTCGTGTATGCTTATGCCGACGACATACGGCGCCTGCTGCTCAGTCTCACCAAAGGTGATGTGGCGCTTGTCGACGATCTCGCACAGGAGACATTTCTCAAGGCATATCTCGCCATACGCAGTTTCCGTGGAGCAGCACGCTTCCGCACATGGCTCTACAGGATCGCCTACAATGAGTTCCAGACCTATATGCGTCGAAACCGTATGGAGCAGGTATCGCTGACCGATGAACTAACCGACAATATGTCTCTGTCAGAACCTGCGCGACCGGATATGGAGCCTGATGTGACCGACAAGGATCTCAACGAAGCTATAATGAGCCTGTCGGACAGCGAGCGTGCTGTCACGCAACTGTTTTATTTCGACGGTTTCTCTGTGGCACGCATTTCGGAGATCACGGGAATGCCCCAAGGGACTGTGAAATCATATCTGCACCGTTCGCGCGCCAAGCTCGCGAAATTGCTTGAAAAATATCGTTATTGAAATACTTAAGACTATGAATACCCGACACGATAAGAAAACCAAGGATACAGACCGGCGCATAAGCCGTATGCTCCGCAATGAGTCAGCTCCGGTGCCGGAGGACGGATGGTTTGTGCGCAAGACCGTCAACCGCCTGCCGCCTCAGCGTCAGATGGTGCCGTCGCTACCCGAAAGGGTCGGACTGGCGGCAGCCGTTGCAAGTTCGCTCATCGTGGGGCATCGCGAGCTTGTCAGATTCCTGCACTGTGATAATCCGTATGAGTTTAATTTCAGTATGTTTGCGATCGCAGTGTTGTTCATGCTGTCGGCGGTGGTCTATGTGATCAGCATACTCGTGCGACGAGCCTGAACCGTCGGAGTATTATAGTACAGTGTACGTTTTTTTGTGACAAGTGTCCGTTATCGGACGCTTGTTTTTTTTGTATAGCGTTGATATTTAACGATTTAAATATTTGGCACGCGTTTTGCATATATAAATAACAGTAATAAAACTTTAACCGTATGAGAAATAATATACTGTTGATGCCTTTGATTGGCTTAGTCGTGATATCGTTTTCCGGAAAGATCCATGCACAGACCATCGACGAGGATTCTATCGGTTTCTCGAAGATGCTTAGTGAGGTTGTCGTATCGGCACCGAAAGTGATCAAGAAAAACGACCGTGATGTCTATCTGCCCTCGGCTGACTCTAAGAAAATCTCAAAAAACGGAGTGCAGCTGCTAATGAACATGGGCATCCCGTCGCTTGCGGTCAATGAGATCCTCGGATCTGTCACCTCGCTTGGCAGCGAAGTTCAGATCCGCGTGAACGGTCGAGTGGCATCGGTCGAGCAACTGAAGACTATCTTGCCCGAGAATGTCAGGAAAGTGGAGTGGATCCAGAATCCCGGACTGAAGTATAATGGAGCTTCGGCAGTGTTGAACCTTATTGTAGTCAACCCGACTCTCGGCGGTTCGTTAATGACCCAGGCAACCTCAGCCTTAAACACAGAGTGGGGCGAGGCATATCTGTCGGCTAAGCTTAATAACGGACGGTCGCAGTGGGGATTGGATATAAACGGAAAACTCGGTGATTTCGACTCGCAGCGTGACTATCAGGAGTCATTCACATACCCTGATGGTACAACAGTGACGCGCCGTGAGATTCCCATAGCAGGAAAAGTGGTGCAGAAATATCTGATACCGAAGCTATCCTATAGTTATATCAAGCCTGACACTACAGTGATCTATGCAAGTTTCGGCTACAATAAGAACTGGCGGGCGGGCACAAGCTATACCGGACTGATGAAATATTCAGATGGCACTCCTGATATTGAGGTGACGGACGATGCGATAAAGGAGTTCTCCACCCCGACAATCTCTGCTTATCTCGAACAACATTTCGGTAAAAACAGGATTCTCTCGGTCGATGCGTCAGCTTCGTTCTATTCAGGACGCACACCCCACTATTATTCTGAACGGATCGTTGACAGCAATCAGGAGTTGACGGAGATCAACAGCATGATCAAGGATGCAAACAAAGGATATGCGATAACTGCCGATTATACCCAGAACTGGGAAAAGTCGCGGTTGACGGCAGGAGCTACCTATAGCGCCCAGCGCAATAAATCGACTTATGAGAATCTCGGCGGTCTCGTATCACGCCAGCATACCGACAACGCCTATATCTTCGCAGAGTTCGCACGCTCCATCGGCAAGGTCGATCTGACAGGAGGTGTCGGAGCTGACTATTCGTCGGTACGTCTGATCGAAAGCGGCACCGGCACACATTCATGGCGTTTCCGCCCGCGTGTCACCATGAACTACAATGCCACCTCCCATTCCAGATTCTATCTTGGTTTCTACACATGGCAGGATACTCCCGGGCTGTCGCAGACCAATCCGGTGGAGCAGCAGGTCGACGGAGTGCAGTGGCATCGTGGCAACCAGTCGCTCAACACCACTATCACCTACCGTATCGACGCGCAATACCGCTACTATGGCAACCGTATCAGCGGCACAGCCGGAATCAACGCGCAGATGACTCCCGACGCTATCGCTCCGGTATATTTCTGGGAGGGACCGCGCCTGATCCAGACGTATGAGAACAGCCGTGGGCGTAAGTATATCTCAGCGTATATATCTCCCGATATCAATATTATTCCCGGATGGCTCAACCTGTCGGGATATCTCCGCTGGTCACTTACCCACACAAGCGGCACCGGATACAGTCTCACACGTCCTAACTGGTGCGGTCAGGTCACGGCGACAGCCTACCATTGGGGATTTTACCTTATGGCACAGTACGACTATCGTCAGGGCTACCTTACCGGCGAACTGGAGGCATGGGAAGAACGCCATTCGACTATCGCCATCCAGTACGGTTGGCGCAACTGGCAGTTCATGGCAGGAGTGATTTGTCCGTTCGGATCATACGACCAGCCCTCAGCGCTCTACAACCGTTATTACAGCTATGACAGGCACATGCGGCTCAAGGGAATGTCGCCCATGCCGATTGTCAAGATAAGCTATAACCTGAACTGGGGACGTCAGAAGCGGGGCGTCAACAAGCGTGTCAACGCCGACTCGTCAGTCAAAGGTTCGGAATCAGGTCAGCGTTAACAGTGTTTTGTCTAATCCGCACGTGTCCGGTTTAAACGTTATTTCAAACGTTATTTCAGGCGGATGCGTGCGGATATGATGAAAAAAAGCGGTTGAATGCTTTGGCAGATGAAGTATTTTGTCTAACTTTGCAACTCGAAAAGAGTGAAAAATAAATAATAACACTATACGGTAATGAAAAGAACATTTCAACCCTCTAACAGAAAGCGAGTTAACAAACACGGTTTCCGTGAAAGAATGTCGACAGCCGATGGTCGTAAGGTGCTTGCACGTCGTCGTGCGAAAGGTCGCAAGCGTCTGACCGTAAGCTGCTCTATCGCCGGAAAGTAATCCGCGCGGTTCAGGCTTTGGAACGCAAAACCGGAGGAGATTCCCGAAATCAGGGAATTTCCTCCGGTTGCGTTTTCTGATATTGGGAAAATTGACGTAACTTTGTGGATAAGTAAACCGATCGAGCGATGAACGAGGACGCACTGAGCCAATTGTATCTCAAAGATACAGCGTTTCAAGACCTTATGCAGCGGCGCATATTCAATGTGCTGCTTGTGGCGTCGCCCTACGACGCTTTCATGATGGAAGAGGACGGAAGAATAGAGGAACAGCTCTATTTCGAATACGTGGCTCTCAACCTCAGCTCTCCTCCCCGCATTACCCAGGTCGCCAATGCCGCCGAGGCGCTTGCGGTCATGGAGACCAAGCATTTTGACCTCGCCATTATGATGCCCGGCATGGAGCTGAGCGAGACTTTCAGCGGTGCGAGAAGCATAAAGAACCGTCGTCCGGACATGCCGGTGGTCGTGCTCACGCCGTTCTCGAAGGAGGTGTCGCGACGCCTTGCCAACGAGGATCTTGCTGCTGTCGATTATGTGTTCAGCTGGCTGGGCAACGTCGATCTTCTGCTTGCTATCATAAAACTGCTCGAGGACCGTCTGAACGCTGACCGCGATATAAACGAGGTCGGTGTGCAGATGATAATGCTTGTGGAGGACTCCGTGCGTTTCTATTCGTCGGTTCTTCCCACAATCTACAAAAACCTGCTCAAGCAATCGTTTGAATCGTCGACGGAGGCTCTCAACCAGCATGAGCAGATGCTCCGTATGCGCGGACGACCGAAAGTGATGCTTGCCCGCGATTATGAGGAGGCTATGGAGCTTTTCGACCGTTACGGCAACAATCTCTTAGGTGTGATAAGCGACGTGTCGTTCAAGCGTGACGGCGTGAAGGATTCGCATGCCGGGCTCCGCCTCGCCAACTTCCTGCGCAAGCGCGATCCGCATCTTCCCATAATCGTGGAGTCGTCGGAAGCCGACAATGCCGACCCCGTCATGCAGATGCACTGTGTGTTTCTCGACAAGAACTCAAAGAAACTGCCTGTAGACCTTGCAAACGCTATAAAGACACAGTTCGGTTTCGGTGATCTTGTGCTCACGGATCCTGCCACAGGGCGTGAGGCAATCCGCATTGGTTCGCTGAAAGATCTGCAATACAAGATGTTCGACATACCGTCGGAGTCGTTGCTATATCATTGTTCTACCGACGATATCTCGCGTTGGCTATATTCGAGAGCGCTGTTCCCGATAGCCGACGTGGTGAAAAACCACCGCTTCTACTCGATCGGTGAGGTGCCCGCGGTGCGTCAGCTCTTCTTCGATCTTATAGTGAAATACCGTAAGATGAAGAACCGCGGTGTCGTGGCGGTGTTCCGTAAGGACCGTTTTGACCATTATTCCAATTTCGCACGCATAGGCGAAGGCTCGCTCGGCGGCAAGGGGCGTGGTCTCGCATTCATCGACCAGATAATAAAGAAGCATCCGGAGTGTGATAATTTCGACGGAATAACCATAAGTATTCCTCGCACGGTTGTGCTGTGTACCGACATCTTCGATGAGTTCATGGCGACCAACAACCTGTATCCGTTGGCTCTTAGCGACGCTCCCGATGAAACGATACTCAAGTTCTTCCTTCAGGCACGTCTGCCCGAGCGTCTTATCGAGGATTTCTTCGCGCTGTTTGAAGTGGTTGACCGTCCGCTTGCCATACGCTCCTCCAGTCTGCTCGAGGATTCGCACTATCAGCCGTTTGCAGGAATCTACTCCACATACATGATCCCGCACCTCGACGACCGCTACGAGATGCTTAAACTGCTCAGTGATGCCATAAAGGGCGTCTATGCCTCGGTATTCTACGCCGATAGCAAAGCCTATATGACAGCCACAAGCAATGTGATCGACCAGGAGAAGATGGCTATCATAATCCAGGAGGTCGTGGGCGCTCAGGCGGGGGAGTACTATTTCCCGTCAATGTCGGGCGTCGGACGCTCGCTTAACTACTATCCCATAGGGCATGAGAAGCCGGAGGATGGAGTGGCTGAGGTAGCTGTAGGTCTCGGCAAGTATATAGTGGATGGCGGTATGGGACTCCGCTTCTCACCGAAGCATCCGGAGAGTGTACTACAGACCTCGGAACTGACACTTGCACTGCGCGACACGCAGACACGCATGTATGTGCTCGACATGAAGAACACGGAGAAGGATTTCCGTGTCGACGACGGGTTCAATATTCTCAAGAAATCGGTGCAGGACATTGCTCCCACAGGCGCATTGCGATATATGACCTCGGTGTTTGACTACCGCGACAACGTGCTCCGCGACAACGATTATGGCGAGGGACGCCGTGTGGTGACATTTAACAATGTCCTTAAGCATAACGTATTCCCTCTCGCCGATGCCGTGAATTTCATGCTCACTACCGGTCAGCGCGAGATGTCGCGTCCGGTAGAGATAGAGTTTGCGGGCATGATAGAGCGCAAGGGCACTATGAAGGGGCATATTTATTGGTTGCAGATACGTCCTATAGTCGACCGTAAGGAGCTTGTCGACGAGCATCTTCTGGAACTTCCCGACGAAAGCCTCATAATGCGAACCGATACCGCTTTGGGTCACGGCACGATCGATGGCGTGCGCCGCGTGGTGTATGTGCGTCCGGAAGGGTTCTCCTCAAGCAACAATTCACTTATCGCGCGTGAGATAGAGAAACTTAACCGTGAGATGACGGCTGCCGGTGAAAACTACATACTTGTGGGCCCCGGACGCTGGGGATCGAGCGACACCGCTCTCGGTATACCTGTAAAATGGCCGCAGATCTCAAATGCGCGCCTTATCGTGGAATCGGCTGTCGGAAATTACCGTGTGGAGCCGAGCCAGGGTACGCACTTTTTCCAGAACCTCACATCGTTCGGTGTGGGATATTTCACCATAGACCCGAAATCGGGCAATGGATTCTTCGATGTGGAATATCTAAATTCGCGCCCGGCAGAGCGTGAGACTGATTTCCTGCGGGTGGTGCTCTTTGACGCTCCGCTCGCCATCGGCATAAACGGCAGGAAAGGGATCGGTGTCGTGGCTAAGCCGGAAGCGGCGACAGCATCAGCAGCGTGTGCGGCTGATGATGATTCCATACAATGATATATAATAATATTCACGACTTACTTAAAGATGTCATTCATATCCTCACTACGCAAAGCCTTCGGAATCACCCCCGAAGAGTATGATCCAGACATGGAGACCCCTGACGATGAGACGCCGGGCGGTGACTCCGATCCTGCTCCAAGGGTGTCGGCAGGGGTTGGCGAAACCACACATATACCTCTTCCGGCTGATGATGCACTTCCGGCTGATATACTGACGGCGGTGGTCGAGGTGTTCAACCGGCAGCAGCCTGAGTTCGTGCAGAAATGCATTGATACGGACGCACAGAAGCAGTATCTACTGCAGGCTATCGATGCCGATCTGCGTCAACGGATCGAGTCGGCGATAGAGCGTGCACATGAGATAGGCAGACAGCAGTATGATGAGGAGCGTCGCAACCTTGCCGGTGAGATCGATTCACTGCGCCGGCAGAAGGAGGAACTTGAGCAGCGTCGCGACGAGTCGCGCAGCCAGAAACTGAGTGCCGAGAGGCAAAAGCGTGCGCTGAATGAGCGTGTGCATGATCTGGAGCTGCAGGTGCAGAATCTGGAGGCTGAGCGCGAACAGTATATGCTTGAGAACCGCAGCATGATGAACAAGCTGCGTGTGGCTCAGGTGACAGGGACGATGCCCGAGGGTGTGATACCTGACCTGGAGGAGATGGATACGCTGCGTGGAAAACTCGCGGAGGCTGAGAAAGAGCTGACCGGGCTCCGTGAGCAGATGGCGGAAGCAGAGACGCAGGCAGCCGCAGCTGCCGAGGAGAAGTTGTCGATGACAGCTATGATTGAGCGTCTGCAATCTGAACGCGATGAGGCTGTCAGCCGTCTGGATTCCGTGAATGCCATGCTTCAGCAGGCTAACGAGGAACTCGAGGCTGCCGAGGCTACCAGGCAGATGGCTCAGAAATTCGAGCAGGCTCTTGATAGCCGTGACGCACAGATCGACGAGCTACGCAAGTCGGTCGAGGAGGAGACGCGGCGTGCAGAGGTGGCTGAATGCGAACTCGGGCAGTTGCGCCGCCGCGAGCAGGCACAGGCTGAGGAGATTGAATCGCTCCGCGACACTATAGCACGCAATGCACATGCGAATGCCGAATTTATAGCAGCCACGGTTACAGCCGATACGCAGGCTGATTTCGCGGTGCTTCCACCGGCGCCGGTGGCTGAGACAACACCAATTACGGAGACTGCCGAAGAGGAGGAGAAGCCGAAGAAACGCCGCCGCGGTCGACCGCGCGGCAGCAAGAACCAGAAGCGCATCTCGGCAATAGATGAGCTGATGGATGGCTCTGACTGGCTCGTGGCACCATCGCCGGAAACAATGACGCCGAATGATCTGCATCATTCCGACGACTTCGGTTATCAGGAGCCCCCGCGCAAGCCGGCAACGGAACCTGACGACCGGCAGCTGTCACTGTTCTGAATCGTATGAAGTAAATAAAGTAAAGTATAAAGTATGAATATATTCAAGACCCTTGCATCAGCCGCAGCGATAATGCTTGCTGCCCATGTTTCGGCAGCGGGAGTGGCTGACTACACCGACATTGACCGCTATCTTGGCAATGAGCGCTACGCGCAGTCGCCGAAGGCATTCACCTATATGGCTGACGGTAATTTCTATCTTCAGCTGACACCCGACGGCACGAAAGTGGTGAAATACGATACACGGACAGCTAAGGAGGTGGAGACACTTATTGATCTCACACATACACGCGAGACAACCCTGCAGCATATCGAAGGCTTCACGATGAGTGCCGACGGTACGAAGATGCTCGTGTGGCGCAATGCTCAGAGCATCTACCGCCGTTCATTCTCAGCGGAGTATTTCTTCTACGATACACGCACACGTATTCTCAAACCGCTCTCCACGGAGCATGCGCGCCAGCAGGCTCCTCTGTTCTCACCCAACGGCAGAATGGTGGCGTTCGTGGCTGACAATAATATTTACATCAAGAAACTTGATTTCGGCACGGAGACCGCCGTGACAACCGATGGTGTAAAGAACTGCATAATAAACGGCGTGCCTGACTGGACATACGAGGAGGAGTTCACGACTTCAAGCTCTATGGCTTGGGCTCCGGATGATGCTACTCTCTGCTACATAAAGTACAATGAGACTGATGTGCCGATGTTCACTTTCCCGATTTATGAGGGGAGCTGCCGTCCTGATCCCGCCTATGCGCTCTATCCCGGTCAGTTCACTTACAAATATCCGGTTGCAGGGCAGAAAAACTCAGTGGTTTCGGTGCATTCTTTTGATGTCGACAACCGCAAGACCAAGACTATCGAGCTTCCCGACAGCCGCATAGAGTACATACCCCGTATCGCATACGCCTACAGCCCCGACCGTCTGGTTGTCACGACTCTCAACCGTGCGCAGACACGCATGGAGCTTTATTCGGTGAATCCGAAATCTACGGTGGCAAAATCACTTCTTGTGGAGGAGTATTCCGCATGGCTCACACCGGCTACCTACGAGGATATCCGTTTCTTCCCCGAATCGTTCGTGATCACATCATCCAGAACAGGATATGATCATCTCTACCAGTATTCATACGCCGGCGTCCTCGAACGTCAGATCACTTCAGGCGACTTCGACGTCACTGCTTACTACGGATATGACGCGAAACGCGACGTGCACTATTACCAGTCGACAGCCACAGGTGCCATCAACCGCGTGGTTAGCCGTATTGACCGCAAAGGGAAAGTGACACAGCTCACCCCCTCGGAAGGCACCGCTTCCGCGACATTCAGCCCCGACAAGGCTTTCTATACCATACGTTACTCCAACACCACAACCCCTCCGGTCTATACCCTCTACGCAGCATCGTCTGACAAACAGATAAAGGTGCTTGAGGACAACGCCGCCCTCAAGGCACGATATGCCGACATTCCCGGACGTGAATTCTTCACGATGCAGAGTGATGGCGTGACACTCAACGGCTATATCCTCCGTGCTCCCGGGTTTGATGCCTCCAAGCGTCATCCGGTTGTGATGTTCCAGTACAGCGGTCCCGGTTCGCAGCAGGTTCTCAACGATTGGTCGATAGGGTGGATGAACTGGTACGCAGCCCGTGGATATGTGATCGTATGTGTCGACGGACGTGGCACCGGTGGTCGTGGACGCGCATTCATGGACGTTGTGTATAAGAATCTCGGACATTACGAATCGATCGACCAGATCGCTGCCGCACGCTATGCCGCTCAGCTGCCTTATGTGGATCCCTCACGCATCGGTCTGCACGGCTGGAGCTACGGTGGCTATGAAACTCTAATGGCAGCCTCGCAGCCCGACGCACCTTATGCCGCAGCTGTTGCTGTCGCTCCGGTTACCGACTGGCGTTACTATGATACAGTCTATGCCGAGCGCTACATGCTCACTCCGCAGGAGAATGAGGACGGTTACCGTCAGAGCGCGCCCCTCAATCGGGTGAAGGATGTTAAGTGCCCGCTGCTGATCATGCATGGCACCGCCGATGATAATGTGCACTTCTCGAATACTGTTGAGTATGTAGGACGTGCCGAAGGTGCGGGCCGCTGGTGCGATATGCTTCTGTTCCCCAATATGGATCATTCGATCAATGGTTGTGGCGCTCAGAAGGTAGTATTCGCCCGCATGCTTGATTATTTTGACCGTAACATGCGTTGATAAGAGTGTCGCTATACGGTGTACATACACTCCGTGACACTTAAATCAAACTTTTCATCTCCGCGCGCGTTTTTCCGATATGGTGCAGGCAAAACCGAATAACAATATAGAAGGGATCTGGCTACTGTGGATCAATTGGGTCCTCGTAGCCGGAGCCCTTTCTGCGTTGGTTGTGCTGTCGCTATGGCTGAGTCCGGTGCTGATGACTCTTGTGGCATTCGGGTTTCAGACAATGTTCTACATGATCGTGCGTGTCAACGGCAGGCGCCAGGTGCCACTCTGCTATCTGTTGCCGTTTCTTGGCACACGGATAATGTTCTGGACCGGACTGATAATGCTTGCGGTCAATTTCCTCTACTCTCCGTGGATGATCGGACGCGTATTCGATATGGGTTCCATAAATGTGGAGATCCCGTTCATAACCGTGCTTATAGTGTCGCCGGTGACTCTGATAGTATCGCTATATGCCATGGCTCGTGGATCGGAACTCGGATTCTGCGAGAACTGCAAGGCACGCTACGGTACCCCCGGCGAACGCGGATTTCTCGGTAATCTGTTCAGTCAGGAGGGGCGGTATCAGTTGCGGCTGATGCGAAATCTCTCGGCGCTGCTTACAATCGCGTCGTGGGCTTATTATGCTTTCGAATATGTGAATGTAAGTTTGAATCAGCCAGACAGATATGTGTTTTTCTGGGCGCCGATAGCGGTGTTTCTGTTCTCGATCGTGTTTACCGGAGTGCGCTATTATGGATTGTGTAATTATTACACGCAGGATGTATGCCATGGTGATGAGCGCACCGGATCATCAACACTTGTGCGTTTCCTGATAATCTGGGACAATTATCTGTGTGTGGCTCCGCCGGAAAGCGATCCCGACAAGATTTTCAATCCGGAGGGGAGGCGTTATGATACTCCCGCCACACTTCGGCTTCCATTCCGTCAGCGGATCTCGGATGGTGAGGCGACGGTGTTCTTCAGCCACATGTCGCATATCGCTGATCCTGATGTGCGGTTTATGTACTCAAATATGACCGGTAATGCTGACTGCAATGTGTTTCACTATCTTGTGTTCCTTACGGATGAGCAGAAAGAGATGGTTGAGAAAGAGCATCCCGACTATCGTTTCCTGACACTGGGTGAGGTAAGCAAGCTTCTTAATGGCGGGGAATTCGAGGTTATGCTGTCGGCGGAGGTCGTTCGGCTGCACACGATAGCTATGGCATGGAAGACATACGACCGCGAAGGGCACAGGCTCTACAAGATCAAGCATTACACACCGACGTTCCGGCTTCGCGACGTGCATAAATGGACTGTTGATTACAATGATCCGGGTTGGCTCAGGGTATCGCGTATAAATGAGGACAAACCGTTCTATCATCTGAGGCGATGGTGGAACAGGTATGTCTCAGCATCCGATTAGACCGACGGTATAAGCCTTCGCTTACGGATTTTTCCACTGTAATAATAAACCTCATTCATCATTATCTGCATAGCCTTGATATGACTGATTACGAACTGATAGCCCTGACCGGACCGACAGCATCGGGCAAAACCTCGCGTGCGGTAAGTCTTGCCCGCCGTATCGGAGGAGAAATCATCAGCGCTGACTCCAGGCAGGTTTACCGTGGCATGGATATCGGCACCGGCAAGGATCTCGGGGAGTACGGGGAGATACCTTATCATCTTATCGATATAACTCCTGCAGGATATAAGTATAATCTTTATGAGTATCTTAGGGATGCCACGGCTGCGATCGATGAGGTTGAGCACCGCGGCAACCTGCCCATTATATGCGGTGGGACGGGGCTTTACCTGCAGTCGCTTATAAGCGGGTTGCGTATGCCTGAGGTGCCGGAGAATAAGGAACTACGTGCCGAGCTCGTGGGAAAGACACTTGATGAGCTGACCGTGATTCTTTCCTCTATGAAAAAACTGCACAACGTGACGGATGTAGATACGGTGAAGCGTGCCATACGTGCGATTGAGATACAGCGTTATTACGCCGAACATCCCGAGGCTGCTGGAGGCACTACAGGGGCTGATCCGCGGAGGGCGTTGATCGTTGGTGTGGACATCCCACGCGAGGCACGCCGCGTACGGATCGAACAGCGCTTGCGTGCACGTTTGGAGGAGGGTATGGTCGATGAGGTGCGTGGATTGCTCGATTCCGGCATAACACCCGATGATCTGATATATTACGGGCTGGAGTACAAGTTTCTGACATTATATCTGCAAGGCAAACTGTCGCGTGAAGATATGTTTGATAATCTGCTGATAGCCATACATCAGTTTGCAAAGCGGCAGATGACATGGTTCCGTGGTATGGAAAGGCACGGATTCAAGATACATTGGCTTCCTTTTGATATGCCGGAGGAAGAGTTCAACGACAGTGTGATAAATCTGTTGGGAAAATGAGGTTGTTGCCGGCAATATTGGTAGCAATTCTTGGTGCCGTGCAGATGCATGCGCAGAATATATCGCGCGCATATCTTGACCACGTGAAGGTAATTGACGACTCGATTGTAGCGGTGCCGCTGACGGAAGGCACCCAGTCTGCGGCGCTTGAGTTGCGTTTCCGCACGCATGGCGCGCGGCAGCCGGTATCGTTGATATGGAATATGAGTGACGACATGTTGCGATACGATGCTGTCAGTGTGGAGGGGAGCGCAGATCCTAAGGATCCGTTTGCATCTCAGCCGGAGGTCGTGGTAAGATACCACCGTGTGGGTGATGGTGTGGATTCCTCGATCGTGGTAGCGGCAGTGCCGCAGGATTATCCTCTGGATGTGGCATGGCACACATTCAGCATAGAGATTGAGGAGAATGTGTGCCGGGTCGGTTTCGGTCGTGGCGTTCCGGAAGAGGTGGCATTGATCAATAGCGGTATCATAATCCCTGCGCAAATGGGAGTTATGGCTGGTGGTGGGGCGGATGTCGCGCTCCTCGTCAGCGAGGTTATGACCGACGCTCTTCCACAACGTTATCGCGGCATAATGGATCCGGAGATACTCGACTCAATCAGCCGGAAGCCGCCGCAGCCCGGATCGCCCGAGGGTGTATGGAAAGCTCTGGACCGTGATACGGACAGCCGCCGTGCTCTCGCCGGCGGACGCTACCGGTTGCTTATTACGGAAAACGGTGATGGGTTTGACATAGTATATCTTGGAGGTGCCGAGGTCGCTGATGATGAGTGGGCGCCCGGAATGCTGCGGGGACACCTTACACCAACCGGATTCGAGGGACACTATGATCTCGAATGGGTCGACGCACGGCATAATCTTATAAGCAGCGATGCGTATTGCCAGATGGAAAACGACATGATAATATCGCTTCAGTTCCCGCTGCTGAAATCAGTGCTCCGTTTCACCCGCGAGTGAACGTGAGATCATATGTATTTCACCTTGCCGGTGGCAATGTCATAGCTTATCTTCGAGTCAAGTAGCGTGAGGGTGTATGTTGACGCGTCGCGTGTCACTCCATATACATCGCCGGTGCTCTGCATCTCCTCAAGAAAGTCGTAAAGCGGCTCCGGCAACTGATCGAACAGGAGAGTGGAGGGGAGTGGTACTCCATTGCCTTTAATGTCGGTCCACGCCTGCTGTTCGTCGAATTTCACGGTAGGACCATCCTTGATCGTGACTGTGCAACCCTCGTCCTTTACCTTTGAATATGCGCTGATACTTGATCCCGGCCAATACTGGTCGACAAACTGAGTCACATGGCTTGGAAGATTGTTGATTACTTCACTGTCGTTGCAGCTTGTCAGTGTGAAAGTGATCAGGATTGCAGCTGCAACCGCGAGGGTCGCCCATGCGCACGTAATTGTGTAGGCTTTCATCAGTACATTCTGGCGTTTCATTGTCGGAGTCTCGTTTATGGTTTAGTGTGTTCTTATGGGTGTGTTCAATCATACAACAACCGTTATTGCGGTTATGTTTTGTGCGATTGAAATGTTGTTGTAACAAGATATCTGAGCTCGTCTTGAACGTGTCAGAAAGCTTCGCCGACGGCAAATACGAATCCACATGTGTGGCGTCCCATACCGAAGTCGATGCGTGCATTCACACGGTGTTTGAACTCGAAGCGTAGTCCGAGTCCTCCGTTAGGCAGCCACTCCGGGCGTATGTTTTTCTTTGACAGATCGGAAAGTGAGCTGAATACGGTAGCTCCTCCGATCCACCCTACGACTCCTATGCGTTTCCAGATATTCTGGCGTAGTTCGATCTGGGATGCGATTTGAGAATTGTCGATCGCTGAGCCCATGTAGTATCCGCGCATACGTATGCCGTCGGACGCCACCATCTCGCGCATTGTCCAAGGGGCATTGGCGCTGTTGATCTTGGCATAGAAATCGTAGGCGAGAATGCCTCCGCGCCACACTTTTTTGTAGGCGTTGACAATCACGCGGTGCGAGTTGAAAAACGATGGGGCATTACCGAGGAACTTTGGAAAGAACATTGCAGTGTAGGAAACGTGTACACCGCGCGTCGGGGTGACAAGATTGTCGCGCGAGTCAAGCTCTACCGAGGCACCGAGCCCGGTCACATAATATTGCGGACGTTCGCCGAGCAGGTATGCGGGATCGAGCATGTTGCGCGCGTCGGTATAATCCGACCGCAGGTGCGCTCCGATAAACCAGTTGTGGCTCATGCGGTAGACGTATTCGAGTTGCAGGTCAACCTGCCGTCGGTCGTAACGCGATTTTTGATTCCGTCCTGTTTCTTCGGAATTTATGCCCCAGAAATCAAGGCGCTTGCGGTACATCTCGAACTTATAGCTTATACGCGAACGATTGTCGGGCAGTAGGTTGTTCCCTTTTAGTGTTAACACGAAGAATCCGTTGAGCGATGCGTTCAGGCAGATGAATACATCCGAAGGATTATCGAGAGTGTCGTTGCGGTTCACGCGGTACAGACCTGTGCATAGTGCGCCGATTCCGAACGATGCCTCGCGGGTGTAGGAGGGAGAGATGCCGAAGCTGAGGTCGAACCTCTTTTCGCGTGTACGATCGATATTGCCGCGTAGAAATGAGTTAAGGTAGCTTCGTGTCCATTTTGGAGCATATCGCATTAGCGGGATTGAATCGATGAACTGCACATCGGTATCCACATAGCTCCGCGGCTCGGGGTCATAGTCCTGAGCAACAGCCGTAACGACGCTCATTAAAGCGGCTGTTATGGTGATCAGTATGCGGAGCCTTGAAATCATCACTGTTCAGATGTCATCTTTTAATCCGTGAATTATGTTCAATCATGTCGATTGAGTACAACTGACGGTTCATGCGATAGATGAATGCCTGCCCGCCGGATTTTTCTGTGTGAGAGTAAAGTTTCAGGAGTGAGTTGGCGGGAACCACGAAGTCGACCTCTCCGTCTTCGTCAGCAATTTGTGTACCTAAGGATTTCCATCCATTGACACCGTCGAGATAATACAGTTCGTAATTGTGACCGGGCTTTACGAACCAATGGTCTATACGCGGCACAATGTCTATTTTCTTCAGCGGTATGGATTGAGCGTTAATCGCCAGTGTTATATGTTCGGTACTCTTCGGAGCGGTAAACAGAGTGTATATGCTCTCATCATTAAGATACTGCGGTTGATACGGCTCACTGAAATTCTCGATCATACTGTAGGGTATGATTGTGTCTCTGCCGTAAAGTGCGAGATTGCCCAGCGATATCTCATAATTGTCAGGGCGTGTATAGCGCACATATTTGATGTCTGAGAGTCGTTCAGGTATCTTTAATGCAAGATGCCCTCTCCACAATGTGTCGGTGAATGTGTACAATGTATCAGGGTTGCTGAAATCCGGTGTCCTTGACAGGATAATGCGGCTCCCGGCAAGAAACTCGGAGATTCGTCGGCGATTCACGTGTATCATAGGGAATGTACGTGTCAGGCGTACTTTCTCTACTGCGGTACTGTCAGGCTTTATCATGTGTGCCTTTCCGTACTGATCGACGTAGAACGGATAGCCGGCTGGTGTGAACTCGTTGCCGTCAAGTTTTATCGGTGCGCAGATCACACCCGGTTCCACGTTCGTAAACCGAGCCTTTGATTGCGAGAGCATCTCACCGACAGCGATCGGTCGCCAGGTCGTCGGTGTCCATATCCCGAGATACACATGGCGATGTCTGTCGAGATCCACATCTACCGTGATTGTATCGGTGTTGAAATAATTTGACGAGACATCAGTGATGAATATGTTGTTAAGCCGCAAGGGGAGTGAACGGATGTCGGAAATGGTTTCTTTCCACTTCTCATCCGTGGCGAAGCGGTATCGGTAAACCTTACCTTTTGCGCGTGGTACAATTGACGGATTTGTGCGGTCGGCAACCATAGCATCGACTCCGAATGGAAGGTAACGTCCCGTGAGGTTGTCGCGCACCACCGGCCATTGGTGTGTCCCTGCTGAAGATGACGCCTCCAGAAGCATATCGATCGCTACGGGAATACCGCAGGCGCGCATGGCATACGTTATCAGGTCGCACCAATCGCGGTTGTATCCCACGCGGTTGTTTAACAATGCGAGCGCATCGCGGTGGGGCGAAGGTATCTGGTCGTTATAGCGCCATACTTCACTATTGATTATGTTGAACAGGAGTCGCGCAGCCTCGACGGCGTCTGATCCGGAGTAAATTGAGTCGAGCTGAGGCTCGTAACGGTCTGCATATTCTTTGCGCCATGAAGTCAGGCGCTCGTCACCGATGCGGTAAGGAAGTATCTGCTCGCAGAAATCATCGAACGACAGATCGGCATTCCATTTCCGTGTTTTCCAACGTTCATAGGCATGATCGATATTCTCGATCAGGTAGTCTGCATTTATATAATATTGGTCGTCCTGCCGAGGAAGGGTGTAGAAATAGAACCGTTGCCAATGTGCCGCCTGTGCAGAGTCGATTATGAAGTTGATCTGCCGTTGCGTCAGCGGGTAAAGTGTCGCCTCTATGCTGTCGAGCTCAGGACCGGAGTAGCCGTAATGTCCAGACATGTTGGCGATGAGAAACCGTGCTGCCGCGAGCTTTTCAGGATTGTCACTGTAATGGTCGAGCACTTTTCTCAGCTCTGAGCTGTTGCGTCCGGCGCGGTCGAGCGTCTCAAGCACACGCGGATCCTCGTCAGCTGTGTTTCTGACGGAGCATGAGGCAAGCAGTAATGCTGCCGCGATAATGTGGAGAAATTTCATCATCTGGCGGTAATGTGTGGCGCGGAATGGTTCAGTCTACGTTGTCAAGCCGGTGACCCATGCGTTCTTTTTTCGTGTGGAGATAGGCGAGGTTGAATTTGTTTGGGGCGATCTCGATGGGTACATTCTCGACAACTTTCAGACCGTACCCCTCAAGTCCGATGCGTTTCACCGGATTGTTTGTGATAAGACGCATGCGCTGTACACCGAGCTTGTTGAGTATCTGTGCGCCTACTCCATAATCGCGCTCGTCAGCCTTATGTCCCAGATGGATGTTTGCCTCGACTGTGTCAAGTCCCTCTTCCTGGAGTTTGTATGCGCGTATCTTGTCCATGAGCCCTATGCCACGTCCCTCCTGGTTGAGATAGAGTATGACTCCGCGGTCCTCTTTCTCCACCATCTGCATGGCGCGGTGCAGCTGCTCGCCGCAGTCGCAGCGGCACGAACCGAATATATCGCCGGTGGCGCATGATGAATGCACGCGCACAAGCACCGGCTCGCCATCGGCTACATCTCCCTTGATGAGGGCTATATGCTCAAGACCGTTGCTCTTCTGGCGGAAGGGGATGAGGCGGAAATGTCCGTAGGCAGTAGGCATGTCGACTTCCACGCCCTCCTCCACAGATGATTCCTCACGCATGCGGTATGCTATAAGGTCGGCTATTGAGACAAGATGCAATCCCCACTTGTCGGCTTTCTCGCGCAACTGAGGCAGACGCGCCATTGTGCCGTCCTCGTTAAGTATCTCGATTAGTGTTGCGGCAGGCTGCAGTCCGGCGAGGCGTGCGAGGTCAACTCCTGCCTCTGTATGTCCGGGACGGCGTAGCACCCCCTCATCCTGTGCGTACAGCGGGTGTACGTGTCCGGGACGTCCGAAGTCGGAAGCTACGGAATTAGGATCGGCAAGGGCACGGAGAGTGGCGGCGCGGTCGTGGGCTGAGACACCGGTCGTGCATCCCTCAAGCTTGTCGACGGTTATGGTGAACGGTGTGCCGAGCATTGATGTGTTGTCGACCACCTGATGGGTAAGCTCCAGTTCATGGCAGCGTTTGATCGTGAGCGGGGCGCAAAGTTCGCCGCGGGCGTTTGTGATCATGAAATTCACATCTTCCGGCGTTACTTTCTCCGCTGCCATAATGAGGTCACCCTCGTTCTCACGGTTCTCATCATCGACCACGATGACGAACTTGCCGTTGCGGAAGTCTTCAATAGCTTCCTCTATGGTGTCAAGCTTGATTTGGCTCATTGTTGGTTATGTTGTGTTATTGTTTTGTTTCTATCTTTTCGTTCAGGATGCCGATGATGCGTTGTGCGGTATCGGCAACTGTCATGATTTCTTTCCGGAGACGTCTCTGTGCATCACGTCCAGCAAGCCATAGTGGTAGCCCTATCGGGAATATGACTATAGCTATCCATCCAACCCATTGCAGACCTGTCGGATGATATAGCCACAGGCTGCGCAGTATGGGGAAGAAGTCGAGCATTCCGATCACTTTTTTATCACGGGAGTTGGATAGGTAATGCACAGTGTCTTCCTCGTCGGCGGCAAGAGTCTTGAGTGCAGTGCGACTATAGCCGTGCAGCCAATAGTCGGTGTAACTCTGCCGTTCGGGTGAGGTGTTCAGGAACCGTCGGGCATTTTCCACAAGCTGTCCGAGCTTTTCGAGAGCCTCGGTCTTTACCATTTCGTCCATCACGACTTCTTTCATCTCGACGTGGCGCTGTTCGCGCTTGCCTATGAGTTTGCGCAGGAAATTTGCGTAAGCGTCGCGGTTGAACACCGCCGAATCATTCACAGCCTTGTAAGTGAAGAATATACCTAAGGGCAACAGAACTAATGAACTTAGCCACATTCCTTCCCATATGTCCCATCTGCCATCGCGTGCCAGTTTGAATCCGGTGTTGTCGATGATGTAGTAGAATATGAAGAGGAATACCGATATCACGAGTGGCATTCCGAGTCCTCCCTTGCGTATGATTGCACCGAGTGGTGCGCCGATGAAGAAGAATATTATGCAGGCAAACGAGAGAGTGAACTTTTTATGCATCTCAATGGCATGGCGGCGCACTATGCGTCGCTCCTCGCTGATGGTCAGTCCTTTGAACTCATAGTCCTGTTTCTGACGACGTGCGCGTGTGAGGGCTGCGTTCAGATATGTGAGACGGTAGCCTGACGATGAGCCGCGGAATATCGAATCGACGTTCAGTGGCTGGTTCATCGACACATCCGGCACGCGTTCGGTCACACGCTCGTTGTTGTCATCAAGCACCGTGCGTGTGTTGGTAAGCCCCATGAATGGCTCACCGGCTGCAAGCGCGGCATATGATGTGCCTATGGAGTCGACGCGTGCGCTCAGGGAGTCGATCGAAGCCTGAAGTTGGGATATGTTTTTGCCTACGTACTGATTGCGCATGCCTTCTTCATCCATACGGTTGAAGTTGGCGTCGAATTTCAGCAATATCTCCTTGTTTGAGAAACTCTCCCGCCGGTATGGTACATTGGTGTTCCGTCCGGCTGCCTCTGTCAGGTTCTCGAACGATTCGCCTGACCACAGCGTCAGGAAAAGGTGTGTCTTATCCTCGGTCATGGCGAGCCTGCCGGAATCCGCGAGAATTATTGCCGCATTGTCGAACCCTTTCGACATATCATAGATCATGATCTGCCGCAGTGTGCCGGTGTCGTGATCCTTTTCCTTTACGAAAAGATTGAATCCGGGTATCTGGTCGTAGAATACTCCCTCGGGTATCTCCAGTTCAGGCGACTTCTGCTTCATGGACAACAGGAGGGTGTACATTTTGGTCTGTGCCACAGGGAGGACGTTGTTCTGGAAGAAGAATGCCGCTATTGCGATGCCGGCCATCAGCACAATGAGCGGTCGCATACATTTTATCAACGATACGCCGGAGGCTTTCATGGCGGTAAGCTCAAACCGTTCGCCAAGATTTCCGAATGTCATCAGTGAGGCAAGCAGTATGGCGAGCGGCAGCGCCATAGGGATCATCGTCAGTGCGGCGTAGAAGAAAAGCTCAGCTATGACACTTATCTCAAGTCCTTTTCCAACCAGATCATCGATATAGCGCCAAAGGAACTGCATCAGCACGATGAACAGGCAGATGAAGAACGTCATGACAAACAGAGGTACGAAACTCTGCAGCATGAATAGATATAGTCGCTTGATCTTCATCGTAGTTAGGTGACTTGTCTGTTCTTGTCGTGGAATGATGGTTTATAATGCAGCAAAGTTACTAATTTTTTCCCACACGTCGGGGTGTTTGAGGTTAAAACGTATGGTAGCGTGTTCTGCAAGGGGTATGTCTTTGAGGTATAGTGTGTTTACTTTTTTTAACAGCAAAAATGTGGCAATATGTTTGGTGGCTATGCGCGAAAGCAGTAATTTTGCACTCACAAAACATCGCGGGATGGAGCAGTGGTAGCTCGTTGGGCTCATAACCCAAAGGTCGCAGGTTCGAGTCCTGCTCCCGCCACTAGAATGACGCCTGCAACCGTTTCGGTTGCAGGCGTCAGTTTTTTATGCTGTTTTCCCGGAGTTGTGCCGCGAGATGCTGAATATGCCTGCTGATATTGCAAACGCGATCGATATCCAAAGGCATGTGTGTACCCGGGCGAATGTCGTGCCTGTCGCTATCGCAAATACTATTGTGACGAGTGTGGCGCCCAATGTTTGTCCAACAAGACGTGCGGTGCTCTGCATACCTCCCGCTCCGCCCGTACGGCTGACTGGTGTTGACGATACCATGACAATATTGTTCGGTGTCTGAAACAGACCGTAACCGATTCCGCACACGGTCATGCGCCAAACAATGCTCCACTCGTTTATGCTATTATCTGGCATCAATATCAGTAGCAGGAGTCCAGCGGCGAATACAACCATTCCTGCAGCAGCTGTCGCACCCGCATTATGTCGCTCAACGAAGCGCGCGGCAAGTGGCGATATTATCATTGTGGCAAGAGGCCATGGTGTCATCAGCAGACCTGTGGTGATCGATGTGAAGCCGTATGAGTTAAGCAGTATGAACGGTAGAGATACCATGGCAAGCATCTGTGCGATGAATGAACATACGGAAGTGATGACACTGAGTGTGTATATGCGGATATGGAACAGGTCGACAGGCAGCATCGGTGCGGTGTGACCTCGCTGGCGCCGGACGTAATAGATGCCGACAATTATCGCCGCCGTGAGCATTATGAGCATGCGGGGTTCGTCGCGGTTGCCGGTGTATCCGCCGAGTGCGAGGAACAGTAGTCCGAACATCATTGCGTTTGCCACTGCGCTTATTTTGTCGAAACGCTCGCGGGCGGATCTTGCCGGATTATGCGGCAGGAACTTTCTGCCGATAAAGAATGCTATGATTCCGAAAGGGACATTAATAAGAAACAGCCAGTGCCACGACGCGACAGATAGCAGTGCTCCTGCTATCGTAGGTCCGGCTGCAGTTGCGCTTGCGACCACCATACCGTTGAGCGCCAGTCCACGCCCAAGTATATTGCGGGGATATATGAGACGTGTGAGTGCGATGTTGACACTCATGACGCATGCGGCGCCAATGCCTTGTATGGCTCGCGCAACCAGTATCATGATAAAACTCTGTGACGCGGCGCAAAGTGCCGATGCGATTGTGAATACAACGACACCGGTGAGGAATGTCCGGCGGTAACTGAACAGGTCGCCAACAGATGATAGTGGCAATATCAGCATGGTGATAAGCAGCTGATAGATGGTCACTATCCAGACGGTGAGGGAATCAGAAATTCCGAACTTGTCGGCGAGAACCGGTAGCGCTACATTGACGACCGTGACGTCGAGCACGGTCATCACAAGCACAAGCAATATGGCAACTATTCCGGTATATTTTCTGAATGACAGCTTTTCCTTATCCATTAGATTGAATTCTGGTCAAAAAGGCAAGATTGCACGGTAATGCCGTACAATCTTGCCGGGAGTGAATGTATATGTAAGGAATGAAGTTCAGGATTATTCCGCACCTCCGCCGAGGGCTTTGTACAGTGTGACAACGGATTGCAGCTGGTTGAGACGGTCGGCAACGATGTTCAACCGTGAGTTCAACAGATCCTGACGTGAGGATAAGAGTTCAAGGTAAGTGGCGTTGTTGGTGCGGAACAGAAGCTCATTGGACTTTACTGTGCGCTCCAATGCCTGGCATTGCTCGGTGTGGTACCGGAGGTTGTCGCCATACGATTCTATGGCGTATAGAGCGTCGTTCACCTCCTGACCTGCATCAAGCAGTGCTTGGCGGTAGTTCAGTTTAGCGATCTCTTCCTCGTCTTTGGCAATGCGTAGGTTTGAAATCAGTTTGCCACGTTGAAATATAGGTTGTGTAAGTGAGCCTAAGGCTTGTAGAATCCATCCACCAGGGTTGCTGACTGCCTGTCCAAGCGAATTGGTCCATCCTGCCGAGCCTCCTATGGTGAGTGAGGGATAGAATGCCGCACGCGATTGGTTGGTGGAGTAATAAGCTGCTGCAAGCGTCATCTCTGCCTGCACTACGTCAGGACGTGCCGAAAGCAGCTGGAGCGGGATGCCGACGCTGATTTCAGAGGGTATACTCTGATTATCGAGCGTGCTGCGACGTATGCTCCTGTATGTAGTGCCGAGCAGTGTGCAAAGAGCATTTTCCGTCTCGCGTTGCTGTCTGAGCAGTGTATTGTGTGTGGCGAGCAACTGGTTCAGGTTGGCGCGTGCCTGGTTGACCGCGTTCTCCCTGACATCGCCCACTTTCAGCTGGAGCTCCAGGGTGCGCACCTGCTCTCGCCAGATTTCCACTGTCTGAGCACTTATCTCTAACTGGTTGTCAAGCATCAGCAATGAGAAATAGCTGTTTGCTATGCCTGCGATAAGTCCGGAACGCACTGCACGTGCATAAGCGCTTTGTTGCAGCAGTACTGCCTGTTGCTCGCGTTTGGCATTTGTGAGTTTGCCGAACAGATCTATTTCCCAGCTCAGTGAGAGAGGAATTTCGTATGTCTTGCTCGGTTTTGCTCCGTCCACGCTGGTTATGGCTCCGTTAGCCGACAGTGTCAGTGACGGCAGATAGGCAAGTTTTGCAGCGGTAAGCCCTGCGCTTGCCTGGTCAATGCGAAGCATAGCCACCTGCAGGTCGGTGTTGGAGGCGAGTCCTTCTTCTATCAATGCCTGGAGGCAAGGATCAGTGAAAAGTGTGCGCCATGGCATGTTGCCGAGCGATGCCGTGGTGTCGGCGCTAAGCATGGTGGAGTCGTTGTAAAGCTCCTGCACCGGCAGATCGTCAGGGCGGCTGTAACTTTTGTATATATTGCAGCCGGTGAGCCCGATGGATAGTATGGTGATTGTAATCAGACGTTTCATTTTGCGAGCTGTTTTTCTTTTTGACGTTCTTTCAGTCGGCGACCCATAACCTTTTCCTCAATCCATTGGAATGTGATGAAGAATGCAGGTGTCACGAACAACAGACCGATCGTGCCTATGATCATTCCGCCTACCACACCCACGCCAAGCGAGGTGTTGCCGTTGGCACCGACACCGGTGGCGAACATAAGAGGCAGAAGTCCGAATATCATGGTAAGTGCAGTCATGAGAATCGGGCGCAGTCGCACCGAGGCTGCCGATATCGCAGCACGTGTGAGTGACATGCCTGCCTTTCGGCGCTCTGTTCCGTATTCGGTCAGGAGTATAGCAGTCTTTGCCAGAAGTCCGATGAGCATGATCAGACCGGTCTGCATGTAGATGTTGTTCTCTATGCCCCACAGACGTGCGAACAGGAAGCTGCCCATGAGTCCGAACGGCACGGAGAGTATGACAGCCATAGGTATGAACAGGCTCTCATAGAGTGCGCAGAGGATAAGATAGATGAAAAGGATGCATATCGCGTAGATGATAACTGTCGTGTGTGAGTTGGAGGTCTGTACCTCCTCACGCGTCATGCCTGAGAACTCGAAGCCGTAGCCTGTCGGTAATGTCTGTGCAGCAACCTCATTTATAGCGTTGATGACATCGCCTGAGCTATATCCGGCAGCCGGCATACCCTGAACATTTATGGCGGAGAACATGTTGAATCGCATAAGTGATTCGGCTCCGTAGCTCTTTGTCAGGGTGACAAACTGGCTTATCGGTGCCATTCCATCTTTTGTCCGCACATAAATGTTGTTGAGTGCTTCCATACCGTCGCGGTAATTGTATGGAGCCTGAACGATTACGCGATATATCTTGGTGAAACGGTTGAAGTTGGATGCGTAGATACTGCCGAAGTAGCCCGAAAGCACGCTAAGTACCTCGCTTGTGGTAGTGCCTGCGCGCTGGCACTGGGCTTCATCGACATCGATAGTGTACTGCGGGAAGTTGGCGTTGAACGAGGTCTGCGCGCGTTCAATCTCCACCCTCTTGTTGAGAGCTTCAAGGAAATCGGTGGTGACGCGGCTCAACTCGTCGTACCCCTTTCCGGCACGGTCCTGGATATAGACATCGAAACTATTGCCTGATCCATAACCCTGGATCATAGGTGGTGCGAATATAAACAACCGGGCATTCTTTATGTGAGCGGTGCGGCGGTAGATCTCGTCACGTATGGCATCGACATTGTCGTTCTTGCCGGTACGTTCGTCCCACGGTTTGAGCTTTATGATGAACATGCCGTGTGATGCGCCGTTGCCCGACGACATGCCGAAGCCGGCAACCATGTTGAAGTTCGCAATCTGCGGAATCTGTTTGACTTCAGCCTGTATCTCCTGCATGATCGCTTTGGTCTCGGATAGGGTGCTTCCGGCAGGTGAGTCGAAGCTCATGAACATGGCTCCGGTATCTTCATTCGGTACAAGCCCCGATTTCGCGGTGCCCATAAGCCACAGTAGCAGTGCACACGCCACGCCGAGGAGCGACCACCCGAGCCATTTGTGCTTGATGATGAAGAATACTCCACCTACATACTTAGCTACGATGCGCCGGAATGTGGAGTCGAACGCCATACGGAAACGTGTGGAGAATTCCGGCTTCTCACCATCCTTCAGCTGCTGGTTGGGGCGAAGGATTAGCGCACATAGAGCGGGTGAGAGTGTGAGTGCGTTGACTGCAGATATACCGACAGCAACAGCCATCGTTATACCGAACTGGGTATAGAATACTCCGGCGGTTCCTCCCATGAATGCAACAGGAACGAACACCGCCATGAATACGAGAGTCGATGTGACGAGTGCCGATGATACGCCTCCCATGGCATCGACAGCGGCACGGTATGGGGATGAATAACCTTCGTCGAATTTTGTCTGTACCGCCTCGACCACAATGATGGCATCGTCCACAATGGTACCGATGGCAAGCACCAGAGCGAAGAGGGTGAGGAGGTTTATACTGAATCCGGCAAGATAAAGCACGGCGAACGTACCGATAAGCGACACGAATATGCTTATTGTCGGGATGAGTGTGGACCGGGGGTTCTGTAGAAATACGTAAACCACGAGTACGACAAGGATGATAGCCTCAAGGAGTGTCTCGATCACTTTGTTGATCGAAGCGTCGAGGAAGGTCTTTGTGCTCATGAGTTGTACGAGCTCAATGCCGTCGGGTAGGTCTTTCTCCACCTGCTTGAGGTAATCCTCGATATTGATGATTATCTCATTGGCGTTTGAGCCGGAGATCTGGTTGATCATGCAGGTGGCTCCAGGCAGACCGTTGACATATCCTTTGAATGAGTAGCTCTGCGCACCGAGCTCAACA
Source organism: uncultured Muribaculaceae bacterium (assembly GCA_910587425.1). Taxonomy (GTDB): domain Bacteria; phylum Bacteroidota; class Bacteroidia; order Bacteroidales; family Muribaculaceae; genus Paramuribaculum. The sequence goes on from CAJUKU010000003.1 coordinate 112,793, forward strand.
TCGGCTATGTCTTTCAGGCGGAGCACTCTGCCGTCGTCGAACGCTTTGATGATGATTTCCTCAAACTGGCTTTCCTCCTCCAGTCGTCCGCGGTATTTGAGTGTGTACTGGAACACATTTTCCGAATCTTCGCCAATGGCGCCGGTAGAAGCCTCGATGTTCTGGCTTGAAAGGGCTGCGGTGACATCGGCGGGAACGAGTTCGTACTGTGCCATTACATCCGGTTTCAGCCATATACGCATCGCGTATGCACCACCCATGACATTCACCTCGCCGACGCCGGATATACGCTGTATGCCCGGTTTTACGTTGATGTTCATGTAGTTGGTCAGGAACGTCTCGTCGTAGGTGCCATCCGGACTGTAGAGTCCGAACACCATGAGTGTGCTGTTCTGACGTTTGCGGGTTGTTACACCCACTTTTGTCACTTCGGCAGGCAACAGGGCGGTGGCTGTGGAGACGGCGTTCTGCACGTTGACTGCAGCCATGTCGCCGTCGCTTCCCTGTTTGAAATATATCGTAATGTCTCCGCTGCCGGTGTTGCTTGCGGTGGAGTTCATGTATGTCATGTTCTCAACGCCATTGATAGCCTCCTCAAGCGGGACTATGACGCTCTTCTGCACAGTTTCGGCATTGGCACCGCTGTAGGTCGTCGAGACGCGCACCGTCGGCGGAGCTATGTCGGGATACTGCTCTACGGCAAGCGAATACAGACCGATAACGCCGGCTACGACAATCACCACCGAGATGACCATCGACAGGATCGGTCGGTCAATGAATCTTTGTATGTTCATTTCTTTTCCTCCCCGTTTCCGTTCTGTGAGGTTGATGCCTGATTCTGTTTCATAGCCGTTACTTTCACACCGGCTTTAAGGAGTCCGGCGCCTTCCGAGACGATGGTGTCGCCTTCGGCTATTCCCGACAGCACGATGTATTCCTTGCCATCATTGATTTTGAACACTTCTATGGGTGTCGGGACAGTAGTGCCGTCTACCACGCGGTAGGTGAAAATCTTGTTCTGTATCTCGTAGGTGGCTCCCTGTGGAATCACGAGCGATGCCGGGCGGTCGTAGGGGAGAACTACATTAGCTGAACCTCCGCTGAGAAGGCGTCCGGACTCATTGGGGAATGTGGCACGGATGCTCACAGTACCGGTGGTTTTGTCAACAATGCCGCTGATCACGTCGATGTTACCCTTTTGGTCATACACCATACCGTCTTTAAGCTCCAGTGTTATATCGGGATATGATTTCACGGCTTCTTCGAGCGAACCGTAGCGTGCGGTGAGTTCGAGAGCCTGTTTCTCGGCGATCGAGAAATATGCGTGCATCTGCGAATTGTCGGACACATTGATGAGAGGCTCCGCCATAGTCGGGCTGACAAGGGCGCCTATACGGAATGATGTCATGCCGGCGACACCGTCGACAGGGCTTTTAACCTGAGTGTACGACAGGTCGTTTTCCGCATTGCGGAGTTCCGCTTTTGCCTGCATCAGCGCGGCTTCGGCACTGTTGTATGAGTTTTGTGCCGTGCGCAGTTCGAAGTCTGAGATTACTTTCTCTTTGAAAAGCTCCTCTTTTCCGTCAAGTGTCAACTTGGCGTTGGCGAGATTAGCCTCAGCAGTCGCTACGGTTGCTTTGGCTTTCTGATATGCTGCTTCATAGGGCACCTCGTCAATAATGAACAATACCTGTCCTTTGCGTACTTTGGCACCCTCCTCGACACATACTTTTGTAATGAGTCCTGACACTTCCGGACGGACTTCGACATCCTGTTTGCCCTCAAGAACAGCGGTATATTTTACCGAGAGGCTTTTGTCTTCGGGTTTTACAACCATCAGTGGGTATTCCTGCGGGGCTCCGCTGTCGGTTCTGATATTGCCTCCTCCGCATGAAGCGAGGAGCAGACCGGCGGCTGCCATAATTATGATATTATTTCTGTGCGCCATAAAATGTGATAATAATTTTGAGCGCAAAATTACGCTTAGGGCGTCATGTCTGACTTAAACAATAAGGACTGAATATTGTCCAAATTGCGCATCACTGTGAAAGTGTGTGAATATTTTGCCAATAATTGTTATCCATTATGCCCATGATTTGTATATTTGCAGAAAACCTCCGCATCAGCATGACTCAGGAAGAACTCATAGAACAATTTCCCGCTCAGGCATCGATAACAGGCAGGGTGCTTCTTGTCGGTCCGGAACTGTTCGCCGGACTACTCGGTGTGACTGTCAACGGTTGCCGTGTGCTGTTGCTTGTCGTCGAAGGGTCGGTGACAATAGGTGTAGGTAATGAACTGAATTATGTAGAGGAGGGGCATTTCATAGATCTTCTGATCTGGGAGCCGATCAAGTTCGTCAACATGAGCCGTAATGTCAAGGCTTGGGCTCTCATGCCGAATTATGAGTTCACTCATGAGACCCTGCATGATCTCAAGCCTGAGAGTACGGAACCGTATAAAAGCCGCCATGCGATACCTCAGTTGCCTCTTGATGATAAAGGGTGCAGACTGCTCGCCGCTCAATTGACAATGTTGCGTGAGGCGCTGGCTGATACAAACAATTTCTACCGCACGGAACTGTCGCAGGCATACTTCCGGTGCTTCATGCTGCATGTTGGCAATCTCATCCTGTGTGCAGGCAAGCAGAGTGATGGCAGCAATGGTATCATGACGAGGAAAGATGCCATAATAATAGGTTTTCTCAGGCTCGTGTGGAGATTTCACAAGGAGGAACACAATATTGAGTTCTACTCCCGCAATCTGTGCATCTCATCGAAACATCTTGCGCGGGTGGTGCGTGAAAAACTCGGTAAGACACCCTATGCCGTGATCCGTGATGAACTTGTGATCCAGGCGCAGATGATGCTGCGCGGCACTACCAAATCTGTACAGGAGATTTCCGCCGAACTGCATTTCTCGGAAATGGCTGCCTTCTGCAAGTTTTTCCGTAAGCATAACGGCATGTCGCCTACGGCATTCCGGACATCTCAGCGTAAATTGCGCTGACGTTTTACGAAGGGGAACTCAATCCATGTGGCGCAGCGCCAGAGGTATTCGAGCGGTCCGCGTGTGTGGTGCCTGAGCCAGAGGCAGCAAGCGGCGTATTGCACGAGGAATATAGCTATACCAATCAGTATGCTTCCGGTTATGCCCATCTGCAAGTGCAATCCCCAGTGGTAATAGATAGCTGAGCCAATGATGCCCTGTGTCACGTAATTGGTCATGCTCATGCGTCCGTATGGGCGCAGGCGGTCGAGCATACGGTGCAGGCGTGTGGTGGTGTAATAACCGTATATGATGCCGCCGACGAGCATCAGCATGAAGCTGAGGTTGGCGAGCGAGGAGAGCAGTATGCCTAGCGGGGTTAATATGTTTGGGTTGGTTATGAATTTGCCCACCATGTTGTTAAGCCCGTAAAGCGGGAAGAAACAGCAGATAGCCACTGCGAGCACGCGCCCCCAGTTGTGCAGATTCTCACGGCGGAACCATCCTTGACGCCCTATGAGCATTCCGGCTATGAAAAGTCCGGCGGTCTGGAACACGCGTCCATGATCCCATGCCCATGCAAGCGATGCGAGTTGTCCTTCCCAGAGATTCACTTTTACCATCTCGGCAAATCCCGCGCCGGTCTGTGCGGCGAATGTAGCTTTCCAGAAAGCTGATGTGTTGAGCGTGAGGATGGTGTAGTCGGGATCAAGCGACGCGCGGATTATCTGATAGAGGCATATCGGCTGTGCGACGCAGATTCCGGCTATGATAAGTAGAGTGCGGGTGGAGAGGCGGCATGTGGCAACGAGAACGAAGCCGACGAGTGCATACAGCACAAGCACTTCGCCGGTGAAGAACGCTGCGTTAAGCTGACCGATCAGAAACAGCAGCAGCAACCGCCAGCTGAAGCGGGCGCGGAAATCGTTGCCGCGCATGCGCTGATTGTCGTCCTGTATGAAGAAACTGAAGCCGAAAAGCAGCGCGAAGATCGCGTATGCCTTGCCCGCAAACATGAAGAACAATCCGTCCCATACCGCGCGGTCGGTGAAGTTGAGCCATGCGCTCTGTCCGTCGGCAGGCGGAAACGAGTAGAAGTTGAAATGCTCTATCGAGTGGATCAGGATTATGGCGAGCACTGCGAATCCGCGCAGCACATCCGCCACATCCACACGTTCATGCCGCGGCTTTATTTCCACCGGCGCTATGGTAGTCTTGTTCATATCGGTAGTTTTTGCAAAATTACCGATAAAATACCGTATCGCCAAGCCGCGGCATGAGGTCCGGATGCGGCAGGGTATTATTTTGCTGTTAGGTGACGGATGGCAGCCTCTATCACATCATCTCTGACAGGGTCGAAGTAGCTGGCGGCATTCTCTTCAACGGTAATGTCGGGGATCAGACCGATGCCGACAAACTCGGTGCCATCGGGCGCGAGGTCATGCTTGGAGCAGATGTTTGCCGAAATAGTGCCGTTGGAGGTCAGCGAAGGGCGCACGCCATTGCCTGTGCTTCCGCCTGTCGCCGTGCCGATCTGAGTCACCCTTCCCGCCGATTTCAGCAATGCCGTGAAGTCTTCAGCAGCGGAGAATGTGCCACGATCGGTGAGTAACACTACCGGACGCGAATATGGTGTGGCATCAGCAATGGGCTTCAATGAGCCCTGCAAGGATTGGTATGTCTCCTCCTCTTGCCCCCACGATGCGAATGCTGGTTTATAGATGCGGGTGGTCCACGCTGCGGTCGATATCGGCTTGTCGATCAGGTGACGGGCTATATAGTTGGCGAAGCCGGAATTTCCTCCGCCGTTTCCGCGCAAGTCAATGATCAGGGCGTCGGTATTGCAGATCGCAGGGAATACGCTATCGAAGAATTCGGTGGTCTGCGTATTCTGAAAGTGGGGTATGGTCAGTAACCCGATGTTATGGTCAAGAACCGTAAACCCTAATTGGGGATAGATGGCAAGTGAGGAATCCCACTTGGGATCATTGACTGTGTGTGGCAGCGTGATGCGTGAGCCGTCAGGATTTTCTAACGTCAGATCCATCTTCGATCCTTTCCGTGTCAATGAGAAGTTATAACCGTCATATATCACATGCTCCGTCCATTGCGGTGTCGAGGAGCAAACGTATGGTTTCAGCTCTTTATCAGCCCAGGCGGCGGGACTGCCGCCATTGACTGCCACGATCTTTTGTCCGCGCCGCATTCCGGCATCCATCATTTCCCGGCTTTCAACCGAGCGGACATATAATCCGTCGGCAAGCAGGACGGTAGTGAACGGACTCCGTACCGGATTCTCCAATTCATCGGTATTCAGGTATATGTAGGTATGACCGTCGTCGCACAGTGCCACCATGCGTTGGAGAATGCGGAATTTTTCGTAATCATCCTCAGTCTGCCTCATAGCAGCGAGATTCCGTTTGTAGGCACGTTCCCAACGGTTGGCTATAGATGGATAGAATACGAAATTGTATTTGACCTCTTCATACAGACGCACGAGTGCCTCGGTAAAATCTGTTGCTATCTGTGGTACAGGAACTATCGTGACCGACTGGGTAGAGTCTGCCGCATCATAGTGGGTTCTGAACGGCCAGTCGTAGGGTAGGCTGGGTTCATCCTCAAAAGTCGCCCGGATCATGTAGAGAGAGTCTGACATCTCATTGAAATAGATGCTGTACACTATCCTCGCGTCCTCGTCAGGGCAGGTACGGTACCAATCGCTCCTTCCCCAGTTGTCCATTGAGGTGAAAATATCGAGAATGGAGTCAGACACGGCGATATCAGCCACAGGTGCGACGACCTTTAGCCCTCTCGTATGACCTTTGCCCTCGCCGCGCATCATGGCAAAGCCCAATCGGGCTCCGTTTTTGGGCCATCCGCCGGTGAAATCAACACGCGCGGTGTCAGCGCCGTTCATCTTGCAGATATCGGCGAATAGAGTATCAAGGTTGTCGAATGCTGATGCTGACAATGATAATGCCAGCATAATAAATGCGATGAGGTGTTTCATAATGATTTAACGGTTATATTGGATTTCTTTGTCTGTCAGGTAATCGATCTTCTGCCAGTCGAGCGGTATGCAGATCTGGTCCTCCACCAAAGCGTGAAGAAAATTCATTTGCTTCGTCTCTGGATCATAGCCCACGGCATAGAAATCGGGAGTCGATTCACTCTTCACAAGGACTTGCCATGTGCGGTCGAATACCGTCACCGGAACTTTCGAGCCTATGAATCTACGGATAGCCGCGCGCATGATGCGGAAATCCTCCATGGAGGCTCCATACACGGTTGTACGTTCGCCTTGTGTCCATCCACGCCCCTTGTCGCGCTGAAATGTGAAAGTCACTCCCGGCTTGAATCCGGTATATTTTACAGGTACGGACTTTGTGGTGTGTCCTGCGCTGACTTTCTCAAACGCTTTCAGCAGACCGGTGAAATCAGGTTTCGGGCTCCGCATCCGTGCAGCGACATTGAAGGCATAATCGGCAGAGACAGTTGACTTTCCAAGGTCGAATACCGCCGCACGCTCACCGTTGATGGTCATGCTCATAGTGTCAGGTCCCATGAACTGAGCGCCTTGCGCCCGTGTGAAATCAGTGGCTCCCCACAGGTCGAGAAAAGACTTTTTAAGCCTGTCAATCTCGGCTGTGTCCAACGCCCTGCGTCGCTGCACGAACTGCACACGCAGATATTCCCGGCTTTCGGATTCGTCGAAGTAGTACCACACCATACGTTTGGCTGTGGGATATCTCTCAATCAATGCGTTGATCACGATCTGAGGTGACTCCGCCATTGCGGTGACCGACGTCAGGGCGATAATAAATAGTGTCAGAAGCTGTCTCATTATTGCGGTAGGTATAATTCGTCAATATCGTTGCGGAGCCGTACGGATTCGGCTGATGATTCTTTCAGGCGCAGCTCGGTAAGCGCGTCAGCCTCTACATAGAATGAGGGAACTGATTGCTCTGCATAATGGTTGTCAGAGCCATTGAAGCCGCCGACAATCATTATGATCGCCACCGTCGCCGCTGCGGCAACAGGTGCCCAGAGCCACGATATCCGGAGCTTCCGGCGGCGTTGTTTTTCGATGACAAGTGCCGTCAGATTTTCTTTCATGGGGCTGTCGCACCGCTTGGCTATCGCACTCCGGAGCAGTGCGTCGAAATCGTCATTTCCCATACTCTTGTTCAATTATTGTTTTAAGCTTAGCCCTTATCCGGTGCAGCCTTACGGTTATCGCTCCCTCTGTGGATCCTACGGCGTATGCAATGTCGGATAATTTAGCATTCTCGAAATAATGCATGTGGAGCAGTGCGCGTTCTGATGGATTCAGGTTGTCGATGGCTCGGTTAAGCAATTCCACGCGTGGATCCTCTTCCGGTTCAGGTTCGGCGGTCTCTATTGTATGATCCAGAGTGTCGGTGGTCAGTCTCGGTTTGCGGACGTGCGATATGGCTACGTTGTGGGCTATGCGCAGAAGCCATGTCACGACGGATGCTTTCGTGGCGTCATAACTGTCGATGGCTCTGAACGCCTTTACAAATACATCTGCCGTCAGTTCATCCGCATCGCATTCATTGCCGACCACATCAAGGATGAAAGCATGGACGCGCTGTCCATACTCATCGACAAAAGCCTTCTGCATATCCGGCTTCCGCGCACGCAATCCTGTGATGAATTCTGAGGTCATACACCCTAATATACGCAAGTATGACCGGAATCCTTACAAAGTTCCGTGAAAAAATAATACCAGTATGATTTTTTTCTGGGCACCCGGTGCCTTTACCGTGTATTTGTGCGGATTTTTGGGGGTGTGTCAGCGCCGGCGCAGTATTACGGTGAGGATTATCGGGACGCCAATGATGGCTGTCAAGGCGTTGATCGGTATTATGGTATTGTCAGGTATCGTGCTCACCACATTGCAACCCAATGCGACGACAGCGCCTGTCAGCATAGTCGCCGGAATCAGCACCCAGTGATTGTCGGTGCGGTAATAGAAGCGCGCCACGTGTGGCACAGCCATGCCGATGAACGCGAGCGGTCCGCAGTAGGCGGTGATGACCCCTGTGAGCAGACCGGTGGCGAGCAGAAGCAGATTGCGCACAGCCACCACGCGCACGCCTAAATTACGGGCGTAGTTGTCGCCTAAAAGAAGGAGGTTGAGAGGTTTTGCGAGGAGCAGCGAGAGTATGAGTCCGGCTATGGTTATCGAGGCGAACCATGGCAACTGACCGGGGGCGACATCGCCGAACGTTCCCATGCCCCACATCACGTAGCCATGCACTCCCTGCGCGGTGGAGAGCGAGGAGAGCAGCGTGACCACGGAAGAGGTCAGGTAGCCTATCATTATGCCGGTGATCAGGAGCATAAGGTCATTGCGGACTATTGACGATAAAGCTATGAGGAGCGCCATGATCGCCATGCTTCCGGCAAGCGCTCCGCCGACAACCGCGGCATTTCCGGCGAGTGACATGCTGCCGACAGTGAGCGTGCCACCCATGAACAGCATCACGAGCGCCACGCCGAGGCTCGCGCCGGAGCTGATGCCGAGCACCGACGGACCCGCGAGCGGATTGCGGAATGCCGTCTGCAGCAGCAGTCCGCTCACTCCGAGTCCGGCACCGGCGAGCATAGCCGTGACCGCCTGCGGAAGGCGGCTACCGAGCACGATGAAGCTTACCGCCCCGTCGTCACCGGTGCTTCCGGTCAGGGCGGCGAGAACTTCGGAAGCGGGCAGATGCACGGCTCCGAAGAATATGTTGGCGACAAAGAGCAGCAGTGTCGCGATTCCTAATATCAGGTGTTTAGCCATTGATGGCGTTAAGGGTTGAGACGCCGGAAATATCCGCGGGGTGTGACGGTGGGCTCGATCTCCGGATGCAGGATCGAGATCATGTCGGCGAGCAGCCATTGCGGATGGAAAGCCACCTCATCGAAGATATGGCTCTTTGACGACTCGCTTCCGAACACATTCCCCTCGCGGTAGGCGCGGAACTGTCTATATAACGGACGGTCATCGCCCAATATTGTAAGCGAGAGCGGCGTGTAGGAGTAGCGTATTAGCCACACATCGGCGTCGCCGGCATCAACCAGCACAGTTTCGGGGCTGAGTTGCAGCGATCCTGCCACATCGCGGTCGGCAAACGGGTTTGTTCCTCCGGCATCGGTGATCATGCGCCCCATCGTGGAGCGTCCGCCCGGCACGTTCCACCCCTGACCATATATCCTGTCGAGGAGCACTTTCGGGCGTGTGTCGCTTGCCGCAGCCTGATCTCTCAGTGCGAGATACTGCCTTTCCGTCGCATCAAACATCGAGTCGGCGCGTTCGGTCACCCCGAACAGTCTGCCGTAGAATTTCATCCACTCGGCGCGTCCGAGCGGCGATGTCTCCATGTAGTCGGCGCACTCGACAATCGGGATCCCTGCATGTCCGAGTTTGCCGTAGCCGCCGGAGTTCTCGAATGGTGAGAGCAGCACGGCTCCGGGGCGCAGTTGCAGGATGCGTTCCACGTTGGGCGACATGCTGTTGCCGCAGTCGGCTGTCAATCCGTCGGCGATACGTTGCTGTAGCCACGGTTGGAAAACATACTCCACGTCGCATACACCTGTTATCGCATCCGGAGAGCCGAGCTCGTTGATGAGTGAGGTGTGGACGACTGAATATACCACCGCATCGCGCAGCGGCACGTGCAGCACAGTGGCGTCAGCCCACCCTTGCGGGCGCTGCGTGCAGCTGTCGAGCAGCAGATATGTGTGCAGTGTGCGGGTTGTGTCCCACGGATTGCGTATCGAAGCTACGGTGAAACCGTCATGTTCCTCCATCGTGAGATTTGTCGCATAGCGCATCTCAACGACGTGCCCCTCCGAAGAGGTTGTGGCGCCTCCCCCTCCGCAGCCGTGCAGAAGGGTGAGCGCCACAACATTCAGCAGGGTGACGAGTGTAAATCTAACACCCCTTATCATGGTCAGTGAGTTTATTCGGCATTAAAGAAGATCGCAGCGGGACCAACGCCGGCGTTGTATTTCTTGACGAAAGTGCCGTCGGTGCGGTACTGGCATACGGTGCCGGGGAGCGAGTAGCTTGCATAGCCGCCGTCGATCGGGAGAGAGGAGATGATGATGTTGTCATTGATGGGATCCACGCCGATGCCGGAGGGGTATTCAACCTCGGGGAAGTCGATGACGGTGCGGGTCTTGGTGGTGATGTCATATTTCCAGTACTCCACATCAGCTCCGTAAGGGGCGTTTACTGCGTAGATGGTGTTGCCCTTGATGGCACCCATTGTAGCGTCGGCGATCTTCTCGCTGCCGGTAGCTGTGATGCGGTAGAGCGCGCCGACCTCGTCGGAGTAGTTGCCCCAGCAGATCAGGAAGAGATCAGTGCCGTTGGTGAGGAAAATGTTGGGGTTGGCGGGAGTGTCGATGGTGTTCTCGACCGCGAAGGGGTTGAGCGAGACTACCGATGCGGTCTTTCCGTAGCCCGGAGCGTACCAGTCGGAATTGGGCACATAGAGGTGGTCGTTCATGATCACCATGGTCTCGGGATTCTTACCCACGGCGATGGCGGCATCGATGGCGCGGGCTGCGGTATCGAGGCGTGCCACGAAACCTTCGGTCATCGAGATATACACCTTGCCACCCTTTGCCACCATGTTGCGGGGGCTCTGTCCCTGCGTCGATTCATCCAGACGGATCTGCTGCACGCTCTTGTAGGTGTAGCGGTCGATTATCTCGATGGTCTTGGAGCCGTACATGCCGAGATAGATCTTGCCACCGTAGGCGATGCCGCACTGCGGTGTCGAGCCGAGTGAACGGTTGTTGGCTTTTGTGAATACGTCGTCGGCAATCGTAGCAGTTGTGTAGTCGATGACGTTGAGTGCACCCTCGATCTTCTTCGAGTAGCTGCCCTGGTTGAGCACGTATGCTCCCGACGAGAGGGTCGGGAAGTCCGGATCCTTGGGCATCGGTTCGTCATCGTCGCTGCAGGAGGTGAATCCTGTCATTGTTGCGGCTATGAATGCGTAAGCGATAAGACGGTTGTAGTTCATAGTGTCTGTAACTTTTAGTCTGTTATTTTATGGATGTTTTGTTGTTTCAGAAGTCGAATTCCACGCTTGCTTTCCAGGAGCGTCCCGGCATCGGGTAGCGCGCCACGATGTCATACTGTTTGTCAAACATGTTGAGCATGTCGGCACGCAACTCAAGGGAGTATTTGCGGAAGGTGAATTTTCTCGAGAGTGTGGCACCCGCCTCGAAGAAACCGGGCACGCGTGTCGAGGGGATATTGGAGTTCGTGGTGTAGCGTGCGCTCATAGCCGTTGCCGAGACCGTCACGTTGATCCATGGATTCTGCCATGCGAGCGATGCGGAACCGGAATTGAGCGGGATGTAGGCGACTTGCTTCATCCATTCCGACGATGTGGGGTCGGTGCGCGGCTGGGCGCGCTGATATGAATATGATGCACTTAGAGCCAACTTCTGGGCGGCGGCGAGCCGGAATACGGCATTGACAGTAGCGTCGGCGCCGTAGACCCGCACGCGCCCGAGGTTGGTCATCGACCAGATGAAAAGATTATAGGGGATAGCGACGATCTTGTTCTCGACATGGTTGAGGTAACCGTCGAGCGTCACGGTGAGATCCGGCAGCCATGAGGCGGGTTCCGCCTGATAGGTCAGTCCGATGTTGTACTGGTCGGTGATTTCCGGATCGAGATTTATGCTGCCGTAGTTGTCGAAATACGCTTCATTGAACGTCGGCATACGGAATATGTTCTTGTACGACGCGCGTATGTAGAGGTCGGCGTCGGCAAGCGGACGGTATGATACGCTTGCCATCGGCGAGAGCCTCTTCCGGTCTTTTCCGGCGTCGCCATCCTTGGCGTCGTTGAGATAGATCGAGTAGAGCATACGTACCATGGCGTTGAGCCGCCCCCAGGTGTATCGACCGGCTACAGTCTGCAGGATCGAGTTGCGGTAGGGGCGTATGGCGTCGCGGGTGTTTGAGGTGAGGTTGTTCCACGCCCAGTCGGCTGAGTAGTCGAGCGCTAATCCCGGCAGGGGAGTGTAGAGCAGTGCTCCGGTGGCGTAGACCTCGCGCTGTATGTAGTAGTTGTCGAGCACGCCGCCGGGATATTTGCCGTCGTAGTCCTTGTAGCGCGATGTCGCCCAGTTAAATTTTGCGGTAGCCGAGAGCGCCAGGTTGTCGGCTATGCGTCCCTTGAGCCGGGTCTGCCCGAAGAAGTTGCGCTCGCGCAGATGCTCGTCGGTGCGGCTTACATAGTACACCACCGGTCCCGGCAGTGCGCGGGTGTTGTCGAAATAATATGCCTTCGCATCGAGGGTGAGTCCGCCCGCGTATGTGTGGCGCACGTTTGCCTCGCCATGCCAGGAGTTCATGCGTGAGTTCTGGCGGCGTTCGCGTGTGGTGTAGCTGCCGTTGACGAGTGTGAAGGGGTAATCGTTGTCGGCATGTATATATTCGGCGTTGACCGAGAGGTCGGTGCCGTGTCCGTTGCTCTTGGAAACACGCACGAAGGGGTTGTAGAAGCCGAATGAGCCGGCGCGCATACGGGCGTTGAGGTGCAGCGCGGAGTCGCCTAGCGCCACGGTGGCGAACGATGAGATGTAGAGCGACGATGCCGACGCGGCGGCACGCGCGGGTATGAATATGTCGCTGTTGTCGGTGGGGAAGAGCGCGAGTGAGTTGACGTTGTCGAGCGAGAAACGGCTGAGGTCTATCTGTCCCGCCTGGCAGTCGCTGAGCGCCACGCCGTCGTAGACCACCGCCGTGTGTTCCGACCCCAGTCCGCGCACCGACACGGTCTTCAGTCCTCCCGCTCCGCCGTAGTCGCGCAGGTTCACTCCCGGCATGCGCCGCATGGCGTCGGCTATGTCGGTGATTCCGGCGGTGCGTATCCGTTCGGCATCGATGCTTTGCAGCGGGGTTGAGGATGTGACGCTTTTCGGGGCACGTACGGCTACGACCTCCACGGCGTCGAGATGCAGCGTGTCGGCAGCCGTGCGTGTCACGGTGTCAGCGCACGCTGCCGTAGCAGGAGCGGGTGCAAAAGAAATCATCCCGAACGCTTGCGCCGGGATGATACTTGATAATAATATGCCTAATGCGTTTATTATTTTTCTCATCCTCGAAGAAAAACTTATGTAAGCCGCTGACTGAAAGCTCCGGAGGGTCGGACTATTACCGTAGCGAGACTGTCGGGGAATCACACCCCGTTCCGGTCCGGCGCAATCATCGTTGCGTCAACGACGCCGCAAAGGTACGAAAAAAGTTGGAATCACATCATAATTTTCAAAATTCACGGATTATTTTCTTGCCTTCGTCGCAACGTGCACCCACCAGAGTGGTGTTGCGCCTCTCCGAAGCGCCATGGGATGGTGTTATTACAAGTATCCCCACACGTCGCCGCCGTCGCGCTTAGCGCTCAGCAGCTCCGTGTGGGGTTTCCATAGTTTCGCCTCTCCGAGGAGTAGTGCTTCGCCTGAGATCCTCAGGGGAGGTAGAGCATTGAGTCGGGGATCTCGGTGGTGGGGATGTCGAGCGAGGTGATGCCGACTTTCAGCTCCTGACCCATATAGTTCTCGAAATATATGAGGTCAAGGCGATGGAAACCAGCCTCGAGAGCCACAAGTCCCTCGCGCAGCTGTGTGCTGTGCCCGCCGTCGTTGTCGACAACGGTTTTTCCGTCGATAGCAAGCGTGGATCCGTCGTCGGAATAGGTGTGGAAGCGGTAGACTCCACGCTCGGGAATGCGGATCAATGTGTGGAACCGGTAGGCGAAATGATCATCGACCGGTGCTCCGGTTATATCGAAGTTAGGCATGGTGCCGCTGCTGCGGTGCATGGCGTCGGTGATCTGTGAGGTGTGCTTTATCAGCCCCTCGTAATAGTCGTAGCTGACGCCATGTGCGGTGTCGGCATGTTCGATAGCGGGGAGATAGGTCATCTCGGCAGCCATGACATCGTTGAGCGCCGACGGATAGTGCCATGCCGGGTCGCGACCGTCGGGGGTGACGGTCCAAGTGTCGAACCGGCGCTCACCTTCACGCAGCTCTATGATGCGTCCGCCGCGGTGCGCGTCGCCGTATGCCTGTGTGCCGGTGCATCTGCCGAATCCGAGCGCTATGCCCCGGTTAAGCCCCACGAAGTCGTTCTCATGGTCATGACCTACGAACACACCCATCACGTCGCCCTGCTCGAGCAGCGAGGCGAATAAGCCAGAGTTGATCGCTGACGATGCTCCTGCACCCTCCTTGGCACAGCCGAAGGTGTTGGGGTCGCCCATCACTCCGGCATACTCCTGAAGAGGGATGTGGAAGAACATCAGCGACGGCACCGGCGTGCCTCCCGCCGCCGCGGTGACGGAGTCGGATTTCTGCCGGTACCATTGTATCTGGTCGAAGTGGATCCAGTCGTATGGACCGTAGATTTCCGAGGCGGGGTCGTCGTTGGAGTCGAGGCAGTAGATCATGGCGGCGGTCTTTCCGTCCGCGCCTATGACGGGGAGCAGCGTGTTGCCGCGTCCGTGCAGCGTGGCGGGACCACGGTCGCCTACGTAGTAGGGGGAAGCCATGGCGAGTGTGAAGATAGAGTCGCGTGTGAGATACTCGGCGTCGTGGTTGCCGATCCCGATGGTGAAGGGCACCTCGAGTGAGTCGAGTATACGGACTATATGCTTCCACCCGGCGGTCGCGGGTTCGTATGTGACCACATCGCCCGTAAGTGCTATCAGTCCCGGCTTCTCGGCAGCCACGAGGGCACGGATGGTGGCTTCGGTGGTGTCGCAGTTGGCGGCATCGTCCTTCCAGTGCAGGTCGGTGAGTTGCAGTATGCGGAAGCGTCCGTCGGTGAACCGCAGCTCCGGTTGCCCTGTGCTGACGCTCTCTTTATCCGTGCCACCGGCGGTGCATCCCGCCAGTGAGGCGAGGATGCATACAGCCGGGAGCAGTGTGCGTGTCAGTCTCATTTCTCTTCCGAAAGGGGATTCGCGAGGATTTCGGGGTGCTCCTCGGCGGTGCGTATAACGAGTTCGCCGAAGAGGGTGTTAGCCCATGCGAACCAGTCGCGGGTGAATTTCTTGTCGTTGTCGGCATTGAATGCCTCGTGCATCATGTTCGTGCCGCCGTCGGTGTCGCGGAGCATGCGCAGGCACTCGCGGATCTCCTCGGGATCGGTGGAGGTGAGACCGCGCATGATTATGCTCATAGGCCAGGGATAGTTGAGTCCTACATGCGGACCGCCGATACCCTCGCCGGCTTCGCCACGGAAGAAGTAAGGGTTGTCCTCGCTCCACACGAGTCCGCGTGTGCGGAGATATGTGGGATCGTCAGGCTCGCAGTAACCGAGATAGGGGGCTGCGAGAAGGCTCGGCACGTTGGCATCGTCCATGAACGTGTGGTTGCCGTAGCCGTCGACTTCGAAGGCATAGACCTCGCCGCGGGTGGGGTGCTGCACGACGGCGTCCTTGCGGATACCGGCGTCGACCTCATTGGCAAGTGCCTCGCATTCGTTGGCAAACTCCTCGTTGCCGTACACCTCGCGCTCAATCTGTGCGAGCTGGCGTAGCGATACGACAGCCATCATGTTGGAGGGGACAAGGAAGCCATATTGTGTAGCGTCGTCCGACGGGCGGAATGCTGAGAATATCATGCCGTTGGCACGCACGGGCGCGCCCCAGCCGAGGTTGATCTGCGAGTCGGTCGGACGGTCACAGTTGCGGTAGAAACTGTAGTCGCCTCGTCCATCCTTGCGCTGCTGCTTGCGCATGGTGGCTACAGCGAGCTCCATAGCCTGCTGCCACTTGGCATCGAATACCGAAGCGTCGCCGGTGAGCTGCCAGTAGCGGTAGGCGAGGCGGATCGGATAGCAGAGCGAGTCGAGCTCATATTTGCGCTCGTGCAGCTCCTTAGCCATCGGCTGGGTGACATCGGTCTCCCAGTAGCTTCCTTTCGGACCGTCGTTGAACGCGTTGGCATACGGATCGATGAGTATGCATGCCGCCTGGCGCGCTATCAGACCCGCAACCATCTGGCGCAGCTCCTCGTCCTCGCCGAGAAGCTGCAGGTACGGCCATACCTGGGCGGATGAGTCGCGCAGCCACATGGCATCGATGTCGCCGGTGATCACGAATGTGTCAGGCTTGCCGTCGACCATCTTGAATTTCACTGTGGTATCGAGTGTGTTTGGGTAGCAGATCTCGAACATGGTGCGCAGCTTTTCGTCGGCGATCATAGCCGCCACCTGGGCTATCTTTTTCTCAACGGCGGTGCTGACGAATTTACGCGCTTCCGGAGCAGGGCGTGCACCGGGGGTGTATGCCGCCGGAGTTTCCGTCACAGGTTGTTTGCAGCCTGCCACGGGGGTGACGAGTGCCGCGAGCGTGAGCAGTGCGGCAGGGGTGATAAGTTTATGAAGTCGCATGTGGGTGTGATTGTGTTTCGTGTGTAAAAACGGTATCAGTATCTGTTCTTGCCCGGAGTGACGTCAATGGTCTTCTCCTTATCCTTGCCGTAGATCACGCGCAGGCGGAAAGGCACGTTGCTGTCAACGTTTATGCGGGGCTCGTCGTTGGCTGAGCGGCGGCTGTCGGCGGTGAGGGTTATCGAGCCTTCGGGACCGAATGGATAGCGCTCGATGCCGTGGCGGTCGGTGAGATTCATGTCCCACACGATCTCGTTCTCCACATAGTCGCCGCGGATGCCGATGATGAACTCGATCAGTTCGGCGATGGGTGGCAGTCCAGCCCAGCCTACGAACTCCTTGCGAGCCATGAATCCGGGTTCGGCTGATTCGGGAGCGTAGTACTCCCAGAATGTCCCGGTGTTGTTGAACACCTCGAACACCTGTCCGTAATGGCGCTTGGCGAGGTCGAAAGCGAGGTCACGGTAGCCGTTCTTGGCGAGTCCGAGCAGCACCATGTAGTTTGTGCCCGGCCATACGCCCCCCTGCCAGTAGCGTCCGTTGACGTTGTACTTGGGATGATCGGCGGATAGCGAGGGTATCACTCCCGGACGCAGGAACTCGGTGGTGTCGGTCAGGTGCGCCACAAGCCGGTCCTGGCGTTCCTTTGTCAGCAATCCGGGGGTATGCAGCGCCCAGAAGGCACCGATCCCCTTGGTGGCGCAGAGTGAGCCGTCGGCATACTGGTCGTGGAGGAAGCCAGTAGAGTCGTTCCAGAGATTGTCGGCTATGTAGTTTTTGAGCATCTTAGCCTCATCCTCGAAATCCTCGATCTCCTGCCAACGCTCGATATAGAATCCCATCTCCAGCAGCTGATTGGCTATCATGAGCTGCTGCAGGTTGGTGTCGAGCCATGTCATGTGCCCGTGGCTGAAGATCTGGTTGTCGTCCTTGGGAACCCGCGGCATGTTGTCCATGCCTGTTCCCCAGCCGCTCGACCAGTAGGTGCCGTTCTGCCACGTGCGGTTGCGCTGCAGCCATCTGTTGTAGCCGCAGAGCACCGGGAATATCTTGTGCAGACGCTCCATGTCGCCATACTGGTGGTAATAGACCATCTCGCTCCATGGGATGAGGTTGGGACCGGTGCTCACCGGATCGTAGCGCTCGAAGCAGTCTGCGCCGTCAGCCTTGATCTCGCGGCAGATGAACCCGTCGGGGTGTTGCTTGGCGTAAAAATTGTCGAGAGTGCGCTGGAAGGGGAAGAAGCGCGCCCCGTAGCGTGCGAACATCAGTATGAACGAGGTGTCCCACATGAATATGTTGCCGTTGTAGGCGGGGTCGATGTATGTGACCACGAATCCGGAGCCGGGCTCGGGATGACGCAGGTTGCGCATGGCTATCTCCCATGCGCGCCAGTACATGTCGATCTCTTTGCTGTGTCCGTTCCAAATAGGTGCAGGGAGCACCTTGCGCGCCTCTTCAAAACTGCCTATGGCTATGGAGTCGGGCTTCATCACGCGGAAGATGTTCTCAGCCGTGAGTGGCTCCTTGACGTAGGTGTTCTTGTACGGTATGCGGTACTTCACATCGTTGCCGCATGATTGAGCCGAAATGGCCGCGGGCAGCATAAGAGCCGCCGCGGCCATCGTAGCCTGAATGAGGTTGATTCTCATGTGTGGATTACTTGAGATTGAGCAGTTGCATTATGCGGTTTGCCACTTCGGTGTTCTCATAGATGCCGGTGAAGTTTTCGGCGCCGGGTCCGAAAGCATACACGGGAACCATGGTGCCGCTGTGACCGCCGGTGGAGAATTTGCATACGATGCGTCCCTCCTCCTTGTCGCCGTCGACGAGTGTCAGACCGCCGGTCTCATGGTCGGCTGTAACGACAACGAGAGTCTCACCATCCTTTGCCGCCCATTCGTAAATGGCACCGATCGTGCGGTCGAAATCGTGGGTCTCCTCCATGAGCATGGCGAGGTCGTTGAAGTGACCGTAGTCGTCGAGCTGTGAGCCCTCGACCATGAGGAAGAATCCGTTGGGATTGTTGCGGTGGAGAATGTCGATAGCCTTGAGAGCGGCACGGGCGAGATAGTCGCCGCGCTCAGCGGGGAGTTTTGTATCGAACGAGTCGGTGACGCAGAACACCTTGCCGGTGCTGATAGCGTCGAGTTCATCGAGTGAGCGGGGTGTCTGGTAGCCCTTAGCCTCAAGCTCCTTGAAAAGGTTGCGGCCATCCTTGCGGCCGATCATTTTCGACCATCCGGGACCTACAACGACGTCAGCCTTGCAGTTCACGTAGTCAGCCATCACATCATCCTCGTCGTCGCGGTTGTAGATGTGGCAGCAGAAATCGCCGGGTGTGGCATCCCACAGGCGGCATGTCACGGCGATTCCCGATCCGAGACCGTTGTCGCGGGCATACTCTACGAGCGATTTAGCGGCTTTGCCCTCACCGTCGACACCCACACAATGATAGTTGGTCTTCTTGCCTGATGCGAGGGCAGTTCCACCGGCACCGGAATCGGTGATGAGCTTGTTGAGGCACCATGTCTTCGAGAGACCGACCACTGGGGCGTTCTCCAGATAGAGCTTGCCATGGTTGGCTGACCATGCCGACGCTATGTGGGCGAGGCTCATTCCGTCGCCGATCATCAGGATCACGTTTTTCACCTTGTCGCCTTTGGGCGATACAATCACCGGAACATCGTAAGGCTGGGGCATGACGTAGGTCAGCTCCTTGTCACGGCCTTTCTCGGCATTTGCCGCCGGTGCCATAAGCGCAGCGGCGAGCAGCAGGGCTATAGTCTTTATATTTTTCATTGTTTTCTATGTTTTTATCAGTCAAGTGTTACGGTCACGAGTACAGGGGCATGGTCGGAGAGGAAGCCCTCGTTCTCAGTCTCAGCAAGCACGCCGTAGCGGTCGACGGTGAGGTCACCGCGCACGAAGACATAGTCGATCAGCGGACGGTGCTCGTAAGGTATGCCGCCGAAGTCATGGAAGCTCCATTTGGGGCCATAGACTATTCCGGCAAGTTGACGTGCGTCGTTGAGGTGGTTGGGATCGTCAGCGTTGGTGACATGCTTCACCACGTCAGATTCAGGTGTGGAGTTGAAGTCGCCGGTCACTACCACAGGTGCGCCCTGGCTGAGCTCGTTGATTTTGTTGAATATGAGGCTTATACCCTCGTAGCGAGCCACTTTGCCCACATGATCCAGGTGAGTGTTGAGCGCAAGCAGTGTCTTGCCAGTGGCGCGATCCTTGAGGCGTGCCCAGGTTGCCACGCGGTTGCACGCGCCGTCCCAGCCGAGCGAACCGGCGCTGTCGGGGGTCTCGCTGAGCCAGAATGTGCCGCTTTCGAGCGGTTCGAAGCGTGATGTGCGGAAGAAGAGTGCGTTGAACTCCCCATCCTCCTTACCGTCGTCGCGACCTACACCGATTGCGGTATATTCCGGCAGCCGCTCCTTGAGATCGGCGAGCTGGTTGGCAAGAACCTCCTGCGTGCCGACGATGTCAGCCTGATAGAACTTTATCGCCGATGCCGCGCGATCCTTGCGGTACTGCCAGTTGTCGAGGCTGTCGTCAGGGTTGTCGTAGCGGATGTTGAACGACATTACGTTGATTGATTCATCTGCGGTGGCGCCGTTGCATGTGGCGTTGTCCTTGCTTCCGCATGAGGCGAGCGTCAGCGCTGCGATAGCGGGAATGATGATGCGTTTCATTGCGTTATATCTTATGTTTTTTGTTTGCTTTCAGATTTCTTTGATCCGTGGGATCGTATTAACGGACGAACAGGGCTTCATCAGGGATCTCGGTGAAGCTATCGGCGTCGGGGAGTTTCCAACCCCACTCGAAGTGCTGTCCCTCATAATCCTCGAAGTAAGGCAGACGGAACTTGTGAATGCCGGCGCGCAGCGGTATCTGTCCGGTGGCTACGAGCGGAGCGTGACCGCCGTCGTTGTTAACCACGAGCACGTCGTCGATGTAGAGGCATGATCCGTCGTCAGTGCGTGTGCGGAAGGTATAGATTCCGTAGGCGGGCACGTTGATGTAGCCCTCGAAGATGAATCCGTAGTGATCCTCCTGCTTGGCGCTGTCGATAGAGGGGCGGGGGAGTGTGCCGCTGGCGCAGAGCTTGCCTTTTGTGATGTCGGCGGTCTTCTTGCAGAGACCTTCATAGTAAGCGTACTTCACACCGTTCTCGGTGGGACGCACCGCAAGCGCGGGCTGATAGACAGCCTTGGTGGCGGTGACGGCAAGCTGAGGGCTCGGGAGATAACCGTCGGCTACACCGATGGCGCGTATCTGCTCCGTACGGTCGATCAGCAGCGGTGCTGTGTAGACAGGCGAATCCACGGTAGGCTCCGTGCCGTCGAGGGTGTAGTGTATGGTGGCTCCGGGTGTGTTGCAGCCGATAGCCACGCTTATGCTGTCGGTGAAGAGATATACGTCGGTGTCAATGTAAGGGGTGGCGACACGCTGCTCGCGGCTGAGCGAGTAGGGGGCGGCGTCAGCCGATGTGCCGCGGTTCATGTCGGGCTTGTCGGTCAGGGTGAAGTCGAGTGTTCCACCGCCCATGATCTCGTCGTAGGTCAGATAGTTGCGGTCGATCACCGTGCCGTTCAGGCTCACTGAGCTGATATACTTGTTGCGTGTCGGAGCGTTTGCGGTTATCACGAGTGTGGTGTCAGACGGCAGGCGCAATGTGGCTTTCTCGAATATCGGGCTTGTGAGCGCGAACTCGTTGCTGCCCGGAGCAACCGGATATAGACCGAGTGCTGTCATGACATACCATGCCGACATCTGTCCGCAATCCTCGTTTCCGGATATGCCTTCGGGAGTGGGCTGATACATCTCGTCGAGCAGACGGCGTGTCATCTCCTGTGTCTTCCAAGGCTCGCCCACATAGTCGTAGAGATAGGCTATATGGTGGCTCGGCTCGTTGCCGTGTGAATACTGTCCGATCAGACCGGTTATGTCGACGAGATCGCCCTGCACACCTGGGGCGGTGAAAATAGAGTCGAGGGCGGCTACAAAAGCATCTTTTCCTCCGTGGAGGCTGATCATGCCGTTGACATCATGCACGGCAGCAAAACGGTACTGCCAAGGGGTTGCCTCGGTCATCTCGCGGCTCACGGCAAGTGGATTGAAAGGCGACTGCCAGTTGCCGTCGGCGCGGCGGCCGCGGAAGAAGCGTGTCGATCCGTCAAACACGTTGGCGTAATATCCGGCGCGCTTGTAATACTCGCGTGCCACATCATCGCGCCCCATAGCCTCAGCCATGCGTGCTATGCACCAGTCATCGTAGGCATATTCGAGAGTGCAGCTCACCGATTCGCTCTTGGAATTGGAGGGGATATATCCGCCGGCGGCGTAAAGATCGCCACCTTTGCGCGGTGTGCCTGTGGAGGCTATCATGGCTTTAAGGGCGCGGTCGGCGTCGAAGCAACGGTAGCCTTTCAGATATGCGTCGGCGATTACCGATACGGAGTGATAGCCGATCATCGTGCCGGTCTCGCCCGATGCGAGCGGCCAGATGGGGAGTTCGCCTGTGGCGTCGTACATGTCGAGCATCGAGTTGATCATGTCGCAGACGAGAGTCGGGTTGATGATGGTCATCAAGGGATGCCATGCGCGGTAGGTGTCCCAGAGTGACAGTGTGGAGTACTGTGCGCGTCCGGTTGCGGTGGCTATGCTGTCGTTGTTGCGGCGGTACTGTCCGTTGACGTCGCTTGTGATGTTAGGCGCCACCATCGTGTGGTAGAGCGCGCTGTAGAAGTTACGCTGCTGATCCTCGGTGGCACCCTCAACGGCGATCACGCCGAGCGCGTTCTCCCATGTTTCGGAAGCTGCGGCTGCTATGGCGTCGAAATCAAATCCTTTGACTTCGGCATCAATGTTAGCGGCAGCGTTTACTGCGCTGACTGGGGAGATACCCACCACAGCCACCAGAGGATCGCCGGTATTGTCGAAAGTGAGCACGGCGGCATGTCCGTCGCGTATGATCTCAGCATTGGTGAACGGGCGGGAGAAGCGGGCTGTGAAATACACATGATGTCCGTCGACCCAGCCGTTGGTTATGCGTACGCCGGAGATCTCATTGTCGGCTGTGCGGCCGATCTCCGCTTTCAGCACTTTCTCATCGGTAAGCGCATGGTCGAGATCGACGATCACTGTTGCAGGTTTATCCTTGGGGAAAGTGTAGCGGTGCACGCCGGTATGGGTTGTAGCGGTCAACTCAGCGAATATATCCTCATCGTCGAGCTTGACGCTGTAATAGCCGGGACGGGCTGTCTCGCCGGAGTGCGAGAAGGCAGCGGGGCGATAGAGTGTGTCGGCTTTGATATCGACGGCAGCGGTTGTGGGGCGGAACAATATGTCGCCGAGATCCGTGCATCCGGTTCCGCTCAGGTGCGTGTGCGAGAAACCGTCGATAGTGTTGTCGGAATAGTGGTAGCCGGAGGCTGCATCCCATCCGCCGACGCGTGTGTCGGGGCTGAGCTGAACGGCTCCGAAAGGTGTTGTGGCTCCGGGGAATGTATGACCGTGGAAGCCTGTTCCCACCATGGGGTCGGCAAGATCGACCGGGCGGTGGTTGGTAGCGCATGCAGCCAGGAGTGTCGTGGCGGCGGCTATCAGAATAGTCTTATGATTCATCGGTTAGCGACTGTGAGGTATTGATTGGTTATTAAGGCGGTTGAAAAACAACAGATCCGCGTCGGCAAATTTACGAAAAATTCCCTTGACGCGGATCTGTTTTGTTATTGTTTTTTAAGCTGTCTGCACACTAAATTGCATAAATGTGCAAGCGGCTTATCTGTAGTGTCATCACTGCCAGCAGGGGAGCTGCTTGAGTGCGCCGTTGGACTGTGTGACCTGCTTCGACGGGAAGGGGAAGGTCATGAAGTTGTCGTTGTAGGGGAGCTTGTCGGTATAGTCCTCGTAGAAGTCCACGGTGTAAGCCGATGCGGGATTCTCACGTTCCTCATAGTAGCGTACGGTGGGACGTGCGTTGAGCTCAGCAGCAGCAAGTGCCTTGATCTCGGCATTCGATGAACGGTGCCAGCGCTTGAGGTCGAAGAGATGGTTGGTGTACTCGAAAGCAAGCTCGCAGCGACGCTCGTGGTAGAGGTCAGCCATGGTAGCTGCACCGCTGAGCGGGGTGAGGTGTGAGCGCACGCGGATAGCGTTGATATCCTCGGCAGCCTTGGCGCCGTTGCCCTGCATGAGGTATGCCTCTGCACGGAAAAGCATCAGCTCTGCGAAGCGCATGAGCGGGAAGTTCATGCGGACTGTAGGCCAGTTGCCGTTTGTGCTGACGAGACCGGTCTCCTGGCAGTCTTCGGTAGCAAAAGCTTTCTGATACTTATACACCTGGAAACCTGAGTTAAGGTCGGATTCCGAGAAGAACTCGCGCTCTTCGCCGAAGAACATGAACTTCTGACCGTAGGTGAGTATCGATGAGAGAAGACGTTCGTTGTCAACACCGTCCTTGAGCATCTCTTCGTAGATGTCGTTGGAAGGTTTGATCTGTCCCCAGCCGTTGTAGATACCCCAGCCTTTGTTCTCGAGCATTACGCCGGGAAGTTCAACGCCACCCATTTTGGTTCCGCCGGTCGAGGGGATTGTCCAGATGTACTCGCGGGTCCAGAATTTGGCGAAGTCGGGCGAGAAGTTGTCGTCGAATTCGTCAGCAAGACCACGACCGTATTCATTCTCGAGCTGATCTACACATGTGATCACGTCATTCCACTTCGTCTCGTCCCAGGTAGCCCAGTAAGCGTAGGTCTTAGCCTTATAGCCGAGACATGCAGCCTTATGCGCGCGACCCTGATCATCTGCACTGTATTCCTCAAAGCGGGGAAGGTAGCTCATCGCAGCATCAAGATCCTCGATGATCATTCTATAGTCATCCATTACAGTAGCGCTCTGCGGAGGAATTGAGTTGTCGTATTCACCTTCGAAGTCTTCCCAGCGCACGAAGGGAACACCACCCTCGTTTGTACCGTAGCGGTGGGCAACCCAGAAGTGACTGAACGCACGCAGGAAGTAAGCCTCACCGAGCGAGCGGGTCTCGATAGCAGAGCGGTTCTCCTTGTTAAGGAGGTTCTTGATCACGTAGTTGCTGTATGCTATACGCTTGTAGAACTCGTTGAAGGAATCGCTTATACAGCTTTCGTCACCGGTATACTTGAATGTGGCGATGGTGGGGAAGCTGCGGGTTTTGCCCCAGACGATATCGTTAGCCGCGCCCTGCTCCCAGAAGAGTTCGCGACCGAACATGTTCTCCTGCGGGAAACGCGCGTAGATGTAATCTATAGCGTCGATCGCCTGCTGGTCATTGGTGAAGAAATTGCCGGTCGAGGGGTTTCCCTCAGGCTGTACGTCGAGAAAGTCGGAGCATGAGCTCAGTGACATTACAGCTACAACCGATCCTATGATATATTTATTCATGACTGGTCGTTGATTAGTATGTTAAGTTGACACCGATAGTGAATGCACGCGATACGGGATACTTCATGGCGTCATAGCCGCCGCACTCCGGATCAACACCTGAGTAGTGGGTGATGGTGAAGAGGTTGTCGGCAGAGAAATAGATGTTCAACTGCGAATTGCGTTTCTTGAGGTATGCCCACTTCTGCACGAGTGATGTGAAGTTGTAGTTGACGGTCACATTCTTGAGACGCAGGTATGATGCGCTTTCAAGATACCAGTCGGAAGCGGTCGTGAAGTTGCCGTTATTGTCGGTGCGTGAGAGACGCGGGATGTTGCTGTCGCGGTTTGTCTCGCTCCATGCGTTCAGGATCTCGGCTGCACGGTTGAAGTTGCCTTCGTTGTCGTTGAGGATGAGCGATTTCGCTGCATAGAATGCCTGTGCGCCGCCAACACCCTGGAAAGTGGCGTTGAACGAGAGGTTTTTCCAGGTAGCGCCTGCGCCGAAAGCGTATGTCCACTTAGGCATCGAGTTGCCCATGTACACACGGTCCTTGTCGTCGATCTTGCCGTCACCGTTCTGGTCGATGAACTTCAGGTCGCCAGCCTTTGCGTTGGGCTGTATGCGGTTGCCATCCTTATCAACGTATGCGGCTGCTTCTGCGTCGCTCTGGAACAGACCGTCGGTCTTAACGAGGTAGAATGAGCCGAGGGGAGTGCCCTGTGCAGTCTGGTAAACGTAGGGGATTGTCGAGCGGAATGCGCCACCACCGGTCCATACGCCGGGTTCGCCATCCTCGTTCTTCACACCGATATCGGTGACACGGTTCTCAAGCCATGCAAGGTTACCGTTCACGTAGTATGTCCAGTCGCGGTTCACGCGGTGATTCCAGTTAGCTGAGAACTCGACGCCACGGTTGCGGATCTCGCCGAGGTTGACGAGTTGCTGCTCCAGTCCGATGGTCGAAGGCCAGTTCATGGTCTGGGTCTGGATCAGGTTGTTGGTCTTCTTGTCGAAGTAGTCGAGGGCGAGCGAGAGACGGTCGTGGAACATCTCTGCGTCAATACCTATATCCCACTGCTCTGATTTCTCCCATGTGAGGAGCGGGTTGATAGAATTGGCGTAGTAGATCATGTTGTTGTAGAGCGTGTTGTTAGCCACACCGTACTGTGCCTGCTCATCCCAGAATGCGGATGAAAGCATGGCAGCCTTGTAGCCCATGCCTACAGAACCGAGGTTGCCGACCTTACCCCACGATGCGCGGATCTTGAGCAGGCGGATTACGTCAGTTTCGGGGAAGAAGCTCTCGTTCGAGATTTTCCAAGCGGCGGTGAAGCCGGGGAAGTCGCCGTAGTTGTTGTTTTTGGGGAGACGTCCGGCATAGTCACGGCGCCATGATGCGGTCATGAAGTAGCGGTCGTCGAACGAGTAACCCACACGTGCCACGAGAGCCACGTTGTTGTCGGGACCCCACTTGGCGTCGGTCACGCTTGTGGTAGCAGCGTTCGGAAGATACTGGAGGAAGTCGCTCTCGTCAGAGAGGTTCTGACCGTTGGCGTTGAGTGTGTGACCGTCATAGTGGTCGGCGGTAACGGAGAAGAGTCCGCTCACACGGTGCTTGTCGAAAGCGTTGTCGTAGGTGAGGGTGTTCTCTGCATTCCACTTGTCTGTACGGTAGGAGATTACTGTCAGACCGTTGTTGGCGCTCGGTTTGCCGGGCTCGTCAACGCGCGGGTTGAAGTTCTTGTAGTTGTTCTGCACAACATTGTAGGTGAAGCGCGATGTGAAGCGGAGACCGGGGATGATGTTGCCGATTTCCAGCGATGTGGTCGACCAGAGGTCGGTGGTGCGGTTGTAGCGGTTCTCAGCCTCGAGCAGACGCACGGGGTTGACAACGTCGCCATGGATCGAAGCAAGACCTTCGCCATACTGTGCGATGTAGGCGGGATCCTCACAAGCTGTGCCGCCGTATGTGCCGTCGATCGGATTGTAGATCGATGCTGCTGCGGGCATCCAGATAGCAGAGAGGATAGGACCGGTATAGTAGTCGTCGGTGCTCTTTGAGCGTGACTCCCAGTTTTTCCACACGAGGTTCTCACGGACAGTCACCCACTTGTTGAGTTTGAACATGCCGTTGTAGCGGATCGAGAGGTCCTTGCTGTAGGTGTTGCGGAGGGTACCCTCGTCATTGTTGTAGGAGAAAGATAGACGGTTGCTGAAGTTCTCCGAACCACCGTTGAGCACGATGTTGTGACGCTGATAGAACGCAGTACGGAATATAGCATCCATCCAGTTTGTGCGGGTTGTGCCTACCCAGGGATTCTTGGTCACGTCCCATCCGCTGGGAAGTGTCTGACCTGCGTTGGCGTAAGAGATCTGACGCATCAGGATCTCACCTTCGGCGTCGAGAGGCTGGATGAGGTTTGTAGCCTTGCGGATACCGTACTGACCCTCATAGGAAATGGTAGCCTCACCGGCTTTAGCGCCTTTGGTTGTCACGAGGATTACACCGCCGGCACCAGACTGTGCACCGTAGATAGCTGCCGATGCAGCGTCCTTGAGCACTACGATAGATTCGATGTCGCTGAGCGAGGTGATGGGAGCTCCGGGAACACCGTCGACTACCCAAAGCACATTGTCGCCGTTCTGTGAACCCTGACCGCGTATGACAAGTGATGGCGTAGATGTCGGATCACCACCGTTGGCGGTCACAGTCACGCCGGGAAGTGCGCCCTGGAGCATAGCTTCGGTTGAAGTGACGGGACGCATTTTCAGTTCCTCGGGATTGGCTATGACGCCTACCGATGCCGAAAGATCCTGTTTACGCTGTGCGGTTCCATAGCCGAGCACGACCACTTCTTCGAGCTGAGCTGCGTCGGCAGTCATGATGATGGTCATAGGCTCACCGGTGACGGTAGCCTGCTGGGGCTTGTAGCCGATGTAGGTGATGTTGAGCACATCGCCTTTCTTGGCGAGGAGTGAGAAGTTGCCGTCAACGTCGGTCGACGTTCCGGTGTTCACTCCCTTGACAACGATGCTCGCGCCTATCAGAGGCTCGCCCTCGGTGTCTTTAACGACGCCTTTCACCGTGATCTGCTGGGCGAAGGCGGCTACAGACAGAAGCAATCCCATAAACAGGGATAGCATTCTGCGATTAATACTTAGATGAACTGGTCTCATAATATAAATTTAGGGTTATTTCCTATATTGATATTGATTGGTTTATTATGAATTTCTTAAGTGAGTCAATGATTTGTGGCGGTATATCTCAGTCCTCGAAAAGCAGCGCCGCTCCTATGAGATTGGCATCGGGAAGTTCCGCCTGTATCATGCGGCACCCCTGGGCTATGCGCGGGTAGGGGAATGTCATCACGGTGCTTTCCCAACCGGCACGGAACAACGGCATTGCTGCTGCTATGCCTCCGCCTATCACGATTGCTTCGGGAGCGTAGGCAAAAAGTATCGCTTTTGTGAGTTCGCCGAGGTTTTCGCCGAATTTGTGCCAGAGTGCGATGGCTTTCTTGTCGCCGGCGTTGGCTTTCTGCGCGAGTTCGGCACCGGTGGTGTTGTGAGCGTCGCGGAGCCACAGGCTGCTGCAGTAATGCTCGAAGTCTGAATCGAGATAAGGGAGCGAGCCGACCTCTCCGGCGCCGCAAAGCACACCGGAATAGAGGCGTCCGTCAAGTATCAGACCGGAGCCGACACCTGTGCCGAGGGTTATGCCTACCATGTCGCGCAGACCGCGCCCTGCACCATATCGGTGTTCGCCAAGGGCAAAGCAGTTGCAGTCGTTGTTTACGCGCACAGGCAGGTTGAAACGCTGTTCAAGTATGGATTTCAGGGGGACTTTGCGCCATGAAGGGATATTGGCGGCGTTGTACACGATTCCTTCCCGGGGGTCGACCACCGAGGGTACGCCGATGCCTATTCCATCGGTCTTATCGTTGACCAGAGGCTCGATAGATGCGATGATCTGCTCTATCACAGCCTGTTCCGTATCATTGGCACGACAGGGAACAGAACTTTTGTTAAGAACTGTGCTTCCGTCGACTACCGCAGTGCGGATATTTGTTCCGCCAAGGTCAAGGGTTACCTTCATTCTAATCATGGTGCCGTCGATATCAAGCCGGTGCGGTTAGACTGCGATCTGGACGGCGGCAAAGTTGTTGTTTGTCTCGATAAGTGTTTATGCCTCTCCTTAATCACCCACACATTTAGATTATGGCAGGGCATAAATGATTGGTTTTCGTCGCGAAGTCAAGCTGCCGGAACGGCGGACTGGACAAAACGCACGATATGTTTCACCGCAAAGTTACAATCTTTTTTGAAATATGCGTTAAGAAAGACAAAAAAATGAGGTGGGGCAGACGGAATTTTCACAGTGAATATATTGTGAATCGCGTCGCCCCACCTTGCTTGTCAGTTTCGGTGTCTGATGACCAATATTTTGTATTGTCGTTGTTGTCTTTATCGTTCGCCCCAGCGCGAGCGCAGCGGGTAGCGGGTGGTGTGGATGAGCAGTCGCAACGAGGTGTTGTAGGTGAAGTATGCCCACATCCAGTTGATGAGTACAGTCACTTTGTTGCGCATGCCAAGTAGCGAGATAAGATGCACGAACATCCATGTGAGCCATGCCGGCCAGCCGTAGAGGTGAAAATGGTTCATGTCGACCACGGCAAGGTTACGCCCTACTGTAGCCATGGAGCCTTTGTCGCGGTAATGGAACGCCTTGTCGGTGTTTTTGTTGAGGTTGGTGGCAAGATTCTTAGCTTGCTGTATCGCTACCTGTGCAAGCTGCGGATGTCCCTTGGGGTAGGCATCGTCGGTCATGATGCAGATATCGCCTAAGGCATAGACCCCTTCGTGACCTTTCACCTGATTCATCGTGTCGACCTCGATACGGTTGCCGCGCCCTATGGGCAGTTCGCCACCGGTAATGTTGAAGCTGACACCGGTCACTCCGGCGGTCCAGATCACCATCTCGGAGTAGAACTCCGTGCCGTCGTCGAGCCGCACGATGTTGTTGTCGTAGGCAACCATGAGATGCGAGAGTTTCACATCGACCATCAGTTCCTTCAGGTAGTCGAGGGCTTTGCGCGACGCCATGGGCGACATGGTGCCGAGCAGTTTGTCAGTACCTTCGAGAATGGTGATCTTCACCTCGTCGGGGTTAATGCCGGGATATTCGCGGGTTATGATGTCGCGTTTCATCTCGCCGAGCGCTCCGGCAACCTCAACACCCGTTGGCCCTCCTCCGATGACGGTGAAGCTCAGCAGACGGCGCCTCACTTCGGCATCCTGCGTGAGCGATGCGCGCTCCAGACGGTCAAGCACCTCGTCGCGTATGCGGATTGATTCGGATGCCGATTTCATCGTGTAGACATATTTCACGAGGTCGGGCTGTCCGAAGAAGTTGTTGGTCGTGCCGGCGGATATGATGAGGCGGTCGTAGTGCAGGGTCTCGAACTGTGTGTGCAGTTCCTTGCGCGCGAGGTCTATCTCCTTCACTTCGCCAAGGTGGAAGCGTGCGCCCTTGGCACGCTCCTTGCGCATCTCGCGGCGGAACGGGAATGAGATGCTGCCGGGATCAAGACCGCTCGATGCTATCTGATAGAATAGCGGGGGGAAGGAGTGGAAGTTGTTGCGGTCCACAAGTATGATCTCGAAACGCTTCTTGTCGAGCCGTTTCACCAGATTCAGTCCGGCAAATCCGCCTCCGACGATCACTATCCGCTCCTTTGTCGGCGGTATCTCATTCTTAGAACTCATTTTTATAAATAGATGTTAACGCGAAAATGCAAATATAATCAAAAAATATAATATAAAACGCATCTGTCCGGTTGTTGGTTCCAGCTGTGTGCCGCATAGTGCGGTAGCTGTGGTATAGTTTCCGGCTTGCGTCAGAGTACCAGCTGATAGTCGGCGATATCAAGCCAGCGGTTGAATTTTCTCCCCACCTCGCGGAAGTATGATACCCGAACGAAACCTATGTTTTCATGAAAACGGCAGCTTGATTCGTTTTCTGCCGTCAGGCAGGCTATGAGTGTGTGTATTCCGGCGGCACGGCAGCGTCCGGCAAGCTCAGTCATCAGCCGGCGTCCGATTCCGTTCCGATGGTAGTGGGGGTGGAGATATATTGTGGTCTCGGCAGTGGTGACGTAGGCGTCGCGCTCCTTCCACCTGTGTGCGTAGGCATATCCTGCAATGCCGCCGTCAGGCGCGACGGCTACGAGGCATGGATAATCGGCAGCGATCGAGTCAAGACGCCGTCGCATGGTCCCGTCGCTTAACGGCTCCGTATCGAAGGTCGCGGTAGTGTGCCCTACATAATAATTATATAGCGCGCAGATACCTCCGGCATCTTCCGGTTTATATTTCCGTATAGTCAGTGGAGTGCTCATCGGGGGAAATTATCTGTGCAGGTGACTTTCCATCTGCCACTGTCGGCAGCTTCGATCAGCATCGCTTCGGTATCGGGGCGGGATGTTATCATGCGCAATGCATCGGCGCGTGTCATAGCCATGCATGCCGTGGCGAGTGCGTCGGCTGTCATGGCATCGGGCGCGATCACGGTGGCGCTGAGGGTTGTGGTCTGCACCGGTCGACACGTCATAGGGTTTATTGTGTGTCCGACCCTGCCGGATGGGGTGTCGCGGTAGTTGCGGTAATTGCCTGACGTGGCTATTCCGCAGTCGGTCAGCTTCACCACGCTCATTGCGTTGTGCACCACGGCTGTATCGTTGGCTACAGGAGCGTCGATCATGATATGCCATGGCTCTCCCTGTGGATTCTTGCCATTCAGGGCAATTTCACCACCTATCTCCACCATATAGTCGGAGCATCCGTTGCGCCGCAGCATCTCGCCTATCCGGTCGCATCCGTAGCCCTTTGTTATAGCGCTGAAATCAAATTCTGTAGCTGTCGATTTCTTGACAATGCGCAGATTCTCGAGGCTACACCCGTCTATGCCCACCACGCCGCGTGCTTGCTCGATCTCGCTGTCGGTAGGCTCGTGACCGCTGTCGCGGTAGCCGAAGCGCCACAGATTTACCGCCGGTGCCACGGTGGGGTCGAACATGCCTCCGCTTTCGAGATTTATCTGCTGCGAAGTGGTGAAGATCTTGCGCAGCAGCGAGTCGGTCTCGTCTGTCTCCCCTCGGTTTATCCGGCTGACCAGTGATTCCTCACGGAACGGCGACAACGACATCTCCACCTGCTCCATGACGTGAAGTATTGAGTCGTCAAGTTGCCGGTTGGCACGGTAGGTTATGTGGTACGATGTAGCCCATACGCTCCCCTCGGCGCGATACCAAGCGGATGAGTTGCCACATCCGCCACACAAAGTGGCACATATTGCGCATATAGTGGTAAAAAATGCTATCTTCTTCACTGATCTTCTATTTTTTTGTGAATGATATTGCAAAATTACAATATTCTCTCTAAATTTGCGAATCAGCCGCCCCAGTAGGCATGAATGAGAGGCGACTGTCAGACACTTGTCATCTTACTTTAAATAACCCGTATACTTTCAACCTTTACGTAAAACAACATGAAACGCTCTTATCTATTTCTCGCTCCCGGTTTTGAGGAGATCGAAGCGCTTGCAACAGTTGATGTGCTCCGCCGTGCCGGGCTCACGGTTTTCACCGTCGCTATCACTGAGGATGGCTCTAAAAACGTTACAGGTGCACACGGTGTCACGGTCGTAGCCGATATCCTTCCTGACGAACATGACATGGCTGAAGCCGAATGGCTGATCTGCCCCGGTGGTATGCCCGGAGCCTCAAACCTTGCAGCAAGTCCTGTTGTGACCTCTTTGCTTAAAGCGCAGGCTGCACGTGGCGGACATATAGCCGCAATCTGTGCCTCTCCGGCGCTTGTGCTCGAACCCCTCGGAATACTTGACGGTTGCGAGGCTACCTGCTATCCCGGCATGGAGCCGAAGCAGAGCAAGGCTCATTTCCACACGTCGCCGGTCGTCGTTTCGGGCAATATAATCACCGGCAACGGTCCCGCATCGACAATCCGCTTCGCTCTCGCCATAGTATGCGCTTCGTGCGGTGAGCAGATAGCACAGGAGGTAGGTACTGTGATGTTGTTCTATACCCGTTCTGCCAACTTCTACTTCTGAAACAAAAAACATTTTATAAAATAAAATCCGGGCGGAGCTGCCATAAAGCTTTCCGCCCGGATTTCTATTTTGTTATGGTAAGGTCAGTCGAACACGCCTTCAAAAGAAGCCTCCTCGGCATTGTTATCCACATCATCAGTCACCCCGTAATACTCTTTCTCGCAAAGGTTGACGTCGGCAGGAAATGTGAATTTAGCATCCTGGGTGTAGGGGAGTGAACGGTCGGCGTACACCTTTTTCATGAACAGTCCGTAGATTGGTAGTGCCATTGAAGCTCCCTGTCCCTGTGCCATGCTGTTGAAGTGTATGTAGCGCTCCTCGCCTCCTACCCATGTGCCGGCTACAAGCTGCGGGGTGAAAGCCATGAACCATCCGTCGGCATTGAAGTTTGTGGTTCCTGTCTTGCCACCGGTCTGTGCCGTGAGGTTGTATGGAGGACGGCGGATGCGGTTACCGGTACCACCGTCGACCACATTGAGCAGCATCGACAGTATGCGCCAGTAGGCGGTCTCGGATATTACTTCGGTGTGGCGTGGGGTGAATTCCGATATGATATTTCCGTTGGCGTCGGCTATGGCGGTGACAAGCAACGGATCCACGCGCATGCCGTTGTTGGCGAAGGCTGTATATGCAGTTACCATCTCGCTGACTGATACGTCGGCAGGTCCGAGGCATAGCGACATCACCGGATCGAGGTGGGAGTTGATGCCGAAATTATGCATTGTGCGGGCAAGAGATGCCGGCGAGAGCTGGCTGATTAGGCGTGCCGAGATCCAGTTATTGGAGTTGGTGAGCGCCCAACGCAGGTCGACCATCTCGCCGACTCGCGCGTGACCGGAGTTGCGCGGTGCCCATTCCCTTCCGTTTTCGTCGTATAGAATAGGCTGTGCGTTAAGGAATTCATCGCATGGTGTGTAGCCCTCCTCCATCGCGTATGTGTAGAGGAACGGTTTCACGGTCGATCCTATCTGACGGCGTCCGGTCGATACCATGTCATACTGGAAGTACTCGAAATTAGGACCTCCCACGTATGCTTTCACATGTCCGTTTATAGGATCCATAGCCATGAAACCGGTGCGGAGGAAATGCTTGTGGTAGAGCAGAGAGTCGAGGGGAGTCATTGTAGTGTCAACCGTGCCTGCGTAAGAGAATACCTTCATGTCGCGCGGAGTGTTAAACTCCTTGCGAATGTCGGCATCCGAAATGCCCGCGCGCTTCATGTTGCGCCAGCGGTCGGTCTGCTGCATGGCGTGCTCAATCAGTCCGTCGACCTGTTGCTGCGATATCTCCGTGCGGTTGGTGGAGTATGGTGCCGATTTGGTACCGCGCTTCTCGCGGAAGAATGCCGGCTGAAGTGTCTTGCTCATGTGCTCCTCCACAGCTTCCTCGGCGTAACGCTGCATGCGCGAGTCGATGGAGGTATATATCTTCAGTCCGTCGGTATATATGTCGTATTTCGTACCGTCCGGCTTCGGGTTCTTGTCGATCCATCCGAAAAGCGGATTCGTAGCCCAGGCTATAGAGT
The DNA here is from genome assembly GCA_910587425.1 of uncultured Muribaculaceae bacterium. GTDB lineage: Bacteria > Bacteroidota > Bacteroidia > Bacteroidales > Muribaculaceae > Paramuribaculum. The sequence continues at coordinate 147,291 of CAJUKU010000003.1, forward strand.
CGTCGACATATCGCTGTCTGTCCCACGAAGGATAATCCTTCACTTCGGGCTTATGTGCGCGGAGCATACGGCGCAGCTCCTCGCGCATGTAGGGTGCCAGTCCCTCCTTGTGATCAACACGGTGGAAGTCGAGTTTGAGCGGTAGTGCCTGGAGTGAATCGCGCTCCTCCTCGGTGATCATGTCGTTCTTGTACATCTGATCGAGCACCACGTTGCGGCGGTTTTTTGTCAGCTCCGGACGGCGCACTGGGTTGTAGACCGCCGGATTTTTAACCATGCCGACAAGCATTGCCGCCTCTTCGATGGTGAGGTCGCGCGGTTTCTTGCCGAAATATACGTATGCCGCCGACTTGATACCAACGGCGTTGTAGAGGAAGTCAAATTGGTTGAGATACATCTTGAGTATCTCCTCTTTCGAGTAGAAGCGCTCGAGCTTCACCGCTATCATCCACTCGATCGGTTTCTGCATGATTCGGTTCATGAGTCCGTTTGACTCGGGGGAGTATAACTGCTTTGCGAGCTGCTGTGTGATGGTCGATCCGCCTCCGGCATTGCGCTGCCCCAGAAGCAGTGTCTTGACGGCGACGCGGGCAAGTGCGCGGACGTCGATTCCGGAGTGTTCCTCAAACCTGGAATCCTCCGTAGCAACAAGGGCATTGACCACGTTCTCCGAAATCTCATCGAAATCGGCGTAGACACGGTTGCCGGTGTTGCGGAAATAGCGTCCGAGTTCCTGACCGTCGGCTGAATAGACTACCGAGGCGAAACGGTCGGTGGGGTTTTTCAACTCCTCGACCGGTGGCATGTAGCCGATGGCCCCGTTGTAGACCATCATGAAGAACACTATTCCCGCTACAATGCCGCCCAGGAACAAACCCCAGAGTATTATGATGACAGCGCGTTGGCGCGACGTTAAAGGCGATAACTTCATTGTGAAGAATTCTTGTTGTGATGAAAGACCATGAGGTCATGGTCGGATTCAACCAACAAAGTTACTACATTTCGGTGTCATATCCAAACCGATATTCACGCGTCGCGCCAATGCAGATTGTCATTCAGTTTATGCCGGTGCCGATAGGTGCCTTTAGGACTCACTCTGCCGGTTCGTCGGGTGTCGGTTCTTCAGTAGTATGGTTCTTCTTATCTTTCTTTCCTTCGGTCAGTTCCTTGAGGTCTTTATTCTCCTCTGGGTCAGAGATGGGATCATGATCCTTGATAAACTCCTCGTACACGAGAAGTATTGTCGACGGGTTGTCTTTAAGCTCGTTCCAATGCCCTTTGGCATCATCCCCTTTCATATAATAGTCAATGAGCTTCTGCCGGAATTCGGGATGCGCTTTCTTGAGATAGTTAAGAAGCAGAGCCAGGGATACTCTTCCGTTTATCTTGATGCCGTATGCCGCTCTTGCTCCTTTGAACTTTACTCCTATCGCGGGTACGATGCGGCTAACGCTGTTTCTGCCGCCTGTAGATTCCCAAACGTTCCACTTGAGGATCGAGCCGCAGTCGCGGCGGTCAAGTTCCTCGGCAAAACCTCTGACGTTGCTGTTGGGCTTGAACGGTACGGGTGAGTTGATACGCTCCGAAACCACTACTGCACCTTCGGGGAAATCCTCAGTGGGTTCGAGGTAACGGTATTCCCTGACCTGACTTGCACTATAACGCTGTGACTCGCTACCTTTCTCCGGGCTGTCGGCGACATGGATGTACTGATGTATGGTGCCGGATTTGGAGAACATGTTCTTAAGACCAGTCTTTAGGTTGAAGCGCAGGTATCCCTCGATGGTATCGCCGGTGAATGTTATTGCACGGATGTGGTATGATTCGGGATCATCGTCGGCGACTGCACGGATTGCCGGCAGCATAAGCAGGAGAGCCGTAAGTACTGTGGTTCGCAGTTTCATGGTGTATTTGTTTTAATTTGATGAACAGGTCGCAGGTGTGTAAAGGCTGAGCAAGCGGAGCAGTTTGTCGCGGCGTCCGCGCGATGTCGCTATCATATCCGTCAGTACCGCATCGTCGGCAACCATGGTGATGAGTTTCTTGCGGAACTTATCATCGGAGTTCTTGTCCGTTTTGTCGAATTTCGCAATGACGGTGCCGTTCTTCATGATCAGCATGGAATGCTTGTCGCGGACGCCCATACCTCCGTTTCCGCCTATGCGATAACCTTTTTTGCAGAATGCAAGCACGGTTATCGCTTTCCCTTTGTCGAGTTGCCAGCACCAGCCATAGCCGTTGACGAACCGCAGGGTGTGTTTCCTTTCAGGTGCCGTGCGTGCCCACAGACTTATGGAATCTACAGTCGCCGGGTCGATATGCTCCGCTATCCGTTGTGATCTGGTATATGCGCCCTCCATCACCTGCAGCGGTTTATCTCCTCGCGGGATCCCTATGTGCAGCGCGCCGGCGGTGCAGAGCGTATCGTCTGATGAGAGGAATACTTTTGCCGGCACCATCTGCAGAACTTTCTCCGCGTTAGCCCGGAAAGGCGTGGCGATGACCGTAAGGGTCACTATTGCAACGAGGAGGGGAAATGGTAGCAGGTATACGTAGCGCATGGCGTAATTACTTTTCACAACGCCAAAGTTAGTGTGTAATTACCAGGATTGATGTGACAAATGTCACATTTTGCCTCTCACCGTCCGTTGCGTATGCGGTGCAGCTGCCGCCGGGATATGGTGAGGAATGATGCGATCTCCTGCAGTGCGACTTCCCGAAGATCACATTTGTCGCGCTTGCACAGTTCGTTGTAACGTTCCTCCGGTGTGAGTGTGTGCAGGTCAATATAACGGCTATATGCTTCCCTGAGCAGTACCGACGATGTCTCTGCTACAAATCCGGGATGATGTTCCTTCAGGTGCTCGCGTATGGCACTTATAGGCACCTGCAGCACGGTAGCGTCAGAACCGGCGGTTATTGAGGTGAACGACGGACGGTTGGACAGGAAAGAGCAGACATAATCTGTCACGATTTCATCCTTAAAAGTGAATCCTGTCACGCACTCCTCGCCATCGGAAGCGATGGAGGTAAATTTGAAATATCCCGATTTGACAATGCCTACATTGCGGCACACTTCCCCTTTGCGGCACAGATCGCTTCCGCGACGGTACGGCACGGTTGTGCCGTGTCGCAGTATATACTCCCGTAGCTCCGACAGGTCGATTTTAGTCATGAAGTCGTTGATGCGTGCCATGTTGCAAAGATATGCAATATATTAATGTGCTAAAGCGGAGGGGCGTCATTTTTTTCGACGCTCCTCCGCTTTTTCTATCATTCAGCCGCTGCCTGGCGATAGTGTGGTCGGTCAGTTCCGCTTGAGCCGGCTGTTGAGGTATCGGCGCACCGGCTCATCGTAGAATTTCAGGAACAGCCATGCAAGGATGATGACCGTAACGACGATTCCTGCGGCGACAGGCCATACGGTGTCGAAACCGAGTGAATTCTTCCAAGCCCAGGCATACATCATGTACATGAATGGGTAGTGGATGATGTAGACCGGATAGGATATCTGACCGAGAAACTCGCAGGTGCGTGCCGAATGTGGGTCGGTAGTCCTGCCGGATGCCCCGAGGTATACAATCGCCGGGAATACAAAAAGTGTGCAGATGGTGTCGTAGATGCCGTTTGCCACACATGGTTCGGAGCCACCGACGTAGGGTACGGCAAGCAGGGCGATTATCAATGCTGAGCAAATCCAGAACGCGCCACGGATTTTCACGGGCTTGAAACCTCTCGACATGAGCAGACCTGCCGAGAATGAGAACGTCATACGGACGAGTCCCATCCAGAATCCACCGTCGGCGGCTGTCCATCCCACACCTGTGTGATATGCTCCGGATCCGTTACCGATGGCAATGGCGGCAAGCAGTATGCCCGCGATGGCGGTGAATGCGGCGAGCACACGTGTGGTCATGCGGTGAAGGAATATTGCATAAAATATGCTGCCGATGTACTCGAAGAACAGTGACCATGACGGACCGTTGAGCGGAAACATCTCACCGTTGCCTCGCACTTCAGGTGCCGTGCCGGGCAGGGAAGGGAGCATGAAGAGTCCGAGCAGCAGTGAGAGCATTACGGCGCTTGTGCTTACCGCGGTGCCGTCCCATTTCTCGCTGCCTTGAATAATGAATGAGATCACTCCGAGCAGCACGCCTATTATAACCATAGGTTGCAGGCGTATTATTCGGCGCAGCAGGAAGCCGCCGGTTGTGAGCCCGCGTTTCCACCGTCCGTCGTAGGCATAGCCTATCACGAAGCCTGACAGGACGAAGAAGAAGTCTACTGCGAGATAGCCGTGGTTGATCACCTGATCGGTAGGTGATGTGGCGAAACATTCGCCGATGTGATAGAAAATCACCATAAGTGCGGCAACACCACGCAAGCCGTCGAGCAATTCGTAGCGCGGTTTCTGTGCCGGAGTTACTGTTGTAGTCATCGTGCTTTTTCCGTTGTGAATGGTTTACGGCTGCAAAGTTACCCCTTTGACAAGACAAAAAAATTGACCTATGTCAAATTCCGCTTATGCGGCTCAGCGTTGAGGGTGATATTCCGAGATAGGATGCGATGAGTCCTCGGCGCACGCGGCGGCACACGTCGGGAAACTGGTGTCGGAATGCTTCGTATCGTTCCTGTGCCGGGAGAGTGAGGCGCTCCTTGTGCGACTGGTGCAGACGGCGGTATTCGCGCTGATGGATTGCGCTCCACCAGCGTGCGAGTTCGATATTGTCATGCACGAGTGAGCGTAGATCGGTGGCTGTGATGCTGTAGCAGTCGAGATCTTCAAGAGCTTCGACAAATTCCTCGCTCGGACGATCGTCGTAGATCTCATCCATGCTGAATACGATAGTCCCTTCGGCGGAGAATGATGTAGTTATCTCTTCGCCGTCGACCATCCAATATGAGCGCGTGATGCCACGCTCGATGAAGAATGCAGCTCCCGCACGCTTACCTTCCTCAACCATGAGCGTGCGTTTTGCGAAATGCATGGGAGTTAGCCGCGAAGCGAGTTCGCGGAGCGTGGCGTCTGAGATGTCACTGTAACGGCGTATGTTCTCGATTATCCTCTCCATTTTACCCACAAAGTTAAGCAATTTCTGAGTAAAGTGGAAATGGAAAGAGGATACAAAAGCGGTGTGCCAAACGAATTTTGACACACCGCTGTAGTGGTAATAAAAGTTATGTCTCGCGTCAGTCTGCTATTACCTCAAACTCTGCGCCTGAGGCATAGTCACGTCCGTCCTGGGCGTTGAGCGCCATGAAGCGTACATAGCGTCCGCGCACAGGTTTGGCGAAAGTTACTGTTTTCTGTTTGTCGGATTTGTCGAAGGTTCCTTTAGCAACCGGATCACCCCAGTTCTGTCCATCTTCGCTGACATAGATCTCATAATCCTTGACATTGCCGGTGCGGTTACCGTCCTGGCGTGGCAGGTAGGCAATAGCTTTGATCTGCTTGATGTCGCCGGCGTCGAAGTCAACCCAGTGGGGATAGGGAGCCACGGTCACTGAGTACATGGTGTGCCAGATAGTGCTCGGATCGCCGTCGGTCAGGTTGGCACCCTCGCCGTAGTCAGGTTCCTGGCTGCTCGAGAAGATAGCCTCGGTGGGCACAGTCTCGATGCGCGGGAATGTTGCTGTGGCTTTTACCGCCGGATTCTCCTTGAGCCATGCGGTGATCGTGCCGCCCTGTTTGAAATCTATCGGACCGGTGTAAGCGAGGGGTTTCACTTTCTTCTTGCCGGTGGCGTTGATTGTATATAGCACGGTGGCTGTACTGTCGGCGCAGTCGATTGTAAGCTCACCGCGGCGATCACGGCTGATGCCGAGAGGTTTCAGTCCTTTGCCGGTCACAGCGCCGAGAGCCTGGAGATCACTTTCGGTAGCGGGGCGTATGATGAAGCTGAAGCGATGGGATGTAGCCATGACACGCTGGCTCTCGAGCGGACCACCCTGACCGCAGCTCGCACCGCCAAGACCGGTCACGCCAAGGTCGAGATGAAGCACCGTGCGGTTGCTTGCGGGGAGCTTATAAGGATGGTTGGCGGTGAAGAGTTCCATCTCTGTGTAAGGGATGGCTGTTGTCGACATCATGCCGGGGGCTACGAAGATCGCTCCCTTGTTGCCGTCGGTGAGTGCCGCCCAGCGTACCTCCTCGCGGTTGGCGTTGCTCTGCGGGCGGGTGTAGTCAGTCATCATATCTTTCACTTTGCGGCTGTAGCGGCCTACGAACTGACCGGTGAGACGGTCATTGTAGTTCTCCTCCGGACCACGACCGTAATATGTGAACTCGCCGAGCTTGTCGGGAACTTCCATTACGTAGCCGAGGCGGGGAAGGATCAGAGATGCATTGTTGGATGATATCACGGCGTTCAGTTCGATTGATCCGTCGGGATAGACTGTCCAGATCTGGTTTGTCGTGAACTTGAAGTCGTCCGGTCCGAACGGCTCGGCATTTTTCTCGTCAATGCTGTATGTGCCGCGCGAGTTGCCGTTGCCGCCTACCATACGACCGCCGTTGGGTGCCTGCGACTCGATAGTGAACGACAGTACGGGATTGCCGTTCTTATCAGTGAATGTCTCACATGCAGTCACACGGTGCTTGAGGTTGTAGAGACCGTTGGCAAACCACTGACCGTACACCCATGTATCATTGTTCATGTATGCGCGGAAAGCGTCAAGTGTCGGTCCATGTCCGGGCACGATCACCTCCATGCCTCCGTAGTTGAGCGTGGAGATTGTGCCGGTCGAAAGATCGAACTTAGCCTCGAAGTTGTCGCCTTTGATGGTCTCGAAGCCCTCGGTCTTCTCTGTGGTTACCTTACCGCCCTTTGCCGAACATGCGATGCAGTGGATTCCTGTAGCTCCCTTAACCGGCAGCTGTTCATCCATCTGTACGTAGCCTGCTTTCGCCCAGGGGGTATCGTTGGCGAGTCGGAATTCCACGTTCACGTAGTATTCGCTGCCGGGTTCGAGAGCCGAATAGTCGTAGGGTATTGTGTAGGTGAGCTTCTCACGCGGTCCGAGCGGCATGCGCGGTCCGATGAGGGCGTCGCCCTTCTCCACCTCGACACCATCCTTGTAGAGGCGCCAGCCGATTGTGTAGTCGGTGAGCGGGGTGAAATAGTTCTTGTTGAAGATCTCGATCTGACCCTTTGTCATGTCGACAGGTGTCACACCGACGTTTTGGTAAACTTTCTTAACCTCGAAATACTGAGGCTTCGGGGTCATGTCGCCGAACACCACGCCGTTCATCACAAACTGACCGTCGCTGGGGTTATCACCGAAGTCGCCACCGAAAGCGAGGTAGCGGTCGCCGGTCTGCGGATCATGATTGTAGAGCGACTGGTCGATCCAGTCCCAGATAGCTCCACCCATGAAATGGTTGGTGCTTTCCATCGCATTCCAGTAATCGACGAGACCGCCGACGGCGTTGCCCATCGAGTGGGCATACTCGGAGATGTGGAAAGGATATTTGAGGTTGAGCTGGCCCTTGACGGCTTCCTGTACCCATGCTATCGAGGGGTATTGGTTGGAGCCCATGTCGACTATGTCGTTGTTGCGCTCATACTGCACTGGGCGTGATGTGTCGAACTCCTTGATGGCATTGTAGGATGTCACGAAGTTCTTGCCGGGACCAGCCTCGTTGCCGAGCGACCAGATCACGACCGAGGGACTGTTGACCGTGGAGTGTACAAGCTCCATGTCGCGTGCAACATGCGCTGCCTCCCATTCCGGTACGTGTGAGAGGGATGCGGCACCGTAGTAGTACTCGTGAGACTCGATGTTTGCCTCGTCTTCGAGATAGATACCGTACTTGTCGGCGAGGTAATACCAGTAGGGAGCATCGGGGTAGTGTGAGTTGCGCACATGGTTGATGTTGGCGCGCTTCATCATCATCACCTCTTTCTCCATCCAGTCACGGCTGATGGCATGACCAACGGAGGGGTTCGTCTCGTGACGGTTCACACCTTTGAGTTTCACCGGCTGACCGTTGACGTAGAAATATCTGCCGGCGAGACCGAACTCATCATCCTCGGCTTTGGTGTCCTTGATCTCGACTTTGCGGAAACCCACATAGGTCGATACTGTCTCCATGACTTTGCCCTTGGCATCCTTAAGTTGCGCCACAAGCACATAGCGCCAGGGCTGCTCGGCGCTCCACTTTTTCGGGTCGGCTACTTTCAGTGTCGCTGTAACCTGCTGCTCCGATCCTTTGTCGACGGTGACCGGTGGGGTCGAGAGTTTGGCTCCGGCAACCGGCTCATTGTCATCGCTGTACAGTCCGCATGAGTAGAGTGAATACTCTACGGTGAGGTTCTTGGCGTTTTTTGCCGAGAGGTTGCGGATAGATGTGGTTATGCAGAGCTCACCGTCGGTATAATTGTTTGTGAGATCAGGTATGACTTTGAGGTCACGCACCTGTACCGGCGAGGTGGATGTGAGGCTTACCGAGCGGAATATTCCCGGGAGGCGGAACATATCCTGTGCCTCCAGGAACGAACCGTCGCTGTTGCGGTACACCTCGACAGCGACCATGTTCTCACCCTTTTTCAGGTAAGGGGTGATGTTGAAGCGTGCGGCGTTGCGAGAGTTCTTGCTGAATCCCACATAGCGTCCGTTGATCCACAGGTAGAAGAATGAATCCACGCCGTCGAAGTTTATGTATACCTGGCGTCCGTTCCAGTCGGTGGGGAGTGTGAAGGTGCGGCGGTATGATCCAACCTCGTTGCGTGCATCGTAGGTTGTCCAGTTTTCCGGCGGGGTGCGCATCACACCTCCGCGCCAGTCATCCACCTTCACCTGATGCCAGAAGATCACAGGTTGGTTCACATAGATGGGGGTGCCGTATTTCTGCGAGCCGTCTTTCTGCAATCCTGCTATGTTCCAGTTGGAGGGTACGGTTATCTCGTCCCATTCCGTCACCGTATAGTCGGGGCGGTAAAATTCCACAGGGCGGAGCGACGGCTCTTTAACCCAGTTGAATTTCCACTTGCCGTCGAGCGACATCCAGTAATGACTGTTTTCCGGAAGAACCCGGCGTGCTGCATCAAGGCTCTCGAAGGTGTAGAACGTGGCGCGCGGCTGCTCCTTGTTGTAGGCGAGAGAGTCGGGCGACTGCCATTCATGTCCGCCCGGCGCCGTGTCGTTGCCGTAGTAGAATCCTTTGAGAGCGGGCGACTGTGCCATCGCCGCTGCGGCGAGACAGAAAGCGCTGATGCTCATCAATGTTTTTTTCATGATAATATGGATATGATTGATAATATGCTTTCACCTGAAGGTAGTCAAGTCGTGCAGAAAAAAATGCCTGTATCAGGCTTGGCAAGCCTTCAATCTGCAAATATAGCTATAATTCCCGATATATCTTTAATCCTGTGGAAGATTCTCCCCGCTCTTTGAATGGCTATGGTGTTAAAACTGTCCGGGTGCGGCATCGTGTCAGGGGAATTGTGTAATTTTGCACCCCGAAATATGCTATGGGATGAGTGATTCTATGAAATCAGGCAACAACGTCGAGGCTTTGGGTGCTACTTGCCCGGATAAACTGTGGAATGCCAATTACTGGCGTGTGATGTGCAGCAATTTCCTGCTTTTTTTCGCCTTCTACATACTGACACCTCTGCTTCCGCTGTATCTTGACGCACAGTTCGGCGCCTCGAAGCACACCATTGGTGTGGTGCTGTCGGGATACGTGGTGGCAACCTTGCTCGTACGTCCTTTCAGCGGCTTTATTGTCGATACGTTCAATCGAAAGAAGGTGCTGATGATATGTTTCTTCACTTTTTTCATCTGTTTCGCCGGCTATATAGGTGCGGGAACGCTGCTGATGTTCGCGCTTGTCCGCACGTTGCACGGATTGCCGTTCGGAGCGGCGACGGTGGCTAACAGTACCGTGGCTATCGATGTGCTGCCATCGTCGCGGCGTAACGAGGGCATCGGTTATTACGGACTCAGCAACAATCTTGCCATGGCGATCGCGCCATCGGTGGGAATATATATCCATTCGGCTACCGGAAGTTTCGCCTCGCTCTTCTGGATCGCACTCGTGCTCGCTCTTGCCGGATTCTTATCGGCATCGTCGGTGAAGTTGCCACGGCGTGAACCTGTTCCCGGCAAGCCTAAGCTGAGCCTCGACCATTTCTTTCTCGGAAGGGCATGGCTCATGGCTATAAATATATGCCTGTTTGGGCTTTGCTGGGGTATAATGAGCAATTATGTGGCTATCTACGGTCAGGAGATGCTCGGTATCACTGACGGTACAGGTATATTCTTCATGATCCTATCGGCGGGTCTGTTTCTGTCGCGTCTGTTCGGTGCCCGCCAGTTGCGTGCGGGTAAACTGACACAGAATGCCATGATCGGTGTCACACTTTCGTCGGTGGGATATGTTCTGTTCGCGCTCGGCGCGGGGGAGTGGACATACTACGGATCAGCCCTTTTCGTCGGCTTGGGTAACGGTCAGATGTATCCGGCAATGCTGAATATGTTCATAAAGGTGGCGCGGCACGATCAGCGCGGCACGGCAAACTCCTCCATACTCATCTCCTGGGATATGGGCATGGGGCTTGGAATACTTCTTGGAGGATTCCTGGTGCAGTATATGGGCTACTCAACTGCATTCTGGGGCGCTGCAGCCGCTCAGATCGCAGGAGCGTTGTTGTTTATGCTCGCCACGCGTTTCTTCTTCATGAAGCGCCGCCTTAATGAAAACTGAGCCGGCTTTCAGTCGATTTTTCTGATGAATTTCACACAGACCGGACGCGGCACACTTATGTTACGTCCGGTAGCCGTGGGCAGACCGGTCTCCTTGTCGATAGCGTAGATCTCCACAGCGTCTGCGTCGCGTGCCGCGACGAGCATGAGCGATCCGTCGGGACTCAGCGTGAAATTGCGCGGATGTCCGCCGGTAGGTGTGTGCCCGATATGCTCGATGAGTCCGGTCGAGGGGTTCACGCTGAAGGTGGCTATGCCGTCGTTAAGCAACCGCAGCGAGGCGTATAGGAAACGTCCGTCGGGCGAAAGATGTGTGTCGGCGGCTCCATGTGCCCCAACGGTGTCGGCGGCGATATATTGCAGCGGGGTGAGGATGCCGTTCTTATATCCGAGCACAGTCACGCTGTCCGACACCTCATTGATCAGATATGCGCGGTCGCCCTTGCTGTTGAAAACAATGTGGCGCGGACCATTTCCGGCATTGATCCTGACATCAGTCATGGCTGATGCGTCGACTGGACTGGTGGATGTGGGCAAGATCGGGAACGTGTGGATGCGGTCTGTGCCGAGATCGTTTACAAGCATGAATTTTCCGTCGGGTGTGACTGCTATGCAGTGCGGGTGCGGGGCATCCTGTCTCCCTTCAACAGGACCAGAACCGGAGAAACGCAGCATCTCGGAGCGTTCGCCCAGTGTGCCGTCGGGCAATATCGGGAATATCGCTGCCGAAGCGCCATTGTAGTTTGCCGTCACCGCGAAACTGTCAACTATCTGTATGTAGCATGGCGATTCGGCTCCGACAGCCTGGCGCCCTGTGACCTGCGGCATATCATCACCGTCGATGAAGCGCACGGACACTACCGACGATGTGGCAGAATCCTGTTCGCTGAGGGCATATATGATTCCACCCGGGGTGATGTCTGTGAAGAACGAGCAGTTGCTTACCGGAAGCGCGCCCGACATGACCGCGGTAGTGTCGGCGGTCGAGAACCGGTAGACGCGCAGTGCCTTATCGGATGGCTCTGAGTAGCTGCCGACCATTAATGTATATTGTTCTCCCGCATTTGACTGCTCCGTTGTTTTGCCGGTTCCGGTGCATGATGCGCAGATCATGATACTGATTGCGGCGATAGTGACTGATGATTTATGCATTGTATTTGTACTCTGAGATGTGTAGCTCTGCAAATGTACGAATAATTTGCACTCTCAGGCTATATTTCATCCCGGAGATTTAGTATCTTTGCACGATAGTTGCAGGCATTTCCTGTGACTCTGATCCCCGCATTCAGGCGGTGTATGATAATAAACCGATGAAACCGACAAAAATACAGATCAAATACGGCTATGTCCGTGCGTTGACCGCCCTGGCGCTGTTTGTCAGCGCGATGGTGTGGCTGCTGACGGTACACGGACATGTGATTTTCTATCAGGAGCAGCACAATCTCTTTCTGTTCACCTCAGATTATTATGCGGCTACCGTTGCCGACGGCGGCTTGGTCAAGTGGCTTGGCAATTTTATAATCCAGTTCTATTACCACCCCTGGCTCGGAGCCTCGGTCGTGTCACTGATGCTCACCGGTGTATACCTGCTCACCGGATCTTTGATACTTCGCCTTACAGGGCTGCGTGATCTGATTCAGGTCAGTGCAGTGGCTGCGATCGCTATGTATTTCACTCTTTGCCATAACGAGCAGAATCCCGGTGCACTCGTCTGTGTACTTGCGGCTCTGTTCCTGCTTTGGATCATTGCCGTAATGCTGCGGCGTTGGCTTCCGCAGCCACGCTGCAAGAAGCCGCTTTCATCTGTTAAGGCAGCCGTGTCGTTGCTTCTTGTTGTGGCTTACATAATCTCAGGCTATTTTCTGGCTGTCAGCACTGTCAATCGGTCTGAGCGCGCCATGCTGCGTGCCGAGAAGGCTATAAAGGAGCACCGTTGGGACGATGCAGTGGCTATAACCGGTCAGTATCTCGCTACCGGGCGCAGCAATAAGCTAATGCTTTACTTCCGGTCTGTCGCTCTTGCCGAGAAGGGTGAATTGCTGGAGCATCTGTTCGACTTTCAGCATAAGTTTGGACAGGAGATACTGTCGTTTCCTTGGAAAAGCGACAGCCGCGAGGCAGAATATGGTCATCTTGTCCATGAGATCACAGGAAATATAAATGCGGCGCATCATTGGGCTTTTGAAGCTATGACGGCGTGGGGTGAGACCGCTCCGCATCTGCTCAACCTAACCCGCTACAATATGGCTCTCGGACGTCCGGAGGTCGCCCGTAAGTTCGCACGCCGCCTTAGCCACTCTCTCTTTTATGCTGCCGAGGCGAAACGTTTGCTTGCCGGGATAGATAACGGCAGCCGTGGTCCGCTCCGATATGCTTTTACCGAGAAGGAACCTCAGAATGTAAAGTGGGTCAATGTTTTTGACTTCCGTCCGAACCTGATGGACAGCTATACGGCTGATCCCGGCAATAATATTACGCGCCAGTATCTTCTCGCCAGCATGATGCTTAGCAACAATCTGCGCCAGCTGATACCGATGTTGACTCCGGAGGATCTGAAGATAGAGCGCGTGCGTGAGGCGGTGCTGATCTATAGTCTTGATCCGCAGGCTACCCCGGTATCATCTTTCGGCATAACTGTAAATGATGAGACCGGCAAGAAATTCGCACCCTATATGGAGAATATGCGCCGGGGGCGCGTTGAGCAGCAGAAAGAACAATTCGGCAATACATTCTGGTATTACATACATTACATCCTCAAAACTCTATGAAACACACATTAACGATTATACTGGTACTGCCATTGCTTTTGCTTGCCGCCTGTCACGGCAAGCCGGACAGTGCGGTGCCGACACAACAATTACCGCAATTACGTCCGGAACTTGCTGGGGCGGTGTTGCCGGTCAATATCGCGGCTCCTTCGTTCATGATAGCCGATACGGCGGAGTATTATCACACAGAGATCGGTCGTGCAGGTCATGAACCCTGCATTACAATAAGCTCCTCATCGGCGGCTGTGATGCCACCGCTCGACAAGTGGCATGACCTGCTGAGCGATGCAGCAGGTGACTCTATATATATCCGCATCACATTAGAGCGCGGTGGTGAGGCATTACAGCTGCGTGATGCTGTCTGCCATGTTTCACCCGACACAATTGACCGCTATCTCGTGTATCGTCTGCTTTATCCGGGATATGAACTGTGGCACGACATGGGCATATATCAGCGCGATCTTACCAACTATGAACAGGTTGCCGTGCTCGACAACTCGGAGTTTGACCGGCAGTGCGTCAACTGTCACTCTTTCGTCGGTGGATCGCCGGAGACAATGATGGTGCATGTGCGTGGTGCCAAAGGCGGCACTATCATTCGCCGCGACGGCAAGGTGGTGAAAGTATCTCCCAATTGCCCGGCTCTTGAGAATGGGGCGGCATATCCGGCATGGCATCCGTCGGGACGCTTCATAGCTTTTGCCAACAACGATATCAAACAGTTCTTCCATACGTCAGGCACAAAGACCATAGAGGTGTCTGATCTTGCCGCCGATCTGTCGATTTACGATGTGGATGCCGATACAGCCTCGGCAATACAAGGTCTGAGCAGCAAGGAGTGGATGGAGACCTTCCCGGCATGGGCTCCCGACGGGCGTGCGCTATATTTCTGCCGCGCACGGCAATATCAGGAGGGCGGGGCGCTCGACAGCATCCGCTATGATCTATGCCGTGCATCGTTTGATCCCGCAAGCCGCGTGTTCGGTGAGCCTGAGATCGTGGTGGCGGCAGCCGACAGCATGCGTTCCGTCTCTTTTCCGCGTGTGTCGCCCGACGGACGTTATCTGCTTTACACCCTGTCGTCATATGGAAACTTCTCGATATGGCATCCGGAAAGCAATCTTTGGCTGCTTGATCTCACCGACGGTATAACACGACCGATGGATGAGCTGAACAGTGATGATGTTGACAGTTATCACTCATGGTCGGCAAACGGACGGTGGATAGTGTTCAGCTCCAAACGTATGGACGGTCTGTGGGCGCGTCCTTTCATTGCGGCTTTCGATCCTTCGACTGGACAGGCATCAGCGCCGTTCGCTGTACCGCAGCAGACCCCTCTCTTTTACGATGATTTCATGCGTACATTCAATATCCCTGAACTGATACGTACACCTATAACCGATATGCGGCAACTCGTTGATGCCGCCAATGCTCCGAAACCGCAATGAACGAACGTCTGACAAACTTCTGCACATGGGCACGCCGTTACTTCAGGCTGAGTTTTTTCGCCACACTGGCGGTGCTCATATATGTGTGCTTCTTCAATGGCAATACAGTAGTCGACACTTACGTCTATGAGCGTGAGATCGATATGAAGCGCGCCGAGATCGCAGCCAATCTCGACACAATCCGTTATTATGAAAACCTCCTCAACAGGTTGCAGACTGATCCCGAGACGATGGAACGTATCGTGCGCGAACAGTACCACATGCAGCGGCCTAACGAGGATATATACGTAGTAGAATGATGAAGAAAACTGATAATTCGCCGATGCAGTTGCCGCAGCTTGTGGCAGTCGTAGGGCTTTTATGTGTAGTCACGGCAACAGCTCTCCCGTTATTTCATATAGGCGGCGAGGCTATTAGGTGGATTTATGTCGCCGGCGCGGTATGTGTGCTCGTCGGACGTGCGCTCGGACAGGCACCCAAGAGTGTGCCGTTGCGTGTGCGCCGTCTGTACCGTATGGAGGTGTGGGCAGGAATAATGTTCTGTGCCGGTGCATTCTTCATGTTCTACACTCCCGCGCGCATGGATTATATGGCTTTCACCCTTGCCGGTGGAGTGATCGAGGTCTACGCGTCGCTGATGATCCCACGCGCATGGCGTAAAGGCTGAGGAGGCATGTCATAACGGCTCATCTGGGTCGTCGCTATCGACATTCGGCTTTGGTCACGTACAACAGTACGCTCCCGTCAGCCTCAGTCTCAGCTCCTACCATCTGAACCATTCTGACAACGCCTTCCCATCCGGATACAAAAGCGGTGCGCCAAACGAATTTTGACACACCGCCATTTTTATGTCGCACCGACTTACGCGGCGCTATCAGTCTCAGTTGTGCGGAATCAGTGACAGCCGCAAGAGCCACCGTTGTCATGGTGGTGATGCTGATCGCCGCAGCCGCATGAATCGTCGCCGCAGCCGCAGTCATCTCCGCAACCGTCGCCACATGAGTCACCGTGGCAACCGCAGCCGCATCCCTGTGCGGGCTGGAGTTCTTCGGGGGTAGCATCGCGTACGGTGATGATCTTCCCTTTGAAGCGAACATCCTTGCCTGCGAGCGGGTGATTGAAGTCCATTTTTACGACCTTGTCGGTCACTTCGAGCACAACACCGTTGATACGGTATCCGTCGGCGGTCATCATCGGGAGGACTGCACCGGGTTTGATCATCTCGTCATCAAACTTGCCGTCAACCTCGAATACATCTTTCTCGAGTGTGGCTACCTGCTCAGGATCGTAGGGACCGAAAGCTTCGTCGGCTTTGACTGTCACATCGAAAGGATCGTTTACTCCGAGACCGTCAATTGCAATCTCGAGCGGACGGATCATTCCGCGTGTCACGCCGAATATGATGCGTTCTGGATCCTCGGCGTCGGTCTGATGCACGAGGGTTTCACCTTCAGGTGTTACGGTGTAGAGGTCATAACCGAGCTCTACATATTTTCCGGGTGTGATTTTTTCCATGTCTGTATATATGTCGTTATTATTTTCAGTATGTTATGCGGTCCGATGATTGTGGCAGGTATTTGATTCGCCGCCAAGTTTACCGGACTATGTAAGTATAGTTACAAAAACCGTGCCAAACGGACTGACATACGGTGTTGTGTCAGCCGCCGTCCGCACATAGCGGGTGATTCAACGGTAGAGCTTGATAGCTGTCGGCATGATTTATCCTAACAGATATGAGAATGCCCAGATTCCCGCGCCGATGATTATCAATGCGATTATCACTGCGGCAATTGTGCGGCGTCGGGAGTTCGGCGGATACAGTGATTGATTATTCTCACTGTCGTTGATGTTTCTGTTTTTATCCATATCGAATAAGTTTTTCTCATCTGTATCAACGCTCTATGTGCATAAAAAGTTCGGCGCCTTAACCATAGGGTTAAGACGCCGAACGTGTCATTGATCTTGTCTGACTGGCAATACCGCTGCCTTATGCCGGGCTGTCAGCGTAAGGCTATTGCCGTGTGTGGTTGACAATGGTTATTTTGTGACAGGCTGTTTGCCGCCGTTGCCGACGCTTGGCTTGCCATATTCCTCCATGTCGAGCTTCCAGTCGTTATCGTTGATCCATTCGTCGACAGTGACTTTGAAGTCGATGGGCTTGCTGAGCACAGGGTCACCCTGTTTCTTGCCTACCCAATGTTTCTGCGAGTTCATTGTACCCGGGTCGCGAAGGCGCACTTCCTGCGAAGGTATGATTGTGTAGCCGAGTACATTCTTTATGTAGTCGTCGGCAGCAGCCTGATCGGCGTTGAACCATGGGCGTTTCGGGTCGTATGCATCTACATTGCCGTTCGACAGGTTGAGATAGCCATTGCGCACCTCATTGGAGTGATCCATCTTCACGAGATCGGTGAAGTCGAAGTCGTCGGGAGGATAGATGCCGGCTCCGGAATTCTGACCCATGAACTCAAGGATGTAAGTGTACTTGTGTCCGGGTTCCCAGAGGTCATCGATAGGAATGCAGACCCAACCGAATGTCTTGTTCCATTTGAAATCTGGGTCACCCTTTCCATCGCTGATATAGCTGTAGTTGTAATTATCCTTGATCGGTTGTCCCTTGTCGTTCAGTACATCACCTGTGTCAGGATCCACCTTATGACCGTAGTTGTCGATGCGGTTACCCTCGGTGTCATATATCGGTTCGCCGGTCTCATTATTTACGGGGAATTTAGTCACAGGATCAAGTCTGTTTCCAAGGAAGTCGATGATATTACCGTCGCTGTTGACGAGGTTACCGTTGACATCCCAATGTTCCGGACCATTGTAGGGGAATATGAGGTGGCGGTGCATGTGCTCCTCGGTTCCGTGTATGTTGTAGATCTGGATGGCGAGCAGGATGTAGGCTCCGTGGTTGTTTTCAGTCTCATCCTCATCATAGAACATCTTGTCGGCAGCTTCATCACGGTTCTTGTTGTATCCTACAAGCTGCTGTGGAGCGATAAGGAGATTCAGGGGGCGACGTGTGCCTTCAGCGTCACGGTCGTCGGAACGTGAGGTGAGCAGACGGCTTACGTATGTGCCGCGCTGGAGGTCTTCGGGATATACGAGGTGGTCGCAGACACCGTCGTCGTCATAGTCTGTACAGTCATGCAGAGGATTGTCGGGCGAAGCTATAGGATCGTCCGGACGCTCCGGTACTACAGGCTCTGGCTCTACATAGTCGGCAGGAGCGTCGGCGGCAGAGAAGCCGAGTGTTATAGGCTCATTGAAGAATGTGCCGTAGTGCGAGCGGTGTGGGCGATCTGCGACTTTCGCCATTTTCCAGTCCTCGGAATGCTTCGACCATGCGGTCTCGACGGGATCGGGGATATCGGGATTGACGCGGTCGGGAAGAATCCAGAAGAGTTGGTCGTCAGCCTTGCCGAAGCCGTTGTTGGGAAGCTCCGGGTTCAGGTTAGGCCAATATACGTCGCCCTGGTTTATGATGTTGCAGAACCATGCTCCGGCTACAACCACACGCACGTTGTTGTTAGGGGCAAATGCCTTAAGCTCAACCTGCGTTAGTGCGTGGTGGAAGTGCAGTTCCACACCCGAAACCTCGTTGTTGTACGAGCGGCGGTGCTCTATTATAAGGTCTTCCTGATTCTCGATGCGGTCGTATGGCTTGAACTCATGGATCATCTGGCGCACAGGGTTGACATCGAGCTTCGGGGGGAGTTCACCCGATGCATCAGGCGTGGTTCCATAACCGCCCTCGATTCCGGAGATATAACGGTACACGTAGTAGTCAACCCATGCGGCATCGCGCGGATAGAAGTACGGACCGCCCTCTATCTCCCAGTTCAGCTGGTAGTAGTTGGCGTCGATGTAATCCGGGTCGGCTTTCTGCACATGAAGGTTGTCGAAGAACACTGTTCCGTCGGGGCAGTATGCGTAGACGTGGAATGAATCGAGGTTCTCAGTAGTGTGAATAAGCGATGAGCGGCTGTGAGTATTGACGTCAGTAAGGAAACCAATGGGATCACCCTGGTCGCCGTTGATGATTTTGTCGTCAACACATGAGCTCAATGCGCCGCACATTGCCAGCCCTGCGGCGAGGAGCGAAGTTGAGTAACGATGCATCACTTTTCGTTTTTTGAAGGTTATGTTTCTTTTATTTTATTATCGTGTTTGAGTATATCCGTTGGAGCATCATGGCATCGGAAGCACAATCGGATCCGTGGGGATCCATGGATCAACCACAAGATCCATGTCGCGCATTCCGCAAAGATCCAGATCTGTCACGACTATTGTGACATAGAGCTCGCCATCCTGCTCGTGAACCTGTTCGGTTACGTCCCACTCGAAGAATCGGTGGTCATCCTCGGTCGTGATCGCGTAGACTGCAAGCTTGTGGCTCTTGCTTTGTGTCTCCGGACAGTGTCCGAATCCCACGAACTGACCTTCTATCGTGCCATCTGCAGTTGGTACGAGGGGGAATGGCACGATGTTGTGCGATCCAACACGGTTGTTATCATGCACGCGCACCTCACCGGCAAGTCCCGACAATGTGCCGGAAATCTTGGAGATGGTCTCTATACAGCCGATGTTCTCGATTATTATGTGATAATGGATGGTGAGGTTGTTGGGATAGAGCGTAACAACCTGAGTCACGCCAGGATCACCATGCACGTTGAAGTCAGTTATTCCGTGACCAAACGCTTTTTCAGCCTGACGGCTCACGCGTTCATCGTATGTTCCTTCGGCTCGCTTTATGTCGTTGTCGTCATCCGAGAAATCTCCGTCGCGTCCGTTCATGCCCGACAGGATGTAATCATCGCCTGTGCTGACGGTGAATGTACCATGGGCATCGGTGCCATTGTAAAGGAGCGTTTCTGTATTTGCATTCAGACATACGAAATCATAGTCGCCGGTGTATAACTCTATGAATCCGCCGGCAGACCCCGGAAATTCCACTCGGCTGGGCGCTGATCCGTCGTGAGGGTATATGTAAAGCGCCATGGATGTGACTTCATCTGGTCCTTCGGGGGCATCCCACCATGCGAAGTCGACTTTCAGCAACGACTTGTGCGGGTGGTGCCAGCATAGAGGCTTGTGCTCACAGGCGGTCGCGAGGAGGATGATGACGGCAAAAGCCAGCACGCGTCGGGCTGTGGAGCCGGCGATATAGCGTGTTATGTTGTGGATTAGCTGTGTCATAGTCCTAAAATTCCTATTTTACGCTCTTTGCCTTTATTGCGGTTTCCATGACCTACGAGCCACACGAGCGAAACCTCAAGTTTCGTCGGACCGATGTAACGGCGGCGTGTGGTGGCTTGCCATACATAGTGGTCGTCGATAGGATCGTACTCGTAGAAATGTCCCCATGCGTAGCCGATCCCGACTTCGAAGTCAAGGTTCAGGCGTGGCTTTATGGGCAATGAATATCCGTAGGATATGCCGGCAGCCTTTGTCCAGCGGCGTGCCTGGTATCCGCGGTGTCCGAGCTCGAAGTCGTAGGTGACGAGCTGGAAATACGGACCAACGTGATGACCGGTGAGCGGTTTCTCTTTTGCTTTGCTGCCGAACCACCAGCGCAATTCTGCGTCGCCGCCGTAACAGCGCCAGTACCAGTGTATGGGATCGCTCTTCCACCAGGCATACTCCCAGTTGACTACCGCCGACCAGTTACGACCCATGTACACGTCGACACCCACGTTTGGAATGAGAAACGCGTCATAGAGGAGATTAGTCTTTATCGCCATGTAGAAAGGTATGTCCGGAAGCCTCGGGTGCTCGAACTCTATCTCCGGCGTGGAGTATTGCTGTGCGTATGTGAACTGTGCGAAAGGCTCGGGCATTGGGAAGAGGAGCGCGCGGTCATAGATGATCTGCACCTGCGATCCACGGAGCGGTGGGAAGTACTTGGTGTACATGTATGCCCATGGAATTGCATAGTTGAGCTTTTTCAGGCGGTCCACACGGTCGTCGTACGGTCCGGGATTGTCGATGATCTTAAGTACTTCATCCCTGTTCGGTACATCCGGATCGGCAAGTACGAATAATTTGAGTCCCATCCAGTCTACTCCTGGTGTCTCCCAGCTGATCATGTCGCGGTTGAGTGGCACGAGGGTATTGCTCATGAGTTGCTCGGTGATACGCGCGGCACGCTGTTCCGACAGCCATTTATTGAACCGCTTTGTACCTTCAGGCGATGCACCGCCGACGATGTTGATCTTACGGAATTTGAGGCGTGGATCCTCCTGCACGCGGTGCAGCTCGTTGATGAATGAGTCCAGGTGCTCTTTGTTCCGTTGGTAGTGAGGCAGCAGGTTTACTTTCGACTGATGGAAGAAAATGCGGGTACCGATAGTGTCGGTGATGAATATGGTGTCGTTCCGCTCGCTGGCTTTCGCCGGCGTAACTGCCAACATCCCGGCAAGCGAGAAGGCGGCGCAGAGGGCGCGCAGACATCCGGCTATGGGTGTGCGTGCCGTCGCCGCGTGACGTATACGCGGTGGCGCGAGCTGTCGGTGGAGGGCAACTGTTTCGCCAGTACCCTTACAGCTACGTTTTATCAGGCACAATAATTCTTTCACTTCCTGTATATTATGAGTGTTGCATGAGGGAGCGTAAGCCCTCAGAATTCCTGTACATATACACTTCAGCCGCGATGGTTCGCGGAAAAGTTGCGCAAATTTACTCAAAGGTTTCCAAAAAAGTGCTAATTATTTTCGCTTTTAACACTCTTTTCTTCTGAATAACACTTGCAGTGTCATTGGTTTCTGTTTAAAAGTTAAGGCGGTGTGCCTGATTTGACACATCGCCTTATGCTTGTTTCAGTGGGAAAGTGCCGGGAGTCGCTCAGTCGGCAAGTATTTTCTTAAGCCAAGGGAGTACATGCTCCGACTTGAAGTAATGACGCGGTGGATCGACGTTGGCAAGACGGAAGAATGTGTCGCGGTTTATGCCGGCTGGCATCGTGTCGATAGGCACACGGTCGGCGGGATCGACAAATTTAGCGTAGTGGTGATACTCGAATGCCTCCGGTGCACCGGAGGTTGCATAAGCGTCGGCTATTGTCTTGAAATCGCGGTCAAGTCCGCCTTCTGTGCATATAACCGGGCGCGGAGCGAGTGCCGCAACGATATCCGGGAAATCAAATTCTACCAGAAATTCGGGTATGAGGTGTGATATATCGTTCGGCCAGGGGCGGCGTCCATTGGCATCGGGCAGGGTCATCACAAGCGCACGTTCGCGTGTGGTGCAGAGGAAGTCATTGTAGACAAAGGCATATATGTCGGGATTCATAAGCCCGAGAGCCATCAGCGGCTCTGTGCCAAGCGAGAATCCGCTGACTACGATGCGGTCGCGGCGTGCTTCGGGCATGGTGCGCATCCAGTTCAGAATCTGTTGGTCAACATAGGATGCATAGCCGAGGTAGTTCCACCCGAGTTCAAGGAGTGCACGTGAGAAAGTTACGTAATCCCATCCGCCGCCACCTGAGATTACTTCAAGGTCGGCAGGTTCGCCACAAGCGGGGTTGTCGACGGCTACCGCGATATATCCTTGCTTGACGAATTCGTAAGCCTGGGCATTGCGTGTGGGTTTGGTTTCCGAGCTGTCGAGATCCACGCGTGTTTCTCCCGCAAGCAGTTCCTTGGTCTGCCCAGAGCCGGGGATGCACATTATGGCGGGTGCAGGGTTTGATGCGCTGACGCCGTCGGGCACGAGCACCAGGAACGGTACTACGGCTTGTGCGAAAGGATACGATTCCCAGCGCTCCAGGCGGTAGCCGTCGCGTTGCCATGTGCCGGTGAGCTGAGGCTTCTCAACAGTGGCTGTGTCGGGATGGTTCATGACGCGTGCCATCGCAGCCGACATCTCTTTGCGCCATTCGGCAGCCTGAGTGGCGTCGAAGGTGCTTTTGTACTGTAGGCGCGGCGGTTTTGAAGCCATAAGCTGATGGGCTATGGCGCGTGAGGAAGTATATCTTCCATCGGGACGGTCGGTGGTGAACGTTGAGTGTTCCTCCGGCTTGAAGTCCGTCTGAGCGGCGGCAGTCATTATTGCGGCAGCCGAAAGTGCGGTGATGATTGATCGGAACATTGTGATTTAATGTTGGTTTTTATTTACTTATTTGAATCAGTCGATTATCAGCTGAAAGTCGTCGGCATCGCGCCACGGTGAGAACCGCTCGCGGTCACGTTTCAGCCGTTCGGCATCGAATGTCGCATAGACAAGTCCATTGTCGCGGCGCTCACCGATGTTGTCGCCCCAATGGTTGAAAATGAACGAATCTCCTGGCGGATAATCGCCAAACATGTCGGAGCCTTCACGGTTGCATCCTGCAACGTATGCCTGATTCTCTACTGCGCGGGCTATAAGCATGTGCCGCCAGGCGAATACGCGGGAGTGCGCCCAGTTTGCCGGTACTATTAGGGCATCGTAACTGAGGTCGGTATTTCTGTTCCATACCGGAAATCGGATGTCGTAGCATATAGCCATGCGGAGCCGCCAGCTGCGGTATTCCACCACTTCCGGCAGTGCCATGCCTTGTGTGAAAAGCATCTGTTCACCACCGGCGCGGAAAAGGTGTCGTTTGTCGTAGAAACGGGTCTCTTCGCCGGGGTTAACCATGAAACCACGGTTGTAGATGTTGTTTCCGTCGCGCGCTATGAAACCGCCCCAGATGGCAAAGTCGTATTGCTCCACCCACCGTTCGACAGATTTAATTGTTGATCCGTCGTTGCTCTCAGCCATGCTGTTGAGCAGATCGGTGTCGGTGGTATAGCCGGCGTTGAACATCTCCGGGAGGACAAGCAGATCCGTGTCGGTGTCTACCTGCGGAAGCATAGCTTCCACGGCTTGCAGGTTGGCATGCACGTCGCCCGTTATTATAGCGTGTGGCAGTAATGCCACCTTGAGGTTGCGGTCAGGCATCGTCGGTCGAGAATTTGTCGGGGTATTTTCCGGTGAATGGTGCGTAGAACCGTTTTATGGCGTGCATGTCGGCGTCGACATCGTCAGTGGGTCTGAACTCGTTATCAATCATAATCCGTTTTGTCGGATAATCGATAACGCCAAGGAGGATTGGCACATCCGCCTGACGGGCGATATGCAGGAAGCCGTGGCGCCAGTTGGATGTGCGGCTGCGTGTCCCTTCGGGAGTTATGGCTAATGCCATACGGTCGGATGTGCGGAATCTGTTGACGATGGCGTCTACCAGCGAGGACCCTTTTTTACGAGGCACCGGTATGCCTCCGATGGCACGGAAAAAGCAGCCTAACGGAAAGAAAAACCATGATTCTTTCATCAGGAATCCGGCGCGGCGCCCCACGGAGGCGTAAGCCAGTTTACCGAGAATGAAGTCCCAGTTGGAGGTGTGGGGCGCTACGCAGATTATGCATTTGGGATAGTCAGGCACGGTTATGCTGACGTGCCAGCCGGCGCATCGTAATATGAGCCCGGTAAGGTTCATTTCTTAGCGGGGAGAGCGGCGTTCATATTGTGCACGATCTTCTCGACAGCCTCGTTGAACTCTATGCGCAGACGGCGGAATGCTGCCTGATTGTAGGCTGAGAGAGCGGCACGGTATTCGTGGCGTGTGGGGAAGTCGGATGCGCGCTTGTCGAAAGCGAATGATATGTTGGCGAGAGTGTTGGTCTGGAGCGCCGCGATGTCGCGGATGTTCTGGGTCATTTTCTCTACGTCTACGCCGGGGATGGCTTCTATTGCGAGTGCGCATTCTGCTGCGATGTCGCCGCAGATGAGATGTATCTGTTTCTTAAGGATGCGTTTGTTGTTCATTTGTCTGTAATATTATTGTTTTAAGTGATTGATACGTAGCTGGAATGGTATGCGGCTGAACGTTGCGGTGCTGCGGTCGTGCCGGTGGAGCCTCCTGACGTGCGAGCGACGGGATGGCGCGGTTGATCACATCGCGGCATTTCGAGGCGTCGGCGGTAGCCATGAATATTCCATGTTCTCCGGGTTGCAGTGAGCGGCAGAGGGCGGTGTACGCGCATGCCGCATGCGGGTCGGTAACGTAGCCGTACTTATTATAAACGTCGGAGATGGCTTGAAGTATCTCTTCGTCTGAAATTGAGTATGCGGTCAGCGCCACAGGATCGGGAGGGATCAGCTCGGCTACACGCGGCAGATTCGCCGGTGCGGAGGTGTCCATCGCATTGGCATGTGTGGCTACCTCTGGACGTTTTTCGAGTATGCCGGTGGTGAGATAGCGCGTGAAGGCATCGTTGGCGTTTGTCGCGGCAACGATACGCTTTAGCGGCAGCCCCATTCTGCGTGCAAGCAGCGCGGCAGCGAGATTGCCAAGGTTGCCCGACGGGACGGCGACCACGATCTGGTCAGGGTCGGCGCCCGCTTCGACCATGCGGGCGAAAGCGTTGAAGAAATGGAACGTCTGCGGCAGGAAGCGTGCTATGTTTATGGAATTGGCGGTAATTGTGCGCACATGCCCTGCGAGATCTGGATCAAGTGTTGCGTTGCGTGCGAGGGCGAGGCAGTCGTCGAACGATCCGCGCACTTCGACCGGTGTGACATCCGGTCCCAAAGATACGAAACTCTGCCTCTGCTGATATGTGAGTCGTCCTTTCGGGTAAAGTATGGTGACGTGTACGCCGGGCAGCGAGTGGAACGCTGATGCGACGGCACTGCCGGCGTCGCCCGAGGTCGCTGCTATGATGTTTACAGGAGTGGCGTTGTTGCCGCGGATTGTGCGGAGTAGGCTCGCCATGAACTGTGCGCCGATATCCTTCACCGATTTTGTCGGTCCGTGGAAAAGCTCCATGGTAGCGATATGCGTGCCGTCGAGTTGCAGCATTGGCATCGGGAACGACAAGGCACTGTTGACTATCGCGCGCACAGTCTCCGGCTCGAAGTCTTCGGCGAGAAATGTATTGGCTACGACGTAGGCTATATCGGTAGCCGGCATCTCGGCTATGTTGCGGAAAAAAGGTATGGGCAGCGGTATTATCTCCTGCGGGAGATACAGACCGCCGTCGGGGGCAATTCCTCTCTCGATTGCCTGGCTGAGAGTGGCTGCCGGCGCTTCGTGGTTTGTTGAGTAGAATCGCATGATTGTTGTCGATAGTAGATTTATAGTGATTCGGCTTCCATTACGGCAAGTTCCCACATACTCATGGCATTCTCCAGTGACCGCGTGAGTGCGGCATGGGTAGTGTAGAGTTCCGTGTCGGTCTCTCCGTTGTTCAGTCTGGTCTCGATCTCTTTTACCTGTTCCTCTATTTTGCTGACCTCCGCTTCGGCATCAGCCACTTTTTTGCGAGCCTTGCGGATGAGCTTCTCGCGCTCTTTCTGCTCGGCATAGCTCAGGCGGCGCTGCTGAGGTTCAGCAGCATTGTCGGCTGCGGTGTCGGTTTTATCACTTTTCTTATCCTGCTGGCTCTCCTGCGTGGCTGTCGATTTAGTATCGGGAGTGCGTGAGCGTTCAAGCTCGGCAAGGGAGTCGATTTTCTTCTTCTCGAGAAACTCGTAGATGCCTCCGAGGCATTCGCGCACTTTTCCTCCTCCGAACTCATAGACTTTCTCGACAAGACCATCGAGAAACTCACGGTCGTGGCTGACGAGGATGACCGTGCCGTCGAAATCGCGGATAGCCTGCTTGAGCACATCCTTTGTCGCCATATCAAGATGGTTGGTCGGCTCGTCGAGAATGAGCAGGTTGACAGGTTGCAGGAGCAGACGTATCATTGCCAACCGGGTCTTCTCGCCCCCCGACAGCACGCGCACCATCTTGTCAGAAGCCTCTCCGCCAAACATGAATGCGCCCAGTATGTCGCGTATCTTCAGACGGATCTCTCCGATGGCGGCGCGGTCGATGGTGTCGAAGACCGTAATGTCGCCGTCGAGCAGCTGAGCCTGGTTCTGGGCGAAGTATCCGATCTTGACGTTATGTCCGATCTTGAGTGTGCCTGTAAACGGGATCTCGCCCATGATACATTTGACGAGTGTAGATTTGCCCTCGCCGTTCTTTCCCACGAAAGCTACTTTCTCACCGCGTTTTATCGTGAACGTCGCGCCATCGAATACCTGATGATCGCCGTAGGCTTTGCCCACTCCGTCGGCTATTATCGGATAATCTCCCGATCGTGGAGCCGGCGGAAACCGGAGGTTCAGGTGTGAAGTATCGACCTCGTCGACCTCTATACGTTCCAGTTTCGCAAGCTGCTTTATGCGGCTTTGCACCTGCACGCTTTTGGTGGCTTTGTAGCGGAAACGTTCGATAAACTCCTCCGTATCCTGTATCTGTTTCTGCTGATTCCGGTAGGCGCGCATCTGCTGTTCGAGGCGCTCGGCACGCAGAGCCACATATTTTGTGTAGCTTACGGCATAATCATTGATCTTGCCAAGCGATATTTCTATGGTGCGGTTGGTGACGTTGTCGAGAAACGCGCGGTCGTGGCTGACGAGCAGCACTGCGTTGGCTTTCGATATGAGGAAATTCTCAAGCCACTGTATCGACTCTATGTCGAGGTGGTTGGTGGGCTCGTCGAGCAGCAGCAGGTCGGGGTGGGTGAGCAGCAGTTTGGCAAGTTCGACACGCATTCGCCAGCCGCCGGAGAATTCCAATGTCGGGCGGTTGAAATCACCGCGTGTGAAGCCGAGTCCGAGCAGTGTCTTCTCCATTTCCGCCTCATGATTCTCGGTCTCCTCAATCGCTATGCGCTCGGTCAGCTGTGTCATGCTGTCGATCAGCTGTTGGTAGGAGTCTGATTCATAGTCTGTCCGCTCGGCAAGCTGTGTGTTCATTTCGTCAAGCTGACGGTGCATCTCCTCAATGTGGGCAAACGCCTTGCGCACCTCCTCCACGAGCGTTACGGTGTCCGACGTCTGCATCTGCTGTGGCAGATATCCGATCGTTATATCCTGTGGCACCGAGACATGTCCCGACGTGGGCTTCTGCAACCCTGCTATTATCTTAAGCATGGTCGATTTACCTGCGCCGTTTTTCCCGACAAGGGCTATCTTGTCCTTGCGGTTGATGACGTAAGATATGTCGTCGAGGAGCGGGCGGGCGCTGAATTCAACGCAGAGATTCTGAATGGATACCATAAGCCGGGCAGATTGTATGCGGGAGGTACGGTGTGGGTTGTGTCAGTGTTTGCTGGTGATGGTTCAGAGGAGGGTTATCTTGCCGAAAAATTCCGGGCGGTGGAAGTCGGGAGCGGGAGTGTCGATCGGCGACCACGACAGGAAGTGGGGAACAGTCGTGAGATCCGCGCACTTGTAGAAGTTGCCGTGAAGTGTCACCGGTTGTCCGGGTGTATACTCTACGCCGATCAGTGACAGCGGGATCGCTACGGTCAGGTTCCATGAGAATATTCCCTCAAGTTCCTCGAAGGGACGTGTGCCGCACGATGGCAGCCGACGTATGGAGTCGATCTGCTCGTCGGTGAGCAATTTCGCCGAGTGGCGGTCGTTGCGGAGCCCTACGTGTGTGGTGCCGATGCAGTTGAACTCGAAATTATAATATGGGCGCACGCCATCAGGGGCTACGAAAAACTCCACGCATGAATCCTGATAGACGTCAGAGTTGTTCTTGTCGTGAACCGCACGCAGGTAGTTGCAGCGCACAAAGAAGTCGATATATATCGCAGTCCCCGAATGGGCTATGTTGAATGCTGTCAGCGGGGCGTATGGGTATTCCTCTTTCCAGTTGATGCAGCTTACGGTCTGGTGTTCGCCAAGCTCGTCGAGAGTGGCTGTCACCTTGTCGAGGGGCATGCCGTCAAGCTGAGGCAGATACGGTACATTCAATGTCTTTGGAGTAGTCATGATGGATTAGTTTGTAAGGGGTTCAGGTAAGATTCTTTATGCTCAGCACGACTCCGGCTGTAGCCATGGCGAGAAGTATGATTGCGATTATACGGTTCACGAGCCACAGCGAGCGCACATTGAAGTGGGCGCGGAGCTTGTTGACCGAATATGTCACTGCAAACCACCATGCTGCCGCGCCTCCTATTATGGCGAGATAGCCGGCTATGTAGTGGTAGAAGCGATACGTGGTGTCGAGAAAGTTGAAGCGTGCGAACAGTCCGATGATGAACAGCAGTATCAGCGGGTTGGAGAACGTCAGAAGGAAACCGGTAGCGAAATCGCGCCACGGACTGTTGGCTGTCGGTACCGGGGTGGAGAGCTTGCGTGACGGGTTGGTGCGGAACAGGTATATGCCGTATAGCATCAGCACCACACTGCCCACAAGCTGCAGCATGTTCTGGTTGTTCTGTATGAAGTCTGTGACGAACGACAGTCCTAGTCCAGTCAGCAGACAGTATATGAAATCGGAAAGCGTCGCGCCGATACCCGTAAAGAAAGCGGGCGCCCTCCCTTTGATGAGAGTGCGCTGAATCACGAGCATCCCTATGGGACCCATAGGAGCGGAGATCAGTGCTCCGATAAGTAGTCCGGTCAGAATTATGTAGACTAGACTTTGCATTTGACTGCAAAGTTACTAATCAGGCTGTCAAGTTGCAACCGAATGGTGGTAAAAAGTATGAACGTGTGTCGTGAAACAAATGTTAATTGATTCCGATGCTTCAATCATTGCACAATATCCTGCCATCCGTGCATCAATCAGACCGGTTGGCAGCCTGCGGTCAGTAATTGTGGTGTGAGCGCCGCGCGGCATCTATGCGTAGCAGTATGAAGAGCAGGATGGTGAAGCTCCAGAGCGATGATCCGCCGTAACTGAAGAATGGCAACGGAATGCCTATCACGGGGCATAATCCGATGACCATGCCTATGTTGACGGCTATATGGAATATCAGATAGGAGGCAACCGAGTAGGCATATACGCGCGCGAATGTGGTGGGTTGCCGCTCGGCGATATGCATTATGCGGAGTATCATTGCAAGAAACAGCAGCAACACCGCCGTCGATCCAACGAATCCTTTCTCCTCACCTATCGTGCAGAATATGAAGTCGGTGTGCTGCTCCGGCACATACTTCAATTTCGTTTGGGTGCCGTTTAGATACCCTTTGCCGGTGAATCCTCCCGATCCTATGGCTATCTTGCTCTGATTTACGTTGTAACCGGCATTCAGAAGATCCTCCTCAAGACCGAGCGTCACCTTGATGCGTTGCTGCTGATGTGGTTGCAGCACGGATGTGAAGGCATAGTTGACCGAGAATAGAAACGCTATAGAGAGCACGGCGGCGCATGAAGTCACCACCAGTTTGTGAGCCGGTCCCTTTATGGCATTGAGCAGCATGTAGATGCAGGCTATGCCGATAGTCACGCCGAAGTATACCGTTCCGTTGACTGTGTAGCCGCAGAAATGGCTCACGGTGGCAATCAGTGCCGTCCCGGCAAACCATATCATGACATTGCGTGCCAGGAGCATCCGGCGGGCATAGAACAGGAGCATAGCCACTATGAGTCCCATGACAATCATGTACACGAGCGCCTGTCCCAACGGTATTCCCATGAGTAGTGGCGTCGAGTATTTGATCGCCAGTACGAATATCACCACCGCGAGAAGCGCGGCAAGCAGCGTGAGTCCCGACATACCTTCGCGGTATAGAACGAAGAAAAGAGCCAGATAGGCAAGTGCTGAACCGGTCTCTTTCTGGGC
This sequence comes from uncultured Muribaculaceae bacterium, assembly GCA_910587425.1. Classification (GTDB taxonomy): domain Bacteria; phylum Bacteroidota; class Bacteroidia; order Bacteroidales; family Muribaculaceae; genus Paramuribaculum. Next base: position 177,816 of record CAJUKU010000003.1, read on the forward strand.
GAGAATCAGGATTATGGGAATGATGATAATGGCAAGCGCACGAAGGTAGTTGCTCACAGAGTCGTTTAGCTTGAAACCGTATGCCGAAAACAGCTTGGCAAGTGCCAGTGCTGTGGCGAATTTGCCGAATTCCGCCGGTTGGAAACGCAACGGACCGAACACGAGCCACGACCGCGAGCCTTTGATGTCGGGAGCCACGAATATCGTGACTACCATTATGATAAGCACCGCCACATAGACCGGAAACGCATACGTCTCATACATCCGTGCGTCGATAAGCAGCAGCATCAGGGCGAGTCCGAGGGCAAAAAATATCCACCGCACCTGCTTGCCTGAGAACTCATCGAAATCCAGTATGTTGGCGTTGTCGAAATCATAGCTCGCGGCATACACGCTGAACACTCCTGCTATAACGAGCAGAAGGTAGATCACTACCGTGAACCAGTCCACATAGCGGAAATATGAGTTACCACTTTTTGACTCCACTGTAGATGATGGTGTTTGATGTTAGCATTCTCTCCTCCAGGTACTTTCTGTTGTCGGCTATACGTCCTTTGAGGTATTTCTCTATGACGAGGCTTCCGATAGGTACGCCGTAGGTGGCACCGTAACCTGCATTTTCCACGTAGACGCACACTGCAATCTTGGGGTCATTGTACGGAGCGAATCCGATAAACGCCGAGTGGTCTTTTCCGTGGGGATTCTGTGCAGTTCCGGTTTTTCCGGCGACCTCGATGTCGGGCAGGTTGGCAAGGTGACAGGTGCCACCGGTGACAGCCATGCGCATACCCTCAGCCACGCTCATGAAATGTTCGCGGCGGATGTCAGGTGTGTGACGCTCGACAGTTTCTGCCGGCATCACCGTGTCTTCAATCTCTTTCACCACATGTGGCGTAATGAACCAACCGCGGTTGGCTATGGTGGCGCACAGGTTGGCGATTTGCAGGGGGGTGGCAAGTATCTCGCCTTGACCGATCGCTACAGATATTATGGTGTTGGCGCTCCATCGGTTCTCGCCGTATACTTTGTTGTAGAATGCGGCGTTAGGTATGAATCCGCGGCTCTCGCCGGGCAGATCCACTCCGAGACGGTAGCCATATCCCAGCTCAACGAGGTGCCGTTTCCACACCTCGAATGCCTCGGCTGCCGAACCGTACTTCGACCGGCGGTTGTCGATCATTCCCTTCAGACCCCAGCAGAAGTATGCGTTGCAAGATGTCTGCAGGGCGGGAAGCAAAGGCAGTGGCGATCCGTGCCCATGGCATCCCACCTTGAGTCCTCCGTTGATGAATCCATGGTAGCAAGGATATGTCGTTGTGGGCTGTATGATGTTCTCTTCGAGAAGTATTAGTCCGTTTGCAGGTTTGAATGTCGATCCCGGAGGATAGGCACCCATCAGAGCGCGGTCGAAGAGCGGCTTTAGCTTGTCGGCTACAAGTGTCTTGTAGTTTTCACCTCGTTTTCTGCCCACGAGCAGTGATGGATCATAGGTCGGGGAGGATACAAGTGCAAGGATCTCGCCTGTCGACGGCTCTATGGCGACCACGGCACCGATCTTGTTCACCATGAGCGACTCGGCATATTGCTGAAGCTCTATGTCGATGCTCATCTTGAGGTTTCGTCCGGAGATTGCAGGGCGGTCGTGTGCTCCGTTCTCATAGCGTCCCTGGATCTGACCGCGGGCATCGCGGATAAGTATTTCCGCTCCTTTCTGACCGCGGAGGTAAGGTTCGTAGCTGCGCTCTATCCCGAGGTCGCCTGTATAGTCGCCCGAAGCGTAATATGGATCGCGGTCAATGTCGGTCTTCGATACCTCGCGGATATTGCCGAGCACGTTGGCGGCGGCTGTGTAGCCATACTCACGCAGAATACGTTTCTGTATGAAGAATCCGGGATAACGGTACATTTTCTCCTGAAGGCGTCCGTAATCCTCAGCCGAGAGATGCGTGATGAGCTTCTGTGGAGTATACGATGAATAGCCGGGATTCAACCTCCGGTCTTTCATGTCGGCAAAGCGCTTGCGCAGCTGTTCGGGCGTGATGTCGATGGTTCGGCAGAAGTCAAGGGTGTCAAACGGCGTAACATCGCGCGGGATCATCATAACATCGTATGCCGGCTGATTGTATACCACCACCTTGCCGTTGCGGTCATATATTATGCCTCGCGACGGATAGATGGCTTTTTTCAGGAATGCGTTGGAATCGGCGCTGTCTTTGTAGCGCGAATCCATAACCTGTAGGTTGAAAAGCCTGACTATATATATCGCGACGATTATGATGATGAACGAGGCGATCACATATTTCCGCTTCTCCAGCTTATAGTCTTTTCGCATGTTGAGGTGTGGTGAGAGTGTCGGCTGCCATTATAAGCCCCCATGTGAGTATTGTGGAGCAGATAATCTTCAGCAACAGTTTGAGCGGATTGAACAGTGAGAACGCTTCGACGGTGAAAATCAAAGTGGTGAATACGACAGTGAACGTGAGTGCGTACTTAGCGAATACCGGTAGCCCGAAAGAGCGGATGGACGGCACCGGATCGGCGATATCCTCCTCGCGCGGCAGATAAAGCTTGAGTATAGGCTTGCGCAGTGCGCATGTCACGGTGGCAACAAGTGAGTTCAATCCAGGGGTGTCGGCGAAAACATCGACAAGCAGTCCGGTCACGAAAGCTATCGTCAGCACCAGGTTCAGATTGGTTTTCAGCGGCAGACGCAGAAATATGTAGATGTAGACCAGTGGCGTCGCTACTCCCCACAGACTTATGCGGTTGAACACCAGCACCTGGAGCAGTATCAGCACTATTGCTGTTATAGCCGATTGGATAATGATGCGGTTCATAAGCCAAATTTGGATTCGGTTTTGATGTCGCGTTCCACCTCATGCAGCTCATCGCGCATGTGGTCATCGACGATGCGTACGGTGCCGAGTGTCGTGAAGTCGGTGAAAAGTTCCACACGCAGGGTGAAGAAATTCTCGTCATTGTCGCGAAGTGACTTGATAACCCTTCCTACAGGCACACCCTCCGGGAAAACCGTGGAGTAGCCGCTTGTGATAATAGTGTCGCCGACTTCAAAAACCGCATGTCGCGGAAGTTCCTCCAGAAGTGCTTCTGAGGGATTCTTGCCATCCCACACGAGCGATCCCACATGGTCGTAACCCTTCACCTTGCATGATAGCCGCAGGTGGCTGTTCAGAAGCGATATTACCCGTGCGGAATGTGGTCCGGTAACATTCACGATGCCGACAATGCCGTTCTGGTCAATGACACCCATCTCCGGGTGCACCCCGTCGAGCTCGCCTTTGTCGAGTGTGACGTAGTTGTACGGCCGGTTGACGGAGTTGTTGATCACATGCGCTACAATGAAGCTATACCGTGCAAGTGCGGAGTCGATCTCCTGATGTGCCACATAGTCGCTGTCGCGGTATTGACGGAGCTGCCTCTTAAGCTCGAGAACCTCTATCTCCAGGTCGATGCACCGCCGCTGCAGGTCGTTGTTGACATCGCGCAGGTGGAAATAGCCGGTCACGGAACTTGCTGCACCGTAGGTCGTCGCGGCTACGCTGTTTGCCGATGTCAGGTAGACATGCTGCTGGTATGGGTTGTTGCGGAACAGCAGCATGCAGCTCAGAGCCACATACACTATCAGCAACATCCACGGACTGTAGCGGAGGATGAAGTTGATGAGGTTTCTCACGTCAGGTCAATGCGCGTGCGGGCGTCGGATCAGCGGATGAGGAATGAGAATTTGTCGATGTTCTTCAAGGCTACGCCGGTACCCTTAGCCACTGCGAGCAGCGGATCCTCGGCTATGTGGAACTGGATGCCGATCTTGTCGGTCAGACGTTTGTCAAGTCCGCGCAGCAGTGCGCCACCCCCTGCAAGGTAGATTCCGTTCTTCACTATGTCGGCGTAGAGTTCGGGGGGAGTCTGCTCAAGCGCGGCGAGCACGGCAGCCTCTATCTTGCTCACAGATTTCTCTATGCAGTGCGATATCTCCTGATATGAAACGGCTACCTCCATAGGAAGTGCGGTCATCTGGTTGGGACCGTGCACGATGTAATCTTCCGGCGGATTCTCAAGTTCTGTAAGTGCTGAGCCGACGTTGATCTTGATAAGCTCGGCAGTGCGTTCGCCCACGCGCACATTGTGCACGCGGCGCATGTGCTCCTGTATGTTGTCGGTCAGGTCGTCGCCGGCTATCTTGATGCTCTTGTTGGATACAATGCCTCCGAGCGAGATTACGGCGATCTCTGTCGTACCGCCGCCAATGTCGACGATCATGTTGCCTTCAGGCGCAACCACATCCAGTCCGATACCGAGGGCGGCAGCCATTGGCTCGTAAAGCATGTAGACGTCACGGCCGCCGGCATGTTCCGAAGAGTCGCGCACGGCACGGATCTCTACGTCGGTCGATCCGGAGGGGATGCCGAGCACCATGCGCATTGACGGGCTGAACCAGCGGCTTTTGGCGCTTGCTTTCTCAACGAATCCGCGGATCATCATCTCGGCGGCGTTGAAGTCGGCTATGACGCCCTCGCGGAGCGGACGTATGGTGCGTATATTGTCATTCTCACGACCCTGCATCATCTGTGCCTCGGTGCCCACGGTCAGGAGTTTGCCTGTGCGCACTTCGATAGCTACGATGGAAGGCTCGTTGATTACGATCTTATCGTTGTTTATTATGATTGTATTGGCTGTCCCGAGATCGATTGCGATCTCTTTGGTCAATGAAAAAAGTCCCATTTCGTGTGGTGTTAAATATGTGTGGGAAAATCTTGCTGCGTGTCAGGGATTACGGACACACTCTTAATGTTTGAAGTGGCGTATGCCGGTGGTGACCATAGCCACGCCGTGTGCGTTACAGTAGTCCACACTCTCCTGATCACGGATAGAGCCGCCGGGCTGGATCACGGCGGTGATGCCTGCCTGGTTGGCTATCTCCACGCAGTCGCCGAAGGGGAAGAATGCATCGGATGCCATGACGGCGCCACGGAGATCGAATCCGAATGAGAGAGCCTTGGCGATAGCCTGCTTGAGGGCGTCGACACGCGATGTCTGACCGATGCCGCTTGCCACAAGCTGTGAGCCTTTGGCGAGAACGATGGCATTGCTCTTGCTGTGCTTCACGATTTTGTTGGCGAAGAGCAGATCGGCAACCTGCTCGTCGGTGGGTTTCTCGACGGTTGCGGGTGTGAGATCGGCTGCGGTCTCGGTATGGAGGTCGCGCTCCTGACGCAGAGCGCCGTTGAGTATCGAGCGGTACTGCACGGTAGTGTCGAGCGGGTAGCGCTGGATCAGGATTATGCGGTTTTTCTTTTTTGTGAGTATTGCAAGCGCGCCTTCGCTGTAGGAGGGGGCGATTATAACCTCGAAGAATATCTTGTCGATCTCAGCGGCGGTGTCGGCATCAATCTCGCGGTTGGCGATCAGAACGCCGCCGAAGGCTGAAACGGGGTCGCCTGCAAGTGCGTCGGTCCAAGCCTGGAGCATGGTCGGGCGTGTAGCGACACCGCATGCGTTGTTGTGCTTGAGGATGGCTAATGTCGGATCGTTGAATTCGGCGATAAGGCTGACGGCTGCGTCTATGTCGAGCAGATTGTTGTATGAGATCTCCTTGCCGTGTATCTGGTTGAGAAGATCGTCGAAATCACCGTAGAAAGTGCCTTTCTGGTGGGGATTCTCACCGTAGCGCATCTTCTTGTGACCGTCGACGGCTATGCGGAGATAGTCGGGTGTTTCACCGGCAAAGTAGTTGTAGATGTCGGAATCATAGCCCGATGATACTGCGAATGCCTCGGCTGCGAAGAAGCGGCGTTCGGCGAGAGTGGTCTGTGCTCCGTTTTGGCTCAGCAGTTCGGCAAGGGGTGCATACTGCGCTTTCGATGCCACGATCACCACGTCATTGAAGTTCTTTGCTGCTGCACGGATGAGAGAGATGCCGCCTATGTCGATCTTCTCGATGATATCTTCGGGCGATGCTCCTGATTTCACGGTGTCGGCGAAGGGATATAGATCCACGATCACCAGGTCAATGTCAGGAATCTCGTACTGTGCAGTCTGCTGGCGGTCCTGCTCGTTGTCGCGGCGGTTGAGGATGCCTCCGAACACTTTCGGGTGAAGGGTTTTCACACGCCCTCCAAGGATTGAGGGATAGGCAGTCAGATCCTCGACGGCATCGCAGGGATAGCCAAGCTGTTCGATAAACTGGCGTGTGCCGCCGGTCGAGAGGAATTTCACGCCTGAAGCGTGGAGCATGGAAAGTATATTGTCAAGTCCGTCCTTATGGTAAACGGATACTAACGCTGTGCGGATTTTTCTGATATCTGCCATTTTATGTGTGTAAAATATGTGATCACTCTATTTGAGCTGCAAAGTTACAAAATGAATTTGAAAAACCACAGCCTCACGGTGCGGTAAATTGTTGCTAAAGCGGCTGTAATGGTGAAAAAAGTGGTGGACGACGGTTTTCGGTCAGTTGTAGGCGCCGAGCGCGCGTCCGGCGATACCGTACCGGTCGGTGCGCGTGGCTGTCGCCTGATCGCGTGCGGGTGAGGCGGGGTCAAGCCGGAAGTCCATCAGATAGTTCTCAAGATCAAGCATGAACATTGGATCTTTTCCCCATAGGCATGATGTGAATTGCTGGTCGTCTGTTCCCGTTGTGCCGAAAAGGCATTTCTCAAATCTTACATTGGGTAGTGCCTCGTCGGCTATCTCCGCTTCTGATCCATCGCCGTGGATTATGCTTTCTGTCACTTTTGCCGATGAATTTTCATCAATGCTTAATGCCGCTCCGGTAGGCAATGCGAACAGATAATGGTTTGACAGTGTGCATCGGTCTATCGTGGCTTTAGAGTCAGTCAGGCTTATCAATGAACCGGCAGCATTGGTAAACTCTGTGCCTGTGGCTGTGAGTGTCGAGGAGTTGGCACTTATAAGCGTTGCGGCACTGTTGGTCACACGGCAATTGTCGAGATTCAAGGCACTGCCGGATAGCATATTGATCCCATCGGAGGTGTTCTGTATTGAGATGTGAGATAATGTGTTGTCGGCTGACATCTCTCCGATAGTCACGCCATGCCATTGTGAGGACATGACATCGAACGGTACACCCTTTATAACGTCCGACAGGCGGTCGCCGCGCAGCGTAACTTCTCTATCCGGCTCTCCACGAAAATCGATTGAACCATCGACGCTCATTGATGCTGCGTCATGAAAGTAGATTGTGGCGCCGGGGTTTGCCGTTAGTTTAACACCTGCTGCAATAGTCAGGTTTCCGAACACACGCACTACGGCATCTTCCGGCAGTTCGATGTCGGCGGTGATTGTATGGTCGCGCCATACGGTAGGGATAAGTGTCGACGCTTTTACCGGCAGTGTGAGGGTCACTCCGTTGGCGATGACTTCGATGTTGGCTGAGAATGCGCCGGTTGGTGTCGCTTCGGCAAGGATATAGATAGAGTCTCCACCGCGTATTTCTACGCCGGAAAATTCCGTGCCGGAACGTCCGTCGACATTGATGCTTAACGTGCCTCCTTTGCAGTCAGTGACAGATACTTTCTCCAGTATCACGCTTTTGTCAGCGTGGTTTTGGAGCGTCGTTATCGCTGTGGGCGATGCCTCGTCAGCCCAAAGTGTGCCGAGGTCAAGTGTGTCGGATGAAAATGTCGGGGCATCCGAGGGCGACGTCGTTATGCCGTCAGAGATGCAGCCTGTCAGCGCAAGCACGGCGGCAAGTAATATTATGATCTTTTGCAAAGTCCGGAATATTTGTGTGTAGAGTTGTGAATCCATAGTCTGAAACGTGTTCTGCCGCTGTTTTATTGCACCGTGCGCTATTTTGTAATACATTCGACTGAACAAAATCAACCCAAAATGATTATAATATATGTGAACATCATTTAAAAACTATAACGATATGATTAAGAAACTTTTTTCCACCATGCTGCTTGCTGCTGTGCTGGTAATGGGCATGAGTTCCTGCGGCTCGGAGGATAAGGAGCAACAGCGTGTCTGCAAGGAGATTTCGGAAGCTATGACAGCACAGAAATTTGACAAGGTGACTGAGCTTTGCGGATCACTCTACGAACGTCTCCCTGAATGCTCTGTGAAGACTCTCGGTGATCTTACAATGAGTTATATAACACTTTCTGCCGTAGGTATAGCCAACAGTAATGAGGATCAGGTTGTCGATTGCATGCGTCATGCCGTAGATTGCTATGATGAGGCTATGAAGAAAGATCCTAACGCCGCAAAGAAGCTTTGGGACGAGATGGCATCGAAGAAAAACGAGCAGGGTCTATCCATCAATCCCACAGAGATTGTGGAGATCTTCCGCCAACAGCTTTCGGCGTATGATGCTGCTACAGCCGCTGCCGACAGCATTCAGCCTTCGGCTGAGTCTGAACTGGCAAGTGAGACAGCTCTTGAGGTAACCGAAGCTGTAAGTCAGGACTGAACAACTATCCATATAAACAAGATTGGTGCGCTGCAATTGGCGTACCAATCTTGTTTTATATTATACAATCTTGTTTTATATTATAATTGAGTGAAACGGCGGTGACCCAGAAGATAGTTGTGGTGGAGAATGCTCAACGGGCGATTTGTGCCTGTCCGGAGCATGTCGGGTGCGTCATCTGGTGCGGTAGCCATATCCTTGCGCATGCGTGCGAAATCATGGTGCGCACACACTATCGCACCGGCATGTCGCCATTTAAATGTCGCGATGAATCTTGCCCAGGCGAGCGTGTCGAGGAGCCTACGGACAATAAGTCTTTTTTTTGCTATGCGCCGCGGAAGATTGCGGTGCATCATCAGCAGGTTGTTGCGGAAGTTGAGATACGTCTTCTTCGGGTCTGATGCGTCTAGGCTCGCGCCGCCGAGATGGCTTACGGTACTATTTGTCACAGTGGCAATCTTGAAACCGGCGAGCTGCATGCGCCAGCACAGATCGATCTCCTCCATGTGGGCGAAGAATGCCGGTTCAAGCCCTCCGAGTTTCAGATACAGTTCTGTCCGCACCATCATCGCGGCGCCTGATGCCCAGAATGAGGGGAGTGGGGCGGGGGAGTCGTATTGTCCGTTGTCTTGCTCCAAGCTGTCGAATATGCGTCCGCGGCAATATGGATATCCATGGCGGTCAAGGAATCCTCCGGCGGCTCCCGCATATTCAAATCTGCCCGGTTTACGCACTGAGTGAATCTTCGGTTGGCAGGCTCCAAGCTTCGGATCAGCCTCCATCGCAGCTACGAGAGGAGCTATCCACCCCTCGTGAGGCATAGCATCGGAGTTGAGCAACACAGTATATCGGTAGCCGCTATGCTGCAGTGCAAGATTGTAGCCTTCGGCAAATCCGTGGTTTTTTACGAAACGCAGCACATTTACTTCCGGGAATTCATTGCTGAGAACCGCAAGTGAGTCATCAGTACTTCCATTGTCGGCAACTATTATATCGGCGACATCACGTGGCGTGTTGGCGATTACGTAGGGCAGGAAGCGGCGCAGCAGCTCTGATCCGTTCCAGTTAAGTATTATGACGGCTGTCTGCGGCTTCATGACGGCATGTTTGTATCGTTCACAGGCACGGCGCGGAACAGTGCCGGCTCATCGTCTGTGTCAACAGTATCGAGCGACTCAAGGCGACATGCTATTATGCTGTTCGGTTCCGCAGCTGTGGTTAGCACGCATTTCAGATAGTTGTCGGTGAATCCGTGCATAGCGCCATCCTTGTTTACGGCATGTTCGACAAGCACCGGACGTATTGTACCTGCAAATTCCGCAGCAAAACGTGTGAGTTTATCTTCCGACAGCGCTATCATTGTGCGGGCGCGGCGATGACGCTCGCCGGGATCGACTACGGGCTTGATCTCAAGGGCGCGAGTGCCCGGACGTTCCGAATAAGGGAATACGTGCAGACGGCTTATAGGGAGTGATTCAACAAACAGTCTTGACTCCTCGAACCTTTCTACCGTCTCTCCGCGCGGACCCACTATAAGATCCACTCCTATAAAGGCATGTGGCATAAGGCTGCGTATCGTCTCGATACGCTCTCGGAACAACCGGGTGTCATAGTGGCGGTGCATGAGCCGGAGCACTTCGTCCGATCCTGATTGCAGCGGGATATGGAAATGTGGCATAAACCGTCGTGATGATGCCACAAAGCGTATTATCTCATCTGTGAGCAGATTCGGTTCGATTGAGGATATCCGGTAGCGTTCGATTCCATCCACATTGTCAAGTTCGCGGATTAGGTCAAGAAATGTATCGCTCCTGCCTTTGCCGAAGTCACCTATGTTGACACCTGTTATGACAATCTCACGTGCACCCTCGGCGGCTGCACTACGTGCCTGTGCCACAAGGTCGTCTATGCTGCCGGAACGGCTTCGCCCGCGTGCCATCGGTATTGTGCAGTATGTGCAGAAATAGTCGCATCCGTCCTGCACCTTCAGCATCCAGCGCGTGCGGTCACCTCGTGAGCATGACGGGGTGAAACTCCGTATGTCGCGCGTCGGTATCACGTCGGTCACCGGCGCCTGCGTCTCAAGCCAGCGGTCAAGATATTCCCCGATGCGCTCTTTGCGGTCATTTCCCGCAATCACCGCTACACCAGGCAGAGCACCTACCTCTTCAGGCTTAAGCTGCGCATAGCATCCGGTCACGATTATTGCTGCCTGTGGATAACGCCGGGCAAAACCGCGAATCGCCTGACGGCATTTCTTGTCGGCAAGCTGGGTCACGCTACAGGTGTTCACCACGATGATGTCGGGCGTCTCGCCATGCGATGCTCTCAGGATCCCGCGTTCAGCCAACAGTGTGGCGACTGTGGATGTCTCGGCAAAATTCAACTTGCAGCCGAAGGTATGGAACAGCGCTTTGCGCGCCGAAAAAACGCCCGTGTCAATCATGCCGCAAAGTTACGATTTTTTTCGCAGCCTGCCGCACGACGCTGTTGCATCGGCTCAATGTCGGCGGTTGTGACCCTTCTGCACCAGATCCGTGACGTAATTTGTCAGATATACGGTGAACAGCGGGAATATTATCATTCCAGACACAGGAAGTATCACGGCTACGATTTTGCCGGCAACAGTGACCGGCTCGACGTTACAACCTACTGTCGACATATTCATAGCCGACCACCATAGTGCAGTCCAGTAAGTGTTTACCTGCGGATTAACCCCTTGTTCGCGCTGGAAGAATATAAGTGAACAGAAATAGGCTACGAGCAGCATTATAACAAGGTATGACATGAACAGGCTCGTGACGGCGTTCGATGACAGATAGCCTATCACGATAGCAAGTGCGAGCGCGCCGCGTGCCAGCGGGATGAAGCGGATGAAGTAGAGCGCATCAGGCGACAGAGTGATGTCGAGCTGATTGATGATGTTCAGATATGGTATTGACAACAGCAGGAATACGAATCGATGCCGGAAAAACCGCCAACGGTCGTCGGCATAGTAGAGGCCTACGAAGAAATCAGTGACGAAGAACACACACACCCATAGCTGGAAAGTCATATATGGATGGCTGTTCAGGAAATCGATCTTCTTGAATGTGTCGAGTGATATCCATACAATCAGGATTACCGAAGCCACAAGTACAAGCAGATTGAGCACGCCTGTCACCAAGCCGCGGTGATTCTTGCCCGCAGGTGGAGGGACGATGATTTCCGGATGTGGAGCGTTCGGGTCGTCAGCTATTGATGCTGGGGGAGCTTCCTGTGCCACTGACTGTTGCGACGCCTCCTGCCATAATGATTCCTGTGATGATTTACCGCTTGGCATAATGAATATCAAATTTATTGATATTTTAACATCCCTCCCCGCCAAATGGTTCGCCTCATCCCCCGTAGAACCCCCCTCCGGAAATATCGTAGAATCTGTCAAAGAACTCCTTGAGTGATGCAGTCACACGTTTCTTCTTTTCAGCACGCCTGACTCCAGCATTACCAAACAGACCCATCGGGGGAATGATTTCGGCAATCTCGGTGCCCCCCTCCCTTATATTTCCATCACGGAATGACTGCCGCATGAATTCGAGTGTCTTGTCGCGGCGGAGATTTTCAGAAGTTATGATCTCTTCCATCTGACGCTGCTGACTGAGACGCACAAATTCCTGCCATTGGTCGTGAACATCATTTTCTGGTGTGTGGCTCTCGATGAATTCTTCGATAAGTTCTTTCTTGTTGCGCAGATCAGGGGATGCCTCTACCGATTTCATCGCCTTTATGATAATCTCGCGGTCGTGCCTCTCATTGCCGTCCAGTTGACTTACAAGGAACAGAATGTAGTCAATATTTATCTCAATAGACTTCATCAGTTCCATCTCGAAAACAAGGTCATCGTTTATATTGGTTAATTCACCTTTCTTGGGACGGTATTTATCATGTAGTTCATTATAGAAGCCGCGATAGTCAACAAAATCATCATCTGAAATGATGTGATTGTCTGCAAATTCATCGAATGTTACGAGGATATTGTAGGCTCGGAGTATAGTGCCGAATAGCTTTATGAACTCTTTTTCTGCGGTTTCTCCAGGTATCGGAGTACCAAGCGGAAATTTAGTGAGAAGTGCCTCGATGAGCTCTTTCCATCCTGGATGATGTTTGCCCTGCTCATCATCATAGCCGAAGAAATAATCATCGAATGTCTTCAACAGGATTAGTCCGGCGGCATCTTTGTTACCGAAAAGCAGAAGGCAGTCATTGGTGGCTTTTTCGAGATTTCGGAAGCAAACGATATTACCATGGTCTTTGATTGAATTTAGTATTCGGTTTGTGCGCGAATAGGCTTGCAACAATCCATGATAACGCAGGTTTTTGTCAACCCACAGTGTGTTGAGTGTTGTGGCATCGAAGCCGGTAAGGAACATATTCACCACAATGAGCAAATCGACTTCGCGGTTTTTCATGCGAAGCGACAGGTCTTTGTAGTAGTTCTGGAATTTGTCAGCCGATGTGTCGTAGCTTGTGCCGAACATGGCGTTATAGTCTGCTATACACTTTTCAAGAAAGTCGCGGCTCGACTGATCAAGTCCGTCGGTATCTTCAGGTGATTCGTCTTCTGTGTCAACATTAGGCGAATAGCTGAAGATAGTAGCGATTTTAAGCCGCTTGTCAGGAGGTAGAAGCTCGTTTTGCTTTTGCAACTCTGTGTAATATAGCTTGACAAACGGAATGGAGGCGACTGCAAAGATAGAGTTGAATCCTGTAAGCCGTGTTTTGGCTTTAACCTCTTTGACCTTGTTGCGGTCTTTGGCGGTTGCCACTTCGCCTACATTGATCAGTTGCGCGAAAGAGTAGCTGCGTGAATCACGGCGAGTTTTCTGTGCAAAGTGCTCCATGATGTATTTAGACACTAGTGTGATGCGCTCAGGAGCCATCAATGCTCGCTCACGGTCGATGTTGCTCACCTGCTCATCGAGTATTTCATCTTCCTCTCGCATGGTACGGATATAATCAACCTTGAATGGCAATACGTTCTGGTCTCGGATGGCATCGACTATTGTATAGCTATGGAGTTGGTCGCCAAAAGCACCCTCAGTAGTTGTGAATTCGACGTTACGTATTGCTCCGGCATTATCGGGGAATATTGGTGTGCCGGTGAATCCGAACATGTGATATTTCTTGAATTTCTTGGTAATGGCTTTGTGCATGTCGCCAAACTGTGAACGGTGGCATTCATCGAAAATCAAAACAGTGTGTTGACCGTAGATTTTATGCTGCGGATTGCGGGCTATGAAGTTGGAGAGTTTCTGAATGGTTGTGATGATGATTCGGGCATTAGGGTCATCGAGTTGCTTTTTCAGTACTGCGGTCGAACCATTTGAGTTGGCGGCTCCTTTCTCAAAACGGTCATACTCTTTCATTGTCTGATAATCAAGGTCTTTTCGGTCAACCACAAATAGCACCTTGTCTATATCATCGACCCGTGAAGCAAGTCGCGCGGTTTTGAACGAGGTCAGAGTCTTGCCAGAACCGGTTGTGTGCCAGATATAGCCGCCACCCTCACGTTTGCTGTATGTTTTGGCGTTGGTTGAAGTTTTGATTCGTAGCAGTATCTCCTCTGTGGCGGCAATCTGATATGGACGCATCACCAGTAGAAGATTCTCGGAGGTGAATACGCAGTATTTGGTAAGTATGTTGAGTAGAGTATGCTTTGAGAAGAATGTCTGTGTGAAATCCATCAGGTCAAAAACAGGAACATTGCTCTTGGTTGCCCAATAGGAAGTGAATTCAAACGAGTTTGACGTTTGTGTCTTCCCTTTTCCTTTTCCATTCTTCTGATTGGCTTTGCTGACGGCATCACGCGTGGTGTTGCTGTAATACTTTGTCAGGGTTCCGTTGGAGATTATGAATATCTGCACGAATTCATAGAGTCCGCTACCCGACCAGAACGAATCACGTTGATAGCGGTCGATCTGGTTGAAGGCATCCTTTATGCTCACACCACGCCGTTTCAATTCCACGTGAACAAGCGGCAGACCGTTGACAAGGATTGTCACGTCATAGCGATTGTCGTATGCACCCCCTTCTGGCACATACTGGTTGATGACTTGTAGCGAATTGTTGTGGATATCGGCTTTGTCGATAAGCGAGATATTGACAAGAGAGCCGTCAGGGCGGGTCCATGCCTTGATGTTATCCTCCTGGATGGTTTTGGTCTTCTCGATGATACCCATATTTGGGTTACCGATATGCTCAGTGAAGAAATCATTCCATTCTTTATCCTCGAAAACTATACCATTGAGACGTTCAATTTGGCTTCGTAGATTGGTAATCAACTCCTTTTCAGAGGTGACTGTCAGGGGCTCGTATGCCTGGCGGGTGAGGCGATTGATGAAGTCCTGTTCCATCTCCGCTTCACTCTGATATTGCGCTGCGCTATAAAAGCCTGGTTCAAACTCGGCAACTACGGTCGATTCTGGGTTTTCGCTTATAAGATCGTAATTCATCATCATAGTTTTGTTTGAGGATATTAGGGACTTTAATGACCTTAATGACTTTAAAGACCTTAAAAATACTTTAAAGCTATCAGTCAGTACCCCCTTTTCGCTTTTCTAAGTGCTGTCATCCTTTCCGAGAAGCCTCCTTTTTCAAGAAAGTCTTTCTCCAGTTTCTCAAGTTGCTTGAAGAGTAGGTAATCCGCTTGGTTTATCAGGATTATTGCCATATTGGCTATGGTTTCCGGCAGACGGGTCGCGGTAAGTGCCATGAAATAACTTGCTTCATTATGCTCCCGTCCGATTTTCCGCATTGCTTCATATTCCTTGCTGCCTTTCTCCCATTGTCTGTGGTGCCGCGTCTTAAGATAGTCCTCGTAATCTTCCAGTAGTTCTTTAAGGCTTGCTTTGGCGACATTGATTAGTTTGATCTCGGTTTTTGCTGAGGTTGATGATGCCGCACACCCTTCTATGATGTTTTGTTTGCCACTGCGGGCTGCCTGAATCATCTGGTCAACAGTACGGTCTCCTTTTGAAAGAAAGCGTGAGCAAAAGTCAAATGTGATTTGAAATATGACATCCGCTTTCTGATAGCTCAGAAGACGTTTGTAATTTCCGGTGCGCGGTATCAACTCATTCATGCGGAAAGTGCTTTAAACGTAAGCAATTTGTTGCGATAATATTCATATTGCTCCTTGACAGCGGCTATTTCAGCGGGGAGGCCGGTAGTGAGGTCGTTTACCAACGTCTCAAAGCGGTCAAGTATAGCAACTATCTTCCCTTGAAGCTCGATAGGAGGTATAGGGATAATGTATTTGGATAAACTCTTTTCATCGATTCTGGTTACTTTGGTACCAGAAACATTCATGCGTTTATACTGCAAGAACCGATAGGTCTGTAGTTGGTATGCTATGTATTTAGGATTTTGAGAATGGGTGTATATAAAAGAATCCCCACTTATTGCAATTTCCTCTTTACCGAGCCATGCGACAGCTTTGCCGACATCTTCAACATTCTCACTTGTAGTAGCAATGATTAAATCTCCATAATGAGCCTTACGAAGTTTTTTTGCGAACTCTGGGGATACAAAAGATTTGGTGTCAGTAGCGAAAGTGCCATAGTGAGTGTAGATTTGCCCGTAATGGATACAACCTACACCACTATCTATAAAGTCTTTCTTTTGAAGACCATTGCCGCGAATAAATTTGCCAATCTCGCCCATAGCTTTCCAAGTAATTTCGTAACTATGCCCCCCCCCAGTTAGTTACGTCTGTAATCTTTTGCTCACCATCGGTCCCGCAGCCGCAGGCGGAGGGATTGAAGGTAAGCAAAAGATTACGATAATATTCATATTGTTCTTTGCGTGCTTGCAGCTCCGCTTGCAGCTCCGCTGCGTAGTCTGCGAAGCAATCGAGAATTTTCACAATTTCCTCCTGTACCTCAATGGGCGGAACGGGAATTGAGAGTTTATTTATTCTTGCTGCAGAAAGGTGTATTACAGTTCCGCTGTGTAATTCGTCTTCGATTGCCTTAAATACGGGACCTAAAAGATGATATAGAAAGCCATTCAAGACAATAGTTTCATTTTTAGAATTAATTTTGCAAACTCGTTGGTTGAGCAATCCGTCACGATCATTCCATTTTTCGAGATTGAAATTACCATCCATTCCAACAAGAATATCACCACGACGAATGATATAATCTTCAGAGTATTCTCCAGTGTAAAATGTGCTCGCTTTAGCGGGCTTAACGTCTCGTATGCGAATCAAGGGGATATGATTACTATCCTCTGTAAATTCTTTTGAGTTGAATGGAAAGCCATATAAAACATTGGCCACATCAATCAACTTAGAATAATCCACCCCATTGGGGCAGAGACGGTTGATTAATTCTTGTAACTTACTCATAATGTTTAGGCTTCAAGTTCTTTGATAATTGCGTCGATTTCGGCGCGGAGTCGGTTTTCGTGCTCGACGATGCGGGCTATGCGGGCGTTCAGTTCTTTGATGTCGGTCTGCGGACGGGTATCCTCGGCTTCGACATAGGAGCTTACTGAGAGGTTGTAGCCGTTTTCGGCTATTGTGGCGTTGTCAACGAGCGCCGAGAAGTGTTTGTTGCGGTCGTTACAGGTAGCGACCCTACTTTTGGCATATTCGGCAACAATAGCTTCAATATTTTCGGGCGAGAGTTTGTTCTTGTTACCTTCATGAATGAACAGTTGTGAAGCATCAATGAAAAGGGTCTTGTTCTCCTTCTTCGATTTTTTCAGCACTATGATGCAGGTAGCGATGGTGACGCCGAAGAAAAGGTTTGGTGGCAACTGAATGACGGTGTCAACGTAGTTGTTGTCAATCAGATACTGGCGTATCTTCTGCTCCTTGCCTCCGCGATAGAGAACGCCGGGAAATTCGACGATGGCGGCAGTGCCCTCAGTTGATAGCCATGAAAGCATGTGCATGGTGAAAGCGAGGTCACTCTTGCTTTTGGGAGCAAGCACACCGGCAGGGGCAAATCGGGGATCGTTGATGAGCAGGGGATTGTCATCGCCCACCCATTTTGTGGAGTAGGGTGGGTTGCTGACTATGGCATCAAACGGTTCGTCGTCCCAATGGTATGGCTCAAGTAGCGTGTCGCCATTGTGGATATCAAACTTATTGTAGTTGATGTTGTGGAGGAACATGTTGATGCGGCAGAGGTTGTAGGTGGTAATGTTTAACTCCTGTCCGAAGAATCCCTGTTTCACGTTGTCGGCACCGAGAATTTTGGCGAATTTAAGAAGCAGAGAGCCGGAGCCGCAAGCAGGGTCGTAAACCTTGTTTACCCACTGGCGGTTGTGACTGACTATGCGTGCAAGCAGTTCGCTGACCTCCTGAGGAGTGTAGTATTCGCCACCGCTTTTTCCGGCATTGGATGCATACATCGCCATAAGGTATTCGTATGCATCGCCAAAAAGGTCTATCTGATTATCCTCATAGTCGCCTTTCAGGTCGATGCCTCCGATGTTGTTTAGGATTTTAGTAAGTTGCTCGTTGCGTTTCTCGACAGTGCCTCCGAGTTTGTTTGAGTTCACATCAATATCTGCAAACAGTCCTTTCAGATCATCCTCGCTATCAGTGCCGATTGCCGACGCTTCAATACTCTTGAATATTTCAGAGAGCGTAACATTGAGGTTAGGGTCGCTTTTGGCTCGCTTACGCACGTTGCAGAATAGTTGCGATGGCAGGATGAAGAATCCTTTTTCGCGTACAAGGTCATCCTTGGCAGCAATGGCTTCTTCATCGGAGAATGAAGTATAATCAAAGTCGGCATCACCGGCTTCGCGTTGCATACGGTTGATATAATTTGTGATGTTCTCCGAAATAAAGCGGTAGAACAATATGCCGAGGACGTAGGACTTGAAATCCCAGCCATCGACCGAGTTGCGCAGGTCTTCGGCTGTAGCCCATATCGCCTTGAATAATTCTTGTTTCTGTTGGGTGCTCGTTGCCATTATTGTTGAGGGTTAAAGATGCGGTATTGTTGCCGCGTGTGAGAGTTGGTGAGACAGAATTATGCAAAATTACACATTTTTCATCAATGAATCAATATGGTTATAAAAACCGGAGGGATAAAAAAGCAGTGCGTCAGATTGCTGACGCACTGCCATTGATGTCGCGCGGACTTATGCCGTATTATCAGTTGATCTCGATCTCGTCGACAAATACGAACGCGGGGCGACCTGCTCCCTGATGCCATTCGGGCATAGCGATCTCAGGCTTCACGGTCACGCGCACATAGCGTGTCTTTACGGGGTCGAAAGTGAGTGAATGTGTGTAGATGGAGTTGGAGCTCATAGCCATTGCAGGATAATCCTCGCTTGCTACGGTAGTAAACTCCTTGCCATCGGTAGAGACAGCGACATTCATGCCGCGGGCATCGAATACCCAGTCACCGGTGGCTACGCAAGTGCGTGTGGTCACGCTTGAGATCTCCTCTTCAGCCTCCAGGTCGACCACAGCAACGAGATCGCTGCCCACGATACCTACCCAGTCGCCATTGCCGTAACCGTTGGTGCCGAACTTACCGTCGGTGAGTGTCTGCCCTCCCTTGGCTTTGTAGCGGGGGTGGGGTGCGTTGACGAGGGTCACGGGGTGCGATGTGGCTTTGTTGAACGATACGCTGTCGACAAACACGTCGCTGCGTCCGCTCGGACGTATAGCCACTGCTTTGATAGTCGTTGAGCCGTTGAGCTGCACAGGCTTGTCGAAGAGCAGCGATGCCTCTGTCGGCTCTGTGCCGTCGAGTGTATAGTAGATGGGTGCGCTGTCGACTGTCATGAGGTCGAGCGTGATGGCATGGTTGATGGTGTCGGGGGTGAGCGTGCCTGTCACGTTGAACATGTGGCGTGCGTAGTTGTAGCCGTTAGCCTTGTAGTGGTTGATGAGCTGCGGTACGCGTGCGGCGAATTTCTTGTAGTCCTTTGGTGCCGAGCTCCACTGCACGTCAGCGAGGGCTGCCATACGGGGCAGTTCCATGTACTGTGCCTGTGCGAAAGTGGGGATGTACTCTGTCCAGAGGTTTGCCTGAACGCCGATGATATGTTTGGCTTCCTCTGCAGTGAGGTCGGCGGGGATAGGTTCGTAGCTGTAGACGCGCTCAACAGGGAGATATCCGCCGATTGCATCCGGCTCTTTCTCGCGGTCAAGAGTCTGGTAGTAGTCGAAGTAGAGGTAGGAGTTGGGGGTCATGATCACATCGTGACCGAGTTTCGCAGCCTCGATGCCACCTGCCTCGCCGCGCCACGACATCACGATGGCACCGGGTGCGAGTCCACCCTCGAGTGTCTCGTCCCAACCGATCATCTTGCGTCCTTTCGAAGCGAGGAAATCGCTGGCGTGATGTATCACGTGGCTCTGGAGTTTCTCCTCCTTGGTGTGCTTTGCATCTGACTTGAGTCCGAGCTCTTTGATCTTAGCCTGGCACTTTGCGCACTCAGCCCAGCGTGTCTTCGGGCACTCGTCGCCACCGACGTGTATGTATTCCGAGGGGAAAAGCTCAGTGATCTCGCCAAGTACCGTGTCGATGAATTTGTATGTGGAGTCATTGCCGGCGCAGAGCACATCTTCGCTCACACCCCAGATCTGCCACACCTCGTACGGACCGCCGGTGCAGCCGAGGTTGGGATAAGCCTTGAGTGCGCCGAGCATGTGACCGGGAAGGTCTATCTCGGGAATTACGGTTATGTGGCGGTCGGCTGCATATTTCACGATGTCGCGTGCCTCATCCTGTGTGTAGAATCCGCCGTAAGGTATGCTGTCGTAAACGCCGCTGTTGTGACCGATCACAGTGCCGTCGCGCTTCGAGCCAAGCTCTGTGAGTTCCGGAAGGCTCTTTATCTCAATGCGCCATCCCTGGTCGTCGGTGAGATGCCAGTGCATGGTGTTGATGTTATGGAGAGCCAGCATGTCGATAAACGATTTTACTGAATCAACAGGGAAGAAGTGGCGCGAAACGTCGAAGTGAGCGCCGCGGTAGCTGAAGCGGGGAGCATCGGCTATGGTCGCTGCGGGGAACTCTACATTCGAGGGCGTAGCCTCGGGGATCGACTTGCGGATTGTCTGTACGCCGTAGAATGTACCGGCGTCGGTAGCACCGTTGATATCGATGCTCTGCTCGCTAACAGTGATCTCGTATGCTTCGGGGTTCTCGCCGCCGAGATCTGCACGGAGATTGATCACGTCGGCTGCCGGAGCGGCATCGGTAACTTTAAGCTCATGACCCGTCACCTGCTTTAGGTATTCGGCAAGGAACTGTGCGTCGCGCTGCAGTCCTTCGTTACCCGCCGGATAGGCGATCTGGGTAGATGCCGTGAGCTGGAATGGTTTGGCTGACTGGTTAATGTTTACTGTCTGCGGCAAGGGGATGACATCATAATTTGCCACCTGTTGTCCGCGGTGCGAGCATGCTGCGGCTATGATGCATAGCGCGGCAAGCAGCAGTTGGAACGGTTTTTTCATGTTATATTATTTGGTATGATTAATCATGGCTATTCCGCAAAGTTACGCTTTTTTCTCAACAAAAGCAAAACCGCTTCTCAGCGGCGCCGCAGCATTAGTATCACCGGATTGTATGTCAGGCGATTTATGCCCGAGCGTGCGAGTGCGAGCGCGGCTCCGAAAGCTTTGTCGGGCGATGCTTCCGTAATGTTCACTCCCGTCTGGCGTATATGGTGCAGTAATTCCGCGGTGGTATCGAACTCGAGTGTGCACAGCTCCTCATGACTCTCCTCAATCACCAATTCCTCTGGAAGCAAGGCTCTCACATGGCTTGCCGACATGTATCTGGGCAGGGATGATGCTATTGAGCGGATCTCGCGGTAATTGTCCGGTCCGAAAGTCGAGAGCAGCACGGTTCCCCCTGCAGGAAGGATGCGCGCGCATTGCCGCAGGAACTCGCGCGGTGAGTTGAACCATTGTATGGTGGAGGCGGTGAAGAGGATGTCGACTGAAGCATCCGGCAGCGACCGCACGAACAGTTCTCCGTCGCAGGCTATTTTCCTTCCCGGAAGTGCCGGTGAGGGTTCGGTAAGGTCGACCGATGTCATGCTGAGGCACGAACTGCATAGCGGGGCATATCGGCGCGTGAGCTGCCCGGTGCCGGTGCCTATTTCGACTATATTGCCGTCAGCTCCCGGTTTGCCATGCTTTAGCCACATTTCTGTCATCAGTGCTGTGATGCGGTTCTGCACACCAGCCGACTCATCGTAAGTGGCGCTTCCGGCTGCAAAACGTTGCTTTACCGTAGCCTTGCACATAGCCGCACGCGGGATTATGGCGCTGAAATCCGGCAAGTGTGCCGATTGCAGTTCTATAATAGCCGGATGCCCTGTCCATGCGTTGCGTTGGTTCTGCGGCGGTATTATGCGGTCGTCAGTGAGGATATACACTTCATCCCATTCCATGACGGCATTCTCATGCACGGGTGGAAGCGCGTAGATGGCACGCAACTCGTCAGCAAGCTCTTCTATGTCACGTTTCGGCAACGATTTAGCGAACTCGCGGTAAGCGGCGCCCGATCCCGTCATGCGACGGTAGAATCTGGTGAGGTTTTCAGAACTGAGCGAGTCAAGGGTTCCACGGAAAATGGCTACAGGTATACCCAGTGTGTCGTCAACAGGATATAGAGTCCCGCCAACTGCCGTGCGGCGCGTCACCGGAAGGTGTCTGTTGGCTGTCATCCAGTGCTGTGCCGCCGCAACTCCGAACGACCAGGCGACCACGCAGATCTCATCGTAGCCGTTTGTGAAGTCCGGGAGATTCAGGTCACGGTAATCCCATGCTACGGCAAGGTCATATCCGGCGTGTGGAGTGAGCTCGCGTAGCGGCGCGTCGTCCATGCCCCATCCGGCAAAGATGAGAAGTAGACGGCGTTCGTTGCCGGAAGTGAGCAGACGGTATTTCATGACTTAAATAGCGTTATGTAATGCATCAGCGAGCCGGTCGACATCCTCATAGCTCATCGCCGCACTCAGGCTTATGCGCAGGCGTTCGGTGCCACGCGCCACTGTCGGGGTGCGTATCGGCAATACCTTTATCCCAGCTTCGACAAGTCTTTGCGAGAGTTCCACCGCGCGTTCAGCCGATCCGACGATGTACGGACGGATGTACGATGCCGCCGTGTTCTGCGCTCCCGGCAATCCTGAGAGTGCCGTCCGTAGTCTTTCGGAAAGTTTTGCAAGTTTCTCGCGCTCAGCATCCATTCCTGCTATGCGGCGGATTATGAACTCGCTCCACGCGCAGTTGAGAGGTGGCAGGGCGGTGGAGAATATTAGCGGACGTGCACGGTTCACCATATATTCGCGCATCTCACCGCTCATCACGGCGAATGCGCCGACAGATGCTCCTGCCTTACCGAGCGTGCCCACCAATATGTCGACATCCTCGACTATCCCCTCTTTGGCAGATAATCCTAATCCCTGGCTTCCGACAGCTCCGAATGCGTGCGCTTCGTCGACATACAGCATCGCGTTCGGATACATCCGTTTCAATTCTGCGATCCTCCGCATGTCAGGGCTGTCGCCATCCATACTGTAGACAGATTCCACCACAATCAGCACGCGTTGATAGGCTGACGCATGGCGCTCAAGCAACAGTGCGAGATGCTGCATGTTATTGTGCCTGAACCGCATCATTTCTGTGCGGGCAAGCACGTAGCCGTCTATGATGGAGGCATGCACCAGACGGTCGGCAAGCACGAGTGTGTCGCGGTCGGCTAACGCAGGTATCAGTCCGGTGTTGGCATGATAGCCGCTGTTGAACAGCAGCGCTTTCTTCCCGTAGAGATCACCTATGAGATTTTCAAGACTCTCATACTGGTTTTGGCCGGCGGCAAGTAGGCGTGATGCCGACGATGTCAGCGGTAACCGTACGTCATTATTGGCTGCGAAAAATTCCTTTTGAAGATCTTCGCGCGATGCTATGCCCAGATAGTCGTTGGAGGTGAAATCAAGCATAGCCGAGCCGGTCGAGTCGGCAGGAATACGGCGGAAATTCCCCTCGCTGCGCAGTTGTTCCAGAGTCTGACGTATACGGTTCATTGCGGCAGATGTCTGACGATATCGATAGTGGCGTTTACGAGTGTCTCCAGATCCTTATCAGTAATGATATATGGGGGCATGACATAGACGTTTTTTCCGAAGGGACGCACCCAGATGCCCCGCGCCACGCATTCGCGCTGGAAAGCACCCACGTCGACAGGTTGCTTCATCTCGATCACTCCTATGGTGCCGAGCACTCGCACATCGGCGACTCCCGGCAGTGTTGCCGCCGGAGCGAGCAGACGTTTCAGCCGGGACTCGATATTAGCTGTGACGGCAGCCATGTCCTGCTCCTCGAGCAGTGTGAGCGATTCAAGCGCTACGGCGCAGGCAAGCGGATTAGCCATGAATGTCGGGCCGTGCATCATCACGCCCGCTTCACCTGCCGCTACGGCATCGGCTACGCGTCGTGAAGCGAGAACAGCTGCCATAGTCATGTATCCGCCTGTCAGACCTTTGCCTATGCACATTATATCAGGTTCTACCCCTGCGTGCTCCCAGGCAAACCGGCGACCGGTGCGCCAGAATCCGGTGGCGATCTCGTCGAATATCAGCAGCACACCATACTTGTCGCAGATGCGCCGTGCTTCCAAGAGATATTGCGGGTGATAGAAACGCATTCCCCCCGCTCCCTGCACGATCGGTTCGAGTATCAGAGCGGCGATCTCATCAGCGTTGGCGGCTATTGTCTCCTCAAGTTCAACGACGGCTGAGGGATCCCACTCAGCACCGTAGACAACGCGCGGTGACTCTACAAAGTGGCGTATCGGCAGTGCTGACCCGAAAGCTCCATGCATTCCGGTCACGGGATCGCATACGCTCATCGCATTCCAGGTGTCGCCATGGTAGCCCGAGCGGATGGTAACGAAGTTCGTACGGCGGTGCGAGCCCGACATTGACACAGCCGCCTGTATAGCCATCTTCATAGCTACCTCAACGGCAACCGAGCCTGAGTCGGCATAAAAGATGCAGTCCATTGACGGGGGTGCCCATTCGAGCAGCTTCCTGCCGAGCTTTATTGCCGGTTCATGGGTGAGACCGCCGAACATCACGTGCGACATATCCTTGAGCTGACGCTCTATGGCGGCATTCAGTCGCGGATGATTGTATCCGTGGCACACTGCCCACCATGATGACATTCCATCGATCAGTTCCGTACCGTCGGCGAGACGGATACGCACGCCATGGGCTGACGTTACCTTATATGTCGGGAGAGGATTTACAGTAGATGTGTAGGGATGCCACAGATGGCATCTATCCCACGGGTCATGGAGCATATCTTCTTGCTGCATAGCTGTGGAAGTGAGAATTACGGGGTCGTTTCAATCGCAGAGAGAGTATAGCCAGGCTATCTCTTCCTGCCATAGCGATTCGTCGGGCGTTTCGAGGATCATCGGTATTCCGTCGAAGCGGGGATCGTTCATCAGACGCTTGAAGAAATCACGCCCGATCATGCCTTCGCCGATTGGCGCATGGCGGTCGACGTGCGAGCCAAGCCCTTTCTTCGAATCATTCAGGTGCATTCCCGACAGATATTTGAAACCGATGACACGGTCGAATTCTTCCCAGGTAGCATCGTAACCCTCTGCTGTGGCTAAGTCATAACCGGCTGCGAACGTGTGGCATGTGTCGATGCATACCCCAACACGGCTCTTGTCCTTCACTCCGTCGATTATACGCGCTATCTGGGCGAACGTGAAGCCGAGATTGCTGCCCTGACCGGCGGTGTTTTCGATCACAGCCTTGACACCTTCCGTGGCATCGAGAGCCATGTTTATAGATTCAGCTATTAGATCCAGGCACGCTTCGGTCTCCATCTCGTTCAGATGACTGCCGGGATGGAAGTTGAGCATCGTCAGTCCGAGCTGTTCGCAACGGTGCAGTTCGTCAAGAAATGCCTCGCGGCTTTTTTCGAGTTTTTCAGGATCCGGTGCGCCGAGGTTTATCAGATAACTGTCATGTGGCAGTATCTGTGAAGAGGTGTAGTCAAGTCGGGCACATTCCGAACGGAACAACTCTGCCTCCTTGTCGGAAATCTCTTTCGACTTCCAGCGTGACGGATTGCGGGTGAACAGGGCAAATGCTTTTGCACCAATATTATGTGCGTTTGTCGGTGCTTGGCTTACGCCATTCTGCGCCGATACGTGAGCTCCTACATATTTCATACCGCAAAAGTACACAAAAAACACCAAACCGCGAAACAATGCCGGAACGGCTCCTCCAACTTATGCCAACAATCATACGTGTGTTGGCGCATGCTCTGGTTGGTATGGGGATATAAAAAGCGATGCGTCTATTCCGGCGCATCGCTTTATTATGTTTTGTAGCTATTTGAATGCCTTATATAGGCTATATCAGTCGGGGATTATCTCATAGATTGTGGCGTTGCCGTCGATTGCAATACGGGTTGCGGCAGGATTGAAGGTGATGCGCACAAGATCGGCGTCGAGCGGGCGCGATTCAATCACGTTGCCTTTCGCGTCGAGCTGGCTGAGTTTCAGTCCGGCGGCGCGGTTGCCGAGCAGCAACGTCGCGCTGTTAGCCTCTGCAGGACGGTCGAAAGATAGTGTTCCTGCCGTAGCGAATGCTGTGGCGGGATCATTGTCAAAGGCAAGCAGCGAACCTATCATGTCGGGAGCCGAGATGTTGAGATTCAGGCGCTCGTGCGACGGTGGATTGACGCGGAACTCACGCACTGACGCCCAGTTGCGTTTCTTTGATTCAAGTTTGCGGATGCGCACGTAGCGGGCGTCAACGGGCGATCCCTGCCACTTGATGTCGTAAGTTTGTGCGAGTGAGTCGGTCAGCGCTGTCCATGTCTTTCCGTCGGCTGATGCCTCAAGCACGACAGCGTCGAAGTAGTCGACGTCATCCTTGTTGTTTCGTCCCTGCAGGACTACGATCTCATCTACCGGACGGATGGCGCCGAGATCAAGACCGATCCAGTCGCCCGTACGCTGTGCGTATGCCGAGGTGTAGTAGGTCGTGGTATCGTTGTCGAGCATGAGTTTCGAGATGGTGGTGCCGATGTTGCGGTATGAACCGACAGGGCGGTAGGTTGATGAAGCTGTTCCGGTCAGGCGTTTGTAGAACGCGCTGAGCATGTCGTCCATGGCGTTCTCATAGAACGGCTGCAGCTTCATTGTTCCCGACTTGTGGGCGTTGTAAGCCTCGCGCTCTTCGGGTGTCATGATGTTAGCCACGTAGGCGGTCCAGAATGCGGCATCGTCGCCTTTCTCAAATGTCTTTATAAGATTGAGGGTAGAGGCTCCGCGTGCACCGAGTTTGCCAAACTCCACGAGCCAGGGGCGGAGTTCATTGAGCAGCTGCTTGTTGGAGATCTTCTCCATGCGTTCCGGTACGGTCTGCATGTCGGCAAACTGGCGGGCGAGGGCTTCAAACTGCTCGGGGGTATAGTCATTGTAGGGGAAAGTCACAGTCTCCCACGATTCGTCGCGGCGGTAGCCGGTTTCTGTATCGGCTGAGTTGATTGCGAACGAGCGGTAGGCATCGGCTGCTTCGGGAGCTATAACCTCGAATGAGCGTTCCCAGTTGTCGATCGGGTTGTAGGCAGAGGTATTCCATGCGTAGTCGGCTACGCCGTAGAGAGCCACTTTCGATGCCTCGCCATGCTCCATGGGGTTGCTCTCGATGCCCGCAACCTCGGCTGAGGTCAGGGTGGTGTCAAGACCGTAGGTCGGTCCCTGGAGGATGTAGTTGCGGCAATAGTCGCTCACCGGGAAGTTCCACCAGAAAAGTGCCGGACGCTTGATGCGTGAGTTTATGAATTCCAGTGTCTCGGGAGTGAGGTCGCTGCACACAGCCGCTCCGGTCCAGAATACTTCCACGTTGGGGTTGAGCTTCTCACCGTATACGGCAAGCTGACCTTTCGGTCCGGGGTTTGCCCACGACTGCGAATAGTCGGTCGGGCAGATCAGAAGGTTGGTCACGTCACCTTTTTTCTTCACGAAATCTCGGGTGAGGTCATTGAGCAGCTGTGCCTGCATGTTGGAGTCGGTGCCTTTGCCCTCGATGTCGTCGAAGAATATGGCGAACGAACGTACGCCGAGGTCATACATCATGTCGAACTTAGCCACGAGGCTGTCGTAGTCAGCCTTGTCCCACCGTATGTCTTTTCCGGGGTGGATAGCCCACACGAAGTTCACGCGGTTGCGTTTGCACGCCTCCACGAGCTCATGTATCTGTGCTGCCTCGTCAGCCGGATAAGGCTGGCGCCAGTAGGGTGAGCTGTGATAGGGGTCATCTTTCGGACCGTAGATGTAGTCGTTCATCTTGTTGCGTCCGTAAAATTCGATGAGCGATAGGCGCACCTGGTGGCTCCAAGGTGTGCCGTAGAATCCTTCGACAACGCCGCGGTAGGGGAGGTCAGGATAGTCGTTGATTGTCAGGCAGGGGATTGCTCCTTTCTTTGATGCCGGGCTGTTGACAATCTCGCGCAGTGTCTGCAGGGCGTAGAACGTTCCGGCATCGTCGAATGCCACTATGTTGACACCTTTCTTGCCCACAGTGAGGCTGTATGCGCCTTTTTTGCTCTCAACACCTGCTTTTGTGGCGTCTTTCTCGCCAACCTTTATGGTCAGCTGTGCACCTTTGCTTGAGGTTGGGATGCCGAGATGCTGCAGGTCGGGCGTATATGTGCCGGAATATTTGAATCCGTTGGCTATCGAAAGTTCGCCCTCCGCCGCGAGCTGCATGCTCTGGGGTGTGGGATTGATTATGATGCCTTTGTGGTCAAGCTTCTCGCCGGGTACGCGTTTGAAGCGCTGCACTTCCTTACGCTGCGAGGCGAGGTCGAATGTCTCCTGCGCTGCGGCGGTGCTGACGCTGCCTATCGCGAGGGCAAGCAGTAGTGTCTTGCAGATATTCATGGTTATTAAAAGGGTTTATAGGGTTGTGTTAATGATTTTACAGGGTTTATGGCGGAGAATCACTTGACTTCGATATCTTCCCATTCCACATCGGTGATCTGGGTCTCGGTGAACGTCTCCGTGCTGCGCTCCGTCTGGGTTGGTGACGGTGGCATCTCCTCAAACTTCACGTATTCTCCCGCATCGCGGCTGTAGACTTTCTGCCGCTGACCAGCCGGTGCCGACCATCCCCCACGGCGTTGGCGTGGTTGCTGCTGTTCGGCGGCTGCCCGGAAAGCGCTTGTGGCTTGGCGGAACTGACGTCGGGCGGCGTAGATGCGTGTGCCGAGCTTTATGAGCGGCACTACGATGAAGTATATTATCAGGAATAGGAAAAGTAGACCAAAAAGTGACATCTGTCGGTGAAATGTGTGTTATGCGTTCGTGTTACTGACCGCTGTCCACCGGCACGCGCTCAGGCTGTGCGCCGGCACACGGCGGATATAAGGATGTAGAGCAGTATCGTCCAGGCGAGACCGGGAATGCCGTCTGTGATAAGGAACAATGCTGCTGCGGCTATCAGCAGATAGCGGCGGAAGTTCTCTTTCAAGTCGAAGTTTGCGAACTTCAGGGAGAACATCGGCAGATTGCTTACCATCAGCAGCGACACCGCAACAATGATGACGGCTATCGCTAAGTTGCCCGGATATGTATGCGCATGGATCCAGGCTATGGTGCCGATCCAGAATATTGCGTTTGCGGGTATCGGAAGACCGATGAACGATGTTGTCTGGCGGTCGTCGACATTGAATTTAGCCAGACGGATCGCTCCTATGATGGCTATGAGCAGTGATACGAAAGCCCATGGTGTCAGAACTCCGCCATTGCACGCGGTTATCGTGTTGAACATCAGAAGCGCCGGCGCAAGACCGAAGCTAACGAGGTCGGAGAGTGAGTCAAGCTCTTTGCCGATCAGGGAGTAGACATGCAGAAGGCGTGCCATGGCACCGTCGCAGAAGTCGAAAACGGCTGCCGCAGCTATGAGTATGAATGCCCACTGGTAGCCGCAGAACGCACCGATCTGCTCCGAATAGTAGAAGCTGAACACGCATGCGGCTGCTCCGCATGTTATGTTGAGACACGTTATAGTGTTTGGAATATTTGCTCTGAGGCGTCGGATCATGATGATTAATCGCTGTTACTTTTTGGGCGCAAGGCGTGCTATCTCTGTAATGCCGCCTGTTGTTTTCTGCCCTATTTTCACGAGGATTTCGGCATCGAGAGGCAGGAATATGTCCACCCGCGAACCGAATTTGATAAAGCCGAGATGTTCGTCAACCGATACTTCATCGCCGGGTTCGGCGTAGGTGACGATTCTGCGTGCCACTGCACCCGCTATCTGACGGACTACGATCTCCTGACCGTTCTCGGCGCGTATGAGTATGGTGCTTCGTTCATTCTCGGTGCTGGACTTCGGAAGATATGCCGACATGAAGCGTCCCGCATGGTGTCTGACCGTCAGCACACGACCGTTGACCGGACACCAGTTGGCGTGTACATCAAACACGGTCATGAATACAGAAAGCTGGATGGCGCGGCTGTGAAGGCACTCATCCTCGAAAACCTCTTCAAGCGCCACGACCTTACCGTCGACTGATGATACCACTGCGCCATCCGGATTACCGGGGAAGTGACGGCGCGGCGAACGGAAGAAGTTGAGCACCAATAGGAAAAATACGCCTGAAAGTGAAGAGAATACAATAGGCACTGCCGCAGGGCGTATAAACAACCATGCCGCAGCATTGACCACCCCGAGCATTAGGATCAGGATGATGAGAATGTTTGTGCCTTCTCTATGGATCTTGACTTTCATTAACGGTGCGCACTTTTAATTGGCAAAGGTAACAATAAATTCCCATCCGATTGCAAACAGAATGATAAAATGTGCAAAACCTCTTACAAATTGCATATCATTTGCATTTTTTGCCAGTAGATTTGGATTTCATCTGTGTGGTGTAGTGGCGGCGTCTTTGGGTCGGGTTGTAGGGTGGAGGTTGTGGGGGCGGAGGTATGGCGCGAGCGCAGCCTACCTCCGTTCATCCTGCACCCAACAATTCACTTTATAATAGAGCAGTAAATATGCAACACAGAACTTTTCTTGTTGCTATCGCAACAGCCACAGAACAGGCAGAACGGCACAGAACGAGGGTGGTTGTATGGTGGGTTATGTTTGGCATTAAAGTTCCGTGTTGTTCTTAAAGTTCTGTGTCGGCGTGTGAGCGCCAATGAGTTCTGTGTTGAATCCTTTTTTTTTGTTTGTTGGAGTGGTTGCCACACAGAACTTTTAGTTGCTGTCGCAACAGTCATAGAACAGGCGGAACGGCACGGAAAGGGGGGTGGGTGAGTTGTGGGGCGGAGGTGGATAAAAAAGAATCGCGCGGTGATGTCGGTCGACATTCCGCGCGATATAAATGTGATATTAAACTCTCTATAATTACTAAGTTTGCAATAATGCTTTTTCGATTGGAGGTATAGATTCCTATATCTTATTACCTAAGCGAGTGCTTGGTGTTTGTTTCTGATGCAAAATTAGCGCAGTAATATGACGCCGGAGTTACTTTTGTGTTACAATCGTGCAACAAGTAGATATTTAACATTTCGCCCCGGATTCCATTTAAATCCGGGGTGAAAATGCTTGGGGTTTATGCTTAGTCTATGCCGAGATCTTTCTTGATCTGTTCGATCTTGGCGTCGGCTTCGTTGTTGGCGCGAGCGTAGTCGGAGGCTGATTCCATCTTGCCGCGTACCTCAACGTAGAATTTGATCTTAGGCTCTGTTCCCGAGGGGCGCACCGAGATCTTCGTGCCATCTTCCGTGAAGTACTGTATCACGTTTGAAGTCACAGGCATGTCGATCTTTACGGTATTGCCTGAGACAGCGTCGGTTGCTGTAAGGGTCTCGTAATCCTTGATGGTGATCACAGGGCTGCCGCCGATGGTGCGGGGAGGATTGGCGCGGAACTCCTTCATGATTGCCTGGATCTCCTCAGCGCCTTTCTTGCCCTGACGGACGAGTGAGATGCCGGCTTCGCGTGAGAATCCGTATCTGATATAGATATCCTGGAGCATCTGCAGGAAGTTCATGCCGCGGTCTTTTGCCCAGGCGGCTGCCTCTGCCATAAGGCTGACGGCTGAAACGGCGTCTTTGTCGCGGGCGAAATCCTCGGCAAGGAATCCGTAGCTCTCTTCACCGCCACCGAGATAGCGTGCGGTGTTCTCGTTGTCGCGGATCACGGCGGCGATCCATTTGAATCCGGTGTAGCAGTCGTACATACGGATATTGTTCTTGTCGGCTATCGACTTGATTGTCTCCGTGGTGACGATTGTCTTTACGATATATTCGTTGCCGGTCAGACGTCCGAGCTCAGCGTTGCGTGTCATGATGTAGTTGAGCAGGATCATGACTATCTGGTTGCCGTTGAGCAGCACGTACTCGCCTTTGTCGTCGCGGATTACCGCACCGATACGGTCGGCGTCGGGGTCGGATGCCATTACGAGGTCGGCGCCAACTTCCTTAGCCTTGGCGATAGCCATAGCCATAGCCGACGGAACTTCCGGGTTGGGCGATGCGACGGTCGGGAAGTTTCCGTCGGTCACATCCTGTTCCGGAACATGGATGATGTCGGTGAATCCGTAGTTTGCGAGCGATTCGGGGATCAGCTTCACGCCGGTTCCGTGGATCGGTGTGTAGACGATCTTCATGTCGTGGTGGCGTGCTATCACGTCGGGGCTCATAGAAAGACCCTTGATGGCTGTCAGGAATGCATCGTCAACTTCCTTACCGATGATCTGTATGTTGCTCTTGTCACCCTTGAAGCGGATTTCGCCAACACCTTTGATGCGGTTTACGTGGTCGATGATATTGGTGTCGTGCGGAGCGATGATCTGTGCGCCGTCTTCCCAGTAAGCCTTGTAGCCGTTGTATTCCTTCGGGTTGTGTGAGGCGGTGATATTTACGCCGCTCTGGCAGCCGAGATGACGGATGGCAAACGAAAGCTCCGGGGTGGGGCGGAATGAGTCGAAGAGGTATACCTTGATGCCGTTAGCCGAGAAGATGTCGGCTACGATCTCTGCGAAAAGGCGGCTGTTGTTACGCACGTCGTGACCTACAGCTACCGAGATCTGAGGCAGATCAGCGAACGCTTCCTTCAGGTAGTTGGCAAGTCCCTGGGTGGCTGCGCCTACGGTATAGATATTCATGCGGTTCGATCCTACGCCCATGATGCCGCGCAGACCGCCGGTGCCGAATTCGAGATCCTTGTAGAACGCCTCGATCAGCTCTGTCTTGTCAGCCGCTTCGAGCATGCGTTTCACTTCTGCACGGGTTGCGTCGTCATAACCCTCGCCAAGCCATGTCTGTGCTTTTGCCACAACCTGGTCTATGAGTTCCTGATTGTTTTCCATGATTATTGATGTTTTATAAGTTTCTAAATTACGCCAAAGTTACGCAGAAAAAAACTAATCTGCAAAAATCAGCACGTTAAAGAGATTCAATTCCGTCGTGCCGGTCTCTCAGTATTGTTCAGGTTGACTTCTGGCGTTGACGGGCGCAGGAATGTGATCGGCATAAAAAAGCAGAAGAGCCCCCGGCGCACGCCGGGGGCTCTTCTTGATTATATACCCTTGAGGATAATTGTGCCAGTGTTAGTGGCTTGGTTTGTCTTACGGCTGGGTGAAGATTACGATACGGTTCCAGTTGTTGATGTCGTAGGGCTGAACATCGCTGCCGTTAGCCTTGATGGTGAGGCGTGATGCGTCGATACCGTACTTGTTAACGAGGACGTCAACGACTGCCTGGCTGCGGCGCTGTGAGAGCTCCATGTTGTAAGCTGCTGTGCCGGTGTCCTTGTCGGCGTAGCCCTGTACGGTTACAGTTGCCTGAGGATTAGCCTTGAGGAACTCAGCTACGTTGTAGACGTTAACCATTTCCTCGTCGGTGATGCGGGCAGAGTCGATGCGGAAGCGTACTGATGCGAGCATCGGAGCCTGTACGATTACCTGTTCTGCTTCAACAACTTCGGGGCAGGGGAGCTGTGCTTCAGCGGCTGCGAGAGCGGCGGCTGTGGTAGCGAGTGTGCCACGGAGGTCGTTAACCTGCTGGTTGAGTGAGTTGATGTATCCGAGGTATTCGCAGGGGTTGTAGCCTGTGAACTTGCGGCCGCCGAAGTTGATGTTGAAACCACCGTAAACGCTCAGGTTAGCCTCGATGGGATCGCCCGATACTACGTTGTTGAAGTTGTCGCCGTAGAAGTTAGCGCGTGCTTCAGCGAAGAAGTCAACATACTTGCAGAGACGGAAGCGGAGCTGAAGACCTGCAGAAACGGGGAGTGTGAACTCTTTGGTTTTGCGGTGACCCTCGCCGTCAGGAATTACAGCGTATGCGGGGTTGAAGTCCCAAGTGTAAGTTCCACCTACACCAACGAAGGGGATGATGCTGAATACGCGGTCAGCCTTAACACCGCCGATTGAGTTGAACATATCCCACATAAGGTCGGCGTTCACGTTTGCCATGTTGGCTTTGTTTACGGTAGCCCAGTCATAGCGGAACTTGCCGTAGTAACCGGTGAGGCGGAAACCGAGGTAGGGGCTGAACCAGTGACCTACACCTACGTTGTAGACGGGGCTGATGTGACGCTTGCCGTCGCCCTTGTTGAGATAGTGGTCAACGTAAGGGATCTGTACGCCGGCACCGAGCTGGATAAACCAGTTGTCCTTCCAGGAGGTGCTGTATTGAGTCTTGCACTCTACGGGTGCTTCGGTGATAACGGACTCCTCGACAACAACCGTCTCTTGAGCCTTGGCTGTGTTGGCAGAGAGCAGCATCGCGCCGCATCCTGCAATCGCTAAAAGAAGGTTCTTTTTCATTTCTCTCGTAAATTTTAATGAAACATTTGTGATTTTATATTCTCTTTTGTTAGGCAAACGCTGCAAATCCTGTGCCAAAGGTCGGCGGTGTGATTTCCGGCGTTTTGAATTTATAACATGCCCTTAAGTTTTTTTGTTCGGCAAAGGTAAGTATTTTTTTCGACTCCATTGCACATTTTATTGCGAAGTGTGTGTTTTTTAGTTGGAAATGCGGCAGAAAAAAGTTTTTTATGTACTTTTGCAATCTGAAAATTGTGAAAAAATACAGCGACTGACATACGTGACACCATCTACTAAGAACATTGCCATAATTGGCAGTACCGGCTCGATCGGGACACAGACACTCGATATCGTTGCGGAGAATCCGCAGCGTCTTCGCGTAAGTGTGCTCGCGGCGGGAAGCAATGTCGACCGGCTGATTGAACAGGCGGTGCAACACCGTCCGGCGCTTGCCGTAATAGCTGATGAATCGAAGTACGCGCGCCTACGCGAGGCGTTGCGTCCGCTCGGCATACAGACTGCCGCAGGTGCGCCGGCACTCGCCGACGCCATGGAGCGCGACGACTTCTCCACTGTCGTGACCGCCACTGTAGGCTATAGCGGACTCGAACCCACCATACGCGCCATTCGCTCCGGAAAAGATATAGCACTCGCCAACAAAGAGACACTGGTCGTTGCGGGTGAACTTATAAAACGGCTGCTCAGCACTTCCGAGTCAAGCATCTACCCTGTCGACTCCGAGCATTCGGCGATCTACCAATGTCTCGTGGGTGAGGATCCCGCTACGGTCGACCGTCTTATCATAACCGCCTCCGGTGGCCCGTTCCGCACGCTCGATGCCGGGCAGTTGCAGCGCGTTACCGTTGCCGACGCACTGCGTCATCCCAACTGGAATATGGGCAACAAGATCACCATCGATTCCGCTACGATGCTCAACAAGGCGTTTGAGATAATAGAGGCACGCTGGCTCTTCGACATTCCCGCCGACCGTATAGAGGCTGTAGTGCACCCGCAGTCAATAGTTCACTCCATGGTGCAGTTCTGCGATGGTGCTGTAAAGGCTCAGCTCGGATTGCCCGACATGCATCTCCCCATCCGCTATGCGCTTGGCGACGCCACGCGTGCCGATGCGCCCGAACGACGACTGTCGGTAGCCGACTATGCCACGCTTACTTTCGAGCGTCCCGACACCCGGCGCTTCCCATGCCTGTCGTTTGCCTATCGCGCCCTTGCCGAAGGCGGCACCACAGCATGCACAATCAATGCCGCAAATGAGGTGGCTGTAGCACGCTTCCTTGCCGGTCAGCTCCGCTTCCTCGATATATATAATGTAATCGAGGCGACACTCGCGGCTACGCCATTTGTGGCGGCTCCGGGCTATGACGATTATGTGGCGACAAATGCTGAGGCGCGGCGAATCGCAACCGGAATCGCGGCAGAGATGTCAGCCGCCCTCTCCTGACACCCACTAAACACCCTTTTTGACATAAAATGGAATCATTTCTTATAAAAGCCGCCCAACTCATAGTGGCTCTATCCTTTCTGGTAGTTATCCATGAGTTCGGGCATTACATCTTCGCGCGTGCTTTCGGCATAAAGGTCGAGAAGTTCTATCTGTTTTTCAACCCCTGGTTTTCGCTTTTCAAGTGGAAACCGAAGAAAAAGGCTCCGCGCATAGGCGCCGACGGACAGGAGAAAGCCACATGGCGCGACACTGAGTATGGCATCGGATGGCTCCCGCTCGGCGGATACGTAAAGATAGCCGGAATGATCGATGAGTCTATGGACAAGGAGCAACTCGCACAGCCGGAGCAGCCGTGGGAGTTCCGCACAAAGCCCGCATGGCAGCGTCTGCTCGTGATGCTCGGCGGCGTGATGTTCAATTTCATCCTAGCGATTATCATCTATGCTGGGATCGCATTCCACTGGGGCGACCGCTACATTCCTCTGCAGAAGGCTTATGAGGGTATGGACTTTGTCCCCATTGCCCAGGAGGTGGGATTCCGCAACGGCGACATACCGCTGGCTGCCGACGGACGCCCGCTCGACGCATCAGAGCCTGATTTCAAGCTGCGAATGCTCGAGGCTGATGTCGTGACCGTGCTCCGCAATCACCGCGACACTATTGAGATCCGCATACCTGAAAACTTCATACTTCGTCTCAATGATACCCCGGTATTCATGGCTTACCGCGTGCCTGTCTTCGTCGACCGGCTTGTCCCGGGCGAGCCTGCCGCCAAGGCGGGGATGCTCGAGGGGGATCGTATTGTCGGCGTCGACACACTTCCTACCCCGGCATTTACTGAACTGATACCGGCGCTCGCGCAGTATGCCGGACGTGAGACCGACATACACATACTCCGCGGAGGTGAGAAGATAACCCTGCGCGCCACTCCGACTGATGGCGGCAAGCTCGGATTTCAGGTGAAGAATCCTGCCGACGTGTATCCGACGGTAGCTGTGCGTTATGGCATACTCGGATCATTCCCGAAAGGATGGGAGCTTGGCACAACCACGCTCTCCAACTATGTCGGTTCCATGAAATATGTGTTCACCTCAGAGGGCGCCAAGAGCGTAGGCGGTTTCGGGGCTATAGGCAACCTTTTCCCCGACAGGTGGGACTGGTACAGCTTCTGGCAGATTACCGCGTTCCTCTCTGTCGCCCTCGCGTTCATGAACATCATACCGATTCCGGCTCTCGACGGCGGGCATGTGCTCTTCCTGATCTATGAGATAGCGGCGCGGCGTAAGCCTAACGAGAAGTTCATGGAGTACGCGCAGTATGCAGGAATGCTTTTCCTGATAGTTCTCCTTCTGTATGCCAACGGCAATGATCTCCTCCGTGCTTTCCGTTGACCTCTTAAAATTTGATGAATGATGGAATATAAGACTATACGTTTGCGCCGGGGCAAAGAAGAATCGCTCCGTCGCTTTCACCCCTGGGTATTCTCGGGCGCGATCGACAGCATAGATTCCGGAGTGGAGGAGGGCGATACGGTGCGTGTCGTCGATGCTGATGGCAATCCGCTCGGTGTCGGTCACTATCAGATCGGTAGCATCGCTGTCCGTATGCTTACCGCCGGACAGGAGGGCATCGGCGAAGGTTTCTACAACCGCCGTCTTGAGCAGGCATGGCAGATGCGCCGTGCCATAGGTGTGGTCCGTGAGGGGACTGACGCGTTCCGTCTCGTGCATGGCGAGGGTGATTTCCTTCCCGGTCTTATCGTCGATGTCTATGGTCCGACAGCCGTAATGCAGGCTCATTCGCCGGGCATGCATTTCGCCCGCAATGAGATAGCACGCGCGCTCGTCGATCTCCCCGGAGCTGGTATATCCAATGTGTACTACAAGTCCGAGACCACGCTCCCTTATAAGGCTGAGCTCGATCCGCAGAACGATTACATCATAGGTTCATATTCCGGCGAT
The DNA here is from genome assembly GCA_910587425.1 of uncultured Muribaculaceae bacterium. Classification (GTDB taxonomy): domain Bacteria; phylum Bacteroidota; class Bacteroidia; order Bacteroidales; family Muribaculaceae; genus Paramuribaculum. Next base: position 215,543 of record CAJUKU010000003.1, read on the forward strand.
GTGGCAATGGAGAACGGACTGAAATTCCACGTCGATTGGCTGCGCGGTCAGAAAACCGGTTTCTTTGTCGACCAGCGCGACAACCGTTCGCTTCTTGAGCGCTACAGTGCCGGACGCCGGGTGCTCAACATGTTCTGCTACACCGGAGGATTCTCTGTCTATGCCCTGCGCGGTGGTGCCGAGCACGTCACATCGGTCGACAGTTCGGCTAAGGCGGTCAGCCTCACTGAGGCAAACGTCGAGCTCAATTTCCCGGGTGACTCGCGTCATGATGCCGTGGCTGAGGATGCCTTCAAGTTCCTCAGTGGCATAACCCCCGGCGACTATGATCTTGTGGTGCTCGATCCCCCCGCTTTTGCAAAACACCGCAGCGCCATACGCAATGCCCTCCGCGGTTACCAGAAGCTCAATGCCCGGGCTATGGAGCGTATGCCACAGGGCAGCATACTCTTCACTTTCTCATGCTCTCAGGCTATAACCAAGGAGCAGTTCAGGCTCGCAGTATTCTCTGCCGCGGCGCAGACAGGGCGCCGTGTCCGGATTCTGCATCAGCTCACGCAGCCTGCCGATCACCCTGTGAATATCTATCATCCGGAGGGTGAATATCTGAAAGGACTCATCCTTTACATAGAATGACACATATATTATATACGTAATAATGAAACTTCACATTTTCGCCGCGGCAGTCGCCGGTATGGCGATGCAAGCAACAGCCATGACACCCACTGACAACGCTTTCGACTATAAAGTGGACCGTTTCGCCGACATCGAGGTGCTGCGCTATCGTGTGCCCGATTTCGAGAACCTCACACTGCAGCAGAAGCAGCTCGTCTATCACCTCACCGAAGCCGCCCTCTGGGGACGTGACATTCTCTGGGATCAGAACGGACGCTATAACCTTCCGATACGCCGTATGCTCGAATCGGTATACACATCCTACACTGGCGATCGCAATGATCAGCAATTCAAGGATTTCGAGCTGTATCTCAAGCAGCTGTGGTTTGGCAACGGTCTGTACCACCACTATTCGATGGACAAATTCACGCCCCGTTTCAGCCGTCAGTGGCTTGAGAATCAGGTGAAGAACCTCCCCGCTGCATCCCGCCCCGCAGATCTTCCCGAATTGCTCGACGTCATTTTCGACCCCACGCTCCTTCCTAAGAAAGTTAACCAGGCTGAGGGAGCAGACCTCATAGCCACATCTGCCGGCAATCTTTATGCTCCCGGACTCACTCAGGCTGAGGTCGAGGCATATTATGCCACGCGCAAGGACACTACGGAGGCGCGTCCGGTAATGCATGGTCTCAACACACGCCTCGGTCGCAACGATAAAGGCGAGATCGTAGAGCAGACCTACCGTGTGGGTGGGCTTTACTCTCCGGCTATCGAGAAAATAGTGGCTGAGCTTGAGCTTGCTCTCCCATTCGCAGAGAATAAGAAGCAGGCTGATGTGATAACCAAACTGATAGAGTATTATCGCACCGGCTCGCTCCGGCAGTTCGATGACTATTCGATAGCATGGGTCGCTGATACAGCATCGCGCGTAGACTTCGTGAACGGTTTCATCGAGAGCTATGACGATCCGCTCGGTATGACCGGCAACTTCGAGAGCATCGTGAACTTCAAGAATCTCGACGCTTCACACCGCACGGAGGTGATAAGCGGAAACGCGGCATGGTTCGAGCAGCATTCGCCGGTCGATCCCCGTTTCCGTAAGGATGAGGTCAAGGGTATCACGGCTAAGGTCATCACTGCTGCTATCCTCGCGGGTGATGCATACCCCGCAACGCCGATCGGTATCAATCTCCCCAATTCAAACTGGATCCGCGCCGAGCACGGCTCCAAGTCTGTGACGATTGAGAACATCACACAGGCATACGACGCTGCCGCGCATGGCAACGGTTTTGCCGAGGAATTCGTTCCCGACACCGCCATCCGTTCGCTCATGGACCGCTACCTCTTCATTACCGACAATCTGCACACCGACCTTCACGAATGTCTCGGACATGCATCCGGCAGACTGCTTCCGGGCGTTGATCCCGATGCTCTGAAGGCTCACGGCTCTGCGCTTGAGGAGGCGCGCGCCGACCTGTTCGCTCTCTATTATCTTGCCGATCCGAAGCTGATAGAGCTTGGGCTCATTGACAGCCCTGACGCTTACAAGGCACAGTACTATCAGTACATGCTCAACGGGCTCATGACTCAACTCATGCGTATCGAGCCGGGCAAGAATGTCGAGGAAGCACACATGCGCAACCGCAAGATGATTGCCGAGTGGGTGCTTGAGAAAGGAAGTGCTGAGGGTGTTGTGTCACTTGATACCGTAGATGGACGTACCACACTCACCATCACCGACTATCCCCGCGTGCGTGAACTCTTCGGCGAACTTCTCGGCGAAGTGCAGCGCATCAAGAGCGAGGGTGATTATGAGGCAGGGCGCGACCTCATGGAGCGCTATGGCGTGCGCGTAGATCCCCGTCTTCACAAGGAGGTGCTCGACCGTTACGCACGTCTCAACATAGCTCCTTACAAAGGCTTCGTGAATCCTGTCTACACTCCGGTTCTTGATGCCGATGGCAATGTTACCGACATAACTGTCAGCTATGACGAGGACTATATCCCGCAGATGCTCCGGTACTCGGCTACGCATTCAGCGCTGTGATGTGACCTTTGAGAAATGAATTACGGCGGTGTGTCAGGTGAATCTTGACACACCGCCGTTGTTATTGGAGTTTTGGAAATAAGTGCTTATTCAGTTACCTAACTGCAGCGTGGTATAGAAGCGGGTGCCGCTGCCGGGGTTCATGGCACCGAACTGGAGGGTGATATAGCCGGATGGTGCCCCGAACCATGTAGCCTCCATTATGCCGCCGTTATTGGTGTACGATACCGGTTGCCCGTAGCGCCCTACTAGATTCATGTAAAGCGAGTTGTACCGGCTCATGTCGCGGACTGCAGTCGAATAGCTGAATTGTGACCCTATGAGTCCCGACGGACCGTAGTAGAGTGTGGCGTCAGGCCATATATAGTTCATTTGGTTCACATTGCGCAGATATACGACATCTTCATTGTAGCCGTCGACGGAATAATTGTTGTTGTACAGATAGTCGAGCGACATTGTGAGTGCCGTGCCGAACGCTATGCCGAGTATGTTACCGAGCGACGGACCGGTCCATGGGCGCCATACAGCCGGACGTACCGGACGGCGGAAAGGACGCATCGGCGGACGGTACGGACGGACCGGCGGAGCCATGACTATCGGGCGGTTGGGGCGGTAATGCGGCGGACGGTTATATCCCGGAATAGGTCTGTTGTTTCCCGGTGTCGGACGGTTAGAACCGGGTGCAGGGCGGTTGTGCTGCGGCGGTTTCTGCTGATTGCCGTTACCGGGTCGGTTGCCGTTGTTGCCCGGACGGTTGGTTTGTGGTGGCTTTTGCTGGTTGCCGCTGTTTCCCGGACGGTTGTTGTTACCGTTTCCCGGGCGGTAATTGTTACCGGGGCGTGTTGTCGATGGCTTCTGACCGTCGTTGCGTCCCGGACGTGTCGATTTGTTATCGTTGCGTTGAGTGCGTCCCGGGCGCACTGTCGTCCCATCCTTGCGGTTGGGCTGTGTACGCGTGGGAGCCACTTTGGGAGCATTTTTTCTTTCCGACGATCCGCCGTTGCTTCTTGACCGTTCGGTGCGCTCGTTTCTCTGTGCACCATTATGACGTTGTGCCTCAGCGGGGGAGGTATATATGAACAGTGCGGCTAATGCTGCTATCGCTGTGGGGATGATTCTTGGCATGGGCAATGGGTTTAAGGTTCAACAATAAGCTGCTGAAAGTGGTTCAGATCCCGTGCTTTCTTTCGCTTTTCTGTTGGATACCGGATGTAGTGAAAAGTTTAGTACGTGTGGAGTTTTATAACAATATCGTTCTCTTTTTGGCAAATCTACGCAAAAAATTTGTATTTGCAGCGACAAGTGTGTAACTTTGTAATTGCAAAAACCGCCAACAAAAAGACTTTTAAGCTACCATCATGAAATCAATCGAACGACTGCTCGCTGAGCGACTCCTTAAAATCAGTGCCATTAAGCTCCAGCCAGATCTGCCTTTTACCTGGGCTTCCGGATGGAATTCGCCTATCTACACCGATAACAGAAAGACCCTTTCATATCCTGACGTGCGCAGCTTTATCAAGGTAGAGATGTGTCGTCTCATTCTTGAGAATTTCGAGATGCCCGATGCCATCGCCGGAGTTGCTACAGGTGCGATAGCTATGGGTGCACTCGTAGCTGACACTCTTGGACTTCCGTATGTTTACGTGCGCTCGACACCGAAAGATCACGGTCTGGAGAACCTCATAGAGGGCAATCTTAAGCCCGGTCAGAAAGTCGTTGTCATAGAAGATCTCATCTCAACCGGTGGAAGCAGCCTGAAAGCTGTGGAGGCAATCCGTGCCGCCGGATGTGAGGTGGTCGGCATGGCTGCAATATTCACCTATGGCTTCCCGATCGCTGTAAAGCGTTTCAAGGACGCTGGCGTTGAGCTGATCACCCTCTCCAACTACAATGCGATGCTTGAGGCTGCGCTCGATACACAGTATATCCGTCCCGACGACGTAGAGACTCTTAAGGAATGGCGCAAGGATCCCGCCAACTGGACTCCTGTGCGTCATTAATATAGTTTTAACATGGCACATTATTCCAGCAAGCCTGTTACGGTAAGTCGCCCTGCTGCGCAGATGTTCGAGGCGATATCAAATATCGGGGCTTACCAACAGCGTCTTGATGAGCTTCCCGCAGATGAGCGTGCCCGCCTGGGCGAGGTTCGTTTTACGGATGATTCGATCATAATAACCGCACAGCCCGTTGGGGAGATGCGCTTCGACGTCGTGGAGCGTGTGGCTCCTCAGCGCGTGGTGCTACAGGCTGCACAGTCGCCCGTACCGCTTACCCTTGCCGTATGTCTGAAACCGATAGGTGAAGATGCTACCGAGGTCACAAGCGAGATAGATGTCGAGATTCCCGCCATGCTCAAACCGCTTGTGGGAGGAAAGATGCAGGAGGCGGCTGATAAGTTCGGCGATCTGATCACTACATTCTTTGGCGGCAAGTGAGAAGCCGCTCTTGCTTAAGATATCACGATCATCCGCTGCGCATCTATGATGTGCGGCGGATGATCAATTTATTCCTGCCGTCATCGTTCGTTCGTATGGCTATGCGTTCCGCCACGGCTGTAGCATTGCTCATCTCTTTGCTCACACCCTCTTGCGATACCGTCGACGATACCCGGATCCCGGTTCGTCCGGTTTTCATATCGTTCACCGATGTAGGAGTGTGGAATACGTATGGAGTTGCGGCAGCTCTCGATTACCGTTCATTCATAAAGGATTCGCGGCTGCCTTCCGGCTTTCCGTATACGGCGCAATCTGCAACAGGTTTCGGTGGCGTGCTGCTCGTTTGTGACTTCGATGGCGCTCCCCACGCTTTCGACTTGGCATGTCCGGTGGAGATGAAAGCCGACGTGCGCATTGCTGTCAACTCACAGGAGGCGGTTGCGGAATGCCCCGTATGTCATAGCGTCTACGATGTGTTCCGTCTCGGTCAGCCGTTGTCCGGCAAAGCTGCCGAGCAGGGCTATGGATTGACCCGTTATTCCGTTGTTTCCTCGGCCGGCGGCGCTTACATGACCGTCACACGTTAGGCTAAGTCCTCGCAGTCCGTATAGGGTTCCATTACCATTTGCTGTTTGCACTATTCGTCTTATCCTCTCTATTCGCCCCATTTGCCCTATTTGCCCTATTCCACTATCCAATCATCCAGCCATCAGCCTCAGATCAGGCTTTAATCCCTCTCTTGCTATATGGATTTTGCTGTTTGTTCCCACATTGGCAACATTGCATTAGTGATGTTGCAAAAACCGTTATTGATTATTACACTGTCGCATAAAAGAAACAAAAGGATAGTCTCACGACTACCCTTAAGCTTCAAATACACAATTATCTATAAAACAACTATTTAGTACTTAAACTCTCTCTATTCCAATACACGCGACAACAGGGGCGCGCTTCCGTGCCTCTTTTGCGAGAATCTTCAATCTCCTGTTCGGGTAATGAATATCTTTTCGCCGCGTTCATAAAAATCTTATAACCTTATATACTTTCTTTTGGTGTCTGCCGTGTCGCCAAATATCCGGTGACTCTTGGCAGACTATATTTTTACACAAACATGCTGTTACTTTTGTAACGCTGCAAAATTATAATGTTTCGACGGATTGTGCAAATAGTGTAGCCTTTTTTATACATATTTTAACGCAAAATTATCCAAACTGCTGATTTTCAAATGTGATTTTGATAGCTTGTATAGATTACAATTTGTAATCATATAGATAATTTTCGTGGGGCGTGATTTATTGCGTTTTCTTAATATCGTTTATCCGGGAACAGTACTGCCATAGGCAGTGTGTGGATCATCCCCAGATCAACGACGCTATAAGATAACTCACGGCGGTGGCTACAGCGACACAGACAAGTCCCGGTAGCATGAAGCTATGGTTGACAAGGAATTTGCCAATGCGCGTTGTGCCGCTTCTGTCGAAATTCACCGTAGCTATATCCGATGGATATGTGGGGAAGAAGAAGTAGCCGTAGACGCTCGGAAACACACCGAGTATAACCCATCCGGGGACTCCCATGGCAAATGCTGCGGGAACCATAGATACAACAACAGCGCCTTGAGAATTGAGAAGGATCGAGACAACAAAGAATACCACGGCAAGCAGCCAGCTGTATGTGGCAAGCATCGCACCGAGACTGTCCTTTATCGATGGCAGCCAGTGTCCGAAATATGTATCGGCGAGCCATGCTATGCCATATATGGCTACTACGGCTGTCATTCCGTTCTGCCATACAGCTCCGCCCACGGCATCTTTCGGTTTGGACTTGCAGAATATGAATATGAACGCTGCGGCGCTCATCATGATTATCTGGATAACGACACCCATTGATAAACGCGATTGGTAATGCTCGGTTACTCCGGGAACTGATATTCCTGCCGTGGCGAGTTGCTCGGGAGTGATGCTGATGCCGTCGGTGGCGACTGATGCCGCTCCGGTCACCGCGCGTAGCTTGTCAAACGACGGCAGCAGTGAGGGGACGGCGGCAAGTATGACTATTATTGCTATTGCCGCCAGGAAGATGTATACCGCACGGCGTGAAGTATTGCTTATCTTACGGTCGAGTGTCGTGGCTGACGCTTCCATCATTTTGCGTCTCAGCTCCGGATCTGCGAGTCTCCGTTGGTATTCCGGATCGTCGGCAAGTTCCGGACCGCGGCGATAGCTGACAGCCGCTGCTATTGCAAGTCCGCAGAGGCTTGCCGGTATGGTTACTGCAAGCACGTGGGGGATTGCGATGTCAAATCCGTTGAGGTTGCTGATCGACACAACCGCGACAACCGCGGCTGCGATTGGTGAGCATGTTATACCTACCTGTGAGGCTATGCTCGCCACTGCGCAAGGGCGTTCTGGACGGATGCCGCGCTTCAATGCAATGTCGGCTATGATCGGCATCAGCGTGTAGACAACATGCCCTGTGCCTACTAAGACCGTCAGGAAAAACGTGGCAAACGGTGCGAGAAAGGTGATATGACCGGGATGACGCCTCAACGCCTTCTCGGCAAGCTGTATAAGCCAGTCCATGCCGCCCGACGCCTGAAGGGCGCCGGCGCATGTGACTGCTGCTATGATTATGTAGATTACATCGGTGGGTGGGGTGCCCGGAGCCATGCCGAATCCCAGCACGAGTATGGCGAGACCGATACCCGATATGGCTCCGAGAGCCAGACTGCCGTAGCGTGAGCCCAGATAGAGGGCTCCGAGCACTACCAGCAGCTGGACTGTAGCTTCAATCACCGGATCAGTCGATCAGTGAGTGACCTGTCATCTCCGAGGGCTGCTTCAATCCCATGATCGAGAGGATTGTAGGAGCAACGTCGGCAAGTTTGCCCGGCTCAACATGTGCATCCTTGCGCGATGTCACGTAGATGCAGGGCACGGGATTGAGCGAGTGTGCCGTGTTGGGTGTACCGTCGGCATTTACTGCGTTGTCGGCATTGCCGTGGTCAGCTATGATTATAACCTCATAGTCCGATTCCTTGGCTGCCTCAACTGTGCGGCGCACGCATTCATCCACAGCCTTGACAGCCTTTTCGATAGCCTCGTAGACTCCAGTATGTCCTACCATGTCGCCGTTGGCGTAGTTGACCACGATGAAGTCGAACTGCTGCGAGCGGATTGCCTCGGTGAGCTTGTCGCATACCTCGAATGCGCTCATCTCAGGTTTCAGATCGTAGGTGGCAACCTTGGGCGATGCCACAAGTATACGCTCCTCACCCTCATAAGGTGCCTCACGTCCGCCGTTGAAGAAGAATGTCACGTGGGCATACTTCTCGGTTTCGGCTATGTGGAGCTGCTTCTTGTCGAGCGACGAGAGATATTCGCCGAGGGTATTGTCGACATTCTCCTTGTCGAATATGATGTGCACGCCAGTGAACGACGCGTCGTAAGGTGTCATGCAGTAGTACTGCAGACCGGGGATGGTGGTCATGCCCGCTTCCGGAATGTCGTGCTGTGTGAGCGCTACGGTGAGCTCCTTGGCGCGGTCGTTGCGGTAGTTGAAGAATATTACCGCGTCGCCCTCTTTTATTGTGCCGTCGACGGTCGAGTTGTTGATCGGTTTTACGAACTCGTCGGTTACATCGGCGTCATACGAAGCCTGCATTGCTGCAACCATGTCGGTGGCTTGTGTACCCTCGCCATGCACGAGCAGGTCGTAGGCAACTTTCACGCGCTCCCAGCGCTTGTCGCGGTCCATGGCATAGTAGCGACCGATGATCGATGCTATCACACCTGCCGATTTGCTGCAGTGCTCCTGAAGCTGTTCGATAAATCCTTTGCCGCTGCGGGGGTCGGTGTCACGGCCGTCCATGAAGCAATGGATATATACCTTTTCAAGTCCGTAGCTCTTTGCGATGTCGCACAGGGCGAAGAGGTGGTCGAGCGAGGAGTGCACACCGCCGTTCGATGTCAGACCCATGAAGTGGATCGCCTTACCGTTATCGCGGGCGTATGAGAAAGCGCTCTTGATCTCGGGGTTCTCCATGATCGAGCCTTCGCGGCACGCTTTGTTGATCTTCACCAGATCCTGATACACGACGCGTCCGGCGCCAATGTTCAGGTGTCCGACCTCGGAGTTGCCCATCTGTCCGTCGGGAAGTCCTACGTTCTCACCGCTCGCCTGAAGCTCGGAGTTAGGGTAGTTTTCGAGAAGATAGTCCCAGTAAGGGGTGGGGGTGGAGAAAATAACGTCGCTCTTGTCATGTTTGCCGATTCCCCATCCGTCGAGAATCATCAGCAATGCTTTCTTTGCCATATTGTTGTCTATCTGTTTTTAGAGTGCGCCGGGATTAATGCCGGACTGACAGTTTTAATAACCGTCACGCACTTAGTTTGGTTGTAGGTTTTCGATTTTTTTGAGAGCGTAAAGTTACTAATTTTTCCACAATCCCGATTCGTTGAATCCTCAAAAAACACATATAGGAGCATCGTGTCGCGCTCTTTTTGACGGCGAAAACTTGTGCAGGTGTGGAATCTTTGTAATTTTGCAGGATAATAGTTGATAAACCTCAAAAAACTTGCAGCTCTAATGACTGATGACCAAGACCGCAAGCCAGGTGCCACGGCACTTGAGGCTGTCTCCAATGCCCGGCGCCTGAGCCGTGAGCGTGGTGATGGTAAGATACGGGTGCTTTTCGTATGCCTCGGTAACATTTGCCGTAGCCCTGCTGCCGAAGGTGTCGCCACATCCATTGCAGTTGAGCGTGGGGTGTCTGACCGCTTTGAATTCGATTCCGCCGGATTCTACGGAGGTCATGCCGGTAGCCTGCCGGATCTGCGTATGCGCCGTGCGGCATCATACCGCGGATACACTCTTGAGCACCATAGCCGCACAGTCAAGCTGTCCGACTACAGCTACTTCGACATAATCCTTGGAATGGATGATGCGAATATCGACGACCTCCATGATCATGCACCGACGCTCGACGATCTGCGTAAGATTGCGCGGATGAGCGATTTCGCCACCGCGTTCCCGTCTGCGCGCTCCGTGCCCGATCCGTATTATGAAGGTGCCGAAGGCTTTGAGCTTGTGCTCGATCTGCTCGAAGATGCATGTTCCAATCTGCTCACACTTTTGTTGAAATAACCAGCCGTACATAAAACTCCGGTTGATATCAATTGATTAATATGAAAAAACTATTAGGCATTGCCGCCGTGACGGCAATTTTGGGTGCTTCCCTCACAGCCGGAAAGGTCTCCGGCACGCAGACTTCAAATTGCTGTTCATCGCGCGATAACATAGCTGACACCATCGTGGTGCCGGGAGGCAGATGGCTTGACACAGACATGAAAGTCACAGTAGCTGTTCCCGCCTCTTACCGTTGCGAGGGTGATACCGCGCATTATCCCACCGTATATCTTCTCAACGGTCATGGCGGAAGCTATAAGAACTGGGGCACGCTCCTCGATCTCGACAGCGCCGCCACGGCTTACGGCTGCATAATCGTATGCCCCTCGGGGATGAACAGCTGGTACTGGGACTCTCCCGTGAAACCGGGCATGCAGATGGAAAGTTTCATCGTCAACACTCTCATACCTGCGGTCGACTCTCTCTACCGCACGATTCCCGACCGTTCGCAGCGTGCCATTACCGGTTTCAGCATGGGAGGACACGGAGCGCTTTGGCTTGCAATCCGTCATAAGGATCTTTTCTCATCCGTAGGCTCAACAAGCGGAGGCGTGGATATCCGTCCGTTCCCCACACGCTGGAACATGCCCGATATGCTTGGGTCAAAGAAGGATAATCCTGCACGTTGGGACGCCCACACCATCGCTACCGCTGTCGATTCGCTTAAGCCTGGTGAGCTTAACATAATCTTTGATTGCGGCACTGACGATTTCTTCTATAAAGTCAACTGTAGCCTTGACAGCACCATGAATGCACGTGGCATACACCACACTTTCATAACAAATCCCGGAGCGCACACCGCGTCCTACTGGCGCCGTTCCATCATTCCGCAGCTCGACTTTTTCAAAGCAAAGCGTGCCGGACGCTGACCTGTAAGCACCTGATAATACGACATCGGCGTTGTGCCTGCATAGACACAACGCCGATGTCGTATTTTATTCAGTTTTTAAATCAGAAACGGTAGCTTACACCGATCGATGGTATCAGGGCGTGCACCTTGTAGTTGGCTGTGAATGTCGCCTCAGCCGGGAGTCCGAGCGCCGGCATTTTAGCCGCGAGCAGATCAGTGTAGCTGCATGATGCGTTGTCCTTGCCCAGTCCCGCTACATACATGAATGCAAGATCGATCGAGAATCCCTCAATCGGGCGGAACGAGAATCCTACAGTAGGCTCGATCTTTGTCATGCCCGGAGTCTCGGGGTTGTAGTGCAGCTCGCTCACGGGCGATGTGTCGATCATCATGCCCGCGCGCAGGTCAAAACGGTGTGTGAGCGCATACTGCGCTCCGAGTTTCACAGCCCAGCTGTTGCTGTAGTTTTTCTCCAGATGCTGGTCGTAGGCATCGAGTTGCTCCGCAAGGAAATCGATGTCAAGACTCTTGTATGTCTTCCATCCTGTCAGTTGGGCGTCGGCTGCGAGAGTCAGCTTATCGGTCGGACGGTATGACAGACCGAAATTCAGCACGTACGGACAAGGCATCTCAGCAGCGAAGTTAGCACTGTTGATTATGTTCAAGTCTTTCTCAAGTATGGCGCGAGCCACCTCGTTTGCATAGTTCACTGTAGCTTCTCCCGCTTTCACCTTCATGGTCATCTTCGATCGGAACGCTACTCCTGCGGTGATACGGTCTGTGACATCGAACATAGCCCCGACATTTACCCCTAAGGCGAGGTTGCTCGTGCCGTTGAGGTTGACAGATGCAGGAGTCGTGGTGCCGAACCGGTAGGAAGGGTCAAGTCCCATCACCTGTGCGGCTCCGGTGGCGGCAAGAACGCCGATCACACGGTCAACGGTCGATGCGCTTACCAGACCCTTGTTCAGGTCCACCGATCCCCATGAGAGCATGAGTCCGGCGCCGACTGAGAGCCGGGGGGTGATACGCCATGACACTGTGGGCTGAATGGTGTATGATTTCAGGTCAACGCGCTGGTTCAGTACGGCTCCAGGCCAGTTATCGGTCCAGTTTATGCTGCTGCCGTAAGGTGTGTAGAAACTCACCCCAGCCTGGAGGTTGTCATAGATGCGGAAAGCGGCGTTGAAGCTTATCGGGGTGCTCAGTCCGTTGTTGGTCTTGTAGTCAGTACCGTCTACAGTTGCCGTAGCGGTGGCTTTTATGCCGGTCACCGAACCGGTTATGTCGAGTGTCGATGTTGAGAATCCCAGACCTGCAGGGTTGAAAAACATGCTCTCTGCTCCGAGTTTAAGTGCTGTTCCGGTGTGTCCCATGCCGAGCTGGCGTGTGCTCAGGGTGTTTATCTGATACCCTTCGGCTGAGGCGGTCAATGCTGCCGCGGCAGTCATGAGCGGGATGATGATTCGTTTCATTCAGTTTGTGTTACGTTGATATTTGTCGCATCTGTGCATCGCGCACATTGCCTGGATCCACCTCTCCGCATTGGATGCGGTATTGAAAATCCGGCTGCAAAGGTACGCTTTTTTCCTGTACCCGCTGTTGCCGCATACGAAAAAAGGAGGTGGCACCGGTTGCGGGTCATCTCCTTCTTATGAGTTTCAAAAGGTAAAAAATCGTAAGGTAAAAAAGATTGCTTTTAGGTTTGCGCTACAAAGGTATCGGCATTTTTTCATTCGTGGCGAAGAAAAAAGTATGTTGTTTAACATGATTCTTCAGCAGTTTTTTGTCGATTCAATCGTAAAGTGCATAGTCATAGTGCAATATGAAAAACGGTTCGTGAATGGCGCTTTGTTAATAATAATTAATTTCTGTATATTCTGCGAATATCGAAGTTTTCACCGTCAAAAACACCGTAGGTCATCTGGCGGAATGCATCGCCGAGAAGTATGAGTGTTGACCCGTTTTCAAGTTTCATCTCAGCCTTGATATGGCGGTGACCGAATACGAAGAAATCAACCCGTCCGTGCTCCTCCGCATAGCGCCGCGCGAATATGCGCAGTGGATCATCCTCACCGATCACCGGCGATGCTTCCTGCCCACCCTCACGGCTGTGTGCCGACCAGCGGTGGGCGAACTCGACGGTCCATCGCGGATGAATCGCTGCAAACAGCCGTTGGCATGTGCGGTTGCGGAATATGCGTTGCATCCTGCGGTACGATGCGCGCGGTTCGCCGACGCCGTCGCCATGTTCCATCACGAAGCGGCGTCCGTCGATGACCGTGTCAAGCACGCCGTCGACTACTTCAAGCCCTATCTCCGTAGGCAGATAGTCGTAGATCCACACATCATGATTCCCCTTAAGCCATGTGATCTTGACACCCGCGTCGGCAAGGCGTGCCAGTGCGCCGAAAAAACGCACGAATCCACGTGGCACCACCGTACGGTATTCATACCAGAAATCGAGCGCGTCACCTAATATATATAGTGCGCGTGCTGTCGGCTCTATTGAGATCAGCCAGTCCGCCACCAGTCGCTCGTGAGCGCGTGGATCGGCTATGCAGCGCGATCCCAGGTGTATATCCGATATGAAATATGTCAGTTTCTTGTCCATAGGCTAGTGCCGTGGTGCATCACATGAATCCGAGGTCAAGTTTCGCTTCGTCGCTCATCATGTCCTTGTTCCATTCCGGTTCGAACACGATGCGGATCTCCACGCTCTTCAGTCCCTCGATGCTTTCGAGCTTGATGCGCGCATCCTCCACTATGAAATCGGCTGCGGGGCAGTTAGGTGCAGTCAGCGTCATGTCTATCTTCAGGTTGGCATCGTCGTCGATGTCGATGTTGTAGATAAGACCGAGACTGTATATGTCAACCGGAATCTCAGGGTCATACACAGTCTTGAGCATGGTTATCACCTTCTCCTCAAGTGCAAGGCGTTCGTCTGGTGTCAGCATATTCTGTTGTATTATTTGAAAAATATTGTTCCGTAGCGCGGCTCACGGTTTCCCTCAGCCGCAGCAGCGTGAACATTGTCGGGAAAGCCATGAGTGCGTAGAAAAGGTCGCACATCGCCACGGCGGCGCTTAGCGGTACTACGGCGAATACCACCAGCGAGGCTATGAATGCGTACGTATAGAAGCGTCTGCCACGCTCGCCGAACAGGTATGCGGCGCAGCTTGAGCCGTAGAAAGAGTAGGTGAACATCGACGACAGTGCGAAGCAGGTCACTATAGCCGTCAGCATGTACTCTCCGGCGGGAATCGCCGAGCCGAAAGCCGACATGGCAAGCGTCAGTCCCTGCGTCTCCCCGGGTGTTATCTCTGCACCTAAGAGGATGGCGAAAGCAGTAAGCGTGCAGACAAACCCCGAGTCGATGGCAGGACCGAGCATCGCTACCAGTCCTTCCGTCACAGGCTCGCGGTTGGCTGATGTGCCGTGCATGATCGATGCGGTGCCCACTCCGGCATCGTTGACAAGCGCCGCCCGTCGCGCACCGATTATCGCCACTCCGGCAAGCGCTCCCCAGCCTGCCTCGAGGCTGAAAGCGTCGTGGAATATAGACGAGATAACTCCGGGCACACCGTCAATATGTGTGACTATTATGTAGAATACCATGGCGAAGTAAGCCGTCACCATAAACGGTACCATGACAGTCGCCACGTTGGCTATGCGCTTCACTCCGCCGAGCACCACGAGTCCTACCGTAGCAGCTATTGCTATGCCGATGCAAAGGCGCAACGTCATGTCGTCGGCAATTATCCTGCCGGCTGCCGACGCCAAGGCTTCCGTGAGCTGGTTGGCGTTCATTATGCACAGAGTGCCGAACATCCCCGCCACTGCGAAGCAAACGGCAAGCGGACGCCATGCAGCGCCGAGTCCGCGCTCGATTATGTGCATCGTTCCGCCTCTGTGCGTTCCGTCGGCATCGGTTTTGCGGAATTTCACAGCGAGCACACCCTCGTGATATTTCGTGCACATACCCACAGCGGCACTGACCCACATCCAGAACACCGCTCCGGCGCCACCCATTGCTATCGCGATGGCTACGCCTGCGATGTTGCCCATCCCTACGGTAGCGGCTACGACCGACATCAGTGCCTGTGCCGACGATATGCCGCCCGGTTCATTGGCACCCGGCTTGCGCCGGAGCGCGCGAAGGGCATCCGGAAGCCTGCGCAGCGATACCAGCCCCGACGACAGCAGAAGCCATAATCCGCCACCGATGAGGGCAATAAAAAGGGGATAGCCGCACACAGTGTCGGCTATCTCCGTAAGTATCTGGGTCGCTTTATCCATTGATTGTGGGCAATGATGCGGAAGGCATCACACGAGGTGGCGTATCAGCTCCTCGCGGTCGCCCGGAAGGAGGTCTATCACCGGGATCTCGATCATCGTGTACGCTCCGGGCTTCTGCAGCATCGATGCGCGTGCCACACCAACGAGTATCTGTGCCGTGAGCGCAGGGTTGTTGATCGACATGTTGAACTCGAAGCGCTGGTTCTGGGTCCGTCCCGAAACACCCTTGCGCACCATGTTCACACCGTGTCCCATATCCTTTACCTCGTCGACCGAAGCTACCTGCATCACGTGGGTCTCATCCGACGCGAAGTAGGGATCCTCTTTCACTGCCTTGGTCACCTCGGCAAGCGATGCTCCCGGCTCAAGTTCCACGTACACCATGCGGCGGTGTATGCCGGTGCCGAGAGGAATGGTCATAGACAGGGCGTCTTTCACACCGGGCTTTGACTTCACGCAGACGGTGTGCCCCATGCTCATGCCGGGTCCGAAGTTTGTGTAGGTGATACCCTTGGGAGCCGCTGCTTGAAGAAGGGTGCGGACAACGGAGTCGCTGCCCGGATCCCAACCGGCTGAGATGATTGCCACTGTGCCATGCTCGCGTGCAACTTTGTCGAGTTCTGCGCGCAGGTCGGCTATTGAACTGTGTATGTCGTAGCTGTCGACAGTGTTGATACCTTCCGCAAGGAGCACTGCGGCATGCTTCTCAACCTCGCGGGTCGGGGTGCAGAGGATTGCCACGTCTACTTTTCCGAGAGTATGTATGTCATCGGTCACTTTATAGTCCGACAGCTCGGCTGGAACCACCGACGGGTTGCGGCGCACCACGCCGGCGATCTCGAAGTCGGGTGCCGTCTGCAGTGCCTCGAGCACAAAGTGCCCGATGTTGCCGTAGCCCACGATGGCTGCTCTTATTTTTGTCATAAATTTTGTTTTTAATTGGTTAACTGAACATATCTACATCCACAGGATGCATTTTGTTCAGTTATAGTTTGCTTACGATCTCCTGCGTGTCGCGGGCTATCATCAGCTCCTCATCTGTAGGAATGATTACAACACGTACGCGTGATGCAGGTGTGGAGATCTCAGTCTCGGTGCCGCGTGTGCGGGCATTCAGCTCCTTGTCGATCTCCACGCCCATGAATGCGAGGGGAGCGCAGACGTTCTCACGCACGCCGGTCTGGTTCTCACCAACACCGCCTGTGAACACGATCACATCCAGTCCGCCCATCTCGGCTGCGTATGCGCCGACATATTTTATGATGCGCTGCTCGTACATGTCGAGGGCGAGTGTGGCACGCTCGTCGCCCGCTTTCACGGCAGCCTCGATCTCACGCATGTCGCTCGAGATTTCGCTCACGCCGGCGACACCGCTCTCCTTGTTGATGATCTTCTGCAGATCCTCAACGCTGTAGCCGTGCTTGAGCATGAGGAACGTAAGCGCACCGGGATCCACATCGCCCACGCGGGTACCCATCATCAGACCCTCTGTCGGGGTGAGACCCATCGAGGTGTCGATGCTCTTGCCATCCTTGACAGCAGTGATAGATCCACCGTTGCCGATGTGGCATGTCACCATCTTGAGACCCTTCAGGTCAAGTCCGAGGAACTCGGCGGCACGCTGCGACACGTAGCGGTGGCTTGTGCCGTGGAAACCGTAGCGGCGCACACCATCCTCCTTGTAGAATTTGTAGGGGAGTGCATACATGAATGACTTCGCGGGCATCGTCTGGTGGAACGCGGTGTCAAACACACCTACCTGAGGAACGTTAGGCATAAGCGCCGAGATAGCCTCTATGCCGGTTATGTTTGCGGGGTTGTGTAGCGGCGCGAGGTCGTAGCAGTCCTTCACCTGCTGGATTACCTCGTCGGTGATCAGGACGCTCGTGTTGAATTTCTCGGCACCGTGAACCACGCGGTGACCCACTGCGTCGATCTCGTCATAGCTCTTGATGCAGCCCTCTTTCGGATCGGTAAGATTGTTGAGGATAGCCTGGACAGCTCCCTGATGGTCGGTGAGTCCAAGCTCTGTGATAGCTTTTGAGCCGTCGGCGCGCTTGAATTTCAGGAAACCGTCGTTCAGACCGATTTTTTCCACACCACCTTCCGCCATTGTGCGGTCGGTATCTGTATCGATGAGTTTATATTTCACGGAACTGCTTCCGCAGTTGAGCACGAGTATTTTCATTGTAGTGTGATGATGTGTGATTTATTTATTCTCTTTCAGACCGATAGCCTGGTTGGCGGTCATGATGATGGTTTTGTAGATATCCTCGGGGAAACATCCGCGGGAGAGGTCGTTAACGGGAGCAGCAAGTCCCTGGAGAACAGGACCTACAGCCTGTACACCGCCCAGACGCTGCACGAGCTTGTAGGCTATGTTGCCCACTTCGAGTGAAGGGAATACCAGTACATTGGCACGTCCGCTCAGGGGGCTGTTGGGAGCCTTTGAGTTAGCTACGCTCGGAACTATGGCGGCGTCAGCCTGGAGTTCACCGTCGAGGATCACGCCGGGAGCCATCTCCTTGGCGATCTCGGTTGCACGGATCACCTTGTCCACACGGTCATGCTTCGCACTGCCCTTGGTCGAGAACGAGAGAATTGCCACACGGGGTTCGATACCGGCAATGTCGCGTGCGGTCTGAGCAGCCGAGACTGCTATCTGCGCAAGCTCTTCGGCGGTAGGATCGGGAACCACTGCGCAGTCGGCGAAGATCATTATGCCGTCTGTACCGAAGTTCAGCCCCTCCGGGAGAAGCATCAGGAATGCACCTGATACCACGCTGATGCCCGGCTGGGTCTTGATCACCTGGAAAGCTGCGCGGAGCACATTTCCGGTTGTGTTCATCGCACCTGCAACCTGACCGTCGGCATCGCCGGCTTTCACCATGAGGCAGCCGAGGTAAAGGGGATTGGCGGTGGTGAGACGCGCCTCTTCCATGCTGATACCTTTGCTCTTGCGCAGCTCGAAGAACAGGGGAGCGTATTTGTCGATCACTGCCTCGTCGGCGGGGTTGACTATTTTGGCATCCTTTATATTCTCAAGCTTCAGTTCCTTAGCCATAGCCATGATATCAGCCGGATCACCGATAAGCACTATTTCAGCAAGCTTCTCAGCTATGATACGGTCGGCAGCCGTGAGTGTGCGCGGCTCGGTGCCTTCGGGCAGCACAATCCGCTGGGGATTGGCTTTTGCCTTTACGGTCATTTTCTCAATAAGTTCCATTTTGAGGTATCTGATTTTGGTTGAATTGTCTTTACTACATCTGCCGTTTGTGCTGATCTGGAGAGGTTGTCGGCACAACTTGGTTCTGTTCCGCAAATTTACACTTTAATCCGCTAACAGCCCCAATCCCGCGCAAAAAAAATCTCACCGGATGGGGCGTTTCGCAGAGATATCCCCTCCTGGCACCCTTAACTTTGCTTCCGGTATTCGCACCGCGCATCGCGGAAAAGCGGATTGGTAGGACGGACCCGGTCATTCAACCCGGTAGACAATAACCCCCCGGCAACCCGTCCGCGGAATCACGCAGCGTCTCAGGCAGGGAAGAGTCCCGCCGACACCAAAGAGAACATTGACTTATCGACCGCCGTCGCACAGGAGTGTGCGCCGGATCAGGACATCATCCACCAAGGGCACCACCCTGAGTACGGGGCGGAGACATATTTTCAGCCTCAGCTGAAAATTGTCTCCGTGGTATCTTCCCCCTCCTCAATTATTAGCCCTATTCGCCTTATTTGCCCTATCCCATTATAGGCTTCTAGGGCGTGCAGGATTTGTGTCAGAATGGTTCATATGGTAGGAGCTGAGATTGAGGTTGAGGGAGCGTACTGTCGTACGTGACCAAAGCCGAATCCCTGCGGCAAAGCCCCGCCGGAACCATTATCACACAAATCCCATTAATTGTCCGAACCCATTTGCTGCTCTTCGTCTACTCGGCAGGAAGCAATGGAGGGCGCCGGGAGCGCCGCAACCGCCACGCTATAGATCGGTCATCGTAGCGTGGCGTTTTTTGTGCTGTTTAGATAACTATTAATAGAATAATAGAATGAGTTCATTGTCAATCAGGATTAATAATCTAATATTGTACTTGATTATTATTTTGATTTTGTGTTTGGAAATTCTTAAAACGATTGAGGGATTGAGTGTGAAAAACAAGACAGTGCTGTGCTTATTCGTCCCATTCGGATTATAAGCCGTATCATATTATTGGAATAAGTGGAAAAAATGACTAACTTCGCTGCGTGAGCGATCTCAGGCTATAGTGGGATTGCACTAAATAAAAAAATGCTATCATGGATATGAAATTTTTTGAGGACAGACGTACTGTCCGCCAATATACCGACGAGCCGGTCACTGATGCCGAGATAGAACGCATGGTGCGGCTTGCCTCACATGCTCCCACAACCGGAAACATGCAGTTGTATAGTGTCATCGTCACGCGCGACGAGGATATGAAACGGCAGCTTGCACCTATGCACTTCAATCAGCCTACGGTTGAGGGTTGCTCCGTTGTGCTGACGTTCTGTGCTGACTTCAACCGGTTCGTCCGTTGGTGCGAGGTCAGCGATGCCGCCCCCGGTTACTCCAATTTCCAATCATTCATGACTGCGGTCATAGATACGGTGATATTCACTCAGCAGTTCTGCACCATAGCTGAGATGAGTGGCTACGGATGCTGTTACCTCGGTACCACCACTTACAATGCCCCTCAGATCGCGGAGCTGCTTCGTCTGCCGCGGATGGTTGTGCCTGTGACTACGCTTACTCTCGGACATGTGGCGGCACGTCCCGACGATTGCGGGCGTCTTCCGGCATCCGCAGTGATACACTCCGAACGCTATCAGGATTATACCCCGGAAGCGATACGTGAGATTTATGCTGAAAAAGAGTCGCGCGACGATAGCCACCGTTTCGTCGCCGAGAATGGCAAACAGACGCTCGCACAGGTATTTACCGATGTCCGCTACAAGCGTGAGGATAATGAACACTTCTCGCGAATCTACCGATATTTCATAGAGACGGCTGGTTTCCCTTTCCCTGATAAAAAATAAGAGGGTGTCGCGACAACACCCTCCTTGGCTTTTATTCGGATTTGACAAGATGTACATCCATCTGCGGGAACGGGAAAGAGTAGACTGTTGACTGCTGGCGTGCGTAGATCTCCTGCAGCACATAGTAATATACCGCCCAATAGTCGGGAGTCTTTACCCATGCGCGTACTACAAGATTCACACTGCTGTCGGCAAGTGCTGCCATGTTGACAGTGGGATTGAAAGGTCCGCGTGACCCCATCTTTTTGATCTCTGCCTCGCGCTCTTTCTCCCGTTGCACAAGCCGTTCGTGCCTTTTACGGAAGAAATTGACTATCCAGTTAGCCCGCTTTTTCTGTTCCGGCGCAGGCTCAGTGTTCAGATTACTATCATTGGTTATGTCCGTAGCGGTAGGCTCCGGTAGTGATTGTGATGAGTCTGACCGATCAATGCCATCTTTGTCCGGCATCGCTTCCTTACCCTTGTCGTCGGTGTTGAAGCTCATGAAGTTCTCGATGGAGCCGTTAAGCTCTGCCTGAGCTTCGCGGGCGGAGACCGTCGCTTCAGGATTCGGGATAATCTTTTCGTCGGCGTCGACAAACACCACCTCCTTAACTGACCGCAGGATGGAGTGTATCTCTTTGGCGGCACGCATGAAGTCGTCGCCGTAGCTTATGCCGATATCCCACTGCACGCGGCGGTAGTCCTGCTTTGACCAGTTGTTGATCGTGCCGGTGGAAAGCCCGCCGTTGGGCACGATTATCGATTTATTGTCGCCGGTGCAGATTATTGTCGAGAATATCTGTATGTCGGTCACTGTACCCTCATACCCCTGGGCTGAAATATAGTCGCCAACCTTGTAGGGCTTCAGAAGCAGTATTAGCACACCACCCGCAAAATTCTGGAGTGTTCCGCTCAGAGCCATACCGATAGCCACGCCGACAGATGCGAAGATGGCTATGAACGAGCTCGTGTTGATGCCGAGGATACCTATAACCGTTACAAGCAGTATGAAGTACAGCGCGATCTTCACCAGGCTGAGCACAAACGTGATCAGCGACTGGTCCGTCTTGCGCCGGCGCATAACCGTACCGATGAAGTTGTATAGCTTCTTTATCAGATACTTGCCAACATAGAATACCAGGATCGCAATAGCAAGGTGGATGGCAAATTCTATAAGATCGCTCACGATGCGGTTGATGAACTCATCGAACGTCAGCGATTTCAGTTCCGCGAGTTCCTGGCGCGGAGACGGTATGGAGTCTGGCACAGCCGGTGTGGTGCCGAAATCAGGAAACTGGATCATTATAGTGTCGTTGTGACAGTGGGATTATATGATACAACATCATTCCACCATGCTTGGTTCCGGTAGCCGTAGCGCGATGCATCCTCCGGCGTACGGACTATGTAACATCCTAACCCGGAGTATTTGCTCATATTGAGTCCGTAGCTCTGCGGGGTCGATGCTGAATGAATGACAACAGCCGAGTAGGCGGCATTCCACCTGTCGATCATGCTCTGGCTCACCGGAAGATTCCTTACATAGTCAGCCATGTCGTATGTGTATGACCTCGGACCGCTGTTGCGGAAGAACGGCACAGGACTGTATGTGCTCTCAGCCACTGCGCCTGTCGACATGATCTCACGTGTGGCTGCCGCAAGTTCCTCAAGTCCTTTTGTGTCGACCACGGCTATGGCGCATGAATTATTGCTCGCTTTGTCGCTCACATAATACTCCATGGTCGTGGATGCGGTCTTGACAGGGTCAAAATCAGCAGCGGCAAGATTCTCCGTATTTGTTGCGTAAGGCATACCCTCAACAGGTATCTCTGTCGCGTAGGCTATTATCGTGGGGGCGCATTCACGGAGTTCGTAGCAGACCTCGACGGTCGCCATAAAGCAACAATCGAAATAGATGTATCGGTGCTCGAACGGGCGCAACGCCTCGGCAAGTGAGCTTACTTTCATCTCTGTCACTACAGGATGCTTGTCCTGACCGAACGATTGTCCCGTAGCCTCGGTGGCTGAGCGTGAGGTAGAGGTCTCGATCCAACCGGTGCCATGGCTCCACAGCACAAGCCCGTACTGTTCGGCAGGAGCCACCGCGCGGGCATCAGTGATCACCTGTCGCATACGTTCAACGGTGAGCGAAGACATATCGTTGCTGTATGCGGCAATCTCCTTGTCGCCGGCAGGTGTTATCTCAAAAAGGCTTGGCTCACTGTCCGATCCGTCATGGTAGACAAGGATCCTTCCTCCGTCTTTCAGTGCGCCGTTGATCACAGCCGTGCGCATCTGATCCAGGTTCCCCTCGTCACTGCGGAAATATTCCGCGCCGAGGCTGTTGTCGGCTACCATATAGACCAGTACGGTTGTAGGAGTTGTGGCAGGCTGCGGATCAGGTTCGTCATTGTTTGAGCAGGATGCCAATGCTGTCAATGCCAGGAAAGCTGTGGCAAAGAATGTGTATCTTATATTTAATGACATTTTAAGTGTTATGGGTGACATGTGAAGAGAGTTGCAAAGGTAGCTTTTTTCCGCTACATCTGCAACTCTCTGTTCCTATGCGTCTCTATGTTGTCGCTCAGTTTCCTCCCGAGTCATTGCCTCCGGAGTTACCGGAGTTTCCGCCTCCGACCACATCGTCGTTCTGTATCCCCTTGTTCACTTTCTTCACCGAAGTGGTCATCTTGCCGAAACGGTAGCTGACACTGGCTGAGAATGTGGTGGTGTAGAAACGTTGGCTTAAAGTGCGGTTGCTGTACCCTTCCATCTCAGTGGTGCTTATGTAGCCCGGATTCTTGGAGTGTATGGGATTGTATAATGAGAGATTCACGTTCAGACGTTTCTCCTTGAGGAAGCCTTTCTGAAGGCTGATTCCGTAATATATGTTACTCCAGCCTGTTGCGCGGAATTTTGAATAAAGGCTTTTTGGCGATACAAATGAGCTGGCATATAACGAGAGGTTAAGATCCCATGGTATGCGCTGGCTTATTCGTCCGTAGAAATCGTTTCCCCAGCCGTGCGATTTCTGACCGAGCGACAGGTTCTTGATGTCGGAGTACTGTATGCTGCCGTTGAACATTAGCGATGTCTTCGTTGTCGGGCGCCAGTTGATATAGGCACTCATCCTGAACGAGCGCAGTTCGCCAAGGTTGCCGTAGCTTGTGTAACGGTGATCACCCTCCACATATTCGGTGGATATGATGTCGTTGTTGGAGAAACTGAATGTGGGAGTTATACCGACGGTCAGTTTCTTACCCATATAGTTGTAGTTTAGTGTCACGGAATTCTTGCGTACGCTCTCCAGGTCGGGATTGCCTTGTGATGTGAGGTTGGGCGATTCGTTTACCGTCGGGTTCAGATAAGTGATGCCCGGACGCTGTATGCGTGAGCCGAATGACAGTTTCAGTGAGTGCTGTCGCGAGGGGTTGTAGATGAGCCCGACGTTCGGCACCCAGTCATTTAGATCGGATGAGAAAGGATTTTCCGAGCCATCGGGATATTTGGCGGCGAGATGCGAGTATTCGTACCGCAGACCGGCGCGTGCGCCGAATTTGCCTAAGTTCAGCCGGTAGTCGGCAAACAGCGCGGCTACCTGAGTGGTGTGCTTGAACTCGCTGTAATCATCGCGGTAGTCTATGTATTGCAGGTTGTCGCGGCTGTGGTTGTCGCGGTATATGTATTTCGCACCGAGGTCGATTGTATGGATATTGGCGAACGGGCGTGTCCAGTCAAACTGCAACGTGTGCTCGATGCCATTCTCCTTATTGTCCGATATTCTTCCTGTGTAGGGCACCGGGAGTTCCGTCCAATCCTCATACCTGACATCTGCACCGAACCGGCGAGTGGAGTTCGAAATGCGGTATGACAGGATAAGTGTCTCTCCCTTGTGCGATGTGTTGCGTTGATAATTGAGGCTGCCGTTGATGTCTGCCCAGCGGTTGGGATCGCTGTTGGTGCGCTGCGAGTATCGGTACAATTCATTTCCGGCGGCATCAAACATGCGTGTGGTTCCGAATCCGTCGCTCTTCTGGTTGCTGAAGAATCCACCGATCTCAAAAGTCACGAGGTTCAGTGTGTCGGGTTCCCAGCTGCCTTCTCCTCCGAAATAACCGAAATTACCCTTGCCTGTGCTTTCTGATTCTGATGTCTGGACATTTCCGGTCTGTTCATAGATCGTCTCGCTTTCGCTTTTGTTTTTGGATGACCGTCGTCCCCAGCTGTTCATGCCCCCGTAGAACGACAGTGCCACTTTATCATACTGCGCCGATAGCCAGATGTTGGGATTAGGCACGTTGTTTGGATACCTGTAGCTGAGTGATATATTTCCCATTGCACCTTTTGTCACTGTATTCTTCATGGTGACTATGTTCAGTATCGCACTCACTCCCTCGGCATCCTCTCTTGCTCCCGGCTCTGTTATGACTTCAATCTTTTCAATCATGGATGCCGGAAGAGCCTTGAAGATATCCTTCGCGTTGCGGCTGTAGGAATTGTTTGGGCGTCCGTTCTTGTAGATTTTGAAATCTGTCGAACCGTTCACCTTGATAGTGCCGTCGGGATCAACGCTTACCATCGGCACTTTCCGCAGCATCTCGTCGAGCATCGATGTCTTTGACTCCTCGTCTGCCTGAACATCGTAACCTATACGGTCCACCTCGAGCGACACCAACGGTTTCGTGGCTACAACGACAAGCTCACCGAGGGTGTTGTCGGAATCATACAGTATGAGTGTACCGAGGTTTTTGACCGGTGCGCTTGGGTTTACTTCAAATTTCTTTTCCACGGTTGTCTTGCCGATGGAATATAGCGTGAGACGGTACTCCCCGGCTTTCGGAAGAGTATTGTTGAACGCTCCTTTTTCGTTTGTAACTCCTGTTACTATAGGTTTTACGGAATCAGCAAGCGTGAATACGCGTACGGTGGCGTAAGGCTCCGGTGTACCGAGACTGTCGGTGGCGGTTAATTTCACACGGAAATCGGCGGCAGATGTGGCTGCCGATAATATTAAAGCAGCTGATAACTCAACGCATAGAAAACCGATATAATTGGATATGGCTAAATATGAAGAAT
>CAJUKU010000004.1 GCA_910587425.1 uncultured Muribaculaceae bacterium
CCTACCAATCCGCTTTTCCGCGATGCGCGGTGCGAATACCGGAAGCAAAGTTAAGATGGCAGGGAGGAGATATCTCTGCGAAACGCCCCATTTGAGGGGAGATAGGGCAAATAATGCAAATGGGGCTAATAACAGAGGGGATTACAACGGAGACAATTTCACCTTTCAGGATGAAATATGTCTCCGCCCCGTACTCAGGGAGGGCGGGGCATCTGCTTATGTAAGCAGGTTGATCGGAGGTAGGCTGCGCCATACCTCCGCCTCAACAAACAGCTATGACGATATTTAACGTGGATGGGCAATGGTTTGGCACTGTGCGGAGAGTATATTTGCGGTGCAAAGATTACTTTGAACAGTACCTAATATAGGAAAGAGACTAATATAAAAAGGATTATGAAAAAGGCGGTTATATTTTCGGCACGGGTGCTTAAGACAGTGAAGGCACTCCCTCACACTGAGCGTGATGCGATCTCGGCAGCATTGGCACGCGAATTTATTCTCGGCGAGGATCCACGTCCGTCGCTCACTCCAGTGCTCGGGATTCTTTACACTATGATACGGTTCTATGTATTGCAGGATCAGCCGGCAGAGCTGGATAATAGCAGCTGCATGAAACGCTGTGCCTCTATCTGACCGAACGCGCCCTGCTGCGCTGAAAGCTCATCGAAGTGACAGACGCTATCTGGTATGGAACTTCGACCCGCTATGACAAAAGGCACCGGATCAGGGCTGTGTTTACCGGTCAGAACATCCGTAGCATGATCAGGGGTCATGGCAACAATTGCATCCGGAGTCGCAGAGATCCATTCAACAGCATGCGAAACGATATGACGGTCTATGGCTTCAATGGTCGCGATCTTACGTCGGCGATCTCTGTCATGTGAAGCAGCATCCGGAGCCTCGACATGCAGCAGCACGAATTCATAACCTGAACGGAGCGCATGGAGAGCAGCCTCAATCTTTGCCTGATAACAGGTGTCGGTACCACCGGTAGCGCCTTCAGGCACTATCAGATCCATGCCGATCGCGCCCGCGATACCGCGAACCAAGGGGACAGCACAAACTACGGCAGCACGACATCGATCAAAGCGAGAATATTCAGGTTTATCAGATTCTCCCCATAGACGTATGCCGGTGATCCGTGACTTTTCTCTGTATACTCCAACATTGTCAGGCACATCCTTGGATAAAATTTCTTTCACCCGTGCCTCATATTCGCGTGCATAATTTCTGCCACAGGATTTATCAAATATACATACCGCATGGGAGTTGTCGATCGGATACATGTGTGGCATTCCAACCGCATTATTGATGCAGCAGCATAACCGATTTACAATTCCTGAATCAATCCACTGAGGATTCTCGATTTCTATGCCACATCCGTCGGAAGCTATGAAATTGCATCTATATGCCACATCACGTTCAGAAAGTGTGACTCCGATTCCTATAGCCTCCAATGCTCCGCGTGCCTGACGGGGTGGGGGATTGTAGCCCAACAGTGATAATATGGCGAAATCGCTGCCCGGTGCTTCGCCGTCAGCCATTGAGGTGTCGACAAGACCGCATGCACCGATTGAAGCCAACCGATCCATGCATGGTGTATCAGCCTCACGCAATGGTGTCGGCGATCCATAACCGCAGCAATCCGCCATGCCATCCGTTATGATTAGGAGAACGGGCATGATCAAACAAGGACGGTAACGCCGTCAGCGTATGTTCGCAATACTGATAATGTCGGCGAATACTCCTGCCGCAGTCACATCAGCTCCGGCACCATAACCCTTTATAATCATGGGGTATTCCTTGTAGCGCTCGGTGGTGATCATTATGACGTTATTGCTTCCGGCAAGATTGTAGAACGGATGAGACATGCCGACACTCTCAAGGCTCACAGAAGCATCTCCATTGTCGAGACGCGCGACATACCGGAAACGCTCGCCTCTCTTCTCGGCATCGCACCGGCGCTGCTCGAAATCGGCATCCATCTCATGAATGGTCTGCATGAACTCATCGACCGTACCGCAGAAGTATTTCTCGGGAATCAACGGCTGCCTACTTACATCTTCCTGCTCAATGCGATAGCCAGCCTCGCGTGCAAGGATCACGAGCTTACGGATAACATCGGTACCGCTCAGATCCACACGTGGATCCGGCTCGCTGTATCCCTCACGCCGTGCAGCCTCTATAGCCTGCGAGAATGAAGCCTTCGGTCCGAGAAGATTGAAAATAAAATTCAACGTACCTGACACCACCGCCTCAAGCCGGAGGATCGTGTCGCCGGAATTGATCAGTGAGTTAATGGTGTTAATAATAGGCAGTCCCGCGCCAACATTGGTCTCGAAAAGATACTTAACGTCTTTGGAGTGCGCAAGCCGCTTCAGACGGTCGTACAGATCGTAGCTTCCTGACGCCGCGATCTTGTTTGCCGCCACTATGTTTATGTTGTGCTCAAGCAGAGCGGGGTAGAGTGCGGCAATCTCAGGACTTGATGTGCAATCGACAAAAACAGAGTTGAATATGTTCATGCCGATGACACGGTCGCGTATCAGTTCGGGTGAAGAAACGGTGTCGCTATCCTCAAGTGCCTCCCTGTAAGTGGTGATGTCGAGACCCTCGCGGTCAAAAATTGCTTTTCTGGAATTGGCAATGCCCACAACCTTAAGATCCAGAGCCTTATCACGGAGGAGATTGTCGTGCTGTTGGGCGAGCTGCTGGATCAGGTGACGCCCAATGTTGCCAATTCCAATTATGAAAAGATTAAGCACTTGGGTGTCAGAGAGAAAAAAACTGTCGTGAATTACATTCAGGGCTTTTTTCTGGTCTTTAAGACGGATTACGAACGAAATGTTGGTCTCGGAGGCTCCCTGGGCACATGCGATCACGTTGATGCCGTTGCGTCCGAGTGTGTTGAACAGGCGACCTGCTACGCCGGTGGCATGACGCATGTTCTCACCGACGATAGCGACGGTGGCGAGATTGTGCTCCGCATGGATGGGGTTGAACTCACCGGATTCGAGTTCTGTGGCGAACTCGCGGTGGAGTGCATCGAGTGCAAGATCGGCATCTTCATTGCGCACGGCGAACGAGGTAGTATTCTCACTCGACGCCTGCGACACCATGAATACGCTCACGCCCTCGCGTGCGAGTGCATTGAAGATTCGTGCATTCACACCAACAATACCGACCATGCCGAGACCGGAAATGGTAATCAGGCAGGTGTCGCTGATGGATGATATGCCTTTGATGGATTTACCATCAGTGCGTGCCTCCTGCTCCTCACGGTTGGATGAGATAAGGGTGCCCGGGGCATCAGGGTTGAATGTGTTCTTGATGCGTATGGGGATGTTCTTGTGGAACACCGGGTAAATCGTCGGCGGGTATACCACTTTGGCGCCGAAGTTGCACAACTCCATAGCCTCGACAAATGTCAGATGGTCGATGACGTATGTATTGCTGATGACGCGCGGGTCAGCCGTCATGAATCCGTCGACATCGGTCCAAATCTCGAGCTCCTCGGCATCGAGAGCGGCAGCGATAATAGCTGCCGTGTAGTCGCTGCCACCACGTCCGAGATTAGTGACATCGCCGGTGGCAGAGTCGGATGCTATGAATCCGGGGACTACAGCTACATCAAAGTCAGCCGGTCCGAGCTCGGCGAGCAGCAACGGCTGCGTGGCATTATTGTCGAGCACGTGCTTTCCGAATTGGTTGACGGTCTTTATGAACTGACGGGAATCGAAAAGACGCGCCCCGCTGATGATCTTGCTTATGATGAAGCTCGACAGGCGCTCGCCATAGCTCACTATAGTGTCGAGCGATCTGGAGGACACCTCACCAAGCAGACTTACTCCCTTGAATATGTTGCCAAGTTCGTCGAGCATAGCGTCAACACGCATCCGGCATTCATCCTGCAGATGCACGGGAACAATACCTTCGATAACGTCGTGATGGCGTCGCGCGATAGTGGCGTACGATTCCATGTACTCCTCATTCTTTCCGGCTGCGGCAGCACGCGCGGTGGCAATGAGCAGATCTGTCACACCGCCAAGTGCGGAAACCACTATTATGGTAGGTTTCTGACGCCCTTCGACGATCTTCTTGACGGAGCGCAGGCTTTCGACTGTGCCTACGCTTGTGCCGCCAAATTTCAATACTTTCATCGTTATATATAATCGTTCGTAGTGTGGTTCGATTAAAATTCGCTTGAGAAATGGAAACGGATTTTCGGGAAATCGCTCTGCGCCATCTGCAAGACATAGGAGGAGTCGGCAAGAAAGACATCACGTCCCTCGCGGTCGGTAGCCATGAACTGATGTTTGCGACGCTTGAATGCCTCCAATGCCTGCTGATCATCGCTTTCTATCCAACAAGCCTTATAGAGCGAAAGGGGTTCCCAACGGCATTGCGCCCCATATTCGTGCAAAAGCCTGTACTGTATCACCTCAAACTGAAGCTGACCTACAGTGCCGATGATCTTACGTCCGTTGAACTGGTTGGTGAAGAGCTGCGCCACGCCTTCATCCATAAGCTGCTGAATTCCTTTCTCAAGCTGCTTGGATTTCATCGGGTCGGTGTTCTCTATATATTTGAACATCTCCGGCGAGAAACTCGGGAGGCCCTTGAAATGGAGCGTCTCGGACTCGGTGAGTGTATCGCCGATCTTGAAGTTTCCAGTATCGGGTATGCCGACAATGTCGCCCGGGAATGCTTCGTCGACTATGCTCTTTTTCTGCGCCATAAATGCTGTAGGGGCAGCGAATTTCAATGTCTTACCTGACCGGATGTGGCGGTAGGGGGCATTGCGCTCGAATTTTCCGGAGCAGACCTTGACGAATGCGATACATGAACGGTGGTTGGGGTCCATGTTGGCGTGGATCTTGAACACGAATCCGCTGAATGCCTCCTCGGCAGGTTCGACCGTGCGTTCCTCAGCCGTGACGGCACGAGGAGTCGGTGCGATCTTCACAAAACAGTCGAGAAGTTCCTTGACTCCGAACGTATTGAGCGCTGAGCCAAAGAATACAGGAGCGACACTACCTGAGAGATAATCGTCGACATCAAATTCGGGGTAGACGCCCTCTATAAGCTCAAGATCCTCGCGCAATTTCGCTGCATCGGTCTCGCCGACAGCCTGATCGATACGCGGGTCGGACAGAGAATCGATCTCAACGCGCTCGGTGACTTTCTGCTTGTCGGGGGTGAAAAGATCGAGCGAACGCTCGAATATATTATAGACACCTTTGAACTTGGCACCTATATTTATAGGCCAGCTCAAAGGGCGCACAGCGATGTGAAGTTCCTGCTCGAGCTCGTCGAGGATATCGAACGGATCGCGACCCTCGCGGTCGAGTTTATTCACGAATATGATAACGGGAGTGTTGCGCATACGGCAAACCTCCATGAGTTTACGTGTCTGCTGCTCGACACCCTTAGCGACATCGACAACAATTATCACACTATCGACAGCGGTGAGGGTACGGTATGTATCTTCTGCGAAATCCTGGTGACCAGGGGTGTCGAGGATGTTGATCTTATATCCATCATATTCAAAACCCATCACGGATGTGGCTACCGAGATGCCGCGCTGCTTCTCGATCTCCATCCAGTCGCTGGTGGCTGTTTTCTTGATCTTGTTGGATTTAACGGCACCGGCGATATGTATGGCGCCTCCGAAAAGCAAGAGTTTCTCGGTCAATGTGGTTTTACCGGCGTCAGGGTGGGAAATTATCGCGAACGTGCGCCGGCGGGCTATTTCGTCAGTAAGCTGTGACATTTTTTTTGAATTTCAAGCTGCAAAGTTACGCAGATTTCTTGAAATTTCCGCTAATTTTGCAACAGTTATGGAACTGACGAAAGCAATCATAAAGGAGGTATCGGCACTTGACGATGCGCGCACGCGCCGTGAGTCGGGACTTTTCAAGGCTGAAGGGACAAAATGCGTAAGCGACACGCTCGGGCATTTCGAGGTGGTGCGGCTTCTCGCCACATCGGCATGGCTCGAATCCAATGCCGGGAAAACAGCCGGTATTGAGAGGGAGAGAATCATTACCGCTCCACGGCGCGACTTCGACAGGATGTCACATCTGTCAACAGCTCCGGAGGTGATTGCCGTGTACAGGATTCCAGAAACGGCGGTGTCGCCTGCCGAAGCCTCGCGGCAACTGATACTGGCTCTCGATGGCATTCAGGATCCGGGCAATCTGGGCACAATAATGCGTACGGCAGACTGGTTCGGAATCCGGATTGTTGTGTGTTCGCAGGATTGCGCTGACCCATATTCACCCAAAGCAGTCATGGCTACAATGGGGGCTATCTCACGTGTCAAAGCCGTCAGGACAGATCTTGCTGCTTTTCTCAAACAGTGCGACGCCCCGATATACGGAACTTCGCCCCGAGGAACGGATCTGTATAACTCTCAGATAGAGAATAACGGTGTGATCGTAATGGGGAGCGAAGGACATGGGATGACGGAGGTTGTCGAAGCGACCCTGACGCACAGACTGCGCATTCCCTCATTCCCACCGGATACGGAATGCTCGGAGTCGCTAAATGTGGCGTCGGCGACGGCTATAATAGTCTCAGAGTTCAGAAGAAGATGGCAAAACTGAAAACAGTATGGGTGTGCAGCTCATGTGGCGCCGATGCTCCAAAATGGGAGGGTCGCTGTCCGCAATGCGGCGAGTGGAACACCATGGTCGAGGAGCATGTGGCGGATGTGAAGAAGACACGGTCGCAAGGAAACCGCATCGTTTCACGGACACGTCCGCAGAGGGTGTCGGAAATAGAGACCGCTGAGCTGCCGCGCATAACGATGCCGAGCCGTGAGCTGAACCGAGTGCTCGGAGGCGGACTCGTGCCCGGCTCAATGGTGCTGATCGGCGGTGAGCCTGGTATCGGTAAATCGACTTTAGTTCTGCAGAACACGCTTTCAATCAAATCGCGCAAAGTACTGTACGTGTCGGGGGAGGAGAGTGCGACGCAGTTGCGCATGCGTGCCGACCGCCTGGGACGCGTGAGCGATAATGTATATATTGTCTGCGAGACATCGCTTGCGAACATATTCGCACATATAGAGGATGTCAAGCCGGGATTGGTGATCATAGACTCTATACAGACCATAGCTTCCGACGATCTTGATTCGCCCGCCGGAAGCGTCAGTCAGGTGCGCGAATGCGCGGCATCGTTGCTGCGGTTCGCGAAGGAGAGCGATGTGCCGGTGCTGCTTATAGGACATATAAACAAGGAGGGGAGCATAGCGGGTCCGAAAGTGCTTGAGCATATAGTCGACGCGGTATTGCAGTTTGAGGGTGACCGACATTATCTGTACAGGATATTACGCTCGATAAAGAACCGTTTCGGGAGCACATCGGAACTCGGCATATACGAAATGAGGCGGCAGGGACTGCGAGAGGTCACAAATCCGTCGGAGATGCTGTTGTCACAGCAAGGTGAGGAGCTTTCGGGCACAACCATAGGGATAACGATGGAAGGTGTGCGTCCGTTCCTGATTGAGGTGCAGGCGCTTGTGAGTACAGCTGCTTACGGTACGCCGCAGCGCTCCGTGACCGGGTTTGATGCCAAGAGGATGAATATGCTTCTTGCTGTGCTTGAGAAGCGTGTGGGATTCAAACTCGCCCAGAAAGATGTGTTTCTGAATATCGCGGGTGGGCTGAAGGTCAATGATCCGGCGCTCGATCTTGCGGTGATATGCGCCATTCTGTCGAGCAATGTGGATATGGCTGTGGGCAAGCGTGTGTGCATGGCGGGAGAGGTAGGACTAACCGGTGAGATCAGACCTGTAACCCGCATTGAGCAACGCATAGCGGAAGCTGAGAAACTCGGAATGGAGAGAATACTCGTGCCAAAAGGCAATGTGAAGGGATTTGACAGCTCGGAACTAAAGATCGAGATTACGGAGGTGGCGAAAGTCGAGGAGGCTTTCCGTTCGCTGTTTGCCTGATCAGTGTTGGGTAAGGATCGTGCGGCTGTCGGTGCAGCTATTACCCTTGGGAACGAGGAATGCGCTGAGTTCCCACAGCATGTAAACAGGAAGGAAGACAACCATAAGCGTGAACGGGTCGCCTGTCGGAGTCACCACAGCCGCGAGTGCAAGAAGAGCCACAATGGCATGACGGCGGTAGCGGGTGAAGATATTGCGCGTAAGCAAACCACATCTGCCGAGCATCCATGCCACCACCGGCAGCTCGAACACGATTCCCATAATGAGCACGAGCGCAAGGAAATTATCCATGTAGGAATCAAGCGCTATCTGATTGGGTACGGATGCGCTTACCTGATACTCAGCCAGAAAACGGAGCGTGAGCGGAAAGACGAGGAAATATCCGACAAAAATGCCGGCATAGAACATCGCCGTGCCTCCAAGCAGAGCACGACCGGCTCCACGCCTCTCTCCATCATACAGTCCCGGGGAGACGAATCCCCAAACCTGCTGAAGCAGGAACGGGAACGCGAGCACAATGGCAAGCCAGAAAGAGGTGGATATGTGAATGAAAAACTGCGAGGCGAGATGGATATTTATCAGCGGGATGTCGCTTAACTGAGCGTTTATCCCTGCGGGCATAAATAAAGATAGCCCTTCTATGCGTCCGAGCAGGTCGTACAATGGAAAACCGGGGTTACATGGCGCCAATATGACATGATCAAAAATCCATGTCATCCGGCTGAACAATACTACCGCGAGCAATAATACAATTGCGATGCAGCGCAGCAGCACCGAGCGCAATGCGTCGAGATGCCCCCAGAAGTCCATGCTTGCCGTATGTCGGTCAGTCGCCAAAAGTCAATCGTCGGCTTTCGTCGGGTTATTATCCGGTCGGTTGACCTCTTCAGTAATATCGTTCATGCCTTGGCGGAAACTGCGGACTCCTTTGCCAATGCCACGCATTAGTTCGGGAATACGGCGTGCACCGAAAAAGAGAAGAATGACAATGGCGAGAAGTATGATCTCACCTGCGCCGAGGTTCATAAATGATGTTAGCATGATTATCTCTATTGTTTAATATTAGTGTTGCAGGTGCAAAGTTACAAAATTTTCAGCGCAATAGCTGCGCATGCTTCGGCATCGGCAAGTGCATTGTGGTGATCCGTGAGATCAAAGCCGCATGCCGCGGCTGATATGTGCAGTTGGTGGCTCGGTAACCGGAGACATCGGCGTGAGGCTGCGAGGGTGCAGTAAAACCGGTATCCGGGGTATTCCATGCCGTATTCGGCAAATACGGATTTCAGACAGCCTTCGTCGAACGGGCGGTTGTGA
The DNA here is from genome assembly GCA_910587425.1 of uncultured Muribaculaceae bacterium. Taxonomy (GTDB): domain Bacteria; phylum Bacteroidota; class Bacteroidia; order Bacteroidales; family Muribaculaceae; genus Paramuribaculum. The sequence continues at coordinate 9,275 of CAJUKU010000004.1, forward strand.
GCGACTAATGGCAGACCGGCAATCCGGTCACGGATCTGCTCCCAGACCTCGGGGAAGGTTGGCTGGTTGTCGGTGTCGGCACGAGTCAGTCCGTGCACGGCAGTGGTCCAGTAGGAGTAATAGTTTGGGGTGGGGCGGATGAGACGGTAGAAGCGGTCGACTATCTTTCCGCCGCGCACTATGACAATGCCAACGCTACAGACGCTCGACCGGCGTCCGTTGGCGGTTTCAAAATCTATGGCTGCGAAGTCCTGCATCGGTTTATTATCTTTGGAATGATGTATTACGGGGAGGACTTTATATAATTCGGGCGTTCCCAAATACATTTAGACAAAGTTACGAATATATTGCCGTACAATCCTTATTATAAGGATGAATTAACAGGCTGCTAAGAGCAATGGGAATTTACGTTAAAGTTTCTCATTCGATTATTTTCGGCTGAAAGCGGGCATATCTGCCGACTTTTGAGTAATTTCGCCAGTGAATATGATTGACTGATTATGAATATAGCGATTGTTGGAACGGGATATGTGGGTCTGGTTTCGGGCGCTTGCTTCGCGGAGGTCGGTGCCAATGTTACTTGCATAGACATTGACAGTGAGAAGATAGAGGCTCTGCGTCGAGGCGTGATTCCCATTTATGAGCCGGGACTTGAAGAACTGGTGAAGCGGAATGTGAGTGCGGGGCGTCTGCACTTCTCGACATCGCTGCCGGAAGTGATAGATTCGGTAGAGGCAGTGTTCTGCGCTGTCGGCACTCCGCCAGATGATGATGGTTCCGCGGATCTTCGCGCAGTGCGTAGCGTTGCCCGGACTTTCGGTCAGCATATCAAGCGTTTTTCAATTCTGGTGACAAAAAGCACTGTCCCTGTTGGCACGTCGGCTATAATCCGCAGAATTGTTGAGGAGGAACTTGAGCGCAGGGGTGAAAGCGTGGATTTCGAGCTCGCATCAAATCCTGAGTTCCTGAAAGAGGGTGCGGCAATAAAGGATTTCATGTCGCCCGATCGTGTGGTGATCGGTGTGGAAGGGGAGCGTTCACGTCGCGTGATGGAGAAACTTTACCGCCCGTTCCTGCTGAATAATTTCCGTGTGATGTTTATGGATATACCGTCGGCGGAGATGACTAAGTATGCCGCAAACGCTATGCTCGCCACACGAATATCATTCATAAACGATATCGCAAACCTGTGCGAGCTTACAGGTGCGGATGTGAATATGGTCCGTAAGGCAATCGGTGCGGATTCACGAATAGGTGGCAAATTTCTGTATCCCGGCTGCGGGTACGGTGGCTCTTGCTTCCCTAAGGATGTGCGCGCGTTGATGCGTACGGGGCTTGAGCATGGCTACCGCATGCGTGTGATAGAGGCAGTCGAGGAGGTCAACGATGCGCAGAAACAGGTTGTGGTAGATAAGCTCCGTGCTGCATTAGGGGGCTTCTCCGGCAAACGTGTGGCAATATGGGGGCTTTCTTTCAAGCCTGAGACAGATGATATGCGACTCGCGCCATCACTGAGTGTCATACAGGCGCTTCTGGACGGTGGAGCTACTGTAAGGGTGTTTGATCCGGTAGCTATGGATGAGTGCCGCAGACGTCTCGGCGACAAGGTGGAATACGCGTCAGATATGTATGACGCCGCCAATGATGCCGATGCCGTTGCGTTGCTGACCGAGTGGAAGCAGTTCAGGCTACCGTCGTGGGGCGTTGTGCGCAAGGCTATGCGTGGCAATGTGATTGTTGACGGACGTAATATCTATGATCCTGCGGAACTCAGCGCGGAGGGTTTCACTTACATGAGCATCGGGCGTCCGGCTGTGTCGCCGCATTGAGTCATAAAACGGATAATAAATAGAGCGGGTCACCGACATTGGCGACCCGCTCTTATCTTATTCAAGTGTTGCTGTGGATTGCTCCGGCTTATTTCTTAAGAGCGCAGCTCTCGCATTTCTTGGAGATTTCTGTGAAGAAGTCGTTGCCCTTGTTGTCAACGAGTATGAATGCGGGGAAATCCTCGACTTCTATTTTCCAAATAGCCTCCATGCCGAGCTCGGGATATTCGAGAAGCTCAACTTTCTTGATGCTGTTCTGGGCAAGGATAGCTGCGGGACCGCCGATGGATCCGAGATAGAATCCGCCATGCTTATGACACGCGTCGGTAACCTGCTTGCTGCGGTTGCCCTTGGCTATCATCACCATCGAGCCACCGGCAGCCTGGAACTGGTCGACATACGAGTCCATGCGTCCTGCTGTGGTGGGACCGAATGATCCTGAGGGAAGTCCCTTGGGTGTCTTTGCCGGACCGGCGTAGTAGATGGGGTGATCCTTGAGATACTGCGGCATAGGCTCGCCCTTGTCGAGACGCTCCTTAATCTTCGCATGTGCGATATCGCGACCTACAATGATTGTGCCGTTCAGAGAGAGACGTGTCGAAACAGGATATTTTGACAGCTCGGCGAGAACTTCTTCCATCGGGCGGTTGAGATCGATCTTGACAACTTCGCCCTCACCCTCCTTGCGGTATTTTTCAGGAATAAGTTCGCCGGGGTTGGAGTCGAGTTTTTCGATCCACAGACCCTGGCTGTTGATCTTAGCCTTGACGTTACGGTCGGCAGAGCAGCTCACACCAAGACCAACGGGGCAGGATGCACCGTGACGGGGGAGACGGATCACACGGATGTCGTGTGCGAAATATTTGCCTCCGAACTGTGCGCCCAATCCTATCTTCTGAGCCTCTTTCAGCAGCTCTTTCTCAAGCTCAACATCACGGAATGCGTGACCGAGCTCATTGCCCTTGGTGGGAAGATTGTCGTAATACTTTACAGATGCCTTCTTGACTGTGGCGAGGTTCATCTCTGCTGAAGTGCCACCAATAACGAAAGCGATATGGTAAGGGGGGCATGCGGCTGTTCCAAGGCTCTTCATCTTATCCACAAGGAAGGGGATCAGAGTCTTCGGATTTATGAGCGCTTTGGTTTCCTGATAGAGGTAGGTCTTGTTTGCCGAGCCTCCGCCCTTAGCAACGAAAAGGAACTTGTACTCGTTGCCATCGACAGCGTACAGATCGATCTGAGCCGGAAGATTACATCCGGTGTTGACCTCATCGTACATGTTGAGGGGGGCGTTCTGCGAGTAGCGTAGATTATCCTCGGTATAGGTAGTGTAGACACCTTTCGACAGACGTTCTTCGTCGCCACCACCGGTGTAGACATTCTGACCTTTCTTACCCATTATTATGGCTGTGCCGGTGTCCTGACAGAAGGGGAGCTGACCTTTAGCGGCAACTTCGGCGTTGCGCAGCATGGTCAATGCCACAAACTTGTCATTCTCGCTTGCTTCCGGGTCGCTGAGAATCTTAGCAACCATCTCGTTATGCTCGCGGCGGAGCATGAAAGCATTGTCGTGTGTAGCCTGACGCGCAAGCACAGTCAGCGCTTCCGGATCGACCACGAGCATTTCGTGGCCGTTCCAGTTTTCGGTCTTCACATAGTCCGATGTCAGGAGATAATACTCCGTGGTGTCGGGCGACATGGGAAACATTTCCTGGTATTGGAACGGTTTTGTTGCCATATTTGGATATTATTAATGTGTTAGTGTTTTTTATGGCGGGCGTGCGGCTTTTGAACTGCACACCGGCTTACGGATAATTTACAACCACAAAAGTACAATTATTTTTTGAAACCATATCCGGTTTGCCGGGGATTTCTTTGCGGTCAAAAATCGGGACTTCCTGTGCGTGGGAGTCCTACCATTATGAACATTTTTGTTTCTTCTTCCTATAAACTAAGGCAGTTGAATATATTGCCAAGGTGATAAATTGCAGGGCGTTAAGGAATAACAGATAGAACCACCATGTAAGTCCCGCACCACCTTCGCTCTTGAATAGTAGTCCGTAACTTAGAACGGCATTATATCCCAACCAAAATAGAATATTGCATAATGCAGTGCGGTTTCGGAACTTATGGATAATGGCTATGGCAATCAACGACAATGCAAATGCCACAGCAAGGAGCAATGTATCTTCACTCCACGAGGAGCATAAACAGACTGAAACAGCCATAATTGCTCCGATAATCCATAATAGCCAAAATCGGTTATCGTAGTGTACCATATAATATTTCATTAAGACATATAATTCACGATTGCCGACTTATTCTTTGCAAAAAATTTACGTGAATTAATATTCAATGCTCCAAGAGCACGCGTTCCTTTTTCTCTTATATAAAAGAATGGGAAATTTACTGTTGCCACAAACTGCTTTCCTGAGTAATCCAGCATTATCTGATATTGCTTGTTTATATCGTCATACGTTGTATTCAAAATAACACAACTATCTGGTAGAAGTTTCTTTGTCTTTCGCATGACGTAACATTGCTTAAGCCAATTGTCATATAGAAACATACCGTTTGAAACAACAAATACAATGAGAATGAAGAGTAATCCGAATGTAATGACCTGACCGGATATTGTATCTCCATTATTCATTTGAATAAATAGGCAGATTGAAAATAACATTATACAAATTGCCAACACCCATGATATTGAGAACCGGAGGGCATCTTTTAATGCAAATATGAAAGAGGTATAATAGGTCGTTTTTGTACCGAACCAAAATCGTTTATCAGTCAGTTTCATTGATTGTCGGGTCTAAAATGTTTCGGATAATTCCTATTGTTTGTCGCCACTCGGTCTCTTTCATATCGAATGACTGAGAACGGCAGCTGTCCCAATCAAAACCTCGGCCATCTTTACGCCTCTTGCCAACTTCGATTGACAATTTCTCTCCAAGATATTCTTTGCTGCTATATTCTACAAGACACATGGTGGAGTTCAGATACAGTTGCCGCCATGACAGTTGCTTCATCGCCTTTATCAATTCCGACGGTTTCATATCCCTCTATTCTCCCTTAACACTGGTTTCAAGACAGTCAAACATAGTTTTCTCAAATTCTGAATCAGCGCAATCATGTGATAGAAAATAGATTGGTTTGCTTGCAATACTATAATAAACCGTCAGGAAGATGTAATGCTTTGAAGTTCGGTATATTTGACATTTGGCATTTCTATCTTGTGGTATTTCAATCGTATTATTGGTTTTTCCTACTTTTGACCAACGATATACTCCTAAAACGGTAGCCAAAAGAATTATGATAATAAGCCATTTATCATCGCCATGGTCGTAGTAATCATATACAGTAATATTATTGGCGGGATTATCCTTTTGGTACATGACCCCAATAGTGTCACCAACGGCCAACCCTTTTAATCGTCTTCCACTACCTTTATAACTAATCCCATCAATATTCAGATGGTAGTCGATATACCAACTATTACCGACGCTATAAATTTCTTCGATTGCCACTCTTGTCGAAATCGGATTATTCGCCAAATTCTTTCGTTTGTTATTATTGAAAAAGAATCCGAAAACCCAAAAAGGTACAAGAACTATAAGGATAGCCACAATTGGCAATCCTCTTGTTCCTCTCTCGCCAAGAAAGAATCTGTATAATTTGCTGTCAGACTTCATATTATTTAAGATAGCAATTCGACCATTCGGCTTTTCAGTTTCTTATATCTCGAGTAGAAGCCAAAACGAAGAAATAAGAAAAACACACTTGCAAACAAGATAAAAACGGTCATAATCAGCACTGAGCCTCCACACATGCCGTGAGTTATAATCTCATAAATGACAGTTGCTCCAATCGCCAATATCCCTATTACAAACAGACTCATAAAGATGACTGTGAGAATGTTTGGGCCGATTTCAAGATGCACCTCGCAGCTATTTTCATTTACAGGAGATATTGAGGCTTTTGCCATGGGTGCAAGAGATGATTGTAAGTCCGAATTACGGATGACACAAAAACCATTAGACCAAACCGAACCTCTGAACTCAAAGCCCTTTACAAAACTGCTTCGTGTTATCACTGCTGATGTAGGGCGAAAAGTCGCCTTATCCATGAAATCAATAATCTCATGAATGTTCTTTTCTACAATAATATCCTGCTTGTATATCGGAACAATCATGTAAGTTACATTTTTCGCTTTTATTCTGCTTGTAGTTTGAAAACGATTGGTAATGTAAGCCATACATTGACTTTCTCACCGTTAAGTGTTCCAGGACTAAATTGAGGAAAAGATTTGACAAGACGGATAGCCTCTCTATCTAATGCTGGGTCCTTACCTCTTACAATCGTTGGCTCACAAACATTACCTAAGGTGTCAACATAGAATTTTATGACAACTCTTCCTTGAATGCCAGCGTCCAACTGTTCTTTGGGATATTTCAAGTTTTTGGCAATAAAATTCAACATCGCAACATTACCTCCCGGAAATTCAGGCATTTGTTCAACACAGTTATAAATATCCCTGTCATCTGGATTTTTAGGTAATTCATCCGGCATTTCACCCTGCGTAACAATAACATCAGAAATATTGGCTATCTCTCCCTCTTTCATCATCGCCGCTTCTCTAATTGAATCGATTACTTCTTGCACCGGCAATTCGCCTTCAACATTCCATTCATCATCACCCTCAAGCAACTCCGTAGGCTCACCTTGTAATCTATAACTGTCGTCTGCCTGACTTGAGGGACTGCCGCAGCCTGAAAATGTAATCATACCGGCCGATAATCCAGCAAGCACAACGGCTTTACCCATGAGTTGACGGGAGCGTAGCTGTTGCTCCAAATATCGCACCTCGGCCTCGCACTTGGGACACGTTCCGAGACAATCACCCTTGTAGCGACACTCCGACGTTACAAACTCTATGTCATTCGCCTCGGCTATCTGCCTGCGAATCTCCTTCAATATCTTGCAGGTTTGCTTTCCTCGTGCCATAATCATGCCTTTAATAATCCAATAATAGAGGCACTTTTTGCTCAATAGCAAAATTTACTGCCTGATATAGAATGGAGAAAGCACATTGTGCCAATTCTTCTGTTCTATATTTATCACCTTGTTTTTTACGAAACAGAAAACCCAGTAGAGGTTTGGATTCTTTTCGATTTACAGGGATATAATATTTATCATCCCTCCATGATAGAATCGTCGATTCATCAGCTTTCCATGTCTGACTGTTAAGTTCTTCCAATTCTTGTTTTAGCAATAGAAGTGTAGATACATGAGTTTCATCTCCGTTCGGCAAATTTGTAACAAAGATTGATTCGTTCGGAATTGGTAACCACAGAGTCACATCGGAAAGTAGCGAAACATCACTTGCTTTCGACTTACCTTTTTTGACAATAGGATCATCAAAAGCGCACCAACGGTTTTCAACATATTCAGGCAGAGGATAATTTTGCATATGACAAGCAAGAAACATTAACAACGCACCGAAAGCCATCCAATCCGGCTTGTCAGTGAAGTAGTCGCGTTCATTTATCTCGTCCCATAACGGATGAGGCATAGGTTCGCCTATTTGTTCTAAACCAGCGGCTAATTTTTCTGCCCACTGACATATAATGGCACGAATCTCCATTATCTCCGCGTTATCCTCTACTGGTTTTATTTCATTACCAAGCCCATCTGTCATTACACATTTTTTGCCATTAGCCTCAGCTATTTGCTGCACCTTGTTTTTCTAATTGTGGCTATAGTATTGGGTCAATGTCCCGGCATAGATATCTAATCCCATGTGAATGTTGTATTAACGTTTATATGTGAATAAATCGAATTTGGAGTAGCCGAGTGCGGAGAGAGCCTTACGACTTTCCTCACGGTCGGCATCGGTATTGTAGTCAGGGATAAGCGGCAGCCGTATTATGCAGTCTTTCTGACGATCTGCCTCGGCAATCAAGCGTAGATTAGATAGCACACGCGAATTATCCTCTCCCGTGTATTGACGGTAAATATCCGCGTCCAAATCCTTTATGTCGATAATCCAAGAATCTATTATCGGGAGTAGAGCCTCAATATTTTCTTGCGGCACATTAAGGGACGTTTCCAATGTCAGCCGCCATGATGAACCACACAGTTCCCGAAAACGTTGGATAAAATCAGGACGTAATGCAGGTTCTCCACCGCCGAAAGTCACGCCTCCGTTAGTGGCGAGAAAATAAAGTTCATCAATCCTGACTTCATCATAGAGTGACCGGGGAGTGTATTCCTTGAAACGGTTACTGTAGCCGAGCGATTGTGGATTGAGGCAGTAACGGCAGCGGAGCGGACAGCCGTGGAAAGCGACAAGCGTGGTCACACCATCGCCGTCGGTGGAGAGGCGATGACGGGAGATGCCAATTATTTTTGCTCGGTAGTGAGGCATTGCTATCGGGTAGGCATAAGAGCCTATCGCAAAGATAAGAAGAATAATTGGCATTATGGTGGTTTGGATATATAATAATCGCTGTTATATCCTGACCGATGACATAGATTGTGATTTGTATGGGCTGAGAAGCGGTGGCAGGCATTTGGTATTGTGGAATGAAAACGCTAACTTTGTGGTATAAATAATCATACCGATATGTCTATATACCATTCCCTATTAGTGGCAGGAGCTGCATTGGCATACGCCAACACGCCTGTAAGTGCAGCTGCCGACTATACCCAATGGGTAAATCCTTTTGTAGGTACAACTAATTACGGCACAACCAATCCGGGGGCGATAGTCCCGAACGGGATGATGTCAGTAGTACCATTCAACGTAATGGGCTCTGACCTCAACCGTTACGACAAGGATTCCCGCTGGTGGTCAACGCCATACGAAGTCAACAACAAGTTTTTCACGGGCTATGCCCATGTGAACCTGAGCGGTGTAGGATGTCCGGAGCTCGGCTCGCTGCTCACCATTGCCACCACGGGTGATTTGGAGCCGGACTATCATAAATACGGTTCGGAATATACAGCCGAGACCGCCGTCCCCGGATATTATTCAAACAGGCTGACAAAGTATGATGTGCTGACAGAGGTTACGGCTACCGAACGCACATCGGCTGAACGCTATACCTTTCCCGGGGGCAAGGGGAACATACTGATAAATCTTGGCGAGGGTCTTACAAATGAGACCGGTGCGACAGTGCGCCGCGTCAGCGATACAGAAATCGAAGGCTCTAAACTGCTCGGCACGTTCTGCTATAACGCGCAAGCTGTTTTCCCGATTTACTTCGTTATGCGTGTCAGCGCAAAACCGAGCGCAAGCGGATATTGGAAAAAGCAGCGCCCGATGACAGTAGAATCAGCCTGGGATGCTGATGCCGGAAAGTACAAGATCTACACCCGCTATGGCAGAGAGCTGTCGGGCGACGATATAGGCTACTGGTTCACGTACGATTCGCTCGCACCGGGTGAACAGGTAGAGGTGAGAATGGGTGTATCATTCGTCTCTACCGAGAATGCCCGCGAAAATCTCGATAAGGAACAGCTTTCGTTCACGTTCGATGAGCTCCGTGCAGCCGCCCACAACCGTTGGAACGAGGATCTCGGGAAGATCAGGGTAAAGGGTGGCACGGAAGAGCAGCGCAAGGTGTTCTATACAGGTCTTTATCATGCTTTGATACACCCAAACCTCCTTTCGGATGTAAACGGTGAATATCCTCTTATGGAGAATGCAGGAACAGGGCACTCGGACACACCCCGCTACACAGTATTCTCATTGTGGGATACTTACCGCAATCTTCACCAGCTGATGACACTTGTCTATCCTGAACGTCAGACCGATATGGTCCGCTCTATGATCGGCATGGCTAACGAATGGGGATGGCTTCCGAAGTGGGAGCTTTACGGACGTGAGACATTCACGATGGAGGGAGATCCGGCGATACCTGTCATAGTAGATACCTGGCGAAAGGGTCTTCGCGATTTCGACATAGACTCAGCATACGCCGCCATGAAACGTTCAGCCACCACTCCGGGCGCGCAGAACCCGATGCGTCCTGACATAGATCCGTATATTGCCAAAGGATACGTGCCGCTCGGTGCATACGCCGGCGATATGTCGGGCGACAATTCGGTCAGCCACGCATTAGAGTATTATGTAGCCGACAATGCACTCGCATGGCTCGCGGAGGAGCGCGGTGACAAGGAGTTTGCCAAAGAATTGCGCAAGCGTGCCGCCGGTTACAAGAACTATTATTCCAAAGAGAGCGGCACTCTCCGTCCGCTTAATGCCGATGGAACATTCCTCACACCGTTCAATCCGCGACAGGGCGAAAACTTTGAGAACGTGCCCGGTTTCCATGAGGGAAGTGCCTGGAACTATACATTTTTCGTTCCGCATGATGTGGAAGGACTTGCGCGTCTCATGGGTGGAAAACGTAAATTCGTCGACAAACTCCAGATGGTGTTCGACGAAGGCCTCTATGATCCCTCTAATGAACCTGATATAGCTTATCCCTATCTGTTCAGCCGTTTCAAAGGGGAGGAGTGGCGCACCCAGCGTGAAGTAAACCGCCTCCTCGGCAAGCACTTCACCTCACAACCTGACGGTATTCCGGGCAACGACGATACCGGCACAATGTCGGGTTGGGCAATCTTCTCCATGATGGGATTTTATCCTGACTGTCCCGGCGAGCCATATTATACGCTGACCTCACCGGTGTTTGACAGCGTGGAGATCGACCTTGCCAATGGCAAGACCCTCACCATCGACGCCGAACGGACATCGCCCGATGACATCTACATCGAATCAATGACCCTCGGTGACAAAAATCTCAACAAATACCGCATAAGCCATGATGAACTGGTGAATGCAGGACGACTCGGAATGAAACTTTCGTCAGAAGCTAATAAGTAATGAAATTATCTCAACATTCATGGCATGTTATTGCCGCAGCGTTGACCGCGGCTTTATCCCTACTGATGGGACAATGCCGCAATAGTGAAGAAGCATCGGAAAGCGTATCGCTGACACAGTTTGTAGATCCGACCATAGGGAGCGGTGGGCACGGGCATGTGTTTGTGGGAGCAAACGCTCCTTACGGTATGGTGCAGCTCGGTCCGACATCGATTCCCCAGGCGTGGGACTGGACTTCAGGTTACCATGATTCGGACAGTACGATAATAGGTTTCTCACATACGCATCTGTCGGGTACCGGCATCGGGGATCTTTTTGATATCACAGTGATGCCTGTGGTCGGCGAGGTTACCTATTCACGCGGCAACAGTGACGATCCGGAGAGTGGATTATGGAGCTATGGAAAGCGGTCGGAACAGGTGACCCGCGCCGGCTATTATTCCATACCTCTTGAACGCTATGGCATTCTCGCGGAACTGACCGCTACGCCACGCGTAGGATTCCACCGATATACATTCCCGGCTTCGGACAATGCCGCAATAGTGTTCGACCTGCAGAACGGCGGTTGCTGGGATGCGCCGACATCGGTGGATATCACTCCCGAGGGGTATACGCGCATAACCGGCCACCGTCATTCGACAGGGTGGGCTGCGGATCAGAAGGTATACTTCGCGGCGGAATTTTCAGAGCCATTCGAGGAGTTTACCCGCCACGGACGTGAGAACCGTTACGCCCGATTCCAGCTCACTCCATCAGATACCGCCCGAACAGTGATGCTAAAAGTAGCCATTTCGCCCAATTCAGTCGAGGCGGCGCGTGCCAATCTTGACGCAGAACTGCCTGGTTGGGATTTCGACGCCACAGCAGAAGCTACCGATGCGGCTTGGAACAAAGAACTCGGGCGCGTGAAAGTGACCTCAAACGATGAGAAGGAGTTGCGGAAATTCTACACGTCGCTCTATCATGCCATGACCCTGCCGGCTACATTCAATGACTACGGAACGAAACCGGAATATACTATCCTGTCGCTCTGGGACACTTACCGTGCGCAGCTGCCGCTGCTTACCGTGATCGATCCTGAGCGGAGCGGTGAGATAGCGAATACGATGCTTGATATCTATGACCGCCAGGGACGTCTGCCGGTATGGCACCTCTGGGGCAACGAGACCGACTGCATGGTGGGAAATCCCGGCATAATCGCGGTTGCCGATGCTGCCGCAAAACGTCTGCCGGGGGTTGATGCAGAGCGGGCACTGAAAGCAATGATAGCTACGGCGAATGATACGGCACGTGGCGGAGCGCTGCGTCAGAAGTACGGATATATACCATGTAATCTGATGACAGAGGCGGTTGCCTACGATATGGAATATGCAGTCGCCGACGGCGCGATAGCGGCAGCAGCGCGCACACTCGGTGACTCAGTGACAGCAGCAGAGTTTGACACGCGCAGCCATTCGTGGCGCAATTTCTTCGACGAATCCACTCTTTTCGTGCGCGGACTCGACAGCAAGGGTAATTTCCGTATACCGTTCGATCCGTACAGTACAACCCACCGTGTGGATGACTACTGCGAAGGGAACGCATGGCAATACACCTGGCTTGCTCCTCATGATCTAAAGGGTATAATAGAGGCATACGGCAGCGAGGAAGCGACCCTGGCACGTCTTGACACATTATTCACCGCCGAATCAAAGCTGACTGGTGACGCTTCGCCTGATATAACAGGCATGATCGGTCAATATGTGCATGGCAACGAGCCAGACCATCATGTGATCTATTTCTACACGATGCTTGGAAAGCAGGAGAGGGCAGGAGAGCTTGTGAACAAAGTGCTCAGCGAACTGTACACTGACCGTCCTGACGGTCTTTGCGGCAACGAGGATGCAGGACAGATGTCGGCATGGTTCGTGTTGTCATCGCTCGGTTTCTATCAAGTTGAGCCAGCGAGCGGAAGGTACTGGTTCGGCGCACCATATTTCGAGCGCGCTGAGATTGCAGTGCCCGGTGGAAAGTTTGTCGTGGAGGCACCGGGTGCTCCCGAGAAGACCACTATAAACTCTGCGACACTGAACGGCAAGAAACTTGACCGGATGTATGTGACGCATGATGAAATAATGGCTGGGGGTACGCTTGTCCTTGAGATGAAATGATATGTGAGTCATTGACTCATTCTCACATAGTAAAAAGTGTGGATGGCTTTTGTTAGTGCATCCACACTTTTTTATATTGATATTATGGGAACGAGGGGAAGTTGAGGAGATCAGATGATAGGGGGAGGAGCAAAAATAGGGCTAATAGAGCAAATATGGCAAATAAAGCAGATCGGGCGAATAATAGTTATCCGAGTCCGCTCCAACAGTAGTCGCGGCAATCCTTACGGCTGCGGAGCCGGTAACGGAGGGTATAAAGCGGATGCCACAATGACAGGAACGGAATAGTGAGCATGAGCTGACGGATGTGCAGAGTGCGTGCCGCCCGGCGCCATGCCCAGACAATAGGGATAATCAGCAGCGCAGCAAGAACAGCCACAGCTATTATGCCTATAAAGCTGGGGAGAGTGAACCCTACTGTCGCAGCAGATGCCGCAAGCCATATCCACCAGGCAAAACTAAAACTGCCGAACAGCCGGAATCCTCCCTGCGGTAGGAAGCGGGAGGTGAATACACGGCTTATCGAATCCATGCGCTGCTGATAGACGGGATCGTAATCGTGAACCTCTACAATGGATTCGCCGGAAAGCTCGACGGCGCAATTTGCGGTAGAGGCAAGTTCGGCTACGAAAACGTCATCATCTCCGGCATACAGTCCGAGTGAATTGGCAAATCCCTTATGGCTGAAAAACAACTGCCTCGTATATGCGAGATTGTAACCGGTACCACGTGCCACCTTGCCCGCAATCGCCGAGGATAACCATCGTACGGATGTAAACAGGCGGTCGAAGGCTCGACGCCGACGCGCTTTCCCGGTATCATTTCCGGAGTCATTGAGAAGTGTGGCATATCCGATAACCATATCACATCCGTTGACGAAATGACGCGCGATTGACCGAAGCCATAGCGGTGAATTAATTGAACAGTTACCGCATGTAAGCACCAGGCAATCATGATGTGCGGCTTTGATACCAATAGTCAGGGCAAGCTTACGGCGACTGAGATTGCGGGAGTGCCCGGGATTAAATGTCAGATAAAGATCGGGATATGTGAGCTGAAGTTCGTTGACAACGTTGGCTGCAGCCTCGCTGTTCTCATCGTTGACCACAATAACCTCGACCGGTGCCGCATATTCCTGGCTGAAAATCTGAGGAATCAGCCGACGAAGTCCGGAAGCCCCGGTCTCGGCATAGACAATCACTGATAAGGGAGGGAGGCCGTTCTGTGGTACCTCCTGTTCCTCATTGTCGAGATCAGCGCGGTGTACGACTCTCAATATCCTCGGCAACATGAATATCAGGAGGTATAATACAGCGGCAAAGGCGGTGCCGAAAGCACACCATCCGGCAAGACTTATCTGCATCAAGTAGTAATTCATCCGGCAAAGTTACGCATTTTTCTCCGCACATCGTGCAGGCAGATGCGTTTCAAGGGAGCATGTGTTGAAACATAAGCGCGGAAGTGTATGATCTGCCGCAGCGTATCCAGGACTTCATGTGTCCGCAGGTGACATATCCAGCCTTACGGAACAGTGCCAGACATGCGCTATTATCATCAGGCACAACCGCCCAAAGCTGATGCAATCCGAGGCGCATGCTGCAATAGCGCTCAAGCAGACAGATCGCAGCCGAGGCAAATCCGCTGTTGCCATGGCTGCTGTCCACCAGGATTCCTACGCCGGCGCGGAGGTTTAAAGGATCGAAATCATAGAGGTCGATAGCCCCTATAGGCTGTGATGTGGCATTCTCAACGATAATCATACGTAGCTGTCGCTGAGAGTATATATCCGCATCGTAATTGCTTATATATTCAGCGAGCTGCGAGCGTGAGTATGGTGCGTTTGCACGACCGACGGTCCATAGACGAGTGTCATTCTCCCAGGCGTAAAGCAGCTCAAGGTCGTCAGGCTCCGGAGCGCGGAGGGTTATGCGCGCATCTGAAAGTAGGGGAGTGGCGTTCATCTGCTGAAAGAGTCGGTGAATGGTGTGCGTTGAAGGAGAGATCTGCCGAGGGTGAGTTCATCGGTATATTCAATCTCATTGCCGACGGCGACACCGCGTGCCAATTGGGTCACCTTGACGTCAGGAAACTGCGCGAGTTTACGGAATATGTAGAAATTGGTGGTATCTCCTTCCATGGTGGCTCCCAAGGCGAGTATGACCTCGCGGATTCCACCCTCTACCACGCGTGCCACGAGCGAATCGATCTCAAGTGAATCGGGTCCGACGCCATCCATAGGAGAGATAACTCCTCCAAGAACATGATAAAGCCCTGTAAACTGTCCGGTGTTCTCGAAGCTCATCACGTCGCGGACATTTTCCACTACGCATACGGTTGAGGAGTCGCGCGCAGGGGAGGCACATATAGGACACAACTCGGTCTCGGAAATATTATGGCAGACGCTACAGTACGTTATTCCACGCCGCATTTCTATAATTGCTTCCCCGAGTGCCACTGCATCCGCTTCATCGCGACGCAGTAAATGCAATGCCAGCCGGAGGGCGGTCTTACGTCCCACACCTGGGAGTCTGGACAGCTCTCTGACGGCTCCTTCGAGGAGAGTGGATGAAAATTCGTCGGTCATTTCTGCATGTAATAATGATGCAAAAGTAGCAATTTGAATCCAATTGACAAATTAAATGGATGGATGGCATTTTACAATAAGAATTATGAGAATCGAGCATTATAACTCAACAAATTTTAACACAGGCTAATGCATTCATATTCAGCATCACTAACATGTATGATAGTAATTATACTAATGGTAACGTATTGATTTGCAGTATTTGCAATACTAATTTTGCTGCAAATTCAATCAAATTATGAAAAAAACAGTTGTATTTACATTAGGTGTGCTCGCTATTGCGGGCTGTACACAGCAGAAGGCTGATAACCACGAGGGTGAAGTTGCACAGGAAACGGTTGCAGACACTGTTGCCGCAGGCCACTTCGAAGTCCGTGATCTCAACGGTTACAAACTTCATATCTATCTGACAGAAGATCAAATGGGCGACGCAAGTTTCATCATCGAGGGTGAAGACTCGCTCGTCACGCTCGAACAACCCCTCTTCAAGGTTAACGCTACGGAATTTGACGGTTACGTAGCTAAGCTCGACAAGCCCGTGGCACACCGTATCGCCGATTTCCATCTCGGCAATACCGGTGCAGAAAAGATAATAATGCCGGAAGGAATGCCGGAAGTTGTGAAAGGACCGGAATACAGCGGAATGATGAATCATTTCGCAGAAGAGTATGGCGATGCTATAGAACCGCTCCCCACCGGCGAAACCGAGGAGGTGGCTTTCGGATCGACAGTAGTTCTTGCCGGTGTGCCTTTCACCTTTTACAAGGGTGCCTCAAACGATTTCCCCGGGGCAGACATCCTCATAGGAAAAGATGCCGTATACTCCCATTGGGCACCTGAAAAATCACATATAAACTCCCTTTATGCCGCAAATATGGCAGGTATTGACGCCCGACTCGCAGAGCTTGAGCAGATTCTTTTAACAGGGGCTACGGTTTTTGTCGGTGGTCATGGTCAGCCGGCAAATGCTGCTGATGTACAGTTCCGTATCTCATATCTCAATAAGATCAAGGAACTGCGCGGCTCACAGCCTGATGCGACATCGTTTACCGAAGCACTGGTTGAGGCATATCCGGAACTGCCCGGCGAGGATGGCGTCAAATCTCTCGCAGAGTCATTGTACGCTCAAAACTAACTTTTCATATAGTTCTTCCCACATGTAGCCAAGCGGTGCGTCAATCTCACGACGCACCGCTTTTTCTTGAAAGAGCTTTTGTGCGGTCAAGCAATATCTCATCCATGTGATCCTTAGCCCATTGTATCAGCTGATTTATGATAGGGAAAAGTGAATGCGCCCTTGCTGTAAGCATGTACTCCACACGTGGTGGAACCTCTGCATACACACGGCGACTGACAAAGCCATCGGTTTCAAGAGTGCGCAAAGTGAGCACAAGCATTTTTTGCGAAATATCGGGTAATTCGGCTGATATATCACGAAAACGCATGGATTCATGTCCGTTGAGTGTGTAGAGGACAAGCAAAGTCCATTTGTCGCTGATCCGGTTGAGTATATTCCTTATCGGGCAGTCGGGATAAAGCTCGTTTTTATTGAAATTACGTTCCATAGAGTTTTGTATATCAATATTACTTCACAAAGGTAAGTAAAAGCGATAAAACAGTATCCCTGCAGAGGGTGTTAATGTGAGTTAATGATTTATCGCACTGCAAACACAACACACCTGAGAATCAACATTACTAACATCCATGTCACCTATATGATAAGTTTGACAGCGGAAAATGACAGAAAACCTTTTGGTTATATTAACGGTATAGAAAATACAGTGTTTTGAAAAACAAAATGTAAAGAATATGAATAAAAAAGTAGCTTTAATAGGCGCGAGCGGATTTGTAGGCTCCGCCATACTTAACGAGCTTCTGAACCGTGGGTATCAGGTGGAAGCTCTCGTAAATCATCCTGAAAAAATCAAGATACAGAGTCCTCAACTCACAGTAAAAAAAGTTGATGTCTCTGATGAGCATTCGCTTGAAACAGATCTCAAGGGGTTTGAAAATGTGATAAGCGCGTATAACCCCGGATGGGCTAATCCCAATATATACGAGGAAACTCTGACGAACTACCCAAAGATACTACGCGCTGCAAAAGCAGCCGGAGTAAAACGCTTGCTTATCGTCGGCGGTGCAGGTACATTGTTCGTAAAACCCGGCGTGCGTCTTGTTGATACCGGAACTCTGCCAGCCGAGTGGCTCCCGGGTGTGAAATCACTCGGAGAGTTTTATCTGAACACCCTTATTCCTGAAAAGGGTATTGACTGGGTATTTTTCTCGCCCGCAGGCAATCTTGGCGATATGGGTGCGAAAGGTCCCGGCAAACGGACCGGAGTGTACCGCCTTGGTAAGGATGATATGATTTTCGACAAGGATGGTAACAGTTTCATATCTGTAGAGGATTATGCCAAGGCTATGGTTGACGAGCTTGCCGAGCCGGCACATCACAACGAGCGTTTCACAATAGGTTACTGATCAAAAGTCATGGACGGAAAACTTCATGAAATTTTCAAGCAGAACAAGGATGTAGCTTTCGCGACATCAGTCGACGGCAAGCCCTATGTCAGAATCTTCCAGATAATGAAAATCGATGGTGATTCAATCTACTTCGCAACTTCACCTAAGAAAGAGGTGTATGCGCAATTGCGCAAAAATCCAAACGTTGCGATCCTTGATCTAAAAGGGGCTTCATTCGCACGTGTATCCGGCAAGATAGATTTCGACATACCTGATGAGATCCAGCGCGAGATTTTCGACACTAATCCTGTATTGCCCCATCTGTATAAATCATACACGGACCTGGTGTATCTCAGACTTCCGGCAGAATCGGCTGATTATTTCGATCTACGCACAAATCCACCGACATTAGTTCACTATGACTTCTGAAAAAGAACGACTTGACGCATTGCTCAGGGCACTCCTTATGGAGCGTCCTGAGTATGCCCATATCGCTATTCCGGAAACAATAGCAGGAAAACGGGATCTGCTGCGATCGCTCATGAATGTGCGGCAGCCGGAACCATTGCCGGCAGAAACGTTGCAGATGCAGGACGACGAACTTGCCGTACAGAGGGAAGAGAAGGGAGTGGTAACGCTTGATTCTATCAAACCGTCACCACGAGCACCGATGCTGAGATTATGGCAGGGTGACATAACCCGTCTGAAAGTGGATGCGATAGTCAATGCCGCCAATTCACAGATGCTCGGTTGCTTCGTGCCGATGCACAGATGTATCGATAATGCCATCCACTCAGCGGCGGGCATGGAGCTGCGGCAGGAGTGTGCAGATATAATGAATGCACAAGGACATGCCGAGCCGACCGGCTCAGCCAAGATCACACGTGGATACAACCTACCGGCTAATTGGGTAATCCATACCGTAGGTCCGATTGTGTATGGTGACCGTCCGACAGAACAGGATTGTCGGTTGCTTGCAGATTGCTACAGAAGCTGTCTTGAGCTTGCCATAGAAAAGCGGCTGACCTCTTTAGCTTTCTGCTGCATATCGACAGGTGAATTCCGTTTCCCAAATTCCGACGCGGCGGAGATTGCAGTATCTACGGTTTTGGATTTCGTCGATACACACCCTGATTCCACGTTACAGGCAATAGTCTTTGATGTGTTCAAAGACGTGGATTATTCATTATATAAGCGACTACTGGGATATGAATGATTTTGAAGAGAGAATAAAAGCGGCAAAGATGCGTCTCAAGGATGCTGATGCAGTTGTGGTGGGTGCCGGTGCAGGACTATCGGCAGCAGCCGGACTGGACTACTCCGGTCCTGAATTCCGAAAAGAATTTGCCGACTATATTGAAAAATATGGATTCCCGGATCTATATTCGTCGAGTTTCCATGAATTCAAAACGGAGGAGGAACGTTGGGCACGCTGGGCGCGCCATATAGATTTCATCAGGTTCCGACCAGATGCCATGGAACTATACAAAGAACTGTATGATCTGGTAAAAACGAAGAATTATTTCGTAATAACGACAAACGTAGATGCCCAGTTCCGCAAAGCTGGGTTTGATCCTGCCCGTATATTTGAAGTACAAGGTGACTACGGACAGATGCAATGTGCTGTCGGGTGCCATCAGAAGTTATATTCCGACAAGGATGTGGTGAAGGAAATAGTCAAGCATTCGCATGATCTCACAGTAGACTCAAAATATATTCCCAAATGCCCAGTCTGCGGAGGGAATATGGATGTACATGTGCGTAAGAATCAATTTTTCGTGCAGGATGAAGCGTGGTATGAATCAGCCGAACGTTACGAGGAGTTCATGAAGCGCTACGCTGACAATGGAACTGTAGCGCTGCTTGAACTCGGCATCGGATATAACACTCCCACCATAATACGATATCCGTTTGAACGGATTGTGTTCAACAACCCACATGCAACGCTTATACGTCTGAATGCCGAGTATCCGCATGGTCCGCAAGAGACAGCCTCGCGCACAATATCTTTCACTGAGAATATGAATGATGTAATTGAAAAACTAAGTAAATAATGAATAACAAGATACTGGCTATTTCTTTATTAGCCGCATCCGGAGCAATGACGGTAAGCGCACAGAAGAACGCTCTACAATTTAATCCCAACGACTTCACCATACAGACACTTACTATGCCTGACGGGGAGAAAGTAACGTACAAAGCGTACGAAGGCATATATTATGTCACCAATGTGGAAGACTCTACGTATCAGACACTCAATATATACGTTCCTGAGCGTATGACTGAGAAAAGTGATGTGCCGATACTTCTGCGGACATATATTGGCGGATATGCGGCGTCGACCGCGAAAGCGCCATCAGCTACCGATGCCACAGGGCGTGCGCTTAAAGAGGGTTACGTGGTGTGTATCCCCGGGTCAAGAGGTTCAAATTCGACTGTCGTACGCGATGGAAAAAACGTATATACAGGGACGGCTCCCAATGGTTTACTTGACCTGAAGGCTGCCGTGCGATACCTACGTTATAATGACGAACTCATTCCTGGCAATTCCGAGCTGATAGTCTCGGATGGCACAAGTGCAGGCGGAGCCATGTCGGCACTCCTGGGAGCTACTGGCAACGCCCCGGAATATGAGCCATACCTGAAGAGAATGGGTGCTGCCGATGTGCGTGATGATGTATACGCATCAATATGCTATTGCCCGATCACGGATCTTAATCATGCCGATATGGAATATGAATGGCTCTACGGATGCACGAACCGTGGCGTGCGACATCTTGATGATCGGCAAATAGAGATATCGGAAGAACTTGCCACGGAATGTCCCGCCTACATAAACTCTCTCGGATTAAGGGATAGAGATGGTGCATTGATCACGGCAGACAATTACAAAGATTACCTTAAGGGGTTCCTTATGGAATCAGCTCACCGTGCGTTGCAGGAAGGTTGTGAGATTCCGGATACTATAGGATTCACTTTATATCAGGATAGAAAAGGTCCAATGGGTGATGGACCGATGGGTGGCAGACCATCACGAAATGATGGTGACATGCCGTTTGCTGACGGAAGGGGAGCTCCTTCATTCGGTCCCGGCAATGCACCTCGATTCAACCGTTCCTCAGATTTTGTCACATCGCTTGACCTTGACAGATATCTGAGCTATGTAGCATCGGTGACTCCACTCAAGACCCCTCCGGCATTTGACCAGATGGGTGTGCTGATTGATATGCCTTCTCCAGAGAACAAAGTGTTCGGTAATCAGGATGGTGCCCCGGCAAACTTCACAGACTTCAGCCTACGTCACCGACTTGATGATCCGTCGGCTACACTTGGAGAGGATATGGTAAAAAGAGTAGCGATAATGAATCCGATGAATTATATCGGTACGGACAAGTCGACAGTCGCCGCAAACTGGTATATAAGACATGGTGCAAAGGATCGTGACACTTCATTCCTTGTGCCTGTGAATCTTGCAACACGACTGATGAATACAGGGAAGAACGTAGACTTTTTCCTTCCCTGGAACCGACCGCATTCAGGGGATTACAATCTTGACGATCTATTCCGTTGGATAGAACGGACTCTTGTACGTTAACGCCCTTCTATACAGATAAAAAAAGCCGGTGTGTCAAAGTTCGATTGACACACCGGCTTTTTATTTGTTCTAATATTGTCTCAGAAAGAGAACGTCTCGAGTTTCATTTGTGCAAGAGAGCGCATTTTGCCGACCTCGGTGACAAATTCAGCTGACGCGCTGTGAGCGTCCAATGCGTTCTGATCAAGCCATGTCTCGCAAATCATGAGGACATCCGGACGGGTTGCGCTTTCGAAAACATCGTAAGCTATGCAACCAGTCTGCTTAAGCGATGCCTCAGTGAGACGTTTTGCTGCTTCGAGTACTTCCTGACGGTGCTCAGACGACACCTGTATGAAACAATTGAGTCTTAACATATCTATGTAGGGTTTGGGGTTATTATATCTTGATTGACTGAAGGAATTCCTGACGGAGTGTGGCATCGGTTGTGAATACACCACATGTAGACAAAGTAGTAGTAGATGAATCCTGTTTCTCGACTCCACGCATCTTCATGCATAAATGCTCTCCGGTAATAGTGACTATGACTCCACGCGCGCCAACAGCTTTCTCCACTGCACGGCAGATCTCATGAGTGAGGCGCTCCTGTACCTGCAGACGACGTGCATACAGATTGACTATGCGTGCGAGCTTACTGAGCCCGATCATTCGTCCTTTGGGTATGTACCCGATGCTAACGCGTCCGAAGAAGGGGAGTATGTGATGTTCGCAAAATGAATAGTACTCAATGTCGCGTACGGTGATCATCTGGTCGCCCGGACATGAGAAAACGGCATCGCCAACCACATCGGCAAGATTCTCGCGATAGCCTTGTGTGGCGTAATATAGTGCTTTTGCTGCGCGCTGCGGTGTTTTCAGCAGACCCTCGCGCGTAGGATCCTCACCAAGGAGAGTTATGATTTGTTCGAGATGACCGGCTATCTGCCGGATTGTCTGTTCTGGATATTCTATCTGATCCATTTTATTGGCGGTCAGTTTGTCAGATTTATGCGGTCGCGCACAACCCTTATCTCCTTTGCATATGACGGGAATGCCCGGCGTATTTCCTCGGCGGCATCGTCGGCTTCGCGCTTCGTGCGGAAATCACCCACTTTCAGACGCCAGTAGGGTGATGTATAGCTGACATACGTGCGCATTTCAGGAAAACGCTCGCTTATGTTGCGTGATTTTGCCCTGGCTTCATTTCTTGCGGTAGAAGCGTTGTTGTCGGAGAATACCTGCACGCGGTAGCCGGCGATACGTGTGTGTGCCGGTGTTGCCGAAGTAGCATTGCTTTCCGCTGAGGCAGTCTCCTCATCCTGCTGTACAGTCTCATGGTTGGTCACCGAGCTATTATTCAGTAAGCGCGCCAATGCTTCGGGCTGCTTAATGGTGTTTACACCATCAGCTGTGATATGACCTACTATGCCGGTGGTATCGCTGACTGCTGAGGTCTGCGCACCAGCGGTGAAACCGATAGCGGCAATTATTAACGTGAATGTGAAGCGTATGTAGGGCATAGCGTAATTTTAGTAAAAAACAGACCACAAAAATACGAAAAATATTTTTGTGGTCGTGTTTTGATTGGGTAAATTCGTCAGTTCACCGTTCAGAAAGCGGTTACGATGCCCATGAATGATTCAGCGTCGAGCGATGCGCCACCGATGAGACCTCCGTCAACGTCGGGCTTCGCGAAGAGAGCCTTTGCATTTGAGGGCTTGCAGCTGCCACCGTAAAGGATGCTTGTGTTGTTGGCAACTTCCTCACCATACTTCTTAGCGATCGTGCTGCGGATGAATGCGTGCATTTCCTGTGCCTGGTCGTCGGTAGCGGTCTTGCCGGTTCCGATAGCCCATACAGGCTCGTAGGCGAGAATGAGTTTTGAGAACTCAGCTGCTGAGAGTCCGAAGAGAGCGTCCTCGATCTGTGACTTAACCACGTCGAGGTATGAGCCGTTCTCACGCTGCTCGAGCACTTCGCCGATGCAGAAAATGGGAGTGAGATTGTTGTCGAGGGCAAGTGCCACTTTCTCGCGGAGAGTCTCGGCTGTCTCGCCATAGTACTGGCGGCGCTCCGAGTGACCGAGGATGACGTATTTAGCACCGGTAGATGCTACCATAGCCGCGCTCACTTCGCCGGTGTATGCTCCGGACTTGTGGTCAGCACAGTTCTCAGCTCCGAGTCCGAGACGGGCGGGATCGATAACGGCATTGACAGATGCGAGGTGTGTGAAGGGCACACAGATGATCACATCACAATTTGCCTCAACGCCTTTGAGGGCTTCGTTGACGTCCTTTGCCAGTCCAACACCTTCCTCGAGGGTGGTGTTCATCTTCCAGTTGCCTGCGACGATGTTTTTTCTCATTGTTCGTATATTGTTAAGTTGATGATTGTTAATGTCGGGCACCGGTTATGCGGTGCTTTTCAGAGTGCAAATATAATCAATTTTTCCGGTGCGTGCGCTGTATTTCCTTAATTTTATGCCTCCAACGCAGAAGCCTGCCGCTCCGGTCGAGCAGGAACAGGACAGCAAGGACGCTTATCAGTATCAGCGTGAAATTGCGTGCGGTGCGCGGACCGTCGAAATCGAGCGTTTCAAATTCAGGGAATGTATCCGGAGTTTCAAAGATATCAGGATCGACCGACGCTGCGGTACGCTTCCAAAGGATCTTGCCATCGCGCAGCCCGACAAGAGCCATTGTGCCACGCACAAGTTCCTTCAGCATGGTTCCCTCTGCTGCATATACTGGGTAATCAGCCATCGACAGATCAGTCCAGTCGGCAACATCATCCTTACCTCCCGCGATAATTGCCGCCATGCTACCGCCACGATATGCCATGTATGCGTTGAGTTCATTGAGCAGGTAGGTATAGGATACGTCGGCACGGTCGTATTCAGGTATTATAGCCAGAATCTCCTCGCCTTCGGGCGCCACGACAGATGCGGTCACATCATCGTTGCCATCGAGCACTACGAATTGGGTAGGGGAGGACGCAGATGCATTGCGCGGCTCTATGCGCTCCACGTATGTCCACGTAGAGTCGGGAAGCGCCGTTACGGGGAATTCGCGCTTCTCACCATCGCGTTCGTAAACGAACAGTATCTCCTCATCGGCTACGGAATCATCGCTATCGTCTTCGACAAGTGAACGTCCGACAGGGAAAGAGCGGAAATCAACAAGCGGCTGAAGATTATATCCGATGAACGACACAAGCAGTATGTAGGCGGATGTAATGACAACTACCAGCCACTGGACATAGGCTCCGAAGAGACCTGACACACGGCTGTTATAGACAGCAAGAAATGCCAATGCGGCAGTGATGAGTATATTCTTGAAGAATGTTGCCCCATTGCTTATGTGCATGAAATCGCCGAAACAGCCACAGTCCGATACAGGATCGGCTATATATATATATCCGGTGAGAGGCAACATCACTGCCATCATGGCAAGCATGAGCCAGACGGCACTGCGCCTGTAGCAGCCGAGAAGAAGCATGCAGCCGAGAAGGAACTCGACTGATGATATGAGGGTAGCGGCGCTAAGCACGAGGGAGCGGGGCTGCATCATGTCCCATAGACGCAGATATTCCTCAATCTTGAAGATGAAGCCCCAAGGGTCGTGGGCTTTTGCAAAGCCACTTATTATAAATGTAGCTCCGACGACAATGCGCAATACCCAGACGATCAACGGAAGTATCCGTTTCCACCGTTCACTCTCAGTCAGCCTTGACAGCATCGGAAGTGAGTTTGATTATTGCAAACACGGCGTAGTTGACCATATCAAGGTAGTTGGCATCTATACCTTCCGACACCTCAGTATGCCCGTCGTGATCCTCAATCTGCTTTGTGCGGTTTATCTTTGTGAGGATCATGTCGGTGTAAGAGTTGACGCGCATGCCGCGCCACGCCTCGTCGTAGTCATGATTTTTGGCTATCATCAGATCGCGCGCGCGACGTGCCTGACGATCATACAGCTCCATCGCACGGTCGGATGGAATATCGGTGGTGTCGGCAGCCCCGAGCTCCAATTGTATGATACCGACCAGACCATAGTTGACAATCGCCATGAACTCAGGGAGAATGCCTTCATCGACCATAGCACAGCGTTTGGTCTCAAGCGAACGTATGCGTTTTGCCTTTATGAATATCTGGTCTGTGACCGATTCCGGGCGCATTATACGCCATGAAGCACCATAATCGTTTAATTTTCTACGGAATATATCGCGACATGCGGCAAGCGCAGACTCAAATTCACGGTTTGTACGGGCGTTGTCGCTGCTTTTTATATCTTCGGCATTATGTATATGATCGGTCATAAGATTTCTTATTTTTCGGCAAATTTAAATGTTTTAGGCAAGTATTGAAAATTATTACGCATATAAAATTTCCGTCTATTCACCCGCGGCGAGCGGGTGACAGGCTAATAGCTTGTCGGTGGGGCGCAACGAGACCACGCGTAAAGAGATGTCTCCCCAAACAAAAAAACCTCCGGCGAGGAGGTCGCGAGATGATGGAGGGATCTCTCGCGACCCCTTCGTCAGGGGGGCTTACAATGCTTTTTCTCTATCAACCGTGTGGTCTCGCTGCGCTCCACCGACACGCTATTGTCTCACAGACTCGTTCACCACGGGTCTGTTAAGGGGGGTTACACAAAGAGGGGATACGAAAACTATAACCTTGAAGATAGTTATTTCGTGTAACGTTTCCAAGTCCAAAAATCGATTTCCTCTTTGTTGTAGCTCGGATGATATATACGTTTGCGTTTCCATTCGATTCTGTTTTGAGAAACAGAGATTGGTTGCAGCTCATCATAGCCACTCCACTTTTTGCCCGTATCGGGGTCGGCAAGGTACATCTCTATGTAACCATCATTATACGACCAGTCGATCAAATAGTAAACATCATGTGCTTCAAAGTCGATAAGGTCATCATACCCTTCTCCGGTGCCATCCGCATTGATAACAAGGATGTCATCATCCCCATCCTGAGTCCAAACTCCGACCATAACTTTAGTCAGGTCATCTACTGTTGGTTCGTCGTCATCGCTACAGCTCGTAAAAGTCAGACCCATGATGACATACAGAGCTACAGCCGCCAGCGACTGTAGATGTTTCAGTTTGTGTTTCATAAAAAACAGATTGCTCGTTTCACAATCCCGATGAAACGGTTTACGATTAGATACAGAAAAGGTGTGGGATTGTATTCGTCATACCTTTCCGGTAGGCTTCTCGCATTGCCTTTGTTAGAGATATGACACAACACCCACACCGATTTGCTATATCGAACCCGCTATGGGTAGGTATAAAGCATCCGATGCAGGTGCTATTTGTCATTATCTTTCTAACAATCAGTAGATTTTGCGAGAATTTACCGAAAAAAGATAATTCAAATAACACCTTTTCTTTCAGGCAGCCGACTCTTCGGCTGAATCTGAGTGCAAAAGTAGAAAAAAAATTGAAATAGAACAAATCGGAGCATTCGGCTCGGTATAAAATTTCCGCCCAGACTTTCAGACCGTATCAAAGACCTGAGAAAACAAACTGTCCCGACCACCGCATACCGCACCGGCGATGGTCTGGACAGGCAAAAAAGTGTGTGTCAAGTATCAGACCAATAATGATCCTTGATCAATCAATAATTCTTAGATCAGAAGAGTGAAAGCTGTACGGCTTCAGCACGACGCAGCGAACCAAACATAACATTGCGCTCCTGCTGCCATCCCTGAGTGCCGTTGCGCAAGCTGAGTGTGATCATTCCCACTGTGTTCTTGACCACACCGGACAGATAGCGGATTATGTCGTTGACTGTACGCATGCCACTGAGACGTACGGAAGCGATGGTGCGACCGCGTTGGATAACTGTTGCGAAGATGATGTCAGAGCTGTTGATTGTTGCCATTTTGCGTAGGATTTTAAATTAAAGATGCTGCATGAACGTGAGCTCGTCATCGTTCATGCAGCAAATTTAGGGTATGATATGGGCAACAATTCAGCCCATGCGATTTAACTTTTGCTAAACGCGCTGAATTTTATAAGTTTCCAACTTCATTAAGTGCTCAATTGGTCGCAGCCTCAACATTGGCGAGGATTTTTGCGAGTTCCTCGTCAGTGGCTGTGAGACGGCGGCGGCATTCGCCGAGCAATTCTGTGGCACGGCGTGTGAGCGCGGTCAGATGGTCAATATCGCAGGCATCGCTCTGCATGTTGCGCAGGATGTTCTCAAGCTCCGAGACAGCCTGATTGTATGTCAACTCGGTAACAGGACGGAATTCCATGAGTATGAATATTGATTGGTGGTATGATTATTGCTTAAAATAGAGTGGGGGACAGGCGTTCTGTGGTCATTCGACAGTTGATGTCACCTCTCCGTCGGAAAATGCCGTGACAAGCGACATGCCCGACTTCAGCTGCGATGCAGATGTGACGGCATGACCGCCGACGCGGCTTATCGTGTAGCCGCGACGCATAGTGGCAACCGGCGAAAGTGCCTCAAGCAGGCTCTGCATTGAGTCAAGACGCTCGCGGCGACGCGTGGTTATGGTCGACAGAGCAACCGCAATCGCCTGCCGGAATGCGTCGAGACGCGATTTCTGTGGCGCGATGCAACGGGACGCTATTGCGTCGAGCGAATATGCCGCCCGCTGCAGGCGTGTAGCGGCAGCCGTTGCGGCAGCCGTTGCCACGACCGGCAACTGCCCCTGCAGGTATGCGAGCTGAGTGTGTGAGCCGGAGAGGCGCTCGGTAGCTGCGCGCAATATGGATTGCGCGAGCGAGCGGACGTGCTCGAGTTCAGCCTCAGCCTGCGAGATCAGCCATTCCGCCGCGGCGGTAGGTGTCTTCACCCGCATGTTTGCCACATAGTCGAGTACAGTGACATCGCGTTCATGCCCGATGCCAACGACTACCGGCAGTGGAAACTGGGCGACATTGGAAGCAAGATCGTAATTGTCGAACGACACGAGATCGCTCGTCGATCCTCCGCCACGGATAATCACCACACAATCCCATTCATCGAGTTGCGAGGCGATAGCGTTGAGGGCGGCTATTACAGAAGGGGCGGTGTTTTCGCCCTGCATGACCGCCGGAAACAGGCGCACATTGAAACGGATCCCGGAGTTGTTGCTGAACAACTGATGCATGAAATCACCATAACCGGCAGCTCCCGGTGCAGAAATCACCGCCACACGCAATGCCGGAACCGCCCATGTGAGCTCGCGGTTGAGAGATGCGACACCCTCTTCGTCAAGCCTCCGGAGAATCTCTATGCGCCTACGTTCTATATCACCGAGCGTATATGCCGGATCTATGTCGGTAATGACAAACGACAACCCATAGGATGCATGGTGGTTGACGGAGCCGCAGAGCATGACTTTAAGTCCGGTAGCGAGCTGTCGACCAGTGAAAGCATTGAACTTCGCACAAACGCGTGGCGCCGAATTTGCCCAGATGATTCCACGCAAGCGTGCCACGGTGGCACCACTGCGCTCATCCTTTTCAATCAGCTCCATATAAAGGTGCCCGCCCGACTGACGGAAATCGCTTATTTCTGCCGTGACCCACACATCGCGCAGAGCGGGTACGGCGAGCTGCTGCGTTATGCGGCGGTTGAGCTGTGTGAGGGTTAATGACCGGCTGCCAGCGACACTCATTGCTTCACAAATTTCTTGCCGTCCCAACGGTAGGTAAGCGCTGTCAGCAGGTCAGCCGACACCATATCGTAGACATCGTCGGTCAGGAAACGACGCGTATTGTTTGTCAGCGTGAGCAACTGTGTCGACGGGTCATAACTGTAGGATATGAGCAAAAACGGCACAAACGCCTCGACGGTAGAGCGATCTGATTTCCCCTGAGCCGTGAGCCATTCGTCAAGAGTCGGACGACTGAATACTGCCGATGTAAGATTATCGGAATAGTCGGATGAATAGACACTCAGGCGGCTGTCGGGCGCCGGTGTGGCGACAGTGGATATGACAGCTATCAATGTATCGCCAGAGGATGCCGGGAGAAGATCGAACTCATAGGTGGATGCGTCGGTCATCTCGGCGCGCAACCGCATATCGGAAAGATCGGTCACTCTTGACTTACCACCGAAATTATTGGTTGACGCAGTCGACATTCCACTATTGAAGTAATCCACCATATCGAGGCGCGTGTTGTTGTCGAGCAACGGCAGAACGGATTTGGGGGCTTCGGCAAAGGCTGATGCCGCAGTGATCCTTGCCTCAGCACTTTCCGAGACTCCCAGGACACCAGCCACAGTGAGCAAAATTGCCGCAATATGTGGATGAACGGTAATATTCATAGACAGTATTTAGGTGTTTGTTTCGCTTTATTATTTTATTTGCGTTTGCGGGTTGTAGAGCGCGATGTTGCCTTCGGTTTTCTGGATGCAGAGCGTCCACGGCGCATGAAGTAATCGTATGTCGTCTCTTCTTCAGCCGCGGCATTCTCGGCGGCACTCTTCTTGCGGGTGGATGCGCGTGCGTAATCCTTATCAGGTTCGGCGATCTCACTATATATACGTTTACCGGCGAAGTCAGCTCCGGTCAGACCTTTCACGACACGCTGCGCATCTGCTTTGGGCACATCGAAGAGTGAATATCCGGGCATAAGGTCTATACGCCCGACATCCACACGCTTTCCTTCAACCGTATGGTTCAGCATGTCGATCAGGTTGCCGGCAAAGAAACCTTCAGCCTTACCGGCATTGACGTAGATGCGTGCCATGCCTTTTTCGGCTGTACGGCGATCCTTGTCGTGATCCGTGCGCGTGCGGCGTTCCTCACGCTCCTTACGCGGTTTCTCATCTATAAGATCGATTTTGGGGGCATCACGGTAGTAGTCGAGCAGACGGTTGAACTCCAGCGAGAGCACGCGCTTGAGAAGATCTTCCTGCGAGAGCCATCCGAGTTTGCGGCTTACTCCGGCAAGATACTGCCCGATCTGCTCGTCATCGACCTTGACTTTCTCAATCCTGTCAGCAAGATGATAAAGCTGCTTCTCTATGATATGATGAGGGGTCGGAACCTCCTTGCGCTCGAACTTCTTGCCGATCTTCTTCTCTATCTCACGAAGTTTGCCTTTCTCACGTGAGTGGATTATAGCGACAGAGACGCCAGTCTTTCCGGCACGTCCGGTACGTCCGGAACGGTGGGTATATACGGCGCTATCATCAGGCAGACCGTAGTTTATGACATGCGTGAGATCGTCGACATCAAGACCACGTGCCGCTACATCGGTGGCTACGAGGAGTGACACCACACGGTCGCGGAATTTCTTCATGACCGTGTCGCGCTGCTGCTGTGACAGGTCGCCATGCAGAGCGTCGGCATTGTATCCGTCCTGAATCAGCTTGTCGGCTATCTCCTGCGTGTCGCGACGCGTGCGGCAGAATATGATAGCGTAGATGTCGGGGGTATCGTCGGCGATACGTTTGAGGGCAAGATATTTGTCGCGCGCATTGACCATATAATATATGTGGCGGACGTTGGCTGCCCCCTCGTTACGGTTGCCGATAACGAACTCCACGGGGTCGTGCATGTATTTCTTGGCGATTTTAGCGATCTCCGCAGGCATCGTCGCAGAGAAGAGCAACATCTTCCGGTTATCGGGTACGCGGGCAAGGATTTCGTTGATTGAGTCAAGGAAACCCATGTTGAGCATCTCGTCGGCTTCGTCAAGGATGACGGTGTGCACGTCGGAGAGATCCACAACGCCACGGTTGATAAGATCGATAAGACGTCCGGGGGTAGCCACGATTATCTGCACGCCGTTGCGGAGTGAGCGGATCTGGCTTTCTATGCTTGATCCTCCGTAAACCGGCAGCACCTTGACTTCCGGCATGTATTTAGAGAAATCGGCAAGATCCGAGCCGATCTGGAGACAAAGCTCTCTTGTGGGTGACAGTATCAGTGCCTGGGGCTTACG
The DNA here is from genome assembly GCA_910587425.1 of uncultured Muribaculaceae bacterium. Classification (GTDB taxonomy): domain Bacteria; phylum Bacteroidota; class Bacteroidia; order Bacteroidales; family Muribaculaceae; genus Paramuribaculum. The sequence continues at coordinate 40,698 of CAJUKU010000004.1, forward strand.
CAGCTCGGGGTTGATACGCTGGAGCACCGGCAGACCGAACGCGGCGGTCTTTCCTGTTCCTGTCTGGGCGAGTGCGACTACATCGCCGTCGGCTGACAGCAGATGCGGTATCACCTTTTCCTGCACAGGCATGGGATTCTCAAATCCCAGCTCTTCAATTGCCTGGCGGAGCGGCTGGCTCACGCCCAATTCTTCAAATGTTTTCATTGAATGTATGTTCATTTAGTCTACAAAGGTAGAACAAATTATAAGACTTTTTGTTAGAAAGGCAAAATATTATACATGTTTTTTTCGTTTATACGTCGTAAGGATCTGTAACAAGACCCGTTTCAGATATGGAAATCTACGACGTGCGCCGGAAACTGACTATGCTGCTCGTCACCGTTGCTGCCGCGGCGGTGATATTTTTCATGTATTATTCCTCCCGCCTGGTGGAGGATCTTGCCGTGCAGGAGCGCGACAGAATGGAGCTGTGGGCAGACGCCACGAGGAGGCTTGCTTCCGACAGTACCGGAGGATCGGATGTGGATTTCATGCTCAGTGTCATAGAGGCGAACCGAAGCATTCCGGTATTGCTCACGAATGATGAGGACAATATACTGCTGCACCGCAATTTTGAACTTCCGGAGCCTTCCGATACATTGAACGCCGAGGAGCTTTCGGAGACAAACAGGCTATTTCTACTGAAGCGGCTAAAGGGTATGCGGCAGAGTGGAAATGCTATAGATATCGAACTTGCTCCGGGATATATCCAGCACCTTTATTACGATGATTCGAGTCTGCTGAAGCGAATAACGATATATCCGTACGTACTTATGCTTGTGATGGCTGCTTTTGTAGCGATGGTGTACTTTGCCGTCATATCCACAAAAAAAGCGGAACAGAACAAGGTATGGGTGGGGCTTTCGAAAGAAACCGCCCATCAATTGGGAACCCCGATATCGTCGCTCATGGCATGGACCGAATATCTTAGAGCTACCGATACCGAGCCTGATGCGGTCAACGAGATAGAGAAGGATGTGCAGAGGCTTGCATCCATAGCATCGCGTTTCTCCAAAATAGGTTCGCGTCCCGAGATGGAGCGGGGTAGTGTGACCGATATGGTCGCAAGGGTGTGCGATTACATGAGGCTGAGAGTGTCGAAAAAGATAAAATGGAGCGTGAATACCGACAATGATGATTGCATACTCCCGATGTGCGAGCCGCTTCTGCAGTGGGTCATGGAGAACCTCATTAAAAATGCTGTGGATGCGATGGGTGGAGAGGGACAGCTGACAATAGTCACCGAGCGGACGGCGTCGAATGTAATAATCGACGTGACAGATACCGGCTGCGGCATACCACGGAAAGCACAGAGGGCGGTGTTCCGCCCCGGCTTCACCACACGCCGCCGCGGGTGGGGACTCGGTCTGACCCTCGCACGCCGTATAGTTGAGGACTATCACCACGGGAGAATATACGTTAAGCAGTCGGAGCCGGGTATAGGTACGACTTTCAGAATTGAGCTTCCGGAATCATAGGCAGTCCCCCGAATCAGGCAAGCGCCGTGTTAATGGTTATTATGTCGGACAGCCGGGTGGTGTAATGCCGTGACATATTACTGTGATTCGTAAGCTGGCTTATGCTTGCCGCTGATGCGATCGTCACTACCTCGGGAACCGCGTACGAGGAATTAATCCTGTCGATAGTCTGCATAAGCCTCTGCCGACGCCTCAATTCAGCCATATCGGTAAATAATGTGGGCTGCATTCCGTCGGCAGAAGTCAGGCGGGTTATGATTATCCCGGCTTTCTTATACTGAAATCCGCTACGGTAGACCTTTCGGAGAGCGCGGTCGGCAGCCTTGATAATCGAGGTGGTGTCGGCTATGGGATCAGGAGTGGGCAATGTGGCATGGTTGACATATTGAGCCCGGTCTTTGACTAACCGGTTTGTGGCAAGAAACACTCCTACCTCCATAGCGTATGATTTCTGCTGACGCAACTTTCGACCTGCGATAGCGGCAAATGCGGCTATCGCCCGTCGAAGTGTAGGATAATCGGATATCTCTCTGGCGAAAGAGCGTGAGGATGTAACGGTCATGTGCGGTGCGTTCTCCTCCGGATCCACCTCTATGCAAGGCTGCCCGTTGAGTTCACGCCATGTGCGGATTCCGGTAACATTCCTCAACAAGCGTATGGCTTTTTCATAATTCAATGCGGCGAGTTGCCATGCGGTGGTGATATGCATTGCGGAAAGGCGCGCAGAAAGCTTTCTGCCGATACCCCACACATCGGACGAAGATGTAAGCTCAAGCGCCCTCTGTATTTTAAAAGGAGTATCGATCAGACATGCCCCGCCGTAAGCCGGATATTTTTTTGCAAAGCGCGAAGCAACTTTTGCGAGCGTTTTAGTCGGGGCTGCTCCTATGGATACGGGTATGCCGGTGTCGTGCATTATACGTCCGGCGATATGACGGCAATATCCGGCAGGGTCAGCTGTGGATTCAGGGATCGTCAGAAATGCCTCGTCGATCGAGTAGGTTCGCACATCGTCGACCAATGTCCGCAAAACATCTACCACACGCGCAGACATATCGCCATATAGCCTATGGTTGCCCGACAATGCCACAACTTCCCGTTTGCCCGGATCGGAACGAAGTTTGAAATATGGATCACCACGGCGTACGCCAAGCGCCTTAGCTTCTTCGGAGAGCGCCACAACACATCCATCGTTATTTGACAGCACAACAACCGGACGCCCGATAAGATCAGGGCGGAACACGCGCTCGCAAGAGACGAAAAAGTTGTTGCAGTCAGCCACTGCATGAATCGTGGACGGAGTCATAGCTGTCGGTCGGGGTTCCAACGGCGGTGAGGACGGCGGTTTGACTTGATGGTATATGTAACGACACCCCATACGATAAACTGATTGTAGGGGGTTACTTCTATAGGTCGGTAGCGTGGATTAGACGGCATAAGGTAAATGCGGTTGCGGCTTGCGAAATGGATGCGTTTCAGGGTGAACTCGCCATCGATGCAGCATACAGCCAGATCACCCTCATCAGGGAGAAGTGATTTGTCGATGATAATGATATCTCCATCGGTTATGCCTTCATCCTGCATAGAGTCTCCGCTGACACGACCATAGAATGTAGATGAGGGATTCTGTATCAGGTCGCGGTTTAGATCAATAGATTCGTCCACACAGTCCTGTGCCGGGCTGGGGAATCCCGCTTTTATTCCGCCATCGGCGTAGGGGAGTGGCAATATGCACTCGGTATCGCTTATGTATAAGGTGATAGCCATAATTAAGTCCGGTCTAACTTTGCGGCAAAGTTAGACCGGACATGAGCAATATTTCTGCCGTGAGATGTTAATAAAGCGCAACCGAAATATATCGTGCGGCTTTAATATCTCTTTAATATCTATTGACGGGTCAGTGTTGACAGCATTCGCGTATAAGCTGTACAGCCATTATGAGCGCTGTCATTGTAGACCGGTCGATCACCCTCGCCCGATTGCCCGGAAAATGGAATGTGTTACTCCTGACTACACCATGACATGCACAGGCTATGCACACTGTGCCAACCGGCTTACCTTCGACAGCGCCACCTGGTCCGGCGATTCCGCTTGTAGCCAAAGTAACATCAGCTCCCGTTGCTGTCTGCGCTCCAACAGCCATCTGCTCAACCACTGGGATGCTGACGGCTCCATTTGTGGAAAGAGTTTCAGTATCGACTCCGAGAAGACGCTGCTTAACCTCATTGCTATAAGCCACGATACCTCCAAGCATGGAGTCGGAGCTACCGGGAATGCTGACTATAGTGGCAGCAATATTTCCTCCTGTGCAGCTCTCAGCAGTAGCGACAGTCAGGGAGTGGCTGCGGAGCTCGTTCAATAACAATTCGGGGAGGGGAGTGTCGGCTGTGGTAAGCAGTATGTCGGAACATAGGTCCTCGAGTTGCGCCTGCAGTGCATCCATCTCTGAATGTAGACTGTCGCGATCATCTGACTTTCCGTCGATACGCAGACGTATCAATCCCGGGCGGGGAAGATAGGCGAGGTGTGCCCATCCGGGGAGGGCGTTCTCCCATGATTCGAGCCGCATGGCGAGTGCCGATTCCGTAATGCCGGTGACGATCAGAGTACGGTGCTCTACCGCCATATCGGAGGGAAAACGCTCCAGGAGTTGAGGGAAAACGGCAGACTGAAACATCTCACGGGTCTCGAAAGGCACTCCAGGCATTGCGACGAGCACTTTGCCGGCGGATTCGAACCACATTATCGGTGCCGTCCCCACACGGTTCTGTATCACCCGGCATGATGTGGGAACAATAGCCTGATCCTCGGTAAGTGTGTTGAGCTTAAGTCCCCGTCTCGACATAACATCGCGGACATTTTGCAGTGTAGTTTCATCAAGACGCATCTCGCCTCCGAAAATATCGCGCAATGTCGATTTTGTGATATCATCTTTTGTGGGACCGAGCCCTCCGGTGGTCAAAACCACAGAGGTGGTCAGAAATGCCCGGTCGATAGCCCGGCGGATGTCATCAGCGTTGTCGGCTACAGTGAACACCTGCCGGACGGTCCATCCATGAGGTGCTATGTGGCGTGCAATCTCACCGCTGTTGGTGTCTATGACTTGACCGATCAGCAGTTCGTCGCCTATAACTATTACGGTTACTTCCATTGTATCTTTGACGGTTTAAGAACAGTGAGAGGGGAGTGTCAGACCCCAACACGGGCAAATGGAACGCTATCGTAGGCGCAGAAGTCGTGACGCAGGTATTTGAAATACCCGGCGATCGCAACCATCGCGGCATTATCGGTAGTAAATTCGCGAGGAGGAATGAAGGCTGTAAGCCCATGGTCAGCGCAGTAGTCGGCGACGGAGTTCCTGACGCCGGAGTTTGCTGAAACACCGCCTCCGATGGCAATTGTACGAACGTGCGTCTGCCGGACGGCAAGGTCGAGCTTGTGCATGAGCGTCGAGATTATAGCCTGTTGCAAAGATGCTGCAAGGTCTTCCATATTTTCGGCTACAAAATCGGGCGACTGCTTCACGGCGTCGCGGATAGTATAAAGGAATGAGGTCTTGAGACCGCTGAAGCTATAGTCGAGTCCGGCGATACGGGGACGTGCGAACTTGAAGCGTGTCGGATCTCCCTTGGCGGCAAGACGATCGATGTGTGGTCCGCCGGGATAGGGGAGTCCCATGACCTTCGCGCACTTATCGAATGCTTCTCCTGCGGCATCGTCGATAGTCCGTCCGAGAATCTCCATTTCCTCGGGACTTTTCACCAATATTATCTGACTATTGCCGCCGGAAACGAGCAGACACAGGAAAGGAAATTCAGGTACAACGTCGGACTCTTCACGGCGAATGAAGTGTGACAGCACATGACCGTGTAGATGGTTGACATCTACAATCGGACACCGCAGAGCTAATGAGAGTCCTTTGGCAAAGGATGTGCCGACCAGAAGCGAGCCAAGCAATCCGGGACCGCGCGTAAAGGCTATGGCACTGAGATCTGCCGGCTTTATGCCGGCACGATTTAATGCCGCACTAACTACCGGGACTATGTTCTGCTGGTGTGCACGGGATGCAAGCTCAGGCACAACACCACCATATTCCTCATGCACACTTTGGCTCGCGATAACGTTCGACAGTAGAATACCATCGCGGATCACTGCGGCTGAGGTATCATCACATGATGATTCGATCCCGAGAATAATTACAGGCTTATTATCAGTCTGTTGCTGTTCGTTGCGTTTAGTTTCCAAATTATATTACGATTATTGGCACAAAATTATAAAAAGCATCCGAACCCCACAAGCAGAGATCAAAGAACATAATATAAGCCTGATAACATTAGCGTTATCAATATATAAAGGTGTACGAAAACGATGATCAATCTGATACGTCGAGAGTGTCGTTCAGCCGCGCAGAAAGTTTCTCATAATCGATATTATGTAAAATTAGAACTCGGTGAAAAGGGAATGAAGAGTTTGGTGAGCTGCTTCCCTACATCTGAAGATGTTCAACGAAGATACTACATCGGGGCTTAATTCTGAAGCTTTAGGTCTCAGTGTTGATGCTACGTCTATCTCCTTGATCTTTGTCCTGGCAAATTTCAAAAATTCTTCGGAAGTCATTTTGTCGTAATGAAAATTAGCAGTACCTTTGTGACAGCCCGAAAGGGTTAGCGTGTGCTACGGCACGTCGCCTCGCAGGGGAGCATTGCTCCCCTGTTGTCATTTATGAATGCGGCAATATCAGGCGACATAAAAACTTTATCAGTGTAGGGAGTCTAAGATCAGATGGATGCAGAATTAGTAATCTTGTTAAAATGCAAAATCAGTCTTATTAAATGGTAGGAGCGTCAAAAGAATGATTTTGGGATAATTCTCAGCGGGCAAATGCCAATAAAATAACTATTATTTAATTGAATAGCTAATTTTATAAAATCCTAAAAAATATTATTCGCTAATTTTCTACCACATTAGAGCATAGATTTTAGGCATTCGCATTATTTCTTCAATTCAGTATATTATTAATAATCAAAGGTATTAAAGACAAGCTATTTATACGAGCACTGGCAGTTAGCGAAACTTAACGTTTGCATAACTGAGTTAACATTATGCAGTTGTGTGTTAATTAAGTTCAAAACAGAGATACTTTGGGTGCTTAGATACGTTCTAATAACAACGACAGTAACGACCTGGGTAACGAAATAATCCAGCTAAGTTTGCATTAACAAATCAGGTTTTGATTTAACACCTATCAGTTAGGATTGGAAATACAATTTGAGAACGCACCCTAACTTTACAAACGCAAACGCGCCCCAGGATGCATATAGAAAATCCCTTAGTTTGCAATCGTTATCAAAACCTCGCATTACAAATCTAAATCTCACAATGTGTGCAATCTGAAATAAATTGCATTTAACATCTCTACATATTTAATTTATTTCATTGAAAAACAGAATGGCTACGTGTCATATCTAAAGCACGCATTTAACTATTTGAAATAAATTGACACATTCTTTACACAAGGCGCCACCACCTCGATACCAACAGCATCATTAAAAGTGATTTAGCCGACATATTTAAAGCAGTGCATCAATTAAATATACAGGGGGCAGTTTTACAATGTATACTGCTGCGATACATTTGCAACTCCAGTCGCACTGCCGTTTACGAAATTAAATTTGCATAATTGAAAATATTGTTTTACATTTGCAACATCAATTTTAGTTGATGAATTTGCAAAATGGACATCGTAACCCGCCTAAAAAAATTCATGCAGCATCTCAATATGCCCGTCACGCAGTTTGCTGATGCATGCAAAATCCCCCGCCCCACCATGTCGCAGCTTTTGAACGGCCGCAACAAAAAAGTGAGCGACGAACTCATCAGGAAGTTCCATACAGAATTTCCTGAGCTCAACGTCATGTGGCTGTTATTTGGCGAGGGGGATATGCTTAAAGGCGAAAATGGCGAAACCTCAGGAGCTCAAAACTCACAATTATTCACTTTCGCCGAGGGAGATCCAGCTGAAAACAAGGTAGATACTCCCCCGCTGAGTTTGAATTTCGATGATGCGGATTTCGAGCAGAAAAAATCGGACATGCGTTTAGCCGACAATATGGTGATGCAAGACGCTTTGAATACGGGCTCGGCAGATCAAAAAGACACAAAGCAGGATTGTGGAGCCCACAGCAGTCACACAGAAGCCAAGCACTCCCCTTTCGATTCATACGGAATAAACGCGATGGCTCACTTCACACATGCATCGCCAAAAGGGACGCAGGCAGAAAGATCAAAGACTGCGGACGATGGATCGACAACAATATCATTCAGCAACGACGGCAACAGAAAGATCGTAAATATAATCGTGTACTACAGCGACAACAGTTTCGAGGCATTTGTGCCGGGATCGCCACAATAAGTGCAGACATAAATGTACTTTATCTGCTCGCACCACGTTTATAAAGTATGGAATTACGTTCACAATCTCTTACGAGATACATACTCCCTCTACGCGAGGGAGGCTCTCTCCCAGCTCTTGCCGAAGCCGACGACGGATTCCGCTACGTCGTGAAGTTCCGTGGTGCCGGTCACGGCTCGAAGGCACTCATTGCCGAACTCATTGGCGGAATGGTGGCGCGGTCGCTCGGGTTCAGAGTGCCCGAGCTGGTGTTTCTCGACATTGACAGCCGTTTCGGCATCACCGAGCCTGACGAGGAGATCCAGGATCTTCTCAGAGCCAGCGAGGGTCTTAACCTCGGACTACATTTTCTCGACCGTGCCATGACTATGGATCCTTCGGTAAATGTAATTGATCCGCTCACCGCATCAAAGATTGTATGGCTCGATGCGTTTCTCACAAATGTAGACCGCACGCGCCTGAACACCAATATGCTTATATGGAACAAAGAGTTATGGCTAATAGACCATGGAGCCTCACTCTACTTCCACCACTCATGGCGCAACACCGACAAGGCGCCTCTCGATCCATTTCCATTCATCAGAAACCATGCACTCCTCCCTGCCGCTTCACGGATAGCCGAAGCAGACAAGCTGATGCGCCAGGCTATCACACCACGCACCCTGTCGCATATAGTCGACCTTGTACCCGACACATGGCTCACCGGCGGACTCACCAGTGAGGGTGACACCCTCACTCCTGCTGCGAAACGCGATGTTTACCGCGACTTTCTCACCCGCCGTCTGGCAAATTCATCAATCTTTGTAAAGCAAGCCATAGATGAACGAGAACGCCTTACTATATGAGTATTCCATACTGCGCTATGTCCCGTCCATAGAGCGCGAGGAATTCATAAACGTCGGACTAATGATGATGTGTAAGCGGCGCCGCTGGCTCCGCACCGCCGTCACTGTCAGCAGGGAACGGATCATGGCTTTCGATCCCGGAGCTGATCTCGCAACAATCGAACAGCAGCTATCCATGTTCTCGTCCGCCTCTGCGGCGTTGGCTGATCTCCCCGTGGAGGAGCGTTTCAGATGGTTTTCTGCCGTCAAGAGCGCATCCATCCAGACATCACGCCCACATCCGGGTCTCATACCTTGTGACGACGGAACAACTCCAGCCGCGGAAATTCTTGATGCCGAGTTCGACCGCCTCTACTCCATCCTCATACTCTGACATAACCACGTACAGAATTAGATTCCTTAAGTGACGGGGTCAGGAATAAGTCCAGACATAAATGATATATAACGAAAGCGGAGACGTGTGCCGGTGGCACGCGTCTCCGCTTTTGTATAGTATATGCTATCTATCACTGATTGATACAACCGATCAAGTCAGTAACGGATGCTACAGAATGCCTGCGGCAATAATCATCGATGTAATCGACGATCTTGACCGTAGCTGCAGGATCAATGAAGTTTGCCGTACCGACTTCTATGGCTGTCGCCCCGGCGAGAATGAACTCGAGCGCATCGCGACCGTTCATTATACCTCCAAGTCCTATTACAGGAATGCTGACAGTCTTTGCAACTTGCCATACCATACGGACCGCCACAGGACGCACTGCAGGTCCTGAAAGACCTCCGGTAACGGTAGAGAGGCAAGGACGACGGCGCTCAACATCGACAGCCATTCCCATAAGAGTATTGATCAGCGATACAGAATCGGCACCCTCAGCCTCTACGGCGCGGGCTATCTCAGCGATATCTGTCACGTTCGGTGACAATTTGACAATGACCGTGCCGGGGAAAGCCTCACGTACAGCTTTCGTAACCGCCGCAGCGCCCTGACATGTGGTTCCGAACGCCATACCACCCTGCTTTACGTTAGGGCAAGAGATATTGACCTCTATTGCACGAATACGTTCGAGAGGGGCGAGTTCGCGGCATACACCTACATAATCATCGATTTTAGCTCCCGATACGTTTACTATAATCTCGCTGTCATATTTGGTTATGCGCGGATATATGTGCTCCACGAAGTATTTCACCCCTTTATTCTGCAATCCTACGGCATTCAGCATTCCTGAGGGTGTCTCAGCCATGCGCGGGTAAGGATTGCCCTCGCGCGGTTCCAGAGTGGTTCCTTTAACGATGAATCCTCCGAGACGGTTCAGATCTATGAAATCACTGAATTCCTCTCCGAAACCGAACGTTCCAGACGCGGTAAGCACCGGATTCTTAAGCTTGAGATTGCCTATATTGACTCTTAAATCTGCCATGTCAATTGATTTATGTTAAATACCGGTCCTTCCGTACAAACGCACACGTTGCCCTTCACTGTCTTCTCCACGCAGCAGAGACAAGCACCGAGCCCGCAAGCCATCATGTTCTCCAGTGATACCTCACAATCAGCGCCGATCTCGCGCGCCTTAGCCGCCACCGCTTTCATCATTGGCGCCGGTCCGCAACAATAGATTCTGTCTATCCCGGGGCGAAGCGCACTGTTCAAGGTCACGACACCAGGCTCGCCAAGTGAACCATCGTCGGTGGATATAAATGTCTCGCCCAACGCGCGGAACTCGTCAAGCTCAAGCAGATCCGCCTCGCTACGCGCGCCCAGGAGAAACCTCGGTTCATATCCCTGACTACGCAGGCAGTGCCCGAAGTAGAGCATCGGTGCCACGCCGACCCCACCGCCGACAAGAAGCACCCTGCTGCCGGCAGATTCCGGCATCGTGAAGCTATTGCCGAGTGGCAGTATCAGATTCACGACACTACCCTCTTCAAGCCCTGCAAGGATTGAAGTGCCCTCGCCGGCACGGCGTATGAGCAGCCACAATTCACGGTTTGCGGCATCAAAGTAGTTGACGGATATCGGACGACGCAGAAATGTGTGCGGAGCATTCGGCACCGCCACCTGCACGAACTGTCCGGGCATAACCTCCGGAAGTTCCAACGACGTATCGGCTGGCGTTAGTTTCAACAGAGTGTATAGCTTGTGCAGCCTCACGCTCTGCGTAACTCTGAAATCAGCTGTCAGTTTTGTCATTTCTATGCTTTATTATAAATTGGGATATCACCGGTCGATAGGAAAATAACCGCGCAGAATAATGGCTGCCGCCACTTGCTTATCGACCCATCCACAAAATTAGACATTAATAGCCAATTGCACAAGAATCAGTGTCGACACGACATAAAAAAGGTGTGCCATGACAACTCATCTGAACCATACAGTCAGCATCCTACATCCGGATACAAAAGCGGTGTGCCAGAACTCGTCTGACACACCGCCGGGTAATCTATTTGGTGTAACTTCAGATCAGATCCAACGCGTGTAAGCGAAGTCCTGACGATGCGGAAGATTCGGGTTGATGGGGTAGAGACGGTATCCAGTACGGAACACGCCTGCCTCACGGATCTTGTCATCGAGATGGAAGGTAAGCAGGTTGCCCTCTTCCTTGACGACCTTGAACGGACGCACCTCGAAGAGCTTCTCCACGCCATCCTCAATGCGGTAGACTACGCATTCGAGACCAAGATCACGACCGAGTCCGTTGGTATCGACAACAGCGGTTACATCGTAACGGTTGCCTGTCGACTCCTGTGCAGAGTTCTTTGACTCGAGGCTCACAACGTGTATGCCATCCCATGCAGCAACCACCTTCTCTTTCCATGCCACGATCTCGCGGGCAAGTGCATAATCGTTGGCGCAGAGAGCGTTGAAGCGCTTGTCCTCAGGAGCATAGAAGCGTGCGATATAATCGTCGATCATACGCTTCATGGTGAAGTGGGGGGCGATGTGACCGATAGAACCCTTGATGTACTGGATCCACTTGGGTGAATATCCCTTGGAGTTCTTCTCGAAGTACAGCGGAATGATCTCGTTCTCAAGCATCGAGTAGATCGTTGCTGCATCAAGCTTATCCTGCTGCGACTGATCGGTGAATGTGCGGCGATCGGTAAGAGCCCAGCCAGCTTTCTCATCAAAGCGGTAACCTTCGTACCACCATCCGTCGAGCACAGAGAAGTTGAGCACACCGTTCATCTCAGCCTTCTCGCCGGAAGTACCGGATGCTTCAAGAGGACGTGTCGGGGTGTTGAGCCAGATGTCGACACCGGTCACGAGACGTTTTGCAACAATCATGTTGTAATCCTCAAGGAAGATGATCTTGCCGAGGAACTGGGGCATACGTGAGATCTCGAGGATGCGCTTGATCAGACCCTGACCGGCACCATCGGCAGGATGTGCCTTACCTGAGAACACGAACTGTACGGGGAACTGCTCGTTGTTGACAATCTTTGAAAGACGGTCGAGGTCGGTGAAGAGAAGGTGAGCACGCTTATATGTTGCGAAGCGACGTGCGAAACCGATGATGAGGGCGTTAGGATTGATCTTGTCGACAATCTTCATGACTGCCGAAGGATCGCCCTGGTTTGCAAGCCATTTAGCTTTGAAATCGCGCTTTACGAAGTTGATGAACTTGTTCTTCATGCGCATGCGGAGATCCCAGATATCCTCATCGCTGACATTGAAAATGCCCTCCCAAGCCTTGGGATCGCTCTGATTTTCGAATACCTGCTCACCGAGATTGCGGCTGTAGAACTCCTTCCACTCAGAAGCTGCCCAGGTAGGCATGTGCACGCCATTGGTGACGTAACCTACATGGCTTTCCTCCCATGAGTACCCTTTCCAGATGCCAGCGAACATCTTCTTCGACACCTCGCCGTGAAGCCAGCTTACGCCATTAGCTTCCTGACAGGTGTTGAGCGCGAACACGCTCATCGAGAAGCGCTCGTTAGAGCCCGGATTCTCGCGACCCATGTTCATGAGGTCTTCCCAGCTGATACCGAGCTTAGCGGGGAACTCGTTCATGTACTTGCCGAAGAGACCTTCGTCGAAGTAGTCATGACCGGCGGGAACGGGAGTGTGGACAGTGTAGAGCGATGAGGAGCGTACGACCTCAAGAGCGGTGTTGAAATCGAGGTGCTTCTCCTGAACGTAATCAACCAAACGCTGTAGGTTGAGAAGAGCGGCATGTCCCTCGTTGCAGTGGTAGAGGTCGGAGTTGATACCGAGCTTCTTGAGCATGAGCACACCGCCGATGCCGAGCAGATACTCCTGCTTGATACGGTTCTCCCAGTCACCACCGTAGAGCTGATGGGTGATAGGACGATCCCACTCGCTGTTGAGGTCGAAGTCGGTGTCCATCAGATAGAGGTTCATGCGGCCGACATTGACACGCCAGATATGCGAGTAGATGATACGACCGGGGAACGGAACCTCAAGAATCATCGGGTTGCCATCCTTGTCGCAGACCTGCTCGATGGGGAGCTGGTTGAAGTTCTGGGGCTCGTAGTTGGCGATCTGCTGCCCGTCGACACTGAGTGTCTGTGTGAAGTAACCGTAACGGTAGAGGAAGCCTACAGCAGTCATGTTGACACGGCTGTCAGAAGCCTCCTTGATATAGTCGCCCGCGAGCACGCCGAGACCGCCGGAATATATCTTCAGGCAGTTGCAGAGTCCGTACTCCATGGAGAAATAGCTCACAGAGGGGACATCCTTGCGCATGGGCTTTGACATATAGTCCTTGAAATGCGCGTAAACGCTGTCGATGCGCGCCATCATTTCGGCATCCTTGCCAATCTCGGCAAGACGCTCGGTGGAGAGGCGCTGCAGGAGCATCACCGGATTCTCACCGGTAGCGCGCCAGAGGTCAGGATCAATGTCGCGGAAAAGGTTTTTTGCATCGCTGTTCCAAACCCACCAGAGGTTTTTAGCGACCTCTTCCAGTGGCTTCAGCTTTGCAGGAAGCTCAGTGGTGACTGTCGAGTCGCGCCATACCGGCGAGTTTGTGTTGCTTACTTGGATTTTCATAAATCGAGTATAAAATGAGGATTTTGTCTATTTTTCAAAATGGGAGAGAGAATGTGACTTCATTGCTGTCGGGCTCAGAGAGTTTCAGATGCGGTTGTTACGACGGCCGATAGCTATCTCGAACGCCTCGACATAGTATGTGATGAAGTAACTCCAAGCCGCACGCTGTGCCGTAGCCATTGCAGCCGCCGATATGCGGGCTTTCTCCTCCTCGCCGCAGTCGTTGAGGAAGTGAAGCGAGCGGGCTATGTTGCCGACGGTCTCATCATAGTTGTAGTCGCCGCGTCCGATCACAGCCACACCGCAGGAGTCGAACTGGTTGTCGGTGGTGTCGAGGATCCATTGTCCGAATCCGGAGAGCGAGGTCGTGATAGTGGGGACACCGAAAGCTATGCTCTCAAGCGGAGTGTAACCCCACGGCTCATAATATGAGGGGAATACCGTAGCATCCATTCCTATAAGGAGATCATAGTAGGCGGCGTTGAATATACCGTCAGTACCATTAAGATAACAAGGTACATAAATGACGTTGACACGGCTTGAGCCATCGTTTGCGAAACCTATGGAATGTATGTGACCGATTACAGGATCACTATCGGGATTGTTGAGCCAGTGCGTTATTACCGGATCATCAAGGCGGTGCGCATCGCAGGGATTGCTTTCAAGCGCCTTTGCGAGATCGGCACGTGCTTCGCGCGACCATGCCGGCACCATCACGAATGCCACGACCTCACGTGCGGGGTTTCTACGTGCGAGTTCAGCCAGCGCATCAAGATATACATCTATGCCTTTGTTGCGGTATTCGCAACGTCCGGAAGTTGCTATGAGCATTGCATGGTCGGCTATATCACGTCCGGTAAGAGCTTCCGCCACATCAAGCAAACGTGCGCGAGCCTCCCGGCGAGCTGCGGCAAAGTGTGCCTTAGCCGGCACAAAGTTGCGTTCGAAGCCATTGGGAGTCACCACATCGGGACGGAGTTCGAGCAACTGTTCGCACTCCACCGCTGTCACCTCGCTTACAGTCGTGAAACAATCGGCATTGTGAGCGGCGGCTTTCTCCAGAGAGTGCTTCGCCTCCATGTTGAGCTCACGAGCCATCTGGTCGCCGTTGTAGTTGTTCAACTGACCGTACAGGGGCTTGCCGTTACCGCAGATGCTGCGTCCGATACTGGTGGCATGGGTTGTGAATATCGTAGCTACCTGTGGGAGTTTCCATTTCACATAGAGCAGCCCCATACCGGTAGTCCACTCATCAAAATGTGCTATCACGTTTTTACCGGATCCCGGAGTCACCTTGTAATACCGGCAAAGGCTTTCGATCACCAGTCCGGCAGCGTGTGAAAAGGCGCATGCCTCACCGTAATCTCCGTAGGCATGCAGCGAATCTACTCCGTAGCGGTTCCACATCTCGCCAAACAATGCGTCGTTCTGAGCATACATGGCGTCAAATTTCACCAGGACAACCAGTGGATTGCCGGGTACGTCCCACCGCCCTACTCTTACGCTTACGCCTTCGGGCAACCCTGTATCAGCTTTCCAAGCTTTCAGCAACGAGGCTGACTCCTTAAAATAAGGTGAGGGATTTTCGGCGTTCCATACGTCGGGACCGATGAAAATCACCTTATCCTTATAGAGTTTCTGCAACGTCTTGGCTTTGGTGGACAGCACGGTGTATATGCCACCGATCTTATTGCACACCTCCCAGCTCGTCTCAAAGAGCAGGTCGAGAGCCATTGTTGTATTTTCCATGAATTGGGTTATCGTTACTGTTTCAAAGGCGCAAAGGTACTAATTATTATCCGAATCCACAACAATACAACCGAAATGTGCCTCATTTAGATACGCCGGGAGTGGCGTGCGGAACGGCATGGAAGTAAAAAAGAGAGTCACTCTCACGAGCGCCTCTCTCTCCATTCATCACATTATGCTTATTAGTGCTGTATATCGTAAAGATGAAACATTCCTATTATATATATGTCAGAATCAATAACGGGAACCGACGATATCCCAGTCAACGATATCCCAGAGCTGTTTCAACGCATCTGCCCGTCGATTCTGATAGTCAAGATAGTATGCGTGCTCCCACACATCGAATGTCAGCAGCGGCGTGAGTCCGTCGGTCAGCGGGTTGCCGGCATTCGGTCCTTGCGTAATAAAGAGCTTGCCGTCATTATCCTTGGAGAGCCAGACCCATCCGGAACCAAACAGTGTCACGCCTGCCTGAACAAACTCCTCCTTGAACTTATCGAACGATCCGAATTGCTCATCAATAGCCTTGCGCAGTTCACCATGAGGCTCACCGCCGCCCTCAGGCGAGAAGGTAAAGAAATAGAATATATGGTTCCATGCCTGCGACGCATTGTTGAACAATGCTCCAGTTGAGGTGCGTATTATATCCTCAAGCTCCATATCGGCATACTCTGTATTCTCGATCAACTTGTTAAGATTGTCGATATATGCCTTCTCATGCTTGCCGTAATGGAAATCGACAGTCTCCTGCGAAATCGCGGGGGCAAGCGCATCAGGTGCGTATGGAAGTTTGGGTTGTGTATAGGTAGGAAGTGTCATACAGTTTATGTTTTTATTGTTGTTCGATGATAGAACAACCGCATGTCTCCAAAAGTTCAACTACATACAAATTAAATAACGCTAAGTCCTAAGCACTGTTTATTCAGACAGACATCATGCTGCATCAGTGGTTAGATAGCCATTTAAACACATACCTGTATAGCGCCGTCCGCACCGGACGTGACGAAAGGAATAGATCGTGCATTCCGCCCTCGACCCGCACTAATGTCACGTGCCTGCCGAGACGTGTGCCTATTCTCACAATGTCATTCACATCAAGCACGGCATCACGATACTGCGCATCCTCGGTCCAGTCATCGCCATAATAGCTTGCTGTGGAACACATCAGGAGCACCGGTATCCGGATTTCCATCTGGTGAGAGTCAATAAACCGCTGTGCACGGTCAATAGCCCGCACCCAACCGGCTGTGACATCGGGTGAGCGGTGCATTTTCCACGCACGGTTGTAATTCCATTCCCCATGAAAAAGCGAATCAAGGCTTTGACCATAGACAGTACCGTCGCCCTGACTTATCTTCATCTCCGGAAATACCGCTCCTATTGCGGAAACCACAGGCACAAGCCACTCGATACGACCGAGATTCCAATCAAGAAACGGACTGTTGAGAATCATCTGCCTTACCGGTGCGTCGGGATGCTTCAACATATAATATGTGGCGATAAGTCCGCCGGTAGAGTGTCCCATAAGGGTGATGTCGGTCAATCCCGTATGCTGCATCACCGTCAATGCCGAGTCAATATCCGGGAAATATTCATCGAGACTGCGCACGTCAAACGGACGCTGTCCGGGAATGATCGATCTGCCGTAGCGACGCAGATCAACGGCATAGAAATTGTAGCCTTGGGATACGAACTTCTCCGCCATCTCCTTCTGGAAGAAATAGTCGTTAAAACCGTGTATGTAAAGGATTCCACGCTTTGAGCCGGCGGTAGTGGCAGTATCGCGCATGATCGTGCATCGTTCAGCCCCGAATCGGTCGGAGGGTTGGGTAACATAGCGCATCTGGAAATCCGCGCCGAGCGAATCGGGCAACCAGGTCTGTGCGATTGCCGGCATAGAGCAGATACATGCTGCGGCAAGAATAATGATGTGATTGATCAGTCGCATAAAGCTGCTGTTAAGAGTGTTTTTATATGTTAACGCCGGAAACTGCGATTTAGTTTGAATGGGAAATATTTGCATGGTTCAATGTTATGCGCTAATTTTGACCGCGGAAACGCACCGCCAGGCAACATACCATAACTCTCTCAATATCCATGATCAAAACATCCGCAATAAGGATATGAACGACATTGTAGCTATTTTCAACAACTTTCTGACACAGTACGGCAGCGTTGACATTGCCGAGGCTGAATTCAAAAAGATGCTTCATGAGGATGATGAGCTCCACACCCTCTACCGTGACTGGTGTCACGAGGTAGGCAGTACGGAAAAGACAGGATTTGCCGATTATGCAGAGGAATACCTTGACCGACAGGACGATGTCTGGGAAGCGCTGAACGATTATGATGATGACCGCTTCTGAAACGACACACCGATATATGCCTGCGGAGTGGGAAATGCCCTCCGCAGTATTGCTATCCATGCCGCATGGAGGTACTGACTGGGCAGATATGCTGCAGGAAGTTACCGAATGCTACCGAAAAATAGTTGCCGCACTCGTGCGTCACAAAGTGCCGGTCATAATCGCGGCACCCGATACAGATAGTGCTCGTAAGGCGCTTTCCGGCATTCCGGACAGCCTCATGACCTTTTTCACGGTGCAGACTAATGACACGTGGACACGTGACTACGGCCCAATAGCCGTAAGCGAAAATGGCGATATACGCATGCTGGATTTTAAATTCAACGGATGGGGACTGAAATTCGCGGCTTGCCATGATAACCTCGTCACGCGCCACATGGTAGAATCAGGTATAATCACCGCTCCAACCGAGAATCATCTAAGCTTCGTGCTCGAAGGAGGCTCTATAGAATCCGACGGACGCGGCACGATTATGACAACATCGCATTGTCTTCTCTCACCCAACCGGAACGGGGCGATGAGTCCCGGAGAGATAACCGATTATCTGAAGAAAACGCTTGGCGCGGAGCGCGTGCTTTGGCTTTCAAAAGGCGCTCTTATGGGTGATGACACCGACAGCCATATCGACACACTTGCACGCCTGGCACCACACGACACCATAATATATACAGGTTGCGACGACGAGTCGGATCCTCATTATGAGGAACTGAATGAGATGGAAAAGGGAATACAGAAATTCCGCACCGCCGACGGCGCACCTTACAATCTTATACGGCTTCCGTTGCCCGATGCAAGATATGATGAGGACGGCAACCGTCTGCCAGCCACATATGCTAACTATCTCGTTCTTCCGGAGGTCGTGCTCATGCCCTCATACGGCAATGAATTGAAAGACCGTACTGCCGCCGGAATGCTGCAGATGGTATTTGATAAAGATGTGGAGTGCATAGATTGCAACTCGCTAATAAAGCAGCACGGATCACTGCACTGCGCGACGATGCAGATACCGCGCGAGGCGTTG
This sequence comes from uncultured Muribaculaceae bacterium, assembly GCA_910587425.1. Classification (GTDB taxonomy): domain Bacteria; phylum Bacteroidota; class Bacteroidia; order Bacteroidales; family Muribaculaceae; genus Paramuribaculum. The sequence continues at coordinate 59,625 of CAJUKU010000004.1, forward strand.
TGCATCTGACCTACCCGCCAGCCCCCTGTCATAAAAACCGCCATAAATTGAAAAAATGATGGATAATCTACCCGTAGGAATAATACAGCAGAAGAAGACTGCCGATACCGCCGACAACCGCTGCCGCCTCGCAGAAGCAGCGCGCCGACTTGCCGACAAAGGCGCCAAGCTTATAGTCAATCAGGAATTGCATGACTCGCTATATTTCTGCCAGACTGAATCGACCGACAATTTCAATCTCGCATGTCCGTTGACATCTGATGCCACAGAGTTCTACAGTTCGCTTGCACGCGAACTTGGTGTGGTACTGGTGACGTCACTGTTTGAACGTCGTGCAGCCGGACTGTACCACAACACCTCGGTTGTTTTTGATGCTGACGGATCGGAGGCGGGCAGATACCGGAAGATGCATATTCCGGATGATCCCGCCTACTATGAGAAGTTCTATTTTACCCCCGGTGACCTCGGGTTCAAACCGATCGATACATCCGTCGGGCGTCTCGGAGTGCTTGTATGCTGGGATCAATGGTATCCGGAAGCAGCACGTCTTATGGCTCTTCAGGGAGCCGACATGCTAATATATCCGACAGCAATTGGCTGGGAGTCGACAGATACCGAGGATGAAAAAGCACGTCAGCGTGAGGCGTGGATCACGGTACAGCGAGGTCATGCCGTGGCTAACGGACTGCCTGTTGTGACAGTCAACCGTACCGGTTATGAAGCGGATCCGTCAGGAGCCACCGGAGGCATTCAGTTCTGGGGCAGCAGTTTTGTAGCGGGTCCGCAGGGGGAACTTCTGCACCTCTCCCCTTCAGACTCGGAAGACGAGGCTATAATAAACATTGACATGCGGAGAAGCGAGCATGTGCGCCGCTGGTGGCCGTTCCTGCGCGACCGTCGGATTGATGCATACGGCGATCTGACGCGCCGTTTCATAGACTGATTCCCTTCAATAAAATACAAAAAGATGGCGGTGCAATCAACAGGACTGCGCCGCCATTATTTTGTATGTATAGGGCATCAATCAGAACAGAGAGAGCCTGGAAGCTGGCGCAGGTTGTAGCGTGAAGCCATAACCTCACCGTATGCGCCCGCAGAGCGAAGCGCCAACAGATCGCCACGTCGCACTTCCGGCAGGTGTTCATCCTTGCCAAACACGTCGCTTGATTCACAAATCGGGCCCACGACATCGTAGTCAAGCACCGGAGCACCTGTAGCCGCCGTGATATTCTCCATATTATGGTGTGCCTGGTAAAGCGCAGGACGTATCAGGTCGGTCATGCCGGCATCGACAATAGCGAATCGACGCTCAACACCTTTCTTGACGTAAATAACGCGGGTGATCAATGAACCGCACTGCGCCACTATGGCACGTCCGAGTTCAAAGTGCAGCTCCTGTCCGGGACGCAGACGCAGCCGACGGTGAAAAATGTCGAAGTAGCTCTTGAAATCTGGCACGGGATGCGCGTCGGGATCATCATAGTCGATACCCAGTCCTCCGCCAACATTGATTGTGGCGAAGTGTATTCCACGACTCTCATACTCATCCTGAATGGCGTTTATCCGGTCGCAAAGCAGACCGAAAGGCGCGAAATCGGTGATCTGCGAACCTATATGGAAATGCAGCCCGCGGAAGTCGATCACATCGCTCGATATGGCTCTGTCGATCAACGGCGCAAGCATCTGCATCGATACGCCGAACTTATTCTCTGCAAGACCGGTAGTGATGTAGTGGTGCGTATGGGCGTCAATCTCAGGGTTGACACGGAATGCTACGGGAGCCTTGACATTCAACCGGCGGGCTATATCCTCGATAACCTCAAACTCAGCCTCGCTCTCGACATTGAAACAGGCTATGCCGGCGCGGAGCGCAGCCTCTATCTCTGCATCTGTCTTTCCAACGCCGGCAAACACTATCTTTCCGGCACTAAAGCCGTTGAGAAGTGCAGCCTCAACCTCTCCTCCGCTCACAGCATCGACACCGAGTCCGGCACGCGCTATACGCTGAATCACCGCCGGATTGGCATTCGCTTTCATTGCATAGTGCACCTTGAATCCGGGATAGCCCGAAGCCTCTGTCACAGCGCGGAGGGTGCGGTCAAGCAAATCGAGATCGTAATAATAAAACGGAGTGGACTGACCGCGGAACCGCTCTATCGGAAACTGCATGCTCATTTGAAAAGGCGTTCGCTTAGCAGATTCAGAGCACGGACCTTATCCTCCTTACGTACAAGCAGCGAGATGTTGTAGTTGCTGCCGCCGTAAGAGATCATGCGTACAGGCACATCCTTGAGCGCGTTGACAACGTCTGCCTCAAAACCGCGGTTCTGCCACTCGAGATCTCCGACAACACATATTATCACCATATCGCGGTCGACCGTCACCGTGCCGAATTTCTTAAGATCCTCAAGTATTGCCGGAAGGTTAGCTTCGTTGTCGACCGTCACGGATACACCCACCTCGGAGGTCACAATCATGTCGATCGAGGTGCGGTGAGTCTCGAATATCTCGAACACCTTGCGCAGGAAGCCGTAGGCAAGAAGCATACGGCTGCTTTTAATCTTGATAGCCGTGATATTATCCTTTGCAGCGACAGCCTTGATGGCTTGTGATGCCCGTGTATTATAGATGAGCGTTCCAGGAGCGTCGGGTTGCATCGTGTTGAGCAGGCGAACCGGAATATTGTTGAGCTTAGCCGGCAGAACACATGTGGGATGGAGAATCTTGGCTCCGAAATAGGCGAGCTCGGCAGCTTCCTCGAAATGGAGTTCACTGACGGGGCGTGTGTTCTCTACGAAACGCGGATCATTGTTATGCATGCCGTCGATATCCGTCCAGATCTCGATTTCATCAGCATGGACAGCTGCGCCGATCAATGATGCAGTGTAATCGCTTCCACCCCGCTGAAGATTGTCGGTCTCTCCGTAGGCGTTCTTGCATATATAACCCTGCGTTATATAAAGGTCGGCATCTGGATTCTGCTCTATGAGAGTGGTCAGCTTGTCGTGGATATATTGTGTGTCGGGCTCGGCGTTCTTGTCGGTGCGCATGAACTCCAGTGCAGGAAGCATTACGGCATTTATGCCGCGCTCATGCATGTAGTTGATCATGAGAGCGGTCGACATCAGCTCACCCTGAGCGAGAATCTCCTTTTCCTCGAACAGTGTGAATATCGGCTTGTTGAACGAGCGTATGAAATCGAAACGCTCCTTTATCGCCTCTTTGGCACGCTCGCGGTATTCGTCGGTGGTGAAAAGATCATCGATAGTCCGGGCATATTTTGCCTCCAGTGCATTTATAGTCTCCTTGGCACCGGTAAGATTTTTCTTGTAGAGGTAGTCGGAGATCTCGACAAGCGTGTTGGTCGTGCCCGACATAGCCGAGAAAACCACTATGTTCTTGCCGCGTGAGGCAACCAGTGAGGTGACATCCTTCATGCGTTGGGCAGACCCTACTGAGGTGCCCCCAAATTTCAAGACTTTCATTCGCTAAGTATCTATGTACGTTTTTATATTTATTCTGTTATCACGCGCTTGCGTTCTACCCTGGCTACACGCCCGGGGAAACGGTCGACAAGCGACAGGTTATGAGTAGCCATTATAACTGCGGTGCCTTTCCGTGAGATCTCATGTAAGCGGCTCACAATCTGCTCGCCGGTAGCAGGATCAAGATTTCCGGTAGGCTCGTCGGCAAGGATCAGGCGTGGTTTATTGAGCAATGCACGCGCTATGACAATTCGCTGTTGCTCGCCGCCGGAAAGCTCATGGGGCATCTTGTATGACTTGGTGAGCATCCCCACTTCACGAAGCACCTCCTCAATACGGTTGTCGACGGCATCATGATCGCGCCATCCGGTAGCATCAAGGACAAAACGCAGGTTGTCATATACATTACGGTCGGTGAGCAACTGGAAATCCTGAAAAACAATGCCTATCTGGCGACGAAGCATCGGTATGTCACGACGTCGCAATGTCGGCAGCTGATACCCCATCACTTCCGCTTGCCCAGACGATATCGGTATCTCGGCATACATCGATTTGAGGAGTGAACTCTTGCCGCTCCCGACACGCCCGATAAGATAAACGAACTCACCCTCAGCGAGCCGGAAATCGACATCCTTGAGCACCACCAATTCCTGGCGGTGAATCTCAACTCCCTTATAATCCACTATCCGGTTGTTGTCCATTGTTTGTTCGGGTATGATTTGTGTTTAATATTTGGGGTCAGAAACCCATTTCAGACAGGAATTTTATACGCATCAGTCGTATCTCGTCCTCCGTATACTCGCCTCCGAGCTGACGGTAAGCCTCGGTTATATCGCCATGCTCACTGCTCTTGAACCAGTCGAAGATTTCATCCTGCTGATCCTCGTCAAGGATCTCGTCAATGAAATAGTTGAGATTGATCTTTGTTCCTGAGTTGACTATGGTCTCGATATCATCAAGGAGCTCCGCAAACTCGATTCCACGTGATTCGGCGATCTCATCAAGCGGAATCTTACGGTCGATCGACTGGATAATCGCAATTTTCACCTTGCTCTTGTTTGCGACGCTGCGCACCACAAGATCTTCAGGGCGGTCAATCTCGTTCTCTTCGACATGCCGGCGTATCACTTTCACAAACTCCTCGCCATAGCGCTTCGCTTTTCCCGCACCTACTCCTGAGATGTTGGCAAGCTCCTCAATGGTGACCGGGTAAGTGGTCGCCATAGCTTCGAGCGACGGATCCTGGAATATTATATAAGGAGGGAGCCCAAGACCGCGTGCGACTTTCTTACGCAGGTCGCGCAGTATCGAGTAGAGTTCCTGATCGGCGGCGCATCCGGCACCGCTCTTCATCGTCTCCGGTTCCTCCTCTTCGGAGAATTCATTATCCTCGACAATCTTGAAAGAGGTAGGTTTGGAAAGAAATGCCGTTCCTTTCGGAGTGACACGTACAAGACCATAATTCTCTATGTCACGGTCAAGATAACCTGCTATTACAGCCTGCCGGATTACAGCGCCGAGATAACGCTCGGAACTCTTGTCGGCGACACCGAAATTCTCGAGCTTGTCATGACCGAATGATTTCACCTCGGCTGTGACACGCCCGCGCATTATGTTTATGATATGGTCTGCCTTGAATTTATCTTTAAGCGATGATATTGTCTCTATCACCGCGCATAAATCGTCTTTAGCTTCCACTTTTTTCTTGGGGTTTAAGCAATTGTCGCAGTTGCCGCAGTTTTCGGGTGCGAATGCCTCACCGAAATAGTGAAGCAGCGACTTGCGGCGGCACACGCTTGACTCGGCATAACTTGCTGTCTCGATCAGAAGCTGTTTCCCTATCACCTGTTCCGATACGGGCTTGTTCTGCATGAACTTCTCCATCTTCTGCAGATCTTTTGCAGAATAGAACGTTATGCACTGCCCTTCCCCGCCATCGCGTCCGGCACGCCCCGTCTCCTGGTAGTATCCCTCCAGAGATTTGGGCATATCATAGTGGATCACGAAGCGGACGTCGGGCTTGTCTATACCCATTCCGAAAGCAATTGTAGCCACTATGACATCAACTTCCTCGAGCAGGAAAGCATCCTGATTAGCCGAACGGGTTGCCCCGTCCATTCCGGCATGATACGGTAGCGCCTTTATATCATTGACGCTAAGCATCTCCGCCAGCTCTTCAACTTTCTTTCGGCTCAGACAATATATTATGCCGGATTTTCCCTCGTGGTTTTTTATGAAACGGATTATATCCTTGTCTATATTGGCGGTTTTCGGGCGGATTTCGTAATAGAGGTTCTCACGGTTGAACGACGATTTGAACACCCTGGCGTTCAGCATGCCGAGATTTTTCTGTATGTCATGCTGCACTTTGGGTGTCGCCGTAGCCGTGAGCGCTATGACCGGACGCTCTCCTATTTCGTTTATTATAGGACGTATGCGCCGGTATTCGGGACGGAAATCGTGTCCCCACTCGGAGATACAATGTGCCTCATCGACGGCGTAAAAAGATATTTTTACCGTCTTCAGAAACTCAATGTTTTCCTCCTTGGTGAGCGATTCGGGCGCAACGTAAAGCAGTTTCGTTTTTCCTGACACGACATCAGCCTTTACCTTATCGATTGCCGCGCGGTTGAGCGAGGAATTAAGGAAGTGAGCCACATCATCTTCCTCGCTGAAATTGCGCATGGCATCCACCTGGTTCTTCATCAGGGCTATCAGCGGAGAGATCACGATAGCGGTGCCTTCCATCATGAGCGACGGAAGCTGGAAGCATAACGATTTACCTCCACCCGTCGGCATGAGCACAAAAGTGTCGTTGCCGTCGAGAAGGCTCTCCATTATGGCTTCCTGATTACCTTTGAAAGTGTCAAAGCCGAAATGCTGCTTTAAAGCCGTCGTGAGGAGAGTGCGGTCAGTCATATGCGCTGCGTCTTAATATTGGTTATTTATACTGCGATGTTTCAAAATTCGATTCCTTGAGGCGTTCGAGGGCATAGTCTGCCGTCACCTCAAACTTCTTGACTTTGCTCGAGGGCACCTCGAACATCGGCTCTATCATGATGGATTCCACGATAGAACGTAGTCCGCGTGCGCCGAGCTTATACTCAATAGCCTTGTCTACGATAAGATCAAGAGCCTCTGGTGTGAAAGTCAGCTTCACGCCATCCATTGCGAACATCTTCTCATACTGGCGTATGATCGCGTTCTTCGGTTCGGTGAGCACACGGCGAAGCGCGTCGCGGTCAAGCGGCTCAAGATGCGTCAGTATGGGCAGGCGTCCGATGATCTCCGGTATGAGACCGAAAGATTTAAGATCCTGCGGTGCTACGTACTGCAGGAAATTCTCACGGTCTACCTTACCGCGCTGCACATTGTTGGAGTAGCCTACCATGTGGGTGTTGAGACGTTGTGCTATCTTACGCTCTATTCCATCGAAAGCGCCTCCGCAGATGAACAGTATGTTCTTTGTATCCACCGGAATCATGCGCTGCTCCGGGTGCTTGCGACCACCCTGCGGCGGAACGTTCACCACTGAGCCCTCGAGCAATTTGAGCAAGCCTTGCTGCACACCTTCACCACTCACATCGCGTGTGATGGATGGATTATCACCCTTGCGGGCTATCTTGTCAATCTCATCGATGAACACGATGCCGCGTTCTGCCTTAGCGACGTCGTAATCAGCAGCCTGCAGAAGACGGGTCAATAGGCTTTCGATATCCTCACCCACATATCCCGCTTCGGTCAGCACCGTAGCGTCGACTATTGTGAAGGGGACGTCTAGCAAGCGTGCAATCGTCTTGGCAAGAAGTGTCTTGCCTGTGCCTGTGGGGCCTACGATTATTATATTGCTCTTCTCGATATCGACATCATCATCCTTAGGCTGCGACAGACGCTTGTAGTGGTTGTAGACAGCCACCGACAGGTAGCGTTTCGCCGACTCCTGCCCTATGACGTACTGGTTGAGAAAATCAAAAATCTCACGCGGACGGGGCACGCTGCCAAGATCCTTGACATCGCCACCATCTTTTGTGGCGGCAGCCTTCGCACCGTCGCGGAAGCTCTTCAGAGCCTCGTCAAGCTCGGAGACGCACTCCGCGCATATATAAGAATCGGAGATCGGACTGGGGACTATCATCTCCGACTGATCGGCAGGACGTCCACAGAACGTACATTTTATATTTTTCTTTGCCATCTGCTCAGTGACGTGCCTTTACGAGAACCTCATCGATCATGCCATACTCCTTTGCCTCGGCTGCCGTCATCCAGTAGTCACGGTCTGAGTCACGCTCAACTTTCTCAAACGGCACTCCGGAATGGTCGGAGATAATGGTGTAGAGTTCTTTCTTGAGTTTCTGTATCTCACGTGCGGTTATCTCTATATCAGATGCCTGACCCTGCGCGCCGCCCATCGGCTGGTGGATCATCACGCGCGAATGCTTCAGCGCAAAACGCTTGCCGGCAGTACCGCTCACGAGAAGTACGGCAGCCATCGAAGCCGCCATGCCGGTGCAGATAGTAGCCACGTCGCTTGAGATATACTGCATGGTGTCATATATGCCAAGTCCGGCATATACTGAACCACCGGGCGAATTGATGTAGATGCTGACATCCTTGCCGGGATCAGCAGAGTCGAGGTAGAGAAGCTGCGCCTGTATGACGTTGGCGGTATAGTCGTTCACGTCGGTGCCGAGAAATATTATGCGGTCCATCATCAGACGTGAGAACACGTCCATCTGAGCGACATTAAGCTGGCGCTCTTCTATAATGGTCGGGGAGATGTAGCTTGAGGTGATCGAGGAGATTGACGCGGCATATTGGTCAAGGGCAAGACCATTCATGCCCATGTGCTTTACGGCAAAATCTCTGAAGTCATTCTTCATATTCGTTCGTTGGATTTGTAATCTGTTCGCTTTGTTGCTTGTTTCTTTAAAACTCAATTCAAAATTACAATTTTTTCCCGACCCATGCAATAGTTCGGCATTTTTTTGACAAAAACCTAACGGCACCGGCAGAGACGCCATTTATGGTTTTTAGTTTTTTTAATGCAACACCCTCCATAATTACCGCAAGCATCATTGCATGCGTCGGAATTAAAGCGTAACTTTGCACGCTAAAGTGACCAAACCGTTTTGGCCACTCTTTTCTATTGATTTCTCACATACGGCAAATGAGACAATTAAAAATCACCAAATCAATCACCAACCGCGAAAGCGCCTCGCTCGACAAGTATCTTCAGGAAATCGGGCGCGAGGAACTGATCTCCGTGGAGGAGGAAGTGGAGCTCGCACAGCGCATACGCCAAGGTGACCAACGTGCGTTGGACAAACTCACACGCGCCAATCTGCGATTTGTCGTGTCGGTGGCTAAGCAGTACCAGAACCAGGGACTCAGCCTGCCCGACCTCATCAACGAAGGTAATCTCGGCCTGATTAAGGCTGCGCAGAAATTTGACGAGACGCGTGGATTCAAGTTCATATCCTACGCCGTATGGTGGATCCGCCAGTCAATCCTCCAGGCACTCGCGGAACAGAGCCGAATAGTGCGCCTGCCGTTGAACCAGGTGGGATGCCTTAACAAAATCAGCAAAGCACTCTCGAAATTCGAGCAGGAAAACGAACGCCGTCCCTCACCCGAAGAACTTGCCGAGAAACTCGATGTACCGGTCGACAAGATCGCAGACACACTCAAGGTTTCCGGCAGACACATCTCAGTAGATGCGCCATTTGTGGAAGGCGAGGACAACAACCTGCTCGATGTGCTGACCAATGATGATTCGCCCATGGCTGACTCCACGCTCACACAGGAGTCGCTCTCGAAAGAGGTTGACCGTGCGCTGCGCCAGCTTCACGAGCGTGAGCGCGAGATCCTCAAGATGTTCTTCGGCATAGGCTGCCAGGAGATGACACTCGAGGAGATCGGAGCCAAATTTGACCTCACTCGCGAACGTGTGCGCCAGATCAAGGAGAAAGCGATCCGGCGCCTCAAAGGGCAGAAGAGCACATTGCTGAAATCCTACCTCGGACAGTAATCCACCGTTAACAAGACTTCTTACATCAAGCCCCGTCCGCGACACTCGCGGACGGGGCTTGATGCATAGACGCATAAAGCGTCAAATCATTTTACCGAACCTTCGTTCTGCTCATTCCATGCGGCACACGCCTCAGCAAGCGCCGCATACCACTCGGCTCCGAAACGTTCGGTAAGCGGCTCTCGCATGAACTCATACAGCCTCACGCCGAGCTTACGCCCATTGACCTCTGCACTTCGGCATATCTTCCATCGATGGTAATTGACAGCGGTAAATGTAGGATACTCAGTGAGGCGCAGCGGATATAGGTAGCACGACATAGGTTTTCTCCAATTGCACTTGCCGTTGCGGAAAGCCTTCTCAACTGCGCATAGACAGACTCCACCTTTGTCATAACACGTAAACACACAGTTCTGACCATCCACAATCTGTGTCACAAGATCCCCTTCACAATCGATATATGAGACCCCCTCTTCCTCAATCACTTTTTTCGACGCCGGCAACAGATCCGGCATGACTGCGGGAAGTGCGTTTTCAAGTTCTTTCCGCTCCTCTTCTGTTATCGGCGCACCGGCATCGCCATCGATACAACACTGCCCAAGGCATTGCGATATGTCGCAGCAAAAATACTGCTCAGCGACATCAAGCGACACCAGAACGTTACCTATCTCAAACATTGTCTCTTCTTCTGTTATCGGTTCTTTATTTAATTCTGTCTCCATTGCAATTCATGGCTCAAGAGTAAGGATTCCGGCAAGACGGTCGAATCTTTCGCCGGGACGCCTGTAATAGACACGGATGTTATACCGGTTGCGAGTCTGGTGATAGTTTCCTTCGACAGTCAACGTGTTTGTTCCGGGCAATGCTACATACTGGTAATTGTAAGCGCCCTGCTTAAGAAACGCGCTCCAGCGGTATGCCTGCGACTCATCATCGTAGACCATACGCGAAGATTCATCGAGACGCCTCCCTGAGAGATCCCCCTCAACATACACCTCCGCCCCCTGCAAACGCGGCATGGCAAGCGTGAAATGCGTCTCAACATAATCGGCATCTATATCAGACCGGTCGGAATTATATTCACGGATAGTGAATCTTCCATACTGCGTCTCATCATAGGAATAACCGGCTTCCGACCGCGGCTCGTCCGTCCTCACAACCGCATGATAACCTTCATAATCATGTCCGGTTGACTCAATACCCATTCCGTGAAATTCAGTAGATACGGTTTCGATTCGCCGGTACTCGTTTCCCGCTGGAAATATAAGGTCGGCTCCATGTCTGTATATCGCACGTGTGCCATTGACCGATGCCGGAGTCTGAATCCGCCTCTCGGTGTCAGGGCGTGAGTTCTGATCTATTACCAACAGGATATCGGTGTATGGGTTCTGTATACGCGCGTTTTGAATATCGGCGGTTATCTCAAGTTGTTGATGCGAGGCGAGATAATCGATATCTGTTTTACCCGAATAAGTGGCGCTCAAGGAGATCTCATGGTCTGTAACACCAAAACGTGCACGCAAAAGGGGCGTCTCCGGTGTCGACCCCTCCTCATATACCGTGAGTATATAATTGCCCGGAAGAAGAGGTGCCACTCCATCGCCGGGCACACGCAGCTCGTAATGGACATAGTGTGTCATTGTGGCACGCGAGAACTCCCCTTGCGGCACTTCTCCTTCATTCCATCCGCTTGCGAACTCCGAGGGGAGCAGACCAGGCGTTGGCTTCCAGTCCGCCGTACAGTGCTGCAGGGAGAAGCGCAGATTCCGCCTCGAATCGCCAAGTTCATCGAATTTTATGACAAGATTCTCGCCTGCCTCACCAGTCAGTACCGGCATGCGTTCCGGGTGCCCGTCAATCTCGACCTGGAGCGTGGCAAACGACGGATGAAGCAATTCCGTATGCAAAACATCGGCTGCCAGAGAGCTTCCAGTAGCCCCCACCGCGAGAAGCAGCAGGCATATTATCGCACGGATTACCATTCGATCGGTTTCAAGCCGCGAGAGCGCAGATAATCGTTTGCTGTCACAAAATGCCTGTTGCCGAAAAAGCCACGGCTTGCGCTCAGAGGTGACGGATGCGCCGAACGCAGCACGAGATGCTTGGACTGGTCGATCATTTCCGCTTTTCTTCCGGCAGACGATCCCCACAACATGAACACGAGACCTTCGCGCTGTGCCGCCAGTTGCCTGACAGCCTCGTCGGTAAACCGCTCCCAGCCATGTCCCTGATGCGAGGCAGCCTCAGAATGACGCACGGTTAGAGTGGCGTTGAGAAGCAACACTCCCTGACGCGCCCATCGCGACAGATCACCGTCGGCAGGCGGTACGCTTCCGGTCTCATCATGGATCTCTTTGAAAATATTTACGAGAGACCTGGGCACCGGCACTCCAGGATTGACAGAAAAACAAAGCCCGTTAGCCATACCCGGACCATGATACGGATCCTGACCGAGAATCACGACTTTGACATCGTTGACCGGACAGGCATCGAAAGCCGCAAAAATCCTTGAGGCAGTAGGGTAGATGGTTCGTGTGGCATACTCGTTGCGTACAAAATCAACAAGCTCCGCGAAGTAGGGCTTATCCCACTCAGCCGCAAGAAGCCGGTGCCAACTTGGCTCTATTCTGACATTCATTGTGCAAGTATCATTCAAATCATGTTAAGCAATTGTCAGCAACAGCATAATGCCATCCGTCAGATCCATGCAAAACTATGATGCGTTTAAAAACCGGCTCAACGCTTGGCTATCTCCACATATTTTGCCGGCATACGTGAAAAACTTTTGCAAAATTACGAAACAATCGCTACTTTTGCACACGTTTTCGGCACAAACCTTACATACGCAGGTTTACCAGCCGACATAAATGTCTCCGTAGTTCAATGGATAGAATATTGGATTCCGGTTCCAACGATTGGGGTTCGACTCCCCACGGGGATACTCAGGCGACCATCCGGTCGCCTTTCTTATACCCTGAACATCACCAAAATATGCTCAAATCAATCTACCTCGTTCAGGTCGGACTTTTCGTTAGCTCCCAGTAGATAATCGGATGATTTCGACTGAGAGATGACCGTTCGTCCCAACTGCTGTTCAAGCTGTTTTCGCGCCGCTTTTGCTACGCCGCCACCTCGTTTCGCCACACTGGCATTTTCATAGAATCCATCGGGCTGTTGCTGCTTTGAGATTTCGGTAGTCGCGGCTTCCGCCAATGTATTAAGAGCAAGCTCAAGATTTGTCATATTGTCACGCAGATTCTCCTTTTTAAGACCTTTGAGATTCTTATATGACCTTGTGGTATGTCCGCTCCACTCCTGAGTTATTATATCCGTAAGCGAGGCATACTGTGTACCGCCCACCCCACGTGCAGCCCATTCATCGGTAAGCTCCTTACGCACTTCAATTGAGCGTATGCGCTGGTTAATCCAGTTGTCTGAATAACCGAGACGCTTATAGTCCATCACAGCCTGATCGATTGACAGCTCCGGATCCTGCATCTGATCAAGACGTTGTGCAGCAACCTGTGCCATCCATTGCTTGAACGGTTCTGCCTTTGGCGAAGGTATAGACTGGATGATGCGGAATATACCCTGCATATCAGCAGCCATTGCCTTGCGTATCTTCCCGTCAGCACCTTGCAACGGTACCAGGGTACAAATTGTACCCCAGTTCCTATTCAACTCAGGGTCGCGGGATTTCATTCTTTTTACATACTGCTTAGGATCGACACTGTCCGTCAGTATTTCAACCACATCCACCACAGAGAAGTACCATTCCTGCTTTTCGTCGTCCCATACGGAGCGGACTTTCTTAGCTTCAAAAAGTTGCAGAGCCTGTTTCTTGGTCATATATCTGTTTAGGGGGATTATCAGGAATCGGTCAATCTGTCAGATGGCGTAGACGGTTGTAACCTAATATAAAGTACGAGCGGCTGAAATCAGACGAACGAAGCACCGTCTCACCGTACACGACGAGGTCGAGGTCAATCTCTACTATTTTTGGAGACAATGATGGGTCGACGCTGTCCATGGAAGCAGTGCCTCTGCCACCATGACGCTCTATCTCTTTCAACAGTGGAATCAAATCATCTGCAGGCATACAGGTGATACCGGTAGCAACACAATTTGTGTAGTCCGGTGCCGGTTTTCCAATGGCGGGGGTGACATAAGTGTCACTCACCTCTATCCGGCTCAACAAGTTTTCGAGTTCAGCCACCGCGGCACGTATGCGCGAATCAGCATCGGGCGCATTGCTACCGATGGAGATCCACACCCTGCGCAGGGAAAGGTCATCGCATGATGATTCCGCCATACAAGCAGTATCAGGACTGTTCGACGCCTTTCATGGTCAATGCGACACGTCCACGCGGAGCATCAACATCTATCACTTTCACACGCACCTGCTGCCCTACCGACACAATCTGTGCAGGATTGCTCACAAACTGTTCCGACAATTGCGATATGTGAAGCAGACCGTTGATCTTAAGGCCTATGTCGACAAAAGCGCCGAATGCCGTCAGGTTTATTATACGTCCGGTAAGTTCACGTCCGATGTGAAGATCGGCTACAGCCGCCACATCCTGAGCAAACATGACAGGTTTCTCCTCCTTGACACGCGGATCCCTGCCCGGTTTCTCAAGCGCCTCTACAATATCCTTAAGTGTCGGCAGTCCTATCGAGCGGTCAGTGTAATCTTCCAACGGAATATTCTCGAGCCGTGCCTGCGAGCGTATAAGATCCTCTACCGGAACATCCATATCGGCTGCGATGCGCTCCACAAGCTCATAACGTTCAGGATGAACTGCCGTATTATCCAACGGATTGTCTCCGCCCGAAATTCTAAGGAATGCGGCCGATTGCTCGAATGCTTTCTTTCCCATACGGGGAACATCAAGCAACTGCTGGCGGTTGTTGAACCTGCCGATCTCGTTCCTACGCTCCACGATATATGACGCAAGTGCCGTGCCGATGCCGGAAACGTGCGATAGAAGTTCCGGAGATGCGGTGTTGACATCCACACCGACCATATTCACGCAACTCTCCACTGTGAAATCAAGCGCCTCCCTCAGACCGTTCTGGTCCACATCGTGCTGGTACTGCCCCACTCCGATCGAGCGGGGATCTATCTTCACAAGCTCTGCAAGCGGATCAAGAAGCCTGCGGGCTATGGATATCGCACCACGCACCGTGACATCGAGATCGGGAAATTCACGACGCGCGCATTCCGACGCGGAGTATACACTCGCTCCGCGTTCGCTTACGAGTTTCAGTTCTACCGGACGGGGGAAGGTCACATCGCGCAGAAAATTCATTGTCTCCCTCGAAGCGGTGCCATCGCCTACCGCTATGACATCTATGCCCAGTCTGCCGACAAGATTGCATAACACATCGGCTGATCCGTAAAGATCATTTGCAGGAGCACAAGGATAAATGACTTCGGTAGCCATTACCGCACCCTGCTCGTCGATACATGCCACCTTGCATCCCGATTTGAATCCCGGATCAATACCAAGCACGCGTTTACGACCCAATGGTGCCTCCATGAGCAGCTGGCGTACATTGTCGGCAAATATGGATATGGCAGCCTCATCTGCTTTCTCTTTCTGAGCAGATGCGGTCTCATTCTCAATAGACGGACGCAGCAGGCGTCGGTAACCGTCGCGCACAGCCTCACGCACGATATCCGCACTGCGCGGATCCGCGCCCTGACGCACGAACATTCGGCACAGACGCTCCGAGATCTCATCATCGTCTATGCAGATAGATACTCTGAGCAGACCTTCATCCTCGGCACGCCGCAACGCAAGATAATTATGTGATCCACACATGCGCAGGGGCTTGTCATAATCAAAATAGTTCTGATAATTTGCAGCCGCCTCCTCTTTGCCACGAACCACTTTTGCAGTAATTCTCGCATTACGGGCAAAACGCTGACGCACGAGCGTACGCGCCTTCTCACTCTCACTCACCCACTCGGCTATTATATCCGACGCTCCACCGATAGCCATTTCCGGGGTCGCGAAATCTCCCTTAGCAAACGATTTTGCCGCCTTGTCGATATCGTGCGAGTTCTGCGCCATGATCATCTTAGCAAGCGGCTCGAGTCCTGCCTCGCGTGCCGCCCCGGCGCGTGTACGGCGCTTAGGCTTGAACGGCAGATATATATCCTCTATCTCCACAGGATCAAGCGATGCAGCAAGACGCAGCGCAAGGGCATCTGTCAGTGCTCCTTGCTGATCGATAGCCTGAGCAATGAACTCCTTGCGTTTTTCAAGAGCCTCAAGCTGATAGGAATGTTGCTTTATCTTGTATAATGCGACTTCATCAAGTGATCCCGTCGCCTCCTTACGGTAGCGTGCGATAAAGGGGATTGTAGCTCCGTCGCTCAGCAGACGGAGCGTTGCGGCAACTTGTTTTCTTGTAAGGTTAAGACGGTTACTGATTATTTCTGCGTTGTCGAGTGCCATCGAATGGTGTTTGTAAGTTTTATTTTTAGAGCGCGACAGAGGGTCATCGATCCGGCTTTGCTCTGAGAGTAAGAACGGTTATTTCTGGTGTAGCTCCGAGACGCATCGGGATGCCCACGGTGCCAAGTCCTATGTTTACATATAATGGATGCTCTCCTTTGTCATCACGATAGATTCCACCCCAGGTCGGATAGCGGTACTTAGCCGGCGACCAACCGAGAATCTCGATCTGCATGGCATGTGTATGTCCACTGAGTGTCAATGCGATATTGACTGAGTCTTGCCCGGCTATGCCGTCAGTCCAATGGGCGGGGTTATGCGTAAGCAGGATTTTTGTGTTGCTGTCTGACAATGATGGATATGAATCCTCAAGCGAACCATAACAATGGAATGGTGGATCACCGACATTTTCAACACCGATCAGGATTATCGAATCACCTTCATGACGTATAACCTCATGCTCATTGAGAAGCAGACGCCATCCCATTTCGCGCTGAAGATCGATCATCTGCCGCATGGACTGCTGTTTTTCAGCAACTGAATTCCAGTCTGCATAATCGCCGTAATCATGATTGCCGAGAATCGAGAACACACCGTCGGGAGCCTCCAGACGGCTCAGTGCCGACACAAACGGGGGCAGTTCTGAAGTCCGTCGGTTGACGATATCGCCAGTGAACACGATCATATCGGCATTGACAGCATTGATTCGGTCAACGATATGACTCACATACGTGGTATCATCGCCATAAGTACCGCTATGCAGATCGGAAAACTGCACAATCCTGTAGCCATCGAATGCTTCCGGCAGATACGGAATCTCAACCGTGATTTCATTCACCTGCATACAGTAACGGTTGACAAGCGCCCCCCACCACAAGGCAAGGAAAGTAATGACTGCAAGTATACCTCCGGAGAGGCTAATCCAACGCACCCTCCGGTGCCGGAATATCATGGGGATAGAAGCGATCGCATCTACAATGACAAAAACCAGTTTAGGCACAAACAGCGTGAAGTAACCGAACAGCAGCCACATGACTGTGAGCAGTTCGGCATCCGTGCCGGTGCGGCGTGGGATTCCAAGCGTGACAATAAGCCCGGCATAAATACAGAGCGATGAGACGAGCTGGATCTTCGCCGGCACTTTCGAACGGCACCTCTTTCGCGCCGCCACATATATATAAGTGTCGATCAATAGATTTATTGCCAGAACTACGATCATCAACACTATAGGAAGTCGCATTCGTCTAAATATCTACGTCGGTTTTGGTCAAAGGTTTGGCATCACAGGCAAAAATCCGCAATTAATCGCCGCAGCAGTCTGTACCGGTAGCGCTTATCTTGTTTTTAAGCGGATTGGCATACATCGTAAGCATCATCTCACGCATGAACGCACGATCAAGTTTCGATACATCGGGAAGCTCAACCTTGTCAAGCTGACCATCTATGTAATGTTCGAAATCGGCTGCCTGCGCGTCAGTATAGCAACTCTTATGATCCTCGTGGTGATGAAGAAGATCATAAGCTATGTAATTGACAGGATAAATACGGTAGCCGGAATGAATCGAGTTATCGATTATGGCGCATACGCGGTGTACCACTTCAGAACGATCCGTAACATCAATGAACTCACGGAGTTTGTCATTTATACACTCTCCGAGTTGGAAATGCACATGTCCTTTATACTGTAGCATTCCGGTCTCCATACTGAGCAGATCATCATGCGGTGATTTCTTGAAATCCGGATCGATACGACGCAGCAGGAACTCACGTGCTTTCAGGTAATCATTCGGATCATATTCGTAGGATATGGACACCGGTATAAGATTGATCGCCTCAATATTGCGAGCCGTGTCGGCACCACCCTCCAGAGAGAGCATCTTCACAAGGCTTTCCTGGGTGATATCGTTGGAATCCTTTGCACGACCCTCACGCTGGGCTATCCATACGCTTTCTTTCTTCTGCCCCACGGCATAATGGATATATGCCGAGAGCTGCCGTGCTGCCTCAAGTGCTTTTGTAAGGCGGACATTACGCTTCACGACAAAGCTTTTGTTAAGCTTTACCAGATCGGTTATCCACTCGTAGATCAGAAGATTATCACCTATCGCGATCTCCGAAGTGCGACGTCCTGCCCTGAGGAAGCAGAGGTTGAGGAACGAAGCATCGAGCACAATATCACGATGGTTGCTTATATATGTATAAGCCATATCCGGATGCGCGTTTTCCAGACCACCCTCTGTAATGCCCGAGGTGGTTTTCTGGCATAGCATCTCCAGAAACGGCCACATGACCTTTGTCTGCAGGGTCTGTTTGTCAGGTATTGTGAGAAGCTTGTTCCTAAATTCCGGATAGTCCACATCAGGCATCACAGAACGCACAGCATGCTCAAAGCCCGGTTCTGTTACCAACTGAGCCATTTTTTCAGAGAACTGCGAGTCTTCAAACGGCGCTATCTCGCTAAATTCGTGTTGATTACTCATAATATATGACATTTTGCATGAGGCGTCGACCTCAAAACACGGATTCAAAGTTACAACTTTTTTATTCAACGATAATAAAAACGCACATTTTTTTTCGTTTTGCGCAATCCCTCGCAATCCGGGGTGTATAAAAGGGACTAAAACAGCTCATGAGCCATGTGATAGAAACAATTATCATGAGATACGGTAAGTCTCCGGAATCCAATGCGCGCGCATGTAAGCATACCGTTATTGTTGTTACCGGAAAAATGCGTACCTTTGCGGCAAAGTCTAAATGACCCCGAAAAAATACATCAACACAAGTATAGACAGATGAAGAAAGACTCCGAAATTTTCGACCTGATAGCGCGCGAAGGCGAGCGTCAGAAAAAAGGGATTGAACTGATTGCAAGCGAAAACTTTGTCAGCGACGAGGTTATGGCAGCCATGGGCTCATGCCTGACCAACAAATATGCCGAAGGATATCCCGGACACCGTTACTACGGAGGTTGCCAGGTCGTTGACCAGGTAGAACAGCTCGCCATCGAGCGTGTGAAGAAACTTTTCGGAGCCGAATACGCCAATGTGCAGCCTCATTCAGGAGCACAGGCAAATATGGCTGTCTTCATGACCGTACTCAAACCCGGCGACAAATTCCTGGGTCTCAACCTCTCACATGGCGGTCACCTCTCGCACGGCAGCCCCGTCAACTTCTCCGGTCTCGTATTCCAGGCGCTCGAATACAATGTGCGCAAGGAGGATGGTCTCGTTGATTATGACCAAATGGAGGAAGTGGCACGCCGCGAACGTCCGAAACTGATAGTCGGTGGTGCAAGCGCATACTCACGCGAATGGGATTATGCCCGCATGCGCAAGATCGCCGATGAGGTTGGCGCGCTGTTGATGATCGATATGGCACACCCCGCAGGACTCATTGCCGCCGGACTTCTTGACAACCCCTTGAAATATGCCCACATCGTGACATCCACCACCCACAAGACCCTGCGCGGTCCCCGTGGCGGACTCATCCTCATGGGCAAGGATTTCGAGAACCCCTGGGGCAAGACAAACCCCAAAGGTCAGGTTCGCATGATGTCACAGCTGCTTGATTCGGCTGTATTCCCGGGTGTCCAGGGTGGCCCGCTCGAACATGTTATCGCAGCCAAGGCTGTCGCATTCGGCGAAGCACTTAAGCCTGAGTTCAAGGAATACCAGCTGCAGGTGAAACGCAACGCGGCTGCCATGGCTGACGCTCTCACAGCATTAGGCTACACTATCGTATCCGGTGGCACTGACAACCATTGCGTTCTCGTTGACCTCCGCTCAAAATTCCCGGAGCTCACCGGTAAGCTCGCAGAGCGTGCGCTTGTAGAAGCCGATATCACAGCAAACAAGAACATGGTGCCGTTTGACACCCGATCGCCGTTCCTCACCTCCGGAATCCGTCTCGGAACCCCCGCCATCACAACTCGTGGCGTGAAAGAGGACAAGATGCCTCTCATCGTATCCATGATCGACCGCGTGCTCTCAGCTCCGGAAGATGCAGAGGTAATCGCTGCCGTCCGCGCCGAGGTAAATGCAATGATGGAGCAATACCCCATCTTCGCATACTGAGAATCGAACCAATAAAACCCACTCTGTAACTGAACACGTATGCTGCTCGACTATGTCGTCTGGAATGCGAGTCCGGAGATTTTTACCGGTCCGATAACCGTACGATGGTATGGACTTATGTTCGCCATAGGATTCCTGGTAGGCTACAACATTGTCGGGCGCATATTCCGCCACGAAGGAGCACCCGAGCGCTGGCTCGGGATACTCCTGCTGTGGGTACTCGGCGCTACTATAATCGGCGCACGCCTCGGACACGTGTTTTTCTATGAATGGGCTTATTACAGCCAACACCCTGTCGACATACTGAAAGTGTGGGAAGGTGGGCTCGCAAGCCATGGCGGCACTATCGGTATTATAATAGCCGTGATATTGTTCTCGATATTCACGACTAAACGAAGCCCGATGTGGACTTTCGACAGACTTGTCATTCCGGTGGCTCTCGTCGGAGGACTGATACGCCTCGGCAATCTGATGAACTCGGAGATTTTCGGAACTGCCACCACCCTCCCCTGGGGTTTCATGTTCATCCGCTCAAGAGAGTGGCAGATGCTATACAGCGGTCAGGCATGTCACCCGACGCAGATATATGAAGCGCTGTGTTATTTCGCGCTTTTCGCGCTGCTCATGTGGATGTATTGGAAAAAGAACGCCGAGGAACGCCCCGGGCTTATCTTCGGCGTATTTCTGCTCGGCATATTCATTCCGCGCTTCCTAATTGAGTTCATAAAGAACGATCAGGTCGCTTTTGAGGCAGACATGACGCTGAACATGGGACAATTACTCAGCATCCCCTTCATTATCGGCGGAATAATACTGATAGCTATAGCTATGTGGCGACCGAAGGTGAAGATAGCGTTCCCCAACCGGTTTGCCGATGAAAAACCGGATAAAAAATGAGTATCATGACGTCAAATACTGACAAGATGCTGTTCGTGACCGGCACCGACACCGACGCCGGTAAAACATTTGCAACAGGATGGTACGCGCGCCGGCTGATGGATCGCGGACTGAAAGTTGTCACGATGAAGTTTATTCAAACCGGATGCACTGACAGCTCGGACGACCTGCTCCTGCACCGCCGTCTGATGGGTATAGACCTTTTGCCTGAAGACCGTGAGATGCTCACCGCCCCGGAAATATATACATATCCGGCATCTCCACATCTATCCGCACGCATAGACAATCGTCCTGTTGATCTCGACAAGATATGGAATGCCGCTTGCCGGCTTGCCGACCGCTACGACATCGTGCTTATCGAGGGCGCCGGAGGTCCGCTCGTACCAATAGATGATAACGGTACACTGACACTCGATTTCCCGAAGACGCACGGCATACCATCCCTGCTCGTAACAAACGCCAGGCTTGGTTCCATAAGCCATACGCTGCTTACTCTCGAGGCTCTGACTGCGCGCGGAATCAATGTCAAGACCGTACTTTTCAACCACCACTTCGACACTGACCCGTTGATTGCGCCTGACACGCACGACTACCTCAAGCGGTTCATAGAGCGTAATTATCCTGGCACCGAATTTATTGATGTGCCCTCGATAACATTGTAACGGTGCAAACTGACCAAAATTCAAATTCTGCAACCACAAGCCGGACTTAACAGACACCATAAATCTCTCCTGTTACTAAAATCCTCTACAATATGCCTGAAAAAACGCCACAACAACTTTACGGACTGATAGGACGGGTGCTCGGTCACTCTTTCTCACAGGACTACTTTAACCAGAAGTTCAATTCCGAACATATAAACGCCCGTTACATAAATTTCGAGCTTGCCGACATCGGCGAATTCAACGAACTGCTTGCGCAATATCCTGCGCTGCACGGACTGAACGTTACCATACCATACAAAGAGCAGGTCATAGGCTATATGGATGAGATGGATCCCGTTGCATCCCGTATAGGGGCTGTAAATGTCATAAAATTCATCGGCAAAGGAGCATCATTACGGCTCAAAGGCTATAATTCCGATGTTATAGGCTTCAGTGATTCCATAGCTCCGATGCTGAACGACAAATGCCGGAAAGCCCTCGTGCTCGGCACCGGAGGAGCGGCAAAGGCTATAACCGTTGGTCTGAACGATCTTGGTGTATCGACGCTCTCCGTATCAAGAACGGCACGCCCGGGAGTAATCACTTATGCCGACATTACACCTGAGATCATTGATGAGCACAAGGTGATTGTCAACACCACCCCGCTCGGAATGTACCCCCACGTGGATGAATCGCCCGACATTCCGTATGAGCTTCTGACCCCTGAACATCTTTGCTACGACCTAATATACAATCCTGATGTGACTCAGTTCCTGAAACGTAGTGCCGAGTTTGGAGCTGAAACAAAGAACGGATTGGAGATGTTGTTGTTACAGGCATTCGCATCGTGGCGCATCTGGAATGAATGAGCCACGCACAAATGCATCAGACATTAAGATATAAGTATATAAATAGAACAAACCTACTGAATAATAATGACTGAAACAAAACACACTTCGGAGAGACACCGTAAGCATGGCTACGTCTCGCCGATAAAACGCGCGGCTAAACCGATATATATAATCCTCATAGCGCTCTGCCTCTTCCCATTCGACAAAATCGGTATGCGTGATTATTTCACACCGGCGGTTGCGCTGTTCCTCGGTCTGATATTCGCATTCATATTTGAATGCCCATGCCCGAAGTTCAATAAAAAGACATCAAAATATCTGCTCCAGGCGGCAGTCGTAGGACTCGGTTTCGGCATGAACGTGAACGAGTCGCTCCGTTCCGGTAGCGAAGGAATGCTGTTCACCGTTATAAGCGTGGTAGGTGTGATGGCTGTCGGAGTCACCGTAGGATGGTGGCTGCACATCAACCGCAAGACCACATATCTCATATCATCAGGCACAGCGATCTGTGGTGGAAGTGCGATCGCAGCGGTCGGACCGGTACTCCGTGCCACAGAGAACGAGATGGGCGTATCACTCGGGGTAATATTCATACTCAATGCAATAGCCCTGTTCATATTCCCGCCGATCGGGCATTTCTTCGAGATGTCGCAGGCACAGTTCGGCACATGGGCGGCAATAGCTATACACGACACATCGTCGGTTGTCGGTGCCGGACAGGCGTATGGCCCTGAGGCTCTGCAGCTCGCCACTCTGATAAAGCTCACACGAGCACTGTGGATCATACCGCTTGCTCTTGTCACCATGGCTGTGTTCCGCGACAAGACTGCAAAAATCTCTATACCCTGGTTCATATTCCTGTTTATACTCGCAATGGTTGCCAACACATACCTCGGCATACCGCAGCAGGTATCGGAGTGGCTTGTATGGCTCGCCAAGAAAGGAATGGTGGTAACACTTCTGCTTATCGGAGCGTCACTGTCGCTGAAAGCCGTCCGCAGCGTAGGTGCCAAGCCGATGCTTCTGGCGGTGCTGCTCTGGATGGTGATCGGCATCAGCAGTTTCCTCGTAGTCCGTGCTACCATAGCCTGACATACCGCGATATAACCGAGATTATTGTGTGACAGCATGCGCCCTCCCCTCTCCCTCATGCCGTTGCTACCGGTGGCTGTCGCACTTGCCATCGGCATTATCGCCGAGCGCACAGCCCCGACCGGATATGGAGCGATCATCTGCGCATCACTTGCAGCAGCTGCCATCATAGGCATAATATGCCGCAGGCGAAACCTGACATTGATAGTCTTATCAGCCGCAGTAGGCAGCGTGAGCGCACTGCTCACAGATGCCCGCCCTGTGGCTGAAACTCTTTGCGGACGGTTGATGACAGTTACGGCTGACGTTCTCACACAATCAGAGTCAGGAACCAGCCAAATACTTACAGTCCGTGTAATATCTGCCCGTGACAATTCGGGCGCGAATGTCAGCGCAGAAGGGATGAAAGCATCTGCCGTTTATGCGTCATTCACACCGGAAATAAAGGCAGGAGACCGTATAAGCTTCAATGCCCGGATCACAATACCACGTGTGGACAAAGTGCTGCCCGACGAGCGCGATCCTACAGAATCAATGCGCAGGCGCGGCATATACCTTAGCGCGTTCATAACACCTGATTCGATAATCGGTATTGGCGAAGCCGACGGATTGACCATGCGCGCGGCGCAGACACGCCGACACCTCTCCGACATTCTTTACAGCAGTCCTTTGAAAAGCTCTACCCGGGAATTTCTCGTCACCGCACTCCTTGGTGATTCCTCTGCCATAGGCGACGGAGCGCGTGCTGATTTCGCGCGTGCAGGTCTTGCTCACCTTCTGGCGTTAAGCGGACTTCATGTAGGAATCATAGCCACAATAATACTGTTGTTGCTTTCACCGCTAAGGCTCTCCAGATTTCGCCATGCAGGAACCGTAATCGCCATAGCGTTGCTTTGGATCTTCGCACTTGTCACCGGATTATCCGCATCGGTCACACGTTCGGTGATAATGGCGACAGTCATGCTCTGCGCAATGATGCTACAGCGGCGTCACTCCCCGGCTAATGCTTTATGCCTGGCGGCGATAATCATTCTTGTCGCAAATCCGTCGGCAATAATGGGTATCAGTTTCCAATTGTCGTTTCTTGCCGTAGCCGGAATACTTGTTTTCGCCAACCGTCTCAATCCAGTTAACCCACGGCGCCGTTGGTTATATACGTTGACCGGATCAGTCACAGTGACAATAGCCGCGATGCTTGCTACAGGAGCTGTTTCCGCATACTATTTCCACACGTTCCCGATTCTGTTCATAGTCGCCAACGTCATAACCGCGCCACTGCTCGCGCCACTGTTGGGATGCGGACTACTCGTGATGGCACTCGGTGCAGCCGGCATCTTCCCGAAACCACTCTGTATCGTCACTGATATATTATCTGATGCCGTTTCGGCTATCTCACGAACCATAAGCGGACTACCGTTGGCGGCGATTGACTCGATCTATCTGCCTCTGATTTCCGTAATAATGTTGCTCACAGCAGTATCTCTCGCCGGGGCTGCGCTACATTACAAATCAAGGCGCGTCACAATTGCAGCCATTACAATCGTGCCTCTGTCACTGCTGCCGATGATATCACCAGCAGGGCAATCTGTCCTCCCGCCGCCCGTCATAATAGCGCATAGCTCCAGGACAGATATACTGGTCAGCACTCCCGAACGTTTACATATCATCACAACAGCGCCACGTGTTGAGCATGAATCCATAGCTTACGAAACCCGATTGCGCTTCTCGGATTATATGGGACGCCGGAATATCAGCGACGTATCTTGTGTCACCGGAATAATCAACACCGACAGTATTACTTACAACTCACCTCTACTGACGGTCGGCAACAAAAAAATGTTGATAGCCGATTGTGATTCGGTAATACATAATTTCACCCGCCATACATCTCCGGAATTCATATTGCTTACCGGACGCTATCATGGCGACATCGACAGTGTGGCACAACTGATTGACAAGAGCACAACACTACTGATAGCTGCCGACATACACCACATCACACGCCGCAAGATCACCGAAATATGTACCGGTGCCGGAATCACCGCGAGAGATCTTTCAGAGTCACCGTTTCAGCCTTTTGCCGACTGAGATGGAGCCGGGGCATCCATCCGTTTTGCTGATGCTGCCGATGCCTCCAAATCAGGTGCCAGTTGCCGGCTCATACGGGTAAACACAAGAGTGATTGCGGCAAGAGCGACTATGGTTATAGCTGTGGAATGGACAATATCGCCAAGTCCTACAAGCGGACTAACCACAGCACCAAACATGTATCCGGCAAGTCCGATTAATGCTGACGCGTCGCCCGCACAGTCGCGTCCCTCATTCATGGCAAGCGTATTGCCGGCGGTGAACAGCATTCCGAGACAGAACAGCATAGGAAGATTCAGCCCTTCATATACCCATACATTCTTTATGCTGTAAAAGCAGATGAATTGAGCCACTGCAGCTATCATCAGTCCTCTGCCGCCTATGACAGCAGCCTTCTTCAAAGGTCTAAAGCGCAGTGCAACCATCGATCCCGTCGCGACAAACAGTGCATTGAACCCCATGAATAGTCCGAATTGTAATGGAGTATAACCATAATGATCCTGGATTATGAAAGGAGCCGACGAGATATATGCGAAAAGGACACCCAGCGCGGATCCCTTTAGCATGACATGTGTCAGAAAGCGACGATTACGGACCAACAACGCATAATTACGGAATGCCACACCGAAATGCCCCGTCACACGGCGTGCCGCCGGCAGCGACTCTTTCAGCGCAGGTGAGAAGATCAGCAGCATGGCACTGAATCCGAATAGAATCCAGAATATGCCCTGCCAACCTATAGAGCGTGACACCAGACCGCCTATTACCGGAGCACTTGCCGGCGCGAAACCATTTATAGCTCCGACAAGCGCCATAACCTTAGCGAGTGCCCTCCCACGGTAGAGATCCGCGGGAATAGTGCGCGCAAGGAAATATCCGCCTGAAGCTCCGAGCCCCTGTACAAGGCGCCACCATATAAACGTGTGTATAGAGTGCGACCATACGCAACATGCCGCACCGATACAGAACACCACCAGAGCAATAACAAGGATTGGTTTTCTGCCGAAACGGTCGCTGAGCGGTCCGAGAAGCATCTCTCCGAAACCGAGACCTATCATGCCGAATGTGAGTCCGAGTTGCACTGTCGACGTTGTGGTATGGAACGAACGCACCATATCAGGAAGCGTGGGGAGATACATATCATTGACAAACGATCCGAATGCGCTAAGCAGAACGAGATACAGTATCAGGAACGCATAGTAACCTCCCGACGGAGCTTGCGTGCCTCCGTTGCCCTCTGATTGAATTTTCGCCGATTCCATATATTTATTTTTCACTAAAGGGCACGTCGATAGCCCTGTTGAATTAACAACACTGTAAGAATATTGGTTCTGTCGACTGATCAGCTACACTCACAATTTAGTCTGATTGACACCCAACAATTATAAATTGATTTGCAGAACGGTAAGAAATAAATTAAATTTGCATATATAATAAGCAACACTTAACCTAAGACTGACAACGAAATGATTGACTACGATAAACTTGAGTACACCCCTGATCATATTACAAAACTTGGTCCGGACGACATATTCGTATTCGGGAGCAATTTACGGGGTATGCATACCGGGGGCGCCGCACACACAGCGGTGAAACTTTTCGGCGCGAAAATGGGACAGGGTGTCGGAATCCAAGGGCAATCCTACGCCATACCGACCATGCAGGGCGGTGTCGATACAATAAAGCCGTATGTCGACCAATTCATTGATCTCGCGAGGGAATGGGATCAGAATACGTTCTACGTCACAAAGATAGGCTGCGGCATAGCAGGCTTTACCCCCGAACAGATCGCTCCCCTTTTCGACAAAGCGCTCGATCTTTATAATGTGCGTCTCCCGAAAGATTTTGTAGATGTCATACGCCGGAACCGGGAGAAGAATAAATGAAGTGACAAATTATTTTACACTTTGGGAAAACTTTTCATTTCTTTACGGCGTTTAATAATAAGTAAACTTAAATGCGTAATGCCGCATTAGGCTTTATTCTGACGAAATATTTACGAATCGATTGGTTATCACGAATATCACATGAGTGCATATAAAATCATCACAGCTGCGACTGCCGCCGGTCTTCTTTTCCTGACCGCATGCAGCGGAACTTCGAGTCTCGCAAAGAATATCGAGGGTTCATGGAGCGGAACTCCCAAAAGCCTGTCGACCGACATTGCCGGCAGCACAACCATTGTTGAAATCATAAGTTTTCTCCCCGGCGATATTAAAAATGGTGGCAATTTTGAGGTAACCTCGATGATTTCCGCTGCCGGATCTGCCAGAGGAATGGATGGTACTCTTCTGCCATACGATCTTACTGCGTCAGCCTCAGCAGCTGCCAAGGGTGTCTGGCGTGCTATTGATGATGATGAAATTTCGATAAATATTGATCCGTCGACTATAGATGTGTCAGTCGATCCGGATGCACTGGTATTCAACAACAATATAATCACTGACACCGAAAAGGCTGCACTCGACTCTATCCGACCGAATGTCATGAATCTGCTCGAGCATCGTATAAAGCGTGATGTCATGACAAGGTTCATGAGCATAAAGCATCTTGACGACGTCAAAGTTAAAGCCGACCTTCTGAGATTTGAAATAGATGACGACCACTACACACTATCACGGCAACCATAATCCGATTACTACATAAAGCACTATAAACGCGCCGACGGCAAAATGAGAATCATTCAGCCGTCGGCGCGAAATATTTTACACTGCTCAGTTAGAGGTTTGCACGGCACTGACACCGCACTACACTCAAGCCAGTGGATCGAGTTCGGTAGATATTTTTGCGAATATGTCGTCTATGCTTCCGCTGCCGGGAATTGCATGGTAGCATCCCTGAGCGATATAAAAATCACGCAGCGGTTTGGTCTGTGTATGATAAACCTCCAGACGGTTGGCTATAGTCTCCGGAGTGTCATCGGCACGACCGGTGCGGCGTCCACGCTCAAGCATACGCTCCATGAGTTCGGCATCTTCAACCTCAAGCCCGATCACCGCATCTACTTTAGCTCCACGTGCGGCGAGCATGGTGTTAAGTTCAACAGCCTGACGCAGAGTCCGTGGAAATCCGTCGAAGATCACTCCTTTCTCAGCGAGAGGATTGTGATCCAATTCTGCCGCGAGAATCTTTATCATGAGTTCATCAGGAATCAGATGACCTTTGGAGATATAGGTTTCGGCAGTCTTGCCGAGTTCCGACTGATTTTTGATTTGTTCGCGTAAAACTTCACCTGTCGAGATATGGTGTATGCCATATCGTTCGATCAGTTTCTCACTTTGTGTGCCTTTACCGCTTCCGGGGGCACCGAAAACAACTATGTTGAACATTTTTGATACTGTTTTGAGGAGTAGGAATATTTTTTAGTAAGGTTTGCCATCAATCAGGCGGGCATCACTGCTCCGCGGCTTCGTCAACCACCCATATATCAGGGAGATTTCTCGCCAGACCATCGATATCAAGACCGTAGCCTATGATAAACTTCGGGGGTATGGTAAATCCGACATAATCAGGTGCGACACCCGCACAGCATGTGTCAGGTTTATAGAGCAGCGATGCGACGCGTACGGAAGCCGGATTTCGCTTGCGCAGATCTTCCACAAGGCGCGCTATTGTCCGTCCGGTATCTATGATATCCTCTACAATCACCACATCACGTCCGCTGATATCCTCCGTGAGACCTACGACCTCCTTCACCACACCGGTGGATGATGTGCCTTCGTAGCTGCGCAGACGTATGAAAGTTATCTCGGCGTCAATATCCAGTTGACGGAAAAGATCGGATGCGAAAGGGAAAGCGCCATTAAGCACACAGACAATCAACGGTGTGCCCTCACGGCAATCGTCGGACACGGCTCTGGCGATCTGAGCCACCCGCGCACGGATTTCATCAGCAGATATAAAAGGGCGGAATGTCAGACCTTTATATGTGACTTTTTGCTTCATATATGATGCTGTTACAGTTTTTCAAGGAGAACCGGGCGTCACTGTCGCCGACAAAGACTGCACCGGACAGACCTAAAATTCCTTGCAAAGTTAATTAAAAATAGTATTTTTTGCGCCGGGTGCAGTAAAAAACGCACATATTTTGCGTAATTTTGTGGTCGGAAATGTTGATTTTGAACTTTACGAAATGACTATATTCAGCACTGACGATATTCGCGCCATCGAACGCAAAACAATAGAGATGGATGGCGTGAGTTCGCGTGAGCTCATAAAACGGATGGCACGCGGAGCCGCCGACGAGATAGCGTCGCGATGGCGTCCGACACGTCCGATGACGGTTTTCGCCGGTCCGGGCGAGAACGGCGCACAAGCGCTCGTCACCGCAGGACTTCTCGCAGAGCGCGGATACAATCCTACGATATATCTTTTCAACATTGGTGGAAACAGGCTTTCGCGCGATTGCCGCGTGTGCCGCGATGAGCTGCAGGCGGCAATGCCCGACATAAACATCATCGAAGTTCAGAGCCGATTCAATTTCCCGGAACTAACGCCGCGCCACATCATAATCGACGGATTGTTCGGAAGCGGGCTACGCGAACCCCTCAACGGTGGCTTCGTCCAGCTTGTGAGATATATCAATGAATCTAAAGGAACCATAGTCGCACTCGACCTTCCGTCAGGATTGTTCGGTGACATCAACGTCAACACGATAAACCGCGATGTGATCCATGCGACACTGACACTCGCAGTCCAGTTCCCAAGGATCTCATTCTTCATCAGCGACAATGCCGAGCTTGTCGGCGAATGGCGCTGCATAGACATCGGTCTGAACGCTGAGGCTATACGTAAGACACCAAGCAATTTCCATCTCGTTGAAGGACCGGAAGTGCGGGATCTCATACGCCCACGCAATCCGTTTGCCACAAAGGCTGATTTCGGTTCTGCGCTGATTGCCGCCGGAAGTTACGGGATGATGGGCGCAGCGATACTCGCCGCGCGCGGTGCACTCCGCTCAGGAGCCGGTAAAGTCACCGTTCACGCCCCGCAATGCGGCTATGAAGTGTTGCAGTCAAGCGTACCTGAAGCAATGTTCGATCCGGATGCAAGCAAACTTATAATTAGCGAATTGCGCCCCGAGGACAAATATACCGCAATCGGAGTGGGACCCGGACTCGGCACAAACGAGCATACGGTAAACGCACTCGAGCTGTTCCTGAAGACACGCACAAAACCTGTGGTACTCGATGCCGACGCACTCAACTGCATAGCTCTACGTCCCGCAATGCTTAAGGACCTTCCCGTGCTTTCGGTCATAACACCTCATCCCGGTGAGTTCGACCGGCTGTTCGGCGAGCACCATTCAGACAGCGCACGCCTTCTAAAAGCGATAGAGGTTTCACATACCCTCAACATACTCATCCTGCTCAAGAGCCACTACACCGCCCTCGTTCGTCCGGACCTCAAGGTGTATTTCAACTCCACCGGCACACCCGGCATGGCTACAGGCGGATCCGGCGACGTACTTACCGGTGTCATAACCTCCCTGATAGCACAGGGATACAAACCCGAAGTGAGCGCACTCATAGGTGCCTACATTCATGGAGTGGCGGGGGAAATTGCTACCCGCGAACAGGGAGAACTTGGCGTAACCGCCGGCGACATCGCCGCAAACATCGGAAAAGCCATCAAGCAGGTGACAGCACGCTCATCCGAAAATCTACAGAACTAATTTCTAATCACGACATCAAAATGCGTAAAATAGCACTCACATTAGCATTGACCGCCGGTCTTACCGGAATATCATACGCACAGACCACACAGAAACTTACGGCATCAAAGATGAACGAGTATGGTCTCATATATGCGTTGCCACTGACTGCGCTCGATGTCACTCTTGAAGCGGAGCGTACTGTAAAGACTCCCGGAGAGTTCTATAGATACGCCTCCAAATATCTCGGCGTGCAACCAATCACAGAGCCTTCCGATGAATGGGCGATAAAGAGCGTGACAGTGACACCTCGTGGAATCGCCGATGAGGAGGAGCGCTATCTCGTGCAGTTCAAGAGCGGATCCACCCCTTTCATGCTGCTTGATGAAAATGATTTCCCGCTTACTGTCAACTCCGAAGAAGTCGCGGAGATGAATGGCACAGGACTTCCGGTCTCGCAAGATGCAGAACCCACAATACTACAGACTGCTGCCGCCCGTCAGGCTATGACAGAGGATATGCTGCGTGCCACCTCTACTGCTAAGCGTGCTGAACTTGCCGCAACAAAGATATATGAATTGCGGCAGAGCCGTAATGACATCATCTCGGGCAATGCAGACCAGATGCCTGCCGACGGTGCCGCAATGAAGCTTGCCCTCGACAATATCGACCGGCAGGAAGCTGCTCTTACAGCTATGTTCCTGGGAACGGCTCAGAAATCCACATCCGTCCGCACCTACACAGTCGTACCCACTTCCGATGACTCGCAGCGCACCATCGGCGCGAGAATGTCGGTTACTGAGGGTCCGGTTGATCTCGACGACCTCACTGGTATTCCGGTATACATTGAGATCAAGACCGTTGAACGCGCATCACTGCCCCGCAACGAAAAAGGTGAGGAAAAGAAATTTCCTAAGGGAGGACTTGCATACCGCATACCTGGCACAGCCGACGTACGCGCGACTGCATCTGGCAACACCCTCTTCGATGCCAATATAGATATGGCACAGATGGGAGTCGTGTTCGGGCTTGAACCTAACCTCTTTACCGACAAGAAAGAACCGGCTTACGTAATATTCGACCCGACGACCGGAGCTATACGCGAGCTTGGCACCGTGCGCTGAAGATCCTCGCTCTGCAAGAGGCGCTATAGTGACGTACAGTTACTAAAAATTATGCTAAACAACATATTTTTATTAACTTTGCCTCACCAATCGTGAAGAGATGATAAAAAGCGCGCTTGAAAGAGTAATGAGTCAGGACATGTCGGAAATCTGGACGGTTCTCAATCCTGATGAGAAACGCAAGATTATTGACAATTTCGAGATTCATAATTTTAGAAAAAATCAGATTATCTATGCCGAACATGGCGAGCCGGAATCGCTGTGGTGCCTGCTCAAAGGCAAGGTAAAGCTATATAAGGAAGGAATCGGAGGACGCCAGCAGATATTGCGTCTTATCCGTCCGGTGCAATATTTCGGCTACCGTGCATATTTCGCCCAGGAGCTGTATGTCTCTTCGGCATCAGCTATTGAACTCTCCACATTAGGCTCGCTGCCTATGTCGCTCGTTGAGGAACTTATCGACGGCAACCGCCGGCTCGCATGGTTTTTCATCCATGAACTCTCAAGAAACCTCGGCAGCAGCGACACAAGGATTGTAAATCTCACACAGAAACATATACGCGGACGTCTTGCCGAAGCGCTTATTGTTCTTCGCGAGAATTACGGCTATGAGGACGATGGCACGACGCTGCATATATACATGGGTCGTGAGGATCTTGCCAATCTCTCCAACATGACCACCTCAAATGCCATACGCACGCTTTCCTGCTTCGTTAACGAACGGCTGATTATTGTCGACGGACGCACCATCAAGATCATCGATGAGGATGCGCTCCGTAAAATCAGCAAACACGGATAAACGAGGCGCGCGAAAATTCAAATCACACACAATACCATCCATACCGATACCAAATGCTGAGACCTGAAGAACGTGAAGAAATCCGGAGCCTGATAGAGCGTGAAGTTATCCCTGCGATCGGCTGTACCGAGCCTATCGCCGTAGCCCTCTGTGTGGCTCGGGCTACTGAATTGCTCGGAAACCGCCCGACAAAAATAAAGGCATCCCTTAGCAGCAACATCATAAAAAATGCCATGGGCGTAGGAATCCCGGGCACCTCCATGACCGGGCTCCCTATCGCGATGGCACTCGGAGCTGTTGCAGGACGGTCGGAATACGAGCTTGAGGTTCTACGCGAGGTCAATGATGATTCAGTGCGTCTTGCAGACAGGTTCATAGCCTCCGGAGGCGTATCGATTGAGCTGAAGGCTGATGCTCCCGACAAACTTTATATAGAGATAACCGCCACGGATGAATCCGGAACTGAGGCGACGGCTGTGATATCGGGCGGACATACCAATTTCACATATCTTGCGAAAGGTGACGAGATAATTCTTGACCGCCGTGGATCCGACGGCACGACGGAAAATGACGATGATTGCTCACTATCACTGCACAAGGTTTATGAGTACGCCCACACTACACCAGTCGAGGAACTGCGCTTTATCATGGAATCCGCGCGACTCAATCAGGCGGCTGCCGATGAAGCCATGCGCCGGCAATACGGACATTCGCTCGGTCAACTGATGCTCAGCGACCGTGCGAGAGAGATGATGGGCGACACCACATTCTCCCATATACTCGCCTACACATCCGGAGCATGCGATGCACGTATGGGTGGCGCCATGGTAGCCGTGATGAGCAATTCCGGAAGCGGCAACCAGGGTATTTCGGCAACGATGCCGGTGCTTATATATGCCCGGGAGCGCAACGCGACCGACGAAATGCTGATACGCGCATTGGCGTTGAGCCATCTGACCGTAATATACATAAAGCAGAAGCTCGGGAGATTGTCAGCCCTATGCGGCTGCGTGGTTGCGGCTACAGGTTCAAGCTGCGGAATAACGTACCTTATGGGCGGAGACTTCCGGCAGATATGCTTTGCAGTAAAAAATATGGTCGCAAACCTTACCGGTATGATATGCGACGGTGCAAAACCAAGCTGCGCGCTTAAAGTCACGTCAGGAGTATCGACAGCCGTCTATTCCGCCATGATGGCTATGGCTGGCACTTCCGTAACGGAGATGGAAGGCATTGTGGACAGCGACGTCGATGTCACTATCGACAATCTTACCCGCATCGGTCTGAAAGCCATGGATCATGCTGATGCCGAGATACTCGACATAATGCTCGGCAAACAGAATAAGTGACCGGCTGCAAGGTTCTTAGACCTTATGTCATACGATACCGAGGTGCGAAAGCATAATGCGGTAGTATTCTGCTTTCTTCTCAAGTTTCATCGGATATGCACGTGAGCTGGATGGCATACGCCATATCTCCAGTCCGTCGTTTCCATCAACCATAGCTCCCATCTTAGGCACTTCTGTGCCGGTTATATCCGCAACCACTTCGGCAGCCTTCTGCCCCGTTGTTGCAACCGCATGACAGCATGGCATGCTGCCCAACAGATCGTAGAGAGGCACCGGCTCCAATATCTCAAGAAACTTATCAGAAGCGTTACCCTGCAGCCGGCGTATCCGTCGGGCTGTATCGTTGAGTGCTATACGTTTTTCACTCATCAGTCTGCGTATAGCCTCTTCGTCGAAACGGCGTGTGCCGGGGAGATACAGAGCCTCCGGACTCCCAAGAAATATAAGCCCCATTATACGCCAGAAGTCATTGGTTGGGTTCGGGTAATAGAAATCCATGCTCCACCGGTGTTCGCCGGGAGGGAAGGTTCCCATTATAAGTATTTTCGCCCCCTCGGGAATGAATGGCTCCCAGGGATGGGTCTCTATCTCAGGTATCGGTTTTGTGATCTTTTCCATAACTTTATGTAGCTTAATTTATAACAAACGTAGCCGCAACTGTATGCGGCTACGCTGTGAAGTTTTTTCAATCCGCGGAGCGGAGAACTTTCGTAAGCTATCAGGCTTTAACGCGGCTGATATAAGAACCGTCGCGGGTATCGATCTCGATCATGTCGCCCTCGTTGACAAAGAGAGGCACACGCACCTCAGCCCCGGTCTCTACAGTAGCAGGCTTGAGGGTGTTGGTAGCGGTATCGCCTTTGAGTCCGGGCTCTGTGTAGGTGATCTTGAGGACTGTCTTGATAGGCATCTCGGCATAGAGTACAGTCTCTGTCGAGGCATCGGTTACAACCTCAACGGTGTCACCTTCCTTCATGAAGTCAGAACCTGTGACAAGTTCCTTGTTGATGGGAATCTGCTCGAACGTCTCGTTGTTCATGAAAATGTCATCTGAGCCGTCGGCATAGAGGTACTGGAAAGGACGACGCTCCACACGCACATCCTCAAGTTTCTCGCCGATGTTGAAACGACGCTCGAGCACGCGGCCGTCGACCACGTCCTTGAGCTTTGTACGCATGAATGTGTTTCCTTTGCCGGGCTTAACGTGGAGAAACTCCACGCAGAAGTAGAGACGGCCGTCCATGCGGATGCAAGTGCCGTTTTTGATATCTTGGGCGTTGATCATAAAAATGTTTTGAGTAGATTTCTATTTTTCGGCGACAAATTTACAAAATAATTTCAAGAGACTGCCCAATTTTACCCTGTAAATTCCGCAATACGTGCAAAATCAGGTACAAAATCAGGTTTTTTATGGCGGTTATATCAGCCACCGGAATCCCACACTTCGGTTATATCGCCGATTGTGATTCCGAGCATACGCATCTGCGCGAACATGTCGGGAAGCACCGTCGTGAAAAATTCCTCGCGCAGCGTCGCGTTGACACGCTCCTTGGCATCGGGAGCGACATAGAATCCCATTCCGCGACGGGGCTCTATGACATTATGCTGCTGCAGGTAGTCGAACGCTTTCAGGACGGTGTGTGTATTGACTGTCATCTGCAAGGCGAGCTCACGCACAGAGGGCACACGGTTCCCCTCCTGCCACTCGCCGCCTACTATTCTGGCGAAGCAGTAATCGACAATTTGTCGGTATATGGGTCGTTGGGTATTGAAGTCCACGGTTTCACTTTTCAGTTAACATCATATCTGCCTGTACGCGATCTTACGGAAAGCCATCCACCCGAAGAACAGTGTGACAGCACCCAGAAGAATACCGAGCATCATTAGCTCGGGCGATACCTGGTTCATGATCTTATCCACGATGAGGTTCTCGTCAGTCATGGCGGGCTGATCCGTCAGACCATCTATGAATCCATTAGAAAAGAGTTTGACAATAACCAACACTCCGCTGAGTATTCCTATTCCCATTGTAGCACATATTGTCCACACAATAGGCATAAGCACTCTGCGTCGCTGATATGCAGATACGCAGAACAGGCACACCGCTGCCGGAGCTATAGACTGGGCGATATTCAGAAAGGTGTAATTATTGAGTTCACTGGTCTTTACAAAAATATTATCGGTAAACCATTCTGTATATATGTTGTTGGCAAGCCAATGTAGGATCCATTGCGGAACCAAAAGGACCAAAGGCATCAGCACCAATGAATAGACAATCATGAATGTCGCCTTTTCATCACCGCGCACAGGCAGTTCCGTCTCAACCACGAGTCCGCTACCGGATGTGAATACAAGCGGTGACAGATACATCAGTGCAGCCACCACAAGTGATATCAGCGCAACCACCGGAATACCGAGAGGACTTTTACCAAGTGTGACAATTGACAGACAATACAGCAGAGCTACCGCCGGATAAACCATCATCTGTATGCGGAGCATCGGTTGAAAACTGCGTCCGAAGCTGATAGCACGGCGCAACGAGAAATTATCGGAGGGTATCATTGATGATTTCAGTATTTACAGATTCATTCGTATTCAGAACATTCAGTACAGTCTGAGCTGACGGACTGTTGAGAGCCACAAACAGTGCAGTGGGATCAAGATCGGATTCTATTTCCGGACCCGCGGGAACGATAGAACGGAACATGCCGGCATCAGGCATGCTGAACAGAGCCCCCGGAACCGGAATTGCAGAATGCACGAAAGCAAGACGGCGTAACAGTTGCTCGCAAGAGGCGCTGAGAAGCAACTGGTTGCGGCGCAGCAGAATCAATCCGTCTACTATTGACTCAACATCCGTTACTGTATGTGTGGAGACGATGACCGTACGCGTAGGCGATGCGGCAGTCCAACGCATCAGCAGAGTGCGTAGCACAAGCCTTGCCGCGATATCGAGTCCGTTTGCCGGTTCATCAAGCAGAAGTGTATCCGTGCCGAGCGACATTGCAAAAGCCAGCAGACTCTTTCGACGGTTTCCGAGCGAAAGACGGTCGAACCGTTCCGTGCCGTCCAAGCCGAATTCGGCAAGAGCATCACGCAGAAAATCGCGGTCAAAACCTGTATAGAAACCACCGATCGTATCAGCCATACGCCAAACTGAGCGCGACGTCGGCATATCATTATCCGGAAGCAGGAATATACGGTTCATATCCGACGGACGCCGTAACGCAATGGGCTGGCCATCAACGAGGCACTCCCCTACGGTTGGCTTAAGAAGTCCGGCGATCACATGCAGAAGCGTGGTTTTACCCGCTCCGTTCTCACCTACAAGAAGCTGTATGCCGGGACCGATTTCTGCGGTCACACCATCAAGGGCATTCACCCCTCCGCGGTAGGTGTAGCTTACGTTGTCAAGAGTAATCATATTAATTGCATTTTATTTGATTCCTACAGGGTCTACCTTAAATCCCGCATCACGGAGCTTCGCTATGAGACCATTGACACCTGGAAGATGTCCAGCACCGACAGCTACAAGCACTGATGCCGTAGGGATAGCACCTATAAGTATATCTGCCCATGCCTGGTTCCGGTCATCTATCAGACGCTTTGCTGTATGCTCATCCATACCTGTCGCAGGATCGTTCATCACTTCCATCATACCGTCGAGATCGCCTGCGAGGTATTTGTCTGCAAGTTCGGCAGCTTTCTGAACAGCCACATCATCCATACGTACCGATTTCATCAGCGACTGCGCCTGTAGGCTCACCGGTATGCCGAATAGCGCGCGGTACTGGAAGTCCGGTGTTTCCAATCCTGCGATTTTCTTGCCAAGGGATGCAGCGATAGTCTGGATCTGCATGTCGAGCTGCTGAGAGGCATCGAATCCCGGCAGTGCCTTCATGGTCTGCAGCGCTCCGATCTGGGTCTCAGCCACAGCTGGCACAAGCGATAACATCTGACTTACGAGTCCGTCCATGCCTGTGTATGTTTTCAAAATTGTATTCACAGAGTCTATCTGAGCCGGTGTCAGAACCTTGTCAAGAGTGCTGTCGGCAGGTGCCACGATATATTTCATCATGAGCTGCCGTCCCTGAGGAGTGCTTAATTCCGACATGTCGAGCTCACCATAGACAGTTGACACCTCCGAGATTGCCTCGCGCAGACCGGATATGCTGTCGATCATTCCTGCTGGCGCTATGTGGTGCGTGCCTACGAGATAAGACGAAGCCACTGTAGTGTCAGAAGGAGCTGTCACCCGCCAAAGCAATTGGGCATTGATGCTGACAGCCATTGTGGCAAATAATGCGATTGCCAGAAAGAACCGTTTCATACTTAATAATTTGTATGGTTAGATATTTATTGATATCAGAACTACTTTAGTGTTGTACATAGCTACAACACCGCAAAGGTATGCAACAATTCTGTATCTGCAAATTTTTTGACAGAAAATTTTAAAACATATCTAAAATTAATATTAGGTCAGTTGACAAAAAACGGTGTGCCATTGACTGACACACCGCCCTAAAGGTTAAAATCTATTTTCGGCTCAACGATGCGCTCTTCGCGGCTGCATCGGTTTTCCATCAGCAGTCAGATGCAGTTCGGAGCCATTAGTCAGCTCTACTTCAAATCCACCGCGCTTACGCGAGATCTCCTTCACTGCGATACCCGGGAAATTTGTGCTCACATAGTTGGCGATAGCCTCCGGCACAATACCCTCAGGAACTGACGTACCACGCGCAGCCTTTACCTCGCGCCATTCGCCATTGGCATCGAAGTCGATCTCGGCTTTGCTGATGAACTCAACTTCATACTGTACACCACGCCGTCCGTGATCTTTCTCAACTTTTCGCACCTGCTCGCCGGAAAAGTATGTGGCGATGAAAGTCTGTGCAGCCTGTGGCAGCTCCGACTGGTTTATGGGTGTATCTGCGAAAGCAAGGTTAGTTGCCGCTCCGGCAAACAAGATCAATGATGCTATGATTTTCTTCATAATGATATTCTTGTATACTTTTATTTATGTTGTGAGAACAGCCACTGGCGCACGGGGGTGAGACGATATGCGTAATCAAAGGAATACATATGCTCACTACCCTTTCCATCTTCAGGCAGTACGGATTTAGGTGTGAAATTTATGATGTTTACAGGCGCTCCTTTTGCAAGCATATCAGCGGCAAGGGAATCTTGCTCCGCTTGAGGCAGTTTGGCACTCCAGGTGGCATATTCATATTTCACACCGTCGGCAGTCGCCGCATCCTCAAGAGCCTGGATATTGGAGAACGAGGATCCGCTTTTACCGGCAGTCACAAAAGTGAAGGTATGTCGTGCGAGTTCCGCAAAGCAATCAGTATCCCAGTGGCAATCAACGAACAGTGATGCAGCAAACAACGTAGGATAAGTGACATTATAATACATGGAGATCATACCACCCATCGACTGCCCTGTAGTATACAGACGGTCAGTATCCACATTATGTTCCTTTACAAAATCTTCTAAGAGACGGATTACGACATCAACCTCATCGGTATGCTCGTATGCATCATTTACAGCAACACCCGAGTACTGCGGAACGATTACATAGCACGGATGTTCTTTCTGCCAATCATCAGTTGCCCAGACAAGAGCACCGTAACCCTGTGTAAGAGGGGTGGTAAACTCAACTCCAGGAGTGCTTGCATCAGCTGTGAAGAGAACAAGGGGATAGGCGGTCGCCGCATCTGCACCCACCGGTTCAAACAGGTTATACTTCATGGTTATGCCTGTCACGCTGTCTACATACTCAAGTTGGCGGAACTTAGGCACTACCTCGCTGATCATAGACTGCAATTGAGCATCCCCGCTCTTATCTATTGCCGGACCTCCACCGGGTGAACCAAGCTGCGGACCGCCGGGACGTCCACGTCGTGCCTCTTTAGGCTGAATTGAGTCGGGGTTCTCTGATCTTGTTGCACTACTGCCTGAACAGGATGCCAGCGTAGGCACTCCGGAGACGACTGCTAAGGTGAGTGCACCTGCAGCCGCGATTCGATAAATATTCATTTTACGCTTCTATATTAATACTTATACACATATAAGATACTGAATGCGTAAAAAGTTTAATCTGTAGCGACGTCTATAGGCTCTTTTTTAATAAAATTTCACTTTTATCTATTGTCTTGTCTCGATAATGCGCGATACAGCTCACCGATCCACAGAACGACCGATGTCGCACCTATGATTATGATCCAATCTATTATTTTCAAGGGTACTACGGTGAAAAACTCGCCACCGATCGTCACTATCAGCAACTGTCCCGTAAAGATCATAAGCGCGATTGTAACAAATCCACGGCATCCGCCGAAATGCAATGCAGAGCGGTGTGTCTCAAAAGCGCGTGCATTGAACATATTCCAAAACTGCAGGAAGACGAAAATCGTGAAGAAAAGCGACAGTTCGTAAGGCTTAAGCCCGGTATTTCCGTGCAATGCAAGACTTCCTATCTGTGTGAGACATGTAAGATCCGTATGTTCGAAATAATACAGTATTCCCAGCAAAAAAAGGAAAAACAAGCCTCCGACACCGATTATGGAACGCCACATGGCGCGATTGATGATAAATGCCGAGCGTCTGCGTGGCGCATCCCGCATCACCGATGCCGACGGAGGCAAGGAGGCAAGAGCCATTGCCGCAAAGGTATCCATTATCAGATTCACCCAAAGCATCTGTGTGACGGTCAGTGGCGACTGCAAGCCCATGAACGCTCCGGAGAGCACTATCAGACATGCGGCGACATTGACAGTCATCTGGAACAGGATAAACCGCTGTATATTCTGATACAGCGATCTGCCCCACATGACCGCGCGACCGATCGATGAGAAGGAATTGTCGATTATCGTTATGTCCGATGCCTCTTTAGCCACCGACGTTCCATCGCCCATCGAGAGCCCGACATGGGCAGCCTTCAGCGCGGGAGCATCGTTAGTGCCGTCGCCGGTCACAGCCACGACTTCGCCATTAGCCTGCAGTGCCTCCACGAGTCGCTTCTTGTCCATCGGGCGAGCGCGTGCTATTATCTTGAAGTCTCCCACACGTTCGATCAGCTGTTCGTCGGAAAGCTCTGCGAACTCAGCGCCGGTGATAATGTTCCGCTCCGTATCTGTAGCATCATTCCAAAGTCCGATCTGCCTGCCGATCTCTTTCGCCGTTCCGGGAGTATCGCCGGTCACGATCTTGATCTTTATGCCGGCGTCAAGCACCTCGCGTACGGCATCCGGTACATCATTGCGTACGGGATCAGATATAGCTACAAAACCGAGAAATACGAGATCGTCAGCCACTACAACGCCGTCGGCAATCGGCGCTTCACTGTCTTTCAACACCTTATATGCGAATCCAAGCGTACGCATAGCCTTATTCTGATATTCAAGCAGCTGCGCATCAACCTCTGCCTTGGTCACACCTGCGGTATCGCCACACATCGCGAATACTATCTCAGGCGCACCCTTTACGTAAAGCACCGTATCTCCCGATGCCGACCGTACGACAGTTGCCATATACTTCCGTTCAGTTGAGAAAGGAAGTTCCTGAAGTGTTACGGCTCTCTCCCGAAGCGCGGAATAATCCACCCCTCTCTCACGCAACCATAGCAGCAACGCGCCTTCCGTAGGATTACCGAGCACCTGTGGTTTTGCGCCGGTGAGATCGAGACGGGCGGTAGAATTGACCGCCACCCCTTCATACAGCACATTATCCGGAGGATTGCCGTAGAATGA
The DNA here is from genome assembly GCA_910587425.1 of uncultured Muribaculaceae bacterium. Taxonomy (GTDB): domain Bacteria; phylum Bacteroidota; class Bacteroidia; order Bacteroidales; family Muribaculaceae; genus Paramuribaculum. The sequence goes on from CAJUKU010000004.1 coordinate 101,926, forward strand.
TTCCTCAGCCACCTGCATCTGGTTTTGTGTAAGCGTACCGGTCTTATCCGTACATATCACAGTCGTGGCACCCATAGTCTCACAGGCATGCATGCGGCGCACGAGATTATTGGTCTTTATCATCCTCCGCATGGAGTAAGCGAGCGATAGAGTCACAGCCATCGGCAATCCTTCAGGAACCGCCACGACTATGAGTGTGACGGCGATCATGAGTGTCTGAAGAAAGTATGTCAGCAATCCTATCCAGTTGAAATCGGCAACATTGAGGAAATACATGAGCATTCGCCCGGCAACAATGATACCTGCAATCACATAGGATGCTATAGTTATCAGATGTCCCAACCGCTCAAGCTGCTCGTTCAGAGGTGTCCTGACCGAATTGTCAATCTGCGCGGATACGAATACCTTTCCATTCTCCGTACGGTCGCCTACCGCACTGACCTCCATTATGCAATGCCCCTCCATGACTTTTGTGCCACGCATCACGTGGTCGGACGGGAATGTTGCCTCCGGATCAAAATGCGAGGGATCGGTAGTCTTGCGTGCTACCGGCTCACCGGTAAGCGAAGACTCATCGACGCTTAATGCGACAGCCTCAAGCAACGTGCCGTCGGCGGGAACCTCCTCTCCGGTACCGAGAATCACGATATCACCTACCACAACATCCTTTTTCGGCACCTGCATGGCATTGCCTCCGTTACGGATCACCTGCACCGGTTCATCATCGTTCACACGGTTAAGCACCGCAAACTCACGGTCGGCTTTCATCTCAAAGTAAAAAGCCAGACCTGTGGCAAGAAGAATAGCCATGAATATTCCGACAGGTTCAAAAAACACGTCGGAACCAAGACCTAATCCCCAATGCTCGTAGAATGCTATCCCAATCGACAGCATACCGGCTACCATCAGAATAATTATTAGCGGGTCACGGAACTTGCGCAGGAATTGTTTCCACAAAGGCGTCCGGGCAGGAGGAGTCAGCAGGTTCGCGCCATGCATCTCGCGGCTGCGCATCACATCAGCGTCACTGAGACCCTTGTAACGGTCATGGTTCTGTACCATCGGCTATATAGAGATTTACAGAGTGTTCATACGGTTTTAACGTTGCAAAGTTATACAAAATAGCTCTTATAACAGCGTATAAGCCGGATTTTACCTGTGATCATGTATCACGTCAGCTAAAGCCACAAAAAATCACCGTGCGGATATGATCCGCACGGTGATCGAATAAACAACTAATATGAAACAATGTTTCTGAAACTTCCGGATTGCTGTTGAGGTGTTAGACTCAACGTAGCATTGCTCCTTCGATGCTGCTCACATCATCCTGAAGCTGCTTTTCAATCGGCAGACGCTCATCTATGTTGCGGCACGCGTAAAGCACTGTTGCGTGTGTGCGCCCCAGACGTGTACCGATCGCTTTCAGACCGAGTTTTGTGTGCTTCTTGGCAAGGAACATCACCATCTGTCGCGCGTCGGAGATATTACGCTTGCGCGATTTGGTGAAAATCTGGTCAGGCTCGATATTGTAATAAGCACTCACAGCCTGTGTGATGATCTCGAAGTTCACCTGTTTACGGTTGATCTTCACTGCATTCGACAGCACACGCTGTGCAAGATCCAGATCGATCTCGCGCTTCATCACCGTGGCATGAGCCACCAGAGAGACCATGATACCTTCAAGCTCACGCACACTCTCAGTGACATTTCCGGCTATGTAGTCCATAACATCCTCAGGGATTGCGAGACCCTCCTGGTTAGCCTTGAGCGAGAGCACTTCGCGGCGCAGCTTATAGTCCGGCTTCTCCAGTTCGGCTGTCATGCCCCACTTGAATCTGTCAAGCATACGCTTCTCCATTCCCTCCATGAGCGACGGGCGGGTATCGCTCGACAATATGATCTGCTTCTGATTCAGCTGCAGGTGGTTGAAGATATGGAAAAATGTTCCCTGGGTGCCGGTCTTTCCTATCAGATCCTGTATGTCGTCAAGAATCAGCACATCTATGCTCTGATAGAAATTGATGAAGTCGTTTATACGTCCACGGCTTACAGCTGTGGTATACTGACTCTCGAAAAGACGTGCCGTCACGTAAAGCACACGGCTTGTGGGATTCTTCTCTTTTATACGTATGCCGATAGCCTGTATGAGATGGGTTTTACCGACACCGGGAGACCCGAATATGAAAAGAGGATTGAATGTCTTCAGTTTTGGATCATCAGCTATAGCCTCGCCTATGGAGCGTGCGACGTGGTTGCTGTTGCTGATGCAATAGTTCTCAAAAGTGTAGCGCGGATTGAGTTGCGCATCGATGTCATCCTGCGGTTGCGCGGCACGGAACGGATTCGAGGTCACGCCGGGTCGTGGAGCGACAGCGGCACTCGGCTTGGCGCTCTCGATGGTCATACCGGTCGTCGGCTCATTTCCTACCACATTGAAGTGATAGAAAATCTTGACCTCGGGGCTGTAGACCTTGAACAGAGTCTTTGCGATCAGCTTGATATAACGGTCTTCAAACTGCTCGACAAAGAACTGAGACGGCACTGACAGATTAAGCTTATTGTCAGCGTAGCTCAAAGACGCTATAGGCTTGAACCAGGCGTCAAACTGTTCGGGCGGGAGGTTGTCGCGGAATATTGCCAGACATCGCTCCCACAATTTATTGTGGTCTTGCTCCATTATTATTGTTAATTCAATCCGGGGTGAGAAAAATCGCAGAATCCGACCATTGCGAATAGTGGGTTAAGCCATATCCGCGATCAGTTTTTGCGATACAAAATTCCGACTATTTTTGTCAAAAAACAAGGCTCTTAATATTTGCATTTTATAATATTTCTCCAACTACCCTGAATGTCAACTTATTATAAAAACGTTAGACAACGCATTGGTTCATGAATGGTTAGCACAGATATAACTAATTAAAATAGTGCAGATTGAACGCACATCACAAATATCTCGCTATACCCCTCGACCTATTGCTGACAAACAAAAAAGCCGACAGAAAGCCGCTGCACATTGCGGGGATTCTGTCGGCATGTTTACGTTAATTTAGACAGCGTCTAAACCTCCTCAAATCTTTAACATTTGTGAAAATGATCCCTTAACGCAACCATTCATCTTCCCGAAAAATCGGAAAGGAACAGCTACTTATCACAAAAGCTTTATGCTGATATAGCGCTTGGGATTCTTCTTGACATCCTGCAGAAGCGAATCAAGGCTCGCAGTGGCACCGGTCAAGTTATTATAAAGTGTCGGATCATTGATAAGCATTCCGAGCGATGAATCTTTGCTGTTCAGCTGCTCTACGGTCTTGTTCAACTGCACTGTCATAGCCTGGATATTGGCAAATGTGGAGTCGATGGGCATATCGCGCAGACGCGCTGTCACCTCAGCGAGATCAGATGACAATTTGCTGACATTAGTCATTGTAGCCTTGGCATCGGTTGCTATTGCCGGCGTCGAAGCCATTGTAGCCGACAGACTCTTGGTAGCGGTCTCGAGATTTGCCATTACCGTGTCGAGACGTTTTACAGCAGCAAGCATAGCAGGATCGCTTACGAGTGCCGTGACTGCCGTGAGAAGCGAATCGATCTTAGGCAGCGCAGTCGTTATTGCCGGGAGGATTTCTGTAGTCACACTACCCATAAGACCGGTTGAATTCACCCCTTTCAGCTTATCGCCGACGTTATGAAACGACTTACTGTCGCTCATGTGGAGTTCTATTGACGAAGTGCCGAGCATGTCAGTCACAAGCACAGCCTCAGTGCCCTCCGGCACACGCAGTTTGCGGTCGAGGCTAAGCTCCACACGCACATGACCGGGATTATCATATTCGTATGCGACTTCACGCACCAACCCGACTTTATAGCCATTAACGGTCACAGGAGCTGATTGTGCCAATCCTGCCACATCCGTATATGATGCATAATAATAGTTGGCAGCCTTAAACACATTTACCCCCTTGAGGTAATCGATCCCGAAAAACAGAATCAGCAACGTAATCAGGACTGTAAGTCCGATGAGGAGTTCTTTGGAGTATTTTTTCATTTGATTGATGTGTTACTTTATCCGTTGACCGTCGCGCATACGTATTATGAACGCGTCGGAAAATTTCTTCTTTATATTGCGCAGATGTGCCGCCGCCTCTTCCTGAGAGCTGAATGTTCCGGAAGTGTATTTCAATACGCCTCCATCCATATAGTATTCTGCATCCTTAATGCCCTTCAGTTTTGGCGAACCTGCGGGCAAAACCGAAGGAGAGGTGAGGAACTGCACCTTATAATATATAACGCCGTCGGTTTTCTGTGTGTTCCCGGAGGTGATCACCGGCTCCGATGTGGTATCGTCGGTGTTTTTTTCTGACGCTACGGACTTGGAGCTGTCTTTCAGGCTCTTCTCTTTCTTCTTGCTTTCCGATTTCTTTTTGTCGGACTTCGCCGGTTTAATATCGCGTCCTTCGATAGCCGCACGCTGTATATCGGCTGAATGCTTGTAAGCCTCAAAGCCGTTGTAGATTGCCTGTGCGAGTTTCTTCTTGCCGCTCTCACTCTTCATGAATGCCTCCTGAGTGGGATTGCAAATGAAGTCAAGCTCCACAAGCACCGCAGGCATTCCGGTCTTGAACAGAACCCAGAAATTAGCCTGACGCACACCCCGGTCACGACGACCTGCAGTTGTCACAAGTTCTTTCTGTATGGCAGATGCAGCGGCAATACTCTGCTCCATGTGCTTGTTCTGACTCATCTCGAAGATAATATAGCTTTCGGTCGACGACGGGTCGAATCCCTCATATACCGTCGAGTAATCATCCTCAAGTTTCATGACGGAGTTCTCACGCATAGCCACAGCCAGGTTCTCCTCCGTACGGCGGAAACCGAGGGTGTAGACCGACGCTCCGGCTACCGTGCGGTAATTGCGCGCTTTCTTATCGATAGAGTTTGTATGAATGGAAATGAACAGGTCGCCCTCGGCTTTGTTGGCGATATCCGCACGCCCTTGCAGGGTGACGAACGTATCGTTGTTTCTGGTAGTGACGATCTTCACGTCCGGCATATTCTTCTCGATCAGTTTGACGAGCTCAAGCGTAACGCCAAGATTTATACTCTTTTCATTGGTAGCCTTGCCGATAGCGCCGTAATCATGCCCGCCATGACCGGCGTCAATCACTACGGTAAACGGTTTTTCCGCTATCGCAGCAACTGCCGTCAGCAGCGCTATGAAAAGGCTGAATATGCGTGGAATATAATGAAATGCCATTGTCCGGTCTCGAAAAATTCGCACAAAGTTACAAAATTATCCACTACCGTCACTCCTCGACTGGCAAAATAGTCCAAAAAGGCATCATTAACCGACTTTTATGCGTAATTTTGCCGCATGGAAAATTGCTTTCACCACATCACTGCATTGCTGATATCCGCCGTATTGACTACCGGTTGCCACGAGTCAGAACGTATGGATGTGATACGTCTTGACCAGCTCTCTGCGACTGAAACCGATGATCTTACTGATAATAATGACATCAACTACGACAGCACGACTATGACAGCCGGAATTAACGCCATGATTTCCATAATGGCACCGGATTATACCGGGAATATAGACAGATTCATATCAGACTACAGCGGGCGTGAATCCACGAAACTGTTTCGCCGTGACGTGGATGCTCGACTCGGTTCACTCGATGCTGTTGAAAAGTCACTCGGCAGATTGCGCGGAGCTATGGAGAGAGATATGCCGGGCGTAGGGTTTCCGTCAAGAATATATGGCATCATAACTCCTTACAACCAATCGGTAATGACTGTTGATTCAGTCATGCTGATCGGACTGAACCATTATCTCGGCTCTGATTATGAGGGTTATGCGGCGTTTGGCAAAAACCAGGCAGAACTGAAGCGTAAGGCACGTATAGCCGTAGATGTCGCCGAAGCTCTGATACGATCCAAATACCCTATGATTGTCACAGATTCAACAACCCTGCTTCAGCACCTGCTCTACGATGGCGCGGTGACGACAACCATGGCGATAATGATGCCGGAAGTGTCAATCTCTGACATACTTGGCATTAGCGATGACGCTTTGAGAACTATAAAACGCAACGAGCGCCCGATATGGAACGCAATTATTGAAAATGGATTGCTATTCTCTACCGATGAACAAATGGCACGACGGCTATTACAACCCGCACCAAACTCTGCCGTCATCTGCGACTGGTGCCCCGGACGCGCGGCGCGCTACATCGCACATCACATGGTAAAGAGCTACTTAAAGACTAATGGACGCCCCGACGATCTTTCGGAACTGCTTGATGCCGGATTCTACAATTCCACAAACGCATTGGCTGCATGCCGCTACGCTCCTTGATCTGACAGCATCCGTCAGTTAGGTGTGCAATCGTAATGCACGGAATGGCTTCCCGCATGGCAATATGAGAGGTGATGGTCAACTACCGCATGGCGTGTAGCCATACCCGATATAATACTCATCTCATGCGATACAAGCACAATAGTGGAGTGCTCGGCTTTCATCCGCAATATATCGTAGACCCGCTGCTCAAAGTGTTTGTCGAGATAGCTTAGCGGCTCATCCATTACCAGAAGCTGCGGACGCGCCACAAGAGCCCTTGCAAGTAGCACCCTCTGCAGCTGACCACCCGAGAGACGCCCGATCGCACTGTCAGCACGGTCATCCATCTCAACAAGTTGCAGATTCTCTATTATGGCGCTATCGGCGTCGGAGCGCGACAGCCCTTTCAATCCGAGCAGACCTGACGCCACGACATCACGCACAGTGAGCGGAAATCTGGAATCAATCATATTCTTCTGCGGCAGATACCCTATGCTGAGGCACTGCGCTGGTTTGCCCTCATAATCATAATACTCCACACACCCCGACGTGGGCTTCAGCAGTTTGAGTATTATTCTCAGAAGCGTGGTCTTGCCCCCACCGTTAGGACCGGTTATCGCCAGGAAATCACCATGGTTTATATCGAGGTCTACCCCTGTCAGCACCTCTTTATCATCGTGACGCATACCCACGTCACGCAAACGTATTATCGTCGTATTATCCTTTGTCATAATCTGTCAGCGGTTTTTGACCAATGCCTCCACAATACTATCCATTTCCTGCTTCCAGTCCGGCGCAAGCGGGCGGACTGTACATTTCACTGCTCCTGTGCGGCTTATCACAGCGTCGGTCTTCCCTCCCGCATCCATCTGCGGTTGCATGAAAAAGACACGGGCATTTTTTGTATCGGCATCACTGAGAGTCTGCCTCATCATGATCAGCGATATTTCCTTGTTCTCCTGCCCCATTGCGACCTGATGCAGTCCGTAATCACGAGCAAAATAACTTAGCGACGGATGCCACACGAGGAATGTCTCATCACGCATTGGCTTCAAACTGCGCGCGTATTCCCTGTCAAGCGCCACAAGTTCCGAATCGAGCTGCGCGTAGCGGGTATTGTAATATTCCGTTCCTGCCGGATCAATCTCAAGCAGCCCCATTAGCATATTGTGCGCCATTATCCGGGCATTACGCACCGAACTCCACACATGCGGATCCGCATGTGTGTGCTCTTCATCGCCATGCGAATGAGTATCCATTATAAAGTCGATACCTGCCGAAGTATTTACAATTACTACAATATCTTTACTGTCGCGCAAACGCTCTATTACCGGTTTCTCCCAATCAAGACATCCTACTGGCATATACGCAGCGCCACTTGCGGCATCTATCATCGTAGACATCGGCGGATCGAAATTCTCAGGATCGGCGTCGCCTTTCATGAGTACAGATATACCGATCCGCTCACCACCGATGCGCTCAAGCAACCAACGCTGGGGCTCTATGCTGACAGTTATGACCGGTTTTGAGTCGTTTTTGCGACGGCAGCCGGCTATGAACATCACAGCCAGGGCAGCTATTATAAACAGTATAAGATATTTCTGCATCCCTCTCCTAATAATTTGGATATATCATTTCCAACCGAACATCTTCCGGCAAACCATACGGGCGGCAAACGCACAGACAACCGCACCGGCACAATCCGCTATAAAATCAGGAAAATCACCTGAACGACCCGGGACCACAAGTGCCTGTGCGATCTCAACTATCCCTCCGGCAATTGATGACAATAATACTGCGACAAAAACCGCCGTCATATCGGTTGAGCCTGTCGACCTGCCGCGGTCGAAATATATCACGGATGCGAAACCACCGAACATAAGAAAATGCGCCACTTTATCGGCATACGGGAAAAGCTGTGGAGTCTCGTCACCAAACGGATCCGGCACAAGCGTAAGGTAGCATATAGCCAGAGCGACAACAAGTGTAGGCAGATAGGGTGGAAGTTTCAGTATGTAGTTTTTGAGCGGTTTCATAGTGCAAATTTAGTCACTTTTACGCATCCGAAGTTAGATTACGGCAGAATTGTTTGCAAATTTTGCTATATTTGCAAAAATTTTCCGGATATATAACGTCAAATATAATTTTTATACGACGCGATATATCCGATATATTTCACACATAGTTGATTTAATGTCAGATAAACCACAGTTCGCCTCACGTATCGGACTTATTGCCGCTACGGTCGGCTCTGCCGTAGGGCTTGGAAACGTGTGGCGCTTCCCCGCAGAGGCACAGGCAGGTGGAGGCGCGGCATTCCTGTTCATATACATTCTCTGTGTACTGTTGCTCGGAGTTCCGGTAATGGTCGGGGAGTTCGCTCTCGGACGCAGCGGCGGCAGTGATGCCATAGGTTCTTTCGTCAACCTTGGTGCACGACGTCCGTGGTGGGGTGTGGGAGCACTCGCCATACTTGCCAGCTATATGATACTATGCTTCTACATGGTTGTTGCCGGATGGACTATAGAATACCTGTGGGAGTCTGTTACCGGCGCACTATATGCTGCGGTTCCTGACGGGAACGAGAGCATGATGTTCGCCCGGCGCATGGAGACATACATTGGATCCGCATGGCATCCGCTTGTTTTCACTGCGATAGTCATTGTGATCAATATCTGCGTGCTGCTCGGTGGAGTGCAGAAAGGTATCGAACGCCTCTCAAATCTCCTCATGCCACTGCTGTTTCTCATATTGATAGTATTCGCATGCGTTGCATTGTCGCTGCCCGGTGCTGCTGAAGGACTGCGTTTTTTCCTCAGCCCTGATTTCAGCAAACTAACCCCCGGAGTCGTGATCAGCGCACTAGGACAGGCATTCTTCTCGCTCAGCCTCGGAATGGGAATACTTATCACCTACGCGTCATATTTCCCACGCACGACACGGCTTACACGCACCGCCGTCACGGTCTCAATGCTCGACATGCTTGTGGCGGTGATGATGGGCGTTATTATATTCCCTGCCGTCACTACCTACGGACTCACAGGTGAGAGTCTGCGCGGAGCTACTCTCGTCTTCGTCACGCTCCCGGAAGTATTCGCCCGTATGCCCGGAGGAACATTTTGGTCAGCATTGTTTTTCCTGCTCCTCTCGCTCGCTGCAATCACCTCGACAATATCCATAGCCGAAGTGACGATAGCGTTCCTTCAAGACCGCTTCCGGATGAGCCGGCGCAAGGCTGTGTCTGCCACCCTGCTTCCTCTCTTCATTTTCAGCAGCATCTGCTCACTCTCACAGGGACCGCTCAACCACATCACCATTGCCGGATTCAATATTTTTGATTTCCTCGACAATGTCGCCACCAACATCATGCTACCGCTGGGTGCTCTCCTGCTCTGCATTTACATGGGCTGGTTCGCTCCACGCGGTCTCTTGCAGGATCAGATGAGTTGCGGCGGTATGTATGATTTCGGCAAGGTAAACCGTACGGTCGCATTTATAATACGCTATATTGCACCTCCGCTTATCGCTATCGTGCTGATTTCATATTTCATCTGAGCACCAGTATTCATCCAAATGGCACGTTTCGACTTTACCTCAGGTGAACGACGCGGACTGATCGTACTGCTTGCCGTTCTCACGCTGCTTATAGCTGTGACATCGCTGCATTTATGTTCCGGAACTTCTGATTCTGTACAGACAAACATACACAGCGGGAGCGCTGTCGCAAATATTGAAACCGGCGACTCGCTCACTACACAAACGGACAATACAGAAACCACGCAGAAACCGGTGAAGAAAAAAACGCGTGCAAAATCAGCGAAAACCACCCGAAGCGCACGTCCTGACGGACGCCAGAGAAAGCACCTCGATGATCTGGTGGATGAATGACCGATTAGCGTTTTCAACTCACTTTACAAATCTTGAGCATCCTAATAAGCATCAATGAATAAGGATTCAAAACCGCACGACGGCGGATCAACCACACGCGCACAATTCGCCACACGCCTCGGCGTCATTGCTACGACCGTCGGCTCAGCCGTAGGACTCGGCAACATCTGGCGCTTCCCCTACGAAGCCGGAAGCCACGGCGGGGGCGCGTTCATGCTTTGCTATGTGTTTTTTATTTTTATCATAGGCATTCCGGTAATATGTGCCGAGTTCATCATGGGACGCGGCACACACAGCAACATCATAGGCGCCTACCGCAAGCTCGCGCCGGGCAAGCCTTGGTATTGGGCTGGATACATGGGTATACTCGCATCGATACTTATACTCAGCTTCTATTCGGTTGTAGCCGGGTGGACGCTCGAATATTTCATCCAGTCGGTAAGTGGGAATCTTGACCTCGGCTCTACGGCTGCTTTTCATGACCGTTTCGAGAGTTTCGCCTCATCCAACTACCGCCCTGCTCTCTTTGCCTTGCTCTTCCTCGCGGTCAATTACCTCATATTGCGCCGGGGAGTAACCGCCGGAATTGAGCGCATGAGCAATATACTCATGCCGGTTCTGTTTCTTCTACTGCTCATATTCTGCATAAACTCGCTCATGATGCCGGGAGCCGATGAAGGATTGCGGTTTCTTTTCAAACCTGACTTCAGCGCTATTACACCCACAGTGCTTCTAGGAGCTATGGGACAGGCATTCTTCTCGCTCAGCCTCGGATTAGGATGCATGGCTACATATGCATCATATTTCAACCACCGCACACAGTTGGCACGTAGCGCAACGCTTACCGCATCGCTCGACACACTTGTAGCCGTCCTGGCTGGAGTTATGATATTTCCTGCCGTATTCACATTCGGTTTCTCACCATCGGCAGGTCCCACACTCGTTTTCGAGGTTCTCCCTTCAATACTCCACAGTCTGCCCGGAGGTATCGTATGGTCATCACTGTTCTTCTTCCTGCTCATTCTCGCCTCCCTCACCTCCACTATTTCCATGAGCGAGATCTCCATAGCGTTCATAATTGAGGAGAAGAAAATGGATCGGCGAAAAGCCACAGCCCTGAACACCTGTGTGGCTATGGTTCTTGCCACACTGTGCGCCCTCAGTTTCGGTTGTCTATCCGGCATGACCATCTTCGGAATGACTCTTTTCAACCTGTTCGACTACCTGTCATCCAACATCCTTCTTCCACTAGGAGGAATGGTATGCTCGTTCTTCGTAGGATGGATTGCCGACCGTGCTTTTGTCCGCTCGCAGCTAACCAACGGCGGCACACTCCGTCTGCGCGCCATGCGTGTGATCATATTCTGTATCCGGTGGATAGCGCCGGTATGCATAGCTATAGTATTTCTCAACTCCATAGGATTCATTAACTGACCGATGAAACTTAAACAGATTTCCATTGCCGCGGCTCTTATCGCCGCAACTGCCGCCGCATCCGCCATTAATTCCGATGCCGACGGAAAAGATCTCGTACTCATGAGCTACAACGTCCGCAATGCCACCGGAATGGACGACATACGCGACACAGAGCGTACGGCAGCCGTCATACGCCGATGCACTCCGGATGTAGTGGCTATTCAGGAACTCGATAGCATGACCAACCGCTCCGGTCTCACCTATGTGCTCGGTGAGCTCGCACAACTGACAGGAATGTACGCAACCTACGCACCTGCAATCGACTATGATGGTGGACGCTATGGCATAGGCATGCTGAGCCGCTCGGAGCCTATCCGTGTGGAGCGCATCGCACTGCCGGGACGCGAAGAGGCACGCGCAATGCTCGTCGCCGATTTCGACGGCTACACATATATAGCAACCCACCTGTCACTTACGCGGGAAGACCGTGAGGCATCACTCGAACTGATCCATCAGGTGACCGACACTTGCACCCGCCCGGTATTCGTTGCCGGCGATTTCAATGCCACACCCGATTCTGAATTCATCGGGGCGATACTCAAAGATTTCGTAATCCTTACGCCGACCGATGCCGCAACATATCCCGCCGACAAGCCGGTAAAGACACTCGACTATATTATCGTACCACGCCGGCATTCCGACCGCATAAAAACACTCAGTACACAAGTGGAATCCGACAGCCTCGCATCTGACCACCGCCCTATCACCGCACGCATACGCATAGACTGATTTACTTACAAAATTCGGTTACATGGATATGATCAAATAAGGGAAAAATTTCATGTGCGCGGCTTGCAATGACGGACTACAAATCGTAACTTTGCACTGCCGCAAACGGCTGCGGTATCGGGACTGACATTCGGTTTCCGATACCGTTGCTGTATCCGGATCTTAACGCTAAATATTTCAACCACTAATGATAACACTCGCCATATTCGATCCCGCAGCTATAATAAACTCTTTTTTTCAAGCCGCACCTGTGACTATCTACCTTATGGTGCTGGGATTCATGATTGTCGAGAGTTCATTTATACCGTTTCCTTCGGAGGTCATAGTTCCACCGGCTGCCTATCTTGCGGCGACATCGCACGAGGTAAACATAGTAGCCGTAGTGCTGATAGCGACGGTTGGTGCGCTGATAGGCGCGCTTATAAACTATGGGCTTTCAGTATGGATCGGTCGACCGATCGTGTACCGTTTCGCCGACTCCCGGTTTGGTCACGCCTGTCTGATTGATAGGCAGAAAGTTGAAAATGCCGAGCGTTATTTTGACCGCCACGGTGCAGTCTCAACTTTCATCGGTCGACTCATTCCAGCCGTGCGGCAACTCATATCCATCCCTGCCGGACTCGCACGTATGAATGTAGGTAAATTCATGATCTACACATCGCTCGGCGCATTGACATGGAACGTCATCCTTGCCGCGCTCGGATGGTGGCTCGGACAGGTGGTAAGCCGCGAGGAGCTATATGCAAAGGTTGAAGAGTACAACTCCTATCTGACTTACGCAGGAATAGCGCTCGGCGTTGTGTGCGTGGGAATCATAGCCTACAATGCTCTTAAGAGACACAAATAATTTTAGATCTGCACTATAACTAAAATAAAGGAAACACAATGATACAGATAGCTCCTTCACTTCTCTCAGCCGACTTCGCCAACCTCCAGCGCGACGTGGAGATGCTCAACGCCTCCGAAGCTGCTATGCTTCATCTTGATGTGATGGATGGCGTTTTCGTTCCCAACATATCGTTTGGTTTTCCGGTGATGAAAGCTATTTCCGCATACGCACGAAAGCCGCTCGACGCTCACCTCATGATCGTGGATCCTCAGCGTTACATCAGCCAGGTGCGTGATTGCGGTTGCGCGATAATGACCGTACATGCTGAGGCATGCACACACCTGCATCGTGTCATACAGCAGATACGCGACGCCGGTATGAAAGCATCAGTAGCGCTTAATCCCGCCACTCCGCTCGTCATGATAGAGGAGGTCATAGCAGATCTCGACATGGTTCTCCTGATGTCAGTCAACCCCGGTTTCGGCGGTCAGAAATTCATAACGGCGACGCTCGACAAGACCCGCCGGTTGCGAAAAATGATTAAGTCCACCGGCTCGCATGCCGAGATTCAGGTTGACGGCGGTGTCAACCTTACCACCGCCCCTCAACTGAGCGAAGCCGGTGCCGACATTCTCGTTGCCGGAAGTTTCGTGTTCAACTCACTCGATCCCGCCGATACAATCCACCGTCTGAGCATAGTGTGACACGCGGCATTGACACCTGTCACATCATAGACACACCAGTAACACTTCACGACTCCACTTCATCACATAATGGATAATTTCGAAATATCCTCCGACAACTACGATCCCGCAGAACTACGCCGTCAGGCATCTGCCACGCCCAATACACCTGCAGAGCCCAAACCGACTGCTGCAACACCATCTGCGACCCGTCCATCGGCAAAACAGCAGGCATCTTCCGCACCCAAAACTAATGCAAAACAGCCCAAGGCCAAGACGGCGCGTGCAAAAAGCGAGAAACTGAAGAGCGACCACTCGCGCTGGCGTCTGTTCGGAGGCGTGGTTCTTATCGTAGCCGCTCTCTATATGCTCACCGTCTCGATATCATACTTCGCAAACGGAGCTGCTGACCAGAGCATTGTCGACGGCAACAGCTATTCGCACATAGCTGATAATGCCGAGAGGATCGGGAACACCGGAGGACCATTGGGCGCGTACCTCTCTCATCTGATGGTGTGCCGGACGCTCGGACTCGGCTCTTTCATAATTATATTCTACTTTGCGGCACTTGGTCTGTCGCTGCTTCGTGTGCGCCGTTTCAAACTCTGGAGCCTCACCTATAAATGTCTCCTGAGTGCGATCACACTTTCAGTCCTTGCCGGATTCGTCACATACTCACTCACATCATACAACTACTGGGGCGGCATACATGGGCATGAGATAAATGCGTTCATCATGCAGCACGCCGGGATATGGGGCGCTATAGCGGTCAATATCATCCTTGTCGCAGCGGTTGTTCTCGTGTTCCTGCGCGAGATACAGATTGCTATAGGCATGTACCGCCGCCGTATGGAGCAGCGCCGCCAGCGGCTTGCCGCAGAGCGTGCACAGGCTGAAGAGCGCCGTCGCCGTATGGCGAGCATGCTCACCGACACCCCCGACGAACCTGCGGAGCCGGAGGTTAAGGAACCTACCACTGAGAACACCGAAACCGGAACTGATGTCACGCCCCCGACCGCTGCCGCCCCACTGATGCAGGATATCGTTGCTCCGGATAATACCGAACCGGAACAGGATGCACCGTCGGTTACACAATCTTATCCATACGATTCACAGCCTTCAGAGGATCAGGAGGCAATTTCTGATTCTGTTCAGGATATGCCGTCAGACGTTGACACCCCGGCTGTTGACGACATGACGGAAAGTGCAATCATTGCAAACACGGATGATATACCCGCCGACACGCCGTCGATTGATCAGACTCCCGTACTGTCTGATATACCGACGACATCGGCAATAACCGATAACACAGATCAGACTCCGGAGACACCTGCCGATAGCGTTGATGTCACGATAACCATAGCCAAGGAGATTGAGGAAGCTGATCATATATCGACGAAATCGTTCGATCCGACAGCTGAACTCTCCCGTTTCCGGTTCCCTTCGATCGATCTTCTGACACCATACTCCCAGTCGACCGACCATGTCGACTTAGCCGAACAGGAGGAAAACAAGGCTCGACTGACAAAGACACTTGAGACTTTCGGCGTAAAGATCTCAAAAATCGAGGCTACAATAGGTCCGACAATCACCCGTTATGAGATCATACCCGCCGAAGGGGTGCGCACCCGTTCGGTGAAGAGCCTCGGCGAAGATCTCGCGCTTGCCCTCTCCGCACTCGGTATCCGAATAATCGCTCCTATACCCGGCAAGGGCACCATAGGCATTGAGGTTCCGAATAAGAAGAAGCAGGTGGTAGGTATACGTAATATCCTCTCGTCGGAAGCTTACCAGAACACTGACGCCGAACTCCCCATAGCCATCGGCACCACCATTACCAACGAAGTCTATATCGCCGACCTCGCCAAGCTCCCGCATCTTCTTGTAGCAGGCGCTACCGGTATGGGTAAATCAGTGGGACTGAATACTATCATAGCCTCGTTGCTCTATAAGAAGCATCCTGCCGAACTGAAATTTGTGCTTATCGACCCTAAACGCGTCGAACTGAGCCTTTACAGCAAACTCGAGCGCCATTATCTCGCATCGCTCCCCGGAGAGGACTCCATCATTAAGGATACCGACAAAGTCGTTACTGTGCTCAATTCACTCTGCATAGAGATGGAACGGCGTCTCGGACTGCTCGAGGATGCAGGCGTGCGCAATATTAAGGAGTACAACGACAAATTCGTAGCTCGAAAACTTGACCCGCGCACACACCGTTTTCTGCCGTACATCGTGCTGATTATCGACGAGTTCGCCGATATAATCCTTACTGCAGGACGTGAGGTCGAGAATCCGGTGTCGCGACTTGCGGCTGTGGCACGTGCCGCGGGAATTCATCTCATAATAGCCACACAGCGCCCGACGGTCAACGTCATCACCGGCGGTATCAAGACGAATATTCCCGGTCGTATCGCATTCCGCGTGAACCAAGGCAACGACTCCAAGACAATTCTTGACCAGGTCGGAGCCAATCAGCTCGTCACCAAGGGCGACATGCTGTTCTCGCAGAACGGCACTATCGACCGCGTGCAGTGCGCCTATATCGACACTGACGAGGTTAAAGCGATAGTCGACAGCATTGCCGCGCAGATCGGCTATGATCAGCCCTACGAACTCCCGGAATTTGTGCCGCAGGGCAACGAGAACGGTGCCCTGACAGGCAACATCATCGGCGAGCGTGACCCATTGTTCCCCGAAGCGGCGAGAATGATAGTTAACAGCGGCAGAGCCTCCACCACCGAACTGCAGCGCAAGCTAAATATCGGTTTCGGACGCGCCGGACGAATCATGGACCAGCTCGAAGCTGCCGGGATAGTCGGACCTAACCAAGGCTCAAAACCGCGCGCAGTGCTGATAGATATAGTGGGGCTCGAACATTACTTCGCGAACAATCCCTAAGTGAACGGTGGCATCACTCAACCAAATGCGTGCCGCAGACGTTTATACCCACAGATAACCGTTAAAAATTTCCACACCGGATTCTACTGATGAGAAAAACCATCAACATAGCCGTCGTATTTATGCTTCTCTTGAGCATACTCCCGGCGGCATACGCTGCAGGGACAACGACGCTCATGGAACAGGCACGGCAGAAACTGCTGTCGGCAAAATCAATAACCGCGGCAGCCACCATCGCCGCCGACGGTCATACCTCACACGCGTCGATCACCGCTGCAGGAAAGGCTTTCACCATAAAGATGCCGCAAATGGAGATATGGTACGACGGTACAACCCAATGGACCTACAACCCAAACTCCGGCGAGACATCAGTCACCACTCCTACCCCGCAGGAGATAGCGCAGATAAATCCTCTGTCGCTCATCGCATCGATCGGCGACGGCTATAAGACCACACAGCTCACCTCCGGTAATTCCACCGAGCAGACCATGCGCCTCATACCGCGGCGCCCGAATCCTGATCTCGCCTACGCCGACGTGACATTAAACTCACGCACGGCTATGCCCACACAGATCATACTTACAGATCCGCAGGGCAACACCATAACCCTGACGGTCACATCCATCAAGACCGGACAGGCACTCCCCTCCTCAACATTCCGCTACGACAAGGCTGCGCACCCCTCGGCTACCGTCGTCGATCTCCGCTAATTCAAGTATAAATCCTCAATTATATATATCATGCAACAGATAAACACAAAATGTCTCATAATCGGCTCCGGTCCTGCCGGATATACAGCCGCCATCTATACCTCACGCGCCAACCTGTCGCCCGTCATGTATGTCGGACATCAGCCCGGGGGACAGCTCACCACCACAACTGAGGTCGAGAACTTCCCTGGATACCATAACGGAGTGACCGGCACACAGCTCATGGACGATCTCCACAAACAGGCATCACGCTTTGGCGCCGACATCCGCACTGGCATAATCACTGACATCGACCTCACCCAGCGTCCTTTCGTGGCACACGCCGACGATGGCACAGAGATCGTGGCTCAGACAGTGATCATTTCCACCGGCGCCACCGCACGCTACCTCGGGCTACCCGATGAAGACCGCTACAAAGGGATGGGAGTATCGGCATGCGCCACATGCGACGGATTCTTCTACCGCGGTCGCCGCGTCGCCGTAGTAGGTGGAGGCGACACTGCTTGCGAGGAGGCTCTATATCTTAGCAACATCGCATCTGAGGTCTACCTCATTGTCCGCAAGAACCACCTCCGCGCATCGAAAGTGATGCAGCGCCGTGTCGTGGAGAAGCCGAACATCCACATCCTGTTCAACACCAACACCGAAGGTCTCTACGGTGCTGAGTTCCTTGAGGGAGCACATCTGGTGGAACATATCGGCACTGACAACGAACGCCATTACGACCTCCCCGTCGACGGTTTCTTCCTTGCCATCGGACACACACCGAACACCGAACTGTTCCGTCCGCACATCGCACTCGACGATACCGGATATATCAAGACATTCGACCACTCGACCGCTACGAATATCCCCGGAGTGTTCGCCGCCGGCGATGTAGCCGACCCGCATTACCGTCAGGCTATCACAGCTGCCGGCAGCGGTTGTAAGGCGGCTCTCGACACAGAGCGCTTCCTTAACGAGCAAGCCTGATTTTTTAAAGACTAACAACCATAAGCGTAGGCGGTGCGTCAGATAATCTGAAACACCGCCTACGTTAATTTTATATGTGATTTACTTCACACGGTCAGGATTAGAGTTGACAAAGTCTGCCCACGACCGCGACCGAGGTTTCTTTCTCGCCGTGCCGGCTACGGCTGCCGACACAGCCACAGCAAGCGGATTGGTCAGCTCGTAGTAATGACACAATGCAGCCGCCAGAGCATCCGTAGCGTCAAGCTGACGGGGAAGTGTCTCCTCATCCAGACCGAGAATGCGCACAAGCATTGCACGCACCTGCTCTTTCGAAGCACCGCCATTGCCCACAACAGCCTGCTTTATGCTGCGCGGCTCATATTCCGTCACCGGGATATTGCGCGCCAATGCTGCGGCGATCGCCACACCTTGCGCCCGCCCGAGCTTCAGCATCGACTGCACATTCTTTCCGAAGAACGGAGCCTCGATGGCGAGCGCATCAGGACGATACTGCTCGGCGAGCATACTGACGCGTTCGAATATCCTACGAAGTCTCACATAATGGTTCTCTATCTTTCCGAGTTCGATAACACCGAGCGCGATCATGACAGGCTGACGCTTCTCGGCTGTGAGAAGCGCATACCCCATCAGATTCGTTCCCGGATCTATGCCGAGGATCACCGGCGCAGCATCAGAGCACTTCCTCATCAAGCGGAATCAGTGTAGAGTGAATCCAGAGGAAATCCTCGCCGTGAAGCTCAGCTTCCGTGCCAATCACCGAAGCTCCCTCACCATGCAGCCACGCATCGGCAGCATCAGCTGAATCATGCGACAGATGCAGGGCAAACACAGCCATTCCGGGCTGCACATTGGTTGTCACCTGCATGAAATGCGGCGCAGTGAAACCGGCTGCCATTGCCGCAGGTATGAACCTGTCGCGCAACCATATTTTCAGTCCCCTCTCCTTACCCTCCGGGATAAAGAAAGTGGTGTTGATTATTACACCGGTCATTTGTCGGCAAGTCCGGCGAAAACACCGAGGAGAGCCAGCAGCAGGTAAGCCGCCGAGCATATAAGTGAGATGAAGAAACCTATCTTGGTCCACTTACCAGCCTCGCGCGATGCACGTTCCGCACCCGCGTAATCACCGCGACCGTAGAGCGACTCCACCTGCGATGCCTTCACGATGCCGGCTACACCGAATGGCAGACAGCACAGAATCGTAACGAGAATCGACTCCACAAGCCATGTCTTCGGACAAGGAGGGGGAGCCATCTGCTGCCCGTAGGCACCGGGGGCGTATGCAGGGGCATAGCCCGGAGCACCTGCTGCCGTCGCATCATTGACCGGAGGATACTGGCTCGCAGGCGCGGCACCAAAAAGTGCTGCCTGAAGTTCAGGCACCTCTCCCGCCGTGGTCCAACCGCTCATGCTTTCGTTCCACACCGGCGTGGAAGTTGTGATATTCATCTTGCGCAGCTCATCGACCGTGTAGGGTCCGGCATTACCATTGTTTACGTGGATATAGTATTTCATAGCTCTTGTGATGATTTATTCTCTTTTTTCCGGCGCCGCAGTGCCCGCGGTATGAAAGCTATGTGCTTTCTGACTGCTGTCGCCGCACCGTAGTAGCGGCACATTATGCGGAACCGCTCCATGAGCGACGCCCGATGATTCTTGTTTGTAAGCCCGCCTTCCAGGAAATCTATCATAATCCCCGGCACATATACGTTCCTCCGTGAGTGTTGCAGACAGCGTATACACCATTCGTAGTCAGCCGAGAAACGGTAAGCGGTGTTATATGGCGATGCGATCCGCGCAAGCACGACAAAAGCCTGATGACACACAACCATGCCGTCGGCAAAGCTCTCGAGCGTCAGTTTCTCAGGCGCGGTAAGATGTCTGTCGCCAACACGGTGTCTATGCTCATCCACCACCTGCGTCTGCCCGTACAGTATTCCGGGCATTTCGTTCTCCCGCACAGCCGACGCTATTCTTGATAACGTGTCGGCAGAGTGGAAAGCATCGCCGGCATTCAGGAAAATCAGGTATTTGCCTTTGGCACGGTCCATGCCCTTGTTCATCGCGTCATAGAGCCCCTCGTCAGGCTCCGAGAAGATCCGTGTCCGCTCTCCGGCACCCATCTCTCCGGCTATGCGCAATGTATCGTCGGTCGACGCGCCGTCTATTATCAGATGCTCGAAATTGCGGCATGTCTGCTCCGCCACGCTGCGCATAGTCGGCACAAGCACAGCTGCGGCATTCCATGTGACAGTGATGATGGAAAACAACGGTTCTGCAAGTGATGCCTCGCGTTTGTTCACGGCTGCGGGATCAAGCGTGGCGGTATTCATTTCACCACAACTTTTTTCGACCAACGTCCGCAGCGCACCACGTAGCAACCGGCGCGAAGCTCCAATTGCTCCGTATCGCCGGCACGCACCGTGACAGTGCGCACAAGCTGCCCGACTATAGAATATATCTGGAAAGTACGGTCGGTATTGCCGCGCGACGTCAGTTCTATAACACCGTCGCGGGTGGCTACCACAGGCTCATCGGCAT
The DNA here is from genome assembly GCA_910587425.1 of uncultured Muribaculaceae bacterium. Lineage (GTDB taxonomy): Bacteria > Bacteroidota > Bacteroidia > Bacteroidales > Muribaculaceae > Paramuribaculum. The sequence goes on from CAJUKU010000004.1 coordinate 122,998, forward strand.
GCCGCTCCAACTGCTCTGTCTGCGCTGCTGGTGCAGATTCAGGCATGGCGGCAACCGGTACGGCAACGACCGACAATGCGGCAACAACAGCCGCAAATCTCGCCGAAGCAGAGTGTATAGCCATTCGTATTCTTGTCATGACGGTAAAACTGTTATCCTGCGTGCGCGCAGGCTTGAGTTTTGCAAAGTTAGCACTTCCAACCCAAAAATCCAAATCCATACAAATTATGACTCATCCTCTACGGAATCTGACTCAGTTTACCATACTTCAATTCCGACAACAGCATGTCGTAGACATAAGCCGGACTCTCCATATACAGACCTGTCTCAAAATCCTCAAGTTTCTGAAAAGTTTCTGAATTATGAAACGTAGCTATGGCTTCAGCCAAAGCCATATCATTTTTTTCGACCAGATAGCTCACCACATCGGCTGATATCCCTTCAAACAAATATTGTGCGTTTCTTTGGTTCATATCTTCTTCAGTAATGCTATGGAAGCCTCAGTATGGAAAAAATATTGCGAGGTCACTTTAGAGAATGTCAATTCACGCAGAAGCTGTTCCTCATCAATAAAATTCTCCGTGAACATGCGCAATAGTCTCGCTATCGTATCATCTGCTACAGGTCCGACCACAATATCATAATCATGCGCCGGTTGAGGCACATTGAAATCCCTGTTCTGCATGACGAATTTTGCCCATTCACGGTCAGGAGATTCAAAAATCTTTACCTTAAGCCCCGCGCGGATGGCATCATCGAGATCAAATTCAAACGACGTTATTTCCGGTGAGCCGTCAAACATCCTGACAGCCCTTGCCGCCATACGTTGAGCCTGCTCCCTGATGTCTGTCAGATAAAAGCCTCTGCCGAAATCCTTATATGGACGGCATTTCCCGAGATCTATAGTCTCTATAGCTATGTTGGAACCGTGGTACAGTATCATGTCAACGCTCCTCCATTTTTATGGCATACTACAGTGAGGTCGGCGACGCAATCGTTGAACGACAGCGTATGTTCCACATCATAAAACTCCGACAGAAAGTCGATACCCTTGAACCTGTTCAAATAATTGCTCGCCTCACGAATTGTGAGAGCATGGTGCCGCGCAAATTCAATTATAGCAGTCATCACATAATCCACCACATCCTTGCCGGGTCTCTCCTTAGGCTCAAGCGACACCACCGGCTCGACGCCGAGCGCATCAGCAAGTTTTTCTAACGAACCGATATTTACACTAACGCCGTTTTCAATCTTGGACACCATTGCTTTCCGGACGCCGATCAATTTTCCGGCGTCTGTCTGTGTCAGTCCTCTGTTTTTTCTCCTTTGGGCGAGAAGTGCTCCTATGGAGTTCAATCTTGTCTTGGTTGCCATAATACATGATTTGCCGATGCAAATATAACGATAAGTTTCCTATTCAGGAAACAAACTTATTCATTATTTGTTGGAAGCCGTGAACAAAAATGGGGATAAAAAAGGCGCGGACCCGATTGAGGATCCGCGCCATTGGTTATTTGATGGCGGCTATAAAGCCGTCGGTAAGAAACGTCAGCGTATCATCACCTTGACAGTCGTGCCGTCGGGTGTGCGCACCAGATAGATGCCCTGGCGCAGTCCCTCGCCACGCACGCGACGTCCGTTGAGGTCGTAGACCACCGAACCCTCCGGAGCGATGATGTCTGATCCTTCAGCACGCACTGCGTCAGCATCGCGGTCACCGTTGATACCGTCGATTGCCGTGGGGGTGGGATTCACCCATACGTTCACGCCGCACACGGCGCCACTCTTCTTACCTGTCTCAACGAGGATAGCCATGATATACGTGGTCTCGGTCACCTCGATAGGCTGGAAATCGTAAGGAGTGCCGTTGTCGGGAGTGAGAGTGCCCATGCGGTCGGTCCAGTAGATCTCAAATCCACCTGCTACTGCCTCGGCGGGCGAGATGGTCACGTAAACCTTGCCGGTGACCTCATCCTGGGTGATCTCAAACTTCACCTTGCCGCTCACTGCCTGTCCGGGCTGGTCAGGATTCTCGGGCTGATCAGGCTGATCGGGATTTTCTGGCTGGTCAGGCTGTTCGGGATCCACAGGCTTCTGCGGCTCATCCTGCTTGACTGCGGGAACGATCACGAGCGCGTGCACAGTCTCGCCGGCAACCTTGCCCTCCTCCTCGACACGTGCATAGAGTATGCATGTCTCAGATATCTCTATAGGACCGGTATATTCCTTACCGGCTGTCGCGAAGTTGTCTTTCGACCAGCGGATGTCGGAATCCTTGGCACCGCCGAGAGCCTTGAGCGTTACCATCGTCACACCCTTGGCTTCGTCGGGAGCGAGCTCAAAGTCTACATCACCCGACGGTTCGAGGCGTGTGAGCGCGATGTGCGTGTGGCGACTCGGACGACGACCCTCAGCTACTGCGTAGGCGTGGATACAAGACTGCGAAGCGGTCACAATGAACGGCTCGCCGTAGGTGAACCACTCTTTGTTGTCATACGAATAGTAGATGCGTGTGGTCGAAAGCTGGTTGGAGCATTCGAGCTTCACCTTGGTCGCGGGATAGAACGATTCGGCATATTCGAGATATTCGCCATCGGCTACCGGAGATATGCTCTTATCGTCGATCTTCACTGTAACATCGGCGGTCATCGGTATGCGCTTGGCATCCGTAGGCCAGAGTTCCACCTCCGTGCCATTGAGCATCACGAAGCCAGTGATGTCGTAGTAAGCTCCATCCTCGAAGTCTACATCGTCAAGCTCGCCGAGCTCGGCTGTGTTCAGCAGATGAGCCACACTGCCGTCGATAGCGCTCTTGAATGTTATGGTGGGTGTCGCCGCGCGTGCATTCTCAGGAGCGGCGACATTGACCACAACATTGCTTACCGTCACGAGGCGGCGGGCATTCTCGGCTGAGATATCCTCCACCTCATCAGGAGTGATGGTGATCTCCTTCATGTTTTCGTCAGGATAATCCTCAAGAGCCACCGACTCCTCAGGCCAGCTGCACTCGGCATTGACCACACCGCGGCGGTTGCCGGTCGAAGCATCAAACAGCATCACGAAATCGCTCACATACTCACCCTCGCGGTACTTGGTCACATCCCAGCCGTCGGCATTGTAGATGGGGAGATAGTGACCCACGGATCCACGCACGAACATGTTCTGTCCGCTCACCGACACGATGCGCACCGCGCTGTTGAAATGGTATGCATTATCCTGCACACCCTGATTGATGAAATTGAGGAGGTAGCTCATCTCGCGGGTGTTCTTCACGAACGTGCGTGCCACGACAGCGCTCGGAGTCTTGCCCGGCTCGGCGGCGAAAGCCATCACCACCACGCGGTCCTGACCCTCATCGAATGTGAGGGCTACCTTGTCGCCGGGAGTATATGTGTGGCGTTCCGTCACATTATGCAGCGGGTTGACGCCACCGATAGCGTAATAACCTATGGCACCCTCAGGCACTGTCATCTCAAACTGGAGGTCATGCAGACCTGCCTGTACCTCATTGCCTGCAAGGTCGGGATGACCCGCCAGGAAGAGCTGCGGCTCCTCCGTATCGCCGGCGAGACCGCCGAAATCGGTCATAGCGAGAGCGAAACCATCTTCACCGTCGCGCATGAACACACCGGTGATATCATAGAGGCTGCCTTTCTTGTAGGCTGTCGACCAACCGCTGCGCACAGTGAATATGTCGAAGCTCAGGCGCACAGGCACGCTGCCGTCGCCTATGCGGAGGAAGTAACGCTCCGTGTCGCGCGACTCGTCAGTTACTTCAACACCCTTAAGCGTCAGGTACATCATACGGTCAGTATCGCCCAGTTTGATATCCTCATAGTAGATGTCGCCACCCTCTTCATAGCTTACCTTGACTTCACGAGGTGCTACGGATGTCGAGTCGATGCTGCGGTCATAGACCACCGTGCGGGCGAAGTTGGTTGTCTCGCTCCGCAGGTTGCCGAGAGAGGTCAGGTTAGCCATCAGCGCTACGCCATGGATCACGTCGCCCGGACGGAGCACACGCTTCGCACCCTCAGCCGCATCGGCGTCGGTATTGTCGACCTTCGGCTGCTCCCAGGCTTTGCCGTTGTGCACCATCAGATAGTTCTTCGAGAGGAAATCGCTGCCGTCGGTAGGATCGAGGTCGCGCAGGTAGAGATACTCCGGAGTGCGCTTGATCACCACCGCGCTGCCCGACAGCTGATAGTAGAGACTCAGACCGTTGTCGGCGATAGCCTGTTCGGTGAGCACGCCATCGGCATCAAACCAATCCTTCTCATGTCCGATGAACACCTCCTTGAATTCGGCGATGCTCTTAGCTTCCTTGGCATCGTAAGCGTGGAATTTCACGTGGCTTGCATGCAAGCTCCACACATCGTTGTTCTTGTCGTAGGTGTACACATAGAGGTCGCGCACACCATCAGTGAAGTCAGCCTTGCGGATCACCAGTCCCTCAGCGGGCACCACATTCTCGCTCTTCACGTCGGCGTCAAACGAGTAGCGTGCCTCCATTCCCTCCGGAAGCTCGCTGAGCGTCACAGTAAACGCATCGGAGATCACGTTAACGTCGCCCTCAATCTCATTAGGAGCGTAGAGTGTCGGGCGCACCGGGCAGGGGCGCACTTTCGCCGTCGGGAAGATCGCCGTCTTGCCGTTCACCTGACCCACGAAGCCCTCCACGAGCCACTTCGTGCCCGCTTCCGACTTGAACATATCGGAAGTAAGCGCCTCGGCATCGAGATCCGCGCCATTTGCGTCGCGCACCACCAGGCGTGAATAGATCTGATAGCGGTTGCCATCCTCATCGGCTACCTCATTGTTCGAGCGGAGCCAGGTGAGGTTGCGCACCACAACCTTGCGGTTGAAGTCCGTCACAAACTGATCATCGGTAGGAGTTGTGGTTATCTCCAGGCGCTCCGGCAGATTCGGATCGTAGCCGTCGATGCGTCCCTTTACAGGCGTGCCGAGCAGGTCATGATAAGGTGCCGATTTGCTGTTGATCACAATCTCCGGGCTGCCGTAGGTGTAGCGGAAGTCGCCCACGAAACCATTGACCGGAAGTTTCAAGTCGTCCGCGGCATAGAACGCAGCGGGGAAATCCTTACCTTGCGACACGAGCTTTATCGCCGTGCCATCAGCATCCACGAGATATGCATAGTATGTGGTAAGCGCCTCCGTGGTGGCACCGTCAAGACGGGTCTTGTAGACGCCCACAATCTGCATCTCCTTAGTCGGACGTACTGTCAGTTCCTTATCGACATTATCCTTGCTGATAAGCTCCGAAAGCGCACTGAATCCCTGCGCCTGCACCGGCTGGAAGAACATTTGCGACACACCGCTCTTAGCCATGGAGTTGGTATAGTAGTCACTCTCCATAAGTATGCGGAATGTAGTTGCATCGCCGTAATCGTTCTTTGTCAGTGTGATTTTCTGCCCTGGATAAGCCGCTTTTATTTTCGATGACGGGAAGTTATTTAAAGTATTATCTGTAGCTTCACTTGTAAGCGCATATCTTGCATTACCCTGTTTTGCTGAGATCATCACATCCACCTCATCAATGAAACGTATGAGACCACCGTCATTCGAACCTGAAAGCGCGGTACCTACTGGTGCTTCCGGAGCGGCTACGGTATTGATAACCTGAGAAGGCTCCCATTGTATTGAAAGCTTCTTGAAGGCGCCGTAAGTGGTTGTTGACGTAGTGAGGCTCAGGTCACGCGTACTTCTGATATAAGTACGTTGATAGCTACCCGCTTCCCAAACTTGATTTTCACCGGGTTCTCCCGTCGAATAATTTAGATATCTGTTGTTAGAATCAGTATTATAGGAACCGAAAGTTATCCTATTCATGTATACGGCTCCGTTTTGAGTATATATCTTCAAACCTGATCCAGTATAACTCTTGATCCACCCATCTATCGGATCTATGTCCGATGTTTTTCCTGCAGCATTTGGGATGAAGTCAATTATGAATGCTTCCGGTTGGAAATCGTCAGTTTTCGTCGGAACGAATACCATACGGTGTATGTTCTCGTGCTTATAATTTTCATTGGTACTTTTTACCCATATTTTACCCTGAGGATATGTGTCGGACCATATTGTAAGCACGCCATTTACAGAACTGCTGCTATAATCAAAGATAGTATGCTGCGGTACTACTTTGAAGTCAATATATCCCACATCATTTACCCTTTTCAAGTTGGGGTAATTAGGATCGACAGCTGTATAATACAGTCGGCAATCTTCATTGATCTCAAGATATTTAGAGTTCAGAACCCATTCATCCCAATTCTCATTGATTATATCTGAAAGTACGTCAACACCGCGGGTCGACTTGTAATACAGATACTTCTGATTAATAACCGAACTACTTGTATTCTTTTCAAACGCCAGCGGGATAACATCGCCATAACCAATCAACAGAGTTTCTCCATCCTGTATTAACTTCGTAGAATATATACCGGTTGTCTTATCATATACTTTCGGAATCCCGACGAATTTCAGACTCACATTGAAATCTGCATACCCCATCTCGCTCTTCTTACCGGGATAGTCAGGATTCTCGGCAACGTAATACACCCGACAAGGCTCACTTATCTTTAAGGCATTACCGTCCCATTTTATCCATTTTGAAGCCGGAATTTCAGTAAGGACGGCTCCGTCCAATCCTTTCTCTATATAATAGTAAAACTCCTGGTTATCAACCTCTGTATCGGCATTGTTGCCAAACGTAATGCTCTTTTCGCCGAGATAGTCAATAGTAACTTCAGAGCCGTTTTTGATTTCCGACGATGCCCCCGACGTATTGTCAAGTAATCTCGGAACACCTATAAATGGAGCTCCTACATAAGTGACTTCGATTGAGGTTAAGAAAGCACGCAAACTGGTTTCCGTCAAAGGAACTGATTTATACGGTGCGACAGCTCCCCCTTCTAAGTTTTTAATATTAAACCTCATTTCTGAGACACCTGCAGATGATGTAAACTGAGGAACTGTTGGACTTGATACAGATGCGATTCCCTCCGTAAGACAACTAAAGTTTTTATATCCCTGATTATACAGTGTATTATGATTAAAAATTACTTTTTTTATCTTATAATCAGGATCAGTTGTACGTATAGTAAAATCAAACCCACAGTAGACCTGCATATTAGCAGCGTATAACTTGACAAACTGTGCCCCGCTTGGAGCCGTGGTAGGATCTGGAAAATCGATTATTATATCATCTGCCTTGATGCGCACTGGATTGATATTTCCGGAATAAGGAGCTTCCGTTCCATTCCCTTCATAATTACCATCCGCCTTGTATTCTTCCCAATAATAATATTTAGTCCCGGAAGCAGGAACGATGGTAACAGTCTTTTCCTTTTGAGCTGAAACTATCTGCAACGCGCCTACGAGCAGCGCGAAGCATAGCAAGATTAGTTTTTTCATAAGAAATTGATTAGTTTAACAGTCGTTTTGAGAGGAAAGAGGCGTTGCGGAGAGAGGGTGTTTGTCGTAAGTGGTTTTATTCTATAGGCATTGCGATTTTATAGGGTGAGTATTATGGTTGATTTGTTTCTGAATTTGTCATGAGGGAGGTTGCGCCGGAACGGCACGACACGACGAAGCGGCGCGACCGTTGCCGGCGCGCTGCAATATGCTGATTTTAAATAGTTTATACGAAAATTGGGGGGGGTAAGAATTATCCTCCCGACAGGTCGGTCAAAGCCGGTGTTTGAACTCACAAATCCCTGTACGACCATTGTTATACAAAATCCTCAGAACTTGTTCTGATCGTGTCGTTTATATTCCCTGTATTGATGTAATCCCGCACGCGGAATTAACATTTGCTTTCACTTTATAGCGCAAATTTATATTTCCTCGACAAACCCTGCAAGAAAATCCACAACTTTTTCGCCCTCCCGTCCCCAAAAAGCCAACACCACCCCCATCTGTAAGCCACCCTGAGTACGGGGCGGAGACATATTTCAGCCCCAAGGATGAAATTGTCTCCGTGGAGTTGGTGTTGATGAAGGGGTTATTGTGTATATATATATTTGTAATCAAAAGGATTATGAAGTAATACCACACAGAACTTTTTTGTTGCTTCGCAACATCCACAGAACAGATAGAACAACACGGAACGAGGGTGGGAGTTGGGGGGATTACAGAAGCATAGACGTGCGGGAGCAAAGGGTTGTAGGGGCGGAGGTATGGCGCGAGCGCAGCGCAGCCTACCTCCGGTCAGCCTGCACCTACCATGGTGAAGTTGCGCATCTCCGAAGCGCCATAGATACTGCACTCCACTACAACCCCACGCGGTCAATGTCGCGCCATGCGTTCCATTGACGCGGGTGGGGTTTCCCAAGTTTCGCCTCTCCGAGGCGTGGAGTGGCAACCAAAGGGTAAGGAGAGAGCACAGCGGGTAGAAACAGCACTGGTAAGGAGTGAGCGAGTCGGAGACTCGCAACTTGGTAAACCCCATACGTGGAGTTGAGCGCGCAGTGCGAGACTACCGTGTGGGGATCGGGAGGCTGACACCCACTGATAGCGCGTCGGAGATGCGCAACTTTTATGGGTGCAGGTTGATCGGGGATCGACTGAATACATTATGGTGAGGTTTTATCATAGGGAAATATAGGGCAAATAAGGCAAATAGGGCGGATAGGTAGTGGGATTACCACGGCGACAATTTTCAGCTTTGGGGCTGAAAATATGTCTCCGCCCCGTACTCAGGGAGGATAAAAAAAACACCACGCTACGATGACCGATCTATAACGTGGCGGTTGCGGCGCTCCCGGCGCCCTCCATTGCTTCCTGCCGAGTCGACGAAGAGCAGCAAATGGGTTCGGACAATTATGGAATTTGTGTGATAATGGCTCCGGCGGGGCGTTGCCGCAGGGATTCGACTTCGGTCACGTACGAAAGTACGCTCCCTCAGCCTCACCCTCCGGCGCCTACCGCCGAAACCATTCTGACACAAATCCCTGCCATCCGGGAAGCCTATCAAGTGAGGCGAATAGCTATAGAGGAGGAAGTTACAACAGAGACAAGTTTCAGCAGGAGCTGAAAATATGTCTCCGCCCCGTACCCAGGGATGGTGTCCTGATCCGTCGCACACTCCTGTGCGACGGCGGTCGATAAGTCAATGTTCTCTTTGGTGTCGGCGGGACTCTTCCCTGCCTGAGACGCTGCGTGATTCCGCGGACGGGTTGTCAAGTTGTCGGGTGTTGGCGCCCCTTGTAATAATTGAGTCCGTCCTACCAATCCGCTTTTCCGCGATGCGCGGTGCGAATTCCGGAAGCAAAGTTAAGGGTGCCGGGAGGGGATATCTCTGCGAAACGCCCCATTTGGGGGAAATAAGGGTGAGTACGGGGCGGAGACATATTTCATCCTGAAAGGTGAAATTGTCTCCGTGGAGTTGGGGTTGATGATGGGGTTATTATATATATTTTTGTAATCAAAGGATTATAAAGTAATGCCACACAGAACTTTTTGTTGCTTCGCAACATCCACAGAACGGATAGAACGACACGGAACGAGGGTGGGAGTTGGGGGGATTACTGGAGCATAGGCGTGCAGGAGCAAAGGGTTGTGGGGGCGGAGGTATGGCTGCGAGCGCAGCGCAGCCTACCTCCGGTCAGCCTGCACCCGTCATAGTGAAGTTGCGCATCTCCGAAGCACCATTGATATTGCACTCCACTACAACCCCACGCGGTCAATGTCGCGCCATGCGCTCCATTGACGCGGGTGGGGTTTCCTAAGTTTCGCCTCTCCGAGGCGTGGAGTGGCAACCAAAGGGTAAGGAGAGAGCACAGCGGGTAGAAACAGCACTGGTAAGGAGTGAGCGAGTCGGAGACTCGCAACTTGGTAAACCCCATACGTGGAGTTGAGCGCGCAGTGCGAGACTACCGTGTGGGGATCGGGAGGCTGACACCCACTGATAGCGCGTCGGAGATGCGCAACTTTTATGGCTGCAGGTTGATCGGAGGTAGGCTGCGCTGCGCTCACGCCATACCTCCGCCCCTACAAGCGCCGCCCCCACAACCCCTGCCACTGCAAACGCCGCCTCCACAACCCTATGCTGTCACTCTCCTTAATTAAATTTTTTCAGGGAAAAGTTACGGGGATTAGAGATTTTTATGTAATTTTGCAACGATACAGGGAGAAAATGTCAACTTTTAGTAAAATCATAGTTTTCATATCGTTGACTATGCTTGCGCTGACTTCATCGGCACAAGAAACCACCGTTGTGCTCGACCTTGACTCCCCAACTACCCTCGTCACCGGCTACAAGGAGGGATTTGAAGTCCCGTTATCAATCACACAAGAGGTCTACAATGCCTGGCTAAAGGCGCCTTACAAATATGTAAACGCACCGATCACCGAGATGCCGCTCGCCAAGCTAAAGAGCGTAACGGATTTCAGCAATAAAGGCGATGCCAATGTCGACACCGCCTCATCGCCGGTGGCACAGATAATAGACCCGAGCGGACTTGTAATAAACTTCAACTGGCGCAACTCCCGAAGCACAGTGACAATGGATTATAAAGAACAGGTCGGGCTAAACTTCAACACTTTTCCCTTTCCGATCTCGCGTTACTACGTGTTTGACACAAAGGAGTGGAAAGCCATACTGAAAACTCAGCCCAAAAAGCGTGCGATAACCTGGCGTTGCTACCATGATTTCACAATAATAGCACCTGCAGGCAACAAAATTACACGCATATACATAGCCCCGCCATGTCACGGCAGCGATTACTCTAAATATGGCAAACCAAGCACAGCACTTACGGAAATAACATTTCACGCCACTCCCAAGCCCACGGCGATAACCGAGGATGAGCACCTGGAGATCGGAACAAAGCGACCCGTGCGCGAGAAAGACTGGGGCGAAGATCAAAAATATGCTGATTATTACCAGGCTATAGAATGGACTCCCACTGAAGATGAGAAATATCGTGAGGTGTCAGTGCGCCAATACTGGTACAACGCCAATAAATTTCTTGTCAGCGGCTCAATCGTCGTCACCTACGAGCCTGACGAGGAGTATGTCGCACCCACGGAACCATCCACCGGGCTAAGTATCGGCTACACCAACAAGATCAGTGAGGAGCCGGGGGTGTTTCTCAACAGCACCCGCATAAGCTTCACACCCGACGAGCCTCTGCCGGAAGGCGCGGCGATCTACTTCACCACCGACGGCTCAGACCCCGCCGTAGAGACCAATCTCATGCGCACGAAAGTGACCGACCCCGCCACTTACGGCTCCATAATATCGTCGGAGAAGACCGTGCGCGCCATCGTGCAGGAGCCGGGCAAACTGCCGGGTAAGGAAACAACGCTCACACTCTGTCCGCTCGAAAAGACCAACTACGCTTATGTTGGTTACATCTACGGCAACGCCGAGGAGGGCACGGTAGCCCATGTCACCGGCGTCGCACGCGTGGCGGCGATAGAGTGCGACGGCGATGTGACATATCTGACGCTTATAGACCCGCAGTCGCCCCCTCGCGCTATAACGGTGAAAATCGACGGAGCGGAGCTGCCGGCGAGCTACACAACCGGTGCCCGATGCACTAACCTGACATTCGACATCACGCATCTGCCTGACGGGCGCCTCTGCGGCGATGCCACACCGTACATATCCTACTGGGATGCCGCCACAGCATCCGACCCGATAACCCTCCAGCCGAGAGAACTGGCTGTGACAGGCGAGCGGCAACTTGTGCGTTATGAGTTCCTGACCATCGATGCCGACGGCAGCTTCACTTCGCCCGCCGGGGAAAAGATGCGGATAGTGTCGACCATGGGCGGACTCGATGCCGGAGAATGGTTCGAGGCGGAGCGTAACGCCATAGAGTGCGTCAGCGGCGGCATGGATGCCGACGGCGTGCGCACGATGTATCTCGTCAATAAGATACACTGCCCCGGCGTAGCGGAGGTGAGCGTCGACAAGCGGCAGATCACCGGCAACAGCGTGCGATTCTCCACGGAGACGGCAATGGTTGAGGTCACGCGACAGACCGGCGGCACGGCTTTCTACGTGATGGGCTATGGTGACACCGCTCCATCGCTGCTCGGAGAGGATGAATACATACAGATGACGGCAAGCACCACGCTCGGATTCTACACCCGGCTCAACGATATGCAGAAAAACCGCGTCATCACATTCACCAAGGTTGATGCCGCACAGGCTCCGGAGATTGCAGATTATGCAGCTGCGGCAGCCGAGGGGGCTGAGATCATAAGATGCACGGCGCCACTTACGGTCGTATGGCGCTCGGGCAAGTACATCCTTGCCGCCGACGATGCGGGTGAGATGCTTCTGCTCACCGCACCCGAAGATGCGGAGATAGAGCCGGGAATGCGTATCGTGGATTTCACTTCCAACACGCTGACGACGGAATCGGGACTCACGGTAGCCGACATAACGGATTATGACGATCTGTTCGGACATCTCGAGGAGCCAGCGGAGGTTACTGCACCGGTAGAGCTCTTCCCGGAGGAGAAGACATTTACCGATGCCGACGTCATGAAGGGCATATACACGATCTCAGACCTGCGCATACGTCCGGTGGCGGGGGGCGGCAAGGCTGTGAACACCACACCGCAGCTCATAATTGATGAGTCGATAGTGAGCTGCAGCGAGTATAACCCGAACTCGCTCTACCGCATAACCGCTACAGCAGTAAAACCATCCGGTAGCGACGGCTCACTGCGCCTGCTGCTGCTCGGCATGGAGGAGGAGCCTCAGTGCGCGCAGCCGTCGATTGAGATAGGGAGCGACGACGGCACTTTCATCCGTGAAGCCATGGTGAATATCAGCGGCAATGATGGTGATGAGATACGCTACACGACCGACGGGTCGAACCCGCGGACATCAGCTACAGCGAAGCTCTACACCGCACCGTTCGAGATCAGCGCGACAACCACCGTGAGTGCCTACGCATCGCGTCGCGGCATGACTCCCGGAGCGGCAGCGACTGCCACATTCACTCGCCTCTCAGTAGAATCAAGCTCACTCGGAGCGGTGATGCTACAGACGTCGGCAGGAAAGATAGCGCATTTCACCGGCAGCGCCACCGTGCAGTGTGTAACCAAAAACTATATCATCGTGGGTGATGCCCGCACACGACTCGCCTTGCGCACCGACGGCAGCGGATTGCCTGCATACGCTCCCGGCGACATCATCGGCGGATTTGTCGTGGCTCCCGATCCGGAGCTGTCTTACGGCAACAGCGTCAGCACCGCCGGATATGAAAGCACATTCACAGCCGCGACGGGCAATGCCGCTACCGCAGCCGCCACCGAGATCGAGGAGGCGCAACTCGCACGTCTGGCGGCATGGAGCCGGGTGAAATTCCTGACAACATTCGCGGAACTCCGTGTGAACCTCACGGAACTCGGCAGACCGGAGGGGTGGGTAGACACACCGGAGGAGGGGCATACCTACCGTGTTGAGGGCATCGTAGCTCCGGCAGCCGACGGCACCACAGAGCTATGGGCACTCGGCATTGAGGATGTGACCGGCACACCCCCTGTCATCGGCGCCACCGACGGCTCGGCACTCTTCCACCCGACAACCATGGTGGAGATCACACATCCCGATCCGAAGGCGACAATCCACTACTCAACAGACGGCGGCACGACATGGAAACTATACGACGCACCGTTTGAGATCGACGCCACAACCACGGTCGAGGCATACGCCGAAGTGCCTGACAAAACGGTTGCCTACGCCACTCCGGCGACATTCACGCTGCGAGGCATAAGCTGCGGAGTGGCAGCCGACACTGAGGTCAATGCCGACGGAAGCGTCACCGTGAGCCTCTACCCAGCCCTGAACGATGCGGAGGGTAAGATTTACTACACATACGATCAGAAAACAGAGCTGCTCCCGACAGATGAGCTTATATACACCGCGCCGTTTACACTGACGGCAACGGCGGCGGTGCGCGCCATTATGGTCGAGACCGAAAAAGTTGCCGGTCCGCTGTTTGTCCTGCCTGTGATCGTTAAACTGATAGAGGTGCCGGACAAACCTGTGCAACCTGACAAGCCGGAAAATCCTGACAAGCCGGAGACACCGGATGTTCCCGACACACCGGATCAGCCTGAGAATCCTAACAAGCCTACAGATCCGGACAAGCCTGATCAGCCGGAGACACCTGATAACCCCGAAAATCCTGAAACCCCGGACAATCCTGACCAACCGGAGAACCCCGGCGAGCCGGAACAGCCTGATGACCCGAGCGCCATAACAGCCCCGGGCAGCGACCGCGAGGAGCGGGCGGGCATTCCACGCGGCAGCAGGGTGTATGATCTCGCCGGACGTCTGCACATTGGAAACACACTCCGCAAAGGAGTCTACATAATAGTCACCCCACAGGGCAAGACCTACAAACTGCTGATAAGCGCGACAACGCCGATCGGCAGCTTGCAGGAATAAACGAATAAACCGATTAAAGAGATAAAATTATGTTGCGATTCAACCCCTTCACTTCACACACCGTGAAAGCCATGCTTCTTCTTACGGGCATGGGGTTGGCGTCGTGCACCGACACCATAGAACCGGAACCGGGTATAGAACCCACAGGAGATTCGGATGTCTTCGGATTCGAGTGGGTATTATCACCGGCGGGAGGTTCACGATCTGCTGAAGCCACCACAATGCCGGAAGATGACGACCGCATACGCCAGGCGATAGCCATGGAGGGCGACGCCGATGAGCCGCGCTTCCTATACCTCTCCGTGACCGACCGCAACGAGCCTGAGCGTCTTGCGGCTGAGCGCGCCATAAAGGCTTCCGCCGGGAGGAGCTCACGCGGCACAGAAGTGACGAGCGACAATTACCATATATATTATCGCAGCGTGGGTGTGACCGGAATCTGCTTCAACAACGACTGGGAGGAGAACGACGACCATGTGTATTACCTCAACAACGAAAGGGTGACACGCGGCTTCGCCGACGAGACATCAGCCGACAAATATCTGTGGCGTCCGCAACTCAACTACTATTGGTCGGGCATATCCACACAGCGTATCCGTTTCTTCACCTACGCCCCCTACTCGGCGGAGACCGTGGTGTTCAATACCGACAAGGTGCGCGAGGGGGAGGCTGCCGAATTCGAGTTCTCGACAGAAACGGATGTGCTCAAACAGGTGGATCTGAGCGGCGATGCGATAACCTGTCCAGGCAACATGTACCGGACGGTGCCTCTACAGATGCACCACCTGCTGTCGCAGATACAATTCTCCATCGGTGACCCTATGCTCGCCGGCACAATCCACAAGATCACCATCAAGGGGGTGAAAGGGAAGGGCACATTCCGCTTCAACGGCAACACAAACGTACTTTCCGACCGAAACGACAATCCCGCATCGGTGCGATCCTATTCCCCCGGTGAATGGACTGACCAACACGACCCCATGGAGTTCGTACTTGAGGATGAGATACCTCTCCCCGGCGACATGCGCGATCCTTCGGAAAAAGGCGATCTGGAGCATTTTGACGATGGGTGCACGCTCGGTCCGTGGTACAGCGACTCGAATTTTGACGAGAACGGCAATCCGAAACCGATAACATCCGGAAAATGGAACTTCTTCTTCATCCCACAGAAGCTTACGGACGATGTGGTGGTGGAGATCGAGATGACACTTGAGGGCACCTCCGTGCCGCTCGTATACCGTGCGAAACTCAACAGCTCGACAGGAACCGTCAACGGTCAGGGCGCGATGACCGAGTGGAAGCAGGGACACAAGTACAACTATATGATCAGCACGGATGTACTGGTACAGTATTACCTGTATTTCAACGGCACGGACTATGCCAAATACTTCCGCAACCGCGATGAGGTCGCACAGGGTCAGACTCCCCTTCCCTGGGACTCGCTGTACTTCAAGCCCTCCTACCCGGCGGCGCAGGTCGACGGTTTTGTGGAGAGCTTCGCCATATTCACTCAGGGACACAGCGAGGATGGCTCACTAATACAGCAGCGCGAGAACCTGCCGTGGCATCCGGTGTATGTGGAACGTCTTGCCGACGGCACATTCCGTGAACTGGACACCAAGCCCGACTGGGTGACATTCACCGAGGGAGCCGATATGAAAGGGCATCTGTTTGTGGAGCGCCAGCCGGGATTCCACAACAATTCGCGCCACATAAAGATGCGCAATGCTACTCCTGTAGGCACTAAAGAGGCACCCTACGACCTCGCCATGGCTTCGGGCGTTATGACCACCGCCAATACATATATAATAAATGCTCCCGGATGGTATTCATTCCCGCTTGTCTACGGCAATGCGATAACCGACGGAGTGGCTAACCCCGCGAGCTGGAGTGTAGACGCGGCACCGCAGCCCACGTCATTGCCCGCCGCCGGCTACGACATGAGCCTCATGATGCCGACGCTTCAGGATCACCGCGGACTGCCGATAACCGGACCATATATACCCGCGCAATACCGTGGTGGGATAAAGGTGCTGTGGCAGAACGGATATAATCTCGTGGATCCTGATTCGCTCTCGATCGAGAATGACCGCGTGAGGTTCTATGTGTCACCGCTGACTATCGGACAGGGCAACTGCGTGATCTCGCTCACCGATCCCGACGGCACAAGCGCATGGGCATGGCATCTGTGGTTTACCGATTACAACCCGTACATGCCTGATGCTGTCACAGCCGCTACCAACGACAAGGGGGAGTTTTTCGACTTCATGAACGTGAATCTCGGATGGCACTACCCCGAACCGGATGTGGATGATGATCTTGACCGCGAGGTGTACGTCAGCGCACGCCAGCACCGGCATACATCCGAAGACAAAGGCAATCTAAACCAACCAGTCAATGACAACAAGAGCCAGTTCTACACCAAGACACTCACTGCATATAAGGATAAGGATGAAAACGGAGCTGACATAGTAGTGCGCCCGTTCCTGCGCATCAGGCAGGAGGGCTACGAGGCTACGCGCAGCGGTGTGGCGCCGTTCTGGCAGTGGGGACGCCCGATGCCATCGGCTATCATGCCGCACACACGGTTTGACCAAAACATACCACACTCGCAGTTCAACAAGGCGTATGCACGGCGCATATTCAATATCCAGAGCCGCACTGTGGAGATAAAGACACAGAACAACCGCAGGATAACCCACTATCCGGAGCCTACGGCTGTGGCTAAGAAGGTTGACCCGATGCAGGAATTCAACGAGGGTCTGCAACACCCGGAATACCTCTATTTCTGGACTCTCTACGACTTCAAGGATTATGAAGACTCGACAGGACCATGGAACTCGGCTGCCATAGGTCTATGCTGGTGGGGCAACAAGGAGTCAGATCCGACGAAGGGTGCCCCGAGCAAATCTGACCGCGCAGGAGAGGGGGGCAATGTCATGTACTGGAACCTATGGAGCATGACCAACGACGGCAGAGCATCGAGCATGGCTTCGGAGGGCGACAATGTTGTAAAGACCATCTACGACCCATCGCCCGCCGGATTCACAGTGCCGCCTCACAGGGCATACAAGGGCTTCTCAAGCAAGGATATGTACGACTGCGATCCCTACGACAGTCATCCGGAGGACGGCTTCGGCTACCACTTCCGCGTTGCTGGTGGGGTGCTGTTCTTCCCTGCTATGGGTTGGCTGGTCGAGAACTATCCGTGGACAGAGCTGTCATATGGACTCACTGAATGGCCTTACAGGAATTTCGGCGGCGAGCTCATGATGCACTCCGCATCGGCGATGCCTTACACCGGCGGAGGCAAAGGGAGTGTCTGTGGATCGTACCATATACAGTATTCCGAAGGGATCGTGGTCAACTACACGAGCTCAGCGATCTGGGGTCAGCCCATACGCTGCATCCGCGAGAAAAGATAGCGCTCCGGTTTTTTAGGCATTGCCATGCTGTGCGTTGTCAACATTTGTGCTAATTTTGCACATAATGAAACTGAAACGCCACATAGTCGCCATTGACGACAATGCCGGAGTGCGCACCGCACTCGAGATACTGCTTGCGCAACGATTTGCCACGGTCATCACTCTCCCCCACCCCGACAAGCTCCGGCAGAGCGTTGCCGGGAATGGCATACCGGATGCCATACTGCTCGACATGAACTACCGTAGCCGCACCAACGACGGCAACGAGGGATTGTACTGGCTGGGGGAGATACGCAAGGAGCTGCCTGAAGTGCCGGTGGTGCTAATGACGGCATTCGCCGATATCGACCTCGCTGTGCGCGGCATAAAGGATGGCGCCTCGGATTTCATCGTAAAGCCGTGGGACAACGACCGGCTTATAGCCACGCTTGAGTCTGTAACGTCTAAAAACAACCATGGCAAGGAGAGTAAGACCACGTCAGCCGCTCTTATGGACTGGGGTGTATCGGAATCGATGTCGCGTCTGCGCGAGCTTGTGGAGAAAATAGCGCCGACGGATGCCAACGTGTTCATCACCGGCGAGAACGGCACGGGAAAGGAGGTACTGGCACGCGAGATCCACAGGCTTTCGCGCCGGAGCAATGCGGGATTTCTCACCGTAGATCTCGGCTCTCTCCCCGCCACGCTTTTCGAGAGCGAACTGTTCGGTCACCGGAAAGGCTCATTTACCGGCGCTACAGCCGACCGTAAAGGAAAATTCGCCGATGCTTCGGGCGGTACACTGTTTCTCGATGAGATCGGCAATCTCGCGCCGGAACTACAGCCCAAGATGCTCACCGCGCTGCAGACCCGCAGCGTCGTGCCAGTAGGAGCCTCGCGTCCTGAACCTATCGATGTGCGGCTCATATCAGCTACCAATGCTGATGTCGACGCGATGGTAACATCCGGTAAATTCCGCGAGGATCTGATGTACCGTATAGATACCATACGCCTCCACATACCCGCATTGCGCGAGCGCCCGGAAGACATTCCACGCCTCGCCGCGAGATTTACTGATGAATATAGTGCCACGTACGGCAAGCCCGGACTGACACTTGCCGACGATGCCATTGACCTCCTCAGCCGTTACCCTTGGTATGGAAACGTGCGGCAACTGCGTCATGCTGTCGAGAAAGCGGTAATACTTTCTGATAATTCCCGCCTTACAGCCGCCGACTTCCGGCTCTCAGCGCCAAAGACACCTCCGACGGCACAGACGGCAGCATCAACGCTTGAGGATATGGAGCGTGCCATGATCGTCGAGGCGATCGCAGCCTGCAACGGCAACCTCAGCTCGGCGGCGCTAAGACTTGGAATCACACGACAGACGCTGTACAACAAAATGAAGCGTTACGCCTTATGAACCGTTGCTCAATATATATCGCGGCATCGGTTGCGTGTGCATTTTGCGCCGGTCTGCTTCTTGGTTTGCACAAAGTGGATTTCACCGTGGCAGCAGCAATCGCCGCTATAATATTTGCTGCCATTGCCGTAAGATATACACGCCGACAGAGGCAATCTGTGGAGCTTATGCTCGGGGCTGTCCGTAATCATGATACCACGCTCCGCCTTCACGGTGATGGCTCCGTCATAGATGACCAGCTCAACGAGATTGCGGAAATACTCCATGATGTGCGCCGCCAGGCTTACGAAAGTGAATGCACCTACAGCACCATATTCAACCGGATAAGCGCCGCAGTGCTTGTGGTCGATAATGCCGGATTCGTGCGTATGGTAAACAATGCGGCACTGCGCCTGTTCGGTGTAGAGGTTATGCCACATCTCGACACTCTTGCACGCATAGATCCGCGTCTACCCATTCTGCTTGGCAACGCTACCCACGGATCACGAATAAATTTCTCGCTGCCACCTTCGGCAGAGCTTGTGATAACCACTACACTCGAGGAGATCGCCGGCGAACCGATGAAGATATTTCTCGCGGATAACATAGGCGCCGAACTGCAACAGGCTGAGACCGAATCGTGGGTTAAGCTGACCCGCGTACTTATCCATGAGATCACCAACTCCCTGACCCCGATAGTATCGATAGCACGCACACTGACCGATGAGCACGCACTCTCGCAGGAGCATCAGCGTGGTATAGACACAATCGGGCTTACAGCCCGGAATCTGATGGAATTCGTCGAATCGTTCCGCACGTTCAGCCATACACCGAAGGCTCGTCCCGAGCCGATAGAACTGCTTCCGTTCCTTACTGGTCAGGTTGAGGCGGCACGCACAACAATACCCGCAGGGATCCGCATCAGCCTCTCAGTAAAGCCACGCGACCTGATGATCTACGCAGATCCCGGTATGACCGCACGCGTGATCACCAATATCATCAATAACGCAGCGGCTGCATTGACCGACAGCGAAACCGGCAGCGTAAAGGATGGAGCGGAAATAACTATCAACGCGAGCTGCGACGATGCGGAGAATGTGCTTATCGATATAGCCAACAATGGTGAACAGATCTCAACAGACAACACTTCGAGAATATTCACCCCGTTTTTCTCAACCCGCAGCAACGGTCAGGGAATAGGACTGGCGCTCTGCAAGCAGCTTATGCGCGCCCAATCAGCCACGATCACTCTCCTGCCCTACACCCACTCGCCACTGACCACATTCCGCCTCACATTCCCTTGATGCAGCGGAATTCCGGCAATCACATTCATACAAATATAAAGAGATCGGTCAGGAGCATTGCTCCTGACCGATCTCTTTATTTAACCGGTAGATTACCGGATTATGTTTCTACAGGCTTAGTTGAGCACACCAGTAAGGTTGAACTTGGTGAACTCGATGTCGTTTGCAGCCTGCTTAGCCATCGCGGGATCGAGCTTCACAGCCTCGCGGAGCGATGAAGTCACCATCTGCGAGTTGTTGGTGCGTGCACCGAGAACAGCCATGAGGTAGTAGGTTGTAGCATCGGGCTTGGCGATAGCTGAGAGAGTGTTCTTAGCCTTGCTGTAATCCTTGGTGAGGATCTGCGCGAGGGCAGCGTTGTTTGTCTTGCTTGCGCCGAATGCCTTGACAGCAGCAGCGGCATCACCCTGCTTGAGGTAGTACACACCGAGAGCGTCACCGAGTTCCTTAAGACCACCGGCATTGCCGAAGTTGCTC
Organism: uncultured Muribaculaceae bacterium; assembly: GCA_910587425.1. Taxonomy (GTDB): domain Bacteria; phylum Bacteroidota; class Bacteroidia; order Bacteroidales; family Muribaculaceae; genus Paramuribaculum. The sequence continues at coordinate 144,022 of CAJUKU010000004.1, forward strand.
TTGGCAGCGCTGTAATCCTGCTTGAGGAGAGCGATGAGACCTTCGTTCATCTGCACCTCAGCAGCACGGGGAGAAATCTTCTCAGCCTTAGCGAAGTTAGCTTTGGCGCCTTCGAAGTCACCCTGCTCATAGAGAACCACACCGAGGTTGTTGTAACCGCGGAAATCGTTGGGATAAAGCTTTGTGCAAGCGGTGTAGATAGCCTTCTGACGGTTGAGGTCGTCGGTGAGTGTAGCAGCATAGAGAAGTTCGTCAACACTGAGTTTTGCAGGATCGCTGTTGAAAAGAGCGTTGATCTCAGCATCGCTCTTGCCGATAACGTTCACAGAAGCTGTGATGCGTGAGTAGCGGAGCTGCGGGAGGATCTCATCAGCGAGAGTCTCGAACACATTTGCGAGATTGCGGATCTCACGCTCGCGCTCCTCGGGATCCTTGTACATCGAGAGAACGCTCAGGATGAGCTGCTTGTCCTGGATATTGCTTGCAGCGACAAGCTTCTGGAAACCTTCCCAGTCCTCGGGAGTGAAAGAAGCGGTGAGTTCACCGAACTCAGTGATCTTATCTTTCTTCAGGCGACCCTCGACATATTTGGTTGTGTTCTGCTCACGACGCTGTGCGAGTTCCTCGTTGAAAGAGTAAGAACCGTCGGGCGAAGCGTAGCTCGAAACGTCGATGCCCTCGATCACGCGCGAAGTGTCAGCGTGAACGGCAGCAAGATCCTTGTTGAATGCCTCCATCTGTGAGGTCTTGAGCTCACCGGGACGGATGTTAGCCTGATTGATGAGGAAGCGGATGTCAGCGCTGTATTTCTCATTGATGATGCGCTGGAAAGCATCGGGAGCGATAGCGGGCTCAACTGTGGCAGCAGTTGCAAGAGCGGCAGTAGCGATAACGCCGTCGGCAACCTTGACACGGGGAAGGACATACTGCTTGTTGCCCTGTGTCACGCTGAAGTCGAGGAAGAGTTCGCTTTTCTGCATCTCAGGCATGTAGATGAAGCTAACGGGGATAGTCACGTTTCCGCCGCGGTCGTAGGAAACCACTGTGTTGTTACCGCGCACCTTCTCGCCCTGGAAAGCCACAGGCGCACCGGCTGTCTGGTAATTGCCGTAGACAAGTACGGGTGTGACTGTAACTGTTGCGTTCTTTACAAAGAACTTCGCGGGAACGTTGCCCGTAACGGTGGCAGGGATCTGTGTGCCCACCACTTCAAGAGGATTGGGATTTGTAGTGAAATAATCACTCTTGAACTGATTCATCTTCTTGCCGCAACCGCTGACTGCCACCGCAAGAGCGACAGTAAGAGTGAGACCTAAAGTTTTTTTCATAATTAATCTTGGGTATATAGGTAATAAATTACATTTACTGCACCAGGGTATTTGAATTGCAAAGTTAGTAAACAAATGTGAACCTATAGAGACATGCCACCGATTTTTTTACAAATTTGTGTTAATTGCCAAATAATGCCGGAAATAAATATATAAACCGACAAATATTCACTATTTTTGCTGCTTGAAACCAGATTACATCATAATAAAAACTACATAATAACGCATACTTCCAAGAATGAGAAAATGGCGCATTGAGGACAGCTCAGAGCTGTACAACATCAACGGCTGGGGCTTGAAATACTTCTCGATCAACGAGAAAGGGCATGTGGCAGTGACACCACGCGAGGGCTATGCATCTGTCGACCTTAAAGAGGTGATGGATGAGCTTCAGGTGCGCGACGTGACGTCGCCCGTGCTGCTGCGTTTCCCCGACATTCTCGACAACCGTATCGAGAAAATCTCGCGCTGTTTCCGCCAGGCTGCCGATGAGTACGGCTACAAGGCTCAGAACTTCATCATTTACCCCATCAAGGTGAACCAGATGCGCCCGGTCGTGGAGGAGATCGTCAGCCACGGACGAAAGTTCAATATCGGACTTGAAGCAGGTTCAAAACCGGAACTCCATGCGGTTCTCGCGACCAACATCGCTGACAACGCCCTTATAATCTGCAACGGCTACAAGGATGAGAAATTTGTGGAACTTGCGTTGCTCGCCCAGAAGATGGGACGCCGCATATTCCTCGTTGTGGAAAAGCTCAATGAGCTAACACTGATAGCTGAAGTGGCAAAGCGCCTGAAGATTGTGCCGAACGTGGGAATACGCATCAAACTGTCTTCAACCGGTGCCGGAAAATGGGAAGAATCAGGAGGTGATCAGTCGAAGTTCGGACTCAACTCCAGCGAACTGCTTGAAGCACTCGACTTCCTCGCCACCCACAAGATGACCGAGAGCCTGCGACTGGTTCACTTCCATATAGGCAGCCAGGTCACAAAGATACGCCGCATCAAAAACGCCCTCCGCGAGGCTACGCAGTTCTACGCCCAGCTCTCGAAGATGGGATTCAACATAGAGTTCATGGATATCGGCGGAGGTCTCGGCGTGGATTACGACGGCACCCGCAACTCGGCATCGGAAAGCTCGATGAACTACTCCATACAGGAGTATGCCAACGATGCGGTGTCGGCTCTTGTCGATGTATGCCAGAAAAACAACCTGCCTCAGCCGAATATCATAACCGAGAGCGGACGTTCGCTCGCCGCACACCATTCCGTGCTCGTGTTCGAGGTGCTTGAGACCACATCGCTACCATCATGGAAAGACAGCCGTGAGCTTCCGGAAGACGCACATGAACTCACACGCGAGCTTTACGATATCTGGGATCGCCTGAACCAGCCACGCCTGTTCGAGAGCTGGCACGACGCGCTGCAGATACGTGAGGAAGCGCTTGACCTGTTCAGTCTCGGTATGCTTGACCTCCGTACCCGCGCACAGATCGAGCAACTGTTCTGGTCCATAGCCCGCGAGGTCGGTGAAATGGCAGCAGGGATGCGTCATGCACCTGAGGAGCTGCGCAAGATAGCCCGGCAACTCCCCGACAAGTATTTCTGCAACTTCTCGCTGTTCCAGTCACTCCCCGACTCCTGGGCGATCGACCAGGTATTCCCGATCATGCCTATCGGACGACTCGACGAGAAGCCGACACGCACATGCACGATCCAGGATATCACTTGCGACAGCGACGGTAAGATAGCCAATTTCATCACCGCACACGGCACGTCGCCATCGCTGCCGGTGCACAACGTGCGCGAGGGAGAACCATATTATATGGGCGTGTTCCTTGTGGGCGCATATCAGGAGATACTCGGCGACATGCACAATCTTTTCGGCGACACCAACGCAGTGCATATAAGTGTCTACCGTGACCATTACGAGATAGACCGTGTGATCGACGGCGAGACTGTAGCCGAGGTGCTCGACTATGTGGAGTTCAATCCCAAGAAACTTGTACGCAACGTCGAGACCTGGGTAACCGCATCGATGAAAGCCGGCAAGATCTCTCCCGAGGAGGGACGCGAATTTCTCAGCAATTACCGTTCGGGCCTCTACGGTTACACCTATCTTGAGAAAGAATAACGGCTTACCGCCAATATTCACCCACACATACACAGGATAATGCAGCGCTACTTCATCGACATAGCATTCCGTGGCGAACCATTCCACGGCTGGCAGATACAGCCCGGAGAGATCACCGTACAGCAGACTGTCGAGGAAGCGCTGTCGAGATTTTTCGGCACGCAGATATCTGTCACCGGCGCCGGGCGCACCGATGCCGGAGTGAACGCACGCCGCATGGTGGCACATTTCGATGCACCGGAAACGCTGGCGCACACCGCACCACTCGTGCGCGCCCTCAACTCCATGTGCGGTCATGACATAGCGGTGAGCAACCTGCGCCCCGTGCATCCGGAAGCCCATGCGCGCTTCGATGCCACATCGCGTACATACCACTATTATGCGACGCTCCATAAGTCGCCGTTTTTCCACATGCTGAGTTGGCAGGCACCGCCGAGACTCGATTTCGAGGCAATGAACCGTGCGGCACGCCTACTGCTTGACACCGATGATTTCGCATCATTCGCCAAACTGCATTCAGACGCCAAGACCACAATATGCAAAGTAACAGAGGCTGAATGGAGAAAATGCACCGACGGCGGCATGGTGTTTGTCATCACAGCCGACCGCTTTCTGCGCAACATGGTGCGCGCCGTGGTGGGTACGCTCATCGACGTAGGGCGTGGCAAACTCACCGTCAGCGATTTTCAGCGCGTGATCGACAGCCACGACCGATGCACCGCCGGAACTTCAATGCCCCCGCAGGCTTTATACCTGTGGGATGTGACATATCCTTATTGACAATCATTCATACACAGCAATGAACTATAGACCAATCATCGCCGCCGCACTCGCCATGTTAGCCATTCCGGCTATGATGGCGCAGGAGATACCGTTTCCTGACCGCGTCAGCTGTACAAGCATCATGGTGGGGCGCAAAGCCTCGACCGACGGATCTGTAATAACAAGCCATACCTGTGACGGCAACTACCGCACATGGATGGATATAGTCCCAGCCACATCATACGACCACGACACAACAGCCACGGTCGTGACCGGACGAATGCACACAGACCATTCCCGCGGATCGCGCGGCATGAAGACTGTAGGCACAGTCCCTGTAGCAGGGAAAACCTACGCATTCCTCAACACCGCTTATCCCTGCATGAACGAGAAGCAGCTCGCCATGGGAGAAACCACTATAACCGGACGCCCGGAACTCCGCAACCGCAACGGACTCTTCTACATCGAGGAGCTGCAGCGCCTTGCACTCCAACAGTGCACTACGGCACGCGAGGCTATACGGCTCATGGGGCGTCTTGCCAAGGAGTACGGTTATGGCGACAGCGGCGAATGCCTCACCATAGCAGACCCGCAGGAGGTGTGGCAATTCGAGATCTTCGGCGAAGGTCCGGATTCAATCGGCGCTGTATGGGCAGCGGTGCGCATACCTGACGACCATGTAGGTGTATCAGCCAACATACCACGCATATCCACGCTCAATCTGAAGGATACCGCAAATTACATGGCGTCGGACAACGTATATGACGTGGCGCGACGCATGGGATTCTGGGACGGAAAAGAGAAATTCAAGTTCTGGAAAGCATACGCAGGGGGCAACTATTTCGGCGAGCCCAAGGCATTCAGCGTGCGTGAGTTCTTCCTTCTCGATAAGATGGCGCCGTCGCTAAATCTCAGCTACGACTCCGAGGAACTGCCTCTGAGCGTAAAGCCTGACCGTCAGCTCTCGGCTGCCGATGTGATGAATCTTCTGACAGAGACCTACGAAGGCACCAAGCGCGACATGACCCGCAACCTGCGCGTAGCCGTGCGCGATCGTGACGGAAACGTCGACACGATCATCAGCCCTGTGGCTAATCCATGGATGACCGGCGACATGATGCGCCTGCTCAACGCGCTCGATTCGACTGCAGTGACCAACGTCCGCAATGTTTCTGTGCCACAGTGTGCCTACTCAACCGTCATACAGGTGCGCTCATGGTTGCCCGACGACATTGGCGGAGTCGCATGGGTTGCATTCGACAATCCCGGACAAAGCCCGCGCGTGCCGGTATTTGCCGGAACCACCGATCTTCCGGAAAGCTACAAGATCGACGGACAGCTCCGCTATGATGAGAATGCCGCCGTGTGGCCTATCAGACGCGCCAACAAGCTCGCCACAATCAAATGGGGACAGACACGCGAGGAGATAGAGGAGGCGCGCACCCATTTCATCGACAAAGGATTCGCTGAGATGCCATACGTGGAGCAGCGTTACAATGAGATTCTGAAAAGCGAAGGCGCAGACGCGGCGCGCAAATTCCTGACCGGCTACACCGCCGACTTTGCCGGAGCAGCCGCGCAGCGCTACCGTGAGCTCGGCAACGCATTCTGGGCACGTTTCGCACGTGGATTCTAACCTTAAACATTACCATAACCGCAATTATGAAAACGTTTTTAGCCACATTAATAGCCACAGCAACAATAGGCAGTGCAAGCGCACAGGGTTATCAGTTCACAACTGTGGCGGAAGTTCCTGTGACTTCTGTCAAGAACCAGGCATCGAGCGGCACATGCTGGGCATTCGCCACCACCTCATTCATAGAATCCGAACTGCTCCGCAAAGGCAAAGGTGAACATGACCTGTCGGAAATGTTCATAGTGCGCCAGAAGCTGCTCAACCAGCTCGATGACAATTTCCTGCGCCGCGGCAAAGGCAATATCGGTCAGGGAAGCCTCTCACATACCTATCTCAACGCATGGGATCAGGTCGGGATTGTTCCGGAAGAGGTATATTCAGGAATCAACTACGACTCTGACCGCCACAACCATGGCGAGATGATGAGCATGATCGCCGCTGTCGCTGACGCTGCGGTGAAAAACCGCAAGCGCTCCCCGCAGTATCAGCAGGTGGTCGACGGCATACTCGACGCATATCTCGGAGCTGTACCTGAAAAATTCACCTACAAAGGTAAACAATACACTCCGCAGACATTTGCTTCCGAACTCGGCATCAACACCGACGACTATGTGGAGCTAACAAGCTTTACCCACCACCCCTATTACAAGCAGTTTGAGCTTGAGGTACCCGACAACTGGGAGCATGCCAAACAGTACAATATTCCCCTCGATGAGCTGATGCAGGCAATCGACAATGCTCTTGAGAACGGCTACACCGTCTGCTGGGATGGCGACGTCAGCGAAAAAGGATTCTCACATGCAAAAGGGGTTGCTATCAATCCAGATGTGAAGAATCTTGCCCGCTATGAATCAGCCGACTCAGCACGCCTCGCCCCCATGAGCGATAAGGAGCGTTTCGATGCCGTATTCACATTCGACAAGCCATATCCCGAAGAGAACGTCACTGCTGAAAGCCGTCAGAACGGTTACGAGAACTTCACTACCACCGATGATCACCTGATGCATCTCACCGGCATAGTGACCGACCAGAACGGAACGCGCTATTACCGTACCAAAAACTCCTGGGGCACAGAGCGGAATGATGACGGCGGGTATCTGAACATGTCGGACAGCTTCGTGCGCGCCAAGACTATCTATGTGATGATGCACAAGGATGCTCTCAAGCCTGAACTCCGCAAGAAATTGAGAATAAAATAAACAAACTAAACCTGCGAGCTTGTTTTATATAACAAGCACCGATAATACTGATTACTATGATACGTAAGATTTTTCTCGCTGTAGCATTGGTTTTTGCTGCGGCATCGGCAATGGCTGCGACACCCGCCGAAGGTGACAAGGCTCCCGCATTCACCCTCAACAACCTTGATGGCAAAGCCGTAAGCCTCGAGTCGCTCGAAGGCAAATGGCTCGTGCTCGACTTCTGGGGAGCATGGTGCCGCTGGTGCATGGTAGGCGTGCCTCAGATGAAGGAGGAATATGCCAAGATGAGCGACAAAGTGGAATTTGTCGGCATCGACTGCCGCGACTCACAGGAGACATGGCGCAACACCGTAAAGGAGAAAGAGATGAACTGGACGCAGCTTTACGCTCCGGAAGATTCTGATATACTTGCGCTTTATGGCGTGCGCGGCTTCCCTACCAAGATCGTGGTTGACCCGAAAGGAGTGATCCGCAAGATCTGCGTGGGTGAGGATCCCGAATTCTATTCCCAGCTCAGCGAACTCATCAATGACTAACGGTTTTCTCCGTGTCGCAGCAGTTTCGCCCGAGGTAAGGGTTGCTGATGTCGACTTCAATGTAGGGCAAATCATCGCACTGATCGACCGTCTGGAAAAGGATGGTGTGGAAATTGCGGTGTTTCCTGAGCTATGCGTCACGGCATACACATGTGCCGACCTGTTCCACTCCGCAGAACTGCTCGATGCCGCACAGACCGGACTGAAGAAACTGCTGAAGGCGACCGAGGGGCGTGACATAACCATAATCGTCGGGCTCCCGGTGTATGACGGTGGAGCCGTCTGGAACTGCGCCGCCATAATCAGCCGTGGCAGGTATGATATTATACGCAAAAGATACATCCCGAACTACAACGAATTTTACGAGCGCCGGTGGTTTGCACCCGAGACTCAGGACGACCTGCAGACCTTTGAGGTCGCCGGTGTGAGAATCGGTGTGGAGATCTGCGAGGATCTTTGGGTCACGCTACCTCCTTCGTGCCGCCTGACACTCGCGGGAGCCGATGTGATATTCAACCTCTCAGCCTCCGATGAGCTTATCGGCAAATGGCAGTATACACGCTCGCTTGTCGCACAGCAATCGGCTCGATGCATCTGCGGATATGTCTACACATCGGCAGGACGCGGCGAATCATCGACCGACCTCGTGTTTACCGGTCGCGGGATGATTGCTGAGAGAGGCACAACGCTCGGTGAAATGGATGCGCGTACAGATTCCGATTGCTACGTATGCGCCGACATAGACATCGAAGCAATCCGCCGTGACCGCATGCACACCACAACATTCGCCGACTGCGCCCGGGCAAACGGCATACACTCCGGAATGCCTACCGGCGTTATCTCCACGGAGCCTATGGATCTTACCCACCGGCTGCGCCGCTACGTCGACCCGCATCCATTTGTACCGTCAGACCCGGAGCATCGCGCCGAGCGCTGCCGGGAGATTGTAGGGATACAGACCGCGGCACTCGCCCAGCGTCTGTCGGCGATACACTGCAGCTCGTTGGTTGTCGGTATATCCGGAGGACTCGACTCCACGCTCGCCCTTCTTGTGGCAGAGCGCACATTCCGTTCTCTCGGTATTCCTGCGGATAAGATTGTGGGCGTGACCATGCCCGGATTCGGAACCACCGGACGTACATACGAGAATGCTCTGACGCTCATGCGACGTCTGGGAGTGACGATCCGCGAGATACCTATAGCCGATGCCGTGATGCAGCATTTCCGCGACATAGGGCATGATCCTGAGAATCATGATGTGACTTATGAGAATTCCCAGGCTCGCGAACGCACTCAGATACTCATGGATATCGCCAACCAGACCGGTGGAATCGTGCTCGGAACCGGCGATCTGTCGGAACTGGCGCTCGGGTGGGCGACGTACAACGGCGACCACATGTCAATGTACGGTATAAACGCGGGCGTTCCGAAGACGCTCGTACGCTACCTCGTGGAGTGGTTTGCCGATGAGACCGCTGACAATGAACTCTCAATCGCCCTGAAGGATGTAGCCGACACTCCTATAAGTCCGGAGCTTACTCCTGCCGATGCCGACGGGAATATAAAACAGCGCACGGAGGATCTTGTAGGACCATACGAACTGCACGATTTCTTCCTCTACTACACACTGCGCTTCGGTTTCCGCCCAGCGCGGATATTCTATCTGGCGCGCCATGCGTTTGAGGGAGAATATGCCGACAGTGTGATCCTGCGTTGGCTCCGCGAGTTCTTCCGCCGGTTCTTTCAGCAACAGTTCAAGCGCTCGTGCCTGCCGGATGGTCCGAAGGTGGGCAGTGTCTGCCTGTCGCCGCGTGGTGACTGGCGTATGCCTTCAGATGCCTCATCAGCACTCTGGCTTGCAGAGATCGACGAACTGATCGAGAAATTCTGAATCAAAACCCTCCTGAAATAAACAATCCGGGCGGCACGTCATCAGCGACATGCCGCCCGGATTTTAATATCGTATGCCGGTTATTCCTCGGCAGAAACCACTTCCGCCTCTTCGGCAAGTTTCGACTTGATATTGGGCGACTCCAGTCCGTAGCCATGCTTGGTGTTGAGTATTTTCAGCCATATCGCGAAGATAAGGGCGGCAATACCGAAACCGGCAAACATGAGCTCAGGGTTTGTATAATTGTACTCCATCGGATTTGTCACGCCCTCGTTGGATGCCATGAGGATCTTACCGAACAGGATAGGCACGCCGAACAGACCTATGTTCTGAACCCAGAATATCAGTGAATAAGCGCTGCCGAGATAACGTGCGTCCATCACCTTGGGTACTGACGGCCAGAGAGCAGCAGGAACGAGTGAGAACGACACGCCGAGCACTATTATTGTGGCGAGCGCAAGTCCGCGGCTCGGCACCTGCGGAAGAAGCAGTGCGAACACGAGATGACAGCCGATCAGAAGAAGTGATCCGAGAATGAGCATGGTAGCTCCACGTCCGATCTTGTCGAGCAGATAGCCGAGAGGAGGCGTGAGGCAGAGTGCACCGATCGGGAACCAACGGAGAATGTCGGCGGCATCGACATCGCTTATGCCGAGATTGCACTGCAGCATGTTGGTGCCGAAGCGCTGGAACGGGAAAATAGCTGAGTAATAGAGCACACAGAGAAGGGCGATGATCCAGAACAGTTTGCTCTTGAAAAGACCGCCGACATCGCTCATCTTGAACTCTTCGTCGGCTGACGCGCCCTCGGCATCCTTGCCTGTCTGACGGTCGAGACGGGTGTCCATGAATGTGAAGATTATATAGTTCAGAAGACCTATAAGCAAGAGAGCCGTGCAAAATGCTACCGGAGGCACTACCGACTGATTGTCGGCGCCCCACCATGCGGCGAGACGCGGTGAGATTGACAGCACGGCAAACACACCGAGGCGCGCGATAGCCATCTCAAAGCCCATCGCAAGTGCCATCTCCTTACCCTCGAACCATTTGGCGATAGCCTTGCTCACGGTTATACCTGCCATCTCGCAGCCGCAACCGAAAATCATGAATCCGAATGCCGCCAATTTCGCACTGCCGGGCATGTCAGTCCACCATGAGTTCAGCCAGATTTCAAATGCTGTGCCTTCAAACAGGCTGCTTACCGCATAAAGCTTTATCACCGCACCGGTTACCATTACTGATGCCGAGAGGACGCCGGTGAAGCGTACGCCCATCTTGTCAAGAATGATACCAGCGATAATGAGAAATCCGAAGACATTCAGCATATACTCCGCACCGGCATAATTGCCGAAGGCACTTGCACTCCAATTGAGCGGAGCTTTCTCCACCAACGCCTGCAGCGGCGACATAACGTCGACAAACATGTAGGCAAAAAACATCATCAGCGCTATCAGTATGAGTGCGAGCCATCGCGCCCATGCCTTGTCGCTGAGAGTCTGTTTTATTACTTGTTCCATAAGTGATACATTGATATGAATTATTATGCAAAAGTAACAAAAATTATTTATCCGCTGTGAATTTTACCGAAAAAGAGTCCCGCACCCCAACATTTCCGACACAGGCATTGTTTGCTGAATATACGAAGTTCTTTACTTTTACTTAACTTATACGACATTATGGAAAACAAGATCGACGCTGCTACAGCAGCCAAAATATCTAAACAAGCAGCAGAACTAAGTGCGGAAGCAGCTAAAGTAGCAGCTCAGGAGGAGCAGCAATCTGTAAAGGAGCAGGCGCAACAGACTGTAGTCAATGCTAAGGAAAAGGCTCAGGAAGTGTATGAGCAGGCTCAGGACAAGGTATCGGGAATTGCCGGACAGGCTGCCGACAAGATCAACGATATCAAGGAACAGGCTGCTGACAAAATCGGCGATTTCACCGATCAGGCATCTAATAAGTTCAACGACATAAAGGAGCAGGCTGCCGACAAGTTCGGAGATATCAAGGAGCAGGCGGGCGAGAAAATCTCAGGATTCGCCGAAAAGCTCAAGGACGTGGCTGCTGATGTGCTTGAATCAGGAGCTAACGCAGCCCATAATCTCGCAAGCAAACTCAAGGACTGAACAAGCGTCGTACTTCACCATAATATGAGAGAACGCGCAAACCTCATAACATTATCCCCAAATGACTAACCGGCTATTATCGATCCGGTGCATCAAAACGGCTATCTGAACACGGTAGCCGTTTTTTTGTACCCTTTGCGAGTATTAACATATATTAACAAAAAAAACGATTTTGTAGCTTCCGGTGGATATATAACGAAAAAAAACACTAACTTTGCATCATTCAACCACAAACACAACCGACCATGATTAAATCAGGGCTTCACATTATTCCGATCGCACTATGCCTGATAGCCTCAGGCATGACCTCATGTACAACACATAACGAGGAATCCGATTCGCAAAAGGTGTTCAAAGTCACTGGTGACTACGACAAAGAACTTGCCGACCGTATGGAGGTATCGTTCCTGAAATTCCAGTCGCCCGATTCCGTTGTTTTCAAGGCAAGCGCCACCACATTGAAGGGAAACGAAGGAATATATGTGCTTTATGATTATTCCTCAAATAAATTTCTCATCTTCGATTCTACCGGTGAGTATAGGGGCGGATTCAGCAAACGTGGTCAAGGACCGGAGGAGTACGGCGCAATGTTGAGCTTCGCCGTCGGCAACGACAAAATATACGTGCTTGATTTCACAAAGATCCAGGTATATGACATGAACGGCAATAATCTGCAGACAATTCCTGCCGATGGGGAAAGAGGACAGCTTGCTGTAGACAATTCCGGCAACATATACATCCAGCACGGATTCCATAAGGAATACCAGCTCACGGTGATGCACCCTGATGGAACTGTAGCGGCAAGAAAGTTCCCCTCAGAGGAGGTGGTGAGAGGATTCGAGATACCGTCAAGTCCTGAAAATACACTTCCGGCAACCGGAGCCGGCGTCTTCATAGCCCCGCCGCTCGGACAAACCATCTATCAGATAAACGACACAACGCAGACCGAAATCGCCACATTTGACTTCGGAGTTGACAACATACCAGGTGACTTCTTCAATGGAACGACCGGACAGGTTGAAAACAAGTTCCATAACCGCCGCGATCATAACAACGGTTTCATCTATATGGACTATCTGTTCGTTTCCGACGGCTGGATTGTGTTCCTCCCGGTAGGACTCCATCGCAGCGAAGGGAGACAGATAATATTTGCCGACAGAGCTAACGGAAAGACATACACCGACAACGCTATCCCTAAAGCTCTGATGCTATGCCTGAACAACAGACCATACTTTGATGGATATGACAGCAGCACAGGGGCATTCATGCGCCTTGTATCGGGTGATGCTCTTGCAACTGCACTTGAGACTATGGATCCGGAGGATAAGGAGAAAATAATTGCCGCCAATCCCCAGCTCCTCGACTTTGATGAAGAGAATGATGACTTCCTGCTCATGCTAAGACTCAAAAATCAATAATTCACGCTTAAACAGCATACCCCCTACACCAATCCCTGCGTACCGCCATACCTTGCGGCAGTAACGCAGGGATTTTTTTTTGCGCGTCGCGCAAGCACCAAGGATAGTTAACGTTGGTTAAACGATGGATATCCCCGGACTTTTCTCACCTTTGCATAATCTTATAGGGAGAATGGACAGAAAAAGATATATCCACATGGTCACGCAATGGATGGAAGAGCATAAACAGTCGCTCTTCCGCTATGCCTGTTATCATGTCGGAAACACAACCGATGCCGAAGATATACTCCAGGACATATATCTGCGGATGCTTGAGAAAAGTGCTGACACTTCGACAATCACCAATCTGCAAGCATACGTGTACCGCGCTCTTATCAATGCCTGCCTGTCGCACAGACGGCAGGTAGGGCACATTCCCTTAAGTTCCGACGAAGTAATGGATCTTGACTATGAGCCGACGTCGTTTGAAGATGAAGCCGAGCGCATCCGTCAGCTGATTGAGAATATGCCGGAGAAATCCCGTGAGATCGTGCGACTGAAAACATACGCATCAATGACATTTGATGCGATAGCGGATGTGATGAGGATCTCGCCTACAACGGCTAAGCGCCGCTATTACGAAGGACTTGAATATTTACGCTCAAAATACGATGACCTATGAACCTCTCCGACCTTGACAATCACGACGACCGCTATACGAAGCTCATAAATGCGCTAGAACCACGGCACGCGCCCGAAACATCCATGAGATTCACTCCTCCGGCACTGCAACGGCGACGCTCATTCTTCTCACTCCTCGGTCGCATAAGCCGAATCGCGGCAGTGCTCATTGTCGGCATCGGTATAGGACTATGCGTCGTACGCCCCGATTATGCCATTGCCGCACGCAAAGTCCTTGAACTGGGACTTGAAAAGATCCGCACGTCAAGAGAATGCAGCATAGACTTAAACGCCCGTATGCTTCCACCAACCGCAAAACGCCCCCTGAACATGTCGCCAAATGGTGATCTCGTTCCGGTGCGGATGACATACCGGTCAAAAATCGGCAAAACGGAACTGCAGATCGACTGGCAGGACCGTTCGGGGTCACACTCACTTGAGATCAATTCCGGCGAAAAGGTCAGGCTCGACGGAAATATAGTGGAGGAGGAGATGCCCTCACAGGCATTCAACGATCTATCCGACATACTATTCTCCGGAGCGGAAAGCATGAAGAAAGTGATCGGCGACAAGAAAATAAAGGTAACAAAATCCAACGACAATATAATGCTCGATCTTGTGGATAAAAACGGGGAGTTTCATGCGGTATTTTCCGACAGATCCGGTCGCCTGATATCACTTAAAGGCTACGATAAGTCGGGCGGCACTCCCCTCCTTATGGTCGAGACCACGTCAATTACCTACAACTGAACAAACTGCCTTAAGCATCATGAAAAGACTGCTGCCCGCCATTATTGGTCTATGCCTGACCACCATTTCATGCAATGAGGTGAAAAGAGAACCTGCTGCTCTTGAAGCACTTGATTACCTCATAATATCCGAGGATCCGGCAAACGAGACCTCCAAAAAGGACTTTCCGATGGAGATTACGCTTGATTCGCTTGAGTGCGTACCGCTGGATTTCATAACGACAAACCGTGAGATTGACATTCTATACAAGAATGGATATATCATCATCAAAAGTCTTGAGAAAGTTTCCGGCGAGAAACTGGTGTCAGTAGTCAATGCCGCTGACAACACTTTAACAGCACAACTCGCGACTGTAGGTACAGGACCTGACGAGTTCACCGACATACGCCTTTTGCCATCGTATGAGGAGGATGCGCTCTGCTACATCATCTCACTTTCCAATTATAAACTGTACCGACTCACCGACTCCATGACCCTGGATTTCGTGACCACGCTGCCGGAGCCGAAAAACGTAAAGAATTTCCGCCCGCGTCTCGACAAGCCGGAGATGATCGACTCCATGACTCTGATAATAGGTCAGAGCGGCAAAGAGGGGTATGGATTATGCTCCTACAACCTTCACGATTCCACTATCAAAGGGTTGCTTGCTTTCGACTTCACGCGCGATCTGGACTCATGGTATCTTGTTTACGATGGTCCATTGATTTACAACCAGAAACAGAATAAGATCGCATACGCCTTCTCCTGGTACGACCGTTTCCTGATTTATGACCTTACAAATGATTCTATAACCTCATGTCAGAGTGGCAAGATAGAACCTATGAACGTCAAGACCCGGACAGAGTTTTTTGAGACCGGAGAAAACAATCTATATTACAACAGCGGATTCAGCAATGACGACTATATTTTCCTCATATATCTTGGCGACAAGGTGTATGCCCACGACCGGAATGAAACGCGTCATCATTATCTTGAACAATACACCTGGGATGGCGAGCCTGTATGCCGTTACCGATTGCCTGCGGGAATGGTATACCAAAATGGATCAGCCGGTGCAAATCCTGATGAGATCTACATTGTGAACAAAAGTCAGGACGATTTCCTCTACAAAATCAAACTTCACGACCATACATCAACCGATTCCAAGCCCGAGCTGATATGAACTTGCTAAACATGAGAACGCTATCACTCCACGCAATTATCGCCATGGCACTCCTTGCCTCATGCACCCATGCCCCTATCAACGTCAAACTCATAGACAGTGACGCCTCACAGCTTATGGTCGTTGACGAAGATGAGGTCAACGAATCACGAACACTACTTCTGAGCGACATTGCAGAGGATTTCCGCATCGTACGCTTTGACAACCGCGATGAGGCGCTATTTGATGCCGGAGGTATGCCGACATTTTCCGAAAATTACATAGCCGCCGGCAGAACCCCTGTAAAACTTTTCACCCGCGATGGTAAGTACATTTGCGACGTCGGCGGTGTGGGAAACGGTCCCGGTGAATATTACATATCGGCTTACGATGTGCTTATCGACGAACCTGCCGATCGAATCTATGTAGCAGGATTTGGGAAAGCGGTCAACAGCTATGATCTGAGAGGAAATTTCAAAGGCGTCGTCAAACTGCCACGCCCACTCAACAAGGGAAAGCTATTCAACAATAATGACAGCACTCTGTCTGCGATACAGCTATGCTTCCGCGATCACGACGACAACCTGTTTGTCGCAGCGACCTTTCCGGCAAGCACAGGAGAAAACGATACCGTCAGATATGCGTTTGCCCCGCAATTGTCAACGAATTTCATCGATGAGGAGGGATATGCCGTAGGATTCAACAACGAGATATTCTCATTCCGCTGCTCAGATCGCCCGACGTTCCACACCACTTTCAATGATACTCTCTACTGTTACAACGCCGAAGCAAACCGGCTGGATGCCATATTCACCCTCAACATGGACAAGGAGCGGAAAGGCGACGGCTACTTCGTCTATAAGGAACTCCCAAACCATATCTTAGTATATATCGTACGGGGCAACAATCCGGGAACAATACTGATCGACAAATCCGAAATGAAAGCCTGGCGTATAGACAAGACTGTAAATGACAGCTTCTTCAACCTTAAACTGGGATTCAACATGCACGACGGTCATGTTTTCGGTATCTATGAGCCGCTGGAGCTTCACGACCGGCTCCAAAAAGCCATTGACAGAGGGGAAATTGCAGACCGTTACCGTGAAGATGTTGATAAACTCATGGCTACTCTCAATGAAAACGACAACAACATCATGATAACCGCCCGCCTACGCCAATGAATCCGCCCCGTTTCCGCCGACACATTTAAATTTGACTATTGACGGTTTTTTGCGTAACTTTGCGGCGAAAAGCGCATACAAGACGCTTTAACACTTCTAAACTGCAAATTCAGAATATATTATATGGCAAAGGAACTAAAGGATCTGACAAAACGTGCCGACAACTACTCACAGTGGTATAACGAACTGGTAGTCAAAGCCGATCTCGCCGAGCAGTCGGCAGTCAGAGGATGTATGGTGATCAAACCTTACGGTTACGCTATCTGGGAGAAGATGCAACAGCAGCTCGACCGGATGTTCAAAGCTACCGGAGTACAGAATGCCTACTTCCCTTTGCTTATCCCGAAATCATTCCTTTGCCGTGAAGCCGAGCATGTGGAAGGATTCGCGAAAGAATGCGCGGTAGTGACCCACTACCGCCTCAAGAACGACCCCAACGGCAACGGCGTGATCGTCGATCCCGACGCACGTCTGGAGGAGGAGCTGATCGTACGTCCGACATCCGAGACCATCATCTGGGGCACATACCGCAACTGGATCCACTCCTACCGCGACCTCCCAATACTCTGCAACCAGTGGGCAAACGTGATGCGCTGGGAGATGCGCACCCGCATGTTCCTCCGCACCGCCGAGTTCCTTTGGCAGGAGGGTCACTGCGCACACGCCACAGCCGAGGAATCAGAGGCACGAACCGTGCAGATGATCAACCTCTATGCCGACTTTGCCGAGAAATACATGGCTATGCCGGTCATAAAAGGCGTAAAATCTGCCAACGAACGCTTTGCCGGTGCCGTGAACACCTACACTATCGAAGCGATGATGCAGGACGGCAAGGCATTGCAGAGCGGCACGTCGCACAACCTCGGTCAGAACTTCGCCAAGGCATTTGATGTGACATTCGTCAACAAAGACAATCAGCCTGAATATGTCTGGGCAAACTCATGGGGCGTATCGACACGCCTTATGGGCGCACTCATAATGAGCCACTCCGACGATAACGGACTTGTTCTTCCACCGCACCTCGCCCCCATACAGGTGGTAATCGTGCCGATCTACAAGAACTCCGAGCAGCTCGCTCAGATCAGCGAGCGCGTAAATCCGATCGTGCTCAAGCTGCGTGAGATGGGCATAAGCGTGAAATACGATGATGCCGAGAACCGCCGCCCGGGATTCAAATTCGCCGACTACGAACTCAAAGGTGTTCCCGTGCGCCTTGCCATCGGTGCACGCGACCTGGAGAACGGCACCGTTGAGCTTATGCGCCGCGACACTCTCGAGAAATCAGAGCATCAGCTCGAAGGAATCGAGGAGTATGTGCGTGACCTGCTCGAAGAGATACAGACCAACATCTACCGCAAGGCGCTCCGTCACCGTGAGGAGATGACCCGCACCGTGGAGACATACGATGAATTCAAGGAAGAGATCGAGAAGGGCGGATTCATCCTTGCACATTGGGACGGCACCACGGAGACCGAAGAGCTTATCAAGAACGAGACCAAGGCAACTATCCGCTGCATACCGCTCGATGGCGACACTACTCCCGGCAAGTGTATGGTGACAGGTCGCCCCTCCGAACGCCGCGTCATCTTTGCCCGCAGCTATTAAACCGTAACAAATCCGCAACAACCGCATGGATAGCAAGACACTTATTTCGCGACTCTCTATGGAGAGCGGCAAAAGTGCCGAGGAGATCGCATCAGCAATCGCAGCCGTCACAGCCACACTCGGAGCGCATGGAGCGACCCTCGATGCTGTCGCTATCCCCGGTTTCGGCACATTTACCTCGACGAAAGCCGACGAACGCATAATCACCACACCCGACGGCAAGCGCACACTGCTGCCTCCGGCAATCACTGTCGATTTCAAAAGCAGCGTGCTGCTGCGCAAGTCGTTAAGCTGACCAAACCGCACATAACTCCGTAAGCGATGAACGAAAAGATTCCATTAAAACGATTTGCTGCCGGCGTGGCATCACGCAGCGGCATGGACGCCGCTGAAGCCGAAGAGTTTATAAAATCACTTTTCGCAACGATCGCAAACGGACTACGCACCGGCGAACCGGTCAGCGTGCCCGGGCTTGGTGAGTTCAGGCTCACACACAACCCCGAGGATCCTGTCACGTTCGTACCCGAAGCGGCATGGGCTGATGAAGTGAACGCGCCGTTCGCGATGTTTGAGCCTGTCGAACTCGCCGAAGGGATCACCGACACACAACTCGCAGAGGCTGAGAAGACTGAAACCGAGACAGTCACAGCGGCATCACCCTCCGAGGAAGTGCCCGAACAGGAAACAGATGCCGAGCCTGCAACAGTCGTATCGCAACCATTACCTCAAAATCAGGAACCTGCTCCAGTTCAAAACCAGGAACCGACTCCTGCCCACGAGCCTGTTTCCACTCCTGCTGCCACTCCTTACCGCTGGCCGGAGGAAGAGGAGGAAGAAGCAGAGCGCCTTGAAGCTGAACTGGCTGCTAAAGCCAATGAAACCAGCACGCAGCCGGCACTCACAACCACACCCCCGCCCTTCTCGTCACAACCTGCCCCGACCACTCCTACAGTGACCGGAGCTAATGATAGCACGACGGAGCCGGAGGAAGCATCATCGACTGCTCAAGAGGATGACTACTACCGCTCGGTACGCGACTCCAAAAGCAACAACGGATTTACGCGTGGGTTCATCATCGGGCTTATCGTCGGACTTGCCATCGGCGCGCTTGCTCTCTGCGCCTACGTGCTCTATTACGTCAACACTCCGGCAGGTCAGTTGCCACTGGAAGTGGAGCTCGACGCGACTGAGGTAGTTCCTGCCAACTGACCGACATCATACATACACAGAACCCATCTGAACCGGAAGTGTAAATACTCACATTTCCGGTTCTGCAATTCATTGTCATTCCGTGGCAATAGCTCCTGCGAACCGAGGCATCTTAAAAATTGCAAAGGTTTTAGTCGAGTAAACTATCTATAGAAAAATTTAACACACCCTTTTCACACTCTCGCGCGTTAAATATATAATTTTGCGTGTTGTTGGCGGGAGTGCGTCTCTGTATACTGCCTTCACCATCACATGAACTGAAATTATAATCACACTGACATACCCTAACCCATTATGAGTGAATCAGTCAATATCAGAGAGCTGAATGATCTCGTCGCTTCTAAAAGCGATTTCGTCAACCTCGTGGTCCGTGGAATGGATCAGACCATCGTAGGGCAGAAACACCTCGTTGAGTCACTGCTCATTGCGCTTCTTGCCAACGGCCACGTACTGCTTGAAGGAGTTCCCGGTCTTGCAAAGACCCTCGCGATCAAGACTCTCGCACAGGTGATCGACGCCAAATACAACCGCATCCAGTTCACCCCCGACCTGCTTCCCGCCGACGTTGTGGGCACAATGGTCTACAGCGTTCAGAAAGAACAGTTCCAGATCAAACGCGGTCCTATCTTCGCCAATTTCGTACTTGCCGACGAGATCAACCGCGCCCCGGCAAAAGTACAGAGCGCGCTGCTTGAGGCTATGCAGGAGCGTCAGGTGACGATCGGTGAAGAGACATTCCGTCTCGACGAGCCTTTCCTCGTCATGGCTACACAGAACCCGATCGAACAGGAAGGAACCTACCCGCTGCCCGAAGCCCAGGTTGACCGTTTCCTCCTGAAAGTGATCATCGGATATCCCACCAAAGAGGACGAGAAGCTCATCATCCGCCAGAACATCTCTCCGCGACGCGTCGAGGTTCGTCCGCTCGTAAAACCTTCCGAGATCCTCGAGGCTCAGAAGATCGTTGAGCAGATTTATCTTGACGAGAAGATAGAGCGCTATATAGTCGACATAGTATTCGCCACACGTACGCCCGGCGAGTACGGTCTGAAGGATCTCGAAGGCATAATCTCTTTCGGCGCATCTCCCCGTGCATCGATCGGTCTTGCCCGTGCCGCACGCTCATACGCGTTCCTGCGCCAGCGTGGCTATGTGATCCCCGAGGATGTCCGCGCCGTTTGTCACGATGTGCTCCGTCACCGTATCGGACTCAGTTACGAGGCGGAAGCCAACAACATCACTGCCGACGAAATCATTTCCGAAATACTCGACAAGGTTGAGGTACCCTGATAAGGAGTCTCAATCCCAAGCCACAATCTGATTGCGTATGGACGCTACCGAACTGCTCAAAAAAGTCAGGAAAATTGAGATAAAAACCCGCGGATTGTCACAGAACATATTCGCGGGTGAATACCACACGGCTTTCAAGGGTCGTGGCATGACTTTTGCCGAAGTCAGGGAATACCAGTACGGTGACGACGTGCGCGACATCGACTGGAACGTAACAGCCCGTCATAACCACCCTTATGTAAAGGTGTACGAAGAAGAGCGTGAACTCACGGTGATGCTGGTTGTGGATGTGAGCGGAAGCCGTCTTTTCGGAGCCGTCGGTGAGGAGAAACGTGAGATGATAGCCGAAGTTGCGGCGACGCTCGCGTTCTCCGCTATACAGAACAACGACAAGATAGGCATGCTTCTGTTCTCGGATCGTGTCGAGAAATTCATTCCACCGAAGAAAGGCAGAAAGCACATCCTGTTTCTGATCCGCGAACTTCTTGACTTCAAGCCGGAGAGCCGCGGCACAGACATCGGTATGGCATTGCGCTATCTGACTGACGCGCTGAAAAAGCGGTGCACGACGTTTGTCATATCCGACTTTATCGACGGAAATGACTACCGTACGGCACTCTCGGTCTGCGCCAACAAGCATGATGTAAGTGCTATACAGGTGTATGACAAGCGTGACGCACAGCTGCCCGACGTAGGACTGATGCGCATATCCGACCTCGAGACCGGTGCCGAACGTTGGATAGACACCTCGTCAGCACGTGTCAGGAAAACACTTGGCAAGTGGTGGTACGAGCGTCAGCAGGTCATGACCGACACATTGCGCAAATGTGGTGTCGACAGCACATCTGTAGCCACCGACGAGGACTATGTGCGTGCGCTTATGGGATTATTCCAGAAGCGCGGCATACGTCAATGATATCGCATTAAAGTCCATTTAAAACTAACAGCCCAAACAGCAATATTGTACCGGGAAAGGCGGCTACACCCCCTCAACGTAAAAACCTGGAGCAAAACCCGAATGAAAACACTCCGAAACATATTATTCCTTCTGGCTGCCGCTACCGCGGCGCTCCTGTCCGCACAGCAGTCATCATCATCATCATCGAGCGCGGTAATCCGTGTGGAGCTTGACTCCGCATATCTGCTTATGGGTAAGACCACACCGCTTCATGTGGAGATTGTCGGAAACCTTTCCGGCGACGGCGAACTCCTGTTGCCTGACACACTGTGGCGCGATGTGGAGGTTGCCGATATGGGTACGCCTGAGATCAGCGATCTCGGCAACGGACGTTCGGAGCTGCGCCAGACCATAACCCTTCAGGCTTTTGATTCCGGACTGTATACACTTCCCCCGGTGCTTTATCTCCAGAACGGAAATGTGACGGAATCCAACCGTCTCGCGCTTAAAGTGATTCCGGCTGACGTTGACTCCATGGTCACCGTACATGATTTCTATGACGCACAGAAACCGGCTCGCCACTTCTTCGACTTTCTACCAGACTGGATGACTGACTACGGACTGTGGATCCTTCTTGCGCTTGCCGTGATCGGAGCATCTCTCTACATATACTACAAGTGGCTCCGCAAAGGTCGCATCCCGCTTATGCCGGTCAAGAAACCTACTCCTCCCTACGAGCTTGCCATGGAACAGCTTGCCACACTTAAGGCTGAGAACCTTTGCGAGCGCGGACAGGAGAAGGAATACTACACCCGGCTTACCGAGATACTGCGCCATTATCTTGACACACGCTTCGGCATCAACGCCATGGAGATGACCTCATCACAGATTCTCCGCGCGCTTCATAGCAATGAAGCCACGCGTATGCCGCAGAAATATATGAGCCGTGTTCTTGAGATCGCTGACTTCGTGAAGTTTGCCAAGGTGCGTCCGTTGCCCGACGACAATGCCGCCGCCATGCGGTCGGCGACACAGTTTGTTGAGGACACCCGCCCTGCTCCCGAGCCTGCCCCCGCGACGGAAAATCCCGACGGCAATAATGGAACCACACCTGAAAGCGCGCAGCCTCAACCGAAGCAAGGCACTTCGAAAAACATCTAACCACTGACAAGAATGTTATTCGCTCACCCGTCATATCTGTGGCTACTGCTTCTGCTCATACCGTACATAGCATGGTATGTGTGGAACCGCAACCGTACGCATGCCACAATGAGTGTATCCACATCCATTCCGTACAAGCAGCTCGGACGTCCATGGCGTGCATGGCTGCTTCATGGACTGTTCGTCTTGAGGATTGCTGCCATAGCAACATTGATAATCATAATCGCACGCCCGCAGACGCACGACAAGTGGAGTACATCCAATACAGAAGGAACCGATATCGTCATATCGCTCGACATATCGTCAAGTATGCTCGCGCGCGACTTCAAGCCTAACCGTTTCGAAGCGGCTAAAAATGTTGCAGCTCAGTTTGTGAGCGGACGAGAATCGGACAACATCGGCGTTGTCATATTTGCCGGCGAAAGCTTCACCGCTGTACCTATGACCACCGACAGATCGCTGCTCGTCAACTATATCCACGATATAAAGATGGGTATGCTTCAGGATAACACGGCTATAGGCGACGGTCTTGCCACGGCGATCAACCGCATCAAGGATGGCAAGGCAAAGTCCAAGAGCGTGATACTCATCACCGACGGCTCAAACAATACAGGCAATGTAGCTCCACTCACAGCGGCTGAGATCGCGAAAAAGCTCGGCATCAAGGTCTATACCATAGGTATCGGACGTAACGGAATGGCACCGTTCCCCACGGAAGATGCCATAGGTAGAATAGATTACGTCAATATGCCTGTGGTAATCGATGAAGCCACACTGCGCAACATCGCCTCCACTACCGGCGGCCGCTATTTCAGGGCTACAGACAATAATGTGCTCAACCAGGTGTTTGAGGAGATCGACACTCTTGAGAAATCGCAGCTTGACGTGCGCAATTACACCCACACGGAAGATAATTTCTTCCCTTGGGCACTGCTCGCATTATGCCTTGTGGCTGGTGAGCTGCTGCTGCGCAACACACTGCTACGCACAATACCCTAAACGCGCTTCACACAAAGTCTCATGATAAAATTCGCATATCCATATCTGCTATATCTACTGCTCATAATCCCGCTGCTCGCCGGACTATATGCATGGGCACGCATCGCGCGTCGCCGGAAACTGCGCCGCTTCGGACGTCCCGAAGTGATAGCGTCGCTTATGCCTGACGCATCGCGATACATGGGATGGATCAAGATGACAATAGAACTTGCCGCACTGGCATTCATAATACTTGCTGTCGCCCGACCTTACACCCCCACCGCCGACACTGATGGAGCAGAAACCGAGACAGCACGCGGCATTGAAGTGATGCTCTGTGTCGATGTCAGCAACTCTATGCTCGCATCCTCTACCGACGATCCTAACGGAGTGAGCCGCCTGCAGCGTGCGAAGTTCATTCTTGAGAAACTTATCGACAAGATGCGCGACGACAAGGTCGGACTGATCGTATTTGCCGGCGATGCATATACCCAGCTCCCCATCACTTCCGACTATATTTCCGCAAAGATGTTCCTCAACGGGATCACTACCGATATGGTCCCCACACAAGGCACCGCGATCGGTGCCGCGCTTGAGATGGCTATCAATTCTTTCACGCCTGACAGTGAATTCCAGAAAGCGATAGTGCTGATCACCGACGGCGAGAATTTTGAGGATAATGCCGTTGAGGTGGCGAAAAATGCCGCCGATGCAGGCATTCAGGTTGATGTGATAGGTATCGGCACCGGTAAAGGGGCACGCATCCCGATTCCCGGTCAGTCAGGTAAGTATATGCTCGACTCATCCGGTCAACCGGTGCTCACAGCCCTCAACGAGACAATGGCACGCGATATAGCCAAGGCGGGCGACGGCATATATCTGCAGGGCACATCATCATCCGTCGTTTCCGACCTCGATGACCAGCTCAGCCATCTGTCGACTACCGAGTTCAGCCGCACGGTCGGAACATCTCCGGCTAACGAACTCTTCCCGATTGCAGCCATTATAGCATTACTGCTACTTGCGATTGACGGGCTCCTCCCGTACTGCAAGATCTCATGGCTACGCAATATCAATTTCTTCAGCAAGAACGTATGATGAATCTCTCACACATATTAAGTAGAAATATGCGTCTCACTCTATGCACTGCGGCAATTTTTGCTGCCGCGGTTCCGGTCGTGTATGCCGACAATGCCGGAAATGCTGATGATCAGCCATACACAACCAAACGTGAGCGCAACCTGATACGCGAAGGAAATACCGCTTACAAAGAGAAGCGCTTTGCTGATGCCGAGGTGCTCTACCGCAAAGCTCTAGAGGAGGTTCCGTCATCAGAGACCGCGCGTTTCAATCTTGCCGCATCACTGATCCGTCAGGGTGGATCGGCAGACCCGAATTCGGGTAATAACCCGCTGAAAGCCGCGACAGAGATACTCCAGCAGCTCACAAAGGATGCCGCCGACATCAATATCGCCGAGAAAGCATACTATAATCTCGGCAACATAGCATTCAATAATCAGGACTACGCCTCGAGCATCGAGCTATACAAGAATGCCCTGCGCAAAGTGCCCGGTGATGACCGCGCGCGTGAGAACCTGCGCCTTGCACAGCTGAAGCGTCAGGAACAACAGGACCAGCAACAGGACCAGCAGCAGAATCAGCAGAATCAGGATCAACAGCAACAACAGCAGGATCAGCAGCAACAGAACCAGGACCAACAGCAGCAACAGCAGAATCAGGATCAACAACAGAACCAGAATCAGGACCAGCAGCAGGATCAGCAGCAGAAAGATAAGGACAAGAAGCCCGAACAGCAGCAGGGTATTTCTGATGCTAATGCCGAAAAGATACTGAAAGCTATGGAAAATGAGGAGGCTGCAACTCGCAAGCGTGTCGAAGCACAGAAGAAAAAAGATGCCAACGCACGCCGCAAGCGCATCACCAACCCCTGGTAATCTGAATAAAGTCAATCCCCGATAAAGTCATATCTCTCCTACGCTAATTATAAACAAGCACCGGAAATGAAACGGGTAATCGCGTCAACTATAATATGTCTGATGGCTGTCCTGTCACTGACGGCACAGACGTCGTTCAGAGTCAAGGCTCCGTCAAGAGTTGTAGCCGGCTCCAAATTCGCCGTCACATACACCTTGCGCAATGCCGAAGGGTCAAGTCTTAAGGTTCCGCAGATCAATGGCTGCAAACTGTTGTACGGACCGAGCACATCGACAAGCCAGAGCTATGAGGTTATAAATGGTCACATGTCGTCGTCCTCGCAGGTTGACTATACATATTACTATCTTGCGGAAACCGAAGGCACATATACCATCGGTGAGGCTTCTATCGTAGCTGACGGAAAACAGCTTACCACACAGCCGACAAAGATTACCATAGCCGAGGCTCCG
This sequence comes from uncultured Muribaculaceae bacterium, assembly GCA_910587425.1. GTDB lineage: Bacteria > Bacteroidota > Bacteroidia > Bacteroidales > Muribaculaceae > Paramuribaculum. The sequence continues at coordinate 170,333 of CAJUKU010000004.1, forward strand.
CAGAGTGCTAACAACGGATCATCACCCTCGCAGCAACCTGTGAATATAGATGATATCGACACACAGAGTGCAGACCGTACGGTGAATGCAGACGACGTGTTCGTACGCATCATACTCTCCAAATCAACGGCATACGAGCAGGAAGCAATACTATGCACCATAAAGCTTTACACCAAATACTCGATATCCTCATTCATGCCTACGCGTCAACCGAGCTTTGACGGATGCCTGATCCAGGAGATCGACCTGCAGCCCACGCTGAACGAGGTGGAAAGCTACCGCGGACAGAATTACATGACCGCCGTGCTTAAGCAATGTATCATATTCCCGCAGAAATCCGGTCACCTCACTATCAATTCCGGAAACTATGATATAAAGGTTGTGCAATATGATACTGTCAACATGGGATTCTTCGCAGTACGCAATCCTCAGGAACGCAGTATTAAGGTAAGCTCAAACACCGGAGCACTTGATGTGAAACCACTCCCCTCCCCTCAGCCCGAAGGATTTACAGGAGCTGTGGGAACATTCAGCATCGACAGCCGACTTGTAGGAAACTCATTCCGCACAAATGACCCGGCGACACTGCTCTACACCATCAGCGGTACGGGTAATATCAAGTACATAAAGGAACCGGAGATTGATTTCCCGTCGGAATTCGAACTCTACAGTCCGAAGAGCGACATAGATGCCGATGTCACACCCAACGGGCAGAACGTGAGCGGTACAATGACCGTAGAGTACACATTTGTGCCACAGACCGTCGGCGATTTCCATATCGGCAGCGACAAATTTGTCTATTTCAACCCGTCGTCGGCACAGTATGTCACTCTCACCACTCCATCCTACGACATAAAGGTTGCAAAAGGGCTTACAACCTCAACCGATGTGGAACGTCATGACATAGCCGCTAAAAACACCGATATCCTGCACATAGTCACCGGCGACAAGAATCCGAGCGCGAGCCATACGCTTGTAATTGGAGAGTGGTGGTACTGGGTTCTCTATGCTGTTGTCGCAGCGGCACTGATAACCTCACTGACATTGTATCGCCGCAATATCAAACGCTCAGCCGACGTGCGCGGAATGCGTCTTGCGAAAGCAAACAAGGCTGCACGCCAGCGCCTCCGCACGGCTAAGAAATATGCCGATGCAGCCGACGACGACAAGTTTATCGAGGAGACCTTGCGGGCATTATGGGGCTACCTTGGTGACAAGCTCGGTATTCCGGCATCGCAGCTCACTCGTCAGAACATTTCAGAGGAACTTGCTTCTGTAGGCGCTCCTGATGATGTCACGGCTAAAGTCATAGCGGCGCTCGATGATTGCGAGATGGCGCGCTACGCCCCCTCTTCCTCGCGCGAAAGTTCGTCGAGCATATATGCCAAGGCAACAGAGGCAATAAATGCTATGGAAAACGTTAAACTCCGCAAATCTTGACGTTCATGAAAAAGATCATCGTTTCAATCAGCATAGCGCTCTGCGCAATCCTCACATCACAGGCTGCAACGCTTGACCAGCAGGCGGATTCAGCCTATTCCGCCGACGATTTCGCTCTTGCGGCATCGTTATACCGCCAGATCATGCAGGATGAGGGTAACTCTCCGCAGCTGTATTACAATCTTGCCAATTGCGAATATCGTTTGGGGAATCTCGGCAAGGCGATTGTGAACTATGAGCGGGCATTGCGCTTAGATCCGACTTTTACCGATGCAAAGACGAATCTTGAGTTTGTCAACTCACGTATCGTGGACCGTCAGGGAGAGCGAGGTTCATTCCTGAGCAATACATACGACCGGTTTGCGCTTGCCACCACTCCTAATACGTGGGCATGGACAGCATTCATACTGTTCACGCTTGCTGCCGGAGCCATAGCAGCGTACTTTTTCAGCAGCAACGTACTCGTACGTAAAACCGGTTTTTTCGGAGCTATCGCACTTATAATACTGTTTGGAATAACACAGATCATCGCATCGCGTGCAAAAACAATAGCCACCGACCGCAATACAGCGATTATCACCGCACAGTCAACGATTCTCAGCACCTCTCCGCGTGAACCCAAAGACCGCAATGAGGAAGCAATGCTCCTACACGAGGGCACCAAGATCACAATCCTTGATTCGATATCAGTACCAGGTGATACCACCGGTCTGCGCTGGCTTGATGTGCAGATCGACAACACACACCGTGCATGGATTAAATCCACTGACATTGAGCGGATTTAGAAAAATCATGTTTTATAACATAGTTTTTTATAACCGTAAAATTTGCTCACCCCGGAAAAACCTGCTACATTTAACTCCCAAACAAAAAGCAACACAAATACGTTAACCCATAAAACCCAAAGAGACATGGCTAAGACTATTACTTTCAACGAACTCCGCCGCCTCAAGGACAGCCTCCCAGATGGAGCCACACATCAGATCGCAGACAAACTCAATATAACCGTCCAGACCGTCCGCAACTACTTTGGCGGAAGCAACTACGAGTTTGGTAAAAACTGTGGCGTACACATCGAACCCGGACCTGACGGAGGCATAGTAGTGCTTGATGATACCACAATCTACGACATGGCTGTGGAGATCCTCAAGGAGCAGGAACAGGACTGATTTCCGTTCCACGGTACTCGACTTCTCTATCGCGACCTAGCGCAAGAAAACGCTCCTGCCAAACATCGCGAAGAAAAAACAAATCACTCATTCCCTCTCTCCTCATCTTTCCTCATTCCTGTTTCCTTCCCTCACTAAGACACAACGACGATAAACTCTCACAACGGCTATTCCCGCCGAAACCTGACGTTCTCAACACAAAAACACTTACGCAACCATGGATGACCGACTCATAACCGTAGCAATCCACACTTACGAACGCGCCCTTGAATTGAAGGCACTCCTTGAATCAGAAGGGGTGAAAGCCTCATTGCAGAACGTCAATCTGACACAACCGGTTGTCGCTTCCGGAGTCAGAGTCCGCATACGTGAGAAGGACTTACCTCTTGCGCTGCGTATAATCGAGAACACGGAAATATTCATAAATCACAAGATCTCGAATCAGGTATCAGAACGCACTTCAAAGATTCTCGTACCGGTTGATTTCACGCCACATTCACTCCACGCCCTGCGTGCCGCTTTTCAGATAGCTGACGTGCATAAGTCGGAGATCGTCCTGCTTCACTCATTCGTCGATCCATCAGTGACCGCGACCCTTCAACTCTCCGACACTCTTGATTATGACATATCCGCTACCGAGATGCGCGAGTCGCTGCTAACCGACGCTCGACAAAAGATGGATCGCCTTGCAGAGACATTGCGTGAGGAGATCAAACATGCGAAACTTGCGCCGGTCAAGTTCACACATGAGATTGTAGAGGGTGTGCCGGAAGAAGCTATAGCTGAATGGGCTAAAAACAACAATCCTCTGCTGATAGTCATGGGGACACGCGGTACTGACACTAAGGAACGTGAACTCGTGGGGAGTGTCACAGCCGAAGTGCTAGACACCTGCTGTTTCCCGGTTTTCACTCTTCCTGAAAACATCACACTCACCGATATCCACTCGCTCAACAGAATTATAATGTTCTGTTCGCTTGACCAGGAGGATCTTCTCGCCCTCGACGAACTGACACGCCTGATCGCACCACCGGACAGCATGAACATCACATTGGTCAACATACCGGTGAAACGTCTGCGTTATGATATCAACGCGCCTATGCACGCACTCCTTTCATATTGCAGGGAGCATTACCCGACTTTCGACTTCTCCGCATGTGAGCTTCACTACCGTAACGTCAATCAGGAGTTCAAGAAGTTGATCACGGAGCGAAATATCAATCTGATCGCAGTGCCGAACCGCAAGAAGAATATTTTCGCAAGATTGTTCAACCCGGGGATAGCCCACCGCATACTGTTCCAGACAGACATTCCTATGGTTGTGCTTCCGGTATGATTCTTACCGGATATTCAGCATTCATAACCATCGCCTATATGAATGTGTTTCTGCCATAAATCTTAAAAAACAGCATCTGTTATTTAGACTTCTTCTAAATTATTCCGCAAAAAGCTTTGTGGTTACGCCACTTTTTCCGAATTTTGCATCCGGAAAAAAACATCACCACGAAATGAGACTCGACGAGCTCCACACCGGACAGAAAGCTATCATAACCAAAATTCTCGGACATGGCGCTTTCCGCAAGCGCATGATTGAAATGGGATTTGTGAAAGGACACGAAGTTGAAGTGCTTCTTCACGCTCCCCTGCGCGACCCCATAAAATACAGCATAATGGGTTACGAGATATCGCTGCGCGCATCAGAAGCACATCTCGTCGAGGTAACGCCACTCGAGGATAATGCAACCGATAATCCTGAATCCATACAGGAATCAACCGGTACCGGAGTCAAGAACGGAAATCACAGGCATCCCGACCCTCAGCACATAATAAACGTTGCGCTTGTAGGAAATCCTAATTGTGGCAAGACATCGCTGTTCAATATCGCTTCAGGAGCAAAAGAACATGTAGGTAACTACAGCGGTGTTACGGTAGATGCTAAAGCAGGACATTTCGATTATAAGGGATACCGGTTCAACATCGTTGACCTCCCGGGCACGTATTCCCTGGCGGCTTACTCGCCTGAAGAACTTTACGTAAGAAAATATCTGCGTGAGGAATTGCCTGATGTCATAATCAATGTAGTGGTTGCTTCGAATCTTGAGCGCAATCTGTATCTGACGACCGAGCTAATCGATATGGACCGCAGCATGGTTATCGCGCTCAACATGTATGATGAACTGAAGCGCCGCGGCGACACTCTCGACTATACGCTGCTTGGCGAGATGATCGGTGTACCGATTGTTCCTACGGTGTCGCGCAACGGTGAGGGTATAAACCGTCTGTTTGATACTGTCATCGAAGTATATGAGGGTCGCGACAAAGCGGTGCGCCACATTCACGTTAATCTCGGCGAGGACATCGAGCAGGGAGTTAATGCAATCAAGGATCGGGTAAAGGCAGAAGGAAATCTCGGTCATCTGTTCTCTCCACGATATATAGCGATAAAACTTCTGGAGAATGATCCGGAGGCTGACCGTGCGGTATCGGCACTCCCCTCCGGTGACGAGATACTGTCGCTGCGCGATCACGAAGTGCAGCGTATAGAAGCACTTCGCAAGGAGGACATAACGGCATCGATAGCTGATGAAAAATACGGGTTCATAGCCGGTGCGCTTGCCGAGACACTTGTCAAAGGGAACCGTGATACTGACAACACCACCCACGTGATAGATGCGTTTGTCACCAATAAACTTTTCGGCTTCCCGATATTCCTGCTGATAATGTTCGCTATCTTCTGGGCTACGTTTGAGATCGGTTCATACCCTATGGAATGGATCGAGGCACTTGTGGGCTGGATTGCAGGAGTGGTACAGGATGTTATGCCGGATGGTCCGCTGAAGGATCTTATAGCCGACGGCATAATAGGTGGTGTCGGCGGTGTGATTGTATTCCTACCGAATATCCTGATTCTGTACTTCTGCATATCCTTCATGGAGGATTCAGGATATATGGCGCGTGCGGCATTCATAATGGATAAACTCATGCACCGCATCGGTCTCCATGGCAAATCATTCATTCCGTTGATCATGGGATTCGGTTGCACTGTTCCGGCTATAATGTCGGCACGTGCGATAGAGAGCCGTTCGAGCCGTATCATCACGGTGCTTATAAATCCGTTCATGTCGTGCTCGGCACGCCTGCCGGTGTATGTACTTTTAGTGGGTACATTCTTCGAGCGCCATGCCGCGCTTGTATTCCTCGGGATATATCTGCTCGGTATCGTGGTCGCTATGCTGACAGCGCGTATGCTGCGTAAGTTCAAGTTCAAGGCTGACGTCACACCGTTTGTCATGGAGCTGCCCCCCTACCGCATACCGACACTTAAAGCATCGCTGCGCCACATGTGGGCGAAGGGTGAGCAATATCTGCGCAAGATGGGTGGCGTGATACTCGTGGCGAGCATAATTGTTTGGGCGCTCAACTACTTCCCCCACCATGATGATAAGCAGGCGGACACTGCTATAGCTACATCTACGGCAACAACGATGACAGGTGCTGATGCCGACGCGGCTATAAATCCTGCCACAGACTCATATCTGGAGATCGCGGGTAAATTCGTTAATCCTGTGATGGAACCGCTCGGTTTCCATTGGCGTGCATCAGTAGCCGCTCTTGCCGGACTGCCGGCAAAAGAAATCGTTGTATCTACATTAGGAGTGCTCTATACAGGCGATGAGGAAGCAGACGATGCATCGCTTTCGGCACGCCTCACATCAGTGAATCCGGCAACGGGTGCACCTGATTTCACTGCAGCGGCAGCTTTGAGTTTCATGATATTCATACTGCTCTACTGCCCGTGCATAGCTACTGTGACCGCCATAGTCAAAGAGACCGGACGCTGGCAGTATGGAGCTTTCTCGGTAGTGTATAATACGATTATCGCCTGGATTGTCGCTCTAATAGCCTATCAGATCGCGTCAATGTTCTGACATGAAGGTGTCAGGCGAGGTCGACGACGGTAATTCCCGCTCCTCCGAACTGCACATGCTCGTCGGCATAACTGCGCACTCCCGGCACGGTGTCGAGATATTGCCGTATTGCCTGCCGCAGCGCACCGGTTCCGGTGCCATGGAGAATCCTCACACGATCGGCTGAGAACTGCACCGCATCGTCGATGAAATAGGTTATAGCCTGCAGAGCCTCGTCGACGCGCATTCCGCGCACATCTATGTCACGGCTGAAATTCAGCTGACGCTCGCGTAAAGAGTCAGATGTAGCACTGCTTACGAACGATGATGCACGCGCACCGCTCTTGACAGCAGCGTCGGTGACACGCAGACGGTCGATCTTCACTGTAGTCTTGAGCATACCGAAAGCCACAGTAGCCTGATTGCCTGACACCTCAAGCACTTTACCGGGCGTTCCCTCGCCGTCGAGTTTCACGTTGCATCCCACAGTCACAGGCTGCTGCTTCGCTGCAGGGACCGGTGTGGTATCATGATCACGCTTCTTTTTGTTGCGTGGTGCCTTGCGAAGCTCCGGATGACGTTCAGAAGTGGTGTCGCGGTCAAGATGACGGCGCTTCTGTTCGAGCTCACGGCGTGCGGCAAGAGTGCGTTCGCGGTCAGCCTGGCTCTCGCGGATCTCGCGTATGGCACGCTCGATCTCGGCATTTGATCCGTCGATAATACGGCGAGCCTCATCGCGCGCCTCAGCGATAATCTCGCGCCGCTTCTCCCGCAACTGCTCGGCATCAGCCTCATAGCGACCGAGAAGTTCCTCAAGTTTCTTCTCTTTCTGACGTATGGCGGTGCGCTTATTGTCCCAGTACTTACGGTCGCGTGCGATGTCGAGAAGATATTTGTCGAGATTCACGTAATCACTGCCGACTATGCTCTCCGCCTCGGCAATAATGTTTTCCGGAAGTCCGGTCTTTCTTGCTATCTCGACTGCAAACGAGCTGCCGGGGTTTCCGATAGAGAGTTTGAAAAGAGGCTGCATCAGATGACGGTCGTAAAGCATCGAACCGTTCACCAGTCCGTCGGTATCTTCCGCAAAATGCTTAAGGTTCTGGTAGTGGGTGGTTATGACACCCCACATTTTCATATCGTTGAACTGATGCAGTATCGCCTGTGCTATCGCTCCACCTATCTGTGGCTCAGTACCACCTCCGAACTCATCTATGAGCACAAGTGATGTAGCCCTGCCCCGCTGCAGCATGAGCTTCATGTTGCGCAGATGTGAGCTGTATGTACTTAGATCATCCTCAATCGACTGATCATCGCCTATATCGATGAATATGTCGTTGAATATTCCGAGGTGCGAGTTCTCATAAAGCGGCGGGAGCAGACCGCACTGAGCCATGTATTGTATAACCCCGACGGTCTTAAGGCATACTGACTTACCTCCGGCATTAGGTCCGGAAATGACAAGAATACGGTTGTGTGAGTCGAGTTGGATATCAAGCGGGACTATCTCACGTCCCTGACGGCGCAACGAAAGCAGCAATCCCGGATGACAAGCATGATACCATTCAAGTTCGGTAGTCTTGGAGAGATGAGGGAGCATACCTCCGGTCTCTATGGCATAGCGCGCTTTGGCTCGTATGAAATCCAACTCCCCTATCACTCCTGCCGAGAGAGTCATGTCGTTGGCGTTGGGGCGCAGAGCATCGGCGACGAGAGTGAGTATGCGTGCTATCTCACGCCGTTCGTCCATCTCAAGCTCGCGAATGCGGTTGTTTATCTCCACAACCTCCGCAGGCTCCACAAATATTGTCTTGCCGGAGGCGCTCTCGTCGTGTACGATGCCGGAAATACGGCGTTTGTGCATCGGAGCCACTGGAATCACCAGACGTCCGTCGCGCATGGCGGGAGCAGCGTCGGACTCCAGCACCCCCTCAGCCACGGCACGTGCCATGATCCTGCGCAGCGCCGCATTAGCCGATCCTGCCATAGAGCGGAGCTGACCGCGGATAGCGGCAAGCTCCGGGGAAGCGTTGTCGAGCACATTGGCGTATCTGTCGACTACACGGTCGATCTCGCGCATAGCCTGCGGGAACACAAGGATTCGCCGCGCCACACTGTCAAGGCGAGGATATGGTGATTCACCCTCCTCATTACGCCTTTTGGCGAAGAAAGCGTCGGTATCAGCCATAACGCCGAGAGCACGACGGAGGGATACGAGTTCGGGAGCAGAGACAAATGTTCCCGGCACACGCAGATGTGCCGCAACCGTCTCAACATCAGTCATACCGTCGATAGGGAGTGCCTCCTCCGACTGTAGCAACCGAACCATTTCCCAAGCTGATTCGAGGCGTGAAGCCACAGTTGCAAAATCATTGGCGAACGCCATATCAGCGCAGTGCGACCTGCCTTCTTCCGAACCACATAACGCAGTAACGCTCTCACGGACGGTGTCGAATCCTATCTTATGCTCAAATGAGTCAGGGTAAATCATGCAGAACTTTGATATTATCTACAAAGTTACTACACGTCAGTGAAACGGCAAAATCAACATGATTGTGTGTCATAACGGCTCATCAGGTCCGCTATGACACACCGCCGTCATCAAGAAGCGGAATTACCGCGCCTGTTTACGTGTGTGGCTGCTGAAATTGGTGTCGAGCAGCTTCGCATAAGCGCGGAGATACTTGCGCATCGCCGATACCATTTCCTGAGTCTCCTGAAGCATATTGAGGTAAACGTAAACCACGGTCATCGAAGCCTGATCACCTCCATGCAACTGCTCGAACAGACGGTGGTAGGTCTCGGACAGAGTGTCTTTCAGCACATCGCAATTGCGGCGGATCATCGGCACAGCCTCTGTAGCCGCCGTATCCATCATATCGAAGACATCGAGGAATAGCGCATCGACCTTGCCACAGATCCCTTCAAGCTCAGCCACGTAGGGTTTAGGCAACGGCCGGAAATTGTTGTCGACATGCTCGCGGCACATCTCATTCATGCGCGTAAGGTTGTAGAGTATGCTCATGCAGCAGGTGTTGCTGAGATGGAACCAGGTGTTTTTCTCGAATGCCGTCTCCTGCGCTACGCGTCGCAGACAGAGCGTCTCCTTACGGCGATTGCTCTTAAGCAGGTTCTTACGATGATCGAGTGCCGACTCTATCTTGCCGAGCTGGCGCGGATTGTCATTGACAAACGAGCCGGCTATAAGGAGGTATTTCTCATGAGCGAAACGGAGGAACTGCAGCTGATTTGCCGTTATGTAATTCATGAGGAGCTCCCAAGTCTGCGTCTTATCCTCTGTCGCGAGTATTGTGTGGAACAGCGTGTCGTCCTCTTCCTCAGCCTTGCGGCGACGGAAACGCCGGTTGCTGCGGATGATGAGCAATATTGTCACAAGACCGAGCGCGATCATGACCCAATGCCCGCCAAGGTGCATGAGCAGAACAATCACTCCCGCGCCTATGAACGCTGCGCCGGCGGTTATAAACCATCCTCCGATGACCGATATCACACCCGTGATACGGAAGACGGCACTCTCACGCCCCCAGGCACGGTCGGCAAGCGATGTACCCATAGCAACCATGAATGTGACAAAGGTTGTGGACAGCGGCAGTTTCAGTGATGTGCCGACAGCAATAAGCGCACCTGCAAGTACAAGATTGACGGATCCGCGCACGAGATCGAATGCAGCGCCATGCTCCATAACCATAGTGGCTGTGTCGAACCGGCTTGCAAACCAACGGCGGACGCGTGCGGGGGTATGATTGTAGACTGAATAGTAAGCTGAAAGAGTCCACCTAACAAGCCGCCGTGCGATTCTCGATGATCCGAACATCTCCTCACCACCTTGCTGGCTACTCAATCCGACAGCGGTCTTCGAGACATTTCTCGCCTTGCCCGAAGTGGCGAGTGCGACAACCATTATGGCACCCGCGCCGATTAGGAAATAGACCGGAGTATCAGCAGGTCCGTTGAGTGACCCCATGAGGAAACCAGCAGGATCGCCGGCACCGTTAGCCATATAATCCTGATAAGACGCGAGTCCGCTGAGTGGCACTCCGATGAAGTTGACAAGGTCGTTGCCGGCAAAAGCCATGGCAAGCGCAAACGTTCCGAGCAAAACCACAACCTTGAGTACATTTACCTTCAACGCATGCAAAAGCTGCATGAGCAGTGTGAAGAAGATAAAGCAGACTCCGATAATCAACCATGTGTGTGACTTTATCCATATCTTCAACTCCGGTGTCATGAACACGAGATCTTTCGCCCCTTTGATCAGAAGAAAATAGATGATCGCCGTAGCGCAGATTCCTCCGAAAATACCGACCTTCCATTTCAGACGGCTACGGTAGTTGAACGAAAATATCATGCGCGACAAGAACTGCACTACAGTGCCGAACACGAATGCTATCACAACTGAGAGGAAAATACCGAGTATAACAGAGAGAGCCTTCTCTGTATTGAGCAACTCATTCAACCCCATGTCAATCCCGCCTGACATCTTTATCAAGGCAACGACGAAAGTAGCCCCAAGAAGCTCAAATACCATCGAAACGGTAGTGGATGTTGGCATTCCGAGCGTATTGAACACATCAAGAAGAATGATATCCGTGACCATTACAGCCATGAAGATGCATATAAGGTCGTAGAACGCGAAATGCTCCGGACGGAAGATACCGTGGCGGGCAATATCCATCATTCCGTTGCTCATAGCCGCGCCTATGAACACTCCTATGGCGGCAACTATAAGTATACGCTTGAACGGCGCCGCCTTGGAACCTATGGCGGAAGTGAGAAAATTCACCGCATCGTTGCTAACTCCAACCACCAGGTCGAAAACAGCGAGCATGAACAGAAAGATGACTATACAGAGAAACAGTATATCCATATATTTGCAGTTAAATAATATCAACTGCTATTTTAACGATGTTGCCCCTTTCAAGGTTTTGGAGTTAGATTAAAATTATGGTTTTTCGGACCCCCTAAGAAGTAAATAATAATTCAATAATGGTGAAGGGCGTGCGCGCGGCGCAGGGAGCAGCCTCGCGCCGTAACCAACTGCCGGAGGTTCAACAGATGCCGTTTCAGGATATCTACTGAAACAGATAATTTGTTTTTGAGATGGAAATGTGATTGTAATATATTTCTTTGCCATCGGCGCGCAAGTGCTTCGTAGCTTACAGGCTAATGTATCGGCGACTTTGGTCTTAGCCGCAATTATGGAGTCGCGCCAGGGGTTGCAGCCGAGTCGGAATGACTTGATGCGGTTGCGGCGCATCAGGTATGCGGGAAGGGGCTGCACGGCGAGGGCGAGGTAGCGCGTGGAGGCGTCGGAGGCGGTGTCGAAGAAGCGGAGCGAGAACTGGGTGGACCACCGGCGGACGTTGCCGTGGATGATGACGATGGAGCGATGGTTGCAGCACTGCGTCACCGCCGGGATCTGCAGGAACTGGTGGACGGTGCGGTGAGGACGGTAATAGAAAGCCTCGTCGGAGAGGTCGGGCAGCGGGGTGCGGTCGGCATCGACCACGAGGAGGTGGCTGAAGTTGGTGCCGCGCCAGTTGGTAACCGCGCGAAGCGATCCGTGGTAGCAAGTGCGGGAGAAGCCAGTGAGTCGTCCGGCGGCGGTTGCGGATCGTGCGATGACGAGAGCCGGAGGCTGTGGCGTGCGGCGTGTGATGTGCTGGATCCACCGGAGGTAATCGGCGAGGAGGCGAGGAATGTCGTCGGCTGGGGTGGAGCCGTCGTCGTGGATGTAGAGGCGTGGTTCCTCGCCGGGGGTGCGGCGCAGCATCTCGAGGGTGGCGATGATGCGCCGCTGCCGCTGGTTGAGCGGGCGTTGCAGCCACCTCTGGAAGGCGGGGTGGCGGGTTTCGGGCGGGGTGCCGTAGAGGAACATGACGCAAAGGTAAGGATGGATAGGGGCGGATGGTATGCGAAACCGCCCAAAATGGTGGGATGGGAGGGTGGATAAGGCTAATAATAAGGCGGATAGGGCTAATAGCTGAGGAGGGGAAGATGCTACGGAGACAATTTTCAGCGTGAGCTGAAAATATTTCTCCGCCTCGTACTCAGATAAAAAACGCCACGCTACGATGACCGATCTATAGCGTGGCGGTTGCGGCGCTCCCGGCGCCCTCCATTGCTTCCTGCCGAGTAGACGAGGAGCAGCAAATGGGTTCGGACAATGAGGGCGCGTCATAACGGCTCATCTGGGTTGTCGCTTTCGACACTCGGCATCGGTCACGTACAACAAGTACGCTCCCTCAGCCTCAGTCTCAGCTCCTACCATCTGAACCATTCTGACTACGCCCTCCCATGCGGATTGAATCAAACGAACTCTGACACAAATCCCTGCCATCCGGGAAGCCTATCAATGGATAAGGCAAATAAGGCGAATGGGGCGAATAACTGAGGGGGGGAAGGAGGGATTACAACGGAGACAATTTTCAGCGGGGGCTGAAAATATGTCTCCGCCCCGTACTCAGAGAGGATGCCCTTGGTGGATGGTGTCCTGATCCGGCGCACACTCCTGTGCGCCGGCAGTCGATAAGTCAATGTTCTCCTTGGATTCGGCGGGACTCTTCCCTGCCTGAGACGCTGCGTGATTCCGCGGACGGGTTGTCAAGTTGTCGGGTGTTGGCGCCCCTTGTAATAATTGAGTCCGTCCTACCAATCCGCTTTTCCGCGATGCGCGGTGCGAATACCGGAAGCAAAGTTAAGGGTGTCTGGAGGGGAAATCTCTGCGAAACGCCCCATTTGAGGGAAATAAAGCAAATATTGCAAATGGGGCGGATATAGGGTGAGTACGGGGCGGAGACATATTTCAGCCTGAAAGGTGAAATTGTCTCCGTGGATTTGGGATGGAAGAAATTATTGCAATACAGAACTTCTAACTCTACTTTATAATTAAGGATCATGATAATTAAGAATCATGAAGTAATGCAACACAGAACTTTTTGTTGCTTCGCAACACTCACAGAACTCAAAGAACAACACAGAACTTATGTCATCGCAAGCGATGAGGACACGGAACAGACAGAACGAGGGTGGGAACATGGAGAGAACCATGGAAGTGAGAGAGGGTGGATGGTGGGGAGGGGAAGATGCTACGGAGACAATTTTCAGCGCGGGGCTGAAAATATGTCTCCGCCCCGTACTCAGGGAGGTGGGCGGGTACTCTGAGTGAGGTGGAGAAATGATTGTAGTTTTTGTAAACAGGTTGATCGGAGGTAGGCTGCGCTGCGCTCGCGCCATACCTCCGCCCCCACAAGCACCCCTACAAGTTTCATACAGGCGCTCCTACGGGTGCCTATACAGGTGCTTCAAGAAGCGGCGCCTTGAATAGACGACGGGAGTATGGTAGGGAGGGTGTCAGGTAAGGGCATCAGATAGGAGTCCTGATGCGAGGGGATGATGAAGTGTATCAGATTCAGGGGTAGCTGATGCGGGGATCAGATGTCGAGGCGGTCGGTGTAACTGTCGAAGAAGTTGCGCTTGAGGATGTTGCTGATGCGCAGCAGGAGCTCGGTGTCGATGCTCGCGCGGTGGAAGATCTTATAGACGTTTGTGCGGTTGCAGTTTAGCTGACCGGCAAGCCATACCACTGAGTGGTCCTGGTTGCGGAGTTCCTCTTCGATGAGTTTTCCGATGAAGATCTGGCTCATAATGTAAATAAAAAGGCGGAACCTTGTGCACTTATTCCCTGCCTTAGGCACCGCCAAGCGCCAGTCCTCAGAATAAATGCATTAGGCTCCACCTAATATCCTGGCGGAGTTAGCTGAGTATTCCTCGGGGACGTGTGTTTAATTGGCGGTTTCAGACGCGGGAATAAGAGCAAATGCTCAAAATCGTAACAAATGTTTCTCCGATAATGGGAATCTCTATTCCGCCGGATTAATGGGTTATTAATTGTGTAGATGACTAAAAGAGGACTAAACTGTGTAATTGGCGTAATCCCTAATGGGTCATGCTGAGGGCAAAGTTACAATTAGATTTTAAGATTCCAAAATATAGTTGCTGTTTTTTTCGGTTTTTATATTTTTTTGCTATTTCAGAGGGTAAAGTGTTGACTTTTCGGCACATAATAATTCATAAAATAAAAGCGAGTGTGCCGAATTTGACACACCCGCCTGATGGGTTCCGTTGGCTTCCGGATCAGTCGGCAGACTGACGCGAGAATGTCAGTTTTATCTTTGCTTTGCCGAGATCAAGCTTTGCCATAGCCGGCTTCGTGACATAAGGTGATATTGATGTCACGTAGGTTGTGCCTTCGTAATAATAGCTTGATGAGGTGGTCTCTGTCTCGACATTGACCGGAGTGAGAGTAAACCGGCAATCGTCGGGTGTGATGCTCTCCTTTTCCATCATGGTTATGATGTACTCGCGGAGGTCGGAGAGGACGTATGCTTCCGCAGCAGCGCTATAAGTGAGCATGAATGAGGTCTTGCTGTCGGTAATCTTATTGTCGGCAAAGAATTTATCTTTTTCTGTCGACAATACCATGAGCAGACGGTCAGGAGGGTTTATGCCGTAGGTATTCTCGATCTCCTCTGCCGGAATGGAGAGGGTGAGGGAGTTGATCACAGCGAGCGAGGGATTGCCTTTGCGATATGCGGCGATTATATCCTCTGTGGGGAATATGATCTCTACCTCCGTTCCGGTAGGAGCCACTATGACAGCATCGCCGGCATCGACCATGGCATCGATTGCGGGACTCATATCGAGGGTTATGTTATTGTTGGTTATGACCTCAGGGGTAACAGCCATGTATGTGCGGACAACATTGTAGACGGTGTCTTTGGTAACGTTGTCGCTCACCTGCACCTTGTCGTGCTTACGGTAATAGAGGTTGAGTCGCGACTCGTTGATGTTGACCACGATACCTGAGCCGAAGCTGTTGGTGACAAACAGTCCGGGGAAGAACCGGCAGAAGCTTTCAGGCGTGGCGAACGTCTCCGGGCGTGCGGCATACTCACTGAAGAGTGTCTTGCCGAGCTCTACGGGAAGATCAACCGATATGGACCGGAATCCGAGTGCCGCGATGGAGTCGCTGTGCATAGCGTTGGCGGTATATATCGTACTGCCGATCACTGCCGATGGATCATAGTATCCGTCGGGGTTGAAGTCGCTGTAGATAGGTGATGGCAGCTGACGCTGCAACTGGTATACCTCAAGCCCCATGGGAGCGAGTGAGTCGCCGGTGAAATCGCCAGGTGTCATGAACATGAGGAGCTTGAGGGAGTCGATGTCGTCGACGGTCACTCCTTCGGTATCGATATTCATAGCCGGCATGAACTGGCAGACGAAGTCGGCGCGGATCGATCCGTACTCACGTGCGTCGAGGTTGCCGAGCAGCTGTGTGAGCGTGCGTGACTGCACTACGGCGTTTGTGTGAGAGATTCCACTGACGGTGAATGACGAATCCACAACGATCTCAGTCTGATCGGTGACCAGTGAACTTCCGACGGTGGATGTGGAGTCCTCACATGCTGTGAGTGCCGCAATCGCGACAGCCGAGGCAGATATAAGTGCTTTAAACTTCAAATGGCTCATAAGGTGTTGTAGAAGCTGATGCAACCGTCAGCCATTGCGGCTTCGTCGGCTACATAGGGGAGGAATGGCTTGCCTGTCGCCTTAGCAAATTCGATTAACTGTGGGTCGACGTTTTCGGATGCCTGTACGATTCCGTCGGCATAGGTCATAGCGAGGCGCATCAGGGATGCGTAATCAACCGGAGTGTCGATTCCGAGCGCCTGCATGTCGTCGTCGGTAAACCCAGCCATGCGCAGTTTCTCGACGAAGCGCTGTGCGAGCTCGCCGTCGAACGCCTCTTCGCGCAGCGCGAACACGATCTTTGTGCCAGCCATAGCGGGATCTTCGTCGTACATGCGGCGTATATACATGGGCATGAGCGCGGTGATCCATCCGGTGCACTGTATCACTGCGGGATCCCAGCGGAGCTTGCGGACGGTCTCAATGACTCCTCGAGTGTAGAACATCATGCGCTCGTCGTTGTCGTCGGGGCTGGTGGCTGTCTCGAGTTCCTTGGCTCCGGAGCGGAGGAAGTAGTCATCGTTGTCGATGAAATAGACCTGCATGCGTGTGGGTTGCAGCGTAGCCACCTTAATAATAAGAGGATGGTCGTTATCGTCGATCACGATGTTCATCCCCGAGAGGCGTATGACTTCGTGTAGCTGGTTACGGCGCTCGTTTATACAGCCGTATTTGGGCATGAAAGTGCGCACCTCATATCCAGCCTCCTGTATGCGCTGAGGGAGGTTACGACCCTGCAGCGACATCGGTGTGTCGGGCAGATAGGGGGATATCTCTTGCGAGATGAACAGGACTTTATTATTATCCATTAACTGCGTTTATGGTTTTCAAAGCGCAAAGTTACGATTTTTTTACGACATAGCGAGCCGCGGAGGGGCAAATTCGGCAGGAACGGGAGTTGAGGCACCTTTAAATCATGTTAAGGGAGAGAGGAAACAGGAGGCAAGGGCAATGGGAAGGATAAGGCAAATAGGGCGAATAATGCGAATAGGGCGAATAGGGAGGATAGTGGATTCGGTAATTTTAACGCGGGGAGGGAGGGATTTAACGTGAGGGGGATGGGAGGGAGGAATCACGGTTGGGAAAAAATGCGTAACTTTGCAGACTTCAATCAAAATAACCACACGCGAAATTCACAGATAATCACACGCGAATGCTTTACCGTCTTGTCGTTGCCCTCATCACATTGTCGATCAATGCCGTAGCCTACGGCAGCTTGGTGCTCGATTTCAGCGGCACCGCCGATCCGGTGCTTACTGTCGAGACTGATGCCTCGAGCGGTCTGCAAGCCATATACGTGGCTCCCGAGACCACGGGGCTTACAATAAGCGTGAGAGGCGAAGGGGCGGAGAATGCGATATGGCTCAGATTCACCGCATCAGGCGCCGCATACGCCGAACAAGTGGGGAACGGCGCGACGCTGCATGATGTGACAGGTGACTGCGGATATGCCGTGGAGACCGGCGGCAGGCGCACATATTTCTGGCTTGCAGACTACTCCACTGCCCCAGCCGAACCGGGAGAGCTTACGGTCACGGATGCGGGGTGCGACGGAACGGAACTGATTTATACAGGGACGGCTCCGCGCATGGTGGCGTATGCCATAAACGGTCGTCCGATAGAGATTGACCGCGGGATAAAGCTTACATACATGACACTAGAGGAGTCGGAGACTGGATTCGTACAGAAGAGCGTCGCGGAGGATATGGCTTACATAACGGGGACGGTGCATGCCGGTGCCCCGCTCTGCGCGACGACATTCACCCTGACCGCCGACCGCTTCCTGAGCCAGTGGGGACGGGAGATAACGGTGACTTCGGACAGGCTTACACCCGTGGCGGTAAGCGCAATCACATCAGCCGAGCAACAGAACCGGGAGAACCTCAACGAGCAGAACGGCGACGGCACGGATGGATCGTTCGGAGGATCGGCACCATGCCCCATGGAATTTCACGCCGAGGTGACGGATGCCGCCGTATTCACGGAATGGCAGCTTGCCACGGATGTGGAATTCGAGAATATCACTATGCGTGAGCGCACGACAGATTTCAATTATACGTTCACAGAAGCGGGGACATATTATGTGCGCTTCGAGGCTGCCGATGCATCGGGCGCGTGCAGTTTTTTCTCCGACACATATACTGTGAGCATCGGCGAATCGCGCCTGCGCTGCCCTAATGCGTTCTCGCCGGGTGCATCGGAGGGGGTGAATGACGTATGGTGCGTGAGCTATCGCTCGCTAACGGAGTTTGACTGCACGATATTCAACCGCTGGGGGGTGAAGATATACCATTTCGATGATCCCGCAGGGGGATGGGACGGACGGTACAGGGGGAAACTTGTGCCTCCGGGAGTGTACTACTATGTGATCAAGGCGCGTGGCGCCGACGGGGTGAACTACAACCTGAGCGGCGACATCAACATAATCGGGAGCCGGTGAACAATTCCGCACCCCAAAGGGTAATATACAGTATTACAGAATAAAAAAGCACAAAAATGAGACATACACTACGAAACATAACCATGGCGGCGGCGCTTCTTGCGGCATCAGCGGCTACAGCACAGAACTTCTCGACGGTGGTGAACCCACAGATTCCGGCGTCGGTGAGTTTCGCGGGAACGCAGGTGAGCCTCGACCGCGATGATATGTATGAACGCTACGACCGCGAGCTGACGTCGATGGCTTACACACATGGCAACACGCTGCTGACAATCAAGCGTGCGAACCGCTATTTCCCTATACTTGAGCCGATACTGAAGCGCAACGGCGTGCCGACGGATATGCTGTATCTGGCGTGCATAGAGAGCTATCTCAACCCGCGTGCGCTTTCGGGTGCGAAGGCGGCCGGGATATGGCAGTTCATGCCTTCGACAGCTAAGGAATATGGTCTGGAGGTGAACGAATATGTGGATGAGCGCTACAATCCGGTGAAAGCCACTGAGGCTGCATGCCGCTACCTGAAGAAGGCTTACGCGCGGTTCGGCAACTGGGAGAGCGTGGCAGCATCGTACAACGGCGGAATGGCACGCGTGAGCCGCGAACTGGAGTCGCAGAAACAGTCGACGGCATACGATCTGTGGCTTACGGACGAGACGTCGCGCTACATGTTCAGGCTTCTTGCGATGAAGGAGATCATGGAGCATCCGTCAGCCTACGGATTCCGCATCACACCGGATCAACTGTACCGGCAGGCGGACTGCAAGGAGGTGACGGTGAACGGTCCGGTGGAGGACTGGGCTACGTGGGCGAAAAACCAGGGGACGACGTACATGGCTCTGCGCGAGATGAATCCGTGGATACGCGCCAAGTCGCTGCCTAACAAGACCGGCAAGAGCTACACGGTGCTCGTGCCGAAAGCAGGGGCACAGCTGCGCTCGAAACAGAAGGTGACGGTGCATGACCCGCGCTGGGTGAAATGATATAGGACCGATGAGCAACAACAGCAATACAACAGAAGAGAAGGAGGTTGCCGTGACGATGCCCGAGGATGCCCTGCGCGTTCTCGGCGCGCGCGTGCATAACCTGAAAAACATAGATGTGACGATCCCGCACAATTCGCTGACGGTGATAACGGGGTTGAGCGGCAGCGGCAAATCGTCGCTGGCGTTTGACACGATTTTCGCCGAGGGACAGCGACGGTATGTGGAGACGTTCTCGTCGTACGCGCGCAATATGCTCGGATCACTGGAGCGTCCGGATGTCGACAAGATCACCGGACTGAGCCCTGTGATAGCGATCGAGCAGAAGACTGTGAACCGGAATCCGCGAAGCACCATCGGCACAACGACGGAGATATACGACTTCCTGCGTCTGCTCTATGCCCGCGCGGGCGAGGCAAGGAGCTACATTTCCGGTGAGCCGATGGTGAAGTACACGGAGGAGAAGATCGTGAACTTGATACTTGACCGCTACAACGGGCACAAGATATATATCCTGGCTCCGCTGGTGAAAAACCGCAAGGGTCACTACAAGGAGCTGTTCGAGACGCTGCGGAAGAAGGGGTTTCTGAACGTGCGCGTGGATGGCGAGCTCCGGGAGATCACCCTGGGGATGAAACTTGACCGCTACAGGAATCACTCGATAGAGCTCGTGGTGGACAGGCTGAAGGTTTCGGCGAATGACGATGCCCGGCTGCGTGACACTGTGGCTGACGCGCTGCGTCAGGGTGACAAGCAGATGATGATACTGGATCTGGAGACGGATACGGTGACGCATTACAGCCAGTCGCTGATGGATGCTGCCAACGGTCTGTCGTACCGCGAGCCGGCTCCGCACAATTTCTCGTTCAACTCGCCGCAGGGGGCATGCCCTTGCTGCAAGGGTCTGGGGACGGTGAACATAATCGACCGTCAGAAGATCATACCGAATCCGGCACTGTCGATAGCTGACGGTGCGATACTGCCGCTGGGTAAGCAGAGCAATGCGATGATTTTCTGGCAGATCAAGGCTATCTGCGAGAAGCACGGGCATACGATAAAGACACCTGTGGAGCAGATGGGCGAGGAGGTTATAAACGAGATCCTGAACGGTTCGACGGAGAGGATACATGTGCAGAATGCTACGATGTCGCTCTCGAACTATGCCATGAGCTACGAGGGTGTGGTGAAGTATATCGAGATGCAGCAGGAGGAGGATGCTTCGGCTGCGGCACAGAAATGGAGCGGTCAGTTCTTCACGCGATGCGAGTGTCCGGAGTGCGGCGGTCAGCGGCTCAACCGTGAGGCGTTGCATTTTTTCTTCGACGGGAAGAATATCGCGAAGCTTTGCAGGATGGATATCGAGGCGTTGCACAAGTGGTCGACGGAGGTGGAGAGCCGCCTTGCGCCGACGACGGCGATCATAGCGCGCGAGATACTGAAGGAGATACGCACGCGTCTGGGATTTCTGGTGGACGTTGGGCTTGGGTACCTGTCGCTCGACCGCAACTCCTCGACACTGTCGGGGGGTGAGAGCCAGCGCATACGCCTTGCCACTCAGATAGGATCGGAGCTTGTTAATGTGCTCTATATCCTTGATGAGCCGAGCATCGGCCTACATCAGCGCGACAACCGGAGGCTGATAAATTCGCTCAAGAAACTGCGCGACGCGCAGAATTCGGTAATCGTGGTGGAGCATGACAAGGAGATGATGCTTGAGGCTGACTACGTGGTGGATATTGGTCCGAAGGCGGGCAGGAAAGGTGGCGAGGTAGTGTTTGAAGGTGCGCCTTCGGATATGCTGGCGTCGGAGACGGTGACGGCGGAATATCTGAACGGCAGACGCAGCATCGAGATCCCGGCATCGCGCCGCGCGGGCAACGGCAAGACGCTGCGGCTCGTGGGCGCTACAGGGCATAATCTGCGTGATGTGACACTTGAGCTTCCGCTGGGGACTTTCACGTGCATTGCGGGTGTTTCGGGTAGCGGCAAGTCATCGCTGATCAACGGTACGCTGCGCCCGATACTGACTAAGCATTTTTTCCGGTCGCACGAGGAGCCACTCCCCTACCGCGCCATCGAGGGGGTGGAGAATATCGACAAGGTGATCACGGTAGATCAGTCGCCACTCGGGAAGTCGCCGCGGTCGAATCCGGCAACGTATACGGGTGTGTTCACCGACATACGTAATCTGTTCGTGGGTCTTCCGGAGGCGAAGATACGCGGGTACAAACCGGGGCGCTTCTCATTCAATGTGAGCGGCGGACGTTGTGAGACCTGCTCGGGCAACGGCTACCGCACGATAGAAATGAATTTCCTGCCGGATGTGCTCGTGCCGTGCGAGACGTGCGGCGGTCGCCGGTATAACCGTGAGACGCTTGAGGTACGTTTCAAGGGTAAATCGATCGCCGATGTGCTCGACATGACGATAAACCAGGCTGTGGAGTTTTTCGCCGGCATACCGGGGATTCTGAAGAAGATCAAGGTGCTGCAGGATATCGGATTGGGATATATCAAGCTGGGACAGCCGTCGTCTACGCTTTCGGGTGGGGAGAACCAGCGCGTAAAGCTCGCTACGGAACTGGCGCGACGTGATACAGGCAAGACGCTGTTCATACTTGACGAGCCCACGACGGGACTTCATTTCGAGGATATCAAGGTGCTCCTTGGGGTGTTCAACACTCTGGTTGAGAAGGGTAATACGGTGCTTGTGATTGAGCATAACCTGGATGTGGTCAAAAGTGCGGATCATGTGATCGACATGGGACCGGAGGGGGGCAACGAGGGAGGTAGAATTATCGCTTGCGGCACTCCTGAGGAGATCGCTGCGGGTGATTCGCCGACGGCACCGTTTCTGCGCGAGGAGCTTGAGACGGCGCGGTGAACTATCTGGTGCGGATGATTGTTTATCATGCGAAACATTAAAAAGCATATAGAACGCCAATGAAAACAATCATCAACACAACTGTGCCCGACTTTTCAGTCGAAGCATACGTCGACGGAGAGTTTAAGAAGATCAGCCGCGACGATATCGCCGGCAAGTGGGCCATATTCTTCTTCTACCCCGCCGATTTCACTTTCGTATGCCCTACGGAGCTGCTTGACATGGCTGAGAACTACGACAAGTTCCGCGAACTTGGTGCGGAGGTTTACGCCGTAAGCACTGACACGCAGTTCACCCATAAGGCATGGCACGACTCTTCGGAGAGCATCAGCAAAGTGAAATTCCCCATGCTTGCCGACAAGACCGGCTATCTTTCGGAAGCATTCGGAGTGCTCAATCCTGACGACTACCTCGCTTACCGCGGCACGTTTATCGTGAATCCGGAAGGTCTGATCAAGGTAGCTGAGGTGAATGACAACGGCATCGGCCGTAACTCCGACGAGCTTCTCCGTAAGCTCGAAGCCGCCCAGTTTGTCGCCGAGCATGGCGATCAGGTCTGCCCCGCGCGTTGGCGCCGTGGCGAGAAGACGCTGAAACCCGGCATTGATCTGGTAGGCAAAATCTAAGGCTCACGAGCGATAAGCATTATAAAATGACATGGCGCCGATTTTGGCGTCATGTCTTTTTTGTGGCTGCTCTTTTGTGAGAGAGTCTTTGTGGTAACTTTTTGTGGAGATTTTAGTGGAGATTCTTTGTGGAGATTTTTTGTGGAATAGATTTGTGGGATCGATTGTGGAATAGATTTGTAGCATCTTTTATGCAGTACCGTTTGGTTGTATATAATGCGCGTATAAAGTATTGATACCTGAACATTTCTGATATTTCAGAATTTAATAACCGCGATTATTAGAGCGGATATTAGGACTAAGATTAGAGCGATACTAAAATTGAGATTAGAGCGGATATTAGAGCGTGATTTTATGAGAGTTAATGTAATGTTTCCAACAAAGCAAAAAACGCATTAATCTGTATCAACTACACAGCACTTATTGCGCAGCTGTTTTTCAGAGCCTTACGAAAATTCATGGGGAAATTCATTTTGAAAATTTGCATATATAAAAAAAACATCCTAACTTTGCATCGCTTTTCGGAAATAACCCTCCATTAAGCACTGGGATTCGCTAGCTCAGCTGGTAGAGCACAACACTTTTAATGTTGGGGTCCTGG
>CAJUKU010000005.1 GCA_910587425.1 uncultured Muribaculaceae bacterium
TGCAATTTTATGATATTTTCTGAAAGCATAGGTTCTGGAGCCTCTCTCTCCGCCAATCCATCAGAAACCGCTGTAACCCACAAGGTTACGGCGGTTCTTTTTTTATACTCAGACAAAACTCCGACAATTCCAGGCACACATTCAGACCTACGACGTCGGCGCATCACAATCATTTACAACAGCTTGCGATATATCTCCCGTGATTTCATGTCTGACGAAACTATGACATACACAGCACAGCAAGTTTAATCTGTTCAATCGTCGAGGTGCAGCAACTTCCGGAAGATCTTCACGGTCTCCTCATCGCCCGACCACTTGCCATGATCCTCGCTAAGTTTACAGGTATTGCTGTAGAATTGCCATGACTCCGTGATTTTCACAGCCACAAGTTTTATGACGATATTCATAGGGCGCACACCCGGGAAATCGTTTGTGAAATGCGTACCGATCCCGAATGAAGGGAGACAACGCCCGGTGGCATAATTCTGGATCTCGATAGCTTTGTCGACATTTAGCGCATTGCTGAACACCACCTGCTTCGTAGCCGGATCTATGTTCAGTTTCTCATATTTTGCAGTGATCTTGTCAAGCTGCTCGAAATTATCTCCGCTGTCCACGCGCAGTCCCTTGAACATATTCGCGAAATCCTCCGAAAAGTTCAGGCTGAAAATTCGCCAGCAGTATGTGTCGTATAGAAATGTTCCCAAAGCGCCACGATATGTTCCGGACCATTTGCTCATTGCAATATGGTTAGCCATCAGCGGACCGTACATCCCCGCAATGGCACACATGAACTCATGCGCCATCGTGCCAATCGGCGTCAGATCGTATTTCATCGCGAGATACACATTGCTTGTCCCCACAAAGCGTCCGGAGCCTTCCGCACGGCATTTACTCATCGCTTGCACCGCCACATCCTGCGAGCGGAATGAAGCGCGACGGCGCGTACCCATATCGCTGAACAGACAGCCCGCCTCAATCAGGCGCTGAGCTTTAACCGCAGAGCGTCGCGACAGATCATCGTAATCGAATTGCTGATCCTCACCCGAAACAATATAATGAAGCTCTGAAACTATAGCGAGCACCTTTACCTCAAGAAGAATTGTCTCGCACCACAGCCCCTCGAACTCAATCTCAAGATGCCCCTCAGCATCCTGCCATATCCGCACGAGGCGGCTGTCGTAACGGAAGCCCTGCAGATAACGGTAGAACCATCCCGGAATATAATTGCAACGCCGCTTCATGAATCCGATCTCTTCGTCGGTTATGACGAGCTGCTCAAGCATCTTAACCTGCTCAGCGACCAGTTCAGCAAACCCTGGAGGATAGATACGCTTGTCACGATCCGTAAAACGGTACTTTACGTACGTACGCGGAAAATTGTCAATAACCGCGGCACACATCGTGAACTTATACAGATCGTCGTCTGTGAAATGATTTATGATCCGGCGCATGAAAGGATGTCTGAGATTAATAGTTGAGGTACGTTTTTTATCTATTATTGTAACGGCTACACCGGCAGTATGGTTTTTATACCATGCGGCAATCTTTTTCTTGCGAAACGACAACCATATCTCTAATCGCCAAAGCTACAGCCTGTTAGTAGTATCAAATTATTCTACCATTCGATTTCTTGATAAAAATAAAGAAAAAAGTTTGCGAAAAACTTGCACAGAATAAAAAGTCGGCGTAACTTTGCAGCGCAAAAGCGAAAGAGAATGCATCTCCGAAGCCTTGCAAAATGACTCCGTAGCTCAGTTGGTAGAGCAAATGACTCTTAATCATTGGGTCGAGAGTTCGAGCCTCTCCGGGGTCACCCCAAGCCGAAGCCGCAAGCTTCGGCTTTTTTAGATTCCCACACGTGCTCCCATGCACGGGTCAGTAGATATTTCCGGTTGGTGTGTAGGGTTAACTGCCGCCTCCGCAAAGCAAGCGACCCCGACGCGATAACGCATCGAGGTCATCTTATAGATATTAGAGCAGAGCTCTCAGGTTCGCCATCGGCGGCACATGTTATTTGCCAAACATGCCACCTATCTTTCCCTTGATTTCTTCAATGACGCTTTCCTGCACGCCGTCGCCATCAAGATCGCCAATGAGACCGGAGCCTTTGACTTTCTCTATAATCTCATCCATCGAGAATTTACTTGTATCGATACCCTTGAGGTGTTCGGTGACAGCTGAGATGTCGAATGAGCCCCCGAATTTTGAGGTCAGTTCCGATATTATGTTCTGTAGATCCATAACTGTAAAAGTATAAGTTAGTACGATTTATAACTGATATATAAACATATCTAACAAACGGAAAGTTTGCACGACATAGACTTTATCAGAAATATTAACATCATCGCACCATGAACAGCTGTCGTAATAATGAGACATGTAATACCAGTGTACAGGCAATCGAATTGCATACAGGTACAATGACCAAAGATGACAGAGAACAATGATTATTGTAATTTTGAGGCGCAACAGCATATTATTATTGGAAATCCGTAAAATATTTACCACGATTGCGTGTCTTATCCCATAGAGCAGCTCACAACAAAACAAACTAAAACTGAACAACAATGAAGAAAACAGTAAAAATACTCGCGACCATACTTATGTTTCTTGTCGTGATTCCCATGATTGCCGGCTATGCGACTACGGCACTATGGAACAACATTCTCACCTTTGCCTGCGGATTCTCGTCGATCGGTTTGTGGCAAGGGATAGGCATATTTGTTCTCGGGCAAATTTTATCCGGTGGCTTCATACTCGGGTGCTTCTTTACAATTGGGAGCATACATCATGCCATAGGTCATTCGAGAGGAGATCTCAGACACAATTGGCATAATATGACCGTTGATCAACGCAAGGAGTTTATAGAGCGACGTGCACGATTCGGTTTCCGACACAACCATCGCAGCGACGAAGATGCCGCAGAGTGAAAGCATAAAGGATATAGTCATACGCTTTTCACCACCTTTGATGAGTTTCATCAGAGGACATGTGAAATGCCGGGAGGACGCCGAAGATATACTTCAGGACGTGTTATATCAACTTGCCAGAACCACAGACTGCGAAGAGTATCAGATAGAGAGTCTTCCCTCATGGCTATACCGCGTCGCCCGTAATCTGATTCTGAATTTCTGGCGGAAGAAACGCGAGATTTCCCTTTCTACGTTATTCGACACCGAGGATAACATCTGTGAGGACATCGCACAGACGTTAACCAGCCCAGACGGCGACGATCCGGAGTCTGCATATTTCCGGAAGCTAATCTGGGAAGAACTTGATAGCGCGCTCGCGGAACTGCCACCGGAACAAAACGAGATTTTCTGTCTCACCGTATTCGATGGCTTACCGGTAAAAGAAATATCCTCATTAACAGGGGTTCCTGTCGCGACTCTGCTTTCACGGAAACATTATGCCGTAAAACATCTGCGCAAAAGATTCCATGAGTTGTACTATGCGCTGACAAGAAAAGATTAAACAAAAAAATCACACTATGCTTAGAAACATGATTATGTGGGCATTGATATGCGCCGCAGCCCCTTTCGCGTGCGCACAGCACACAATACACTTAGATGGTAATACAACTGATTCTCTTGATATTATACTTAATGATGTGATAATATCAGCCAAAAACATGATTACAAAAACCGATTGTAAGGTGATAACTCCACCCGAAAGCAAGATCAAAGCCTCGACATCAGGTCTGGATCTTTTACAAAAGCTTGCGCTGCCGGGCATATCAGTGAATCAAATGACTGGGAGTATCACCACAAACTCCGGCGGTGTCTTAAAGATCTACATCGATGGCGTTCCCGCTGCAGAAAACCAGATTGCATCTATTGATCCGGAAGATGTCGTCAGAATTGAGTTTCACGACAGTCCAGGGGTAAGATACGGCAACGCCGATTTCGCAATCAATTACATCATGCGGAAGAAAGATAACGGATGCAGGCTATTTCTTGAAAGCATGAATTGTATAGGCTCCGGAAAATTCGCGACACTTGATGAAATATCTGCCCATCTCGTTAATGGAAAATCGAAATGGTCAATTAATTCCGGATATATGCAAATGAAACGGGATAACTGGATAAGAGATTACGAAGAGACATGGCGCTTTCCGGACAAAGAGGTGATACGTAGAGAAACAGGATTACCGGTCGAGACAGGTAATTCAATGCTTTACAATATTATTAATTATCAATATTCACATAATGAAAAAAATCTTTTCAACGCCCGCTTTTCGCTAAATTTCGATAAGTCGCCAAACAAGGAAGAAGGTGATCGGCACTCGTTGTTATCAACCTCAGGTAATAAAGATATAACCGAGATCTGGGAGCATACGTCAGAGGAATCCCTGATGCCGTCGATCGCGTTGCACTACCGGCATATTTTCGACAAATCCGGAACGCTCAGCTTAAATCTCGAAAGTTCGTGGTTAAAATCCAAGATCAATCACACATACTCAGAAGAAACTGATGGAATACGATCCTGCGATATTTTTTCAAAAACCAATGGTAATAAACATGGGATTTTCGCAGAAGCCATACATGATATTAAACTGGGAAGCGGGCAATTGACATCCGGTTTAAGGTATTCACAATCCCATACGTCAAACAATTATCTGTCAGAGATACAATCCCCTGCCGGTAAAACAGATATCAACCAATCAGAGATATCTGTGTTTTCTGAGTATAACCTACGTGTCAGAAACCTGGGAGTGATCGGAGGGTTTACAGCCAAACGATTATCAGTCGCACAAGAGCATAGCAAACGGCTTAAATATGCCATTCTCCCACATCTGAACACATCATATAAACCAAATTCAGATTTATTTCTCCGCTACAGTGTGCGATTTGAACGCAGAATGCCCCCATTGGCGTCCATCAGCTACATATCGCAGGAAATCCAGCCTGGGATGATTCGTCGTGGTAATCCATGCGTGAAATCATTTTTAGCAATAAATCAAGAATTTTCATTCACATACAGCTATAAAACCGTCAATCTGACTCTTACTCTCGGATATCTTGACGAGTCGAAGCCGGTAATGAACAGCGTATCGTACGAAAACGGCGTCTTTGTCCAGACATTCGAGAATCAAAAATATTTCCGCAAATTTCATGCGGAAGCTATGATTTCGGTCTCACCATGGAAAGATCACATAACGTTAAGGATAGCACCTGACTTTCCCAGATATTTCAGTAGAGGCAGCAACTATAACCTTGTTAAAAACATAATGTACATACACTTCGGTGCCGATGCATCCTATAAACGCTTCATCTTTACAGCCAATACAATGTCCGGACCGGACAATTACATGTACGGCGATGAAATCATTACCGAAAAACCTATGAATATGATTCTCGCAGGATACAAATCTACGTACTGGACATTACAGATTGGAGCATTCAATATTATGAAAAACTATTGGATGAAAACCGAGAATTTCTCTCCTTTGACACCTTTCAAATCCAATGCCCACTGCGGAAAAAACACATTCCTTGCCCTAAAATTATCTATCAGTTTGAATTATGGAAAACAGCGGGATAACCAGAATGGAATCCCATCGGACATTTCGCATATCGACATGGATTCCGGAATTGTAAATGGCTTGAAATAATAACGTAAAACTCAAATGAAGAACAATATCAAACATCCATCATTCTCACCCCGTCACTGCACAGGTTGTTGGAAATGTGTTGACGCCTGTCCACGTCAAGCCATACGGAAAGTTTGTTTCTTATGGCACAAACACGCTGTCATGACTTGCCGGAACTGTATAGGATGCAATATTTGCGTCAGAACGTGTCCCCACGGATGTTTCAAAAGCGTCACTTAATGTGAGCAGTACCACCGCATAAAAACAACAGAAGTGCGCTGCTTCACAGTAGCGCACCTCCCTCATAACCAAAATTCAAGTATATAAAATAAAAGTTGTCAGCACATTAGGCGTAGCGACATGCTACCTTTGTGCGTATATCTTCTGACGCTCATCGCTTGATTGCCAACGGGCATTAATGCGACAAACGCGACGGACAATTGCAAACTCACCCACCCGCCGGAATGCAGCAATGGAGGTGAGGCGCATGATCGCCCACCATAATGAATCTAAGAGATGGAAGTGTAATTCTTGATGTTCTATAGATAAATGGTCTTTCTGTGCCAGACCAAAAAATCAGAAATCACATAAATCACAGTAACGTCCGCTTTCAATCCAGTTTGGTGATGCAAAGTTACAGCGGTTTTGCGTGTTTTGCAATGATTCCCCACGGCGTTTTTCACCCTTTCCGGAGATTTTAACTTTTGTCGCACGTATGGCTACAATATTTTGGTTAAAAACTGCGTCATCCCAAACGGTCATTGCAGTCAAGACATAGATGATAGTGCGTCACATAAAGTGCCGTATGGGAGAAAATGCTTACCTTTGTAGAAAATTCAGAAAATGGGTGATCACCATATAATAGATACTAACGCTATCGGCTCTCAGACCGACGCTACGACCGACATCAGGCGTCTACTGCTCGGGCTTACGCTCGAAGGATTGCAGACTGTGGCTGCCGATTGCGGTATGCCAAAGTTTGCCGCCAAGCAAATGGCAAACTGGCTATACGTCAAGCGAGTGAAAGAGATTGACGCAATGACCGACCTGTCGCTCAAGGCACGCGAGAATCTTAAGCGGCATTACACCGTCGGACGTGAGGAGCCTCTGCAATGCGTCCGTTCTACCGACGGGACTGCTAAATACCTCTTCCGTGGCACTCCCGGACGTGACATTGAAGCCGTAATGATACCCGACCGCGAACGCGCCACACTTTGCGTCAGCTCACAGGCGGGATGCCGCATGGGCTGCGCGTTCTGCATGACCGGGCGTCAGGGATTCCATGGTCATCTCACCGCCGCCCAGATCATCAACCAGATCTTCTCCATAGAAGAATCCGCCGACCTCACAAATCTCGTGTTCATGGGCATGGGTGAGCCGCTTGATAATATGGAGGCGCTTATGCCGGTCCTTGAGATCATCACAGCTCCATGGGGGATGGCATGGAGTCCAAAACGGGTCACTGTGTCCACTGTCGGCAAGAAAGACGCACTGAAGGAACTAATTGAACGCACTCAGGTGCACATAGCCCTATCGGTGCATACACCGTTTCCCGACGAGCGTGCATCGATAATGCCCGTACAGCGTGTATGGCAGGTGAACGATGTTGTCGCAATGCTCCGTAAATATGATTTCGCCCACCAGCGCCGTCTCTCTGTAGAGTACACCATGTGGCGCGGTCTTAACGACACCCCCAGACATGCCGAAGCACTTGCACGCCTTCTAAAAGGTACTTCCGCGCGTGTCAACCTCATCCGCTTCCATGCCATTCCCGGATTTGACCATGTAAGCTCAGACAACGCCACAATGACGGCATTCCGCGACCGTCTGAATGCCCTTGGGGTCACCGCAACAATAAGGGCATCGCGAGGCGAGGATATAATGGCGGCTTGCGGAATGCTCGCCGGAAAATCAAAGCAGAACGACAATGTTTGAGTGGCTTCAGTCAGTATTCATTGAGCAATCGCCTATACAGGCAGTTGTGGTGCTGTCGGTGATAATAGCCGTCGGACTCGGTCTGGGCAAAATACACATTGCCGGCATCTCGCTCGGTGTCACCTGGGTTTTCTTCGCAGGCATCCTTGCCGGACATTTCGGACTCGCCATAGATCACAGCATGCTCCTATACGCCGAAAGCTTCGGACTTGTGCTGTTTGTATACGAGCTCGGGCTGAAAGTCGGTCCGGGATTCTTCAGTTCGTTCCGCACCGGAGGAGTTCGCCTGAACCTGCTCAGCCTCGCCCTTGTATTCGGAGGTACACTCCTTGCCGTAGCACTGTCCGCGCTGCTCAGCGTACCAATGGCTGATATGGTCGGAATCATAGCCGGAGCCACCACCAATACCCCCTCGCTCGGCGCAGCCCAGCAAGCGCTGCAGCAGTTGGGAGTGTCGGCAAGCGGAGCTGCGCTGAGTTGTGCTGTCACCTACCCTCTCGGAGTTATCGGTGTCATAATAGCCATTGTGCTCATCAGAAAAATGGCTGTGCGCCCCACAGATATCGACTCCGGCGACCACGACGACACGAACCGCACCTACATAGCCGCGTTTCAGATACATAATCCCGCAGTATTCGGAATGACAATCCGTAATGCCGCACAGCTGATACAGCCAAAATTTGTAATATCACGCCTTTGGCGACAAGGTGCCGTAAGCATTCCTACTTCCGACACCGTGCTTCTGGAAGGCGACCGGCTGCTTGTGGTCACCACCGAAAAAGATGTCAAGGCACTGACCGTATTATTCGGCGAACAGGAACAGACTGATTGGAATACCGACGATATCGACTGGAATGCGATAGACAGCTCACTGATATCACGCCACATAGTAGTGAGCCGACCTGAGATTAATGGCAAGCGCCTCGGATCGCTTCGTCTGCGCAACAGTTATGGAATCAATATAAGCCGTGTGCTCCGCAGTGGAGTTAAACTTCTTGCCACACCCGGACTCGTGCTGCAGCTCGGCGACCGCCTGACGGTCGTCGGCGAAGCTAAGGCGGTAGACAATGTCGAGCGACTGCTCGGAAATACGGTCAACGCCCTCAAGGATCCGAATCTCGCCGTGATTTTTGTCGGCATTGTACTTGGACTGTTACTCGGATCAGTACCATTCATGATACCCGGTGTTTCCGCACCCGTGAAACTCGGACTTGCCGGCGGACCGATCATAGTCGGCATACTGATGGGACGCTTCGGTCCTCAGTTCCGTATGGTCACATTCACCACCCGCAGTGCCAACCTCATGCTCCGCGGCATAGGACTGTCGCTTTACCTCGCTTGTCTCGGACTCGATGCCGGCGCACATTTCCTCGACACCATACTCCGTGCCGACGGACTCCTGTGGATCGCTACCGGATTCATCATCACATTCCTCCCCTCAATGCTGATGATATGGGCGGCTATGCGGCTGAGTCGTCTCGACTTCGGTTCAGCATGCGGCATGGTGTGCGGCGCTATGGCTAATCCCATGGCACTCGACTACTCCACTGCAACTATCCCTGGCGACAACCCTGCGGTAAGTTATGCGACAGTTTACCCGCTTGCAATGTTCACACGCGTCGTTATAGCCCAGATTCTCGTACTGCTGTTTGTTTAGAATCAGATCTCATGGAAACCGCCCTGACACCCGACATGATAACCCAGCCAGAACTGTGGCGATGCGTGCTGCAGATCGGTCAAACGCGGCTGTATGTGGCACTCGTGCCACCCGCTCCCGGCGAACCGCCGGTATGGCGGTCAATAACGCTGAGCGCCGACGCGACATCACGCCTGAAAGCTATTGAGGATGCCGTTTACGACAATCCTCTGCTGCTGTGCGACTTCCGGCGTATCGACGTGATCACCGACAGCGAACGCATTGCACTCATTCCGCAATGCGCCACCCCTGCAGATGATGACCAGTTAATCGACCTTATAGGAATATGCACCGGCTCAGAACCCACAGAGCAACCCGCACTATGTGGTCGCTTGGAGATAGGAGGCGCCACATTCGCCTCCACTATCGACTCGCAACTCGAGGCTTTTCTCCGCAGAACCTTCTTCGGCGTGCACATACATCATCCTCTCGCCATCACGGCTGCCGAGACAACCGCCCTGGCGCGAAACTCAACCGTCATGACAGTAGTAGCCGACACACCCGGAATCATTACCGTCGCTGCCGCACGCAATGGGAACCTGCTCATGGCTAATCAATTCGCCTACACCCATCCCATTGATGCCGCATATTATGTAATGGCGAGCCGCGCCACACTTGCCCTCGCACCCGACTGCGGCACACTGAAGATCTGCGGCACACATCATAATCTACCGAACATAGCCGAGGCATTGACACCCTACGTCACAAATATCGAACGTGTCATCACACCTCCACGTCTTTGCCTGCTCGGCAAGGAAGCTGCCAGATTCCACCATACGGTAACCACTCTTCTAACCTCTTACCCATGCGAATAATACGAGGCAAATACGGCAGGCGACGTTTCGATGTGCCTACCAACATAACCGCACGCCCCACCACCGACTTCGCGCGCGAAAACATATTCAACGTCATTGAGAATCTTATCGACATCGAAGGGATCCGTGCACTTGATCTTTTTGCCGGCACAGGAGCCATCACATTCGAGCTGCTATCGCGTGAGGCAGCATCAGTCACTGCTGTCGAGAAAGCACCGACACAGTCAGGATTCATAGCGCGCACGGCGAAAACACTCGGAGCCAACAACCTGCATCTGGTGCGTGGCGACGCACTCCGTTTCATTGAAGCGGCATCACAACCGTTCGATTTCGTTTTTGCAGATCCCCCCTACGACATGGAAGGTTTTGCGGAAATTCCCGAGCGTGTACTGAAATCGAACCTTCTGCATCCCGGATCCATTTTCATTATAGAGCATTCACGTAAGCATGACTTCTCATCACTGCCGCATTTCATGCAGCACAGAGCTTACGGCAGCGTGAATTTCTCTATATTCAGAATTCCCGAAACAACAGAAAATGAACAAGCCTAAACTCGTAATATCCACCGGAGCAGGTATCAGCGCCGAAAGTGGCATCAAGACATTCCGCGACAGCGGCGGACTGTGGGAGAACCATAACGTGATGGATGTGGCAAGTGCCGACGGATTCGCGCGCAATCCACAGCTCATACACGACTTCTACAACGCGCGCCGGCATGAGCTAATAGCGGCGCTTCCGAATGCCGCTCATCGTGGCATTGTCGATCTTGAGAAAGATTTCGACGTGTATGTGATAACACAGAATGTCGACAATCTCCACGAGCGTGCCGGGAGCAAAAACATCGTGCATCTGCACGGTGAACTCATGAAAGTGCGCACCATCGATCCGCCTTACCGCATTTACGAGCTTGATGCGGAGCATCTCGACACATCGCCCGATTCAGTTGACGCCGATGGCAGGCATCTGCGTCCGCACATAGTGTTCTTCCAGGAGGATGTACCGGAATTCGGACGTGCGGTAGAGCTTGTCGAACAGGCGGATATATTCGTGGTCATAGGCACCACACTCTCCGTCTACCCCGCGGCAGCATTGCTGAGATATGTCCGACCGGGAGTTCCTACATATTACATAGATCCGCATCCAGCCGCCGTCCCGGAATCCGTGCACGTCATAGCAAAAACCGCCTCCGAGGGGGTCGCTGAGCTTGCCGACATCCTACGACACAGGCATTGATAACCGTTCAAGGACTATACTATCATGACATATAAGGATTTCACACGCCGGCTCGCCGAGAAAATGCAGATCAATGAGCTGCGCCCGATGCAGAATGAGCTGCTTGGCACTGATGCTTGTTCAGTACGTCTTGCCGCGCCGACCGGCTCCGGTAAGACAATAGCATTTGCAGGCTACATGCTCCGGCGCATAACCCGACCGACGGGAAACGTGCAAGGGGTCGTGATCGTGCCGTCACGCGAACTGGCGCTGCAAGTATCGGATGTGATCCGCAAACTTGCCGATGGGCTGAAGACCGTTACACTCTACGGAGGTCATTCCGTAGATGATGAAACCAAAAGCCTGACCCCGGTACCCGACATAATTGTTGCTACCCCAGGCAGATTGCTTGATCATCTGAACCGACGCCGCGTGGATCTATCCGCTGCTACCATACTCGTGATTGATGAATATGACAAATCTCTTGAATTGGGATTTGAGGATGATATGCGCCGTCTGCGTCGTGCAATGACAGCCGTACGCCATCTCGTGCTCACTTCAGCCACACCTATTTCAGAACCGCCCTCATGGCTTGGCGCCAATGACTTTGTTGATTTCGACCATTCAGGGAGCGACACAAATTCAAAGGAAGCAGACGTAGTGGAAATACAGAGTCCGGCACGCGACAAGGCACAGACACTCATCGACACCCTACTCGCACTGCAGCCGCAGAAAGCCATAGTGTTTGTCAATCACAGAGAGAGCGCCGAACGCACATATATGTTGCTGCGGCGCGGCGGAATAGATGCCGCTCTTTACCACGGAGGTCTTGATCAGAATGATCGTGAGAATGCCCTGACAATGCTTGCCAACGGCTCAGCACGTGTGCTTGTCGCGACCGATCTTGCCGCACGCGGACTTGACATAGCCGGGCTCGATGCAGTCATACACTATCACCTGCCAACATCGCCGGAGGCTTGGACACACCGCAACGGACGTACAGCCAGAAACGGTGCCGACGGTACTGTCTACATCATAACATCCGAGGCTGATTCCATACCCGGCTACATTAACGCCACACGCACATGGAACCCGACAGCGCCGGAGTGCTCCACTCTTCCTGCAGCAAAAGCGACATTGCACATCAATGCAGGGCGAAAGGAGAAAATATCGCGCGCCGATGTAGTAGGTTTCCTCATGGCACACACACAGCTCAGCAGCGACGAGATCGGACCCATATCACTGTCCGATCATCAGACACTTGTAGCCGTGCCACGCGACAAGTCGCGTGAGACCGCAGCCGCTGTAGCACCTTTCAAGTTAAAGAACAAGCGGGTACGCATAACACAGATGAAAATCTGACACTGAATACTATCTAACGACCCCAATCTATCGGCACATTCCGCACCGAAATGTGCCATAGGTTAAGGTTGTGTTAAAATACCGAAACATAGCAAAATTTTCATACTTTTGCACTCGGAACAGAAACAACCAATAATTTAATGGCAAAAGTTAAAGGAGCTGTCGACATAAATGAAGAACGTTGCAAAGGCTGCGACCTATGTGTTGTCACCTGCCCTTGCGATGTACTCTCACTACAGCCAAAAGAGGTGAACAATCGTGGCTACCACTATGCATTTGCGGCTAATGCCGATGCATGCATAGGATGTGCCGCATGTGCCACCGTGTGCCCCGACGGTTGCATTACCGTCTATCGTGTAATGAACCGCGAATAAGTCTCACGACACACTGACACCACCTCATCTCACAGACCCCATTACCCCAGACATGGAAGAAGAAATCCGATTAATGAAAGGTAACGAAGCGATAGCACACGCCGCCATACGTTACGGCGTGGATGGCTACTTCGGCTACCCCATAACCCCCCAGAGCGAGGTGCTCGAGACTCTCGAAGCGCTGATGCCATGGGAAACCACCGGTATGGTGGTGCTTCAGGCAGAAAGCGAAGTCGCTGCCATCAACATGGTCTACGGCGGTGCCGCTACCGGAAAAGCAGTCATGACATCATCATCCAGTCCTGGTGTCAGCCTGATGCAGGAGGGACTGTCATATATCGCCGCCGGCGAACTTCCCGCACTCGTTGTCAACGTGATGCGTGGCGGTCCCGGACTCGGCACTATCCATCCGTCGCAGGCTGATTACTTCCAGGCAACCAAAGGTGGTGGACACGGCGACTATCATTTCATAGTCCTCGCACCGTCGTCAGTACAGGAAATGGCTGACTTTGTCGGTCTCGGATTCGATCTTGCATTCAAATACCGCACCCCGGCGATGATACTTGCCGACGGCATTGTCGGGCAGATGATGGAGAAGGTGAAGCTACCCGCCCCGCGCCCGCGCCGCTCGGAGGAAGAGATACGCAAGCAGTGTCCTTGGGCTGTCACCGGACGTCCGGAGGGAAGGAAACCCAATATAATGACCACACTGGAGCTCGACAGCTACAAGATGGAGGAGCACAACGAGCGTTATCAGCGTACATACCGCGAGATAGAGCGCAACGAAGCGCGTTACGAGGAGTTCTACACCGACGATGCCGATTATCTCATCGTTGCGTTCGGATCCATAGCGCGAATCTGCCTCAAAGCTATTGAGGATGCACGCGCTCAGGGAATACGCATCGGACTCCTGCGACCTATCACCCTGTGGCCCTTCCCATCGGAAGCAGTTGAACGCCTTGCCGCAAAAGTCAAAGGAATTCTGGTGGTTGAGCTCAATGCCGGACAGATGATAGAGGATGTGCGTCTTGCTGCCGCACGTCAGCTTCCGATACGTCACTTCGGGCGTCTCGGAGGAATAGTCCCCAATCCGCAGGAAGTGCTTGATGCGTTCCATCGTGAATTTATCAGCTGAACAGAGTGACAGACAATAAAATGGATAAAGAAGATATACGCCGACCGGAAAACATCGTGGCATGCAAGCCACGGCTGCTCAACGACAACAACATGCACTACTGCCCCGGATGCTCGCACGGAGTCGTGCACCGTCTTGTGGCAGAAGTCATAGAGGAGATGGGTGCCGAGCATATCGCCATCGGCATCGCACCGGTAGGTTGCGCGGTGTTCGCATACAATTACGTAGATATCGACTGGATTGAAGCGGCACACGGTCGCGCCCCGGCTGTCGCTACTGCGGCAAAACGGCTTAATCCCGACAGGCTCGTCTTCACATATCAGGGCGACGGTGACCTCGCCGCCATTGGAACCGCTGAGACAATACATGCGGCAAACCGCGGCGAGAACATAGCCATAATTTTCATCAACAACGCCATATATGGCATGACCGGAGGACAGATGGCGCCAACCACGCTCGAAGGTATGGTGACATCCACCACCCCTTACGGACGTAGAGTTGACCTGAACGGACACCCGCTCAAGATAACCGACCTCATGGCGAAACTCGAAGGAACATGCTACGTGACCCGTCAGGCTGTGCATACCCCCGCGGCAGTACGTAAGGCTAAAGCGGCAATACGCCAGGCATTCGAGAACAGCATGAACGGAATGGGCACATCGGTGGTGGAGATAGTCAGCACATGCAACAGTGGCTGGAAACTCTCACCTGCCGACGCCAACAAATGGATGGTCGAAAACATGTTCCCTGCCTACCCGTTAGGCGATCTTAAGACTCCACAGCAATGAAACAAGAGATAATAATGGCAGGATTCGGAGGTCAGGGAATCCTGTCAATGGGTAAGATCCTCGCTTATGCAGGACTCATGGATAATCTTGAAGTCACATGGATGCCGTCGTACGGTCCGGAACAGCGTGGAGGCACTGCGAATGTGACAGTGATCCTTTCCGATTCCCCGATCAGCTCGCCTGTGCTCGACACGTTCGACACCGCTGTGATACTCAACCAGCAAAGCCTCGACAAATTCGAAGAGAAAGTGAAACCGGGCGGGACACTGATATATGACCCCTACGGCATACACCGCGCGCCGCAGCGTACCGACATCACCGTGCACCGCATAGATGCAATGGAGGCTACGTTCGACATGAAGAGCTCTAAGACCTACAACATGGTGGTTCTCGGAGCGATACTGAAGATAACAGGTATAGTGCCGATCGATAGCGTTATGGCGGGGCTGAAAAAAGTGCTTCCAGAACGTCACCACAACCTTCTGGATCTCAACAGGCAGGCTATAATACGCGGCATGGAGTTGGTGACAGACTGAACTGCGTATCTCACAGCCGGTTGCCGTTCGAGAGAAACATTTTTGCCGAGTTTTTTCAACTTTTTTTGAAAAAAACATAGCCCGAAAGCATCAACTTTCACCGAAATCAATTACTTTTGCACACATAAAACGCGGGCGTCAGTACTGAGTCTGCCTGCGCATACCGAAAACACAACGTATATTATCCACATTATTAAGAAATTATGGCTTACGTAATCACCGACAAATGTGTCGCTTGCGGCACTTGCCTTCCCGTTTGCCCCGTAGAGGCTATCTCTGAGGGCGATATCTACCACATCGATCCCGACACCTGCATCGAGTGCGGCTCTTGCGCTGAGGTTTGCCCCAGCGAGGCTATCATCCCGGGCTAAGATATAGACCCCATAGCTGCACTGCAGCAGCGAAGATATGACAAAGGCGCTACCTCTACCGAGGTCAGCGCCTTTGCCATTGTCTGTATACGTGATAAAGAATCAGCGCATATTCAGTATGGCGCGTATACGCGGAGCCACGACATCAGCCTGACGCTGCGCGCCAAGATCGGTGGGATGCACATAATCCACCCACCCGTCGGCAGGCATGTTGATCTCATCATGAGTAATATAATACAGATTCGGCACACCCTCGCTCTGCAGCTGCTCGAATGCACGGCGCTGACCGGCATTCAGCCTCTCGTAGAGCGCAAGCTGTCCGGCATTTGTCGGAGCGTTGCTGTAACCGGCATGTTCTACCAGAAGAATCGGAGTAGAATGTTTTGCCCGCAGACTATGCACGGCATCCAGGACAAGATTGTAGACCTCATCCTCCGATTTAGGTGTGAGGTTCGGCATGCAGTCGAGCAGATAAAGCGATGCATCAATCTCGCTTATTAAGGAAATCATCTCAGGTTCAAGACGTCCGTTGCCGGAGAAACCGAGATTGACAACAGGCATTCCGAGTTCACGGCGTACTATATTGACCCACGACATGCCAGGACGTGATGAACATGCTCCCTGAGCGATCGAAGTACCATATACAACGACCGGCTTAGCATCGTTGCGTTCGAGGAAACGGAAAGAGCAGGTGTCAGGAACACCGACTTCCAACCACTTCACCGTATTGTATAGCGGAAGATTCAGGTGATACTCCCCTGATCCTGCCGGCAGTCCGGAATATCGGTATGTAATGGTATCTCCGAACGAGTAACTGCCGAAACAGTAATCCTCCTTGCCGTCAGCATTCACACGATACATATCTACGCCCGTCACACCGGTTGCTGACATGTGCGGCATTGAGTGCTGACCGTCGACCGTATAGCGTACAGTCACCGACGGAGCGTCTGTTACGAAGTTCAGCGACAGACCAGCCGAGTTGCGCGAAAGATCCCACAGAGGTTTGCGCACGCTCTGCTCCGCACGGTCAGGCAGACGCACGAAACTCTTTCCTATCTCATTTTCCCAAGCCTGGTTCTGTACCGTATAATAATCCTGCTTCAACGGATTGACCCAACGGGTCGCCGCTTCGGCTGAGACCGATACCAGAACTAATGCCATTGCTGGCAATACTTTTCTCATGGTCATATATTATATTAGTATTAGGTTATAATCCAATATGCAAAAGTAATCAAAAAGCGTCAGTTTGAGACAAACCGCACACATATATTTTCAAATCTGACGGTTATTTGTTAACTTTGCGATATCCAACCTAAAAAACATCGAGAATATCATGAAACGACATCTCATAATATCAATGATGTTGGCTACCGCAGCGACGGCTATAGCTCAGACGCCGTTGGAATTTGTCAACACTATCAAGATTGATCCATCAGACTCCCACGAACGCATTATTGATAAAGCCGTTCATATTGTGCCTGACAGCAGGCAGATGAGTGCACTTGAGAACGAATTCATCGCGTTTATACATATCGGACCTAACACCTTCACCCGACGCGAGTGGGGCAACGGCATTGAAGACCCGAAGGTGTTCGACCTCAAGCAGCTCGACACCGACCAGTGGGTGCGCACCATGAAGGATGCCGGCATGAAGATGGTGATCATCACCGTAAAACATCACGATGGTTTCGTGCTATGGCAAAGCCGGTACACGAAGCATGGCATCATGTCGTCCGGTTTCTGTGACGGTCAGGGCGACATCCTTCGCGACCTCTCGGAATCATGCCGCAAGTACGGCATGAAATTAGGAGTGTACCTTTCTCCTGCCGACCTTTACCATATAGAGAGCCCCGACGGACTGTACGGCAACCTCAGCAAAAAGACTCTGCGCACTATTCCCCGCCAGGTGGAAGGACGCCCGTTCGAGCGCACCGACACATTCCAGTTCGTCGTCGACGATTACAACGAATACTTCCTCAACCAGCTTTACGAACTGCTTACCGAATACGGTCCCATACATGAGGTATGGTTTGACGGCGCGCACCCCAAGCGCAAAGGCGGACAGACATATAATTATCAGGCATGGAAACGCTTGATAAACACTCTTGCGCCGGAGGCTGTGATTTTCGGGAAGGAGGGCACACGGTGGTGCGGCAACGAGGCAGGGCGCACACGCGACACCGAATGGAATGTTGTGGCATATCCCGCCGATCCCGACACCATGAACTTCTTCCCCGACATGACAAAAGAAGATCTCGGCAGCCGTGACCGTCTTTTCGAGGCTAACTACCTCCACTACCAGCCCGCCGAGACCGACGTATCGATCCGCGACGGATGGTTCTACCGCGATGATGACCGCCAGCGCGTACGCTCCGCCGACGATGTGTTCGACATGTACGAGCGCGCGGCACTCGGCAATTCAATACTCCTGCTGAATATCCCGCCGTCGCGCGACGGACGCTTCTCACAGCGTGATTCGACTGTACTCGCCGAAGTAGGACGCCGCATACGCGACACATATACCGACGACCTGCTAAAAGGCTCATCCGCACCTTCGGAACTGACCGACGGCAACAACCGTACAGCCATCGAAGTCAACGGTCCGATAGTGATACGCTTTGACCGACCCACAACATTCAACCGCCTCATGCTCCAGGAAGCAGTGGCTGTCAACGGCGAGCGCGTGGAGGAACATGCTCTCGACGCATGGATCGACGGTGAATGGAAACAGATAGCAAATGCCACAAATATCGGCTACAAACGCACCCTGCGATTCCCCGATGTGACGACCGACAGCATACGTCTGCGCATCATCGCCCAGCGTGCCACCCCCTCAATCAGCACCATAGGAGCATACCGCTATAAAGCGCATGCGCCCGAGCTCGCATCATCACGCAATGCAGAGGGTGAGGTGACCATCGCTCCCCGCCGTGGCGGTTTCGGTGACGATGCTGCCGCGCATCTCAGCGCCGGAGCGGTGATATATTACACTACCGACGGTACGGTTCCGACCACCTCCTCACCTGTATATACCGCACCATTTGTCGCCGACAACATTACTGTCAAGGCTATATCCGTACTCGGAGGTGAACAAAGCCCCGTCATGGAACAGCAGTACGGTTACGTGAAGAAAGGATGGACAGTATCAGGAAAGAGCGGTGAGAAAGATGAGAAATATCCTGCAGAGGCTATACTTGACGCCAATCCGCGCACATTCTGGGTGAGCGGTGAGATGCCCGGAGCATGGATTGCCGTCGACATGGATACTGCACAGCAGATGCGTGGTTTTGCATACACACCGCAGACTGCCGCCGGCGGTGAGGGCATGATCGAACAAGGTAACGTGCAGGTGAGCGACGACGGCAAGAAATGGCGCAACGTAGGCGATTTTGAGTTCGGAAACCTCATAAACGACCCTGTGACACGCTACCATTGGTTCAAGAAACCTGTACGCGCCCGCTACATCCGCATAAATGCCACCCACATTGCCGGCGACAGCGAAGTAGCCGCCATAGCCGAGCTCGATATCTTCTGACCCACCGAACTGACATACCATATAATAAACTTCAGGAGCTGTGCCAAAAGGCACAGCTCCTGAAGTTTATTATGTAGGGTTGATTCTTCAAGTGAAGTCGATGCTGATGCCGCCGTCGGGAGTCTTCTGGGCGCGCTGCGACATCTGCGGCTTCTGAGCCTGTCCGCGCCGCTTCACATCGTCGACTATCTTCTTATCACGGTTGTAAGCCGGTGATTTCTCAAGAATATCGATCACAGCATCATCATCCATCTGTGCCGGCGTAAGGGTTATGTAATTGCTGCGGTACTGCTCCACACGATTGCCATATTCTTTCTGTATGGCACTCTCGATAGCCGTAGGGGTTGAAGCAGACACTGTCTCGGCAGCCGCGCGTTCCTTTTTACGCTCCTGGATTATCTCTGCCTCC
This sequence comes from uncultured Muribaculaceae bacterium, assembly GCA_910587425.1. Lineage (GTDB taxonomy): Bacteria > Bacteroidota > Bacteroidia > Bacteroidales > Muribaculaceae > Paramuribaculum. The sequence continues at coordinate 19,765 of CAJUKU010000005.1, forward strand.
TCATCACGGATTGTGACGTCGAATCCTGCCGCGAGAATTGTCACCTTCACCTGGTTTCCGAGCGACTCGTCGAATTTCACGCCCCATATCACCTCGATCTCGCGGTTCAGTCCCTGCACGAAATCGGTGAACTCCTGCATCTCGCGCATGAGGAACTTGACCTCCGCCTTAGGATTATAATAGAGGTTGAACAGCAGACGCTGTGCTCCGAGAATATCATGGTTACTGAGCAGCGGTGACTCAAGGGCATTCTTGATAGCATCCTTCACGCGCGACTCGCCATCGCCATATCCGGTGGATATGATCGCCGCACCACCCTTTGTCAGCGTGCTCTTCACATCCTCGAAGTCAAGGTTGATATATCCGTCGCCTGTGATCAGTTCGGATATCGAGCGGGCAGCCATAAGCAGCGTGTCATCGCTCTTGGCGAATGCGTCCTCAAACGACAGGTCACCATAGATCTCGATGAGCCTCTCGTTGTTTATAATCAGCAGCGAGTCCACGTATTTAGCCATCTCGTATGTGCCTTTGAGAGCAGAGGCTATCTTGCGGTCACCCTCGAAATAATACGGTATGGTGACGATACCTATGGTGAGGATCCCTTTTGCCTGCGCCTCACGTGCCACAACCGGCGCGGCACCTGTGCCTGTACCACCGCCCATTCCGGCTGTGATAAACACCATGCATGTGCCGTCGTCAAAAAGCGCGCGGATCTTCTCTATGGAGCTTTCAGCCACCTCGGCTCCCTTTTCAGGCTTGCCTCCCACTCCCCTGCCGGCACCGATCATCACCTTTTCAGGCACGGGCGAGGCAAGAAGAGCCTGGCGGTCTGTATTGAGCACCACGAACTTCACATCCTGGATACCCTGTTTGTACATGTGTCCGACGGCATTACCTCCGCCGCCACCTACGCCTATAGCCTTGATGATGACAGGCAGATTACCTGTGTCGAGGTCGTTGTTGCTGTCGAATTTCTGCGCGAGCGTCTCAGCATCGAGCGATTCGTATATTTCGTCTGGCATGTGATTATGTCGATATTGCTTGGTGAGAGTTTCTGTTTATTCGTTATTGGCGGACTTCATGACTCATCATGCGTCCTCATCATCTTCGAGCGATCCTTCACTTCCCGGATCGTCGACATCTATTATTTTTTTCGATACGCTGCGTATGAAGTCGCCAAGACTCCAGGATTTCTTAGGAGACTCGGTCACGAAATCCTCATCATCATCGGTATCCGTATCAGAAGTCTGTATCTCTTCCGGTTCCTCCACAACGATCTCCGACAGGCATTCCTGCGGATTCATACGTGCGGCGGCAAGCAACACAGCTATAACATCGACCGCGTCGTTGGGCGATATCCGCCCATCGGCTATGCGCACTGACGGTGAAATGGATGTTCCGGTGCGGACAGGCATGTTCGACTCCTTCTGCAGACGGTCGTTGAATCCGTTGAGCTTGTTGCCGCCCCCGACGATTATGATGCCCGACGGAAGCTCCGACGGCGTGAAACCGGCGAGTTTCACCTGCTCGCGTATGTTCAGTATTATCTCCGCGACGCGATGCGACACATAATTGTTGAGCTCCGAAAGCCGCACATCATCTGTCTGCATTCCCTCGCTGTCGGAATATGCAGTTCCGCGTGTGCATTTGAGAGTCTCGGCATCCTCCTCCACGCAGTTGAGCTGCGTGATGTCGCGCGTAATGTTGCGCGAACCCAACGGGAGCGTGGCAAGATACTGCATGTGTCCACCCTTGTAGACCGAAACAGTCGTTGTCTCGGCACCGAAGTCGACAAGCATACAGCCCAGCTTCATCTCATCCGAATTGAGCACCAGATCGGCAAGCGCCAGCTGACGCACTATGTAGCCGTTCACCCGCAGTTGCAGTTTCTCCTCAAAGAGACGCGGCAGATTGTTTTTCATCTGCGGACGGCACACGACAAGTCCGGCACGCATACGGATCTCCGAACCGTACATACCCACAGGCTGCTCGGCGCGCACATCGTCAATGGTAAATTCCCTTGGCTCCACACATAGGATCTCACGATCAGGCACACCTGCACCGGCAGCCTCGTTCTTGAGCGCGGAGATCAGAGCATCGGTCACCTCCGTGTCGGAAGGCAGACGACGCGTCACCTCTTTTTCGACCGCCGTCAGCGACCGACCGCCGACAGCCACATAAACTCCCTCGACTTTACGGGGTGCCATGCGATTCTCTATTTTCAGAATGATGTTGCGCAGCGTCGTGGCGGCATTAGCCACGTTGCCGAGCTGTCCGTAGCGGACGCTATCGATGAGCGGCATCTCCTCCACAGCCTTTACCGTGACGGTTCCGGAGGCATCGACACTGCCTATGGCTCCCTTGATCTTGGAGCTGCCGATTTCGATGGCTATTATGTGTTTGTCGTCCATATTATGTTGTGGTGTTGCTTATCGTGGTGAGTATGTTGTTATTGTGTGGTTGGGTATGAGTATTCTTGCTGTCGGTCAGTGCTTTTTCTTTGCCGCAGGGATTATCTTGTCGTCCTTCGCCGCATGTCCGGGAATGGCTTGACCGGGAGCCACATGATCGCCGGCAAGCATCGTGCCGACATCCACCTGCTCCTCTTCCTCCTCCGATAGGATGCGGGGCTGCGGGAGCTTCTTATGCCGTCGTGTCGCCACAATCTGCCCTCCCCATTTAACGGAAATAGTATCATAGTAGTTCCACCCTTTCACAGGAAGTACCTCCGTATATGTGCGGTGCAGACGTCGGAATTTGCTCTCGAAGTCCTTCGGCTCGCCGAAATTGATCACCTGTCCGCGTACTATCGGAATCAACAGCACATCCGTCGGAGAATCTACCTTGACCATCGAGATCAATGAGTTCCAAAGCGTATCGGCGGCTATGTAGTCTATGAGCGGAAGAAGTTGCATCGGCGTGAATGTCGAGTCGGCAAAGTGCCCTTGTATCAGCGGAACATCCACATGATATCGGGCGTCAGCCGATATACGCTTTCCGTCGCGGTTTATATAGTAGGATCCTTTGCCATCGAAAATCCTTGCCACAGGGTGCATGGGATTCACGGTCACAAGTATCTGCCCGTCCGACAGACGCACCACCTCGGCATCCTCGATCTTGTCGATATGCGACAGCAGGTGCTCTATGCTGTCGGTATCAATGTCGAGCAACCGCATCCCCTTGGCATTGGCGGGAAGCGAGCCGAGCTCACGCCCAAGTTCGGCAGGGGTCACAAAACGGAACGATGCGGTGTCGTTGACAGCTATACGGAATCCTGTGCACACACGCGCATCGCCGGCTTCCGACGTAAGCGTGAGAGCCACTACAAGATACACCAGCAGGACAAGCGACAGCACGCAATGTATCAACGCGCGGCGGCGTTGACGCTTGCGACGGCGCAGTTGCCCCGGCGTCAGTTCTGACACGTTCACTTCCTGTGGCTGTTCTTGAATGCTCATTTCGTGGCGTTTGCAACAATTTCAGGTACAAGATCGACTATGTCGCCGGCACCTGCTGTGAGAAGAATGTCAAAGTTACGATTTTTTAGCGTTTCTGTCAAATCTTCTTTGCTGATCATCACTTTGTCGGCTGCTGTCACAGCATCGAAGATCAGTTTGGAGCTGACTCCCGGAATCGGCTCCTCACGCGCCGGATATATGTCGAGAAGCACCACGGAATCGGCAAGCGAAAGCGCCGCGGCAAACTCCGGTGCGAAATCACGCGTGCGTGAATACAGATGCGGCTGGAATGCAACCGTCAGATGCCGCGACGGATAAAGCGCGCGCACTGATGTGATCGAAGCGCGCAATTCGTCGGGATGATGCGCGTAATCATCAATGACAGCACGTCCGTCAGGTCCCGGCTCACGCAGATAGAACTCAAAGCGGCGTTTCGGTCCCATGAACGAGGCGAGCGCCGCCCGTGCCGACACCGCGTCCAGCTCTCCGGCAAGATATACGGCAGCGAGAGCGGCTATTGCATTCTCGATATTTATCTCCACCGGCACTCCAAGTTCCATATCTTTTATCTCTCCCTCCGGATATATGAAATCGAAGCGTATCGTACCATCCTCGTGTCTGATCCGAGCTGCATGGAAATCGCCTTCATCACGTGAATATGTGTTAACACCCACACCATCCGCCGTCCTCGGCTGCAGTTTCAGCCCTGTGTGAACCACAAGACTGCCGCCGGGCTGAATGAGTTCGGTAAAATGGGCGAAACTCTCCAGATAAGCCTCTTCCGTACCGTAAATGTCGAGATGATCAGGGTCGGTAGCAGTAATTACCGCTATGTAAGGGCGCAGATGATGAAACGAGCGGTCATATTCATCAGCCTCTATGACTGTGTAAGGCGATGTGTCGCTGAGCAGGAAGTTGGTTCCATAGTTACGCAGCACTCCACCAAGGAATGCAGAGCACCCTGTCGGTGACGAATGTAGGATATGTGCAGCCATCGATGATGTTGTGGTCTTGCCGTGCGTACCGGCAAAACATAGACCGCGGCTCATGCGCGTGATCTCGCCCAAAAGAGCCGCACGTTTGATTATGCGGAAACCGTTGTCGCGGAACCATCTGAACAAAGGCAATGATTCCGGCACGGCAGGTGTGTAGACCACAGTGGTCGTCGCCGGATCACGGAAATCCTCAGATATCTCCTCCGCCTCACCGCCGAAGGTAATCTTTACACCCTCTGCTGTAAGTGCCTCAGTCAATTGCGACGGTGTGCGGTCATAGCCGGCTACATTCTTGCCGCGGCTCAACATATATCGCTCCAGAGCCGCCATACCGATACCTCCGGCGCCAATGAAATAGTAATTCTTCACGTCCTCCATATCTTCAGTCACTGACAAGTTTCAATAATTGATCCACTATCCGTTCGTCGCTGTCGGTCATCGCCATAGCTGCGACATTTCTCTCAAGGCTACGGCGCATTTCACCATCAGCCAGCAGACCTGTGACTTCATCGGCAAGCCGCGCCGAGACATCACGGTCAGGAATCATTACCGCAGCGTCATGCGTGGACAGTGCCATCGCATTCTTGGTCTGATGATCCTCCGCCACGTTAGGCGACGGAACAAGAACTGATGCCTTGCCGAGAAGCTGTAGCTCGGAAATCGTACCTGCGCCGGCACGAGCCACTACAAGGTCTGCCGCACGGTAGGCTGTGGCCATATCCGCAACAAACGGCATCGCTTTCACACCCTCCAATCCGTCAGCCACAGGAGCGAAACGGTCTATGTAGAGTTTTCCGGTCTGCCACATTACCTGCACACCGGCATCTACAATCCGCTGCAACGACGCTGCAACAGCATCATTGAGCGAGCGTGCGCCGAGGCTGCCACCTGTAATGAAAACCAAAGGCTTACGTGCGTCAAAACCGAGACTTTCCTTAGCCTGCTCTTGTGTCAGCGTGCATTTCAACAATTCCGCACGCACAGGATTGCCCGTCAGCACTATCCTGTCAGCGGGGAAAAAGCGCTCCATATCCGGATATGCGGTGCATATTGCAGAAGCTTTCGCAGCGAGAAGCTTGTTGGTCACTCCCGCGTATGAGTTCTGTTCCTGTATGAGCGTGGGAATACCCCGCCGCTGTGCCGCCTTTAGCATCGGACCACTGGCATATCCCCCTACCCCTACTGCCACGTCTGGCTTGAAGTCGGCGAGAACCTTGCGGGCACGACGCATACTGCGCCAGAGCTTGACCAGGACACCGAAATTGCGCCAAAGACGCTTGCGGTCGAAACCTGCTACCGGAAGTCCTACGACATCATACCCTGCGGCAGGAACACGTTCCATCTCCATACGCCCCTCGGCGCCGACAAACAGTATCTCCGCTTCAGGATTGCGCCGACGTAGTGCGTTGGCTATGGCAAGCGCCGGAAATATATGTCCGCCCGTACCACCTCCGCTGACGAGCACACGCAGCTTACGATTTTTATTCTTATCCATATCGGCTTATAATCAAAGCATTGAAGGATTCTTTGCATTCATATCTTCCGGAAGCGCGTTCGAATCCTCTGCCGCTGTCTTCTTTCGCGCGGCAAAACGGCTTACACTAAGCATTATACCGAAAGCTATTGATGTTATCAATATTGATGTTCCACCCTTACTAATAAGAGGCAGCGGCTGACCAGATACCGGGAAGAAACCGCTCACGATAGCCATGTGGAACAGAGCCTGGAAGACTATCATCACCGCCAGTCCGAGCACGAGCAGTGCGGGCAGCGCATGTTTGGTCGTGAATGTTATTGCCGCCGCACGTCCCAACAGCCATAGATACAGCACTATCACGAACAAGCCGCCGATCAGCCCCATATCCTCGATGATTATCGCATAGATATAGTCGGAGAAAGCGAGCGGAAGGCGTGCTGTCTCACGTGAATTGCCGGGGAATACCCCGAATACGCCACCGTTTGCCTGCGCCATATACGCATATTGTTCTTGACGGTTCTTTGCGTTAAGTTCCTGCTGATATGGTGGAACAGGATTGAAGTGTCGCGACAGGCGACTTCCCCAGGTGCCGAATCGTCCGAACAGTCCCGACGATTGCTCTACCGGTTCACCGGTCGATGCTACCACCTGCTCCACTTGCGCTTCCTGAGGTGCCGGAGTTGCTTTGTCATCGCTTGCTATATGATAAAGCATTCCCATCGCGGCAAACACACCGTACACTCCGAGCACTACAGCGATTTTCTTTATCTGTATGCCGGATATGAGCATCATCGACAGACTTATTCCCATCAGCAGGATGGTATTGGTCATACCCTGCTGTATCAGGAGTCCGCCGAACATCAGCACGAGTGCAGCCGGGAATATTATACCCGAATTGCGCACGCCACCGTTTGCCTCCATGTGTCGCGCAGTATATTTCGCGATCACGAGCACAGCGGCGAGCTTGAGGAATTCCGACGGCTGTATGGTTATTCTGAGAAGGGAGAATGAACGCCGCGCGCCGTTGACCACATCGCCGGCAACCATCACATATACCATCATAGCAGCCGAGATGAATGCGAAAATATGCACCCATCCCATCAACTTTGCGTAGTGTATGCGCTGCAGCCCGAGCATGATGCAACATCCGGCGACAAGCATGAGCAGATGACGGAACACCGGTCCGAGCACACCCATCGACGAAGATGCTACCTCGCGCGAGCTGGCGCTGTAAAGCTCAACGATTGATATTAAGACCAGAAATATATATATGCCCCAGATATGCTTGTCGGGCGGTGCCACAGCCTTTGCGACAGGCTTCGGGGGAGCTATGACCGTCTCCTCGACAGGGACGGTGTTTATTTCCATTGATTCCATAAATAGATAAGCTACAGGTTTAAGTAGGTGATAAAACTATACGGATGCAGGTGTCACTGTTACTTCTCCATCGCTTTCACCGCATCCTTGAACTTGCGTCCACGATCCTCGTAACTGCTGAACAGGTCGAAGCTCGCGCAACATGGTGAGAGAAGCACCGTATCGCCCGGTGAGGCTATACGCCGACATTCAACCACAGCCTCGTCAAGCGAATGGGTCGACACTATTTCCGGAACCTTGCCGGAGAAGAAATCCATGAGCTTGGTGTTGTCCTTACCCATGCAGACTATCGCCTTCACCTTCTCCCGCACAAGCGGTTCGATCTCGGTATAATCGTTCCCCTTGTCCTTGCCTCCGAGTATCAGCACAACTCCACCGCCTGAAGGCATGCTCTCGAGCGCATACCAACAGGAGTTGACATTGGTGGCTTTAGAGTCGTTAATGTAGCGCACGCCGTCGACGTCAGCCACATACTCAAGACGGTGCTCCACCCCCTCGAAGTCGGAAAGAGCACGCCGTATATCCTCTTTGCGGATATCAAGCAGACAAGCAGACAATCCTGCAGCCATAGAATTATAGAGGTTATGCAGACCGTTCAGCGACAGATCGGCGCGGGGCATCCGCAACGATGTCTCCGGAGTGTCGAACACCACCGCGTCGTCGTCAGTGTCAAGATAAGCGCGCAACTGCGGTCCACGGTGATCGGAGAATGGATACAATTGTGCCTCCGTAACCACATGCTTCATCTGCGCCTGGATCACAGGGTCATCCTGCCAGAAGATTATGGCATCCTCGGGGGTGAGATTGCGGATGATACGGAACTTGGCGTTGACATAGTTCTGCATCTTGTACTCATACCGGTCGAGATGATCGGGGGTGATATTGAGAAGGACAGCAACGTTAGCCTTGAACTCATACATGTTCTCAAGTTGGAAACTCGACAGCTCGATCACGTACACATCATGTTTCTCACGTGCCACCTGAAGGGCGAGACTGCGCCCCACATTACCGGCGAGTCCGACATTAAGCCCTGCCTCACGCAGTATATGATATGTGAGGAGCGTTGTGGTCGTCTTTCCGTTGCTTCCGGTGATGCAGACCATTTTCGCATCAGTGAAGCGTCCGGCGAACTCTATCTCCGACACCACCGGAATTCCTGCCTCTACAATAGCCTTGACTACAGGTGCCGTGGGAGGTATGCCGGGACTTTTCACCACTATATCGGCAGCGAGCACTCGCTCCATTGTGTGACCACCCTGCTCATACTCTATCCCCTCCTGATCGAGTATCGCGGCATAGCGCGGAGCTATTGATCCTGAGTCTGTGAGCAGCACATCCATACCCTTTACCTTGCCAAGAACTGCGGCACCCACACCGCTCTCGCCACCGCCGAGCACCACAAGACGGCGTCCGGCTACATCAGGCATACTATTTTGTTTCATCATCTTATTTTCAAAGTTACAAACGTGACTGCCGCAAGCATTATTGCCACAATCCAGAAACGTGTTACGATCTTAGACTCCGGTATGGCACGAAGCGGCGCCTGTATCAGCGCATCTATGCCGGCATTGCCCGGCTTCTGGAAATGGTGATGCAGAGGAGTCATCTTGAACACACGCTTTCCTGTTCCGGTGCGCCGCTTGGTGATCTTGAAGTATGCTACCTGGAGCATTACCGAAAGGTCTTCAATGAAGAATATGGCGCAAAGCAACGGTATCAGCAGTTCCTTACGTATGAGAATGGCGAACACCGCTATTATACCGCCGATGGTCAGGCTGCCGGTATCGCCCATGAATACCTGAGCCGGGAAAGCATTGTACCACAGGAAGCCGATCAGCGCGCCTATGAACGCAGCCATGAATACCACAAGCTCCTCGCTACCCGGAATATACATTATATTAAGATACGAAGAGTAGATTATATTGCCACCGAGGTATGCCATTATGGCGAGCGCGGTGCCGATGATTGCCGACACACCCGTACACAATCCGTCAAGACCGTCTGTCAGGTTGGAACCGTTGGAAGTTCCGGCGATAACAAGAATGGTGACAAGCGCGAATACGATCCAACCGCCGGTAGTGGCATATTTACCCGCCCACGAAGTGAGATATGAGTAATCGAAATTATTGTTTTTCACAAACGGGATAGTGGTCTGTGTCGACTTCACGTCCTCGGTCTTGTAGGTGATTGTGACCTCATCGCCGGTAGTGCTGACAGTCTCTACATTCTCACGCATGACGATGCTCGGGCTAAAACACATCGTGGCGGCTACTATCAGACCGAGACCTACCTGCCCGACGATCTTGAACCGTCCGCTCATGCCATCTTTGTTATGGCGCTTCATCTTCAGCCAGTCATCAAGAAAACCGAGAAAACCGAGCCACACCGTTGTAAGTATCATCAGCGCCATATAGATGCTGCCAAGATTACCCACAAGCAGACAGGGCACAAGGATAGATATGATGATGATGACGCCACCCATTGTCGGGGTGCCCTTCTTCTGCATCTGTCCCTCAAGCCCGAGGTCACGGATTATCTCACCTACCTGCATGAGCTGCAGGCGGTCGATGATCTTGCGCCCGAACACCATCGCTATGAAGAGCGACAGCACCAGTGCCGCACCCGACCGCACTGTGATGTAGTCCATCAGTCGTGCGCCGGGGAATCCGGTCTGTTCAAGATAGTCAAATAGATAGTATAACATATAGCTAACTGTCAGTCGTATCGGTCAAATAAAAAATCCTGTTCCGTTCAACCCTGCTCGAAGATCTCGCAGACGGTCTCACGGTCGTCGAAATGATGTTTCACACCCTTGATCTCCTGATAATCCTCATGCCCTTTTCCGGCGATTAGTATCACATCACCATCCTTGGCAAGCGCCACCGCAGTGCGTATCGCCTCGCGACGGTCGGTTATGCTGAGCGTCATCGCTTTCGCACGGGCATCCAGCCCCTCCTCCATATCATGGATGATTTCGGCGGGATCCTCATCGCGCGGATTGTCTGAGGTCAGTATCAGGCGGTCGCTGCGCAATGCCGCCTCACGTGCCATGATCGGGCGTTTACCCTTGTCACGGTTGCCACCTGCACCTACAACGGTGATGATGGTTCCACGCGCTCCCACAATGTCACGTATAGCCGACAGCACATTAACCACGGCATCCGGCGTATGAGCATAATCCACAATCGCGGTGACACCCTTGTCAGAGCGGAAAGCCTGGAAACGTCCTGCGACGGGAATCAGACGGCTCATCTCTACCAGAACGCGCTCCTTGTCCCATCCCAACAGGATCGATGCCCCGTAGACGGCTGTCAGATTGTAGGCATTGAAACGCCCGGTGAACAGAACTTCAACCTCACAGCCGTTGAAAGCAATGAGTGTTCCGTCAAGACGGCTTTCGATGACGCGTCCGGTGAAATCAGCCTGCTCTCGCAATGAATATGTATATTTAGCGGCGGCAGTGTTCTGAAGCATGACATTCCCGACCTTATCATCTATATTTGTCAGCGCGAAAGCATCGCGTGGCAGCGTGTCGAAGAATGATTTCTTTGCCTGCAGGTAAGCCTCTACGGTCTTATGGTAATCAAGATGGTCACGGGTGAGGTTGGTAAAGATTCCACCGATAAAATGCAGTCCGGCTATGCGGTTCTGATGCGCTGCGTGCGAGCTTACCTCCATCGCCGCATACGTGCATCCCGCGTCAACCATGCGCCTCAGCAGCATATTCAGGGTCAGCGGATCGGGAGTAGTCTGCTCGGCAGGCACTGCCTCCGTATCGATATAGTTGCACACAGTGCTTAACAAGCCAGCCTTGTGCCCCTCCAGACGCGCCATCTCGTATATGAGGGTAGCCGTGGTGGTCTTACCATTCGTACCGGTCACGCCCACAAGTTTCAGTTCTCGCGACGGGTTTCCATACCACTGCGACGCGAGGTAGCCGAGAGCTACAGCACTGTTCGGCACACGGATATATGTGATGTTCGATTCGAGACGTTCGGGAAGTTCCTCGCACACAATTGCGGCGACACCGGCTACCGTCACTATTGGGATAAAGCGGTGACCGTCGACATTTACGCCGCGTACGGCAACAAACAGCGAGCCAAGCTCGACTTTGCGTGAGTCGCACACCAGTGTGCTTATCATCTTGTCCTGGCTCCCTATGATCTCCTCGACTGTTATCGCCGAGAGTAGTTGTGAAAGTGACTTCATAATCTGTATTGTGTGTGGAGGATATTATTCTGTAAGTGTTAATTTAACGCGGGTTCCGCGGGCACTGTTATGTCCCGGCGACGGAGTCTGCGAGGCTACATAGCCGACACCGGAGAAATCCACGTTATAACCTGCCTGTTCGAGCACCGCGATAGCATCGCGCAGTCCATAGCCGGTGACATCGGGAACTCCCGACTTCACCTCGGTAGGCTGTTTGAGAACCTTGCGCGAACCGCTCACTGAAAGACGCTCGCGCACTGTCTTGTGCCTTCCGCGCGACGCAGTGGCATACAGTGTCGGAGGATCTGTCTTCGGCTGTTCGGCACGATAATCGGAAGAGTTGTCAAGCATTCCGCGCGAATAGAGTTTCAGCGCCACATTGCGCAGCACCTGACCGCTCGTGCTCGCAGCTCCGAATGCATTCTGTTTCGGGTTGCACACAAGCACAATGCAGGAATACTTGGGATTTTCCGCAGGGAAGAAACCGCAGAATGCAAGTCGTTTTTTTGAAGTGTTATATGTGCCCCCTTCGATCATGTAGCAGGTGCCGGTCTTTCCGGCTATCCGCACAAGATCACTTCGCAAGCTGCGTCCGGTGCCATGATCGCCCCAGACGACACGCGTCAGCATGTCGCGCATCTTTGCGGCATTCTCTTCCGAGCAGATGCGGTCACGTATGTATGTGACAGGGAGTATCGAGTCGGTAGTTTCGCTTGTAAGACGGCTGAACAGACGCGGACGCACATATTTTCCTCCGTTTGCTATCGCGTTGTAAATGCTCAGGGTGGAAAGCGGCGGTATCTCGGTCGCATAGCCGTAGCACTGTCTTGACAAGGCGATGCGTCCGCCACGGTTATTCGGAACGCTGTCTACGCGTGGCACACGCTCACCACCGATGCCGGTATGCATCGGTTCGAGGAAACCTATCTCTTTCAGACGTGCATAGAATCCGCCGGGGTTGGAATCATATTTTCTGGTGATGATCTTCGACATGCCTATATTACTCGAACGCTCTATTACCTCTGCGACAGTCAGCGAAGCCACACCATGGGAATCCGTGATCGGACGCCCGCCGGCGTAAGCGAAAGCGCTTCCTGTGGTCAGCACCTCGTCGAGATTGTTTACAATTCCATCCTCAAGAGCTATCATCATCGAGATTGTCTTCACAACCGACCCCGGTTCGAACCCGAGCACAGCGCGGTTCATACCCTCGATATAGTTGTCGGCGTTAGGATTCTTCTCAAGATTGGAGATCGCCTTTATATCTCCTGTGGCTACATCCATCAGAACTGCGACACCCCAGTCGGCATCACAGAACTCCAGCCGGTCGTTAAGCTCATTCTCCAGAATATCCTGCATCTTGATATCGATGGTCGTCCTGACATTGTAGCCGGGAGTCGCAGGGATATCAGTCCAGTTGACGATACCTTTCGTGAGGGGCACCTTTTTCGACAGTCCCGGTTTACCGAACAACAGGGTATCAAGCGCCATCTCAAGTCCTGAGATGCCATGCACCTCCTTGCATTCTGCCGTGGCACCCACGCCGCCTATGCTTCGGCGTGCCATATCGCCGTAAGGGTTCACCCGGCGCATACGTGTCTCTATAGATATACCGTTTCGGTTACGGTTGGGGATGTTGAAGAACGGGAACGTGCGCAGGCGCTTGTAGTCGGCATAGCTGATGTTGCCTATGAGCTTATAGGCGCGCGGACGCTTGTTCTTAGGCTTTGCAAGCGGTTTGGCAAGATGCTCGCGCCACTCCTTTGCAGTACGCACCGGGAAGTAACGCGCCATACTGTCGGCTATCGTATCAAGCACCGCACGGTACCGCACCTCCATGAATCGCTCGCTGCGGAAATCCATGCGCACCGTGTAGTAGCGCAGGTTTGTGGCGAGCAGCGATCCGTCGGCGGCAAGAATATTACCGCGCTCCGGCGCGATAGTGTCGTTGCGCGACAATTCTTTCATAGCCTTGTTGTTCCATTCGGCGGCATTGACAACCGTAGTATCTACAAGGTTGTAGACGATACCGACCACGATTATCATCATCAGTCCGACGATGAAAGCGTAGCGCGAGATTATATGTTTTCGTGTGGATTTCTTTTTCTTGGCGCTCATCGTGCTTCCAATTTATAAGGTGGACGTTCCTGTACGTGAAGGTTGAGACCGAGCGAATCGACAAGCTGTTGCATCGACGATTCGCGGATCCTGCTCATGTATGCCGAACGCACGCGCACACGTTCGGTCTTGACAATCTCAAGCTCGGTGTTAAGCCGGCGTATCTCTTCCATTTTCGTCTGGCAATTGTATTTATTGGTGATGTAGACCATTATTATGGTCACGACCCCAAACACAATCAGCCAGTTGTGTGCAAAGAAATCACTCGATATCACCTGACCGTATATGAGGCGGTCAAGTATCGAGGGAGAAGTGTCACGTTTGTTTTTCTTCTTTGCCATTGCTATGCGATCAAGATATAGGATTGTAAGTTAACGTTCGGAAGCGGGCGTGTATTCCAGATTGCGGCATGCCACCCGCAGCTTTGCGCTTCTGGAGCGTGGATTAGCATCGATCTCCTCTTCATCAGGCACTATCGGTTTGGATGTGAGCAGTTTCAACGGAGCATTGGTGCGTCCGAAGAAATCCTTCTCCACCTCACCGCCGAAGTTTCCGGCGCGCATAAAGTTTTTCACAAGGCGATCCTCCAGTGAATGATATGTGATTATAGCGAGTCTGCCGGAATCCGACAGCAGCAAGGCGCTCTGCGTAAGGAAAGCACGCAACGCATCGAGCTCGCCGTTCACCTCTATGCGCAATGCCTGGAATACCATTGCAAGCTCTTTCTTCTCCGCACGCGGATTGATCATCGGCTTTATAATCTCAAGCAGACGCTCTACAGTATCGACAGGCGCCGTAGCGCGCGCTTTAACGATCGCCGCAGCCATACGCCGTGCCTGCTTCACCTCACCGTACACGCGTAATATCTCCGCGATTTTCTCTTCTGTGGCTTCTGCAAGGAAAGTCGCAGCGCTCTGTGTGGCGCGTTGGTTCATACGCATATCGAGCGGACCGGTCCAGCGGAAAGAGAAACCACGCGACGAATCATCGAAGTGGTGGAATGACACGCCGAGGTCGGCCAGTATGCCGTCCACACGGTCCACTCCATAAAAACGCATGAAATTCGACAGAAAGCGGAAATTGGAATACACGATGGTAAACCGTGGATCACTCCATGCACGGCGCACCGCTTCCTCATCCTGGTCAAACGAGTACAGATGCCCTTCCGGACCCAGCTTTTCGAGAATCGCACGCGAATGACCGCCGCCACCGAATGTAGCGTCGACATACACTCCGTCGGGCTTGATTTCAAGGGCTTCAAGTGTGGGTTGCAGCAGTGCGGGGATATGATAAACTTCGTCTGACATTTGCGCGCTCGGTTATTGAAGGAAATTCAGGCTCAAAATTACTTCTTTTTGACGAAAATTTACATATTCAAATCCCCTTTTTTCAGCTTTTCACCAAAAAAGTTATCAACATTTTCACATTGCGCTGATTTCCACCGCCCAGCAAACTAAAAAAGTAAGGCTAAGATAAACAAGGCTACGATTTGCATTTGCAAACCGCCATCACACTGTCAATGATTTACAGCGTCAGCGCTATCAGCCCACATGCGTGCGGCCTCAAGAGTAGCCGGTCTGCCTATGTCAAACCATGCGAACCGCCCTGCCGGAGGCCACCCTATATAATTGAAATCCTTACAGGTATCAATATAAAAATCAGTAATCGAGAACACATTCCTATTCACAGCGGCATACTCCACCAAAGCCTCAATCACACGTGGCGAGATTATGTGCACGCCACCGAAAGCATATTGGTCAAGTCCGTCTGCCACAAGCTCAGCCGGACGTATTTCCGATCCGTCCGTGCGGCACCATCCCCTCATCCTGCCGTCACCATCAAACAGAAGAGCACGCGATGACTTACGGTCAGCAATCAGCAACGAGGCATCGCGATCCGACAGACCGAAATCTGCCATCATATCAGCGAGAGGGAAATCGGTGAGAATGTCCGCATTATGTATCAGCACCGGCTCATCAACGCCATCGAGCAGAAGCGGAGCGGCGGCAGCTACCCCTCCCCCGGTGTCAAGCAGCATCGCCGTCTCGTCGGAAATTGATATATAAACCCCGAAATTATTGTGCATCGCCAGAAAATCCCTTATCTTCTCCGCATGATGATGCACATTGATCACCATCCTCTCTATTCCGGCATCACGCAGTTTCAGTATGACACGCTCAAGCATAGTCTTTCCGCCGACCGGTATCAGTGCCTTCGGCAGACTATCAGTCAGCGGACGCAATCTTGTTCCAAGCCCCGCTGCAAAAATCATCGCTTTCATCCGCATTCTACTTTAAAAGAAACTCGTCAATATGTTGCTCACGGTGTACAAGCCGGATACGGATTTGACGTCCGGCAAAACGTTCGGCAAGCTCTGCGGCTATACGCTCGGCGCAATACACCGACCGATGCCTCCCTCCCGTACATCCGCAACACACCATAAGCGAACTGAATCCACGGCTAAGATAGCGCTCTACCGCGTTATCAACCAGAGAGAAGGCGCTTTTCAGGAAAACTTCCGCTTCACCGCCATCCTCTAAAAAATCCCTGACCGGTTTGTCGCGCCCTGTCAGCGCGCGATACTCCGCATATCTGCCGGGATTATGTATGGCACGGCAGTCAAACACAAAACCGCCTCCATTTCCGCTCGGATCAACCGGCAATCCCATTTTGTAGGCAAAACTCATCACCGTGACAGTCAGCATACTTTCCGACGTTGGCTCACTGAAACGCGGCACGCGGCTCACACGTCTTATAAGCTCACGGAGGTAAGGTAGTCCGAGGTAAGCGGAATCAGGCAGGAGATTCAATGTGCGCAACGCTTCCGGAATGCTCTTGACAAACATCTCCTTACGCTCCACAAGCCCACGGAATCCGTATGTGCCGAGTGTCTGCAACGTTCGCAAAAGCACGAACCGAGGCACAGAATCAACGAGTTCTGACCCGACGTCAACCGATTTTGCATAATGACTGACAAGATGCCGGCGCACACCGACAGGAAGTTGCAGACGCGATTGCCATAGCAGTGAAACGAGGTCGTAGACCGCCCGACCGCGGCGCGCCCCCTGAAAATCAATCACCGACATCCGCCCATCCGCATCAAGCATGATGTTGCGGGATTGATAGTCACGCAACATAACGCCATCAGCCGGTCGCGCGGCTGTCGCCGAAGCCAATGCCTCAAACTCCGACTCAAGCCTGTACTCATCAAATTCTAGTCCGGAAGGTTTCAGGAAGCAATACATGAAATAATACAGATCATGCATAACCTCCTTGACTCCCATTTCTTGAGTCATACATTTACCAAAATCCAGACCGACGCTACCTTTCTTATGGAAATCCGCGAGGATCCCGACAGCATTCTCAAGAAGTCTCATCGCAGAGTCCTCATAGACACCGCTCTCGCGTGCGCCGGCAAGGGCATCGTAGAGCGAGACCGACCCTACGTCGGTCTGCAGATATGTCATGCCGTTACTATCCACGCCAACAATCTCAGGCACCGGCAAACCCGCTTTGCGGAAATGTCCGGAAAGATATATGAACGCATTGTTTTCACGCCTATCAGTGCCGACCGTACCGATCATATCAGACATTCCTGAATGCCGCAGCCTGAAATACTTGCGGTTGGATCCGGCACCGGCAACCGGTGCGACAGAATCAGGCGATACCTTGAAACCATCCGAATACAGTTTCAATACACTTTCCATACTCATTCACATTGAACCGTTTGTATCTTATCTCCGGTCATGACAACCGTACCATCATCCATAAGCTCCCGCACCACTTCTATAACACGCTCCGGCTTTGCCGAAAGCTGCTCGGCGATATACCCGATTGTCCTGCCTCCGGGCTGCGCGGCAAGACGGATCACATTTTCCTCAAACCGGATGGTCTCCTTTTTTGTCGGACGGTGCATGTTCTGTTCGCGGCATACGTCACATTTCCCACACATATCAACCTGCGTCTCACCGAAGTAACGCAACATGCGCGCAACACGGCACGACGACGCTCCGAACACGAAATCCTGGATCGCCCGCACCCGCACCGCCATACGCTCGCGCTGCACCTCATAAATGTCGCGCGGTATCAAGACATGCCGCGTCTCCTCCCGCGCTGTGGTGAAATATATATACGGATTCTCGCTATGCGGCACATAGCTCGCCACATGCGCCCGGCAAAGCGCGAGAAGCGACTGATACACCTGTTCCTCCGTAAGGTTCAGGCGCCTGGCTATCAGACTCTCCGAGATATTCACATAATCGGCAAACAATCCGGTGTAAGTACGGAGAACAAGCTGCAGCACAGAGTCGGTCACACCGTCGAGCCGCAGATCGTAAAGTTCTGTCTTGCCGGCTGTAAGCATTATACGCGAACGCGTGGCGGCATCCTCCACATATTCAAGCCATCCCGCACGCGTCAACAGCATCAGCGCACTTCGCGCAGGAGCCGGCTGCAGATGGAACCGGTTGCAGAATGTAGCGAGATCAAACTCCCTGACGACCTCGAAACCTTCGCCTACTGCGATACCGCAGAACACGCACGCGAGCTCATACACCTTTCTTATATAGTCACGCGGTGGAAACGCCTCGCCGACACGGCGTGTAAGCAGACCCTTGTCGGGCTTCGACGCTATCACAAGCGCATAAGACTCCCGTCCGTCGCGTCCTGCCCTACCCGCCTCCTGATAATACTCCTCAAGCGAGGGAGGCAGGTCATAGTGAACCACAAGCCTCACGTCGGGCTTATCAATACCCATGCCGAAAGCATTTGTAGCCACAATCACCCGCACCTCTCCGCGCTTCCACCGCTCCTGACGGTCACTCTTGTCATCCGGCGACAATCCGGCATGATAATGCAGAGCCGAGATCCCTTC
Organism: uncultured Muribaculaceae bacterium; assembly: GCA_910587425.1. Lineage (GTDB taxonomy): Bacteria > Bacteroidota > Bacteroidia > Bacteroidales > Muribaculaceae > Paramuribaculum. The sequence continues at coordinate 38,272 of CAJUKU010000005.1, forward strand.
GCGCTGCAGCATCTGGGCAAGCTCATACGTCCGGCGGCGTGATCTCACGTACACGATCGCCGTGCCCGAAGTGGCTCGCAACGCCCGCAGAAGCATCGTATCCTTATGATCCACATAGCGCACAGCATAACTGATATTTGGACGGGCGAAGCTGAGCGCGAACACGTTCTCACCCCGGAAAGCGAGTCGCGACATTATGTCCGTACGCACTTCCGGTGTTGCCGATGCCGTAAGCGCGAGCACCGGAACCGAGGGAAAAATCTCGCGCAACCTGACTATATTCAGATACGAAGGGCGGAAATCATACCCCCATTGTGATATGCAGTGAGCCTCATCAACCACAAGGAGGCTCACCTTCATAAGCGACAGTTGATCTATAAACTGCTTTGACTGCAATCGTTCAGGACTCACATACAGCAACTTCGCACGCCCGAGCATACAGCGGTCAATACCATATTTATGCTCGGCTCGCGTAAGTCCCGAGTGCAGGCACACAGCCTGCACGCCGCGCTGCAGCAGGTTATCCACCTGATCCTTCATCAGGGAGATCAGTGGGGTCACCACAACCGTCAGCCCCTCAAACGCGAGAGCCGGCACTTGGAAAGTGATGGATTTACCGCCACCGGTAGGAAGCAGACCTAACGTATCGTTTCCACCCAGCACCGAGTCTATGATCTCACGCTGCATGGGGCGGAAACTGTCATAACCCCAGTTTTTCCGCAGTATTTCAAGCGGATCGGCTATCCGTTGTGTCGATGCTGTCCGTGCTGACATCAGTCGGCGGTATGGATCTCTTTTATAAGCAACTGTATGCCGCCGCCCGCACCTTGATGCTTGTTATCCTCGATGGTATAACATATGTCGAACGGACGCCGTGCGTGTATGTACTCGAAATGCTCAGCCATATTGAAGGCTATGCCGTTGAACACCTTGCCCGATGTATCATCCACAAGCTCAAGCTTGATATGCTCCAGATTGCGCCCTACAAGCTTGCTCGTACCAAAATCCATCACCCCTTTCGAACAGAACACCGGCTTCTGGTTGCCCGGTCCGAAAGGATTGAAACGGCGCAACGTAGCGACAAATTCACCGGTTATCTGGGCGAATGTTATCACTGCGTCTATATCAAGCGTCGGTTTCAACTGCGACGGCTGTATATTGGCTGCAACATATTCCTCGAAACGCCTTGTGAACTGATCGATTTTGTCCTCTTTGAGCGACAAACCGACTGCATACGTATGACCTCCGAAATTCTCAAGTATATCGCGTGTGGCATCTATTGCCTTATATATGTCGAACCCCTGCACCGAGCGCGACGAACCGGTAGCCAAGCCATTGGTAAGTGTCAGCACCACAGCCGGCTTATGATAAAGCTCTGTCAGACGCGACGCCACTATGCCGATTATGCCGCGGTGCCAGTCCTTATTATATATCACAATCGACTTCTTTTCCGATTCTTCAGAACCGCGGGCATCGATGATGGCATTAGCCTCTTCCGTGATACGCTTGTCAAGCTCCTTACGGTCCTGGTTGTACTGGTCGATAGCCTTACCCTTCTCAAGCGCCTCGGCTACATCGCGTGCCACCAGAAGATCCACAGCCTCCTTGCCGCTCTGCATTCTGCCTGATGCATTTATGCGCGGACCGATCTTGAAGATCACATCAGAGATAGTTATTTCTCTGCCAGAAAGCCCACAGATGCGTATTATCGCCCGCAGCCCCAGGTTTGGATTGGAATTAAGGCGCCGCAGTCCATGGTAAGCCATTATGCGGTTCTCGTCGACCATCGGCACAATATCGGCGGCGATACTGACGGCTACCAGATCGAGCATGCACTCCAGCTCAGCGCCGGGAATACCGTTACTGATAGCGAACGCCTGCATGAACTTGTAACCTACTCCGCAACCCGACAGATGCGGACATGGATACGTGCTCCCCTCAAGTTTCGGATTGAGTATCGCAGCAGCATCAGGCAACTCGTCATCAGGCATGTGATGGTCACATATTATGAAATCTATACCCTTGCTGCGGGCATAGTTGATCTCCTCGATAGCCTTGATACCACAGTCGAGTATGATGACGAGCTTTACCCCCTGCTCCGCAGCATAATCAATGCTCCGCAGCGAAACCCCGTAGCCCTCGTCATAGCGCGTCGGGATATAATATTCGATATTAGAGTAAAAGTTAAGAAGATATTTGTAGACCAGAGCCACAGCCGTGGTGCCGTCCACATCATAATCGCCATACACCATGATGCGCTCTTTGGCTCCCATGGCACGGTTCAGACGGCTCACCGCCTTATCCATGCCGGGCATCAGGAACGGATCATGCAGATCCTTCAGCGACGGATGGAAAAAGCGCTCGGCTTCCTCGACCGAACTTATGCCACGCTGCACCAGGAGATGACTCACCGGCGGACACGCCGCATAGCGTTTATCTAATTCATTCTCTAATTTCTGCTCTTGTGAAGTAAGGGGTGAATATTTCCATTTACTTGTCATTTATGTTGTTTTTTTATTATCTTGCCAAGGGCTGCGGTGATCTACAAACTCACCGTTGCCGCTATCGCGCCAATACCATTGAGGCGCCGGGAGAAATCTGAGATATCCCGCAGATGCAGCATTGCAGAAGGGGATACCGTAAGAGGAGATCGCATTGACACTTTACAAGCCGGTAGGGAGATTGATCCCTATTGACAGAAAGATACGCAAAGTTAGCGAAAATCCGCGAGCATTGCCACCTTGCAGGAAAATTTAATAAACATTTTTCAATCCTCCGTATGCTAATCCGCACAGCGCCACACATACAGAGGATTTATAAAGATTCAACGCATGATCGAAATGTTAATTTTCCGCAGCACAAATCATGGAAATTACTTAACTTTGCGTACAAAACATAAAGCAAGCCACAAGATGAATAAAATGCAGCAGCTTAAGCGGAGGTTTTTCGCTATGCGTAATGGAGTGATCGCAGATGCTCTACGACGCAGTGGCGAGCCATACCGCATATTCTTCGGACTGAATCTACCCCAGATCAAGGAGATAGCAGCTGATTTCGCACCGGATGCCGAACTTGCGGCAGCGTTGCGCGCCGACCCCGGATGCCGTGAGAGTCAGATGATTGCACCAATGCTATTGACTCCGGAGGATGTCACAGTCACGGAAGCTGTGGAGTGGCTCGCGAAACTGAAAGCTACCGAGGCATCCGACATACTCTGCCACGCATTGCTCCGACATCATCCGCAGGCTTCGGAAATCGTTGACGCAGCACTTGCCGGCGAATCAGATATGGCTCACTATGGCGCCGTCCGCCTTATGTGGAACATCTTCCGAACCGATATGGCACGCTATAAAGACCTTGCCGCCACCGAAGCAACGCGTGGCAATACTGCTGCAGCGATAATTGCACGCAACCTCGTCGAAGAGATTGAGTTTCTACAAGAAGACTTCGGAAATTGAATCAATAATAGTAAGTGCCGTTCACTGGCGCGTCTTGAACTTCTCGCTGAATATCAGACCGAACAGAATCAATCCGCATCCGATATAACCCACAGCCGACACATGCTCATGCAGAAGCAAAGCACACAGCACAAGCGTCACCACCGGCGACACATAGAGATAATTGCCCGACTTCACTGCGCCAAGATGCCTCACAGCCTGTCCCCAGAGCATATATGCGATCATAGAGGCAAAAAGACCAAGGAACAGAAGGTTGGCGGCAACATCCAGATTGAGAAGAACGCTAATAGGTGCGCTACCGTCATCAAGCGCAAGGAATGGGAGTGCGGTGAGCACACCATAGAAGAATGTCTTTCGGGATATGAACCATGCGCTATAAACCGCGCTGAGCGGACGCAAGGCTACCGAATACACCGCCCAACAGATCGCAGCGAGCAGTGCCAGCATATCGCCCAAAGGGTTGACCTGTACAACCACGCTACTGTTGAATATTACACATCCGACACCGGCAAGGGCAATGAAGGAGCCTATTACGACTCCTCGACCGACACGTTCCGACTTATAAAGCACCGAAACCAACAGTGCAGTGAAAAGCGGAGCGGTTGTAACTATAAGCGAAACATTCGATACCAGAGTGTACATGACAGCCGTATTCTCGGCTATAAAATATACAGATCCGCCACATACACCGCACAGCATGAGCAGCAGCTCATGACGTAACGAACGGCAGAACAACGGCTTAGGACATATAATGAACGTGAGAAGATAGGCAAGGACGAAACGGTATATGTAAATTTCAACAGCACCGAGACCATGCTGCAGAAGCACTTTGGTAGAGATGAACGACGCTCCCCATGCCGATACGGCTATAAGAGCGCCGACATGGTACATCAGCGTGGAATCCTTTGGACGCATACGTGAATTTCCGATAGGTCTGCTCATCACTATTCTCAGTTATGCTGCAAAATTAGTGATTATTTTATAATTATTGAAACTTTTCACCCACAACGTATAAACATAAATTTATTTACATTTGTATATACATAAAGCCGCATTTCCGCACAGCTTAACGCTTCGGGCGGCATACAGGAATCGGAACATACAGTAACACTAAAACTATTTTGAAATGAAAGCATTGAAGATCATCGGAACGGGGGCAATGGCACTTTGCCTTCTGATATCGTCGGGCTGCAGCAGCATGACCCAGACCGGTAAGGGCGCCCTCATAGGTGGCGGCGGCGGAGCGGCTGTAGGAGCCGGACTCGGAGCCATCATAGGTGGCGGTAAAGGCGCGGGCATAGGATCCGCTATCGGAGCCGCCGTGGGAGCCGGCGCAGGTGCGCTCATCGGCAAGAAGATGGACAAGCAGAAAGCCGAACTGCAGCAGGAACTCGCCGAGAAGGCACAGGTTGAGACCGTGCAGGATCAGAACGGACTCCAGGCTATCAAGGTGACATTCAGCAGCGGCATACTCTTCCCGACAAACGGCACTACGCTCAGCCCGCAGGCTCAATCGGATCTGTCGTCATTCGCATCGTCGCTCATCAACAACCCTGGAACCGATGTGCAGATCTACGGCTATACTGACGATACCGGCTCACTTGCCGTCAACACACGCGTTGCCGACGGACGTGCCGACGCTGTGAAGAACTATCTGCTCCACAGCGGTGTCGCCGCCAACCGTCTTGCTGCTGAGGGCGTGCCTATGGCTGATTATGTAGCTTCTAACGCCACTCCCGAAGGACGCGCGCAGAACCGTCGTGTAGAGGTCTATATCACAGCAAGCAAAGACATGATACAGCAGGCAGAGAATGGTTCCCTCTCAGCCAACTGATCAACCTTATAAAATTTAACGGCAAGCGGGTGCACCTTATTTTGGCGCACCCGCTTGTCGTTAAATCTGATGAATCACTTCCGGTTACAGCTCGTCGAACGATAGCAGCGGATCATCCTCTATCGACTCAGGCAACTCCTTGCTGACGCTCTTCTCTGCCTCCTCGGCAGATTTTATGAGGTCGCGGATCTCAGGATTACCATGAGTGAGCTTGCGTATGGTCAATCCCTCCGATTTGGTAACCGCACGGCTCATGAACGTATCCCACTTCTGCATCTCCTCCTTCAGCTTTGTAAGCGATTTTATCGAGCTGTCGATCTGCTTAAGCGAATTGCTAATATGCTTGTGGGCAGATTCATAATTACCCATTATACCATTCTGAATCCCCTCCAGTTTCGCACGGAAATTCATAAAATTCACATGCGAGCTCTCCAATTCGTTGATGCGGCGCCGGAAACCGATCGTGGAGCGGGCATTCGACGTCAACAGACCGATTATAGGCATGAAGAACTGCGGACGCACCACAAACATCTTCTCATACCGGTGCGATACATCCACAATACCGCGGTTATACAGTTCGCTGTCCGGCTCAAGCATCGTCACAAGCACAGCATATTCACACCGTTTCTTCCGGCGGTCGCTGTCGAGCTTGGCGAAAAACTCCTCGTTACGGTGGGTTTTCTCAGTTCCCTCCGCCTCATTTTTCATCTCGAACATTATGGATATGTACTCCTCGCCATCCACGTAATCACGGAATATGAAGTCACCCTTTGTTCCCTCCACCACATCGTTATCCTTACCAAACTGGGCTGTGGGGTATGCTATCGCACGCACACTCTCGAACTCGCAGCTGCAATGCTGCTCCAGGCTCTCGCCTATCGCCTTAGTCGACTGGCGAGCCTTGAAATCCTTGAAGTACGCTATCATCTCATCCTTAGCCTGCAGTTCCTTGGCATACTGCTCGCGCATATTGTTGCGCTGCTCCAGATGCAGCCGCTCAGTCACTGCTGCGTTCTGACGCAGCTGCATTATCTCCTGATCCTTGATGCGCTGCGCCTCCATCTGCCGCTCGCGCTCCTTCATCACCTCCAGCTGCGTGGAGTTGCGCGCCTCCGCAAGCGATGCGTTAAGCCGATCAAGCTCACGCTCTTTCTCGCGCACAGCCTCAGCCATGAGCATCTCCTTCTCCTGAAGCCGCTTGGCAGCCAGCTGCTCAGCACGCGCGATTTCAGCCTGCGTGCGCGCTTTAGAAGCAGCCTCGGCTGAGGCTATCCGCTCATTCAGACGCATTATCTCAAGATCACGCTTTGACAGTTCCGAATCATGCTGACGCTGACGCACAGCCTCTCGCTCGCGCTCCTCCGCCACATGCTGCCGCTCAAGCTCGGCAAGCCGTTTACGCAACTCATCTTCAAAAGCCTTGTTGCGCACCTGCCCGGCTATGGATTCGAAAACAGCATCATCTACTTGAAATACATGCTGACAATTAGGACATTTAAGCTCTTTCATCAATACACTATTAAGCAAACCTCACAAGGTTATGGTATATGTGGGATACACTACTCCGCGGGCTCCGAGTCCGCTTTTCTGCATAAGAAGCCCCTCATTAAGCGTCCGACCCGAATCTGTCGTCGACGCACCGAAATCAAGATAATCGTAATCTCCTGTGTACACTTCGGCTATCGTATCAAGCAGCAAAGGAAGCATTCTTTCCCGCCGCCCTTCCTCCGTGGTGGCGATATACTGCACATGCGCAGTCCGTCCAGCGAGATAGACCACGGCTCCCGCTCCCGCATGATCGCGACCGGCGGTATATAACCGTATATTTTCCGGGAAGCGCGACACAAGCAGCAGCATCTCATCGAGTGTATGCACAGGCATCACACCGTGCCGCTCCATCAGTCGCTCTTCAAGCATCCGCCAGAATGTCGCATAATCGTCTGACACCGACACCCTGACGCCTGAAGCTCGCGTGGCAGATATTGCCTGACGGGTTGACTCATTGATCAACCGTGGCGCACGCAGTGACAACGCCGACGACAAGTGGCAGCCCGTCACTTCCGCACCCATGCGGAACATAACATACAGATCCTCCTCGGCAGGAACTGCGGTATATATATGCGGAACCGGTTTATATCTCAACCATCGGAAACCGTTATCTCGGAACCATCCGCACACCGCCTCCATTATCTCCATCACATGATTGCCGTAGACATGACGTTCTGGCGTTATCAGTCCTCCGTAGGTAAGCCCGCGGTGGGAGGCGACAGTTTCCCCGTCACACTCCGCCGGCAACAATGCTACAAGGCGTCCATGCCCGTCGGTCACCATCAGCGAACAGTCCGTGAAACGGTCGCTGTGGTAGTCCATATAACCACGGTCGAACAGAAACAACGGCTGTCGGGAGTGACGGACGAAATCGTTCCAACACTCCGCGTCGTCAGGCGTATACTTCCTTATGTTGTATTCAGAGCGCAAGGCGGTATATCTCCTCGGTTTCTTTTGCTGTAAGGGTATAATATCCGCCGATTGCGGCTCCCTTGTTGTCATGCAGTTTTGCGACAAGAGTAGCTATGTCAGGATCCTCAACACCCAGCTCGGCGAATGTCACCGGAAGCCCGAGCGATCCATAAAATCCTTTCAGCGCCTCAATAGCTTCCATCGCCGCTGTGCGGTCATCGTGCGATTGCACGCCGAACACCCGCCGCCCGAACTGCGCGATCTTAGCCGGACGATGCTCCGCCATGAAAGTCATCCATGCGGGAAACACTACAGCCAGTCCGGCGCCATGAGCCACACCGTACAGGGCGCTGATCTCATGCTCCATAGCATGAGAGGTCCAGTCCTCACGGCGTCCGGTACCGCAGATGCCGTTGTGGGCAAGCGTGCCGCTCCACATGATGTTTGCACGCGCCTGATAATCATCCGGACGCTCCATGACTTTCGGAGCCTCCTCTATTATAGCCGTGAGAACACCCTCGGCTACGCGGTCGGTTATCTCCACATCGGGCGTAGTGCTGAAATACCGCTCCATTATGTGAGCCATCATGTCGGCTATGCCACACGCCGTCTGATACGGCGGCAGAGTAAATGTAAGTTCAGGATTCAACAGGGCGAAACGCGGACGCAGCGCCATATCGGTGCGCAACGAGATCTTGCGCATACCGTCAATTCGGGTGATCACACTGTTGCCCGACCCTTCGCTGCCCGCAGCGGGAATCGTGAGCACGACACCTACCGGAAGCGCCGTCTCCGCCTTGACTTTTCCCGCAAAGAAATCCCAGAAATCGCCATCGTAAGGCACGCCCAACGCTATCGCCTTGGCGGTATCTATCACCGAACCTCCGCCGACGGCGACAAGGCTGTCTATACCGCCGCTGCGGCACATATCTATACCTTTATAGACCAGATCGTCCGTAGGGTTCGGACGCACCCCGCCAAGAGTGACCGTCTGTATGCCTGCCGAAGCGAGCGAGTCGAGCACGCGTTGCAGCACACCGGAGGCTACCGCCGAGCCACCGCCATATACAACCATAACATTGCGCATTCCGGCTATCTTAGCCTCAGAACCGGCATTAAGCTCGGCTCCGCGCCCGAAAACATATTTAGTAGGGGTGCAATATGTGAAATTTTCCATCTGTTGAACTTTTTATTTTGCAAAAGTAAGCATTTCGACAAAAAATTACATAACTTTGCCTTTGAATCCGCGTATATGTTCGGGAGCGAACCTCACGCATAGTAAGAAAACCATAGCGACATTGCAGATACTTTAAATCCTATATATCATTACTTCATCATTATGGCATTACAGAACAAGAAATTTTACCCCTGGCTTGTCGTAGGCTTGCTTTGGGTTGTGGCACTGCTTAATTACATGGACAGGCAGATGCTCTCCACAATGCAGGCTAACATAGCTCTCGATATTGAAGCCCTGCGAAACGCCGAGGCATTCGGTGCACTCATGGCTATATTCCTGTGGGTCTACGGTATAGCCAGTCCGTTCTCAGGTGCCGTTGCCGACCGCATCAGCCGCAAGTGGCTCATCGTAGGCTCGCTCGGAGTCTGGTCGGCTGTAACCTATGCGATGGGATACTGCAATGATTTCCATCAGCTCATGTGGCTCCGCGGCATCATGGGCATAAGCGAGGCTCTGTATATCCCCTCCGCTCTGTCACTGATAGCCGATTTCTTCACCGGCAAAGGACGCTCGCTCGCCATCGGACTTCACATGACCGGACTCTATTGCGGTCAGGCATTGGGTGGATTCGGATCTATGGTCGCCGGAGCTTGGTCCTGGCAATCGACATTCCACTGGTTCGGAATCATAGGTGTTGCCTATGCTTTTGTACTAATTTTCCTACTGCATGAGAAACCCGGACACGGAAACGCGGCTGTAAATGCCGTAAAGAGCAGCAAACCGAAGAACTCGGAATCGCTCGTGCGCTCGCTTGCCGTGGTGTTCAGCACCGCTGCATTCTGGGTGATACTCTTCTTCTTCGCATCAAGCTCAATACCCGGATGGGCTACCAAGAACTGGCTCCCCACCCTCTTCCAGGACAATCTCAACATGTCGATGGAATGGGCTGGTCCCATGGCTACACTCACCATTGCCGTGGCAAGTTTCATAGGTGTGATGATCGGCGGTCCGATCTCCGACCGCTGGGTGAAGCGCAACGTCCGCGGAAGAATCTACACCTCTGCAATAGGTCTCGCCATGATGATACCGGCACTCGTGCTCATAGGTCTCGCGCATAACGCCATTCTGTCTGTCGCCGCAGGACTTTTCTTCGGCATCGGCTACGGAATGTTCGACGCCAACAATATGCCAATCCTCTGCCAGTTCGTATCATCGCGTCAGCGCGCCATGGCTTACGGATTCATGAACTCACTCGGAGTGATAATGGGTGCTATCACCACCCAGGTGCTCGGATCGCTCGCATCAACTGTCGGACTCGGCATGTGCTTCGCGATCATGGGTGGCATACTCGTGATTGCCCTCGCATTGCAGCTCATAGTGCTCCGGCCCAAATATGACGACAAGGATCAGGAGTTTGAGGCTGTATCACCCGAAGGTGAGGAGGCTGAGACAATAACAGCATAAAAAAACACCATATAACCGAAACAACACTAACTAAATAATTACAATGGAAAAGATCAAAGGACTCATCGACGCACCGTTCACACCGATGCTCCCTAACGGCGATATCAATCTCGAACCCATCCCCGCTTATGCAGCCATGCTTAAGAAGAATGGACTCAAAGGCGTGTTCATCAACGGATCAAGCGGCGAGGGCTACATGCTTACAACCGACGAGCGCAAGCGCCTTGCCGAGGCTTGGGTAAAAGCTGTGCCCGAGGACTTCAAGGTAATCGTACATGTGGGCAGCTGCTCACTCCGTGAGGCTAAGGAACTTGCCCGCCATGCAGCTGAGATCGGAGCATGGGGCATAGGTGCCATGGCACCCCCTTTCCCCAAGGTAGGTCGTGTCGAGGAACTCGTTAAATACTGCGAGGAGATTGCTGCCGCAGCTCCTGAACTCCCCTTCTACTACTACCACATTCCGGCATTCAACGGAGCGTTCCTTCCGATGGTCGACTTCCTCAAGGCTGTCGACGGTCGCATCCCCAACTTCGCTGGCATCAAGTACACATACGAGAGCCTCTACGAATACAACCAGTGCCGTCTTTACAAGAACGGTAAGTTCGATATGCTCCACGGTCAGGACGAGACTATCCTCCCCTCACTCGCACAGGGTGGCGCACAGGGCGGTATCGGTGGTACCACCAACTATAACGGACGCGAACTCACCGGCATCATCGAAGCCTGGGAGAAAGGCGATCTCGAGACTGCACGCGAGAAACAGAACTTCTCACAGGATGTCATCAACGTAATCTGTCACTACCGTGGCAACATCGTAGGTGGCAAGCGCATCATGAAGCTCATCGGTCTCGATCTCGGTCCCAACCGTACACCCTTCCGCAACATGACCGACGAGGAAGAGGCACAGATGAAGGCAGAGCTCGAGGCTATCGGGTTCTTCGACCGCTGCAACAAATTCTAACACTGACAACGAAAAAACAAGCCTATGGATCCCCGCCTATATGGCGGGGACTATAGACGCCTAAATTCATATACATTACTATATGTGGACTTTAGACACTGAAAAATATCTGGGCGAGTGGGCGACACGTTACCGCCGCGACCTCACCGACGACATACTTCCATTCTGGCTCAAACATGGTCTTGACCGCGTGAACGGAGGAGTCTACACCTGCGTTGACCGTGAGGGTAATCTCATGGACTCGACAAAATCTGTATGGTTCCAGGGACGCGCCGCATTCGTCTATGCATTCGCCTACAACAATGTGGAGAAACGCCCCGAGTATCTCGAGATGTCGCGCAGCTGCCTTGACTTCATCGAGGCACACTGCTTCGATACCGACGGACGTATGTATTTCGAGGTTACCGCCGACGGAAAGCCACTGCGCAAACGCCGCTATGTGTTCTCCGAGTGTTTCGCCGCAATCGCCATGAGCGAATACTCGCTCGCTACTGGCGACCGGAGCTATGCAGAGAAGGCACTCCGCCTCTTCAACGATATAGAGCGTTTCATCAATACCCCCGGAATACTCGAACCCAAGTACCTCCCGACCCAGAAGGCTATCGGACACTCCGTGACCATGATCCTCATCAATACTGCCGCACGCATCCGTGAGGTGATCCAGGATCCGGTACTTGACAAACAGATCGAACAGTCGGTTGAAGCGATCCGCCGCTACTTCATCCACCCCGAATACAAGGCGCTGCTTGAGATGGTGACACCCGAAGGTGAGCTTATCGACACAATCAACGGTCGTGTCATCAACCCCGGACACTGCATCGAGACCGCATGGTTCCTGCTTGAAGAGGCTAAATATCGCGGATGGGACGAAGGATCCGGACGCGACATCAAGGAGATGGCACTCCAGATACTCGACTGGTCATGGGACTGGGGATGGGACGAGGAGTTCGGAGGCATTATCAACTTCCGCGACTGCAAGGGATTCCCCGCACAGGACTATTCGCAGGACATGAAGTTCTGGTGGCCGCAGACAGAGGCTGTCATAGCCACACTCTACGCCTACGAAGCCACCGGCGATACCCGCTATCTCGAGATGCACCGCCTTGCCAACGACTGGGCGTATGAGTTCCTGCCGGATCCCGTCTATGGCGAATGGTTCGGCTACCTGCACCGCGACGGCACTGTGGCACAGCCTGCGAAAGGCAACCTTTTCAAAGGTCCCTTCCACATACCCCGCATGCTTATAAAGAGCTCGATGATCATCGACAATATCATGAAGAAATAATCATACCCGAAGAGCGTGACCAGGTAGTAAATTCACACCACTTGGTCACGCTTTTTGCATATAAACTCAATTCATCATTTTCACACTAACAATCAACCGCCAGATGAAGCGTTCAATCACATGGATCCTGATGGCTTTGGCTGTCATAGTCCAGGCTGCGGCTGCAGATACGCAGAAAAAGACAAAAGTGGCATGTGTAGGCAACAGCATTACCTACGGATTCCTTGTACAGAACCGCGAAAAGAATGCATACCCGTTCCAACTGGCAGATATGCTCGGAAAGGACTATGAGGTCGGCAACTTCGGCAGATCGGGGGCTACACTTCTGCGCAAGGGACACAACCCGTATTGGAACAATCCTGAATACCCTGCGGCACTCCAGTTCAAACCCGACATTCTCCTAATCCACCTCGGAGTCAACGACACCGATCCGCGAAACTGGCCGAACTACAACTCCGAATTTATCTCCGATTATGTCGACCTGATTGAATCTTTCCGGAAAGAGAATCCAAATGTACGCGTCATCATAGCCAACCTATCGCCGCTGCTGTCAAAGCACCCGCGTTTCCGCTCCGGCACACTTGTATGGCGAGATAAGGCACGTCAGGCTATCCGCGAGGTCGCTGAGATAACAGGCGCCGAACTTATAGATTTCGGCGAGACTCTGCGCGACTTCCCCGATCTTATGCCCGACGGAATACACCCCGATTCTGCAGGCTCACGCCTTATGGCGGAAACAGCGCTCGCAGCCATCACCGGAAATTACGGTGGGTTGAAGCTCCCCGCTGTCTACAGTGATGGGATGGTGCTTCAACGCTATAAACCTATAACCGTCAACGGAACTGCTGATTCCGGCTCAAAGATCACTGCCTCGCTCGGCAAAACCAACGGCAAAATGGCACGCGTTCATGCTGTTGCTGACAATCGCGGTAAATGGAGCGTGACATTCCCGCCCATGCCTGAGAACGAAGGGCTGGAAATGGTCGTGACCGATGGTAAAAAGACATTGCGGTTCGGCGATGTCGCGATAGGTGAGGTCTGGCTCGCTTCCGGACAGAGCAACATGGAGTTCCGTATGCGCGCAACCACTACCTTTGCCGCCGACACAATGATGTTGGATGATCCGCAGCTACGCCTGTTCGACATGAAGCCGCGCGTAATGACAGATGCCGTGGAATGGAGCGACAACGACAAGGATTCTCTCAACCACCACCGCTATTATCTTCCCACCGCCTGGAAACCATCCACGAAAGCTAATGCATCGAATTTCTCCGCCGTGGCTTGGTATTTCGGAAAAATGCTACGCGACTCGCTCAAAGTGCCCGTCGGCATAATCTGCAACGCTATCGGAGGTTCAGGCACGGAATCATGGATCGATATCGAGACGATCGAGCACGGAATGCCCGAAATGCTCGTCAACTGGCGTAAGAACGACTACATACAGCCTTGGGTACAGAAGCGTGCGGGAGAAAATATCGGAAACGGCAACCACCGCCACCCGTATCAGCCTTCCTACCTGTTTGCCAACGGTATACGCCCGCTCGGAGCATACCCCGTGGCAGGTGTCATCTGGTATCAGGGCGAATCAAATGCAAACAATATCGAACTGCACGAACAGATGTTCAATCTCCTGGTGCAGAGCTGGCGTGAGAATTGGAAACAACCCGAGCTTCCTTTCATTTTCACACAGCTTAGCTCAATTAACCGACCCTCATGGCAGGAGTTCCGCGACAGCCAGCGGCGTATGGCGCTATCCATTCCCGGCACAGCTATGGCTGTCAGCAGCGATCTCGGAGACTCACTCGACGTACACCCACGCAACAAACGCCCTGTAGGTCAACGCCTCGCCCGGCAGGCACTAAACCGTGTCTACAGCATGACCAACGTCACTCCATCCGGGCCGCTGCCGCTCAATGCTGTCTCAACCGGCAAGGGCACGGTAGTTCTCACTATGGAATATGCCGACGGACTTAAGACTTCCGACGGCAACGCACCGCGCACATTCGAGATAGCACAATACGAAGGTATGTACCTCCCTGCGAAAGCAGAAATAACACCCGACAACCGTATAATTCTTACCAACATGGATATTGAAACACCACGCTACGTCCGCTACGGATGGCAGCCTTTCACCAGAGCCAACCTAGTGAACTCCGACAACCTGCCGGCATCGACATTCAAATTGCCCGTAACAGAGCAGATCACATGCGAACCCTGGATAAATGCAGGAGTTTCGGCTGCATTCGCCGGAGTTGCCGACGGACACGTCCTGCGTGCCGGTGGCTGCAACTTCCCCGGTAACCCGATGGCAACCGATGCGAAAAAGACATTCTACTCCGGAATATACGAGATCACTGATCATCACGGTATACTTCTCTCGCGACTGATCGGTCAGCTCCCAGAACCTATGGCATACGGCGCCACCGCCACCACACCCGAAGGTATGGTGATTGTAGGCGGAACTACCGCATCAAAAGCGCTTGATACAGCATGGCTTATCACTGTCGGTGCTGACGGAAAGGCTACATGCAGCCCGCTTCCGTCGCTACCCTCCACTGTCGACAACTGCGCGGCTGCATACGCTGACGGGAAAGTCTACGTAGCAGGTGGAAATGTCGACGGAAAGCCTTCAAACGCACTCTGGTGTCTCGACATGTCTGATCTCAAGGCTGGGTGGAAAGCACTGAAATCATTCCCCGGCAATCCGCGTGTACAACCGGTTATTGCCGCATCGGCAGCCGACGGCAAACAGCGTCTCTATCTTTGGGGAGGATTCGCCGGAAAGGGCGACGGACGTGAGGCATCGCTCGACACCGACGGACTCTGCTATACCATCGCCGGAGGCAAGTGGACAAAACTCCCTGCACCCGTTGGATCCGACGCACAGACCGTAAGCACCGGTGGAGGCACTGCGGTAACTCTTGCCGACGGACGTATATTCGTCAGCGGAGGTGTCAACAAAGATATCTTCCTTGAAGCTCTTCGCAACCAGGCTCCCGACTATCTCTCGCATCCCGTAGAATGGTACCGTTTCAATGACCTCGGTCTTATCTACTCACCTGCCGATGGAAAATGGTCGATCCACAGCCAGGGTCCGGAGATGGCACGCGCCGGAGCGGCTGCTACCGTAGCTCCCGACGGCGCCGTTGTTATCCTCGGTGGAGAGATCAAACCGCGTATCCGCACAGCCGATGCCCTTAGAATTGTAGTGGAATAAAAGTTTACCGGATATATAGAGTTTTCACCGGTAACTCAGATAATAAAGATAATGTGGCGGTGTGTCAAAATTCGTTTGGCACACCGCTGTTATATCCGGATGGGAGGATGTTGTCAGAATGGTTCAACAGCCTCTTTCTTTATTCTGATAGCAGAACAAATCGCAATCGTGGCGAGTTATTATTTCAAGTAAGTCGTATCTCCGTATTACTTGACCAAACCTAACGTTTCGACTCTGCTGCATGAACAAACTCACACAACAGCTGCTCCTGTTTATTGCCGCTTTCTGCACGGTGATCCCAAGTCACTCACAGGATCCGGCAGACGGAAAAGCACCGACGGCTTTCGCCGACAGCCTGCCACAACGATGGATTTATTCATCTGAATTCACACAACCGTTTCCAACCGACGACTCATGGTGGAGCGCTTTCAATGATCCCCTGCTCGATTCGCTTATAGCAGAAGGAGAAGCCGCAAACTTCAACCTTGCCGCAGCATCGCGCCGGATAGAGATGGCACGGCAGAACCTGCGCACGGTCCGCAGCTCATATTATCCTCAGATCGCGGTAAATGCCGGATGGAACAAGGAGCGGACATCGGCTGTCACCATGGCGCGTGGAGGGCAGGCTACCACAATAGATTACTTCAATGCCGGAGCTACCGTGAGCTGGGAAATCGACATTTTCGGGCGTGTAGCCGCACGCGCACGTGAGAGCAAGGCACATATCTCGGCTTCGCGCGCCGATTATGCTGCGGTAAGCGTCAGTATCTGCGCCGAGATCGCCACGGCATACGTGCAGCTCCGCATGCTTCAGGAACAGCTTGCCGTCACTAAAGCCCATGTAGCCGAGCAGGAGAAAGTCATGAAAATTGCCGAAGCCCGCTTCGAGTGCTCGCTCGCATCGATGCTCGATGTCAGGCAGGCGCGCACCGTATATTACTCAACGAAAGCATCGCTCGTCGCGCTTCACACATCCATCAACACTACCGTCAACTCGCTCGCCGTCCTGACCGGATGTTACCCACAGCAACTCGCGCCACGCCTCGCCTCAGCAGCACCTCTGCCTCAGTTCAGTGGAAACCTTGGTGCAGGCGTGCCAATGGATCTTCTGCGGCGGCGACCCGATGTGGCGGAAGCGGAATACACACTCGCCGCCTATGCCGCGGCAATCGGAATAGCCAAAAAGGAATTTCTGCCCACACTATCGCTCAACGGAAGCATAGCCACTGAGGCACACCGTTTCGATGACCTCATGACACACCGAAGTCTTGCCTACTCTGTGGCACCGACCTTGAGCTGGACTGTCTTCGACGGATTCGCACGCCGAGCCGCAGTGGCATCAGCAAAGGAACAGATGCTAGCCGGAATCGACAATTACAACCTCACACTCCTCACCGCTGTGCAGGAGGTGGAGAACGCCATGACTTCATATACCGACGCCAACGCCTATCTTGAGGAGATAAAGCTCGTCGAGGAGAATGCCCGCAAAGCTTTCGAGCTGTCACTCGACCGTTATAAACAGGGACTCGACGCTTTCATAAATGTCGCTCAGGCACAGATCTCCCTTCTACAATATTCAAATGAGCTCGTTGCCGCCCGGGCAAACTCGCTCACTGCCGTAATAACCTTGTACAAAGCCCTCGGGGGCGGATGGTCATCACAGCAACTGTAATAGAAACGCCAAAACAAACCTCTATATGAACAACGTACACACTCTCGCCCTGATAATGATAGCCGCCGCTGCGGCTACTTCCGGTTGCTCCCGTCATGACACCGAACGCAGAGAGACACTTACGGAAGTCAATGTCGCACCTGTCACTACCGATTCAGTAGTCTTATATAAAGAATATCCCGGCACGCTGCGTGCCGCCAACGTCGTTGACCTCGTGGCGCGCGTCGACGGATATCTGCGCACACAGAACTACAAGGATGGCGACAAGGTGCGCAAAGGTCAGGTACTGTTCACCATCGAGCCTACACAATACCAGGATGCCGTCAACCAGGCGCGTGCGCAGCTGGCAACCGCACGCAGTCAGAATGAATACGCCTCCCGTCAGTATGAGGCTATGAAGAAAGCACTGGAAAGCGATGCCGTTTCGCAGATGGAGGTCAGCCAGGCAAAAAGCACATTCGAGGAGAGTGCCGCAGCCATCAAGAGCGCGGAGGCTGCCCTCCAGACGGCACTTACCAATCTTAGCTACTGCACCGTCCGTGCACCCATGGACGGAACTGTAAGCGCATCGACCCATTCCGTAGGCAATTTCCTGAATGGCGCCGGTGCACCGGTTATACTCGCCACACTGTACGACAATTCCGTGCTGCGCGCCGATTTCTACATCGAGGATGCCTCATATCTCCGTATGCTCGCCAACGACAACAACCGGTCTATGATCAACTATGATTCAATACCGGTCCGCTTCAGCGAACAGCTCCCCCACTCCTATGCCGCTAAGATGCAATACATCTCACCCGACATAAATTCATCGACCGGCACACTGCAGCTCCGTGCGTCGCTCGACAACACCTACGGCGAGCTCCGCGACGGAATGTTTGCCACCGTTTCGCTCCCATACCGTGTCGAACCCCACGCCATGCTTGTCAGGGATGCTTCTATTTCCACCGACCAGTTGGGTTCATACATCTATGTAGTGAACGATTCCAACCGCGTGGTCTACACCCCTGTAAAGACCGGCGATCTTGTCAATGACTCAATGCGTGTGGTACTTTCCGGTGTCAGTCCCGATGCCAATTATGTCACCGACGCCATGCTCAAAGTGCGTGCCGGTATGGAAGTGAAACCTGTTCTCAAAAAATAAACCGCCGCCATGTTCTCCCGATTTTTCATAGAGCGACCTATTTTCGCCATGGTTCTTGCCATTGCGATGATTCTTGTGGGTGTCATAACGGTCAAGACTCTGCCGGTGGCTCAGTTCCCTGACATAACTCCACCTACCGTAATGGTCTCGGCTACCTATCCCGGAGCAGACGCATCGACAGTCGCGACCACCGTAGGAGTTCCCATAGAGGAACAGGTGAACGGAGTTGAGGGTATGATGTACATGAGCTCCAACTCCGGAAGCGACGGCAGCTACAACCTCACCGTGACATTTGAGGTAGGAACCGACCTCGACATGGCGACAGTGAAGGTGCAGAACCGCGTGGCGCTCGCCGAAGCGCAGTTGCCTACCGACGTCAAGGAGCAAGGCATAGATGTAATGTCGCGCTCCTCCAATATCATAATGTTTATAGCGCTGATGGGCGATTCGACCGGGCGATACGACGAGCTTTACCTTACAAACTATGCCAAGCTCAATATAGTCGATGAGCTGTCGCGTCTCGACGGAGTGGGACAGGTCAACGCTTTTGGCGACGGTGAGTACAGTATGCGCGTATGGCTTGACCCGGAGAAAATGCGTGTACGCGGATTGACGCCGTCCGATGTCAGCGCCGCCATACAGTCGCAGAACATGGAGGTATCGGCAGGATCCATCGGTGCACCGCCGGTACCCTCCGGCGAACAGTTCCAGTTCACGCTCACCACGCGTGGTCGCCTTGTCACCCCTGCACAATTCGGCGACATAATAATCCGATCAGACGGCAACGACATACTCCGTCTGCGCGATGTCGCGAAGATCGACCTCGGCAGTTCAAGCTACAGCGGCTCGGCACTCGTCTCCGGAAAACAGGCGGGACTGCTCGGAATATATCAACTGCCGGGTGCCAACGCGCTTGAAGTGGCAAAGCGTGTACAGGATAAGATGGACGACCTCGAGCAATACTTTCCCGAGGGAGTGCACTACGAGGTGCTGATGAACACCACCGACTTCGTCAACGCTTCGATCGATGAGGTTCTCGTCACTTTCGTCGAGACAACACTGATTGTAATGATCGTCATACTGCTCTTCCTGCAGAACTGGCGTGCGGTGATAATACCGATGATCACGATCCCCGTATCACTCATAGCCACATTCGCTGTGATGAAACTCATGGGATTCACCATCAACACCCTCACCCTTTTCGGACTTGTGCTCGCGATAGCCATCGTGGTCGACGACGCCATTGTTGTGGTCGAGGATTGTGCCCGACTGGTCGATGCGGGCAAGCTGAACCCGCGTGAGGCATCCGAGAAAGCCATGGATGAGCTTCAGGGTCCGGTTGTGGGCGAAGTCCTCGTACTCCTCTCCGTATTCATCCCGACGGCGTTCATAAGCGGCATCACCGGCGAGCTTTACAAACAGTTCGCGCTGACTATCGCCGTTTCGACAGCGTTTTCCGGATTCAACGCACTCACCCTCACCCCCGCACTGTGTGCTCTCTTCCTGCGTCCTAACAAACCCACCACATTCTGTATCTACAAATGGTTCAACAAAGGATTCGGCGCGACACTCAGCCTTTACATGCGCATAGTGGGCAACTTCCTGCACCGCCCTGTAGTGGCTATAGCGGCATACTTCATCATCTGTGCCATAGCCTTCTACGGATTTATAAAGATGCCGACATCCTACGTTCCCGATGAGGATATGGGCTACTTCATGGGCTCCGTACAGCTCCCGACCGGAGCCGCTCTCGACCGAACAGAGGCGATACTCGCCGAAGTCAACAAGCGCGCGCTCGAGATCCCCGGAGTCGACGATGTCATGGCAATCTCCGGAATGTCGTTCATGGCGGGAGGATCCGGCAGCAATTTCGGATCGCTGTTCATCACCCTCAAGCCATGGAGCGAGCGAAAGGCTAAGGGGCTCAGCGCGGCTGATATCATAAAGAAATTTGATGCCGCATGCGCCGACATACAGGAAGCCATCGTGTTCGGACTGAATCCACCCGCAATACCGGGACTCGGACTCACCTCCGGACTGCAGATGCAGCTGCTCGACATTAACAATCTCGGGGCGCAACAGATGAAAAAAGCGCTCGACGATGTCGTTGCCGAGGCTGAGAAAGACCCGCGCATAGAATCGGTCACTACACTGTATGAGGGCACAGTCCCCCAATACCGGCTCAACATCGACCGCGACAAGATAGAGATTCTCGGTCTGACAATGAGCGATGTTTTCTCAACACTCTCAAGCTATATGGGAGGTACATACGTGAACGATTTCACCGACTTCGGACGCGTCTATCAGGTCACTCTCGCCGCCGATGGCAAAGCGCGCGCACGTGCCGATGATGTTCTCCGGCTCAGCGCACGCAATTCCGGAGGAGATATGGTGCCGTTCTCGGCATTCGCAACCGTCGAGCCGGTGATGGGACAATCGAGCATCAGCCGTTACAACATGTACACCACCGCCTCGCTCACAGCAGCTACAAAGAAAGGTGTCAGCTCATCCGAGGGGATAGCCCTGATGGAGGATATTGTGCACCGCACACTCGGAAAGGAGTATTCCTACGCCTGGACCGGCGAGGCATATCAGGAAGCCGGTGGCGGTGTGACAGTAGCGACTGTGATGATATTCGCTGTCATAATAACACTCCTCGTGCTCGCCGCACAGTATGAGAGCATCACCGACCCTGTGGCTGTCATCATATCCATGCCCACGGCTATACTCGGCACCGTGATCGGCTGCTTGTTCATGGGACAGAGCATAAGCATCTACACCCAGATCGGCATAATACTTCTGCTCGGGCTCTCGGCAAAGAACGCGATACTCATTGTCGAGTATGCCATTGATTTCCGACGCTCGGGAATGGATATCCGCAGTTCGGCGGAGCAGGCGGGACGCATACGTTTCCGTCCCATCATGATGACTGCGCTCGCATTCGTATTCGGAGTAATGCCCATGCTGTTCGCCACCGGAGCCGGTGCGGCAAGCCGCGTATCGCTCGGCACAGCCGTGGTGTTCGGAATGTTCATAAACGCAGTTGTCGGCACCCTGTTTGTCCCCAATTTCTGGGAA
The DNA here is from genome assembly GCA_910587425.1 of uncultured Muribaculaceae bacterium. Classification (GTDB taxonomy): domain Bacteria; phylum Bacteroidota; class Bacteroidia; order Bacteroidales; family Muribaculaceae; genus Paramuribaculum. The sequence goes on from CAJUKU010000005.1 coordinate 60,022, forward strand.
CTTCTCGAACGTTTCCGCGAACGCTATCTGCAGAAATTCCTGTCCACACCCTCCACTGCGCTTCCTCCGGTGACCAAACACCCTGACAGCGAGAACAGCGGCGGCACGACCGGCGGTGGCAACGGTGTATGAACCAAACCTACTGTGCAGACGTTTAGATTTAAAGCGGATAATACCGCCACTCATAACCGAAATTCAAGATTACTTAATCTCAAAAACTATGGCAGACCTAACAGTTAACGGCCACATGAAAGTGAAAACACTTAAGGCCGAATTCAAGAACGCTTTCGGAGCATCGCTCCGCGTCTACAAAGCCACACACTTTGCCGACGATGAGGCAACTCTCGCATCCGTACGTGAATCGGAGGGTGCTAAAACCGGTGAGTTTTTCTGCAGCGGCAAGATGAGTGTCGCCGACTTCGAGAAAGACTTCAAGGAAATATTCGGCATCACCGTACAGGTGGCAAACGCTGACAATACACGTCTTGCCGACAATGCCGCATCGCTCAACGACGCCGGCAAGTAAACCCCACACCGGATCAAACCGACAATCCTCAGAAACAGAACTCCGGGACTGTGTCAGCCATGACACGGTCCCGTCTCCATATCACACTGTTTGCTCTATTTGCCCTATTTGCTCTATCAGCCCTATTCTCACTAAGAGCCCGATCTCAGCTCTCCCCCAGTTTCCTCCACCGCTCCACCATTGCGGTCATATCTTCAGGCACCGGAGCCGTGAAAAACATCTCCTCGCCCGTCTCCGGATGGACAAATCCAAGCGTGCGCGCATGCAAAGCCTGACGCGGACAAAGCTCGAAACAATGCTCCACGAAGCGTGTATATGAGCCTGAACGGTTTCCGCGCAGTATCTTATCACCGCCGTAACGGGCATCATTGAACAGCGGATGACCGATATGACGCATGTGGGCACGTATCTGGTGCGTCCTGCCTGTCTCAAGCACACATTTCACTGCCGAGATATGTCCCAGTCGCTCCACGACCTCATAATGCGTCACCGCATGCTTGCCATACTCACTGCCCGGCGGAAAAACATCCATCTGAAGCCGGTCGCGCAGCGAGCGTCCGATGTTTCCCTCGATTCTCCCCTGCTCCGGATCCGGTATTCCCCACACCACGGCGTAATACTCACGTTTCGTCGTCTTTTCAAAAAACTGTCTGCCGAGATGAGTCTTCGCATCAGGAGTCTTCGCCACGACGAGCAGTCCTGACGTATCTTTGTCTATACGGTGCACCAGACCGAGGCGAGGATCATTCACATCATAGTCGGGAGTGTCGCGGAAGTGCCATGCAAGTGCATTGACCAAAGTACCCGAATAGTTGCCATGTCCCGGATGCACCACGAGTCCCGCAGGCTTGTTAACCACAAGCACCGTTTTGTCCTCATACACGATATCGAGCGGTATATCCTCAGCTATTATCTCAAATTCATAGCGCGGACGATCCATAACCACACTCACCACATCGAGAGGCTTCACACGGTAATTGCTCTTCACCGGCTTACCGTTCACCAATATGCACCCGGCATCGGCAGCTTGCTGCACCCTGTTGCGCGACGAGCGTTCCAGACGTGCCACCAGAAATTTATCGACTCTAAGTAACTGCTGACCCTTGTCGGCTACAAACCGGAAATGCTCATACATCTCCCGCTCGCCCGAAACATCGGTCAGTTCATCAGCGGAATCTTCGAGCTCGTAATCCGCATCAAAGGCATCCATCGGCTGCTGTGATTCTGCCATATCTGTCACGTCGGTCATAGCTCCTCCTCGAAAGTCGGTTCAGCAAGCGAATCGGCAAAAATAGAGTCAGCCTCAGCCTCCGAGTATCCGGCACCCACCTCCAGAGTTACATGTGTTGTCACCGGAATGCGTGTGCCGGGCATGAGCCTCACACCATCATGCATCACGGCGAGTACAAGACCGCGATACTCCGACGGCACCTCCTTGACGGTTATATTCATCACACCAAGTCCCTCGAGAATAGAGCGCGCCTGGCGCAACGACACATCTGTCAGCACCGGCAAAGTCACGGCCTTGGGAGCGAAAGCCGTTATGGTCAGGTAAACCATACGCCCCTCCTTCACCTTGGTGCCGCTCTTTGGATTCTGCTCCACCACCGTGCCCGGACGGCTCTTGTTATCATATATCGAATCGGTCAGCTCACAGCTGAAACCGGCATCCGTCAGCTGACGCTGTGCCTCGCCGTAGGTCAGACCTTTCACTTCCGGTACAATCTCAACATGTCCGTGATCCGTCCATGAATCCAGCCACTTGAGCATTATCCACACAAGCACACAGCCTGTCACTGCCATTATGCCGAGGTTGATCAGAAGATGCCGGGTGAAATTTCCCGGGCGCCATGAGGTTATTTTGGTCATAGGTAGCTATCGTGAGAGTATCATAATCCGTGTCGCCGGATTTAATGTACAAAGTTAACACTTTTGGAGTGTAAGCGCAAAAAAAAGAGCTGAACCCTGTTGAGGGATTCGGCTCTGTCTTTTTGTCTCGTTAAGTCGGGCTGAAAAAGCCCTGCTTAGCGCGTTGCTTACTCAGCAACAGCTGCTACGACAACAGTGTCGGTAGCAACAGTGTCGTTGGTGAGAGTGTCAACAACGGCTACAGCCTCTTCTTCTACGACAGCTGCTACAGTGTCAGCAGCCTCAACGGTAGCTTCAGCAGCCTTGTTGCCGCAAGAGAAAAGAGATGCGCTGAAAACTACAGCGAGCATCAAAACTAACTTTTTCATTTTCTTCTAATTAATTAGTAAAACAATTTCTTTAGCTTCAAAAACAGCGCAAAGTTAGCACTTTTTTGAATATCCGCCAACAAAATTTCATCATTTTTCCGCTCAAACCGCCAATTTCCTTAAAATAGGCTAATTTTTGTGGGCGTAATCGGTAAAATTTAACGTTGACAGATGTTATGACGCATCCTAAGTGTCAGCGATGGTTGTTATGGTCGTGATTATGCATATGGTGATGATCCGGACGCGTACGCTCGGCAGTAATCCGCGTCACGATACCGTTAGCCATGGCAACCGCACGCGTTATATGGTCGCACACATGATCGGCGCCGAGCATCTCTATTATACCGGAATGGTCGAGCACCTCGCGCACGCTCTGATTCACGCCCGACAGTACCACATGTATACCCTCCTTCTGCGACGACTTGATCAGAATCTCAAGGTTATGCACACCTGTGGCATCGATAAACGGAACACGGCGCATACGTATTATACGCACCAGCGGCTTACGCTGCATGGAGGTGCGCATCAGCTCGTCGAACTTCGTGGCGACGCCGAAGAAGAACGGACCGTCGATCTCATACACCGAAACACCGTCAGCCACATCAAGCACCTCATGCGTGGTGGCTTCCGAACCCTCGGCTACATCAAGCTGTCCGCTGTAGGCACGCACCTGCGTGTTTTCCATCACACGGCGCAGGAACAGGATCACGGCAAGCAGCAGACCCATCTCTATTGCAATAGTAAGGTCGAATATGACGGTAAGGAAGAATGTCACGGCGAGCACCGTGATATCCCCTTTTGGGTTATGCAGCATGGCTCGAACCGTACGCCAGCCGCTCATGTTGTACGACACCATGATAAGCACTGCCGCAAGGCAAGCCATCGGCACCAGGTTGATCAGAGGCATAAGGAAGAGGAAGATTAGCAAGAGCACCACAGCATGCACAATGCCGGCTACGGGAGTTCTGCCGCCATTGGTGATATTGGTCATGGTGCGGGCTATGGCACCGGTCACGGGAATGCCACCGAAGAACGGCACCACGATGTTGGCTATGCCCTGACCGATCAGTTCCGTATTGGAGTTCGTGCGCGAACCGGTGATACCGTCGGCTACGGTCGACGACAGCAGCGACTCTATCGCTCCGAGGATAGCGATTGTGAATGCCGAAGGCAACAGATTGTTGATCGTTGCCATGCTCAGCTCGAAACCTCGCGGCTGAGGGATATCAGTGGGAAGATTGCCGAAACGGTCACCGATGGTCTCAATATGGAAACCGGGCATCGAGTTCAGGAACCACACTGCAATAGTGACTATGATTATCGCGAGAAGCGCTCCGGGAAGTTTTTTGGAGATCTTGGGCGTCACTATTATGATGAGAAGCGACACAAGACCCACACCGAGCGTCACCCAGTCAGTATTGCCGAAAGAGCCGAGATAACGTCCCCACTTAGGCAGGAACTCGCTCGGGAGATCGGTCAGACCGAGTCCGAAGAAGTCATTGATCTGCGTGGAAAAGATTGTCAGCGCGATACCGGCGGTGAAACCTACCACTATAGGATATGGTATGAACTTGATCACCGTGCCCAGATGGAAAATACCAAGCGCCACGAGTATAAGACCCGCCATAAGTGTTGCTATGGCAAGACCCTCAAGACCGTAAGTGGCGATGATATTGTAGACGATCACGATGAAAGCACCCGTCGGACCACCGATCTGCACAGAGCAGCCACCGAGTGCCGACACCAGAAAGCCGCCGATGATCGCTGTGATCAGACCTACCGTGGGGCTGACACCGCTTGCTATACCGAATGCTATGGCAAGAGGAAGGGCTACGATGCCTACCACAACGCCTGCGATGAGATCGGACTTAAAACGTGAAGTCGAGTAATTACGGAGAGCTGAAAACAATTTTGGTCGGAAATCGACCGGACCTGATAAATTCATTTGAACGTAAGTTGGACTATGTTTACAGAATGAAGCCGCAAATTTACGCAGAATTTTTGAAACTGACTTAAGTTTTGTTAACTTTGCCGTTGCATACACCTTCGCCGACGTTTGAAAACGCCGCAAGGTGCCATGCCACGGGCAGACAATCCCGGACACACCTATATTATATATAGCCATATAGATATCCGCACCATGAGCACTACGCCATCCACATACAAACTCCTCTCGCTCCCGCCTGACCTTGTCAGACAGTTCAACACTCTTGAGCAACTGCCCGAAGGCGAATGGTTCGCTACATCCGACCCCGCCGGATGCAAAGTCGGGTCAGGAGGCGGCACCGCATGGCTGCTCCGCCAGTGGCTTGAAAGCGACCCTTCCGCATCACTATCGCGCCGCAAGATCATAATCCATGCCGGAGGTCAGAGCCGGCGACTCCCCTCCTATGCACCTGTCGGAAAGATACTCACGCCTGTCCCGGTGTTTCGCTGGGCGCGCGGTCAGAAGCTCACGCAAAATCTGCTCCAGCTGCAGCTACCGCTATATCAGCGCATCATAGAGAACGCTCCCTCAACGCTCAATACGCTCATAGCCAGCGGCGATGTGCTCGTGCGTGCCGGGCAAGCTAATCTGCGCGTACCGGAGGCTGATGTGGTATGTTTCGGTATATGGGTCGACGCCGAACTGGCATCACACCACGGAGTGTTCGCGTCGCCGCGCAGCAACCCGGAAGTGCTCGACTTCATGCTCCAGAAACCGAGCGTGGCTGAGATGGAACATCTTGCCGAAAGCCACCTGTTCCTGATGGACATAGGCATCTGGCTCCTCTCCGACAGAGCGGTCGAAATGCTTATGAAGCGCAGCACCGCCCCCGACGGAGCTATCACATACTATGACCTCTACAGCGACTTCGGTCGTGCGCTCGGACAGAATCCCACCGCCGACGATCCCGAGGTTGCGCAACTATCGGTTGCCGTCGTACCGCTTCACGACGGAGAATTCTACCACTTCGGGACATCACGCGAGCTGATCTCATCCACACTCGCGCTTCAACACCGCGTGCTCGACCAGCGCAAGATCCTTCAGCGCAAGATCAAACCCAGCCAGGCGCTGTTTGTGCAGAATGCGCTGATGGGTTACCGTCTTTCTGAACATAACGACCGTGTTTGGGTCGAGAACAGCAACGTCCCGGCAGGGTGGAACCTGAAATCAGACCATATCATCACCGGTGTGCCATGCAACGACTGGCATCTTGATCTACCTGCCGGCATCTGTCTTGACATAGTGCCTGTCGGGGAGACCGGCTGGGCTGTGCGGCCATACGGCATCGACGATCCGATGCGTGGCGCCGTGGGAGCACCAGGCACTCGTTACATCGGTCAGGATTTCATCGCATGGGCAGCCGAACGGTCGATCGATCTCGAAGCAGCATCAATACCGGCAGATCTTGATATACAGAGCGCACCGATATTCCCTGTAGTCCAGTCTACAGAAGAGATGGAGACACTTCTGCGCTTCATGCTTACCATGCCGGATGACAGTGAGGGACGACGCCTGTGGATCGAGTCGCCCAGACTGTCGGCTGACGGAATCTCGGCATCAGCAAACCTCACAAGACTATACTCACAGCGCGCCGGTTACCGTCGTGACAACTGGACATACCTCGCCGACAATTACCGGCTGAGCGTTTTCTATCAGCTCGACCTCGCCGATGCCGCCGAACATTTCAACTCACTCGGACTCGACAAACCGGCTACGCTCACACCCGACGCGCCCGCGATGACACGTATCCGCAACCACATGCTCCGGTCACGGATCGACCGTCTGCGCGGTGCTGACGGAAATGCGGAAGAACAGGCGGCGTTCAGTCTGCTCCGGTCTGAAATACTCAACGAACTCGCCGATGACAATGTGCGTCCCCGGCTCAGCGTCTATCCCGACCAGATCGTCTGGGGCCGCTCGTCAGTCCGGATCGACCTCGCCGGAGGATGGACCGATACCCCACCCTACTCGCTCTTCTCCGGTGGAAATGTGGTTAATTTCGCCATAGAGCTCAACGGTCAGCCACCGCTGCAGGTATATGTCAAGCCTGCCTCAGAACCATGCATCACACTACGCAGTATCGACATGGGAGCAGTGGAGCGCATCGACACATTCGAGCAGCTTCAGGCTTACCACACTGTCGGCTCACCGTTCTCAATACCGAAAGCCGCGTTGACACTCGCAGGATTCACGCCACGACATGACGCCCCCACTCTGCGCGAGTGCATGCGTGAGTTCGGATGTGGGCTTGAGCTTACGCTTCTTGCCGCAATACCGGCTGGCTCAGGACTCGGCACAAGCTCCATACTCGGGTCGACCGTGCTCGGAGCGCTTTCCGACTTCTGCGGACTCGGATGGAACGAGAACGAGATCTGCCGCCGGACACTTGCGCTCGAACAGCTCCTCACTACCGGTGGAGGATGGCAGGATCAGTATGGCGGCGCATTGCCGGGCGTGAAACTTTTGCAAACCGCCGAGGGCTACGACCAGCGCCCCGTCGTAAGCTGGCTGCCTGACCAGATATTCACGGCTCCCGAGCTACGTCCATGCCATCTGCTCTATTACACCGGAATGACCCGTACGGCAAAAGAGATTCTCGCCGACATAGTGCGCGGCATGTTCCTGAACTCCGGCAGCCACCTGCAGCTGCTCGACGAGATGAAAGCACATGCCATTGAGATGGCGCAGACCATACAGCACGGCAATTTCAACGAGTACGGAAGAATGATAGCCGAGACATGGCGCCAGAACAAACTACTTGATGCCGGAACCGAACCTGCTGCTGTAGCCGAGATGATACGTCGTGTAGAAGACTACACCATCGGCGCCAAACTCCCCGGTGCCGGAGGCGGTGGCTACCTCTACATGGTAGCCAAGGATCCCGAGGCAGCCGCACGCATACGCTCGGAATTTACCGCCTGCCCCCCGAATCCTCGTGCTCGTTTCGTCGACATGCGCATATCCGACACCGGCTTCCAGGTCTCCCGCTCATGACCCTCCCTAAATAATTATACAAATGGCGGCGTATCAAACGAGGTTTGATACGCCGCCGTTGCATCCGTATGGGAGGGTTTGTCAGAATGGTTCAGCTGGTAGGAGCTGAGACTGAGGCTGAGGGAGCGTACTGTTGTACGTGACCGAAGACGAATGTCGAAAGCGACGACCCAGATGAGCCGTTATGACAAATCCTCATCTCAATCATGATGATAAGGCTCCCCCCGCAATATAGTCATAGCCCTATAGATCTGCTCGGCAAGAAACAGCCGCGCCATCTCATGCGTGAACGTCATCCTGCTCATCGACAGCTTCGCATCTGCACGTCCGTAGACCTCTTCCGAGAATCCGTAAGGACCTCCGATAAGGTACACCAGGCGCTTGAGTCCGCTTACAGCAGCCCGCTCGATTGAGACCGACAGTTCGCGTGAAGTCATCTCCTTTCCGCGCTCATCGAGGAGCACAAGCCGGTCGCCCGGCTGCAACGCGGCAAGAATCCGCTCACCCTCCAGTTGCTTCTGTCTCGTCGCATCGAGCGAGCGTGTCGAGCGCACGTCGGCGATCTCTACATGCTCCAGTGGCATATAACGCCCCGCGCGGCGCACAAACTCCGCCGTAAGCTCCCGCAGCGGCTCATTCTGCATCCGCCCCACAGCCATAAGTATTATTTTCATTCTTTCCCGGAAATTTCGTAATTTTGTCTGCAAAATTAACAAGATGAAGACAAAAGACCAACTTATTGACGACCTTATCACGCTTGCTTTCGCCGAGGATGTAGGCGACGGTGATCATACCACACTCTCCACCATTCCCGCCGACGCACGCGGCAGACAGCGCCTCATAGTCAAGGAGGAGGGCATCCTTGCCGGAGTCGACATGGCGCGCCGTGTGTTCCGTCACTTCGATCCCGACCTAAAGATGACCGTATACATCGAGGATGGCGCCCGCGTTAAGCCCGGCGACGTGGCTTTTGAAGTTGAGGGCTCCGTGCGCTCACTGCTCCAGACCGAACGCACCATGCTCAACATAATGCAGCGCATGAGTGGTATCGCCACTATGACCGCACGCTATCAGGACCGTCTTGAAGGGCTTAAGACAAAAGTTCTCGACACCCGCAAGACCACACCCGGCATGCGCCTGATGGAGAAAGAGGCTGTGAAGATCGGCGGAGGAGCCAACCACCGCATAGGTCTTTTCGACATGATCCTTATCAAGGACAACCACGTCGACTTTGCCGGCGGGATAACCGAGGCTGTCAACCGCGCGAAACAATACTGCAAGGATAACGGCAAGGATCTCCGCATTGAGGTTGAAGTACGCAACACTGCGGAGATAGACGAAGCTCTTGCAGCAGGAGTCGACCGCATAATGCTCGACAACTTCACACCCGAACGCACACGCGAGGCTGTTCAGCGCATAGCCGGACGTTGCGAGATCGAATCATCGGGAGGCATCACACTCGACACCCTGCGCCAGTATGGTGAATGTGGCGTCGATTTCATCTCCGTAGGAGCGCTCACCCACTCTGTCAAAGGTCTCGACATGAGCTTCAAGGCATTCTGAACCTAACCCATTAGGTATACCGAACTAAAACAGCACTGTCTGTGCCGGTCGGCACAGACAGTGCTGTTTTATCAGCCAGTAACTATATTCGCCCTATTTGCCTTATTAGCAATATTAGCCCTATCCACCCTACCCTCCCCATAATAAAAAAGCGCCTGCGGTAAAAATCTCGCGATCTCGACCGCCTGCGCCCCCTGCTGGGTTGTATACAGGAATTATAAACAGGGATATTTTTCTATAGCATAGATTCACTCTGTCGCAGAATTTCTGCAACAGTATTCCTGAATAGATACAATACACACATGCAAGCAACCGCCTCTTTGGCAACTGCCCGTACGACCTCACCGGAGGTCAATGTAAAGCCATTCTTGATTAAAAGCGGGAATTTACCCCCCCCCGAGATAACTCGCAGAGTTTCACACACTTAAGCCCTAAGCGCGCGTTTCGGTATGTCTGATATGTACAAATGTCCTGCATACTGTGTTCTGCGTATCTCTGTGCTGCAAAGTTAACAATACTCACGTTACAATCCTACAACAGCAACATTCGTTTAATAATTATTAACTACCATAACCTGTTAATCGATAATCTCGTTTTATGTCATTACACAATAAAAATCGGAGCTGCGCCATAAGTCCTGACGCAACCCCGACTCTTATACTGAATGAAACCGCTGTTATTGCTCAGGGGCAAACATCGGATCCCAAGCAGGGAGCAGCTCAGGCTTCTGCTTCAGCACCTCGAGAGTGCGCGGCTGAGCGTATTTCTTGTCCACTACCAGACGGAACATATATTCGTCAAACCAACGGTCTGTCATGATCAGATGTCCGTTGTTGGCACCCGGACCCCAGCTGTTCTCTACCATCCATTTCACCGGCTTTCCGTCAGCGTCAAGATCCACAGCCACGAGAGTCATAGCGTGCGATGATGCGCTTGAATGTGTCAGTATGCGCTGACGCTTATCCATGCCGAAGGTCGTGCCAAGAAGCGAACCGTAGTCATAATTGTTCACGTCGAGAACGCCGCGCTCACGGTCAAGGAATTTACCCACATCACATGAGAAATACATAGCCACACTGTCCTTTATGGATGCGATAGCCATCTCCTTGATATCCTCAACCGGCAGATTCACGTATGTCCAGTTGCTTCCGTCGTAGGCATGGCGGTCGTAATCAATCTCATAGAGCTTGTAGTACTCACGCGTCGGGTCGTTCATGACCATTATGTAATCATTGCGCAGGTTATTGCCGAGATATTCCTTGTAGAACTCCTGCGGTGTGTAAGTGCGTGTGTCGACCGCATTTCCGCGTGAATCGCGGCGTGTCCATGTGAATTCCGTAGGAGGCACACCGAGGTTCAGCGCAAGCATGCGGTAAACCTCACCGAGCATCTTCGTCTTCTCCTGCTCAAGCGCTGCAGGTTTTGCTCCTGAGGCTGCGAGTTCGCGGAGCTGCAGTCCGTACTCCTTGAGTTTCAGACCTATCAGGTTGCTCATGCGCGAAGTGTTGTTTGAGGCGTATGTCTCATGCATCACCTCTGTGGGCACGACACCATACTTCATCAGAATGTCAGCCACACCGGTAAACTGTCCACCATCGCTCAGAGGATGCGCGAACAGCCAGTCGACGGTCTTGTCATCCTGCGGCAGCTTTGCCGTATCTATTATACCCTGTAGAAACAGGTTAGCCTTTTCAAGCTGATCCCAGAAAAATGAGTAATTCTGCGAGAACTCGAGCTTGCCCAGATCATGCTCGCGCATTGCCTGCGCACGCAGCACGTTAAGCCCGGTGAAGAGCCAGCAGCGACCCGATGATTTCTGATTGGTGACACCCTTGCTCGGCACGCGGTGCGAGAAATTCGTGTCGAATCCGTTAGCAGCCTGCGAATTGAGCGCAAGCCTGTTGATATCTGTCCCCGCAAGAGCGTTGCGTATAGCCGTGTCGGCGGCTGTCGGGTGATATGACTTCTGTATCTTCTGCAGGGTGGAGGCGGATATGCCACCCTTGTCGGCAGCCGTGGCGGCTGTGGCTGACAATGCCACTGCGCCGGCTATCAATAGAGTCTGTATTGTATGCATCTGTGTGATTTGACTGGTTATCTAAGTATTGTCGTATGAAAGATCACTTTACGGGAATCTTCTCTATGCGGCGCTTATGGCGTCCACCTTCAAAGGGTGTTGTAAGGAAAGTGTCGACTACAGCAAGGGCGACAGTCGGATCTATAAAGCGGGCGGGAAGCACAAGTATATTGGCATCGTTATGCTCGCGGGCGAGACGTGCCAGATCCATGCTCCAGCAGAGGGCTGCGCGCACTCCCTGGTGCTTGTTGAGCGTCATGGCAATGCCATTGCCTGTGCCGCACATGGCTATGCCGAGACGGCAGCGTCCGCTCTCCACAGCCTCGGCGCAAGGATGGGCGTAGTCGGGATAGTCGCAGCTCTCGGCGCTGTCTGTGCCGAAATCTGTGGTGTCATAACCTGCTTCTGCAAGATGAGCCTTTATGGCTTCCTTTAGTTCAAACCCTGCATGGTCGCTGCAGAGTGCGATGTTGATCTTATCCATTATATTATTATATCATTTTGTTGGCTGATAGAAGCGTACACGGTCGATTAGCATCTCCACCGGCACATCGGCGGGATCCACCTCTCCTACCCATCCGCCTCCGAGCTGCATGTCGATAAGGAGATAGAAAGGAGCATCAAACGGAAACTGACCGTCGAGTTCCGTCTCTATGCGTGGATAGGTGAATGTCACCACATTGTTTATGAGCAGACGCAATGAGTCGGCATACATCTCTACGGCATAGTCGTTGTAACCGTCAGGATCAATCGGTGCCGTATACCCGGAGCGCGGATTATCCTTTATTCCGTGTGTGAGCGTATATTTGGAGTGAATGGTCTGATAGGCTATCGAATCGCTGTTCAGACGTTCCATTATATCGATCTCGCCACCGTCAGGCCAGACTGGATTTGAAGTTCCGTCAGGGCGGTGCGCTCCGTCAGGGAGCATCCATATCGCCGGCCATGCGCCGCGTGCGCCCTGAAGCTTTGCGCGCACCTCCACCCTGCCACGGCTGAAATTCTTCCTTCCGTTGGTCCATACACCTCCTGTCAGATACGGCACACTGTCGCCGGAGCCCTCGAAATTTGCAATACCGCGGAGCACCAGATTACCGTCGCGCCACGAATATAGCGTGTCGAGCTTGCTCATATAATTATTCCAGTCGGCAGTGCCGCGGTCTATACGGCTCCACACTGCGGTATCGGTCTCAGGGGTGTCGAAATCATCCTCCCATACGAGAGTCCACCCCTCAGGAACATCCTCAGCGCCCGAAGCCTCACTTTTTCCACCCGCACACGATGTCATCATGGCTAATGCCGCTGCGGCGATCCATGCAAGTTTTTTCATAACCTGAATTACTTACTATTATTTGTGCTATTGTTTCTGCAAATTTAGCAAAAATAGGGCGCATCACTGCCGCATGGCTCAACTTTTTTCGTCCGGCGGATGTTTTTCTGACAGTCAGACCTCTGATAAATCTCTTTATATCAAATCAGGTTTCAACCGACAGATAAAATTCAAGATATATTATGACATACCAACAAGCAATAAAGGATCAACCGGTTATGCTGGTCGAGTTTTACGCATCATGGTGTCCACACTGCCAGCAGATGATGCCTGTTGTGGCACAGGTCAAGGAACTGCTGCAGGGACGTGCGGGAGTTTTACAGCTCGATGTCGATAAAAACGAGCAGGCATCCGACTATGCCTCCGTAGGATCAATCCCCACGTTCATTCTCTATGTCGACGGCACAGAACAGTGGCGTCACACAGGCGAGATTGACGGAGAAGCCCTACTCAGCAAAGTCGAGTCATTCACACGATAATCCGAAACGCTATTATAAGAACAGATGGGAAAGCAACGCCAACATGACATACTCGGCGATTTCCTGCAGTGTCTCGGAGTGCCGCACACTCCCGGATGGACTGCCGGTGCCGTCGCGGCAATGCCGTTCCCAAGTCTGTTCGGATTATCAAAGCTGCTGCAACAGTGCGGAGTGTCGACCTGCGGCGCACATCTGAACGACAAAAATGAGCTCGCTCAACTCAGCTGCCCGTTCATCGCCCACACTCCCGCCGGCTTCATGATCGTCACGGAGATCTCCGGATCGACAGTGAGCTACCTCACGCAAGGCGCTGCCGAGACAATATCGCTGCAGGATTTCATCGACGCATCCGACGGCAACGTGCTTCTCGCACGCCCGTTGCCCGGAGCTGCCGAACCCGATTACAGCCATAACCACATGCTGCAGGTTGCCGGGGTAATCAAGAAAATAGCATTGCGTGTTTGCATCATAGCGCTGTTCGGCTATCTTTTCATAACCAACGGTATATGGAAAGACGTATCGGCAATACTTGTCACACTGCTCGACATAGGCGGTCTGTGGCTCACATGGATGTTGCTGCAGAAATCTCTGCGCATACACAACAGTGCCGCCGACCGCGTCTGCGGAATCCTGCAGGCAGGAGGATGCGACGATATACTGAAAACCGGTGCATCGACATTCTTCGGTATCGTGAGCTGGAGCGAGGTAGGATTCACATATTTTTCCGTAAGTCTGCTCACCCTGCTTATCTTCCCTCAGCACATTCCGGCTATAGCACTCTGCACAGCCTGCTGTCTGCCGTTCACCATCTGGAGTATATGGTACCAGAAATTCCGCGCGAAAGCATGGTGCACGCTATGCGTCAGCGTGCAGTGCACACTCTGGCTACTGTTCTTCTGCTACCTCGGAGGCGGATGGCTGAGCCATATCTTCCCGCTGCCGGTAGCTGTGATACCGCTCGGTCTTACCTACCTCACGGTGCTGCTGGTACTGAACCGGCTTATGCCCAAACTCGAAAACAAGAATACCGATGACAACAACTGACAGCAATATCGACATAGATACCGCGACGCAACCGACCGCACAGTCATCCGCGTCATCAGTTGAGGCTACAGGCTTCAGCCTGCCTCCGTCGGCACGCATACTGTCGGCTGCGGAACTGAACGCAATACGCTTCAACCGCCGCCACACACTGCTGACACCCGACCGACTGCAGCGCATAACTTCATCCGACAGCTCCGGGGCGTCGCAGATCAAAAGATCCTAATGCACACGTCAGACTGACAGAGTGTCGATCCGTTTCATCTCCTCATCTGTGAATGAAGTGTTCCGTATAGCCTTCAGATTTGACTCCAGTTGCTCCACAGAACTTGCACCTACAAGCACCGACGTCACGCGGCTGTCAGCGAGAATCCACGACAAAGCCATCTGCGCGAGTGTCTGTCCCCGCTCAGCAGCCAGACGGTTCAATCCGTTGAGCCGTTCAAGCATTCCGGAAGTAAGCACTTCTGGCTTTAGGTGGGCACGACGGGCTGCGCGCGAGTCAGCCGGAACCGCGCCGTCAAGATAGCGGTCGGTAAGCAGCCCCTCGGCAAGCGGGGAGAACGATACAAAACCTGCACCCGCTGATGAAGCCGCCTCCAGAATACCGTCTGTAACCGTATGCCTGTCAAAGATATTATAACGATCTTGCACGAGCAGACAGCGGCATTCATGCTCATCAAGATAAGACAATCCCTTCTTCAACGCTTCATGCGGCAGGCGCGAGATACCTACATACAGCGCCTTGCCGGCACGCACTATATCCACAAGTGCACGCATGGTCTCCTCTATTGGAGTAAGCGGATCAAAGCGGTGTATATAGAAAATGTCGACATACTCCAAGTGCATCCGCCGGAGGCTCTGGTCTATCGATGCCATCAGATGCTTCCGGCTTCCCCAGTTACCGTACGGACCATGCCACATATCATAGCCCGCTTTTGTCGAGATCAGCAACTCGTCGCGGTAGGGGGCGAACGACGAGGTTATCATCCTGCCGAAAGTCTCCTCGGCACTGCCGTATGGAGGTCCATAGTTGTTGGCGAGGTCAAAGTGCGTTATGCCATTGTCAAATGCGCTATGCAGCAGAGTGCGGCTGCGTTCAAACGGCACTGAGCCGCCGAAATTCTGCCACAGACCGAGCGATATCGCCGGAAGCAGTATTCCGCTGCGCCCCGCACGGCGATACGTCATCGTATCCTCTGCGTAACGCTCCGGTGAAGCCTTGTATATATCAGGTATCATTCCTATTGGTTTAAAACACAAAAGTAATAAAAATCACCATGCAAATCATACCATCATATAAAAATATCTGTGGCGCAGTGTCATAAACAGGCACTGCGCCACAGATCGCTTTATCAGTGTGTACAGGAAAGAATTACAGTGTGGTTCCGGCTGCATTAACTGCGGCAGCCGCAGCCTGGCGTGCAGCGCGTTCGGGACGCTGACGGCGCTCGCCGTTTTTCATCGCTTTGCCGTCACGGCGGCGGTCATTCTTAGCCACATTGCCTTTTCTTGCGCCGGGGTTGCCGAAGCCTGCACCTTTACCGGCGGGCGACGCGTTGACATACAGATTCTCAAGATACTGTGTGTACTGCTCCGGAGTCAGGATAGCCTTCACCTTAGCGAGATAGGAAGTGCGCGCAGCCTTGCGCTCGGCGATGCGCTGCTCGGGCGACTGCTTCTGACGGTCGGCACGTGCAGCATCCTTCTTCTCCCCTTTCATCTTCTCTGCGCGAGCCTGCTGACGCTCCGCCTGCAGGGCATTGATAGCCTGTTGCTGCTGCGCGTTAAGGTTGAGCCCGGCGAAGGGGTTCACTCTTGCCACCTTGGCTCCTTTGCTGCCCTTGGGTGCGGAGGTGCACTGCGTGGTGCCGTTGCAGGTAGCGTTGGTAACGTTGTTGTCGGTCTGTGCCATGGCGGGAACCGCAGTGAGTGCGGCAGCCATGAGAGCTATTGCGGGAAATTTCATTTTCATTGTCTTTGAAGTTTTTATTGAAGTTGTTTTACTATTGTTTTTGCCGGTCGAGGGATATTACGCCTCGCCGTGTGCTTTTTTCAGACGTCTGTAGATATGACAATCGCCACCGCCCGAAGTTTAAACGGGGATGGCGATGTTTAACGTTTATTCAGCGCCCTGACGCTGATTTTACCGCTTTTCACATATCGGTTTCATCAGTCTCAGGCTCCGGCGTATCATCAGTGTCGTAAGTCTGATACAGGAAATCATTGTATGGGAACCGGGCGGTATGTATCTCGCGTGCTTTCTCATACAATATATGTTTCAGTTCATCGATATTCCTGCCATCCTTAGCCGAGATGAACACACAGTCGGTTCCAAGTCGGTTCATCCATGTAGCCTTAAGCTCCTCAAGCGTTATGTTCTCACGCTTGCGCTCGGTAAGGTCATCGTCATCCTTCGGCACAAAACGGTAGGCGTCGATCTTGTTGAACACCATGATCATCGGCTTGTCGGCACTGCCGCACACCTCGGCGAGCGTACGGTTCACCACCTCTATCTGCTCCTCGAAATTCGGATGCGATATGTCGACCACATGCAGCAGCAGATCAGCGTCGCGCACCTCATCGAGAGTCGACTTGAACGACTCCACCAGATGCGTCGGCAGCTTGCGTATGAAACCTACGGTATCCGTCAGCAGGAACGGAAGATTGTCGATAATAACCTTGCGCACTGTCGTATCAAGGGTGGCAAACAGCTTGTTCTCCGCAAACACATCGCTCTTGCTGAGCAGATTCATAAGCGTCGATTTACCCACGTTCGTGTACCCAACGAGAGCCACGCGGGTGAGTTTGCCGCGGTTCTTGCGCTGAAGTGCCTTCTGGCGGTCGATATGTTTCAATTCCTCCTTCAGGCGGGAAATCTTGTCAAGGATTATTCGGCGGTCAGTCTCGATCTGCGTCTCACCGGGACCACGCATACCTATACCGCCGCGCTGACGCTCCAGGTGGGTCCACATTCGTGTCAGTCTCGGCAGCAGATACTGATATTGTGCCAGTTCCACCTGCGTCTTGGCGTTGGCAGTCTGTGCACGCTTGGCGAAAATATCGAGGATCAGGCTCGTGCGGTCCAGGATCTTGACCTTAAGCTCACGCTCTATGTTAGCCACCTGCTTCGACGTCAGGTCATCGTCGAAAATGACCATTCCGATCTCATTATCCTCCACAAACTCGCGTATCTCCTCGAGCTTGCCTTTGCCGACAAACGTCCGCGAGTCCGGACCGTTCATCTTCTGCGTGAACTTCCTGACCGTTACCGCTCCCGCGGTATCAGCGAGAAATGCGAGTTCATCGAGATACTCCTGCACCTTGGCTTCACCCTGCGCCGGAGTGATGAGTCCGACGAGCACCGCCCGTTCCGACGTCTCCTTATCTATTATCTGGTCTATCATATAAATATAACGTATGCGCCATGCTGCGGTTCAGTCCTCTGAATAGTGGCGGAGCACACGGCGGTAAGAGTTGAATATCTTTGATTTTGAAACGAATCCCACATAGTGACCGTCTGACTCTATCACCGGCAGATTCCATGCCCCGGTATCGTCAAACGTCTTCATCACCTGCTCCATGCTCTGCCCTATCACCACGCGTGCCGGGGGCATGCTCATGAACTTGTCTACGTGCATGCGTCTGTAGAGATCTGGTCGGAACATGATGTTACGGATATCATCAAGCAGCACCACACCGATAAGCCTCTCCTCGCTGTCGAGCACCGGGAAAAGGTTGCGGTGTGACTTTGCTATAACGCCCACCATCTCCTTGAGGTTCATTTCAGGGCGCACCGACAGAAAGTCAGTCTCGATCACATTGTCGATCTTCAGCAGCGTCAGCACTGCCTTGTCCTTATGGTGGGTCATAAGCTCGCCGCGCTGCGCCAGTCGCATCGCATATATACTGTACGGCTCAAACATCTTTATCGTACCGTACGAGAGGGTCGAGACTATAAGAAGAGGCAGAAACAGCTCGTAGCCGCCGGTCAGTTCCGCCGTAAGGAAGATCGCCATAAGCGGGGCATGCATCACACCCGACATCACACCCGACATACCCATCAGCGCGAAATTCTTCACCGAGAGGTCGAGCCCGAACAGATTGTTGGTCAGGTAGGCGAAGAAGAATCCCGCCATACACCCCACGTAGAGCGAAGGCGCGAAAGTACCACCCACGCCGCCTGCGCCATTTGTTGCCGAGGTCGCAAACACCTTTGTCAGTATTATCAGGGCTACGAACATGAGGATAAACCACACGTTCTTGCGGTCGGAATAGAATATCGAGCCGTCGAGAATGCTACCCACATCGCCTCCGAGCAGATCCTCGATAGCACCGTAACCCTCACCGTAGAGCGGAGGGAAGATGAACACAAGCGACGAGAGCAGCGCACCGCCTATAGCCATGCGCACCCACCGGTTCTTGACCGACCCGAAATAATTCTCCATCATGTTCATCACGCGGGTGAAATATAGCGACACGAGTCCGCAGAACACACCCAACATTATGGCGTAAGGTATCCGCTGCGTGACAAACGGCTCGCTCTGCATGAAAAAGAATTCCACATTATAGCCGGTAAACGTGTAGGCGATCGTTGCCGCAGTGATAGAGGATATGAGCAGGGGCATCACCGACACTGTGGTCAGATCCAGCATAAGCACCTCAAGCGTGAAAAGCATCCCCGCTATCGGCGCCTTGAAGATACCGGCGATACCCGCTGCGGCTCCGCAACCCACAAGGATCATCAGAACCCTCGGCGACATGCGCATCAGCGAGCCGACCTGCGAGCCTATGGCGGCTCCGGTATAGACTATAGGACCCTCAGCTCCCACAGAGCCGCCGAAACCGATGGTTATCGAGCTTGCCACAACCGAACTGTACACGTTATGACGTTTCAACCGGCTCTTGTTCTGCGAGATTGCATACAATACCCGCGTCACACCATGGCTTATGTTGTCGCGCACCACGTAGCGCACGAACAGCACCGTGATCAGTATGCCCACCACCGGGTAGATGAAAAACAGGTAGTTGCCGCCCGTAATGGAAAGATGCGACGTCAGGAGCGATGATATCAGATGGATGAGTGATTTCAGCACAAGCGCCGCAAATCCACACAGCACACCGACCACGAGCGACAGGAATATCACGAAATTCTTCTCCTTCACATGACGCTCGCGCCATAACAGGAATTTCATGAACATTTCGCGCAATCCCCCCTTGCCACCGCACTCCTCATCAGCAGCGGCTGACGTCGGCGTGCTGTCGGCGTAGTCAGCCTGAGTGGCACTGTGCCTTCCTGTGTCTATATCTTCCGGCTCTTTCACGGGCGAAGTATTTTGATCACACCTCCGTCAGAGATCTTGACCACCGACGAGGGAGTGTGTGGAGTTTTGTCATCACGACCGGTCATTGCCACATAATCGGCTGCCGCAAGTATCTCCGGATCTATATCGGCGAAAGTCGCGGGAGTAGCATCACCGCTGCGGTTAGCCGACGTCGACACCAGCGGACACCGCAGCATCCGGCACAGGCGCTGGGCAAAACCGGCGCCTACAATGCGTATGGCTGCGCTGCCATCAGCGGCAAGAAGCTCAGGAGCAAGACCGCGCGGATGGTCATAGACGATAGTCATAGGCTGCACACCTGCCGATGCGTCGATAAGCTGCCATGCGGCTTCCGGCACATCATCGACCCAACGGTCGAGCATCGGTTCATCAGCCACAAGCGAGATAAGCGCCTTGGAGTCGGCACGCCGTTTTATCTCAAATATGCGCCTGACGGCTTCGCTGTTTGTGGCATCGCAACCTATCCCCCAGACAGTATCTGTCGGGTAGACCACAACACCACCTGCACGCAGCGCGGCAAGTGCATCATTCAGATCCGCACGGAGAGCATCGCCGCCACGGTTATCACCTTCTGCTGTGGTTTTCTCTTTTTCCATTGATTACAGGTTGCTCGATCGGTTAACTTTTATGCAAAAGTAAGAATAATCCACGGAATCACAACCAACACCCCCGATTTTTCTACCGATCTCCGACACCCGCCCGATGATCAACACACCGACGGCTCACTGCTGCGTAATATGAGAACCGCCACGCTTCTGCAGCGCGGCGGTCCGATATATATGAGGATATAATTGTGTGTCAGTTGTCAGCAGATATCACTGCTCCTGCGTTGATGCATGACCGGTAAACGTTCCCTGAGTCTCGGTCTCTGAAGGTGTCGGAATATCATCGGCGCTTGCCACCACCTGCATGGTTGTGGCATAATAACCGATTGCCGGCTCGCACCCCTCCTCAGCTATATTCATGCTCAGCGAGAGAATATGTTTGCCAAGTTCAAGCACGGAGGTGTCGAATTCCACAGTGAACGGGGCGACTACCGACGAGCCTACGACCCAACCGTCAAGACCGTATGTGACATTGAGCACGGCTGCTTTCTTGCCTTCACGGACAGGTGTGGCGGTAACGGAGTTGATCACAAACGGCTCACCCTGCACCACGTAGAGCACACCGTCGACCGATGTAGCGCCAGTATACTCCGTTGTCAGGTTTACGTCAGGCAGATCGTCGTCGTCAGAGCATGCTGTCAGAGCGAGCAGCGGCAACGCCAGCAGCAGATAGATAAACTTTTTCATAGTTTTCATAGAGAGTGATTAAGAGATTAATATCAAAAAGTAATGGAAAGAGTCATAAAAATGGGGAGAGGGAGAATGAGTATTTCATCAGGGACTGGATCAGTTGCGGAACACGAGCTTCGCCTCCTCGCCCGCACCTTCGGTATCGATCACGATCGGACGATCCTTGTCGACCTTCTGTGCGAGGATATCCTTCGAGAGCTGGTTGAGCACCAACCGGTGGATAGCTCGTTTTACCGGACGGGCACCGAATTCCGGATCATAGCCCTCCTGGGCAAGATAATGCAGAGCCTCGGGAGTGATCTCAAGCGTAACGCCGTTGCGGGCGAGCATCTTCTTGATGCTGTTTATCTGCAAGCCGACGATCTCCTCGATCTCACGCTCGTTGAGCGGCGTGAACATGATTATCTCATCGATACGGTTCAGGAACTCGGGGCGGATAGTCTGCTTCAGCATCTCTATCACCTCACCCTTGGTGCGCTCCACAGTCTCGTCATGATTCTCAGGAGTCATCTTGGCGAAATTATCGCGGATCACCGACGAACCCATGTTTGAGGTCATGATTATGATGGTGTTCTTGAAGTTCACAAGTCTTCCCTTGTTATCGGTCAGTCGTCCGTCATCAAGCACCTGCAGCAGAATGTTGAACACATCCGGATGAGCTTTCTCGATCTCATCGAACAGCACTACCGAGTAAGGTTTGCGGCGCACTGCCTCTGTGAGCTGACCACCCTCATCGTAACCCACGTATCCGGGAGGTGCTCCTACCAGACGGCTCACGGTGTGCTTCTCCTGATACTCGCTCATATCGATACGGGTCATCATATTCTCATCGTCAAACAGATACTCTGCCAAAGCCTTTGCGAGTTCCGTCTTGCCCACACCTGTCGTACCCAGGAAGATGAACGAGCCGATAGGACGGCGCGGATCGTTAAGTCCGGCACGTGAGCGGCGCACGGCATCGGCGATAGCACGGATCGCCTCCTCCTGACCCACCACGCGTGAGTGAAGCTCAGCCTCCAGATGCAGCAGTTTCTCTTTCTCGCTCTGCACCATCTTGTTCACCGGGATACCGGTCCAGCGGCTTACCACATCGGCGATATCCTCTGCGTCGACCTCCTCCTTGATCAGAGCTTTCTCACCCTGCATCATATTGAGTTGTTCCTGGATCTCCTGATTCTCGCGTTCCTTCTCCTGGACGCGGGAGTAACGGATCTCGGCTACCTTCGCATAGTCGCCCTCGCGCTCGGCGCGGTCGGCTTCGAAGTTCAGCTGCTCGATATCGATCTTGTTCTGCTGTATGCGGTTGATCAGGTCTTTCTCAGCCTTCCATTTTGCCGTGAATTCCTTCTCCTCCTCGCGCATCGAGGCAAGATCCTTCTCTATCTCATGCACCTTCTCCTTGTCGCCCTCGCGCTTTATAGCCTCACGCTCGATCTCTTTCTGTGCTATGCGGCGCGAGATCTCATCGAGAGCCTGTGGCACGGAGTCTATCTCAAGGCGGAGTTTGGAGGCTGCCTCATCCACAAGGTCGATAGCCTTGTCGGGCAGGAAACGGTCAGTGATGTAACGCTCCGAGAGCTGCACTGCCGCGATAATCGCCTCATCGCGGATGCGCACCTTATGGTGGTTCTCGTAGCGTTCTTTCAAACCTCGGAGAATCGCGATTGCGCTCATCTCATCCGGCTCGTTGACCATCACTTTCTGGAATCGGCGCTCAAGTGCCTTATCCTTCTCAAAATATTTCTGATACTCGTCGAGCGTAGTCGCACCGATGCTGCGCAGTTCACCGCGTGCCAGTGCAGGCTTGAGGATGTTGGCGGCATCCATTGCGCCCTCGCCCTTTCCGGCACCGACAAGTGTATGGATCTCATCGATGAAGAGTATTATCTCTCCATCGCTCTGGGTCACTTCGTTGACGATTGCTTTAAGGCGTTCCTCAAACTCACCTTTATATTTGGCACCGGCGACAAGAGCACCCATGTCAAGTGAGAAGATCTGCTTCGTGCGCAAGTTTTCCGGCACATCACCGCGCACTATGCGCTGCGCCAAGCCCTCGGCTATGGCGGTCTTACCGGTACCCGGCTCACCGATCAGCATCGGGTTATTCTTGGTGCGTCGGCTCAATATCTGGAGCACGCGGCGAATCTCATCGTCACGCCCGATCACAGGATCGAGTTTACCGGAGCGCGCACGGTCATTCAGGTTTATGGCATATTTACCGAGAGCATCGTATGTATCCTCGGCACCCTGGTCGGTCACTTTCTTCCCCTTACGGAGTTCGGCTATCGCGCCTGTGAGATCCTTCTCGCTCAGACCCGCATCCTTAAGCGCCGACGACGCCGGCGACTTCACTTCAAACAGTGCAAGCAGAATAGCTTCGAGAGTGACGTACTCGTCACCCTGCTTTTTCGCGAGATCAATAGCTTTCTGAAGCACATCGTTCGACTCACGGCTCAGATAAGGCTCGCCACCCGACACTTTCGGCAGCGCGGCTATATCACGGTCGACAGCCTGCGTCACCATCGGCAGGCTCGCACCGGTCTTGGCGAAAATAAACTTCGCCACCGATTCGCCCTCTGAGATCACGGCTTTCAATATATGCACAGGCTCTATAGCCTGGTTGCCGTTATTCTTGGTAAGCTCTACAGCTTTCTGTATGGCTTCCTGCGATTTGATGGTAAAATTATTGAAATTCATATCATCGTTTGGTTATGTGTTTTTTTGACAAATTAAGCGCCGTCATCAAATAGTTGGAACGTCGCCCGGACCGGAGGACACCCGCAGGTGCCACCTTGACCGGTTTTGCTATTCTAACAAACTCAATGCCGCATTGGTTGTGCCTTTGGTGAAGAAAATTTAAAACAGCGGCTGCGATTGATTATCAAGCCTATAATTTTACAATCAAACATCCCGCCGAATGCACTTGTTGTAGAATTAATCGGCAAATCTGTCAGAGATTGAAATTCTTTTCCTAATTTTGCCGATTGATTAGAGTGCTTTTACTTATAAATCACATTAAGAATGAGTACTCTCGTTTAAAACATTTCTGTGTGTGTTGGAATCAAACACGCATTAACCCATCTGATTATCCCAGCCGAACAAGATGATAAAGAACCTCGTGATTGTCGAATCGCCCGCAAAGGCTAAGACCATTGGCAAATTTTTAGGTAACGATTATACCGTCATGTCGAGTTACGGGCACATCCGCGACCTCCGCAAGAAAGATTTCAGTATTGAGAAGGATCACGACTTCACACCCGTATATGAGGTTCCCGACGACAAGAAACGCCTTGTCGCCGACCTGCGCAAAGCTGCCTCCGAGGCTAAGATGGTATGGCTCGCTTCCGATGAAGACCGCGAGGGTGAGGCTATTGCATGGCATCTTTTCGAGGAGCTTAACCTTAAGCCGGAGAACACCAAGCGTATTGTATTTCATGAGATCACGAAAGAAGCGATACTCAATGCCATAAAGAATCCGCGCGATATCGATATAAACCTCGTCGACGCGCAGCAGGCACGCCGCGTGCTCGACCGTATTGTGGGATTCGAGCTGTCGCCGGTACTTTGGCGCAAGATCAAGCCGGCTCTGTCGGCAGGACGCGTGCAGAGCGTGGCAGTACGTCTGATTGTGGAGCGTGAGGAGGAGATAAAGAATTTCAAGCCCGAGCAGTATTTCCGCGTCAATGGCACATTCTCCACCACAAAAGGTGAGGAGATACGCGCTGAGCTCTCGCGACGTCTACCCGACGAGACTACCGCACGTCAGTTCATCAACGAGTGCGCCGACGCCCTGTTCAGTATCGGAGAAGTCAACGTGCGCCCGGTTGTAAAATCACCCGCACCTCCCTTCACCACCTCGACACTGCAGCAGGAGGCATCACGCAAACTGGGAATGACCGTTTCGCAGACAATGATGGTGGCTCAACGTCTGTACGAGGCAGGACACATTACTTATATGCGTACCGACTCGTTGAACCTCTCAACCCTCGCCCTCAATGCGATTGCCGGTGAGATAAAAGCTAACATCGGCGAACAATACCTCAAGATACGTCACTATCACACAAGTTCCAAGGGTGCACAGGAGGCGCACGAGGCTATACGCCCCACCTACGTCGGACAGCGCACTATTGAAGGCACCGTGCAGGAACGCCGCCTATACGACCTCATCTGGAAGCGCACCATGGCATCGCAGATGGCTGACGCACAGATAGAGAAAACCACAGTGGAGATATGCCCCTCCACCCGCAAGGAACACTTCACCGCAACAGGCGAGGTGATCAAGTTCGACGGTTTCCTCCGCGTATATATTGAAGGAACCGATGACAATTCCGAAGGAGAGACAGCCGAAGGGATGCTCCCCAAAGTCACCGAAGGTCAACCGGTGGCTTGCAATGAGATAACAGCTACGGAGCGCTACACACAGCATCCGCCACGCTTCACTGAGGCATCGCTCGTGAAGAAAATGGAGGAGCTCGGCATCGGACGCCCATCCACCTATGCCCCCACAATATCCACCATACAGCAGAGGGAATACGTAGAGAAAGGCGACCGCCCCGGAAAAGAGCAGCAGTTCGTGCGGCTCACGCTTACCGACGGACGCGTAGCACGCTCCACCAAAACCGAAAATGTTGGCGCCGACAAGGGCAAACTGATGCCCACCGACACCGGAATCGTCGTCAATGAATTCCTCACAAGTTATTTCCCTAACGTACTCGACTACAATTTCACTGCCTCCGTGGAGCAGCGCTTCGACCAGATCGCCGAAGGCAACGCTAACTGGAACAAGGAGATCGGCGATTTCTACGATGTGTTCCACCCCGAGGTGACAAAGGCAAGCGACATGCGCCTGGAGCACAAAGTGGGCGAACGCATGCTTGGCACCGACCCTGCCACCGGACAGCCTGTATCTGTCAAGATCGGACGATTCGGTCCAGTAGTGCAGATCGGCGACAGCGCAGCCGACGAAAAGCCCCGCTTCGCATCACTGCGCAAGGATCAGTCAGTCTTTGACATCACTCTGCAGGAAGCATTGCGGCTGTTCGAGCTGCCGCGCAATCTCGGTGAGTTCGAGGGCTCGACCGTAAGTGTCGGACTCGGACGGTTCGGACCATACATCAAACATGCCGGCAAATACGTATCAATACCTAAGGACTACTCACCGCTCGAGATCACACTCACTGAGGCGGAGGCTCTGATAGCGGCTAAACGCGAGGCTGACAACAAGAAGACCGTTAAGGTGTTCGAGGAGGAGCCTGACCTGCAGATACTCAACGGCAGATACGGCGTATATATCTCCTATAAGAAATCAAACTACAAGATACCCAAGAGCGTCGCCGATCCTGCCGCACTCACACTCGAAGAGTGCCACAAGATCATTGAGTCACAGCCCGAACCGGCAAAGAAAACCGCACGCCGCACAACCAGGAAGAAATAATGCCTAAACGCCCGACACAGAAACCGGGAGCCGAACGTCGCCCGTTCCGTCCCGATGTCATTGAGACATACACCGTCTCCGGTCAACCCGCTCAGCTGATGGAATTCCTCATCGGAGCGATGCCGCAGCGCAAGCGAACCACTGTCAAGGAGTTGCTCAAGCACAACCAGGTAGCGGTAAACGGCACACCCGTAAGCCAGTTTGACACGCAGCTCAATCCGAGCGACGAGGTGAAAGTCAACCTCACGCGTGAGTTTCAGGTGTTCTACAACCGTCGCCTGAAGATAGTCTACGAGGACGATGACATTATCGTTGTCAACAAAGGCTACGGACTGCTGTCGATGGGCAATGACCGCGTGAAAGACGGCACCGCATACTCCATACTCCGCGACTACGTGAAGTGGGCAGATCCGCGCAACAAGATATTCATCGTGCACCGTCTCGACCGCGATACCTCCGGACTGATGGTATTCGCCAAGACACAGGAAGCCAAGGAACGTTTGCAGCATAACTGGAACAACATGGTGCTCTCACGCACCTACCTCGCCGTCGTGGAAGGTCAGCCTGAGCCTGCCGAGGGTGTCGTGAAATCATATCTCGCCGAAAACAGTCAGTTTGAGGTCTACTCGACTGAGAATCCCGAAGAAGGGAAACTCGCAGTAACCCGCTACACCACACTCCGGTCACGTGGAAAATACTCGCTGCTCGAAGTCTCGCTCGACACCGGTCGAAAGAATCAGATACGCGTCCACATGAAGGATCTCGGATGTCCGATCTCCGGCGACCGTAAATATGGTGCTGACTCAAGCCCTATCCACCGTCTCGCCCTCCACGCACGCACGCTGCGATTCATCCACCCCATCACCCGGCGCGACATGAACTTCACCACACCGATACCCGCATCATTCGCATCCATGGTAAAGTAAATCCGAACACTGCGACAACAACATAAAAGTAAGCGGGTGTCCCGATCGGGACACCCGCTTACTTTTATACTTGCTGATGCTTATATCACTTCTTCTTGTCGCCTTTCAGCAGTACCTCAAGGGGTATCTTGGTGAACCAGATATCA
This sequence comes from uncultured Muribaculaceae bacterium, assembly GCA_910587425.1. Classification (GTDB taxonomy): domain Bacteria; phylum Bacteroidota; class Bacteroidia; order Bacteroidales; family Muribaculaceae; genus Paramuribaculum. Next base: position 87,402 of record CAJUKU010000005.1, read on the forward strand.
TAGCTGTAGTGACCGTTCTGGCTCTCCTCGGTAAGGATACCTATGCTGCCGTCAGGCAGTATGGTCATTGAAGAGTAAGCCGACGGACAAGTTACGACAGTCTTTTTGATCGGCCAGGTCTTGCCATTGTCCTTGCTGACATAGATCGCAACGTTATCACGTGAATTAGGCGATCCGGGGAGCGACTGCAGAAGCAGATCCTCGCCTTCAGGTGTGGTGTAACGGATTATGTCACCGTTGCAACGCGGATCAGGAAGACCCTCTACCGGTACAGGCTCACTCCATGTCTCGCCGTTATCCTTCGAGAAAGAGAATTTGCGGAGAGAACCGAAACGGTTGCGTATGCTCATTATCACCGTACCGTCGGCAAGCTGCACGATCTTGCTCTCGTCGCCATTGGTTGTTCCGGGATTCTTTGAGACCTTCCAGGTCTTGCCGGAATCATCGGTATATATGGCATAAACCTTGAAATACTGATTGCCATCCTCACGAACCACAAGCGGGAACATGATTCTGCCGTTGGCAAGCTGAGTCGCACGACCCGACGAGGCAAAAGCGCTCGTGCACTTGATAGGCTGCTTACCGTTGGGATCTGTTGTCAGGATCTGGGGATTGATGTCAACCATCGGACCCCACGTCTTGCCGTTGTCCTTGCTACGTGCCACGCTGATATGTGCCGGTTCCTTCTGCCAGAGTCCGTTTCCATGGCTGAATATGCAGAGTATGTCACCTGTCTTTTCATCAACGACAAGAGCCGGGTCACCGCATCCGCCCACTGCGTCGTGAGCCGCTACAGTCACATAGTCGCTCCATGTCTTGCCACCGTCGGTGCTGCGGCGCGACACCACATCTATCTTTGCAGGAAGGTCACCGTTATGTTCTATGCGCTTGTCAGCCACAGTCACGAGGGAACCATCTTTCGCGGTAACGATAGCCGGAATACGGTAGAATTTCGAGTCATAGTCGCCGGGACGGTACACCAGAGCGCGCTCTACGCCGTCGCCCCAGGTTTCGGTGTGCTGCTGCTGAGCGGTGCACAACAAAGGTACGGTCAATGCCGCCACCGATGCAACGCCGAGCGCTAACTTACGTAAGTTGTTGCTGAACATGGTACTTTGATTTTATTGGATTATTATGATGTTTTAAATTCACACTATATCGAGAGCGAACGAACTCTCAATCAATGCAAAATTAGTCATAATAGTCCGATTATCCCAACCATTTGTCCAAAATATCGTTAAACCCCGTTTCAATCCGATCTCAGTGATAGTCATGAACGCGACGCCACATCCCCATCCACAGCATTCTGCACTCAGTCGAGCATCAGCGATATATGCGGGCGCTGGGCAGGAATACCCAGAATCTCGCCGGTAGCCGGAGAGCTGAAAAGCATTCTGGTGAAAGTATCTATATCCACATCGAAATCAACCGCTTCCTCACCATTGGCAGAATACTCCACCATACCTTTATCGACACGATACCACCCCGCACAGCACGGCATCAGCTGATCGCTAAGACGCACTGTAAGAGTTAGTGTCGGATATGCCGAAGCGATAGCCTGCAGAGCCATCTGTGGGTTCACGAGCCTCATCATTCCCCTTGGCATAAGTCTGCGTGGGGTATGTGTATCGTCGGGTAGATCCGCACTTCCAGCCTCCGAGGCAGGAGCTAAAAGAGTGAAGGGCGTATTTATCCACTCCGCACGCATCGCACGCAGAACGGCGAGCTTTCCGTTCTCCTCACCGAGCAGATCCTTGACCACAACACGCTGCAATGAGTCGGAATATGCAGCCCACCCCATAGCGACGATACTGTCGTCGGCAGCCGATTTCATACAGACAAACCGACCGTTGTCGATATTCAGGTCATCAAGAATATTCAGGAAATCGCGCCGCGAATGCAATATCCCGCATGGGCGCTCCCTCTCCATACGCTCGAAAGCATCGATCACCTCCGGCGCATATATGTCTGTCGCCTCATAATAGTCGCCATCGCCCGGAAACTGATGTAGAGAAGTATAGCGCTGCGCGTCGGCATAGAATACGGTGGCAAAATCCATCCGTGCGTAATAGTCATACAGATGCATGTTGGCTGGAATCAGTGCCACACCAACCGCGCCACGGTTGCGCGCCGACTGGAGCGCGTCGAGCATAAGCTGCGACATATACCCTTTTCCCCGCGACTGACGCCTTGTAGCAGCGCCCGACACATAAGCGACAAGCAGATTCTCACCATGAAACCTCAGCAGATAAGGTTGCAGCAGCAGCGAGCTCACCAACCGTCCGTCGACCTCCAGTGTCATAGCATCCGCATCAGTGTACACACGGTCGAAATACATATCGACAAACTCCTTCGTATCGCCGAATGTATCCTGCCACAATCGCTTTATATCATCTTTTACGCTCATAACTCAAATAATGCCGCGCGGATCATATACTTGCCATTCCGCACAGCAATATAATAACACCCGGCGTCACGGTTCTGTTTTAAGCCGTGACGCCGGGCATTTATACTATTTCGGTTTACGCCTGGTGTGCAGGACGAAGCAGGTCATTGACTGTCTTGACCGGATTGAATGTCTCCGCAGGAACTTCGACAAACGCCGTGTTCCAGTCCGACATAGCTCCGTTCCAGAGCCCGGGAAGCTCAAGGGCACGCAGCTCCTTACCGTGGCTCGACTTGGACGAGATGAACCCTGTGGCAGGATCTGTATGCTTTGTAAGGTCATACTTCTTTCCCTGACGGTCCTTTATGTAGCAGACGAGATCCACCGGATTGAAGTGCGTCGCGTCGTTGAGCATCGTCACATACTCCGCGTTGTTCTTGTCTATCTGGTGGCTCTCAAGAATCTGGAGCGACGCCGAGCCGTCGGGATTTACCGTTATGAACGGACCGCCCCCAGGCTCACCCTCATTGCGCACCATGCCGCAGACACGCAGCGGACGGTCGAGCTTGTCATGCAGATACACCGCACGGTGAGGGATATCAAGAGTGGTGAAACGCTTGTCGGCAAGCGAGAGACGGTCGCGCATGAACACGAATATCTCGTCCAGAAGCGGCTCATCGTAATTGCCCGAAGCAAGACGCTCCAGATACATCGTGATCCGGTCATGAAGCTCCATCATGTAACCCGCTATCACCTCCTTATATTTCACAGTCGGCTCACGCAGTGCGTCAGGCACCACGTTATCTATATTCTTGATGAACACCACTGCGGCATCCATATCGTTGAGATTCTGTATCAGGGCGCCATGACCGCCGGGACGGAACAGGAGCTTGCCATCCTCACGGAAAGGCGTGCCGTCCGGATTGGCGGCTACCGTATCCGTCGAAGGTTTCTGCTCGCTCAGTGTAACATTGAATTTCACACCGGTGCGTTTCTCCGTGGCAGGCACAACCTCACTCAGTTTCTCCTCGAAAAGCTTGCGGTGATTGGACGACACGGTGAAATGCAGATTCACCACACCCGAAGCATTTGCCGCCGTCTGCGCGCCCTCGGTGAGCTGCTCCTCAAGCGGAGTCCGGCTGTCGGCTCCATAGCTGTGGAACTTCAGCAGTCCCTTGGGCAGACCACCGTAGTTCATCCCCTCCGGCTTGATCAGCGCGGCAATAAGTTCCTTGACGCGACCCTCGGCAATCAGCTCCTTCGCACCCTTGCCATGAAGATTGCGCACGGTGGCGTCAAGCTCTTTAGCAAACGGCAGGGAATCGAAATTCTCCACAAGCTGGGCAACCGGCGAACCGGCGGCAGGAACATCCTCCGCGCCGTCGACAAACTCAAACAGAGCCTTGAACATACGCGAGGCGGCACCGGAAGCAGGCACAAACTTGCACACTTCGCCACCATCGTTCAGATACTTGCGCCAGCGTTTCACCGCACTCTCCTGCTCCGCGGCATTCAGCACGGTTATCCCTCTGCCCGGACGGGCGGCGGCTATTATGGTAAGATAGGGAAAACCCTCCGCGAATCGCTTCAGTTGGGCTTCAACTTGATCGGCACTCACACCTTTTTGCTCAAGCTGTGCCTGGTCTTCAGGTTGTAACATGGTAAGTAGATATTTATTTTGTTTGTTCTGCAACAAAATTACAATCGTTTTTTGCCAAAAGCAAAGATTCCACCTCTTTTTTTCATATCGCCTCCTAATTCCTGCCGACATTTTAAATTGCGGAAACTTTTTGCCAAAAATCTTTGTTTTTAGTAAAAAAGGATTGTAACTTTGCATTGGAATTACACCCGGAACACAATTTACGCACACCTCCTCTTCCGGTCATAACCGTCAGCCACGGCGCTGATTGATTCCGTTGGAGACAAAGAGCCGGTATCGGTTTGGTCTCGAAAAAAGTCACAGATACAATATTTTCCTACTCGCACAGGCATCCGCTCTAATCCAGCACAGGATCAGAGAACGGTAATATGTGGTTGAACCATACCGCTATGACCTAATGCGATATACCTATGCACCTAATTCCCCTCAAACACTCACCATACAAACAATGTATAATATCTCCGAGCTACAGGACAAACCAGAGAATGAACTTCAAGCGATAGCCGAAAAAATGGGCATGGATAAGCCACGCTCCGCATCAAAGGATTCGCTTGTTTACTATATACTTGACCAACAGGCTATAGAATCTGCCGCAAGTGCTGCAGAAAAGAAACGCCGCGGCGCTGAAAAAACGCCGGCTAACAAACAGAACAAGACAAAAGACAGCGCTACAGCTGCAAAGTCAGCCGATCAACCCGCACGCCGCGGACGTAAGCCACGTCTGGAAGAAGATAAATCAGCAGAGACAGAAACCGCTGCCCCTGAAAAAGAAAACGCCGAAGCCCCCACAGCAACTGTTGATGCTGAACCCACAGCAGAAACAGCTGCCGACGCCGGAGAGGAGAAACGCCGCCGCGGACGTCCACGCGGAAGCCGCAACAAGAATAAGCAGAACGACCAGGAGACACCTGCGGCTGACGACAATACAGCCGACGCCGCGCAGCCTGACTCCAACCAAGTCAATGAGCCGCACCCTGCCGATGATCTCACCCTGACAGCTCCCCTCCCCCAGCTACCGGCACACGATACCGCCACTCCTGCCGAGCCTATGCCTCAGAACGGCGCCGCACCGGAAAACGCCGGTAACAGCAACGCCGAACCCCTTGCAGCACAGGCGCAGGAACAACTCCCCCGCCAGAACCAGCCCAACAACAACCAGCCGGTGCAGCGCGATTTCCGCCCCCGTGGAGGCAACGGCGAGTTCGGGGCATTCTTCCCCCGCTCCGAAGGACGCCGCTTCGTTCCCCGCTCACAGCGCGAGAAAGAGGAGGCTGCCGCAGCTGCCGCCACAGCGCCTATCGTGATCGGCGAACCATGGCAGCAGGAGGCGAACAACAATAACAACCGCCAGCAGCAGCAACTCTCCAAAAAGCAGAAACAGAAACTGCGCCGTCAGGAACAGATGCAGGCGCAACGCGCCGAGCAGTTCGACTTCGACGGACTCATCCAGTCCTCCGGAGTGCTCGAGATCGTCCCTGAAGGTTACGGATTCCTCCGCTCCAGCGACTACAATTACCTCACATCGCCCGACGACGTTTACGTCACCCAGCAGCAGATAAAAGCCCACGGGCTCAAGCCTGGCGACGTAGTGGAATGCAACGTACGCCCGCCACGCGACGGCGACAAGTACTTCCCCATGACGAGCGTCATCAGCGTCAACGGACGCTCGCCGGAGTTCATACGCGACCGCGTCCCGTTCGAGCATCTCACACCGCTGTTCCCCGACGAGAAATTCAACCTCACCGGCGGACGCACAAGCAACCTCTCCACACGCGTAGTCGATATGTTCTCACCCATCGGCAAGGGACAGCGCGGACTCATCGTCGCTCCTCCGAAGACAGGTAAGACCATACTGCTCAAGGATATCGCAAACGCGATTGCCGAAAACCACCCGGAGACCTACGTCATGATACTCCTCATCGACGAGCGACCCGAAGAGGTGACCGACATGAGCCGCAGCGTAAATGCCGAGGTCATCGCATCGACATTCGACGAACCCGCCGAGCGCCACGTCAAGATTGCTGGCATAGTGCTTGAGAAAGCGAAACGCCTCGTGGAGTGCGGTCACGACGTCGTCATCCTGCTCGACTCCATAACCCGACTTGCACGTGCATACAATACCGTATCACCTGCCTCCGGCAAGATACTCTCCGGCGGTGTCGACGCCAACGCGCTCCAGAAACCAAAACGCTTCTTCGGTGCCGCACGCAACATCGAGAACGGCGGCTCACTGACCATCATCGCTACCGCCCTCACCGAGACAAGCTCAAAAATGGACGAAGTCATATTCGAGGAATTCAAAGGCACCGGCAACATGGAGCTGCAGCTCGACCGCAAGCTCTCCAACAAGCGCATCTTCCCCGCTGTCGACATCATGGCTTCAAGCACCCGCCGCGACGATCTGCTGCTGCGCGGAGAGACACTCAACCGCATGTGGATACTGCGCCGCTTCCTCTCCGACCGCAACTCCATCGAAGCTATGGAATTCATCAAGGACCGCATGGAGCGCACCACCGACAACGACGAACTCCTGCGCACTATGGGCGACTAACCCCATCACCCACAATTCCAAGTAAAATACCAAGGGCGGCTGTGCACCATGCGCAGCCGCCCTCTTATATTAGCCCTATTTGCCTTATTTGCCCTATCCGCCTTATTTGCCTTATTCACCCTATGATCCACCCATTCAGGCAATCACACGCTTGGCGCCTATATAATTCCTGCTGAAATACCCTCCGTCAGGAAATGTCTGATAGCTCACACCTTTCGAGGTCGATGCATGGATGAAAGTGCATTTGCCCGAATCCGGGTCAACATCAACCACCATAGCGACATGCCCTACCCTGCCACGACCGCTGCGGGGGCTGCTGAAAAACATCAGATCACCGGGCTTCAGATCCTCTTTCGGAACTTCCGAACCCTGCGCATACTGCATCTTCGACGTCCGGTTAAGCTCAATACCTGCCTTCTTGAATATATAGGCTATAAGCCCCGAACAGTCAAAACTCTTCGGACCGGTGGCACCAAGGCGGTAACGTCGCCCTATGAACTGGGCTGCGAAGTCTGCGATCTCTGCCGCGATCTCGCTCCGCCGATCCTTGCTCTCCGTTTGGGTCAGCTCATCATCGTTCATAGAGTCTGCGAAATAATCAGGTATCGAATACGGACTCCAACCCACAGTGTCGATACTCTCCATAAGCTTTAGCGGAGGAATAACCTGTGGCGACTCCGGCGACACATTATTATTTATCTGATTCGTCTGTACTGACTGCGCCTGCGACTTAAACGAGGCGAGCATAATTATAGCTGTTGCAATAAGTATTATCTTTTTCATCTGTGTTTCGGTATTACTAAGATTCAATATTATCAAATCCGGCATTACACCGGCAACGCATGTGATGACGTTTTATGCAAAATTACTGCTTCACAACACTTTATGCAATACCCCTTTTAACACCTCAAAACATATCTGGTTAATATTATCAAACCGGAATACATTTTACAAATCTCCATATTTATATAATACTAAACAAATTATCTTCACAGAATCACACGATCAGCACTTATTTTGTTAATACCAAACCCCACCGATAACTATATTTCACCTATTTTCACTCTCCTGTTAGCATTTTTTCAACCGTTCCTATAGATTTCACAGCATCTTATCTATTATCCTACAGCCCACAACATATATTCCCCCGAAAAAAATCCAAATTTTTTCCCTTCCATGATGAACAATTCCGACATCAGAGGTGTTTATGCGTTAGGAAAACTGTGGACAGTGCTTTCCGATGCGACTGCTTCCTGCCACAAATCGACACAGGCAAACGAAATGCCCGAGGAAAACTTAAAAATAATTAATAAGGAAATTTTTCCTTATTTCGGCATCCCCAGCGGCAGAAAAAGCACTAACTTTGCAGTCGATATGGAGCATTAGGCTCACACACATAGAAACGACAATATTAATCACTTATTTCTCAAGAATAAAGCAACATGAGTAACATCGATTTATCTCAGTATGGCATCACCGGCGCTAAGGTGATCCACAATCCCAGCTGGGACCAGCTCTTCATCGACGAGACCAACACCAACCTCACCGGCTATGAAAAAGGACAGCTCACTGAGCTCGGTGCCGTTAACGTGATGACCGGTATCTACACCGGACGTTCACCCAAAGACAAATTCTTTGTCATGGACGACACCTCCAAGGATTCTATCTGGTGGACTACCGACGAATATAAGAACGACAACAAGCCTATCACTCCCGCTACCTGGGACGCTCTCAAGGCTATTGCCGACAAGGAACTCAGCGACAAGACCCTCTACGTTGTCGACGCATTCTGCGGAACCAACCCCGACACCCGTCTCGCAGTTCGTTTCGTGATGGAAGTAGCATGGCAGGCTCACTTCGTGACCAACATGTTCATCCGTCCTACCGAAGAGGAGCTTCAGAACTTCAAGCCCGACTTCGTTGTGCTCAACGCTTCAAAGGCTAAGGTTGAGAACTGGAAGGAACTCGGCATCAACTCCGAGACCTGCGTTGCGTTCAACCTCACACAGCGCATGCAGCTCATCATCAACACATGGTACGGTGGTGAGATGAAGAAGGGTATGTTCTCAATCATGAACTACTACAACCCCCTCCGCGGAATCGCTTCCATGCACTGCTCGGCTAACACCGACAAGCAGGGTGAGAACACCGCTATCTTCTTCGGTCTCTCCGGAACAGGTAAGACCACCCTTTCGACCGACCCCAAGCGTCTCCTCATCGGTGACGACGAGCATGGTTGGGACGACAACGGCGTGTTCAACTACGAAGGTGGCTGCTACGCAAAGGTCATCAACCTCGACAAGGAAAGCGAGCCCGATATCTACAACGCTATAACACGCGACGCACTCCTTGAGAACGTTACTGTCGACGCTAACGGCAAAATCGACTTCAACGACAAGAGCGTTACAGAGAACACCCGCGTAAGCTATCCTATCGATCACATCAAGAACATCGTTAAGCCCAGCCGCGGACCTGCCGCTAAAAACGTCATCTTCCTCTCAGCCGACGCTTTCGGTGTACTTCCTCCCGTATCGATCCTCGATCCCGAGCAGACTAAGTACTACTTCCTCTCTGGTTTCACATCGAAGCTCGCCGGAACAGAGCGCGGCATCACAGAGCCCACTCCCACATTCTCAGCTTGCTTCGGCGCTGCATTCCTTTCGCTCCACCCCACCAAATACGCTGAGGAACTCGTTAAGCGTATGCAGCAGAGCGGTGCAAAGGCATACCTCGTGAACACCGGTTGGAACGGAACAGGCAAGCGTATCTCTATCAAGGATACACGCGGCATCATCGACGCTATCCTCGACGGCGCTATCCTCACCGCCCCCACCAAGAAGCTCCCCATCTTCGACTTCGTCGTTCCCACAGAGCTCCCCGGTGTTGATCCGAAGATCCTCGATCCCCGCGACACCTATGCTAACCCCGAAGAGTGGACTGCAAAGGCTACTAAGCTCGCCGAGATGTTCATCAACAACTTCAAGAAGTTTGAGAACAACGCAGCAGGTAAGGCTCTCGTAGCTGCCGGCCCCCACATCTGATCAAACGATCACGCTCAGTAATCTGACTGAATAAATACTAAGGCGGTGCTTCTGATGAAGCACCGCCTTATTTATTAGCCCTATTAGCCTTATTTGCCCTATCGCCTGTCAGTCAGTTAGTCACCCAACCTCCGCCAAGCGACTTATAAAGACCTACCAGCGAAAGCATCTCGTCACGCACAGCATTGCTGAATCCAATTGCCGAATCCAGATAACGCCGCTGCGCATCAAGCACATCAAGATAATTTATGCTTCCGGCTCTGTATTGGAGATGCGCCAACTCAACATACTTCTCGGCAGCCTGCCTGAGATCAGCTCTAGACGCAGTAGTCTCGCGGCACTTCCTGTACGATGTCAGAGCGTCCACAACCTCACCGAAAGCCGTCATTACATCCTGCTCATAGCCAAGACGTGCCTGCTCGTATGCGGCGACAGCTGCTTTATACTTACGCTTGCGCTTGCCGAAGTCAAATATTGGACCGGTAAGCGAACCTATAACATACGTAAATGGAGACTTGAAAATCCCACCTATATCATTATTCTCCACACCACCCGTCAGTCCGAGGGTAAGTTTAGGGAACCGGTCGGTATAGCTTACACCTACATTGGCGAGCGCCTTGCACAACCGCATTTCCGATGCCCGCAGATCCGGTCGGCGCGTCAGCAGTTCCGACGGCAGTCCGATCGGAAGCGGACGCTCTGGCAGTTGCTCGAGCTTTCCGCTCGATCTGACAACTTTTCCACCCGCATACTCACCCATGAGCAGCAGTATAGCATTTTCTGTCAGGGAGATCCTACGCTCCACATCAGGCACCAGTGATGCTGCCGTATTATACTCCACCTGAGCCTGCAGGTAGACGATCTCGGAAGTGAGTCCTCCCTCGTAACGCAGCTTTGCCTTCTCAAGCTCCTCACTGCGGGTGTCAAGAGCCTGACGGACAATGAGCAGCTCATTATCGAGCGCCACAAGACGGTAGTAAGCCGATGCAGCCTCAGCGATCAGAGTGATCTGCAGCGCGCGCTGATCCTCCACCGATGCCTGCCACGCCGCCTTGTCGCGCTTTTTGCCCCAGCGGAGATTACCCCAAAGATCAACCTCCCAGTTCAGACGCGCCTTAATGCCATGTTCGGGGTCAGTCAGATGCTTCTCCCCACGGTAATCATTTGTTTCCTGGCTCCAATAGACATGACCGCCTATCTCAGGCAACATAGCTGCGGCGCTAACACCATACAGATTACGCAGTTCCTCCACTTTGGCGGCAGCCGCAAGAAAATCGCGGTTGTTGGCAAGTGTTGCCTTCAGAATGTCGCGTAGAGCGGGGTCCGAATAAAACTCAAACCAGTCGATATCAGCAAGCGCCAGCGAGTCGTTGTCGCTGTGGGCGAAACTCTCCGGCATGTTCAGTTCCGGTTTTGCGCACTCGCGGGTAGCGGAGCAACCGGCGCCGCCAACAGCTACGGCGGCACATATTATGTATAAGACGATAGTTCTCATTTTCAATAAGTCTATAAGTTCAGACACTCTGTATCTCTTTATTCCCTTTCTTCCTGCCAAGTTTTGATGTCACCTTGGCGACACCGACAAAGAAGAACGGCACGAATACCAGACCTACAGTTATAGCCACTACCATGCCGAAGAACACTCCGGTACCTATAGCCTGACGGCTCGCGGCACCCGGACCGGATGCGAACACAAGAGGTAGCAGACCCAACATGAACGCCAGCGACGTCATGACGATAGGACGGAAACGCAGCTTCAGCGCCGACAGCGATGCCTCAACGGGACTCTCACCACGCTCCACACCCTCCTTGGCAAACTCTACGATCAGGATGGCATTTTTCGCCACAAGTCCGACAAGCATCACCAGTCCGATCTGGAAATAGACATTATTCTCCAGACCGCACAGCCATACTCCGGCGTATGCGCCAAGTCCTGCGACAGGCAGCGACAGGATAACCGCCAGAGGCACACTCCAGCTCTCATACTGCGCCGCAAGGAAAAGGAACACGAAAAGAAAAGCGAGCGCAAGCACCACGCCGGTCTGTCCACCCTCATGTTTTTCCTGATAGGACAGTCCGCTCCATTCCACTCCTATGCCGGCGGGAAGATAATCTTTCACAATCTGCTCCATGGCAGCCATAGCCTGACCTGAACTGTAACCATGCGCAGCCTCTCCGGTCACAGTCGCCGAATTGAACATATTGAAGCGCTTCACGCTGCCTGCTCCGGTCGTATAGTGCGAGTTTCCGAGTGAAGTCACCGGAATCATGGTTCCACCGGCTCCCCTCACATAAAAGAGGTTCAGATTGTCGCGGCGCGCGCGGTAAGGTGCCTCAGCCTGGATATACACGCGGTATATGCGGTTGAACATGTTGAAATCGTTCACATATATCGCACCCGTGAATGCCTTCATGGTCGAGAATATATCAGCCATGTTCACACCCTGGAGCTGCGCCTTGTCGCGGTCCACATCAAAGTAAAGCTGCGGAATGTCAGCCTGCATCGACGATGACACACCCGAGATCTCCTTACGTGTCGATGCAATCTGCAGCAATGTGTCGACTGCCGCCTGCAGCTCCTCGTAGGTCGTGTTGCCGCGCGCCTCAAGAGCCATCTCGAATCCACCCGATGTTCCCAGACCGGGGATGATTGCGGGAGTCGATAGGAAAACCCGGCTCTCGGGATAAGTCGACAGCTCAGCCATAGTCATCTCCATCAGGTTGGAGATCGATCCGTTCTGGCGCTCCTCAGCAGGCTTGAGTATAACCGTCAGCTGGCTGTGAGCCTGATTGGTGCCGACACGCGGACTGCTGCCGGTCACGTTGAGCACATGCTCCACATCCGGCTGAGCTGTCAGCCACGCCATCGCGCGCTCAGTCACCTGACGTGTGCGCTCGATAGTCGCACCCTCAGGAAGTGCCAGCTCGACAGTGAAGTAACCCTGGTCATCCTGGGGCATGAAGCTCGTGGGCACTACGCGGTTAAGACCCCAGATAGCCACCAGTATGAGTCCGTAGAGGGCGATCATCCTGCGCGGCATTCCAAGCACGCGGCGCACAAGGCGGCAGTAGAACGAGTTGCTGCGAGCAAGCCCGTCGTTGATCATGCGGAAAAGCTTTATCTTATGCCCGTTGTCCGGACGCAGCAGCATAGAGCACATCACCGGCGACAGCGTCAGCGCCACGATTGTCGAGATGATAACCGACACGGCGATCGTCACTGTAAACTGGCGGTAAAGTGCACCCGTAATACCCGGTATGAAGCTCACCGGCACAAATACCGCGCACAGCACCAGCGACATCGCTATCAACGCGCTTCCGAGCCCCTCCATAGCCTTTCGCGTAGCCTCTTTAGGCGGAAGATGCTCATTATTCATCACCCGGTCAACATTCTCCACCACAACGATAGCATCGTCGACCACTATACCTATCGCAAGGATAAGACCGAGCAGAGTCAGCATATTCAGCGAGAATCCGAATATCAGCATCACGCCGAATGTACCTATCAGCGATATCGGCACCGCCACGATCGGGATTATCGTCGCGCGCCAGTTCTGCAGCGACAGGAACACCACTATAATCACAAGAATAAGTGCCTCGAAGAGCGTGCGGTACACATGGTGGATCGATTCCGATATGTAGGTCGTCATATCGAAAGGAATCTCATACGTGATCCCCTCCGGGAAATTGGCGGCGATACTCTCCATCTCCGCTTTCACTGCCTCGGCGACATCCATCGCATTGCTGCCCGGAAGCATGTTTATCTCCAGTACGGCTGCCTGTCCACCATTTATACCGCTCTCGGTCGAGTAGGTCGACGCCTCGAGAGATATGCGCGCCACATCGCGCAGGCGGATTATTGATCCGTTGGCATCCGCGCGGACCACTATATCCTCAAACTCGCTCACCGACGACAGACGCCCGCGCGCCGTGATCGGCACCGTCAGGTCAACGCCCGCCATGGGAGCCTGCCCGAGCACACCGGCGGCACTCTCGCGGTTCTGATCCTGAAGCGCCTTCTGCAGGTCGCTGACGGTTATACCGAGGTTAGCCATCTTGTCAGGCTGCACCCAAACCTGCATGGCGTAGTAACGTCCGCCAACTGTGCGCACGCTGCCCACACCCGGAATGCGTCGGAGCATGTCGAGCACGTTGAGCGTAGCATAGTTGCTCAGATATATCTCATCATATTTCGGATCCGACGAGAGCACCGTGATGGTCATCAGCTTGCTCGCCGTCTGCTTCTCTACCGAGATGCCGTTCTTCACCACCTCCGCGGGCAGACGCGACTCAGCTTTCTTCACACGGTTCTGCACATCAACAGCCGCAAGTTCCGGATCCGTACCGATATCAAACGTGATCTGCACATTGAATCCGCCTGAATTCGAGCTCGACGACTGCATGTAGATCATGCCCGGAGTACCGTTCAGCTCCTGTTCTATAGGGGTTGCCACAGCCTGGGTCACCGTCATGGCATCCGCGCCGGGATATGAGGCGCTGACGCTCACCACCGGAGGGACAATGTCGGGATACTGGTCAACAGGGAGCATCACAAGCCCTATCGAACCTATTATGAGTATCACGATCGATATTACGATCGAGAATACCGGATGGTCCAGAAAGAAATTGCGCTTCATGACTCCGTTGTTGTGCTTTTTGACGAACCTGATTCCTCCGGCGCCGGCTTGACTTTCACACCATGGCGCAACTTGTGGAAGCCCTCCACTACTATACGCTCGTCAGGTGCGAGACCACGCTCCACGATTATCGAGTTATCAATCTCCGGTCCTGTCTCTATGAACCGCTTCTCCACCACACTGTCCGGACGGACCACAAAGATGAACGCAGCCCCCTTGTCGATGGTCAGAGCCTTCGACGGCACCGTGAGCGCGCTGTCGCGCACATCCATGAGCAACTTTACTTTCGTATACTCACCGGGGAGCAATATCCTGTCAGGATTCGGCATCTCCGCACGCACGGAGAATGTGCCGGTCTTAGGATCAACCTGCGGATCCGCGAAATCGACAGCGCCATGGAAAGGATACACCATGCCGTCGGCAAGCGTCACGGTCACGTAAGGATCCCATTCGCGGGAATCATCCTCCGAACCGAGCGTCACGTTGCGCGACTTGCTCTTGAGATAATCCAGTGCCGTCATGCTGAAATCTATGCGCACAGTATCGCTCTTCACAACTGTGGCGAGCAGCGACTTTGCCTGCGGACCCACAAGCGTGCCTATATCAGCATTACGCTGAGAGATATATCCTGAAATAGGTGATTTCACAGTCGTGTAACCGAGCGTCAGCTGAGCCTGCGTCAGATCAGCCTCACACACCGCCACGTCAGCCATCGCGCTCTCGTAAGCAGCCACGGCGTTGTCCAGATCAAGTTGACTCGCCGCGTTCGCCTCATAAAGCGGACGTATGCGGTCAAGATCCCTCTTAGCCTTCACAGCCACCGACTTTGCCTTGTTCAGCTGTGCCGCCGCACGGTTTGCGCGTGCGCGGTAGATCGTGGGGTCAATCACAAACAGCGTCTGCCCTTTCTGTATATACGATCCCTCCTTGAAGAGCATCTTCTCCAGATAGCCCTCCACACGGGCACGCACCTCTACAAACTGCTGGGCGCCTATACGACCCACGTATTCACCGTAGATCTTCACATCGTCAGCGGTCACTGCCGAAGTTATTACTGTCGGCAGTTCACCGTCATTATCCTCATGCTTCGGACGAAGCGCTAAATACAATATCAGGGCGACAACCGCTACACCGACGACAATCCCGCCGGCTATCCAGAGATTGCGGTAGCGGCGCATGGAATCTATAGTTTTGGTATACAGAGCCCCCTTGGAGCCCGGGTATGATGAATGTTTAGACATGATAAAAATATAGTTGAACACGTATATAACACAACCGCCGATACGATTGTTCGGGCTCCCTGATACACTGATAGATACGACTCGGCTACATCACCTGCGCTCCAGGCACACCACATTCTCCACATGGTGCGTATGGGGGAACATATCCACAGGCTGCACAGCCGTCACACGGTAGCTGCAGTCGAGTGCCGCAAGATCACGCGCCTGTGTCGCCGGATTGCAGCTGACGTACACAATACGCCGTGGCGCTGCGTTCAGAATCACACGCACCACATCGTCGTGCATGCCGGCGCGTGGCGGATCTACTATCATCACGTCCGGACGTCCATGCTCAGCCACGAATTCATCCGTCAGCACATCCTTCATGTCGCCGGCATAGAACTCCGTGTTCGCCAGTCCGTTGACCGCCGCATTAAGCTTCGCGTCTCGGATCGCATCCTCCACATACTCGATTCCTATCACATGGCGCGCCTGCCGGGCTATAAAGTTGGCGATGGTGCCTGTGCCGGTATAAAGGTCGTAGACAAGCTCATCACCGGTCAGACCGGCGAAGTCGCGCGCCACCTTATATAATTCGTATGCCTGCCGCGAGTTGGTCTGATAGAACGATTTCGGTCCCACGCGGAAACGCAGACCCTCCATCTCCTCCTCTATGTACGGTTTACCTGACCACAGCAGTATATCCTGGTCACCCATGGTGTCGTTCACCTTCGTGTTCACGAGATACATCAGCGAGGTTATCTCAGGAAACTCCTCCTTCACCGCATCCATAAGAGCCGTGATCTTCTCCCGGTCGTCGCAACCGAACTGCATCACAGCCATGACATCACCCGTCGAGGCTATGCGCACCATCAGCGTGCGCAGCAACCCCTTCTGAGCCTTAAGGTCATAGAATTCATAACCATGATCATGACCGAAATTCTTTATAAATATACGGAGACGGTTGGAGAGGTCATCCTGCAGATGGCAGCGGCGTATATCCAGAACCTTGTCGAAAGCACCAGGAATATGGAAGCCAGCCGCATCACGGCCGGCTACCTCCTCACCGCTCTGCACCTGCTCCCATGTCAGCCAGCGGCGATTGGAGAATGTGTACTCCATCTTGTTGCGGTACTCCCAGATCTCACGCGAACCGAGCACCGGACGGATCTCCGGAAGCTCAACCTTCGCTATGCGCTCCAGAGCATCGCGCACCTGCCGCCCTTTCCACTCAAGCTGCACCTCATACGGAAGATGCTGCCACCGACAGCCGCCGCAGACACCGAAATGCTCGCAGCGCGGCTCACAACGCGCCTCCGACGGGCTGACCATACGCACGATCCTCCCCTCGGCATACGAACGCTTCTTGCGCGTCAGCTGCACATCCGCTACATCGCCCGGAGCACCGTAAGGTATAAACACAACCATCTCGCCCACACGCGCTATCGCATTACCCTCGGCAGCTACACCGGTTATCTCCACATCCTGTATCACAGGCAACTCTTTCCGTTTTCTTGACATAATGTTTCAATATATATTTAGAGCGGCTGACCCACGGTGCTACCGTGACCGACCGCCGC
The DNA here is from genome assembly GCA_910587425.1 of uncultured Muribaculaceae bacterium. Lineage (GTDB taxonomy): Bacteria > Bacteroidota > Bacteroidia > Bacteroidales > Muribaculaceae > Paramuribaculum. The sequence goes on from CAJUKU010000005.1 coordinate 104,477, forward strand.
AATACCGCTGCAAAGCTAAGAATAAATACCTAAATAATGACTAATCCTGATAAAAACATGAAAAAAAATTTCATACACGGGAATTAATACTTAAATTTGCATTCCACTCCATAGAAAACACAAACATAACATACCATAATAACCAAATCAACAGATGAAAAGAGTCTACACATTTGGCGACGGCAAAGCTGAAGGTAACGCTTCGATGCGCAACCTCCTCGGCGGCAAAGGCGCCAACCTCGCAGAGATGAACCTCCTCGGCATGCCTGTGCCCCCGGGATTCACCATCACCACTGAAGTCTGCACCGAGTACACCCAGTACGGTAAGGAAGAAGTGGTGAAGCGCATAAAGGCAGACGTTGAGAAAGCTATCGCACACGTCGAGTCGCTCACCGGCAAGAAATTCGACGATCCTGCAAATCCCCTCCTCGTCTCCGTCCGCTCAGGCGCACGCGCATCTATGCCCGGCATGATGGACACCGTCCTCAATCTCGGTATGAACGACGCCACAGTAGCCTCACTCGCTGAAAAGAGCGGCAACCCCCGCTTCGCATGGGACAGCTACCGCCGCTTCGTGCAGATGTACGGCGACGTCGTGCTCGGCATGAAACCCAAGAGCAAGAACGATATCGATCCTTTCGAGGAAATAATGGACAAGGTCAAGGAAGAGAAAGGAGTCAAGCTCGACACCGAACTCTCCGTTGAGGATCTTCAGACACTCGTCAAGCTCTTCAAGTCAGCAGTCAAGGAATTTACCGGCAAAGACTTCCCCGACAGCGCATGGGAACAGCTCTGGGGTGGCATCTGCGCCGTATTCGACAGCTGGATGAACGAGCGCGCCATTCTCTACCGCCGCATGAACCAGATCCCCGAAGAATGGGGCACAGCCGTCAACGTACAGGCTATGGTCTACGGCAACATGGGCAACAACTCAGCCACCGGCGTGGCATTCAGCCGCGACGCCGCTACCGGCGAGAACATATTCAACGGTGAGTACCTCATCAACGCACAGGGTGAGGACGTTGTAGCCGGCATCCGCACACCTCAGCAGATCACCGTAGAGGGTTCACGCCGCTGGGCTGCCCTCCAGGGCATCAGCGAGGAGGAGCGTGCAGAGAAATATCCCTCGCTTGAGGAGTCTATGCCCGTCTGCGCTGCCGAGCTCATCGCCATCGCAAACCGCCTCGAGGACTACTACAAGGACATGCAGGACATGGAGTTCACCATCCAGGACGGCAAGCTCTGGATGCTCCAGACCCGTAACGGCAAGCGCACCGGCGCTGCTATGGTGAAGATCGCCATGGATCTCCTCCGCGACGGCAAGATCGACGAAAAGACCGTCGTTCTCCGCATGGAGCCTCAGAAACTCGACGAGCTTCTCCACCCCGTGTTCGACAAAGCCGCTCTCAAGCGCGCTGAGGTCGTAGCCAAGGGGCTCCCCGCATCCCCCGGTGCCGCTACCGGTCAGATTGTGTTCTCCGCCGACGAGGCTGAGGCATGGGCTGAGAAGAAAAAGAAAGTCGTTCTCGTCCGCATCGAGACTTCGCCCGAAGACCTCCGCGGTATGGCTGTCGCACAGGGCATCCTCACAATGCGCGGCGGCATGACCAGTCACGCTGCTGTTGTGGCACGCGGCATGGGCAAATGCTGCGTATCCGGAGCCGGCGAAATCAAGATCGACTACAAGGAAAAGACCCTCACCACCGGAGGAAAGACATATAACGAAGGCGATTGGATCTCACTCAACGGATCTACCGGCGAAGTCTACAACGGACAGGTACCCACCGCTGAGCCCGAGCTCGACGGCGACTTCGGAGCCATCATGAACCTCGCATCAAAGTATGCCAAGACTCTCGTCCGCACTAACGCCGACACACCCCGCGACGCCAAGCAGGCACGCCACTTCGGCGCACAGGGTATCGGTCTCTGCCGCACAGAGCACATGTTCTTCGAGGGCGACCGCATCAAAGCCGTACGTGAGATGATCCTCTCATCCGACGAAGAAGGACGCCGTGCCGCACTTGCCAAGCTCCTCCCCATGCAGCGTGGCGACTTCGAAGGTATCTTCGAGGCTATGGACGGATTCGGAGTCACTATCCGCCTCCTCGATCCCCCGTTGCACGAATTCGTTCCTCATCAGACCGCAACTCAGAAAGTCATGGCTGAGGAGATGGGGCTCACACTCGAGGAAGTCAAGGCTAAGGTCGACTCACTCGAAGAGTTCAACCCCATGCTCGGTCACCGCGGCTGCCGTCTCGGCATCACATACCCCGAGATCACAGAGATGCAGACACGCGCCATCATCGAGGCTGCCCTCGCTGTCAAGGCTCGCGGCATCGACGTTCACCCCGAGATCATGATTCCCCTCGTAGGATCACTCAAGGAGATCCAGAACCAGGCTGATGTCATCAACATCACCGCCGCTAAGGTATTCGAGGAGAAAGGCGAGAGCGTACCCTACAAGGTTGGTACAATGATCGAGGTGCCCCGCGCCGCCCTCACCGCCAACGAGATCGCTACCGTTGCCGACTTCTTCTCATTCGGCACCAACGACCTCACACAGATGACATTCGGATTCTCACGCGACGACGCTCCCAAGTTCCTCAAGTTCTACAAGGAGCACGGCATCATCAAGACTGATCCTTTCGAAGTCCTCGACCAGGAAGGCGTAGGTCAGCTCGTCAAGATGGGCGTAGAGAAAGGTCGCGCCACAAAGCCCGAGCTCAAAGTAGGTATCTGCGGAGAGCACGGAGGCGAACCCTCATCTGTTAAGTTCTGCGCAAAACTCGGCATGAACTACGTATCCTGCTCACCTTACCGCGTGCCCATCGCCCGCGTAAGCGCCGCCCAGGCTGCCCTCGAAGACTAAGCTAACTCAACGCTTGTAAAAAACCGCTTAGGCGATAAGCTCCCCACCGGAGCTTATCGCCTAAGTTATTTTATACAAAGATGCATTTGAACACCTGCCTTTTTGGTCATCTGATGTATTTACATTAAATTTGTAAAGCTATTTATATAAGTAACTCGTGAAAATTGATGGAATGACGCAGAACGAGATCGACGCGCTAAGCGTCATCAAAGCTAAAGAACTTTTTGCCTCAGGCGCTATAAATGATATCGAAGTTGGCACCGTCCGCGGACTTCAGGATATTCACGATGCCCTGTTCATTAGCCTGTACCCCTTTGCGGGACAGATAAGAAAACTCAATATATCAAAAGGGGGCTTTCGTTTTGCAAACTCCATATATCTAATCCCGGCACTCGAGGCAATAGAAAAGATGCCGGAGAATACTTTTGAGGAAATCATAGCCAAATATGTTGAGATGAACATTGCCCATCCCTTTATGGAAGGCAATGGGAGGGCAACCCGGATTTGGCTTGACATGATGCTCAAACGCTCGCTGTCGAAAGTCATAGACTGGCGCAATATCACAAAGGAAGCATATATGCAAGCCATGGAGCGCAGCCCTATAAATGACCTTGAGCTAAGAGTGCTCCTACAGTCGGCATTATCCGACGACACCGAAGATCGTGATATAATTTTCCACGGAATAGAGCAATCCTACTACTATGAGGGCTATGAGCCGTCATGACAAACCCTCATTCACAGCCTCAATCGCCTCCCCGATACTGTTCATCCTCCTGCCATCCACCAAATACCCTTCTGTCCCGACACGGACCACAACACTTGCCTTGGCATCATCTACCGCCGCATATCCTACACGTCCCAGAGCTTTACGCAGCAAACTGCACCTCAATTCCGCTGCATCAGTCGCCTCATCGATTATCACACCGACTTCTCCATGTATCGCATGACTGATGCGGAAATCACACGCCGCCGCGTCAAACCTCAGACCACCACGGTCAAAATACCTGCCTAACGCGCCATCAAGCGCAAGATCCTCAGGCACACCGACGGTCAGCCCGTTCACCTTGTCAAGCAGCCACACGCGGTCAGCGATCTGAAGTGCCATCTCCAGGTCATGCGTCGACAGAAATACAGTCTTACCGCGTTCACGCGCCAGACGCTGCAGCAACAGCATTATCTCCACCTTGCTCGGATAGTCAAGGAATGCCGTCGGCTCGTCAAGATATATAATAGGTGTCTCCTGTGCCAGCGACTTCGCGATCATCACCTTCTGCCGCTCACCGTCGCTAAGCGTCTGCACCGTCCTTTGAGCCATCTCATCAATACCTACAGCAGCAAGAGCGTCACGCACCACATGGCGGTCATCCTCACTCAGCGCACCACTGAACCCGGTGTACGGACTCCGCCCGAGAGCGACCAGCTCGACCGCCGTCATATTCGTCACGCTCAATCGCTCCGTCAGCACAACGCTTACCGTCCGCGACAGCTCACGCTCCGAAAAATCCTCCCAGGCGCGACCCTCCACACATATCTCACCACGTAAAGGCGGGAGAAAACCCGACAATGTCTTTAGCAACGTCGACTTCCCCGCACCGTTCGGACCGAGCAGACATGTCAGCTCACCGCGCTGCAGCGTAGCGTCAATACCCTCCGATATCACAGTCTCACCTTTGCGGCTTCTATATCCGGTCCATAAATCCTTCGTACGGACGCTCACGGTTGAATCATTCTTTATCATACCGCGAAATTACGCAAAAAACACCGCATTCCGACCCCTCAGCCCGACTTTGCACTTTTTAAGGCGGCAACCGCGTGGTGGTGAAATTGTATTAACACCCCCGCAAATGTTATTAAATCAGTTTAAAGCATTGCACGTCACCCTATTTTTAGCACTATATTTGCGTCACATATTCATCACCGGCATCACACCCGACTGACAGATGCCGACATCATAACGCGAATCACAACCAATCGTATATTTCTATGAACATTTACGGTAAAATCACACTTCTGGCATGCGGAATAGCCGTCGCGAGCTCAGCTGCGACAGTGCTTGCCATGCGTGCCGTCAGCGACAATCCATCACCATCTGTTGTCACACCGAATACTACAGCCGGCGCATCGGCATCAGGAGCATTCCTCCGTGTTGCCTCACACCCCGCCACAGATAACGATTTCACCCGCGCGGCAGAGAACACCATCAACGGCGTAGTCAGCATCAAGAGCTATGCCACCGTGCAACAGCGCCGTTCAGGCAGTGCCGACCCCTTCTCCGACCCGTTCTTTGAGTTCTTCTTCGGACCGCAGCGCCGGCAGCAACAGCAACCACGCCAGCAGCAACAGCAGCCGCAGCAGCAACCTATGGGACTCGGTTCAGGAGTAATTATAACCGACGACGGATATATCGTCACCAACAACCACGTCGTTGAGGGTGCCGACCGCCTTGAGATTACACTCAACGACAACCGCACATTCGACGCCACCGTCATCGGCACCGACCCGGCATCCGACCTCGCCCTCATTAAGATCGACGCCACCGGATTACCCACAATACCGATCGGCGACAGCGACGCCATAAAGGTCGGTGAATGGGTACTCGCCGTCGGCAATCCATTCGGTTTCACATCCACCGTCACAGCCGGAATCGTCAGCGCAAAGGCACGCTCGATTTCATCCGCCACTGGCGCCGGCAACCGCATGGGCATCGAATCATTCATACAGACCGATGCTGCCGTCAATCCCGGCAACTCCGGAGGAGCACTCGTCAACCTCAACGGCGAGCTCGTCGGCATCAACACCGCAATCTACTCCCAGACCGGCAACTATGCCGGCTACTCGTTTGCAATCCCCACATCGATCGTCACCAAGATCATGAGCGACATCAAGCAGTACGGCACCGTGCAGCGCGCCGTGCTTGGAGTACTGTTCCGCGAACTCGATCCTGCGACAGCCAAGGAGAAAGGCATTACCGCCACCAACGACGGACTCTTCGTTGCCGAAGTCACCGACCGTAGCGCGGCTGCCGCTGCCGGAATACTCGCAGGCGACGTCATAACAGCTATCGACGGAGCGCCCACCCACAATCAGGCGCAGCTCATGGAGCAGATGAACCGTCACAGCCCCGGCGACAAGATCACTGTCACCATCATACGCGACAACAAAGAGCAGCGCATACCCGTCACCCTCTTCAACAATCAGGGAGGCGTCGGCAAAGTGCAGGCTGCATCCATGACCTCGCTCGGATGTGCCTTCAAGAAACTCTCCGACGAGACCAAGCGCCGCCTCAATATCAGCTACGGCGTGGAAGTCAGCGGACTCCGCGACGGCAGTTTCCGCGAGGCTGGCATCAAGGACGGATTCATAATCCTTGAGATCAACAACCAGCGCGTCAACTCATCCGACGATGTGGAGAAAATCTACAACGCCATCATGAAATCCGACGGCTACGACAAAGTCCTCTTCATCTCCGGACTCTACCCCACCGGCAAGAAGATGTACTACGCCGTCGACATCGCCCAGTAATCGTTCTCCCCTCTCCATCCCCCTCTCTCCCCCTTTCCCTCCTCTCTCCTTATCTTAAATTCCAGCCTATCCTTACGGGCGGTGCGTCATCCAGTCGCACCGCCCGTCTCATCATCCCGCCCGCTTTCCCAACCGACACTCTATTTGCCCTATTAGCCCCATTCGCCTTATTTGCCTTATTCACCCTATTTCCCCTATCGCCACGAATCCACAGCCCTGCCCCATTTCCGCAACCCCTCCCCCACACTTGCAACTGACCAATCAATATCCTAACTTTGCAACTGTAATAACCACAATCATGGCACATCATCTCACTAAAACCATCATCACAACTGCCGTCGCACTGCTATCAGCACTTGGCGCCACTGCCACAAAACCATCCGGCGGACTCACGGCAGACTCCCTCCCCACACGCTGGGACGAGGCATTCCCACTTGGCAACGCTACCGTCGGAGCACTCGTATGGCAGAAAGGCGACGCACTGCGCATGTCGCTCGACCGCATCGACCTATGGGATCTGCGCCCTACCGACAGTATTTCCGGACCCAACAACCGTTTCGACTGGGTAAAGCAACAGCTCCGCGATGGAAACTACCAAGCTGTGCAACGCAAATATGACGTGCCCTACGATCGTGATCCCGCACCGTCGAAAATACCCGGCGGAGCACTCGAATTCCCCCTCTCAGCCGTCGGCACACCGGATAGCGTCACCCTGTCGTTTGCCGATGCGGTATGCCGCATAATGTGGGGCGACACAATGTCGCTGACCACATTCATCCACCCGGACATCCCTGTAGGATGGTTCCGCATCACTGGCGCACCCGCCGACTTCACCCGGTGATATGTCCACCTAACTATGCCTCCGCATCATCTGTCGACGACAATTCACATGCCGGCGATGACCTCTCACGCCTCGGCTACACCCAGGGCGACGTCACTCACCGGCAAAATGGCATGCACTATCGGCAGCATGGTTGGGACGGATTCTTGTACGACATCGATGTGGAATGGAACCGACAGAACGACACACTTTATGGCGTGTGGAGCATCACCTCTTCGCTTGCTGCCGACGATGCTGCTCAACTGACCGCCGGAGCGCTGAAGAGAGGATTCGAAGCCGACAGTGCCGACCTTGCCCGATTCTGCGATTCCTACTGGGCACAATCGTCAATAGCCATTCCTGACTCTGTTCTCCAATGGCAGTACGACAGCGAGATGTATAAATTCTCTGCCGTAGCACGCGAGAACTCCTACCCGATATCACTTCAGGCTGTATGGACTGCCGACAACGGACGCCTCCCACCATGGAAAGGCGACTACCACCACGACCTCAACACACAGCTCAGCTACTGGCATGCCTACACAGGCAATCATCTGACCGAGCAGCTCGGCTACCTCAACACACTTTGGAACCAGCGTGACGTCTACAAACGCTATACACGCCAATACTTCGAAACCGACGGCATGAACGTGCCAGGAGTCTGCACACTCACCGGCGAACCGATGGGAGGATGGATTCAGTACTCCATGTCACAGACAGCCGGCGCATGGCTCGCACATCACTTCTACCTGCATTGGAAATATTCAGCCGACAAAGATTTCCTCCTGTCACGTGCCTACCCGTTCATCACCGATGTGGCGACTTTCCTCGAGCAGATCTCTCACATCGACAGCGATGGCATGCGCAGGCTCGAATACAGTTCAAGCCCAGAGATATTCGATAATTCCGCGAAAGCCTGGTTTACCGACATGACCAACTATGATCTCTCGCTTATGAAATCACTGTTCGCTGCCGCCACCGAAGTTGCCGCAGCAGCCGGCAAGCCCGATGAGAGCGGACATTGGCGCGAGATCGGATCACAGCTCCCGCCGTTCGATCTTGACAGCCTCGGTGCGCTCACATTCGCTCACGGGGTGCCATATAACGAATCCCATCGTCACTTCTCGCATGCCATGGCTATCCATCCGCTTGGCATAATCGATGTTGCCAACGGCACTGCCGACAGCCTCATAGTGGAAGCCACACTTAACGCACTCGTCGACAATGGACCCGACTACTGGACCGGCTATTCTTACGCTTGGCTCGGAAACATGATGGCAAGGGCAGCCAAAGGAAATGAAGCCGCCAAGGCACTGCGCACATTTGCCGACTGCTTCTGCAGCACCAATACATTCCACCTCAATGGCGACCAGACCGCATCCGGAAAATCCCGATTCACCTATCGCCCCTTCACACTCGAAGGCAACTTTGCTTTCGCCGCCGGAATACTGGAAATGCTACTACAGAGTCACACCGGAATCATCAATGTATTCCCCGCATTACCCGACGACTGGACTGACGCATCATTCCATCAGCTCCGCGCACAGGGAGGTGTGCTCGTCAACGCCCGGCTACAGAACTCACAGCTGACACAACTACAACTTATGTCATCGACCGATACCACTGTCACCGTCAAAAGCCCCTACCTCCCCCACCCAATCACCGTTCACCTCACCCCTGGCGAATGGGTTACCCCCGATATCCCCGCCAATCCCTGACCGTATATTAGCCCCATCCTCCCTCTCCACCTTATTTGCAATATCTGCCCTATTTGCCTTATTTGCCATATCTATCTAAAAAGAGAGCGTAGACTTTGCGCTCTCTTTTTTTACTCTATTTCTCCCAAATGGGGCGTTTCGCAGAGAAATCCCCCTCCCACCCCCTTAACTTTGCTTTCGGAATTCGCACCGCGCATCGCGGAAAAGCGGATTGGTAGGACGGACTCAATTATTACAAGGGGCGCCAACACCCGACAACTTGACAACCCGTCCGCGGAATCACGCAGCGTCTCAGGCAGGGAAGAGTCCCGCCGACACCAAAGAGAACATTGACTTATCGACCGCCGTCGCACAGGAGTGTGCGCCGGATCAGGACACCATCCACCAAGGGCACAAGCATAGGGTGCAGAGGCACAGCTTGTAGGCGGAGGTTGTAGGGGCGGAGGTATGGCGCGAGCGTAGCGCAGCCTACCTCCGGTCAGCCTGCCCCCACCAAACCCCACCTCTCTCCGAGCACCAGCCCACCCTCCCTGAGTACGGGGCGGAGACATATTTTCAGCTCCCTCTGAAAATTGTTTCCGTGGTAACTCCCCCTCCCCCCTCAGTTATTAGCCCTATTTGCCCCATTCGCCTTATTGCCCTATCGGAATAGGCTTCCCGGATGGCAGGATTTGTGTTTCACCACAGCTTTTCAATCCGCATGGGAGGGCGTTGTCAGAATGGTTCAGATGGTAGGAGCTGAGACTGAGGCTGAGGGAGCGTACTGTCGTACGTGACCGAAGACGAATGTCGAAAGCGACGACCCAGATGAGCCGTTATGACACGCCCTCATAGTCCGAACCCATTTGCTGCTCCTCGTCTCCTCGGCAGGAAGCAATGGAGGGCGCCGGGAGCGCCGCAACCGCCACGCTATAGATCGGTCATCGTAGCGTGGCGTAAAAACACAAAGAGCGGTGTGTCAAAATTCGTTTGGCACACCGCTGTTGTATCCGGATGGGAGGATGTTGTCAGAATGGTTCAGATGGTAGGAGCTGAGACTGAGGCTGAGGGAGCGTACTGTTGTACGTGACCGATGCCGAATGTCGAAAGCGACGACCCAGATGAGCCGTTATGACACATCCTCTTTTACTCGCCAAGTATTCCGGCAAGAGCCTGCAGATTATCAACACCTACAATGTCAACATCTTCCGCGAGTTGCAGACGCGCCCAAGCCTCCGTGTCAGGAGCACCCCAGAAGCGGATCAGCTTACCCTCGTCATGAGCCTGACGGATCAGCCCGCGCAACTTCACCAGATCCTCCTCCGGCATCTCACCCTCACCGTTCCAGCTCAGGAAATCCTTGTAATTATCGCTCACCACCGGCATCAGCGACACAGGTATATTCTTACCCATATCCTCAAACTTGCCATCCAGGAACGCATAGCGCGGAGCCTCCTGCTGCGGTAAAGTCTCCATCGGACGTGCACCGGAGAAGAACAGCAGGATCGGACCCTCTACAAAATTACCGGCGGAATCTACACTGCAGAACATCTCCGCATTCTCCTCAAGCACCGGGCGCAGAGCCGTATAGAACGCATCACCCTCACGCTTGATGTCGATCATGAGATAGAACGGACGGTCAGCACCGGCATACACCCGCCCACCGTTGGCACGCACACGCTCGAAAAGAGGCTGAAGGTACAGATCCTCCAGATAGCGGTATGCCGCCGTGTCATCCGGCAGATCATGAGCCACGACATTCCTGCCCTCCACAAGATAGCAATCAGCCTCCACGCAGTTGAAGCCGAGTTCAAGAGCCTCCTGGAGCGGACGTTCATGCGCATAATCGTTGTGCGAGAATGCATTGTAGAAAGGCACCTGGATCTCCGTAGTGTCAGCGGCGGCAGCGGTGGTGTCGCCCGCTTTCTGGCTGTTGCACGCAGTGAGCATAGCCACTGCGGCTGCCATTATAAGACTTTTTCTCATCATAATGTGTGAAATATTTGATTCTCTTTACAAAAGTAATAAAATAAGAAAGTATCACAAAGAACTCATTTAAACTTTTTACTGTTCTGCTTTTACATTCGGTAAAAAGTTTAAATGAGTTCAAAATTACCACAGCCGTTTTGATGAAAAACACATCAGAATGCGTAACTTTGCCACCATGATGGAAGCAGATATCCACGCCCCGGCTATGAGATGGGATAAACTTATATGCGACACTCGGTTCGGACTTGAAGACTACAACGACAATAAGCCCGGATCACGCAGCGACTTCCAGCGCGACTATGACCGCCTGGTCTTCTCATCACCGTTCCGCAGATTACAGAATAAGACACAGGTCTTTCCCCTCCCCGGAAGCATATTTGTGCACAATCGCCTCACGCATAGCGTTGAGGTGGCATGTGTTGGCAGGTCAATGGCTACCGAGGTCTCCATTGCGCTCAAACAGAAGCATGCCGTTGAGCCCTGGGTACACAAACTTGATGCCCTCGGCGAGATCGTTGCTGCGGCATGTCTCGCACACGACCTCGGCAATCCACCATTCGGACACTCCGGAGAGAAAGCGATAGCCACGTTCTTCAGCGAAGGGCCCGGCAAGGAACTGCAGAGCGAGCTGACACCGGGACAATGGGCAGACCTCACCAACTTCGAAGGCAACGCCAACACATTCAGGCTGCTCACGCACCGATTCAACGGACGTCGACCCGGAGGCTTCGCAATGACCTACTCCACCCTCGCATCAATCGTAAAATACCCCTACGAATCACGTCTCGCCACGCATAAAAATAAATTCGGATTCTTCACATCCGAAGCCGCCGATTTCAGCCGTGTCGCCGACACGCTCGGCATGTTGCCCCGTCCGGGCGATGATGGAGCGATCCGTTACGCACGCCACCCGCTTGTCTACCTCGTGGAGGCTGCCGACGATATATGCTACGAGGTTATGGACATCGAGGATGCACATAAACTCGGATTGCTTGCCACCGACGAGGTGATTCCACTCCTCCTCTCCTTTTTCCCGCCGGAACGGGTCGCCCACATACACAGATCGATGGCACGCGTCGACGACCCCAACGAAAAGATTTCCTACCTCCGCTCATGCGTCATAGGCACACTTGTCAACGCTTGTGCCGACACATTCATTGCCAATGAGCGCAAGATACTCGAAGGCACATTCGAAGGCACGCTCATCAGCCACCTCCCGGATATCGAGAGACAAGGATACGCGAGCTGCAACGAACTCTCTTGGCAGAAAATCTACCATTCCCCCGACGTTGTCGACATCGAACTTGCAGGAACAACGATAATCTCCGATCTGCTTCAGCGGCTTGTCAAGGCGGTCCGTTACCCCGGGCTTAACTACTCCAAGCTCCTGCTGTCGAAAGTACCGCAGCAGTACGAGGTCGCCGCTCCGACACTGTTCGGCAAGATCCAGGCTGTGGTCGACCATGTCTCGGGCATGACCGACGTCTATGCGCTCGATCTTTACCGGCGCCTGAACGGACTCAGCCTCAAGATCAACAATTGATTCATAACCGATACAACATATACACTTAGCGTCAACACCACACAGATGGAACAGTTGAAACATGAATGCGGAATCGCGATGATCCGGTTGCTGAAACCGCTCGAATACTACAAACAGAAGTACGGCACATACTGCTGGGGACTCTCCAAACTCTATCTCATGATGGAGAAACAGCACAACCGCGGGCAGGAAGCAGCCGGAATCGGGGTAGTGAAGCTCCACGCACAGCCGGGCAACGAATATGTATTCCGTGAACGCGCGCTCGGCACCGGAGCTATACAGGAGATATTCGACAACATACGTCCGCGCCTCGACGAGATACAAGCCGAAAGCCTCACGCCACAGCAGGCGGAGGCTGACGCGCCATTCCTCGGAGAAATCTATATGGGGCACCTCCGCTACAGCACTACCGGGCGTAGCGGAATGAGCTACGTCCACCCGTTCCTCCGCCGCAACAACTGGCCATCGCGAAGCCTCCTGCTTTGCGGCAACTTCAACATGACCAACGTTGAGGAGATTTTCAATGCTGTTGTCGCCAAAGGTCAGCATCCGCGCTTGTATAGCGACACCCTCATGCTGCTGGAACAACTCGGCTACGAGCTCGACCGCGAGAACCACCGCATATACCGTCTACTCCGTGACCAGCTGGAGGAGCCTGAACTGACACACGCTATCGAGAGCCGCCTCGACATGCGGCAGGTACTCTCTGCTGCGTCACCGCTATGGGATGGAGGCTACGTGATCTGCGGAGCTACCGGATCAGGCGACATGTTCGCCCTGCGCGATCCCCACGGCATACGACCCGCATCCTACTATCGCGACGACGAAGTCGTGGCTATAGCCTCCGAACGCCCCGTGCTTCAGACAGTCCTGAATGTGCGCCGTTGCGCCATCAATGAGTTGCATCCCGGCGAAGCCATAACCGTCACTCAGCAGGGCGATGTGGATGTTACACAGATTCTCACTCCACTCGGGAATGCCGCATGCTCATTCGAACGCATATATTTCTCACGCGGCAGCGACGCCGACATTTACCGCGAGCGCAAGCAACTCGGACGCCAGCTTGTGCCACAGGTACTCGAAAGCGTAGGTTACGACCTTGACCACACAGTATTCTCCTTCATCCCCAACACTGCCGAAGTTGCTTTCCTCGGAATGGTCGACGGACTGGAGAATTACCTCAATTCGCTTAAGGCGGACAGCATACTCGCCGCACAGCAGACCGGAAAACTCGATGCCGCGACACTCGACACCATTATGGCACGCAAGGTGCGTGTGGAGAAAATTGCCATAAAAGACATAAAACTGCGCACGTTCATTGCAGAAGGCGAGAGCAGGAACGATCTTGCGGCACACGTCTACGACGTCACCTACGGATGCGTCGAGAATAACCGCGATTCGCTCGTAGTGATCGACGACAGCATAGTCCGTGGCACCACATTGCGTCAGAGCATACTCCGCATACTCGACCGCCTCCACCCCGCAAAGATCGTGGTGGTAAGCTCATCACCGCAGGTTCGTTATCCTGACTGTTACGGTATCGACATGTCGCGCATGGCGGAGTTCATAGCATTCAGAGCTGCGGTGCAGTTGCTGCGCGACACCGGACGCGAACAGATCCTCACCGATGTCTACAACCGGTGCCTTGCCATGGAGACCGCACCCGACGCTGAGTTGCGCAACTGCGTGAAAGCGGTCTACGAGCCATTTACCGACGCACAGATTTCCGAACAGATAGCCAAGATGCTCACTCCGCCTGAGGTGAATGCCGATGTGGAGATCATCTATCAGAGCGTCGAGAGTATGCACAAGGCGATACCGGATCATCCGGGCGACTGGTACTTCTCCGGCGATTACCCCACTGCAGGCGGAATCCGGATGGTCAACCGTGCCTACATAAATTTCTACGAAGGACACATCGACCGCCGCTGACCGCCGTGCAAACATTCAACCCTGAAGCAATGTTTTGATAGGTAGACTTACAGTCATAGTATTTTCTTAACAAACGAATCCTATTAGCAAAAAATGAAACGTCTTTTTATCTATATCATTGCAGCAATGCCGCTGCTCAGCTTCATCTCCGCACCCCAGAGCGCATTTGCCACTACTCCTGCCGCTGCTATTACGGCACCCAAGGACAAGAGCGGAGCCGCAATCGAGTTCACTAAGACCAAACATGAATTCGGCACTATAAAGTCATCCGGTGGAAAAGTAACCGCAGAATATGACTTCACAAACACCGGTGACAAACCGCTCGTTATCATCACCGTCACCAACGGCGGATGCGGATGCACCACACCCTCTTTCCCGAAAGAGCCTATAGCCCCCGGCAAGACAGGAAAGATCACTATCAATTTTGATCCCACCGGACGCCGTGGTGAGTTCAACCGTACGGTACAGGTCAAGACAAACGCACAGAAAAAAGCGGTGTCGCTCCGTTTCAGCGGCGTGATCGTGCCATGAACAATTATCTGCTTGCTGCGGCGACGCTGACGACTGCGTTCGCCTTATCAGCCACCGCACCGAAAGTGATGTGGCTCGATACCATGCATGATTTTGGTGCCTTCAACGAAGAACTCGGACTCGTACAGTGCACCTTCAAGGCTATAAATGCCGGCGACGAACCTCTTGTCGTCCTTTCGGCAAGAGCCAACTGCGGGTGCACACGCCCTAAATACACCACCGAGGCTATCGCCCCGGGCGACACACTGACACTTGCCGTGGCTTATGACGCCACCGGACGACCCGGACGCTTCGAGAAAAAGGTCTATGTGAACACGAACGACGGACAGCGCAGCACTCTGCGCGTCTGCGGCACCGTCATCGGTGCGTCAAACTCACTGCAGGGGCGTTATCCCGTCGAGGCTGGAATGGCACGCCTCAACACCACGGTCATGCCCTTTGGAGAGATCACACGTGGACATACCGCCGGCAATGTACTGCGCGGCTACAACAACACATCCGACACTATACGTCCGCAGCTCGGCTCCGTTCCCTCCTATATCAATGCCATAGTACAACCTGCCGCAGTTCCACCAGGCGAACAGTTTGTCATTTCCGCAACCGCCGCATCATCCAAGACACCTGAATGGGGTTGGGTCACCGATTCACTGACATTCCGTGCCGATCCACGCTCCAACGTCACTGTACCGATAAGCACAGTACTCATCGTGCGCGAGGATTTCTCAACACTGACACCCGAGCAGCTTGCACGCGCCCCGAAAGCGGAACTCTCGACCCGCATGATCGACCTGCGCCGGGTGCGCCGTACTGACAAGCCATCCGAGCACACATTCACAATTACGAACAACGGCGAAGAACCGCTCATGATCCGCCGTGTCTACACTCCCGACAATGCTGTCTCACTGCGCTTATCATCCGACAAGGTGAAACCCGGACAAAAAGCTACAGTTACTGTCCGCGTGGATCCGTCAAAAATCGGAGAATCCGGACTTCTGAACGCCCGCATAACCGTTATCACCAACGATCCCGAACATACGCAGGCACTGGTCCGCGTCGTCGGACAGCCGTAAACATTATCATTTCCCACCACCAACCAATCCACACGCCATGCAACACCCTGAAAACGATGACAAGTATATAGGACTGACCGTAAACTCCGGAGTCAGCCAGCCACCGTCGGTAAATCCTTACATAAGCCGTCAGCGGCGCAAACCGATACCCACAGCAGGCGAAATGGTCGAAGGAATACTACGTGGCGACGTCACGATGCTTTCGCGTGCCGTCACGCTTGTCGAGAGTCTTTCGCCGTCGCATCAGGCACTTGCACAGGAGGTGATTGAGAAATGCCTGCCGCATTCAGGACGCTCGCGCCGCATAGGCATAACCGGCGTTCCGGGAGCCGGCAAGAGCACATCAATCGATGCATTCGGACTGCACGTACTTAAAAGCGGTGGGAAACTCGCAGTTCTCGCCATCGACCCGTCGAGCGAACGTACCAAGGGCAGCATACTCGGCGATAAGACACGTATGGAGCGTCTCGCCGTCCACCCCTCCGCATTCATCCGCCCCAGTCCTTCGGCAGGATCACTCGGTGGTGTGGCACGAAAGACGCGCGAGACCATTGTACTATGCGAAGCCGCAGGCTATGACAACATCTTCGTAGAGACTGTAGGTGTAGGTCAGAGCGAGACCGCCGTGCACTCCATGGTCGATTTCTTCCTCCTCATACAGCTTGCAGGAACCGGCGACGAGCTTCAGGGCATAAAACGTGGCATCATGGAGATGGCTGACGGCATAGTGATAAACAAAGCTGACGGCGACAACCTCGACCGCGCCCGTCTCGCACAGGCACAGTTCCGCAGCGCGCTAATGCTCTTCCCGCCGGCTGAATCCGGATGGAAACCGGAAGTGCTCACCTACTCCGGTTACTATGAGCTTGGCATAGCCGAAGTCTGGGACATGATAGACCGATATTTCGAGTTCGTGCACCAGAACGGATACTTCGAGGCTAAACGCGCGCGCCAGGCACGCTACTGGATGTATGAGACCATCGACGAGCAACTGCGCGCCAACTTCTACAACAACCCCGAGATAGAAACGCTTCTCGCCGAGGGTGAACAGATGGTGCTCGCCAACAGACGGACATCGTTTGCCGCCGCACGCGATGTACTGAACCATTATTTCAACCGCAACACCGGCAACACCCTGTGACCCCACGCCATCGAACATCTCCAAGGGTAAAGGCGTTAGTATATACAACAATAACGGATGTGCAACAATAACAGGCACACCTCCGGTTTACGCTTCACCCATTGAGTTATGAGACCTTCTATAAACTCCAACATTCAGAAAAACTATAACACCATACCCCGCCGGAAATCCAATGCCGGCGGACTCACATTCCGCCCATTTGACTCAGCCGATATAGCCACCGTACAGCGGATGATATCAGGCGTTAAGTCACGGACCTGCGATTTCACCATCGGAGGCATATTCCTTTGGGATGATTACTTCGCATATACACGCGCCATAAATAATGGGACTCTGTTTATCCGCGGTCTATGCGAGAACGATACCACACGCCATGCGTTCTCACTCCCTGTAGGCGATATGTCGACCGCCGAAGCTATAGGTCAGCTGCGCAAGCATTGTATCGCAGCAGGGATTCCGCTAACCCTTTCGGCTGTTCCGGAAGTGTATCTTAACGAACTGCAGCGCCTCGGCGCATACAATATCGAGGAGATACCCGACTGGGCAGACTATCTATACGACCTGGATTCTCTTACTACACTATCCGGCAAGAAACTCGGCAAAAAGCGCAATCACGTAAACCGTTTCAACGCCGACCATCCCGATGCGTCATTCCTTCCGCTAACACCCGATCTGATAAATCCCGCATTGGAATTCGTTCGCAGCCTCGAGGGTAATCCGGCAAAATCACCGGCGGCTATGTATGAATTGCGGATGAACGAGCGCGCCCTGCGCCATTTCGCAGAGTTTCCTTTCGAAGGAGCCGTACTTACAACTCCTGCCGACGGTATCGTAGGACTGACCATCGCAGAACCAATGGGCGACACGCTCCACGTTCATATAGAAAAAATGAGACATGACATAGCCGGAGCCGGAGAAACACTGACCAACCGCTTTGCCATGATGATGAAAGAGCGACATCCACAACTGAAATTTGAGAACCGCCAGGAAGACACCGGCGACCCCGGACTACGGCAGGCAAAACTCACATGGCAGCCAATCGACAGGCTGCGCAAATTCAATCTTGAGATCCCACTCTGAAAATCTGATCAACAGTAAACCGACTTTCAGAACTAATACATAACAGAAAGGCGCATCTTCCGTATGGTTGATGCGCCTTTCTGTTACCCCTCAAAGGGTTTATTTCTTTGTCGTTTTCTTTCTTGACGATTTACGTGCTGTAGTCGTACGGCGTTTTGTAGCCCGTTTCTTAGGTGTGTACTTCTGAGCCTTCTCGTATGTTTTCTTTTCGAACGTAAACACATCCTTATGCGTAACATTGTTCTCAAAGTCAATGATAGCTGTTGGGTTGATAGCCATGCCCATGTAGCGGGTCTCGAAGTGGAGGTGCGGACCTGTACTGCGTCCTGTATTTCCGCCAAGTGCTATAGGTTCACCAGCCTTGACGCGCTGATCAGGTTTCACAAGGAATTTTGAAAGATGTCCGTAGACCGTCTCCATACCGTTGTCATGACGGATCACCACGTAGTAGCCATATCCACGGCGCTCAAACTTAGTAAGACGGATTTTACCATCAAAAGCTGCTCTCACTGTATCGCCGACATTAAGCTTCAGGTCGATTCCACGGTGCACGCGACCGAAACGCGGACGGTAGCCGTAGTTCGAAGTCACTCGACCTGAGATGGGTGGTACGTAACCGCTCACATCTATATCTTTCACTGCGGGAATCTCAGCATTTCCATAAGGATTTACCGACTGTGAGTTCCAATACTCACCGAACACCTCCCCTTCATCGGGCTTCTCCACGCGGCTCAATTCACTAAGATATTTCAGAGTGTTAGCCACGTTTATATCTGCTGCAAGAGGTTTCTGTGATGCAAGCAGATCCTGATGTTGGTTGTTGTGGGTGTCTGGAAGGCGATACTGCGCCTGTGCCGGTAAGATTGCGGTTGCTATCAGTGATACTGTTGCTATTGCGATGTTTTTAATTAGCGTCATTACCTTGAGGGGGAGTTTTTGAAGCTGCGGAGAGCGAATGTTTGCGTGGTTTAGTTTTGAGGTTACTGCATTTCAAGAGGTGAATAAACGAATCCGATCGAAGCGGGTGTCCAGTCGAAAATCTCTTCGGCACGGAAGAAACGCTTTATCTCAGCCTCGGCATCCTCGGGAGATGATGAGGCATGGATAATATTCTCCTGGTTTGAGGAACTGAAGTCACCGCGGATTGTGCCGGGGAGAGCTTCGCGTCCGTTTGTAGCGCCGGTCATCAGACGGACTACATTGATGGCGTCAACACCTTTGAGGCACATCACAATGACGGGCGAAGCCATCATTGATTTAAGTAGAAGCGGAAAGAAGCTCTTTCCGGTCAGATGAGAATAATGCTCCCGAAGAATATTCTCGTCGAGCTGCATCATCTTTATGCCTGCGATGATTAAACCTTTCTGCTGAAAGCGTGCGAGGATCTGTCCTACAAATCCACGTTCCATTGCGGAGGGTTTGAAAATCACCAATGTTTTTTCCATCATGAGTTTTTAGATTTATTCACTTTTCCATCGAAAGCTGTTCAAAGTTAGCAAATATCATCCAAACAGCCAAAATGTTATTAATCCAAAAACAAATAAGTGTAGACATTTAAGGAAATCTCAAGCCGCAATTCGCTAAATCACACACACTTCACCCCTATGTGAAATAAGGTGAAAAAATCAACAGAGATGTTTATCAATTTTTAGCGCCTTAATTTTTGTAAATATTTGTATACTTGCAGCCTTATTTTTTAACTAACTGATCCGGCTCCAGTCAACCGTACGGTCAAAAAGCGCAGCCATCTCACGCCGGATTCCATAGTGTTCAGGGCGAGCAAGCTGAGGGTCATCATCCAATACAGCCCCAGCGGCATCACGCGCAATCTGCACTATCTGCCCGTCAGTGGCAAGCGAGGCTATTTTCAGATCAACAGCCATTCCGCTCTGGAGTGTTCCCTCAATGTCACCCGGTCCACGCATCTTGAGGTCAGCCTCAGCTACCAGAAAACCATCGGTCGTGGAAGTCATTATCTCCAGGCGTTTCCTTGTCTCTTTGGCAAGTTTGTTCTTACTCATGAGCACACAATAGCTCTGATCAGCGCCACGACCAACCCGTCCACGCAGCTGATGCAACTGCGACAATCCGAAACGTTCGGCATTCTCTATCACCATCACCGTCGCATTAGGCACATTGACTCCAACCTCTATAACGGTTGTCGCCACAAGAATGTCAGCCTGGTGGGTGGCAAACAGATGCATCTGATAATCCTTCTCAGCCGGTTTCATCCTGCCATGCACATAAGCCACCCGATACGAGGGGAACGTCTCACAAATCGTCTCATACCCCTCCTCGAGACTTTTCAGATCAACCTTCTCATTCTCTTTTATCAGAGGATAGACAATATAAGCCTGCCGCCCCTGACGCAACAGTGAACCTATATGGCGGTAAACCGCCTGACGATGATCGTCAGTCCGCAACACCGTTGTTACAGGCTTTCTGCCAGGTGGCAGCTCGTCGATGACCGAAACATCAAGATCGCCATACACTGTCATAGCAAGCGTGCGCGGTATAGGCGTCGCAGTCATCACCAATACATGTGGAGGTATCACGTTTTTTTTCCACAACCTCGCACGCTGCGCCACACCGAAACGATGCTGCTCGTCAATTACCACAAAGCCAAGGTTATGAAACTTCACAGTATCTTCGATCACCGCATGTGTCCCCACAAGAATATGTAATGAGCCATCTTCGAGCTGCGCGTGTATCTCCTCACGCTCCCTCGCACCGGTCGATCCGGTAAGCAGCCGCACATTTACCCCCGTCTGCGACACCATCGACCTCAACGTGGCATAATGCTGCGTGGCAAGTATCTCCGTTGGTGCCATAAGACAAGCCTGGGTGTTATTATCGAGCGCGATCAGCATGCACAACAAGGCAACCAGAGTCTTTCCTGAGCCCACATCCCCCTGCAGCAGACGGTTCATCTGCTTTCCGCTCCCCATGTCGGCTCGGATCTCCTTTATCACACGTTTTTGCGCTCCCGTGAGCGGAAAAGGCAGGCAATCGTTATAAAAATTATTGAAATAATTCCCTATGCGCGAGAAACGAAACCCGGCGATTGCCGACTGACGGTCACGGCAGTAACGCAGTATATTGAGCTGCAGGTAGAACAGTTCCTCAAACTTAAGTCTCAGTCTCGCACGCTGCAGCGAATCATTATCCTTGGGATTGTGGATGACACGAAGAGCCTCGCCGAGCGACATAAGCCTCAGCCGCTGTAATACAGACTCGGGCAACGGATCCTCCACACTCCACGTACGGCTCTCCGTAATGCCTGTAATGAGGGTATAGAACGTGCGCGACGTAAAATTTCTGCCCCGCAGTTTCTCAGTCAGAGGATAAACCCCGCGCAGACCTGCCTGAACAGCCGAAGCCGCAGTGTCGATCTCAGGATGAACCATGCTCCACCGGTTGCCGAACTCGGTCGGCTTTCCGAACAGCACATATTCGACACCTGTCGTATAAGCCTTTCGTATCTCTTTTATCTTCCGGAACCACACGATCTCCATCACACGCGTCCCATCGCTGAACAGCCCTATAAGCCGCATCTTCGCCCCCTCACCTTGAGTAGTGAACGAAACAAACCGCCCTTTTATCTGAACCGAAGGCATTTCGCCGGCAAAATCCACGATGCGGTAAATGCTCGTGCGGTCGATGTAGTGCGTCGGAAAATGACGTACAAGATCGGCGGCGGTGGTTATGCCGAGTTCGGTTTTCAGCAGCTCCGCCTTCCGCGGACCGACACCTTTTATATATTTTACATCAAGCCGGCGCAGTCGGTCCATATCATCAGAAACGTTGCTCCTTCATATAAAGCCTGACGACATCGATATCCGGAGCGTGAGTGATCTTTATATTATACGGCGAACCGGCTGTCAAGGTCACAGAAGCATCCGAAGCCTCGACTACCGAAGCATCATCGGTAAATTCCTCCCGGTAATCCGCTGAATATGCACGCCGCAACAGCTCACCGTCGAAACCTTGCGGAGTCTGCACCGCACGCAAGTATCCACGGTCGACGGCAGATGACCCGCCGGCGCACACCATTCTCACGGAATCGGTGAGCGGTATAGCCGGAACCACAGCCTTCGCGCCACTCTCAAGAGCATCAAGGACACCGGAAATGACTGCCTCTCCTACATTGGGTCGTGCCCCATCATGCACTGTTATCCAACGTGCTCCAACTCCGAACGCCTCTATGGCATTACGCACTGAGTGAAAGCGCGTAGCTCCGCCGTCAGCCATAGGAGGAATCTCGAAACCATGCTCACGGCACATTTCTTCCCACAGATGGCGCATATCGCGGTTGATCACCGCGACGACCTTTCCACCACGTCCGTACCTGCGCAACCGGTCGATGGTCTCCATAAGCACAGGACGCCCGTCAAGGTCACAGAACTGCTTCGGCAGATCCGAACCGAAACGGCTTCCGGAGCCTCCGGCTACAACAATATGAAGTATATCGTTCTCGCTGTTCATACATGCAAAATTAGCACCTCTTTGCCGCATTTCGGTGACAAAAAGCTAAAATTTTTAAGAAATCATGTGGAAAGAACGAAAAAATAACTAATTTTGAGGCGGTAAGTGATGGCACATCACGAAGGCACATCGACCATCAGGTTCGAGAAGTGTCTGACTGACGCACGCTTACCACAGACAATGAACCAACCCACATATCCTCAATGATCATGGAACTGCCCGAAAAGATTGACGCGCCCGAAGCCATAAACATCGAAGAATGCGCCTCAGTCACCTTAGACCAACAGCCTGAGCCGGAACAACCGGAACAGGAGAACCGGAAAGACGAACCTATCACACGCGACCAGCTTATGGCTACAGTCAAAGCTATCGCAGAAACCGATGGTGCTGACATAAGCACTGACGATGTGGCACGCATCAAACAGCAGTTCTACACATTGCACAACGAAGCCATCCGCAAGAGCAAGGCGGAGTTTGTAGAGGCAGGGAATGCTCCCGAGGCATTCACTCCCGCCGAAGATCCGATGGAGGTAGAGTTCAAGGCATGCCTGTCAAGAATACGTGAGAAAAAAGCAGAATACCGCGCACGCGTTGAGGCGGAACAGCTGAAGAACTTCGAGCTGAAACGCAATATAATAGCCGAACTGGAGAAAATGGCTGCCGATACCGACACTGTCAACCTGCACTACCAGCGGGTGAAAGACCTCCAGAATGAATTCAAGTCGATCGGCGACGTACCGGCTACGGAGGCTACACACCTTTGGAAAGCATATCAGGATGCCGTGGAGCACTTCTACGATCAGTGGAAGGTCAACAAGGAATTGCGCGATTATGACTTCAAGAAGAACCTGAGCGAAAAGCAGCTTCTGATTGACGAGGCTGTCGCCCTTGCAGGTGAAGAGGATGTCATAACAGCATTCCGCCGCCTTCAGGATCTGCATGCAAAATGGCGCGACGTAGGTCCCGTAGCCAAAGAATTGCGCGAAGAGATCTGGACCCGCTTCAAGGATGCATCAGCAGAGGTAAGCAAACGCTATCAGGCACACTTCGAGGCTCGCAAAGCCGTTGAGCGCCAAAACGAGGATGCCAAAAAGGCGATCATCGAGAGCATCGAGGCTCTTGACTTCAGCGCACCGCGCACATTCGCGCAGTGGGATGCAATGACACGCACCATCATCGATGCACAGAGCCAGTGGAAGACCATCGGTTTCGCATCGCGTAAAACCAATAACGCACTGTTCACACGCTTCCGCCAGCTGTGCGATGAGTTTTTCGCCAAAAAGGCTGAGTTCTTCCAGAAGATGAAGAATGATCTTGCCGAGAATCTCGCCAAAAAGACCGCCCTTGCAGAGAAAGCAGAAGCGCTTGCCGAAAGTACGGACTGGAAAAAGACCACCGAACAGATCGCTGCGCTACAGAAGGAATGGCGCACGATTGGAGCCGTCACACGCAAGCACAGTGATGCCGTATGGCAGCGCTTCATAAAGGCATGCGACACATTCTTCGACCGCAAGAAGAAAGCCACATCAGGAGTGCGCAAGGCTGAACTCGCCAATCTCGATGCGAAGCGCGAGATCATAGAAAAACTGAACGCCCTCAATTCAACCGACGACACAACTCCGCGCGATGAGGCGGTTGCACTGATACATCAGCTGCGCACCAACTGGCAAGGTATCGGGCATGTGCCGTTCAAGGAGAAAGACAAACTTCAGGAGACATACCGTGAGCTCGTAGGCGCCCTGTTCGAGAAGTTCGATGTAAAGGAACACCGCGCCCGTCTTGAATCATTCGAAGCCGGGCTGGAAGCAGCCGGTTCCGATCCTCAGAAACTCTCACGCGAGCGCGACCGGCTGCTGCGCACCTATGAGCAGCGTCGGCAGGAACTCAACACCTACGAGAACAATCTCGGCTTCCTCACCTCCACATCGAAGAATGGCAATTCGCTCATTCACGATATGGAGCGCAAGATGCAACGCCTGCGCGAGGACATAGAGCAGATCCAGCGCAAGATAGCCATCGTCGACAGCAAAAGCAAATAACCACACAGCAACGCTCAGACCGCACTAAGAACAAATATTCTTAGCACGGTAAATAATAAAAGCCCCCGGCATACGTATATTAAATATACAGGAATGCCGGGGGCTTACCATACGTCCCCATTTTACACAATTCAACGAATCACCTCCTGCAGCTGAGAGATGACAGCAAAGACACGCATATTATTAGGCAGATATCTGCGTCCGGCAATTGCATTGTCGGACACGATCGCAATCTCGGCTGCCTACTTCCTGACAATGCTGTTGCTGGCTCCCGCCCAAAACTCCGTATGGCTTAGCCACACAGTGCAGATTCTGATGCTCACGGCATGGGTTCCTGCGTGTATGCTGATGTTGTCACGCTCTGAGTTCCGCGCCACACGCATGGAGCGATGGATTGGCGAATCATTCCGAGCCATAATCCTGCACGCACTGATATTCATAACACTTCTGTACATCACAGAAACCCCCGGAATAGCTCCGCTAACATTGCTCGAATTCTACCTGATAGCAAGTGTAACACTGCCTTCCGAACGGGCAATAGCAAGAATAATAATCAAGCAGATGCGGTCGGCAGGACGCAACAAAAACCGGGTGGTAATAGTGGGAGCCAACGATACCGCAGCGCGTCTGTGTCAGGAATTGGTTGCTGATCCAGGCTTTGGATATAAGATGATGGGGGTATTTGCCGAGCAGCCCGGCCCAGCGATTGACCCGTGTCTTTACCGGGGCGATCTCGGAGACCTCGATGAATTTGTCCGCGAAAACGCTATTGATGAGATCTACTGCACCCTCAACGCTGATCAGGAGGAACTATTGCAGACAGCCGTTAGCGTAGCGGACAATTACAATGCCCGATATTACTATGTGCCGCAGATCTCGCGCAACATGACACGTGGATTCGACATGGAGCAGATAGGCTATGTCACCGTAATGGGCAATTGCCGCGCACCGCTCTCCAACCCGCTCAACCGTATCATAAAGCGCGCGGTCGACATAACTGTAGGTTCGGTTGCGGCATTGCTATTCCCCATCGTGTTCATACCGGTGGCGATAGCTATAAAGATAAACTCTCCGGGACCGGTATTCTATCGGCAGCGGCGCACAGGAATCAGAGGGCGTGATTTCCAATGCTTGAAATTCCGGACCATGCAATACGAGCCTGCCGACGAGGCACCGGTAGAGAAGAATGATCCACGGGTTACATCCGTAGGTCGGTTCCTCCGTCATTCAAGTCTTGACGAACTACCGCAGATATTCAATGTGCTTAGCGGCGACATGTCGATTGTCGGTCCACGCCCACACATGACCTCTCATACCGTATATTATTCACAGATTGTTGACAAATATATGCTGCGCCATGCCGTCAAACCGGGCATAACAGGATGGGCGCAAATCAATGGTCTCCGCGGATCGACCGACCAACTGTGGAAAATGGAGAGGCGCGTGGAGCACGACGTATGGTACATCGAGCACTGGTCATTCCTGCTCGACATAAAGATCATCGCCCGGACTTTCCTCAACATCATACGCGGCGACGAGAACGCCTATTAATAAAATACACTTACCACAAGAGATATCAAATAGCAGCGGGAGCCATGCGCCTTTCGACGCACGGCTCCCGCCTATCCTCAGAGTATTTTTTTCAGATTTATCAGTCGCGTATCGGGTGGTACTCCACGAACGCCTCGATTGCCTCGTATGAGGCAAGACCAAGTCCCTCATACAACTGTGCAGTGCCACGGTTGCGGTCCTCAGCACGCTGCCAGAACAGACGGTCATCATCGCCCAGGAAGGGAGCATTCTCCATCTGGCTCTGATGCTTGAGGATTGAGTTACGCTTGAAACGCAGCTCCTCAGGGCTGATGGGCACTGCCATCTCGATGTGGTCGATTTCCCACTCAGCCCATGCACCGCGGTACATCCAGATGCGGCAATCGCGCATCCACGGCTCATCCTTGAGCTCATCAACGGCAGCGAGGACGGCATCGGTGCACACCTTATGCGTGCCATGCGGATCGGCTAAGTCGCCTGCCACAAAGATCTGATGAGGCTTCACATCCTCAAGCAACTTCTTTACGATATTCACGTCGCGCTCGCCGAGCTCACCTTTCTTAATGGTACCGGTCTCGTAGAACGGCAGACGCAGGAAGTGGATATTCTCAGGCTTGACACCTATATAATTGCATGCTATGGTAGCTTCAGCCTGGCGAATCATTGTCTTGATCTCACGCACCTCGGGCACATCCACATCGCCCGATTTCTTATTCTTTACGGCATCGTGCACTTTCTGCGACAGTTCCTTATAACCGGCGTCGCCAAAGCCGAACTCCGGCGCGATCTTGTCCATCATGAGGAAATAACGCATCATATCCTCATCGCCGACAGCTATATTGCCTGAAGTCTGGTATGCCACATGCACATCATGCTTCTGATCAACAAGACGCTTGAATGTGCCGCCCATCGAGATCACATCATCATCAGGATGCGGGCTAAAAATGATAACGCGCTTCGGATATGGGTTGGCACGCTCCGGGCGGTATGTGTCATCGGCATTCGGCTTACCTCCGGGCCAGCCAGTGATAGTGTGCTGGAGATCGTTGAATATCTTTATGTTCACATTGTATGCCGAGCCAAAAAGCGCAAGCAGTTCACCGAGACCCCAATCGTTGTAATCCTTGTCGGTAAGCTTAAGGATCGGCTTGCCGGTCATCTGACAGAGCCACACGATGGCGCGGCGGATGAGCTTGTCGTTCCACTCGCACGATGTGACCTTCCAGGGCTGTGATATGCGGGTAAGATCCTCCGCTGCCGAAAGGTCGACAACGACTTTCGCATGTGCATGAGCCTGCAGGAACGATGCCGGCACATTGGCATTGGCAGGTTCTTCCACTGTTTTCTCTATGATCTGCGCACGGCTCTCGCCCCATGCCATAGTGAGCACACGCTCTGCCGACAGGATGTTGGCGATGCCGAGTGTAATAGCAGTGGTGGGCACATTGTCGCACTTATAGTCGGATGCGACGTTGTGACGGGTTTCGTTGCCGAGAAGCACAAGGCGGCAAAGACTTGTCTCGGGAGTGCCCGGTTCGTTGAAAGCAAGCGAGCCGGTAGCGCCGACCTCACAGACCACGAGATCGAGTCCGCCATCAGCCTCGATAGCCTTTTCGTATGCCTTGCAGCACTGGAACATATCCTCCTTGGTTACATCCGGATCAAAAGTGCGGATATTCTCCGACCGGATCTCGATATGGTCGAGAAGCACCTCTTTAAGACGGTTCAAAGTGCAGGGACCACCCTCTACAAGCGGGAAAAACTCTGCGAGATTGTAAACTATGACATCACGGAAGTTCACCTTACCCTCCTTATGCAGACGGATAAGAGTGGAGTAAGCGCTGTGAGTGCTGACACCGGCGCCAAGCGCCATAACGCATTTTCCTTTGGTCGCTACATTGAGTTCGATAATTCTCGCGATCTGGGCGGCGAGGTAATCGCTGCCCTCCTCGACGGTCTCGAATATACGGGTGTATATCTTCTCGTCGCGCGTCAGAGCTGCAAGCTCTATCTCATCCTGCGGGTCATAGTAACGGCGCGGGATGCGGTCAAGCTTGATCTGGGAGCTTAGATTTGTTTTCATGTATATGTTTTTGTTTTAGTTTTGTTCGGTATCAGAACCTTTCATACAGGTAGTGTAGGGAATACACCATATAAAATAAATAACGGCTTCCCACTGCAAAAATAATAATTCCATATACCTCTACACAACATTCCGCCACTTTTTTGACTCACATTCACAATTTTTCGTATTCATTCAACCACATTTATCAAAAAGTCGATTGAAAAGATGCACATATCAATAATATTCCGTAGATTTGCATTCGAATCTAAAAACCATAAGCAACTCAGACACGATGAGACTCATAATCGAACCCGACTACAACAACGTCTCGCAGTGGGCTGCCAACTACGTGGCAGCACGCATCAACGAGGCTAAACCTACCGCCGAACACCCGTTTGTACTTGGATGCCCTACCGGCAGCTCGCCGTTAGGCATGTACCGCGCGCTTATTAAACTATATCAGGAAGGAAAAGTTTCATTCAAGAATGTGGTGACTTTCAACATGGATGAATATTGCGGTATACCCCGCGACCATGAGCAGAGCTACTACACATTCATGTGGACAAATTTCTTCAGCCACATAGACATTCCACGCGAGAACGTGAACATCCTCAACGGCAATGCCGCAGATCCCGCCGAGGAGTGCCGCCGCTATGAGGAGAAGATACAGTCATACGGAGGTATCGATCTGTTCCTCGGTGGTGTGGGTCCTGACGGACACATCGCTTTCAACGAGCCCGGATCATCACTCACCTCACGCACACGCATGAAGACTCTGACACGCGACACCATCATCGCCAACTCACGCTTCTTCGACAACAACGTGGATCTCGTGCCGAAGACAGCTCTCACCGTAGGTGTCGGCACCATCATGTCGGCACGCAGTGTGCTGCTCATCGTGAACGGTCACAACAAGAGCCGCGCTCTTCACCACGGCGTCGAGGGGGGCATCTCGCAGATGTGGACCATCTCCGCACTACAGATGCACCAGAAAGCGCTCATCGTTGCCGACGAGGCTGCATGCGAGGAGCTCAAAGTGGGCACATACCGCTATTATAAGGATATCGAAGCTGCAAACCTTGATCCCGCAACCCAACTCTGAGAACTGTCAGACACAAACTGAATAATACAGACAGCGAAAGTACAATATAGAGAGACGGCGCACCGGTGGTCGGTGCGCCGTCTCTTTGCATATATCCATACGCTACTGCAAGCGTATGGTTATATTTTCTCATTCATCCCACATATTTTGCATATCTTCCGAAAAAGATATATCTTTGTGCAAAGTTGCGGAGGGGGCTCCGCAGCAGAAATTTTGGATGTTTGCTAATTATGAAAGGAATAGTATTGGCAGGTGGAAGCGGTACACGCCTCTACCCTATCACAAAAGGAGTGAGCAAACAGATGCTCCCCATATATGACAAGCCGATGGTCTACTATCCGATATCGACGCTTATGCTCGCCGGTATTAAGGATATTCTAATCATCTCGACCCCGCGCGACCTGCCGCTTTTCCGCGGTCTGCTGGGCGACGGATCAGACTATGGTGTCAACTTCAGCTATGCCGAGCAGCCAAGCCCCGACGGACTAGCGCAAGCATTCATAATCGGGCGTGACTTCATAGGCGACGATGATGTCTGCCTTGTGCTCGGCGACAACATCTTCCATGGCGCAGGATTCTCCGGGTTGCTCAAGGAAGCTGTCAAGGATGCTGCCGAGAAACGCCTTGCCACCGTATTCGGATATTGGGTAGATGATCCCGAGCGTTACGGAGTGGCGGAATTTGATGCCGATGGCAACTGCCTCTCCATTGAGGAAAAACCCGCCAACCCGAAGTCGAATTATGCTGTGGTAGGACTCTATTTCTACCCGAACAGCGTAGTCGATATCGCCGCTCACATAAAACCTTCGGCACGCGGAGAGCTCGAAATCACCACTGTAAATCAGGAATACCTTGCCGACGGGACCCTTAAGGTACGCACACTGCCACGCGGATTCGCATGGCTTGACACAGGCACCCATGAATCACTTGCCGATGCCTCAATCTATGTCGAAGTACTTGAGAAGCGCCAAGGTCTCAAGATAGCATGTCTTGAGGGCATAGCATACCGTCAAGGCTGGATCGACAAGGAGCGCATGATCGAGATCGCTAAGCCTATGCTTAAAAACCAGTACGGGCAATACCTCATGAAGGTAATCGATGAGATAGACCGCACCGGAAACCGTAATCTTGACTGAACCAAACCCAAACATCCTGATCAACCAATGGAATTCATAAAAACCGATATAGACGGGCCGCTGATACTCCAACCACGTCTGTTCAACGACGCCCGCGGCTATTTTTTCGAAAGCTATTCACAGCGTGAATTCAATGAGGCTGTAGGCTATGATGTGCAGTTCGTGCAGGACAATGAAAGCCGGTCAACCCGGGGCGTAATGCGCGGGCTTCACTTCCAACGTCCGCCATTCACACAGGCAAAACTGGTGAGATGCGTCATCGGCACTGTGCTTGATGTCGCCGTCGACATACGCCGCGGCTCCCCCACGTATGGCAAACACGTGGCGGTCGAGCTTTCCGCCGAAAACCACCGGCAGCTTTTCGTGCCACGCGGATTCGCACATGGCTTCGCCGTGCTTTCCGACATAGCAGTGTTCCAATATAAGTGTGATAACTACTATGCGCCAGAAGCCGACGGCGGTATCGACATCTCCGACCCGGCACTCGACATAGACTGGCACCTTGATCCAGCCACCGCGCTGCTTAGCGAGAAAGACCTGCGCCATCCGCGTCTGAGCGATTTCGACACACCTTTCACATATAACCACTGAGCCACAAGCTCAGCCACACCCGACAAAAGAATGAATATACTCGTTACAGGAGCCAACGGACAGTTGGGCAACGAGATCCGACTCATGGCTGCCGACGAAAAAGATCATTATATATTCACTGACGTTGCTGAACTCGACATCACCGACCCTCAGGCAGTCGACCATTTAGCTGACGAACTCCGCATTGACTTAATAATAAATTGCGCCGCCTACACCAACGTGGACAAGGCGGAAGATGAGCCGGAATTCGCCGAGAAGCTCAACGCCACAGCTATCGGAAATCTTGCTGCGACAATGGCTCGCCGGGGAGGGACTCTGATACATGTGTCGACCGACTACGTTTTCGGAGGCTCAAAAGGCAACACTCCGCGAAAGGAAGATGAGCCGGCATCACCTACAGGCGTCTACGGAGTCACCAAGCTCCATGGCGAACAGGCGATAGCTGAGTCCGGCTGTCATGCCATCATACTGCGCACAGCGTGGCTATACTCCGAATTCGGCAAGAATTTCGTGAAGACCATGCTGGCACTGACCGCTGACCGCCCTGAGCTCAAGGTTGTGTTTGACCAGGCTGGCACTCCGACTTATGCCGCCGACCTTGCCCGCGCCATTGTTGAGATCATACGCAACCGCGCCTACGTAGGCAACGAAGGTATCTACCATTATTCCAACGAAGGGGTCATATCATGGTACGATTTCACACAGGCTATAGCCGAGATCGCCGGCAACCGCAACTGCCGCATCCTCCCGTGCCATTCCGATGAATTTCCGTCGAAGGTCGTGCGTCCGGCATACTCCGTGCTCGACAAGACCAAGTTCAAGAACACATTCGGAACCGAAATTCCATACTGGCGCGATTCGCTCGCCGTCTGCATCGAAAACCTGAAAAACCAAAACAACTGAACACACTATGAAACGTAACATCCTCATCACCGGCGGCGCCGGATTCATCGGCTCGCACGTTGTGCGCTTGTTCGTCAACAAGTATCCGGATTACAACATCGTGAATCTCGACAAACTCACATACGCCGGAAACCTCGCCAACCTCACTGACATAGAGAACGCCCCCAACTATACATTCGTCCGCGCCGACATTGCCGATCTCGACGCCATGCGCCACATCATAGCCGACCATCATATCGACGGCATAATCCATCTGGCAGCGGAAAGCCATGTAGACCGGTCGATAAAGGATCCATTCACTTTTGCCCGCACAAACGTCATGGGAACGCTCGCGCTCCTGCAGGCTGCGAAAGAATATTGGGAACAGACACCCGAAGGCTACAATGGCAAGCTATTCTACCACATATCCACCGACGAGGTCTACGGCGCTCTTGAGCTTACACATCCCGAAGGTACGGAATCGCCATTCACAACCACCGCATCGTCGTCGCAGCACCATCTTGCGTTCGGAACTGAATTCTTCCTCGAAACTACCAAATACAATCCTCACTCTCCATACAGCGCATCGAAAGCATCATCCGATCATTTTGTCCGCGCCTATCACGACACATACGGGATGCCTACGCTCGTGACCAACTGCTCGAACAACTACGGACCGTATCAGTTCCCCGAAAAACTCATACCACTCTTCATCAATAATATCCGCCATGGCAAACCGCTGCCAGTATATGGCAAGGGAGAGAACGTGCGCGACTGGCTCTACGTCGAGGACCATGCCCGCGCGATCGATACTATATTCCACAACGGACGCATTGCCGACACCTATAATATAGGGGGCTTCAACGAATGGAAGAATATCGATCTGATCCGTGTCATAATCCGCACCGTCGACCGGCTTCTCGGTAACCCTGAGGGACATTCGGATCACCTCATCACATTCGTGACCGACCGCCCCGGTCATGATCAGCGATATGCCATCGACTCGCGCAAGCTACAGCGCGAACTCGGCTGGGAGCCATCGCTGCAGTTCGAGGAAGGCATAGAGAAAACCGTACGGTGGTATCTCGACAACCAACCCTGGACCGACAATATAACCTCGGGCGATTATCAGAGATATTACGAAGATATGTACGCCAACCGTTAAGCAAACCATACAGCGTTTCCCAACGCCAATTCACATAGGGCGGTGTGTCATCTGAATCCGGCACGCCGCTCTTTTCATATATGCAGACTACCGCGCAACTTCCGCGTCTGTCGCTTTTTTAACAACATATATCACGACGCCTATTGCACGTATGGGAAAGAAAATGTAACTTTGCCATGCAAACCTCTTGCAGGAACAAGCGATCAGTCCGTACGCACACGACCGATGAGCCTACCCCGCACCGACATAATACCTACTGACGCCTACCGTCCGACAGTGCTTGAACCACGGACAGCAGGAAAAGAAGAATTAGTCGACACAGATGCAATCCGTCGCTTGAAAGAGTTTGCCAACTTCCCTGACACTTACGAAGATAGCGCGCCAACATTCGCACAATTTGTCGCCTATCAGCTGCGCGACATCCCCGCCAACGACATGGCTTGGCGTGCCGTCCGTTCGCTAAGATCAGCGCTTCCCGATGCCGCATTCCCGGCACGCCTTGAAGCAACCCATCTCTCACTTTGGATCGCGACAATGATTGCCGATGGACGGTCGGCAACGACACGCCGCCGGTATTTCGAGCGTCTGCACACATTATTTGTTCTTTTTGCAGCCACTACAGGTGCGGGCGTCGCTGATGATCCTTTCGCAGGTCTGCGCACTGCTGCCGAAGCTGAATATCAGAAGCCTGATCCTGCCGATACGCATAATGCCGATGTGCTACGCCGCATATATCCGCTGCTTGATCGTGCAGCGACATCCGATGCTGCGGCTGCAGCCGTCGTTTACACACTCCTCACAGCGTCTACCATAGCCCATGCGGCAACTACGATACTCGACGAAGTAGAAAACGCCTCAGACGCCACACCGCAACTGATCGATTTTGCACGCCGGATGCGCACCGACTCTCGCCGTCGCTACCTGCTGCCGTTGCAGCAGAACCGCCGCCGTCTGCCGCAGATCACCCGGCAATTGACCCACGACATAGCCTCGTTCCTAACACCGCGACGCGTGCAACTTCCCGAAGGATTCACTGACGACACAATAAAGTCAATATGGATCGTACTCGCACGACGAGCCGGAATCACCCTCACTGACATAAGAGCGGTGATCACCACTCCGCCTGTCGGACACGCATACCTCAACCTCCTGACGCCGACGGCACTTACCGATGAGCAACGTGCAAACATAATGCGTCGTGTTGCCGACACCTTGAGCGACTACACCCCCCGATGGCACGTTCTCCATCTGCGCCGCAACGTCGCCCCAGCCGACATCATCCCCCTCCTCCCTGCCGACGCCGATACATACTATCCGACACAGCGCATGGCTGAACGTCGCGACGGACGTCTGCGGTTCACCGACCAACCCATACTACCGGGAATACTCTTCGTGCGCATTCCGACCCATCGCGTAGCGGCTACCGCACGTGCTATCGGAGCACAGGCTTGGTTCTACCGCACAGTAAACACGACCGACGCACCCTACTCTGTGATCCCCGCGCCACAGATGATGATGTTTCAGCGAGCAGTAGGACAGCTCACACCAGACATCGCAGCCGGAGCAGCACTCGTCGACCCTTCCACACTCCCCCCCGGCACCCGTGTCCGCATAATCGCCGGTCCCCTTGCCGGACACATCGCAACCATCACCTCCCTCCCCCACTATAACGTCACCACCGGCGCCCCGCTTCCCCAACAAAACGGCTCCACCGGGACATCGCCTGCCGCAACCGCAGATACCGCAACGGCAGCATCGACAGTAAAAGTTCAGATAGCAGAAGCGACACCGGCAGAAATGCCGGACATGCTCGACTGCAGCTTCACCCTCGCTCTCAACGCTGACACCGCCATCCTCTGGCGCCTCACCCTCCCCGCCTCCTCCCTCGCCCCCCTCTCCTGAATCCCACTACATTAAACAAGCGCCTACACAACTGCGCACACCACAAAGCGACACCTCGCACCATCTCAATGCGATATTCCATTATCGCCCTCATACTCACAATCCTCACCACCTCCTGCTCCTCCGACGCCAGCATGGATTTTCTCGCGATGCAATATCAATATATTGCTCCCGACGAAGTTATAAACCCTGCATCTGAATACCTTATAGTCATCGGCGACATACAGGAATATACCCAAACATTTGAAAATCTGGACTACCTTATATATTCATTGGATTGGATCAGAAATCAAAACAATAACTACAACAATATTAAGTGTGTGCTTCAAGATGGCGATGTTACCAACAGCAACGCTCCATGGCAGTGGGAAATGGCTCGTGAGGCGTTCCATCACCTGAAAGACAGCGTCATGTATGTATGGTCTACCGGTAACCATGATTACCAGTGGGTTGGAGAAACCGGCACACAGATCAGCGACCGCACATCCACTCTATTAAACTCATACCTAAGCAACTCGCTCCTCGACAAAAACATAATATCCAGATTTGAGACCGACAGATATGATAACATCATACTTCGGAGTTCGCTCACAGCCAGGCATATAAATATAATATCTCTTGAGTTCGGACCGCGACCGGAGGTATTGACATGGGCTGCAAAGTATGTACGCTCACATACTAATGAAAAATTCATCCTGATGACCCATGAATATATGACAGATGAAGGCGAAAGAATGAAATCAGGTAAAACATTCGCATATCTTCAATTTGTAGATATACCTCACACAGAGCCAGATGAGATATGGGAACAATTGGTGAAACCCAACGACAATATACTTTGTGTAGTGAACGGTCACAACGGATTCTGCAAGTACCTGGAAACCGAAAACGACGCCGGGCGCATGGTCCCTCAGATCTTATTTAATCTACAGTATCAGGTTAACGGAGGCGACTCAATGCTACAACTCTGGGA
Source organism: uncultured Muribaculaceae bacterium (assembly GCA_910587425.1). GTDB lineage: Bacteria > Bacteroidota > Bacteroidia > Bacteroidales > Muribaculaceae > Paramuribaculum. The sequence continues at coordinate 140,562 of CAJUKU010000005.1, forward strand.
ATTCCCCATGAATGAAAATAAGGTCAATATATCCGTCTACAACACTCTTTCAGGCGAATATAAAGATTATGAGCAAACGTCATACTCATTTACTTATTAAATTATAATGCAGGCAATAATATTAGCGGCAGGCATGGGACGCCGTTTAGGTGAATTTACCGCCAACAATACAAAATGTATGCTCCCTGTCAACGGCATACGCTTAATAGACCGCATGCTCCGTCAACTGAGTTCACAAAAGCTCAGAAAGATAGTGATCGTAATAGGATACGAGCGTGACAACCTCCGGAACTATATTACCCAAAACTACCCGGATCTACCCATTGAATTTGTAGAGAATACGATCTACGACAAGACAAACAACATATACTCATTGTGGCTTGCACGACAGCAAATGTCAGAGGACGACACACTTCTACTTGAATCCGACCTGATTTTTGAAGAATCTGTGCTACAGGCAGCCATCAATAGTCCATATAAAGATTGTGCACTCGTCAGCAAATACGAGACCTGGATGGATGGAACGATGGTTCGTATTGATGACGAAAACAACATAATCAACTTCATCCCGAAAAAAGCATTCAAGTATAGCGACACAGGATTCTATTACAAGACCGTCAACATCTACAAGTTCTCACAGAGTTTCATCGTAAATCACTACCTCCCCTTCCTTGAGGCATACATACGCGTACTTGGCGAAAACGAATACTACGAACAGGTATTGCGCGTCATCACACTTATTGACACCACCGGAATAAAGGCACTCCCTATCGACGGGATGCATTGGTATGAAATCGACGATGTGCAGGATCTACGCATCGCCGAGACAATCTTCGCATCACCCGAGGAACGCCTCAACAAACTCCAGCACTCCTACGGCGGCTATTGGCGCTACCCGCAGCTGCTTGACTTCTGCTACCTCGTCAATCCGTATTTCCCCACTTCAAGGATGATTGACGAGATGAAAGCCAATTTTGAGACACTCTTACGCGACTACCCCTCGGGAATGGGAGTAAACTCATTGCTTGCTGGTAAATATTTCGGTATACGTCAGGAATACATTCTTCCGGGCAACGGTGCTGCCGAACTGATCAAATCACTAATGGAGCACACCGACGGCACACTTGGAGTAACATGCCCCACATTTGAGGAATATCCAAACCGGATGCCGGAGGATCGCATTGTACGTTATATCCCTCAGAACGACGACTTCTGCTATACCGTAGATGATCTCATTGACTATTTTACAAGTCATCCGGTCAATTCGCTTCTGGTTGTCAATCCCGACAACCCTTCCGGAAACTTCATATCACGCGCGGACCTGCTGAGACTCGCAGAATGGGCAGAAAACAACCGAGTACGGCTCATTGTCGATGAGTCCTTTATAGATTTCGCCGACAATGGTTTCGACAACAGCCTGTTGCACGATGAAATACTGAGGGAGCGCCCCACGATGTGCGTCATGAAAAGCATATCCAAATCCTATGGCGTTCCCGGACTGCGCCTCGGCATACTCGCCAGCGCCGATACAGAATTAATACGGAATATGCGCAAAGATGTTGCGATATGGAATATCAATTCATTCGCGGAATTCTACATGCAGATCTACTCAAAATACGAGAAAGACTACAAGCGCTCGTGCGAGAAATTCATAAGCGAACGTACACGCTTTTTCCACGAGCTGCAACAGATTCCATACCTTCGCGTAATCCCTTCTCAAGCTAACTACTTCCTCTGCGAAGTGCTCCCGCCTCATACATCCCAATCTCTTGCGCTCAACCTCCTCACCGAACACAACATATTGATCAAGGATTGTTCCACAAAAAAGGGATTTCCGGACAATAGGGATTACATACGCATTGCAATCCGTGATCGCCACGATGATACTACGTTAGTGAAAGCTTTAGCTGAACAATAATGCGATATATAGTAATAAAAAGAATTCAAATCGCCGCGTAGTATGAAGCAAATAAATACAATTTGTATTTGCGGCGGTGGAAGTCTTGGGCTTGTTTGTTCAGGAGTATTTTGCTCAAAGAACTCGAATGTAAGCTTGCTTACAGGTCATCCCGATAATTGGAAAACGAACATACAAGTTATAGATCCGAAAGGTATCGTATTCAGCGGCAATCTTAAGAGAATCTCTAAGCACCCTAAAGAGGTCGTGACTGATGCTGATCTGGTTTTTCTTACAGTCCCTGGATTTCTAATAGAGAAGACACTTAAGAATATAAAGCCGTATCTGAAACCTGATGCAATAGTCGGATCTGTTGTTTCGAGCACGGGATTTTTCTTTGCTGCTCATGAAACTCTTGGAGGGAAGCATTGCTTGTTTGGATTTCAACGAGTCCCATACATAGCCAGACAGAAAAAGTATGGAGAGATTGGAGAACTACTCGGTTATAAAACTGAACTGAATATTGCAATAGAAAATTGTCAGGATACCGACGGTTTAAGAAAGGAATTGGAAACTCTTTTTGGGACTCCAATCAATCTCCTCTCCAATTTTTATGAAGCATCCCTTACCAATAGTAATCCCATCCTGCACACCGGACGACTATACACGATGTGGAAAGATTATACTGGTGAAATTATAGATAATCCTCCATTATTTTATGCAGACTGGAATGATGAAGCATCAGACTGCATAATCCGTATGGATACAGAATTCCAACTGCTATTGAAAGAGCTTGGAATCAGAGAAGGTGCGATTCCGACATTGCTTGATTACTATGAATCTTCAGACGCCGCATCCCTTACAAATAAAATTCGGGATATACAGGCATTTAAATCTATAGCATCTCCGGTTACAAAAACAGAAGCCGGGTGGATCCCCGATTTCACAAGCAGATATTTCACCGAAGACTTTCCATTTGGATTACGCTTCATAAAGGAATTGGCTGAAAAAAACCACATTCACACCCCTGTTATTGATAAAGTATATAACTGGGGCATGAGCAAGACATGCGCTCTTGAGAAATGATCAAAAAAACATGCTTCCATACGAAATACAAGCCAACCTGAGGTCTAAATACAACCCAGACGGATCGGAACTACGGATCATGCAGTTACGCATGCTCGACATGCTTATTTTCTTTGACCGTTTCTGTAGCGAAAATCATCTGTCATATTGGCTGGACTCGGGTACATTATTGGGAGCAGCCCGACATGGCGGGTTTATACCTTGGGATGACGATACGGATATCGGCATGACGCGTAATGATGCATTGAAACTTAAAGCGCTTATGGGGGATAAGGTTTTTGAGGGAAAATATATTCTACAAACTTCGGAAACCGATTCTAATTACGTTAATTCCTCATGGTATACCCTACGCGATATAACCACAGAATACATTCAAGACTCATATCTGCACAACAGATTAAAATATAGAGGACTTCAAATAGACATATTCATTTTCGAACAAGGAGTATCACCCATTTTGAAACGATTGGCAACTGGGTTTCAGCAACGGTTGGTCGTATCCCCATTGTTAGGCACCAGATATAAGTTCTTACGACCTTGTGTAAATATGTTGCACAGGTCATTTGAATCTATTATCGCACCTCTATTCCGTATCATAAGATATAATAATTTTTGGCAAAAGGGCTACGGTAATCCATTTGGAAAACCAAACGCTACTTCAGTAATGTTTCCGTTGTCAAAGATCTGTTTTGAAGGTTACGAGTTTAAGGCTCCTGCAAACGTCCCTGCATATCTATCCACCATGTATGGCAATGACTGGAACACCATTCCGTCCGAAGAAAATATAGTGACCCACGGAGTCAAATTCAGATTCATCGACTGATCATTGGGTAACCTTAAGACCCACATACTCCACAACGGAATCAACCCCGCCTGAATGCCCTCACAGTCACGGACTAAGAAAAGCCTGTTGAACTCAGCCGTATCAATGTTTTTTGTTGCGGTACAATTTCTATTGGGTTTCTATTCGAGGAAAATATTCCTCGAATATCTCGGTACAGAGATTCTCGGTCTTAACTCAACGGCTGTAAATATCCTACAGTTTCTCAACCTTACGGAGCTTGGGATCGGAGCAGCCGTAAGTTTCTCTCTATATAAGCCGTTGCATCATGATGACCGGGCAACCATTTGTGAGATAGTCTCGCTGCAGGGACATCTGTATAAACGTATTGCCGGCGGTATTGTGGTACTGTCGGCAGTCGCGATGTGCTTCTTCCCATGGATATTCAGCAAGATGGAGCTTCCGTTATGGTATGCTTACACATCGTTTGCAGTCCTGCTTTGGGGGGCACTTCTTGGTTACTATGTGAACTACCGTCAGATTGTTCTTTCAGCATCCCAGCTCGATTATAAGATACAGTTCGCTACCCGACCATGGTATATAATAAAGATACTATGTCAGATCGCAGCTATGATATATTTGACAGATCCATACGTATGGTGGCTAGTTTTGGAGGCATTGTTTACAACCATATCGGCTATATCGTTGCGCATTGTCACAAACCGTGAGTTCCCGTATCTTAAGAACTCTGCAGATACATTCGCGAACCTGCGCCAAAAGTACAACCTCATATTTGTCAAGGTAAAGCAGCTGTTTATACATAAAATCGCCGGTTTTGCACTGTTTCAGGCTTCCCCTCTTATAATATATGCATATATGTCGCTCACAGCAGTGGCATTGTATGGTAACTATATAGTGGTTACAAATGGCGTAAAGACAATCTGTTCTGCTGTTTTCAGCAGTATTGGAGCCGGAATCGGTGATCTTGTGGCTGAAGGAGACAAAAACAGGATAATAAAAGTATTCCGCGAGCTTTTCTGCCTGCGCTTCCTTACCGCAGCCATTTTTGCATGGGGGTTCATCAATCTTGTCCAGCCTTTTATATGCGTATGGATCGGACCGCAATACATGTTGTCGACTACGGCAGTAGTATTATTGGCGAGCCTGATGTTTATTGATATAGTCCGCAATGCCGTTGACCTTTTTATAAATGCATACGGACTGTTCAGTGATGTTTGGGCACCAATAACCGAGGCTACAATAAATCTCTCATTGTCCATTCTGTTCGGTTACTTCTGGGGACTTAATGGCATTTTGAGTGGGGCTTTGGTAAGTCTGATTGTGATTGTGATGATATGGAAACCTTATTTCTTGTTTACTAAAGGGTTCCGGTTTCCTGTCATTAGGTACGTCCTGCTCATGGGAAAGCATCTCCTTATTTTTGCAGCGATAGCGATTATAATGTATTTTCTCTTGCCAAACATTTCAATCAATCCCGCGGCAAGCTGGGGAAGTTGGTTCAGATATTCAATAATTTCCATCACTATATTTTCGATTCTTATATCCACAGCTCTGATCTTATTCAGATGTGGATTAGGTGATTTTATAGAACGTTTCCGTAGAAAATGAAGAACGAGACTCCTGCCGTTTCCGTAATAATTCCGGTTTATAATGTAGAGAAGTATCTGCGTCGTTGTCTTGACTCAGTCGTCAATCAGACTTTCACCGACTTTGAACTAATTCTTGTAAATGACGGAAGTACAGACAGCTCTCTTGAAATCTGTCAGGAATATGCCGCCACTGATTCCCGGATAAAAGTTATAGATACACCTAACGGCGGATGTAGTCGAGCCCGTAATATCGGTTGGAACAATTCTTGCGGAGATTGGATTTTATGCATTGACTCCGACGATTGGATGGAACTCAATATGATTGAGAGGCTATATACAACAGCCTTGTCTGAAGAAGCTGACATAGTAGCCTGCAACGTATATTCTGACAATGGTGCCGGAGTACTAAATCTACTGGGTTATCCCTACGGTCCTTTAGAACCTAAAAAGGAAATATATAGAATAGGAGGAAACCATTCAGTCGTATGGAATAAACTTGTAAGCCGAAACCTATATGAGGAATATGACATCCGTTGGATTCCTGGAGTCGCGATGTGGGAAGACTTAGCAGTTACTACTCGTTTACGGTTTCACAGTAAAAAAACAGTGTTAATCCCAGATGCGTTATATCATTATTTTTGTGCACAAAGGGATAATATTTGTTCTCGGGAAGGGAAAAAATATCCTAAAGACCAAATCTGTGTACTTAATTTCTTAATGGAATATTTTAACGATAAAAATATTCCGAAAAAACTTTACCTTAAAATAGAGAACACCTTGAAACAGGGAGTCAAGCAATATGTATATGACTCCACATCTCCCGACAAATATGCTTCGTGGAAATCAATGTATGCGGAGAGTAATCATTCTATCCTGTCCCTCTGTCATATACCATTGCGTACTCGGTTATCAATTTTTATAGCATATCACACTTCATATTCCACCTTTTCCACGATTCGATCGATCGCACTGAAACTGAAAGGAATTAAGCGTTTAATAAAAAAAATAATCATCCCACTTTGAATGTCTACAATCAACGCCAAATCAACAGATTATTAAAATCAAATATACGTATCGGTTACAGCAGTCAACATAACACGACAAATTTAGCATTATTGCGCATTAAGTAAACGTCTGCTTCAATCAGACAAATAATTATAACATAAATAACAAATGTATTTTTTGCTGAGTAAATCGGCTATGAATCGACTTCTTAAACAAATTATACACTTACCGATAAAACTCATCTTCTTCCTCTTTGGGTCTATCAACGCATCAGCATCCAAACAAAACCTTTTCAATCGGTTGAAATCAAAAGTATTCAGCCAATGGATGTGCCTTCGATTCAACTGTCAAAATTGTACGTTTGATTATCCGTTTGGATATAGACACGGGAACCGTTTTTTTAAGATAGGAGTCGGGAACCGGTTCGCCAAACACACAATTCTGACTGCCAGGTCAAGATATAAGGATAAAACGTATAAGCCTGAGGTAACAATAGGTAATAATTGTATTTTTGGGGGTTATCTTCATCTGACTTGCTGTAATTCAATAACTATAGGGAATGATGTTCTCACGGGTCGATGGGTTACAATCACGGACAATAGCCATGGTGAATGTAGCGCTGATGAGACGAATATACCTCCAGCCTCAAGACCTCTGTGGTCAAAAGGGAAAGTAATTATAGAAGATTCTGTTTGGATAGGAGACAAAGCAACAATACTTCCCAATGTCACACTTGGTAAAGGTTGTATTATTGGCGCAAACAGTGTTGTGACAAAAGATATACCACCATACGCAATAGCCTGCGGCAACCCGGCTAAAGTAATTCGTTATATAAACTGATTATTGCATCTAAGCACATGGATGTCTCAGTCATAATGGTCAACTACAATACCCGTGAAATGACAGCAGCGGCAATCGACAGCGTCTTTGAGAAAACCACGGGTGTTGACTTCGAGGTGATTCTTGTTGACAACGCATCCACTGATGGAAGCCGCGAACAGTTTGCGAATGACTCACGAATCAAGTATTTCTATCTTGATGAAAATATAGGCTTCGGTCAGGCAAACAATTATGGCGTGAAGAATGGTGCATCCGGGAAATACTTATTTTTCCTTAATACCGATACACTACTTATCAGCAATATTATAAAAGTATTTTTCGATTACATCTCTTCAAATGAAAATGTTGGGATTTTAGGGTGTAATTTATTAAACGCCAGTAAGGAACCGGCATACTCATTCAGCAGGTTATTCCCAGGAATAGTTTCTGACATAAATCTTCTGACTAATGGTTTGTTGAATAAATTTTTATTCAATAGAAACACGGATTTCAACTATTCAAGAAATCCGGTAAAAGTTGCATACATAAGTGGAGCCGATTTATTTATAGAAAAACAATTGTTTACTGAAATAGACGGTTTTTCTGCAAACTATTTCATGTATTATGAGGAAACAGATCTTTGTCTACAATCTATAAAACAAGGGAAGAAAGCCATCAACTTACCATATGCCGCTATAATACACCTTGAAGGAGGCAGTCAAAAATGTATAAATAGAGATTCTCTAATTAATAAAGAGAAGAGATCTATCGCCTCAAGAGCAACATTTTTCAAACGAAATCATTCATCTATATACAGACTTATTGAAAAAGGGCTTTATTGCACATATCTCTTGCTCTGCGGTATAAAATACAAAGATTATAACCGTTTCAGAATATTAAGACAAGAGTACTGCCGTCAAATGAAAATACATGTCTGAGAGAATTACTTTTTTGATGCCGCGTGATGGACGTGAGCCGATAGGAGGTTTCAAAGTTGTCTACGAGTATGCCAACAGACTCGTCAAAGATGGATATGACGTCGAGATCGTTTATCCGGCATATATCAGAAGGCTCAAGACTAATTTATGTGTTGAATTTCTACGTAAATTCAAATGTTTTGTCTCACAAAAGACGAGAGCTGATGTGTCATGCAAAAGTTGGTTTAAGTTAGATTCAAGAATTCAGGAATCATATTTATGGAGTCTTTCAAATTATCGTCCTTCTGATAAATCTATAATAATAGCGACCGCAGCGACGACTGCACCCTACTTACATGCAATGAATGCCGATGATATCAAGAAGTTTTATCTGATTCAAGGATTCGAGTGCTGGGCTGGAGCAGATGAAAAAGCGGTATATGATACCTACAAATATGGGCTGAAGAATATTTCAGTCTCGAAATGGCTAACTAAGAAAATTGAATCTGTAGGTGCTGAAGCTGATTTTGTTCCAAATGGATTCGATACTACACAATTCAAAGTTAATATTATACCAGAGAAAAGGGATCCGAAAACAATACTCCTGATGTATCATTACCTCAAATCAAAAGGAGTTGATGATGCAATGCAGGCAATTGAAATGTGCCGTAAAAAGCATAAAGATATTAAGATTTTAATGTTCGGAGCCGTGCAACCTCCAAGGGATATATCAGAAAGGGTAGAATTTCACTATCAGCCTAACAGGGACTTGCTTACAACACTGTATAACAGAGCTGCAATATTTGTTGGTGCAAGTCATAACGAGGGCTGGGGGCTGACTATTGGCGAGGCTATGCTTTGCGGATGTGCAGTCGCTTGCACAGATAATGACGGATATCTTGAAATGGCGAAACATGGGCAAAATGCACTTGTTTCTCCAATACAAGACCCGATATCATTGGCTAACAATATCGAGCGGCTTATTAACAATGACATTCTACGTACCGGAATCGCAGAAAATGCGAGTAAGGACATGCTGAAATTTGACCTTGAATTATCCTTTGTGAAATTCAAGAAAGCTATTGGTCTATAGGTGACAAACCTGATATTTGTCTTAAGTTTATTTTTTATATGCGCGTTAACCTCTCTCTGCGTTAACGAGAAGAAGAATACCAATAATAAAATTAAATGGTACATTATATTATCCATAATAATTATTATTGGCGTCGCATTAAGAGACGGAAATTCCCTGAACGATTATAAGAACTACGTAGACATATATAACAATTCATCCCGAGCCGGTGATGTAGAACCCTCTTTTTATATAATAAAACAAATATCAGAACCATTAGGTGGCATGATGGCGATGTTTGCCATATACGCTTTTCTATGCGTTTTCATAAAAATAGTTGCCTTCTACCGACTTACAAAATTATTGTTCCTCACATTGACCGTTTATGTGGCTAATATCATGATTCTTCATGATATGACACAGATAAGAGCAGGTGTTACATCTGCTGTTTTTCTTTATTCCATACCATTTCTGAGAGACGGTAAGCATATTAAATATCTTATATGCGTCATTATAGCCACTTTTTTTCATTTTTCCGGCTTATTATTGATAATTCCTTGCCTTTATTGGATCAAATGTATAAGAAACAGTTTTTTATTCCTAGCATTGATCATTCCAATCGGATATCTACTGGGAGGTACAATATTCGATGTCTCTAATTTCCCGATTGAATCAATCCGGATCAAATTACAGATGTATAAAAACCTACAGGCTGCCGGAGCCGCTGGGCTAAAGGATTTAAATCTGTTCAATCCATATATAATATTCCGTATTGCATTATATTATATTTTACTATCTAAAAGTCGTTTGATTGCAGCACATAATGAAAATTTCAAATGTCTGCTGTTTATCGAATCAATAGCCTTATTTGTATTCCCGGCATTCTCCTCTATCGCTCTTCTTGGATATAGAGGAAGCGAACTGATTGGAATTGTGGAAGTCGTATTATATCCCATGCTTTTCTACGCAATAAAACCTCGTCTTGCCGGGAAGCTATCAGTGATAGGTATTGGAGCACTATTGCTTGGAGTTAATCTTACTTACAAACATCTTATCTATATATGAGAGCTTCTATCAGTGTCTGCATGGCTACGTACAATGGGGCTGGATATATAAGAGAACAGTTGTCTTCAATACTAATGCAGTTGGAGTCGGATGATGAGATCATAGTATCAGATGACGGTTCTACTGATAATACCAAACAGATAGTAGATTCTTTAAATGATGCGCGCATAAAATGGGTTGTTAATAAAGGAGAACACGGATATACCCCAAATTTTGAGAATGCTCTTAATCATGCTACTAAAGATATCATAATTCTTTCAGATCAAGATGATGTATGGAAAGAAAATAAAGTAGCGACAATTATTGAAGTTCTGAGCTGCAATGATTTTGTAGTGCATGATGCAATCATAACGGATCAGAATTTAAATATAAAGCACCACTCTTACTTTGAGAACAGAAAGATTTATGAGACGCTAATAGGCAATTTTTTCAAATTCGGTTTCTTAGGATGTTGCATGGCTTTCAAACGTAAAATATTAGACAAGGCATTACCCTTCCCAAAGAACCATAAACTATGTACTCATGATAATTGGCTGTTCCTGATCGGTATGACCTTTTATAAATTAGCCATAATCCATGATCCATTGATCTTATACAGAAGGCATGAGCGGAACACCTCTACAGGTGGTAACAAAAATGATATAAGGATTGGATTCATGATAAAATACAGACTCTATCTATTGAAGAATCTAATATCCAGAAGAAAATGAAAATAACGGTCATAACGTCGACTTTCAATAGTTCTGGCACTCTGCGTGACACTTTCAATAGTATATTAAGGCAGACTTGGCAAGATTTTGAGTATGTGGTTGTTGATGGTGGGTCTACTGATGGAACTGTGGAGATCATAAGGGAATATGAGAAGCGTTTCGGAGGGAGACTGAAATGGATCTCAGAGCCTGACAAAGGGATATATGATGCAATGAACAAGGGGTTGAGAATGGCTACAGGCGATGTCGTCGGGATATTGAATTCCGACGATTTTTTTAGTAGCAATGACGCACTGTCGACCGTCGCGCGGGTAATCGAGGGGGTGGATGCCGTGTATGGCGATGTGCATTTCGTGAGACCTGACAATTTGCAAAAATGCGTACGTTATTACTCCTCCAAAGCTTTCCGCCCATGGATGATGCGCCTCGGATTCATGCCCGCACACCCATCGTTCTACTGCCGCAGGGAAGTATATGAGAAATATGGTCTTTTTGACTCTTCTTTCCGGATTGCCGCTGATTTCGAGTTGCTGCTCAGACTGATATTCGTCAATAGGATCTCTACCCGCTACATAAACAAGGATTTCGTCACGATGCGAACCGGCGGCGCATCAACATCAGGACTCGCAAGTCATCGCCGGATACTAAAGGAGCATTTCAGGGCATACCGTCAGAATAACATACACTCAAACCTGCTACTTGAGGGTATGCGCTACACTTATAAATCATTCAAACTACTTTGCAATAAACTTAAGCCATAAATTGATGCGGAAGATATCATTCACATTGCTGTTTTTATCGATTTTTTTTGCGGGAGCCGGACAGAAACCCATGTATGTAAAGAGTACTTATGTTGCGGCTAAACTGATAGAGACAGGGACATTAGCAGATATACGCGCTACATGCGGTTACTATGGATATACCGATGATGAAAGATCAGAGGGGGATGCGATCAGCTTTTCGGATAGCAACGGGAACTCTATAACTCTAAATCGGAATGAGGATGGTAACATCAACACTCATGTGATAAAATTGACGACACGCGAGCGCCGGAGCAATGTGGTCGAGGCATTGAAAATGTGTGGTTACGTGCAGACTAAGGCTCCAAAACGTGACATTCCGTCAATTAAAGGTGAGCGTTATGCCAAGGGCGAACGTGTATGCATCGTAAGTAAGGGAAGTCCGACAGCTGTCTGGTTCCTGAAAGAGAAATAAAATACTGAGTGGATTAAAAAGTAATATCCCCGGGCGATTTGCCCGGGGATACTTTTTATGATACTTATATAAGTATTAGGGGGGATTAGTCCTGGTTGAGGTTGACGCGGCAGAACTGGGTTACCTCGAGACCTTTGGAGGCGTTTGCGAGGTATTTGCCGATGGTGAGGGTTGCGTCCTTGACGAACTCCTGCTCCATGAGCACTGATTCCTTGTAGAACTTGTTGACGCGTCCCTGGGCGATCTTCTCGATCATTTCTGCGGGGAGGCTTGCGGCTTTCGCCTCGGCTGCCTGCTTCATGATCTCGCGTCCCTTGGCTGCTTCCTCAGCTGTGATCCAGCCTTTGGTGATGTTGCTCTCGATATGATCCTCGGTGTCGAAGTGGTTGGGGTTGAGACCTGCCTTTTTGAGGGCTGCCTCAGCTGCCTTGCGCACCTGTTCTTCCTTGGTCTTCTCGATTGCGACGTTGCGCTCGCTCTCCACTACCTCGGCGGGTACGGTGGCGATCGAAACAGCAACGGGGTTCATGGATGCTACCTGCATAGCCACGTCGCGACCTACCTGGTAGTCAACATCAGCCTGGTTGAAGCCCACGATTGTAGCGAGCTTGTTGCCGAGGTGGTTGTAGGAGGTGGTTGAGGGTGCTGTGAGGCACTCGTATGCACCGATCTCCATCTTCTCGCCGGTCTTGCCGGATTCCTCTACCACGAGGTCGGCGATTGTCTGACCGTCGATGGTGAGTGCGCGGAGTTCTTCGACGTTTGCGGGACGTGCGTTCATCGCAGCCTCAAGTATTTTCTTTGTGAGGTCGACAAATCCGGCGTTCTTAGCCACGAAGTCGGTCTCACACTTAAGTGCCACGACAGCAGCGAAGTCGCCGTTGTTGGCTGCGAGCACGCAGCCTTCGGATGCCTCGCGGTCCTCGCGCTTGGCGGCTACAGCCTGTCCTTTCTTGCGGAGGATCTCGACAGCAGCCTCGATATCGCCGTCAGTCTCGGCGAGGGCTTTCTTGCAGTCCATCAAGCCTGCGCTTGTAAGGTGGCGCAGCTTGGTGATTTCTGCCATTGTTACTGCCATATTGTGTCAGTTTTTGTGTCGTTAGTAAAAAAAATGTTTTTGAGTGGTTTGCGCTCACTCTGCTGCCTCTTCTGCGGGAGCCTCTGCCTCCTCGGCTGTTGTAGCCTCCGGAGCTTCGTCGCGGCGTGCGCCACGGCTTACGCGGCGGCGTTCGCGGCGGGGAGCTGCGTCGCCTTCGCCAGCTGCTGCAGTGTCGACTTTCTCAACCTTGCGCTCTTCGAGTCCTTCAGCCATTGCTGCGCATACGGTGTCGAGGATGAGCTCGATCGACTTTGATGCGTCGTCGTTGGCGGGGATCACGAAATCAACGTCGGAGGGATCGGAGTTGGTGTCGACCATTGCGAACACGGGGATTCCGAGACGGTTAGCCTCAGCGACAGCGATGCGCTCCTTGAGCACGTCGACAACGAAGAGTGCCGAGGGAAGACGGTTGAGGTCGGCGATAGAGCCGAGTGTCTTCTCGAGTTTCGCACGCTGACGTGTGATCTGGAGTTTCTCGCGCTTGGAGAGGTTGTCGAATGTACCATCCTTTGTCATCTTGTCGATAGCGGTCATTTTCTTGACAGCCTTGCGGATGGTGGGGAAGTTTGTGAGCATACCGCCGGGCCAGCGCTCGATCACGTAGGGCATTCCTACTGACTGAGCCTTCTCGGCGACAACTTGTTTGGCCTGTTTCTTGGTAGCTACGAAGAGCACCTTCTTGCCCGACTTGGCAATGTTGCGGAGAGCGTTAGCAGCCTCTTCGACCTTAGCGGCGGTCTTGTAGAGGTCTATGATGTGGATACCGTTGCGCTCCATGAAGATATAGGGCGCCATAGCGGGGTTCCATTTACGTTTGAGGTGTCCGAAATGGCAACCTGCTTCGAGGAGTTGGTCAAATGTTGGAGTTGACATGTTGTGTTGTGTGAGATTGTTTACTTTCTTTACTATTCAACCGTGCAGTAGGGGGATTTTCTCCGCCGTCTGTGCGGTTTAGATGCTAAACACTTATGCTGCCAGTAGCGTAAGATTAACGTTTGGAGAACTGGAAGCGTTTGCGGGCTTTGGGCTGACCGGGTTTCTTACGCTCTACGGCGCGCGGGTCGCGGGTCATGAAGCCTTCCTTGCGGAGCGCGGGCTTGTCGTCGGGGTTGATCTTGACGAGTGCACGTGCGATAGCGAGGCGGAGTGCCTCAGCCTGTCCCTTGTAGCCACCTCCGTCGAGGTTTACGTGGATGTCGTACTTCTCTGCGACGTCGAGTGTAGCGAGGGGCTGGCGTACGATGTACTGAAGGATGGACGAGGGGAAATATGTCTCGAGGGGGCGGTGGTTGATGGTGATCTGTCCGTTGCCCTCTTTGAGGATAACTCGTGCTACGGCGGCTTTACGGCGGCCAACTGCGTTAACTGTTTCCATTCTTCGGGTTATTTAATAGTGTTGATGTCGATTACCTTGGGGTTCTGGGCTTCGTGGGGATGCTCAGGACCGTTGTAGACGTGCATATTCTCGATGACGCGGCGTCCGAGACGGTTTTTGGGGAGCATGCCTTTCATCACTTTGATGAAGAGGGGGTTGTAGCCGGGCTTGAGGTGTTTGTTCTGTGCCTTCTTCATGAGCACCTCGGGAGTGGCGACGCGCTGGCCGCCGGGGTAACCGGTGAATGTGAGGTAAACGCGGTCGGTCATCTTCTTGCCTGTGAGGCGCACCTTGTCGGCGTTGATGATGATGACGTTGTCGCCGCATTCAACATTGGGCGAGTAGCAAGGTTTGTTCTTGCCACGGAGGATCTTGGCGACTTTTGCGCAAAGTCGACCGAGAACCTGGTCGGTAGCGTCGATCACTACCCACTCACGTTCAACGCTCTGTGCGTTGGGGGTGATTGTTCTGTAGCTTAAAGTATCCACTTTTTAAATTGTTGTTTGATAAAACTTTTGCCATAGGTTTCCGCCATAGCCAGGCCAAAGGTTCTGGCGTCGACCGCTCCGGCTGATTACGTTATCGGGCATAATCGGCTGCAAAGTTAGTGATTTTCCGCGAAATGTGCAAGCATAAAAAAGAACGCCACGCTACGATGACCGATCTATAGCGTGGCGGTTGCGACGCTCCCAGCGCCCTCCATTGCTTCCTGCCGAGGAGACGAGGAGCAGCAAATGGGTTCGGACAATGAGGGGATTTGTGTGATAATGGCTACGGCGGGGCGTTGCCGCAGGGATTCGACTTCGGTCACGTACGAGAGTACGCTCCCTCAGCCTCAGTCTCAGCTCCTACCACCTGAACCATTCTGACAACGCCCTCCCATGCGGATTGAAAAAGCTGTGCCCTGCACGCCTGGAAGCCTGGTAGTGGTAGGGCTAATGGGGCGAATAACTGAGGGGAGGGGAAATTACTACGGAGACAATTTTCAGCTGGGGCTGAAAAATATGTCTCCGCCCCGTACTCAGGGAGGGCGCCCGGTGCTCTTGAGCCAGGTGGAGAAATGATTGTGGCTTTTGTAAACAGGTTGAACGGAGGTAGGCTGCGCTGCGCTCGCGCCATACCTCCGCCCCCCACAACCACCCATGCAACTTCCCCTACAACTGCCCATGCAACCGCTGCCTGCAACACCCCTACAACCGCTGCCTGCAAGCGCCTCTGCAAGCGCTGGCTAGAGGATAAAAAAAATCAGCCCGCTTTAGGCGGGCTGATGGTGGTGATGTTGTTGCCTTGGAAAGATTCGAACTCTCACAGGCGGAACCAGAATCCGACGTGCTACCATTACACCACAAGGCAATCTTCTTGGTAATCGCTCTTGATTACGGCTGCAAAGTTACGATGGTTTTGCATTCTGTGCAAATTTTTCGCCAACTTTTTTCGTGCAAATTTTATCACCCGCAAAGTATCGGCTAATTATCAACCATTTGCACACATCCGAAATTTCACGCTTCCTGCTCTTGCCGGGTTTGATACCGCCCGAAGACACAGTCAATACCGATCCGGGCGCAAAGCCGGAGGAGAGAGAAGAGAGTTGCAGAGCTATTACCGAAACAGAATCGACGGAGAGAGATCACATATAGCCGCGGATAATGCCACGCTTGGCATTGCGGACAAACATGATGATCTCGTCGCGTTCGGGGGTAGCGGGCAGCTCTGCCTCTATGCGCTCTATAGCGTCGGAGTTATTGAGTCCGGAGAGGTACAGGTAACGGTATATCTCCTGAATGTCGCGGATCTGCTCTGAGGTGAATCCACGGCGGCGAAGTCCGATGGAGTTGATTCCGGCATAGGCGATAGGTTCGCGGGCAGCCTTTACAAACGGCGGTATGTCCTTATTGACAAGCGCGCCGCCCTGCAGCATTACATGAGGACCGATATGGCAGAACTGATGCACAAGCGATCCGCCGCCGATAACGGCGAAGTCGTCGACCACTACCTCACCGGCGAGCTGCGTGGCATTGCTCATGATCACATTGTTGCCCACCACGCAGTCGTGAGCCACATGGCAGTATGCCATAATAAGGCAGTTGGAACCGACAACGGTGCGTCCTTTCGACGCCGTCCCGCGGTTGACGGTCACGCATTCGCGCAGCGTAGTGTTGTCGCCGATGACCGCAAGCGTCTCCTCACCCTGGAACTTCAGATCCTGGGGGATTCCGGACACTACGGCACCGGGGAATATCGTGCAGTTTTTTCCGATGCGCGCGCCAGCCATGATGGTGACATTGCTGCCGATGCGCGTTCCCTCGGCTATCTCAACATTCTCCTCGATGGTGACGAACGGATCGATCACCACACTGGGATGTATCTTAGCCGCGGGGTGTATATAAACTAAAGGCTGTTTCATCTATTATAAAGGCTGTTTCGTCTATTACTTATTCTTAATGATCTGTGCCATAAACTCGCACTCGCTGACCACCTTCTCGCCCACGAAAGCATAACCCTTCATGACGGCGCAGCCACGGCGGAGCTCGGTCTGGAACGAGATGTGGAAAATCAGTGTGTCACCGGGCACGACCTTCTGACGGAACTTCACATTGTCGATCTTCATGAAGTACGTGCTGTAGCGCTCCGGATCATCGACAGTCGAGAGCACAAGCAGACCGCCGGTCTGAGCCATAGCCTCGATCTGGAGCACGCCGGGGAGTACAGGCTCCTGCGGGAAATGTCCGGGGAAGAAAGGCTCGTTGGCGGTGATGTTTTTCACACCGACGATATAGTTCTCACCCATCTCGATGATCTTGTCAACGAGGAGCATCGGGTAGCGGTGAGGAAGGAGCTCGCGGATGCGGTTGTTATCGAGGATAGGCTCGGCATTAGGATTATAGACCGGTGCCTGCACATCCTGACGCTTAATCTCGCGGCGGATCTTCTTGGCGAAAGTGGTATTGATGGAGTGCCCGGGGCGTGTGGCTATGACACGACCCTTCAGCGGGCGTCCGATAAGCGCGAGATCGCCCATTACGTCCATGAGCTTATGGCGTGCCGGCTCATTGTCGGCAACCAGAGGCTTGTCCTGTATGAATCCGAACTCCTCGACGCGCTTGTGAGGCACGCCCATGAGGTCGGCGAGACGGTCAAGCTCTTCCTGCGCCATGGGAGAATCGTAGATCACCACCGCATTGTCGAGATCGCCACCCTTTATAAGATCATTCTTCACCAGCGGCTCGATCTCGCGGACGAAAACGAATGTGCGGCTCGAAGCGATCTCCGAGGGGAAATCCTCGACGCGCTCAAGCGACGCATACTGGTTGGGGAGCACGGGCGAATCGAACTGCACTTTGACATCGATACAGAAATCATCGTCGGGGAGAACGACGATAGAAGCGCCGGTAGTCTCGTCGCGCACCTCGATCTTCTGCTTAACGATGTAGAAATCTTTATCGGCGTGCTGCTCCTCCACTCCCACGCGGGCGATATTCTCGCAGAACACGCGCGCGCTACCGTCGAGGATAGGCATCTCCGGACCATCGAGACGGATGAGACAGTTGTCGATTCCTGCCGCATAGAGCGCCGCGAGGGCATGCTCCACAGTCGACACACTGACCTCGCCACGGGTAAGAACCGTACCGCGGTTGGTGGAGCTGACATACTCGGCGAGTGCGTCGATCACCGGCTCACCTTCGAGATCGGTGCGCTGGAGCTTGTAACCGGTATTGTCGGGAGCAGGGAGAAACTCTGCTGTGATTACCTTTCCTGTATGCAGGCCCTTTCCATTGACACTGAACGGAGCCCGAAGTGTGATCTGTTTCATTATCAGTATATAGCGTTTATTATTTTCCTTGCAATTCTTTTTCGAGGGCAGCCACGCGTGCATAAAGGCTGTCGAGATTCTTCACGTTGACCGCCTGCCTGCCGTACTGACGCAGGTCAATCGCCGGCGATCCGAACAGACGCGCACCCTCAGGCACGCTCTTCTGTATGCCCGACTGCGCGGCTATTTGCGCGCGCGAACCTATATTAATATGTCCGGCTATTCCGACCTGTCCGCCTATCATGCACCACTCGCCGACCTTAGCCGACCCTGCGATGCCAGCCTGTGCGGCAATGACCGTATGCTCACCTATGAAGCAATTATGAGCCACCTGGATGAGATTGTCGAGCTTGACGCCGCGACCTATCGTGGTGCTGCCCATCATGGCGCGGTCGATGGTAGTGTTCGCCCCGATCTCGACATCGTCGGCTATCACCACGTTGCCTGTCTGGGGGATCTTGTCGTAACCATGCTCCGTGGGAGCGAATCCGAAACCGTCGGCGCCGATTACCGCTCCCGAGTGGATGATACACCGCTCACCGATGCGGCAACCGTGGTAGACACGCACACCGGCATAGAGCGTGGTCGAAGCACCGATCCCGGCGCCATCGCCCACGTAGCACTGCGGATAGATCTGCGCACCTGCACCGATTTTGGCTCCACGCCCTATATAGGCGAAAGCGCCGATGTAGGCATCCTCAGCCACCTCAGCCTCCGGATGAATGAACGCCGGCTGCTCCACGCCACGGCGGGGCGGGTTGAGCATCTTCTGCACCTCGGTGAGAAGATACGCCACAGTGGCATAAGGATCGTCGACGCGGATCAGCGTCGCAGCTACCGGGCGCGAAGGCTTGAAATCGCGCGCCACAAGCACGGCCGTGGATCCGGTAGTATATATGAAATGCTCGTATTTAGGATTAGCCAGGAAAGAGATGGTGCCGGGCTTGCCCTCCTCGATCTTGGCGAACGAGGATATGACAGCCTGCCCGTCGCCCTCGACAGTGCCGGAGGCGAGAAAAGCAATCTGATTGACTGTTAGCTCCATTTCATTGGGTTTGCGGTGTTTCACAGACGCCGCCGGCACACGCCCGCGGGTATTCAGGGTGCAAAGGTGGCAATTTTTTTTTACATAGCCTCACGGTTTACGCAAAATCTACCCTTCGCGTTAAATTATGTGAATACTTGCTAAATTCACGCATCTAAACGCCCGAAACATGCTAACTTTGCTTCTGCATAGTGCGCACCCTTAGGGTACATGCGCTGCGCACACTTGTAAAGGAATTTGTAATATACAGGAATACAGGAATATGAGATCCGTGCTGTGTCAACTTTTGTTTGCCACGATTGCACCGTTTGGTGTGGGACTGTACGCACAGACCCAGAGTACCGACCCTGTGAGCGTGACAGTCATCCAGGAGCACCCGTCGTCGACCTCGTCGGCACAGGTGACCACCGACCAGACCTGGTGGGTGACGCTTGATGAAGCCAACCACACCGCCACCATAGTAGCTCCGCCCACAGGGGAATCGGGTGGATCGTACATACCTGAGGAGGGGGCTGAAGCGGTGACCGGACGCTACTGCTTTGCAGACTTTGCCGGATTCGCAGGCATACTGATAAATTCAAGCGATGTGCATTTTTGGAGTCCATCGCTGACAGGCTTCAGGGGCAACGACAGTCACTTCACCGCCATACGCCTGCCGGAGACGGTGACTGTCGATGAGACAGAATACACAGTAACAGCTATCGGCGACCGCGCATTTGCCGAAAGCGACATAGCCTACATACACATACCCTCTACAGTAACTTCGATAGGCGACTATGCCTTCGAGAACGCCACGGCACTCGCCGGAATAGGCACCGCATCGGCATACGAGCTCGTGCCGAACTCTGTCACGGAACTCGGACGCGGAGTATTCAAGGGGTGTACGTCGCTGACACGCATCGACATAGGCGACGGCGTGCGCGTCCTACCTGAAGAGACATTCGACGGCTGCACAGCACTTAAGAAACTATCACTCGGAGCATCGATAGAGCGCATAGAGTGCACTATCAGCGGACTCACCGACATAGCCTACCACTCTCCCAACCCTCCCGAAATCGCCGAGGGAGCCACTGTGACGACTGCAACCGTCTGGGTGCCTGAAGAGCATCTCGCCGAATACACAGCCGCCCTCACAGGCAGCCAGATAGAGACATTTTCGGTGAAACCGAAGCAGGAAAAACTGAAATTCTACACCAATATTGCTCACGAAATAGGATTTGAGATCAAGGCTGCGCCATGGCCTGACGAGGGGGATGAGAATAAATATTACTTCGTTTACCGCACCAAGCGCTACAACGAGTTTGAGGAGGATCCACACGATGCATCGGCGATACTGGTAGCATACGACCAGAGCCCTGAATATGCGGAAACGACAATAACGCACATACCGAATACGCATCCCATCTTCCGCCTGTATTTCAGCGACAATGATGCGGTGGCAATATACGATGTGAATGTGCATCCCAAAGCGACGACGAGTTCGGTTGGATTGCAATACCTCACTGCAGGCAACTACCAGCTGACACTGGTAACAAATGATGTGACACGCGCATCGTACACCTGGGAGGTGGAGGTGGTCGACGGTGTGCCTGTCGACCGTATCATCATCAATGGTCCGTCGGCGATTGCCCCTGGCGAGAAAGCTCAGTTTACGGCGCAGGTACTCGCATCAAAGGATGATGTCACCCCGACGGTGACGGATGTGGTGTGGAGCGTGTCGGACGAGAGCATAGCCACGATCGACCCCGTCACCGGCGAACTGACGGCGATCAGCGAGGGTGAGGTGAGCATCTTCGCCACATCAACCGATCCGGCGTGCGATGTGAAGTCAGGAATGTTCCTGAATGTTACTACCGGAAGTGCGATCCGCTATCCATTCACACAGGTTGTCGCCAAAGAGCGCAATACGTCACTGACAAAGGACTGGAAACTGATACCATATCAAAATGTCACCACCGACCTCTGGTATTTTGCGAACGCCGACGGCACAATGACGCTGACATATCCGGGCGCGCACATAAATGACAGGGCTGACGGTGTCGCTGACACAAAAGTCAAGGAGTCGCCTTACGACCTCGAGCATCCGGGATATCCGTATATCACCTACGGAGGCACCGACGACCACTACGTGATGTACAGCTATGATATCGACGGCTACTGCATGATGACGGAGAAAAACACCCCCGCCGAAGCATTCCGCACCGCATTCGTGCCTCCGGTCAATATTATTAAGGTAATGACCGGCGTACAGGGAGATTTCAAGGGAATAACGAAGATTGGCGACTACGCATTTGCATACAGCAACGTGACTGTAATCGATCTCGGCAACTTCGACTCTCATATCGACAGCGAGATGATGCTCAACAACGGGGTGACAGAGATCGGCGACTATGCATTCTATAACTGTACGAATTTCCTCGGAGTGCCTGAAGGTACGAACTATGAGGTGGTTCCCGACCAGGTGACTAAGCTTGGACGTCAGGTGTTTGACGGCTGTTCCAAGATGGAGCGCATGATCATAGGCGACGGCGTGGAGGAGATTCCGGTAATGACATTCCACGACTGTAATTCGCTTCGTGAATTGCGTTTGGGAGCTAAAGTGAGCCGCATAAACTGCGACATCAATGCAAAAACCCGCATAGTATTCGCCAATCCCGTACCGCCGACAATAGCCTCGGGATGCCAGGTGACCGCACCTGAATACTGGGTGCCGGAGGGATCCAAAGAGGCATACGCAGCCGCAGGATTCACCGAGTCCTCGATCCGCACATATTCACTTGAGGTGAATGGTGGCGAGGATGTCTACGCATGTATAAACACCGAGCGGACTGTCCCGGTAGCCACAGTACTCGCACCACTGCAAGCCAGCACGGTTCCCTATCACTTCGCATACGATAATACAGGAACCGAATCACCGGTAATCTACCCAAGTCAACAGTCAGCAAACCGTGCGCGCTACTCTGTGGAGTCACCAAGCGCATCCCATGTGCAGACCACCAGCAACAATTTATATGTACGCTATGGAACTGCAGGAAACTATAACCTCTACTTCCGCACGCTCGACATCACGCGCCAGAAGGTGAAGGTGCCGGTACATGTTATCAACCGCGCTCCGGTGACAAGTGTGACGATATCCAAATATCCCGACGGTAAACGCATGGAGGCGGGTTCATCGTTCACGTTTGTATATACCACCAACCTGATAAATGTCAAGATTCCCGCGACCTGGAGCTCATCGAATCCCGACGTGATCGAGATCGATCCTGAGACAGGTGTCGCCACCGCCAAGGGTTACGGTTCAGCGCGAATCATCATCACCACCACCGATCCATATTCCGCGACCACGACCAATTACATAGATATCGAGGTACGCCCGGAGGGGATGGCATCGAACTATACCGCCAAGCAGAAGCACCCCGACCGCGATACAAACACAGCAACCCAGGCTCTCGCCAATGTTGTGGAGACAGAGACGGAATGGTGGTTCCACACGTTCAAGCCTGAAGGCTCAGCCGCCACCGAGGCTTCGATAGCATTCCCTGAAGGAACAGAGTTTGAACCGACATTCCTGCCCAACGGCACCATGCCGGCAAAAAATACCTACGATTTCGAATGGGCAGGATACCAGTACTACACCATCTGGGGCGAGAGCGCGAAAGCATGGCATTCGGGTATGCCCACAGGTCCACAGTCAGGATTCGGTCCGTATTTCTTCACCGCCATACTGGTACCGGAGATTGTGAAAGTGGGTCAGCAGCCGATAGCCGTCAGCGCAATAGGTGCGGGTGCGTTCGCGGGTAGCAATGCCGTGAATATACATGTGCACGACGGTATCTATGAGATAGGCGACTATGCGTTTGCCTGGCAGAACGACTATATAGGTCTGACGACCGGCGGCGAGTACAAGGCTGTGCCCAACTCCGTGAAGACAATCGGCAAGGGACTGTTCAAGGGGTGCAAGAGCATGACAGCCATGGAGATCGGCGACGGCGTCGAGACGGTGCCCGAGGAGACATTCGACGGATGCATGAAGCTGAGATCGATAGGCTTCGGTGAGAACGTGAAGCAGATCAACTGCCACGTGGCGCGCTCGACATTCGCCCGCTATCCGGAAAATCCCAACAGCGCCTCAACATCAGGCGGAACGGCTGCCGACGGCACCGAGAGTACAGACGTTGAGACAGAAACCGAAACAACGAGCAAGGTCGGTCGCACGGAGCTTACAGAAGAGGATCTGAAACTCACGTTCGATGACCTTGATTATGTAGCGTTCCGATCTGCCGAGCCGCCGCTGATATCCAGCAAGGTGGAATTCCGCGCCAATAAGATATACTGTCCCGTAGCGAGCGTGGATCGCTACAAGGCAGCATTCCCCGGCATAGACGTAGAGGGATATTACATTGAGTTCCTGGAAAATGAGGTGTACTGCTACGCGATGCAGGACCGCAAGATAAACTTCGTGAAGCACACAGCGCTCAGCGGCGCCACAACCACGGCTCACTTCATGTATCCGCAGGATCACAATGAGACAGATACAGATCCGGGAAGACTTTACGGATTCACCGTCAATGCATTCGGCAATGCCGGGGTGCATGGCGAATACTACCTGATGTTCTTCCAGGATGCTGACGGCAATGATGCCCTCGACAAGATCTGGGCGGCAAACCGCGTGCAGGGCAGCTTCGCCACCATCACCTGGAAAGAGGCGGGCGATTACAAATTCATAATCGTGGCTCACGACGGCACCCGCTGCCGTTCTGAGGTGAAGGTGCATGTCAAGGACGGCAATCCGGTGTCGCAGATCACTATCACGGGCTACCCCGGTGTCAGTCCCGGCACGTCGATACAGCTCACGGCTAACGTCTACGGTCCGCGCGACAAGAATGACAAGACAGGGCTCAAGACCCTCGAGCCGTCGGTGAAGACACTGAAATGGGAGTCATCAGACCCGAAAATAGCGACTGTCGATCAGGACGGCACCGTGCATGGCATCACGGAGGGACGTGTGACCATATATGCCTACAGCGCCGATCCTTGTTGTCCCGGCGTCTACGGCTCCAAGACCCTCTATGTCGGCGAGAAGTTCAACGACATGACCATCTATCAGCTCGACGAGGAGGGGAACCGCATCAAGGAGTTCACCAAGGACTTCGGAATATTCGGTTACCCCGACGAGACGGTGCGCATTGATCCGGTAGCATTCCCGACAGGTCTCGGCGAGGCATCGTTCACATGGATGGTATTTTCCGGCTCTGCTGAGGGTTATTTCGACTTCGATCCCGCCACACTGACACTCCACATGAAGAATACCGGCAGCGGTGAGATCGTCGCCACCATACCCGCAGGTGAGGCTGAGGGTGACAGACCTATGCAATTCATCTGGAAGGTTACCACCAAGACAGCGATGAAGGATATCGAGATCACACTCCCCTCGCGTCCGACCGATCCGGATGATCCTGACAACCCGACAGAGCCGGTGGATCCTGATGATCCCGAGGCACCAACCAACCCCGACGAACCTATCGGCGAGGATAATCCCCTGAAGGATTACACCGGCATGGAGATCCCACTGAATGTCAATATCGACCCGGAGGCTACAAACCGTACCGTGGAGTGGGAATCGTCGGACATCTCCATCGTTGAGGTGCGCACTCACGACAGCGGCAGCGATGACAGTGAGGAGGGCAGCGATGCTGTGGCAGCCGCAGCTATGCCTATGGCACTCATGAGCGCACGCGACGCCACGCCGGCACCTGACTGTACGGCTACACTCGTGCTCAAACGACGCGGACGCGCTATCGTTACGGCAGTCGATCCAGACCACCGAGGAGCATCGTTCTCGTTCCCGGTCGAGGTGCTGCAACATGCCGAGCAACTGCAGCTCTTCCATGAGGATGAGACTGAGGCTATGCCCAGCAACCGCGTGATAAACGGACATCCGCGCGGCACTGCCAACATACGTACGGAAATCTTCCCCAGCAACGCAAACGTAAACGACCGCGCCGCCGATAAGCGCGTGACATATTCATCCGCACACCCCACAGTGGCTACAGTATCGGCAGACGGCACACTGACATTCCACGGTGTCGGCAGGACAATCATAACAGCCACCGTAGCCGACGGCTCGGGCGTGAAGAGCTACTTCACGGCAAGCTGCACGGAGCAGCCTGTGGGCGGAGTCCAGTTCTCCGACCTCATCACCACAGCTTCGCCCGGCGATGTGTTCACGCTCAACACCGTGTTCACCCCCGCCGATGCCACTGACCAGCGTCTGCTCTGGACATCATCGGATCCGTCGGTGATCTCCGTAGCCAACGGTGTGATAACAGTGCTCAAGACCGGCACCGCACGCATCACCGCCACATCGCTCGCCAACCGCAAGTATTCCACTAGTATGAGTATCAACGTGGTGCCGCGTCCTGTAGAGAAGGTGACGCTCAATCTCGGCGACTACACCGGCACGCCGGAGAGCGTGCTGCAGCTCACGGCAACCGTCGAGCCGGCAAACGCCACCAACAAAGCTTTGAGATGGAGTTCTTCGGATCCGGAGGTCGCCACTGTCGACGAGGAGGGACTCGTGAAGCTCATTGCTGAGGGAACGGCGACGATTACCGTCACCACGACCGACGGCACATCGCTCAATGCCGTCTGCAAGATTACCGTACAGAACGCCGAGCCGGAGGAACCTACCGACCCTAATGATCCTACAGACCCCACTGACCCAACCGAACCGGAGAATCCTACTGACCCTATAGACCCTACTGACCCTACAGACCCTGACGAACCTGAGAATCCGACCGAACCCGAGGATCCTGACGGTCCGGTGACCGGCATCGGCACCGTCAACGGTGATGCAGTGATAAGCGTAAGCACCGAAGGGATGGATATCATCATCGAGGGTGCGCCGGAGGGAATGGAGATCAGCGTCTACAACACCGGCGGAGCACTCATACAGCGCCGGCGCGCCGACGGACAGACCATGCGCATCACAGCAGCCCACCGCGGCGTCTACATCGTGATTGCAGGCAAGGTCTACAAAGTATCACTCTAAGCCAGTCTTTTTAAACATTCAGATGCAAGCCAAACATACCATCTACGACATATTAGCAGCCGCAGCGGCGGTGATAGTCCCGGGATTGCTCGGTGGATGCGCCGACAACCCTATAGCTCCCGACATCGATCCCGGAGAGGAGATCCCTACGGTAGCGTTCAGCGTTGACCGCGGTAACATCAACGAATGGAGCCGCGCTGCTGAGGATCCGTTCAAAGACTGGAGTCAGCTCAAGAGCATCGACAACCGCCTATATCCCGGCGACTTCATAGACAAGAGCGTGGATGGCAAACCGCGTGACCCGCAGAAAGCGGATCTCGCCTCGGATATTACCAACGGCAAATTCAACAGCTATCTCAACGCAGATGGTAAGTATCATCCCGGCTGGAACACAGACAAACCGAACCCCGGCGATGACCACAAAGATCCGTATCTATCATACTCGGAGATTGTGGATCTTCTTGATGAGTCGGGTATGCCCGCAGCACGCATGGAGGTAAAGCAGGAGCCGATAACGGAGGCTCTGCTTGCGTCACTCCCCCGCCCTACATCATCAGCCGGAGAATCATCACGCGGTGTGCTCGTGGATCAGAAGAACATTACCGAGCGCTACCGCCACATCGGTGTGACCGGCATCTGCTACTACAACGAGAAAGATGAGAATGCTACGGATGAGAATAGCAACAAGGTTGCATTCGACGATCTCAACAGCCGCATCACGATAATGGACAACGAGCGGGTGACGTTCGGTGGCGGCGATCTGTGGAATACCACTTCTTCAACATGGTTCTGGAACGAGCTGGGACCCGATCCGGAGATCAACTACATACGCTTCTTTGCCTACGCTCCATACGATGAGATGCAGGACAACGACTGGATCACCTGGTATGAGACAGCAACAGGCACACCGTCATTCCACTACACCATTCCCGCCGATGTAAACAAACAGATCGACATTGCGGCAAAGGCAGTAGATGCCCCCGGCGACTTCTACCGCTCGGTGCCACTGCAGTTCGAGCATCTGCTAACAGGCGTTCGTTTCCTCGTCGATGATGAGTACATGGCTAAACAGTTGCAGAAGATCACCATACGTGGCGTGTACGGTGAGGGTGACTACAAATATTCCACGGATCCTGACGATGTGTCGACTCCGAATGACGATGACAAATACAAGCGTGGCGAATGGACACAGACAGGCGACACGGTCAGTTTCGTACTTTCACGCGATAATGGTGATTTCCTCGTCAAGCCTGTGCTCGACGAGCTCGACAAGGATGGCGACCGTTGGTGCATAACTGATGCCGACCATACCCTGCTGATGCTGCCGCAGGTGCTGCCGAAAGATGCTATCGTGATATTCGAGTTCGACGATCCGGAGCAACCGGTACTCTACGGCAAGCTCGACTTCAAGGAGGTGACCGACGGGAGCACAGATGGTCCGCAGCATGAATGGAAACCGGGCTATATCGTGACATATTTCATACAGACGTTTGATATCAAGTATGTGCTCAAGCTCGTGAAGGATGGCGGCAAATACCCCTACTCTGGCGGCTACGATGACTTCACTGTAATAAGCTATGCTGTATATTATACCAAAGGCAATGCCGAATCAGCGAGCAAATTCGTAAAGATAGTGCCTGTGCCGTGGGAACCGGTATTCTACGACCAGGCGGGTAATGCGATAAAGAAACCTGACTGGGTAAAAGTGACCTACGACCGACCGCCACGCCCTGATGGAGAGAAAGATGAATATCTACCTAACAGCGAGTATATAGACGGCGATGATCCGCGAAAATTCGAGGAGAAACTTGCGCTGCATGGTCATGTGGATGTAAGCGCGCTCGATGTCATGGCTAAAGATCCCCACTATGCTGCGCTGCGCAACGCACCGGAGGTGGGCACAGCCGAGAATCCTGTGGATCTCTCCGGTGGAGCTGCCGGCAGCCCGCGCAACACCGCCAACTGCTATATAATCAACGGACCGGGCTACTACAGCTTCCCGCTCGTGTATGGCAACGCCTACAAAGATGGCAGCATAAACACACCTGCCTACACATCTACGCAGGGATCTTTCCAGACACATACTGATAGGGCGATCTCATCGCTCCCGACACCATGGATCAAGGAAGCGGGAAAGATCAAGGA
The DNA here is from genome assembly GCA_910587425.1 of uncultured Muribaculaceae bacterium. GTDB lineage: Bacteria > Bacteroidota > Bacteroidia > Bacteroidales > Muribaculaceae > Paramuribaculum. The sequence goes on from CAJUKU010000005.1 coordinate 169,265, forward strand.
TGCCGCGCTGATCTCCACCAACGCCATCAATGCGGTGCAGCTCGTGAATCTCACTGACGACTACCTGACGATATATGTTGAGCCATACTTCATCGACCAAGGTAACACCACGCTCTGCGTGCGCGATGACAAAGGCGACATAATGTGGAGTTGGCATATCTGGACAACCGACTACAATCCCTACATACAGTCGAACCTCCGCACGATCCATACCGAACGCAACAACCAGACCGAGACGTTTGACTTTATGACCATCGACCTCGGCTATCACTATCCCGATGCAGCCAGCGGTAGCGCCGGAGAGCGCTCGGTGATGTGGCGCCCGATACAGCAGTGCCGCCACCGTGGCGACGTGATAATCCGCACCACCTCCAACTTCTACCATATACTTCAGGAGGGTACGGAAACCACTTTAGGTTACGCTCCATACTACAACTGGGGACGCAAGGATCCGCTGCTGAAATCGGTTCATACCGCACCCGATGATGAGATATTCTTCTATAAGTATAGCACCTCGTACTATTTTGCAACATATTCGCTGAGACGTCTCTACGACAACACAGCACTGACAAGCTACAAATGGTCGCTCGATCGTGGACACTATTACTTCTGGCAACCAACGCCTGCAGAATCGGTTCTCGTACCATGGGCTATGCTTACATTCCGTCGCGCAGGTTCAGATAATGGATCAACAAACAACAATTATTACAATACCTGGTGGAAAGGTACTTCTGAAAACATCACCAATCCCGGTCCGGTTCCTGTAAAAGATGGCGAAACATGGCCCTCATCCACCCCCCATGGATATCAGAGCAATTTACATAGAATCGACAAGTATTACCATGACCTATGGTGTGCCGATCAAGGTGCTGACGTGAATTACCTGAATGCCGCTACAGATCCACGCAACGTCGTGAAAACTGTATTTGATCCATGCCCTCCCGGATTCTGTGTCCCGCCGAACCGCGCGTTCGACCGCATAAACATAAACTATTCCATAAAGCGCAAACACCCGGAACTGGGCAAGGAAGGTTATATGCAGATCCGATCTGACCTGTCGATAGGCTATACCTTCTATATCAGCCCGGAGGCAGCCGATGCTGATGACATGAGCGATGCCGCCACCATCAATTTCCCTGCAGCCGCATGGATCTCCGACCGCAGTCGCGACGACGACGGTCATTGGTGCCTGCCATGGCTCAGTGCATATATGAATCAAAACTGCTCGCTATGGACTGCTGATATCAGCATGATAAGTGCCGGTAAGACATACATAGGATCGATATTCAATATCACAGATATGTTCTTGCCAAGCCAATTAGCCGGTTCTATGGACGGCACAGGAGGAACCGCACAGAACTGCACAGATGTAGGTGCACGATCCACCTCATTCTTGAGCAGCTCGGGCGGTCGGCATGTGCGCGCTGTGAAAGAGAAATAAATCCGCGTGAGGCTGCCGGAGCCTGAAGATATGGCTCCGGCGGCGGCACGTATACTCAATATCTTTCCTTTACCATATAACGAATACGCATAATGAAAACAGGGATATTGACATACACAATTGCAGTTGCCGCCGCGATAGCCTCGGTGGTGCTTACGGCATGCTCGGATGATATCACCCCCCCCCACTCGCAAAACAATGAGCAGCAATCACTTGACGTGTCATTCAGCATAGCCCGCAACAAGTATGAGTGGAGCCGTGCCGACGAGGAGGATTTCGACTGGACAACGCTCAAGAGCATTGACAACCGTCTATATCCGGGCGATTTCATTGAGAAGAGCGTAGACGGCAAGCCGCGCGATCCGCAGAAAGCCGACCTCGACGCCGATTTAGCGAACGGTAAGTTCAACAGCTTCCTGAACAAAGATGGCTTCTATCATCCGGGATGGAACACCAACACTCCCACGCCGGGCGATGACCATAACGGTCCGTTCCTGACATACACGGATATTGTGGATCTGCTTGATGCATCAGGTGCACCCTCGGGGCGCATGGAGGTGAAGCAGCAACCGATAACCGAGGAACTGCTCGCGTCATTTCCACGCCCAGGAGGAGAGAGAGGAGAGAGTTCCCGCGGGGTGCTCGTGGATCAGAAAAACATCACGGAGCGCTACCGCAATATAGGCGTGACCGGCATCTGCTACTACAATGAGACGTATGTGGATGCCGACAATAACGTTAAAAAGGTTGCATTCGACGATCTCGACAGCCGCATCACGGTGATGGACAACGAGCTGGTGACGTTCAGCAGTGGTGATATATGGAACACCACATCAACGACATGGTTCTGGAATGAGCTTGGTCCTGATCCGGAGATCAACTACATACGCTTCTTCGCCTACGCTCCATACGATGAGATGCAGGACAACGAGTGGCTTAGCTGGTACGATACGGCTACCGGCACGCCATCGTTTCACTACACGGTGCCGGATAGCGTGAAGGATCAGGTGGATCTCGCTGCAAAGGCTGTCGACGCGCCCGGCGACTACTACCGCTCGGTGCCGCTGCAGTTCGAGCATCTGCTCACGGGAGTGCGCTTCATAGTCGACGACGAATATATGGCGCAGCACATAAAGAAGATCACCATACGCGGCGTGCATGGCGCTGCCGACTACAAATATCCTACGGAGCCTGACGATCTGTCGACTACAACAGACGACAACACCTACAAGCGCGGCACATGGACACTCACGGATAATGCAGAATGTGAATTCGTGCTCTCACGCGAGAATGGTGACTTCCTGGAGAAACCGGTGCTCGACGAACTCGACAAGGATGGAGACCGCTGGTGCATAACCGACGCCGAGCACACACTGCTGATGATGCCGCAGCAGCTGCCGGAGGGCGCGATCGTGATCTTCGAGTTCGACGATCAGGTGGATGAGCATGAGCGTGTGCTCTACGGCAAGCTCGACTTCAAGGAGGTGACACAGACGAATCCCGACGGCACTCCCACCGACGGCCCGCAGCACACGTGGAAGCAGGGTTATATTGTGACATACTTCATACAGACGTTTGACATAAAATATGTGCTCAAGCTGGTGAAGGATGGCGGAAAATACCCTTATTCGGGGGGCTACGATGACTTCACGGTTGTAAGCTACGCCGTGTACTACACCAAGGGGGGCGACTTCGTGAAGATCGTTCCCGTACCGTGGGAACCGGTGTTCTACGATCAGGCGGGGAACCAGATCAAGAAGCCTGACTGGGTGAACGTGACCTACGACCGCCCAGCCGACGCCAAGGAGGAGTATCTCCCCTCCGACCTCGGCGGGAAAAAAGACCCGACACTGTTTGAGGAGCGGCTGGCGCTGCACGGGCATGTGGATGTGAGCGCCCTCGACCTTATGGCGAAGAACCAGCACTACATAGACCTGCGCAACGCACCGGAAGTGGGCACGCCGGAGAATCCTGTGGATCTCTCGGGCGGAATGGAGGGATCACCGCTCAACACGGCAAACTGCTACATAATAAATGGTCCGGGCTACTACCGCTTCCCGCTCGTGTATGGCAACGCGTTCAAGGACGGGGCTGTCAACACACCCGCCTATACGTCGCTGGAATACGGATCATTCCAGACCCACAATGATCAGGCGATCGCCGACGTGGGACCTTGGCTGCGCAACGCCGCCGACATCAAGGATGCGGCACTTGTGGCAACGAACGCCATCAACGCCGTGCAGCTCGTGAACCTGACCGACGAGTATCTGACGATATACGTGGAGCCGTATTTCATAGACCAGGGCAACACGCTGCTCTGCGTGCGCGACAAGGAGGGAGCCATCATGTGGAGCTGGCATATATGGACCACGGACTATAATCCGTACATACAGTCTAACCTGCGCACTATCCCTACGGCACGCAAGGGTGAGACGTTTGATTTCATGACTGTTGACCTCGGCTACCATTTCCCCGACGTGGGTAGCGGCAGCGGCGAGGAGCGCTCGGTGATGTGGCGCCCGATACAGCAGTGCCGCCATCACGGAAACGTGCTGATCCGCACCACCTCCAACTTCTACCACATACTCCAGGAGTCGACACAGACAACACGCGGCTGCGCGCCATACTACAACTGGGGGCGCAAGGATCCGCTTATGGTGATGTTTCACTCCACGAAGGACTGCAAGATATTCACAACCTCCTACGAGGGGATGACCTACGAGAAGCGCAGGCTGTACAGCAACGAACAGCTGACGAGTAAAAACCTGTTCCGCGACAAATACACGTATCCCGACGTGGACGAATATTCGCTTGCCGACGGATACAATTACTTCTGGCAACCTTCGCCGGCGGAATCAGCACTCGTGCCATGGGCGATGCTCAACTTTTATGATCTGGAACCAGGTAATGATGGTGCCACCAACAATAACTACTACGTGACATGGTGGAAGGGTGATCCTGACAGAATATACAACGCCGGCATAAATCCGCCTAAAGATCCTTCCTCGCCATATCCCGGAGGACGTGCGCCAAACGGCTACCAAAGCGGAATGTACCGGGTCAACAAATACTACAGCGACCTGTGGTGTTCGGGACAGACGAACGTGGAGAACTATCTGAATGCAGCACAGAATCCACGCAATGTCACAAAAACAGTCTTTGATCCGTGCCCTCCGGGATTCTGTGTGCCGCCTAACCGCGCTTTCGACATGTTGAACGAAGGATTGGCTGTGTCGCGCCGCAGCTACATGAACCATGACTCCTACATGCAGATGAAGTCGCACATAGCCATAGGCTATACATTCTTCATCAACCCGGAGGCTTACGACAATAATGACCGCAGCGATGCCTCGACCATCACCCTTCCGGCGGCGGCATGGCTATCGACACGCTCGCATGGATTTCTTGCGCCTTACTACTCAGCATACATGAACCAGAACTGCTCGCTGTGGACGGCTGATGTATCGCCGTTCCAACACAGCATATACATCACCTGGGTGGGATCAATATATAACATCACCGGCAATTTCGTGCGCTCGAAACTTGCCGGAGCGATGAACGGCACACAGATAACGTCGCAGAACTGCACATCTGCAGATGATGTGACAGGACCTGCCACACAGTTCCTCAGCAGCGCCGGCGGCAGACATGTGCGCGCCGTGAAAGAGAAGTAACAGATATAATCACGCAATATAACCCATCGTGGCTGTGCCATATTGCTCCGGCACAGCCACATATTCTGATATGGCAAGACCTATTAAAGAAACTCCAGTACTTTACGGAAAGGATGCCGAACGTTTCGAACAACTGATCTCGCATCCCCGCCCTGTGTCAACAAAGGAGAAAGAAAGAGCGCGCAAAGCCTATGAAATCATGAAATCCATAAGTAATTCCCAATGGTAAGATGGATTTCCCGAAATTAATATATCTGATGTGAGCTCCGGCTGATTTCTTGGGGTTTTGGAGGGGTTTGCGTAACTTTGCAGGCATTATGGAAGTGGTCTACGAGGATAATCACCTGATAGTGGTGAACAAGGCTGTGGGCGAGCTGGTGCAGGGCGACCGCACCGGCGATGTGGCTCTTGTAGAGACTGTGCGCGCCTACCTGAAAGAGAAATACGCGAAACCCGGCAATGTGTTCTGCGGCGTGGTGCACCGACTTGACCGCCCTGTGAGCGGACTTGTGGTGTTTGCAAAGACCTCAAAGGCACTGGAGCGGATGAACGCCCTGTTCCGCGACGGAAAGGTGCGCAAGACCTATTGGGCGCTGACACGCAACCGTCCGCCGAAGCCGGAGGGGCGTATAGAAGGTTATATCACCACCTCGCAGCAGGGGAACAAGAGCTATCACTCGGTGACACCGCGCGAGGGGGCGAAACATGCTGCGCTGAGCTACCGGACATTGGCACAGGGGGAACGCTACACACTGCTTGAGATCAATCTGGAGACGGGGCGCAAGCATCAGATACGCGTGCAGCTCGCCTCGATAGGGTGCCCGATCAAGGGGGATCTGAAATATGGCGACAAGCGGAGCAATCCTGACGGGGGAATCTCGCTCATGGCTCGCCGGATAGAGTTCACACACCCGGTGAGCGGCATCAGCATAGACCTCACCGCCCCGGTGCCTGACGAACCGCTGTGGAAAGCGCTCGAAGCGGGGACAAGCGACCGCTGAGAGGATCAGACTATCTCCATGTCAGCCTGCAGGCGCTGGCGTACGACCTCGTAGACAGCCACAGCAGTAGCGACGGAGACGTTGAGCGATCCGATCTTGCCGAACATGGGGATTGAGACGAATGTGTCGCACTCGCGTAGCACTTCGGGAGAGATGCCATGATCCTCGGCGCCCATGACGAGAGCCACCGGCACGGTGTAGTCGGTCATTGTATAGTTTATGTCAGCTTTCTCACTGACAGCCACGACCTTGTAGCCGCTTTTGCGTAGATCCTTGACAGCCTGCAGGATAGTGTGGACGCGACACACCGGCAGGTGGTGCAACGCTCCGGCTGAGGTCTTGACGGCGTCGGCGGTGACGCTCACGCTATCATGCTCCGGAATCACGAGAGCATCGACTGCGGCACACTCGCAGGTGCGGGCGATGGCGCCGAAATTGCGCACGTCGGTGATGCCGTCGAGCAGCACGACAAACGGTGTGACCCCGGCTTCGTAGAGCTGCGGCACAAGATTGTCGAGCGAATGGTAGGTGACAGCCGAGAGGATAGCCACGACTCCCTGATGGTTCTTGCGGGTGATCTTATTGATACGCTCCAGAGGCACACGCCGGTTGACGATGCGGTGGCGGCGTATCAGCTCAAACAGCTCGGCAGCGAGCTCGCCCGAGAGGTCTTTCTTTATATATATCCGGTCGATGTCCTTGCCTGCCTCGATAGCCTCGATGACGGCGCGGATGCCGTAGATGTAATCTTCACGTTCCATATATTCTATTTCTTTTTGCGGCTGTATCTTTACAGCGGCTGATCATTGTTTATTGCGTTTGAGGAGCGAGAGAGCGTTGGCGCGTGCCGCCTGATCGTCGGGGTTGCCGCTGAGCATGAGTGCAAGCTCGCCGACGCGCTGGTCGTCGGTCAGGCGGCTGATGCGCGTGTGCGTGGCGTGCTCGTCGTCCTCCTTGTAGACCTTGTAGTGACTTGTGCCCTGTGCCGCCACCTGGGGGAGGTGCGTGATGGCGATGACCTGTATGGAGCATCCGATCTGACTCATCATCTCGCCGATACGGTTGGCAACGTCGCCCGACACACCGGTATCGACCTCGTCGAATATTATCGAGGGGAGGCTCATGCGGTCAGCCACGATAGCCTTTATGCAGAGCATCAGGCGGGAGATCTCGCCGCCGGAAGCCACGCCGCCCACGGGCATGAGCTGCTGGTTTTTGTTGAATGCGAAGACGAACTCCACGGCGTCCATGCCGGTGGCGGAGATGTCGGCAGGGGTGACGCGCACCTCACAGCGGAGATTTTTCATACCGAGTGGCACGGCGCGCTCCAACAGTTCGGCGGCAAAGCTTTCGGCAGCCTTGCGGCGGCGTTCGCTGATGACCGCCGCAGCCTCGCGGGCGAGGGCAAGCGCGCGGCGGGTCTCCTTCTCGAGAGCCGACAGACGGTCGTCGGCATTGTCGAGCGCATCGAGGCGTTCGCTCAACTTATCGCGGACCTCGATGAGCTGCTCCAGGGTGTCGACCTTGTGGCGCTCCATGGCGGCATATATGGCGTTGAGACGTTCCTGGACAGACTCCAGATCGCGCGGGTCGGCGTTGAAACGGCTGTCGGCGGCGGAGAGCGTGCGCGCTATGTCGCTCACCTCCGAGCTAAGCGCCTCGATGCGTGCCGGGAGGGCATCGTCGGGGTCGAGCACCCCCTCAAGACGGCTGCAAGCCTCGGCGACATCATCGAGCATGGATGATATGTTGTCCTCACCCTCGGTGAGTGCCTGGAGGGCATCGTAGAGATTGCTTTTGATCTCGGTGGCGTTGGAGAGCACCTCCTGCTCGCGCTCGAGCTGTTCGAGTTCGCCGGGCTGAGGCGAGATATTGTCGATAGCCTCAAGCTGATAGCGCATGTACTCCTCATCGCTGCGGCTGCGCTCAAGCAGCTTGCGCTCCACCTTGAGACGGCGCAGAGCGGCACGGAACGCGTTGAATCTGTTGGCATAGTCGGCAAGAAGCTCCTCATTGCCGGCGAGGGTGTCGATGACGCGCATCTGATACTCCGGACGGAGCAGGAGCTGGTTCTGATGCTGGCTGTGGATGTCGACAAGCTGCATGGCGAGCTCCTGGAGGCGTGCGAGCGGCACGGGGGTATCGTTGACAAAGGCGCGAGAGCGACCGTTTGGGGCGATCTCACGGCGAAGTATGCAGTGGGTGTCGTCCCAGTCGATATCGTTGGCGGTGAAAAACTCTGCGAGAGCCGGATAGTCAGTTATCCGGAACATGGCTTCAATCACCGATTTAGCTTCGGCATGACGCACAGCCTTTGTATCGGCACGTGCGCCGAGCAGCAGCGAGAGTGCGCCGAGCATGATCGATTTGCCGGCACCGGTCTCGCCCGTGATTATGTTCAGTCCGGGGCGGAATTCGATGTCGACGGCATCAATCAGCGCGTAGTTGGATATATGTAACGTCTCAAGCATGGTTCGTTTCGGATTTCTGTGTGTCTGTAGGCTGACGGCTACCGCTGCGGCGGATCCTTGATCAGCCCTATCCGCTCCTGCTCCGTCGGGTAGATGGAGAGGAGCATAGCGGCGATATCGGCACGCTCATCGGTATTTGCCTTTGAGTATATGCCTGTGAGCTCGTCGAGCTTGGCGTCGCGGAAAGCGGAGAGCACTACCGACATGGGAGCCGCCTGGGCTATGGTCTGTAGCGTCGGGAGCGCACCGGTGATCTCCGCGCGCCCTTTGTCGGGGCTCACCGACATGCGGTCGAGCCCGAGGCGGTGGTAGGTGTAGATCAGGTCGCGTATGGCTGATGCCGGGGGCTCGGTGAGAGCGGCGAGTAGCGATGCGCGGTTCTTGTTGTCGTCGATGGCGCGCCATCCTTTCTCGCCGGAGGTGCGTGCGAGCTGCACCACGCGCGCGGCGGCATCGTAGCAGTCAGAGCCTCCGCGCGGCGAGAAGCTGTCGAAGTCAATAGCCATGATCAGGTAGGCGTAGAAGTCGAGCAGCGCGGTGAGGTTGCTCTCCACGGAGTTCTCGGAGAAAACGAGTGGCTGACCACGCGTGTAGCCGAAAGATATGTCGTTGTCCTTGTAGTTGAGGAGTGTGGTGGTGTAGACACTGTCGAACACCGGTCGGGTCGACTGCACCTGGAGCGTTCCGGCGAGGTTGCCGGCATCGTCGACAGAGTTTATGGTGAAAAACAGCTGGCAGTCTATGCGCTCGCCGGGGGCGAACTGTGCCTGTGTGAACGCGGTGTTGTTGATGTATTCGCTGATAGCCTGCTGCAGCTCGGTGAAGAGGTCGGAGCTGACATTAGACACGGCATCGGCGTTTACCTCTACCTTGCAGCGGAGCTCGGCGGCTCCGGCGGTAGGCGCCGTCGCCACGACAGCCACTGCAAGCAGCAGATTCAACAACATTTTCGTCGGAAAACTCATAGGCTCAGGCGGTCAAGTATGGCAGCAGCCACGTCGCGCTTAGGCATGAGCGGAAGCTCTTCAGCGGCGCCGTCGGCACGTATCACCGTCACTTTGTTGGTGTCGGTGCCGAAACCGGCTCCGGGATCGGCGAGCGAGTTGAGTATGATCATGTCGAGATTCTTGCGGCTGAGCTTCTCGCGGGCATTTGCGAGGGCGTTGTCGGTCTCAAGGGCAAAGCCTATGAGCCTCTGCCCAGGTTTCTTCTCAGCGCCGAGCGCTGCGGCGATGTCGGGATTTTTCACCAGACGGATGACCGGCACGTCGTCATGTTCGCGTTTTATCTTGCGGTCAGCAGTCTCAGCAGGGGCATAGTCGGCTACGGCGGCACACATCACCGCCACATCCTGCTCAGGGAAGAGGCGACGGCACTCGGCAAGCATCTCGCGGGCTGATTCGACGCGGATCACCTCTACTCCCGGCTCCTGCGGGACAACGGAAACGGGACCGCTGACGACGGTCACTTTCATGCCCCGGCGCGCTGCCTCGTCGGCAATGGCGTAGCCCATCTTGCCGGTGGAGTAATTGCCGATGAAACGGACCGGATCGATCTTCTCGTATGTCGGACCGGCGGTGACGAGCATCCGGCGTCCGGCAAGAGCAGAGTCATCGCGCGATGCGAAAAACGCGGCGATGGCATCGTGGATCTCCTGCGGCTCAGCCATGCGTCCCTTTCCTACGAGGTGGCTTGCGAGCTCGCCGGTGGCGCTCTCAATCACGTGCACGCCGTCGGCGCGCAGCTGCTGCAGGTTTCTCGTCGTGGTGGGGTGAGCCATCATGTCGAGATCCATGGCGGGAGCGACGAATACAGGCGCTTTCGCCGAGAGATATGTAGTGACGAGCATGTTGTCAGCCACACCTGTAGCCATCTTGGCGATGGTCGATGCCGTGGCGGGTGCGATCACCATCAGGTCAGCCCAAAGACCGATGTCGACGTGGCTGTTCCACTGACCGGTGTTCGCGGTGAAAAACTCGCTGATTACCGGTTTGCCGCTCAGTGCTGAGAGGGTCACAGGGGTTATGAATTCTTTTCCGGCAGGGGTAATGACCACCTGCACCTCGGCGCCGCTCTTCACGAGCAGCCGGAGGAGCTGCACGGATTTATATGCCGCGATACCGCCGGTGATACCGAGGATTATGTGCTTACCCTTGAGCATCCCTGCGGCGCGCTGATTTGATACGTTCGTAGACGACCGTGAAGGCGTCCTTGGTGTTGCGCGAGAAGTCGCCGTCCATGATCCACCGGTAGTAGCTCGGCTCCGTGCGGAGCACATCCTCGGCAAGACGCCCTTTGTGCTTGCCGAAATTTATAACCTCGCGGTGCTGGTCATCATAGACGAGGCGCCCCATCATGTCGACGTTCTTGCCCTGGTTGTGTCCTGCCTGGCGGGAGAACTCGGCAAGGAAGTCCATGTCGTTCTTAAGATCATCATAGCGGTCGAGCTGCGACATCAGCACCTCGTAGGTGGCGCGTGTGTCGGCATTGGCGGAGTGCGCTCCGTCGAGTTCCTTTCCGCAGTAGAAGCGGTAGGCGGCTACAAGCGTGCGCTGCTCCTTGCGGTGGAAGATCGTCTGCACGTCGATATAGCGGGGCTTTGTGAAATCAAAGCTAACGCCTGCGCGGGCAAACTCCTCGGCGAGCATCGGCACGTCGAAACGGTTGGAGTTGAATCCGGCTATGTCGGCACCCTCGAACATATCGGCGAGGCTGCGGGCTATCTGCTTGAATGTGGGCGCGTCCTTGACATCATCGTCGGTGATGTGGTGCACGGCTGTCGCCTCGGCAGGTATCGGCATCTCGGGATTAATGCGCCGTGTGCGGGTCACCTCCTCGCCGTCGGGACTCACCTTTATCAGCGAGATCTCAACGATGCGGTCCTGCGTTATGTTTGTGCCGGTAGTCTCCAGGTCGAAGAATATCAGCGGTTTTGTCAGGTTCAGCTTCATGACGCTCACTCAATTACGCTCATTGGCATCAGCACGATGAGCAGTTCTGACTCCGGCTCGCTCTCCGAGGGGAGACACACAGCGGCGCGCCCCGGATCCATAAGTTTCATGGTCACGTCGGGGGTGTTTATCACATTGAATATCTCTATGAGCCAGGGTGCGCTGAAGCCTATGAGCATCTCATTGCCGTCATACTGGCAGGGAACCGATTCCCAGCCGGATGTGCCGTAGCTGTTGTCCTGCGCACGCAGGGTCAATGAATCGGGGGCGAGTTTGAACTTCACGAGCCCGTTGCCACCATCGCCGAACACTCCGACACGGCGAACGGCGTTGATGAACGACAGGCGGTCGACGGTCAGTGAATAGGGGTTGTTCTGCGGTATCACGCGGTCGTAGGGAGGGAAGCTGCCCTTGATCACGCGGCAGTCGAAGGTATAGGATGCCGATTCAAACAGTATGCTCTTCTCCGTGACGCTGACACGCACCTCAGCCTCACGGCTGAAAACGTTCTTGATCACCGTGGCAGCCTTGTTGGGGAGTATGAACGAGCATTCGCAACCGGGAGCCGAAAGAGCGTTTGTGTAACGCACGAGCTTGCGGGTGTCTGTGGCGACGAAGATAATGCGGTCGGGCTTTACGTCCCATAATATACCCATCATCTGCGGGCGGAGCTGATCTGATCCTACCGCGAAGATAGTGTTCTCGATGCCTTTCATCACCTGCTCGGTAGAGCATACGAAGTTGACGGCACCCTCGGTTTCGGTAGGTTCTACCGTAGGATACTCCACTCCGTTGATTGCCATTGTGTTGTACACGCCGTTGGGGTAGGTGATCTTCACCTCCATATTCTCGTCGTCAATCTCAAACGTGATACCCTGGTCAGGCATTTCCTTGAGCAGATCGACCATACGGTGCCCGTCGAGGCAGAATGACCCGGAGCCTTCAGCCTCGGTCACCTCAAGTCGTCCCATAAGGGAGTTTTCCATGTCCGAAGCCTTCACGGTGAGCGTGTCACCCTCCAGAATAAAGAGGAAATTATTGAGGATTGTCAGGGCATTTTTGGTGTTTATCACCTTGCCCACTGCCGACACGAACGAGAGCAGCGTCTTACTTGGGACATTGAATTTCATGCTGATATATATTCTTAAAGTTTTTTATTCGGTACTATACGGGCATTTCGCCCCATTTAAAAGGCAAAATTAAACAAAAAACAGCATATACCGCACCCTACTCCCGCTAAATTTCACATCGCACACCTTAAATTATATAGGGGAAGATAATGGAGGAGCATGGTGTAAACGTCTGTTAACACAGCAAAGACAGAAGCACAGCGAACCATACCCCACACACCGTGAAAGGACGCGCAACTCTATATCAACATATTAAAGCGCAAAAACAAATAGAAAAACCAACCATTCAAGAGCCGAAAACAACCACTAACAAACCCTACATTTCTTAACAAAGTTGAAAACAACGGCGGGATAATCACGGAACTGCGAAAATTTCGTAATTTTGCCGCTCATTAATCAAAGACACTTCATGAGCCGATTAGTAAGCAAAAAATATCTGCTACCGTTCATCCTCATCACATCGCTATTCTTCATGTGGGGGTTTGCGCGTGCAATTCTCGACGTTCTGAACAAGCACTTTCAGGAGTCGCTGCATATCTCAATAACACAATCCACACTCATTCAAGCCACAACCTATCTCGGGTACTTCCTCATGGCGCTTCCCGCCGGAATGGTGATCACCCGTTGGGGATACCGACGTGGAGTTGTACTCGGACTTATACTGTTCGGTGCGGGAGCACTGCTGTTCATTCCAGGCGAACAACTGATGTCGTTCCCGCTGTTTCTCGGAGCACTGTTCGTGATAGGCTGCGGACTTGTCGTTCTCGAGACAGCCGCCAATCCATACGCCGCCGAACTCGGCGACCGCGCCACCTCGGCGAGCCGCCTCAACCTCGCGCAATCATTCAACGGAGCGGGATGCATACTCGCGCCGGTAATTGTCGGCAGTTTCCTGTTCTCCACCGAGGGAGCGTCGGTAGCTGTACCCTACACCATCATGGGCATCTGCGTGCTGCTCGTTGCCCTGCTGTTCACCCGCGTGAAGCTTCCGGAAATATCATCTGATGACGATAAGGAATCCAACCCCACCGCCAGCATCAGCAGCACTATAGCCTCACTCTGGCGCCGACGCAGTTTCCGGCTTGGAGTCCTCGCCCTTTTCAGCTACGAAGTGGCGGAGATCTCGATCAACAGCCTGTTCATCAATTACGCGACATCCGACGGATGGATGGATAAATCGACAGCATCAGTAGTCCTCTCTTTCGGTGCCCTCGGACTCTTCATGCTGGCACGAATCGCCGGCAGCTGGATCATGAGCCGCATCGCCGCACCAAGAGTGCTCGCCGCGTGCGCCGTACTTACCGTAGCCGGAGCGATTGCCGTGGTTCTTAACGCCGGAGCGATCTCACATGCAGGTCTGTTCGCCTGCTACGCTTTTGAAGCAATAATGTTCCCCACCATATTCGCGGTCACAATCGCCGGTATAAGCCGAAGTGAAGTGAAGATAGCATCATCATTCCTCATGATGACACCCATCGGCGGCGCCGTAGGAACATCTCTCATGGGTGCCATAGCCGATGCTACCTCAATGTCGACCGCATTCATAGTCCCCGCCGTAGGCTACCTCATGGTACTGATCTACGCGCTTTCCAATCTGAAAACAAAATGAACACCCCTGAAATCTGCTGCATAGGGCACATAACACTCGACAAAGTAATCACCCCCCGCTTCGAGGCGCACATGCCCGGAGGCACCGCCTACTATTTCGCCAAAGCGCTGCGCGACATGGACCATTCGGGCTTCCGACTCGTGACATCGCTCGGCGAGACAGAGACACATACCGTAGACGAACTTCGCGCCGACGGAATAGACGTGAAACTTATACCGAGCCGACGCTCCGTTTATTTCGAGAACAAGTATGGTGAGGACATGAACGACCGCACGCAGCGCGTGCTCGCGAAAGCTGACCCTTTCACCGTCGAGAACCTCTCAGGAGTCAACGCGCGCATATTCCACCTCGGCACACTTCTTGCCGATGACTTCAGCCTCGACGTGATCAAGGATCTCGCAAGCCGCGGCATTGTAGCCGTCGACGTGCAAGGCTACCTGCGCAAAGTCGAGGGCGAACAGGTTGTAGCTGTGGACTACGACGAGAAACTCGAGGCTATGCCATACATCTCTATACTGAAGGCAAACGAAAAGGAGATGGAGGTAGTGACCGGAGAGAGCGATCCATACCGTGCCGCACGCATTCTCGCCGGCTGGGGATGCAAAGAGGTGCTTCTCACACTTGGCGACAAAGGATCGCTGATATACGACGGCACCACTTTCTACGAGATACCTGCCATTCCCGCGACAGAACTGGTCGACGCCACCGGATGCGGCGACACATACATGGCTGGCTACCTTTATAAAAGAAGCCGTGGCGCTGATTTTGTAGAGGCAGGGACATTCGCCGCCGCAATGTGCACAATCAAGCTCGCACGCAAAGGTCCGTTCACAGGCACCGAAGAGGACGTTGAGCGCCTCATAGCCACAACCGCACGCTGAACGCCATACCGACGCCAAAACCCGCCACATCCCCGAGTGATTTTTTTCACTCACGCAATCAGCGGTTTAATAACAAAATGCAAAGACAGGTCGAAAAAAGTCGCCGAAATATTTGGTCAGTATTCAGAAACGTCGTACCTTTGCATCGCAATCGGGAAAAACACCGGTTGACCAACGCGAAAATAGCTCAGTTGGTAGAGCACGACCTTGCCAAGGTCGGGGTCGCGGGTTCGAGTCCCGTTTTTCGCTCAAAGAGAACAATGAAATAATGCTCCGCAAAGCTTCAGGCTACTAAACATGCGAAAATAGCTCAGTTGGTAGAGCACGACCTTGCCAAGGTCGGGGTCGCGG